>NZ_JACZCR010000020.1 GCF_014904735.1 Microbulbifer hainanensis | reverse complement strand
CGCGGGCGCCCCCCGCCGGCTCCAGCCGATTGCGCGCCTGAGTCAGTGCCGCGCGCAACTGCTGGAAGGCGGCGATGACCTCGGCGTTGGGGGCATCGCCGAGAATCGCGCTGCGCAGGTCCCGCCAGCGCTTGCTGATTTGGGTTTCCAGTGGCTGATCGCGGGCCGCCAGGGCGGCGCGGCCGGGCAGATAACCGTCGCGCAGAGCCAGCGTCAACTGGTGATAGGCGGTGGCGCTGTCGCCGGCGCGGTAGGCGGATTCCGCCAGCTGCAGCAGCCCGTCCGCCCGCGCCAGCGGGTGTTGCAGTGCACGCACCTGCTGCGGATGGGCTCGCCACCACATCAGCGCGTCGGCGGCATCGGCGGGCAATTCCACCGGCCGCGCGGTGGCCATGCCCGGCAGTCCGACAAGGGCCGGATAGCGCTGCGCCATATCCACGGGGGGCTGCGGCTTGCCGGCTACCGACAGAGCCGCTGTGGTAACCGCGAGTGCCCAGCGCTGGCGACTGCTGAGGTCTCCATCGAGGCGGCGGGAGTGTACCGTGTCGGCGTTCGGGTCGAGGATGTTGTACAGGTCGTAGAGACTGAAACTGGCCATGCGCGCGGGGTCGGTCAGCCGCGGACCGCGGGTACCCCCACCCTGTGCACCGTGGCAGGCGGCGCAGCGCTGCTGGAACAGCGGCACTGCGTCAGTCGCCGCCGGCAGCATCTCCGCCGGCGAGCGCTGCAGCTGATACAGTGCCGCGAGACGGTCAGCGGCAGCATTCGCGCGGCGGCGGACCTGTTCGCCATCGCGTTTTTCCGCGATCGCCTGATCCAGTTCCTGAATGCTCTTCTCCAGCGCGGCGCGACCGGGGCGTTCCGGCAGCTGGCGCACCAGTTCCAGCGCGCGGTCGAGATTACGGCGCTGCTGCCGATACAGGGGCGTATCCGAAATTTCGCCGTCCTGCACTGAATCGTCATAATCTGCAGCGATATAAGACAAAAGATTGCTTGCCTGCGCCGCGAGCGGTTCCTGATCCTGGGCCGCAGCGGTGGCGGGCAGCATCAACAGCGCGAGCAACAGCTGTGCGCACAGGGCAGCCGTAGTTAACCAATAGCGTTGCATCGGGAATTCTGTTTCCGTATTCGGCAAAAGATTAGCAGTCGCCGGAGTGCCCGGCGCGGCGGCGCCGGGTACAAAAAACCCCGCTCGTGGGCGGGGTTTTGATTCCGGCGGAGAGGATCAGCCCCGCTCGGCGCGCTCTTTGGCGATCAGGTAGTCGGCGATCTGCAGCATCAGCTCCTGGCCGTCCGCCTTGCCTTTCAGGCCCGGCAGTGCGGTGCTAATGCGGTACTTGCCGGCAACGACAATTTCCGGGGTACCGGCCAGGTGGTAAGCGCGCTGCTTGGCCATACCCTGCTTGACCTGGCTGCCGACCGAGAAGGAATTCATCAGCTTGGCGGCCCGGGCGCCGTCAGCACCGTTGGCGTTGAACAGTTCTTCGATGGCTTTCAGGTCGGGCTTCCAGTCGCGGCCTTCGCGCACTGCAAACATTTTGCGCTCTTTGGCAATGGCGGTGAAGATCGGCTCGTGCATCTTGTCCAGCACGCCCATTTGCTCGGCCACGTAATACATGCGCGCGTGCACATCCATCACCGGCTGCCAGATGGCAGGCACTTTTTGCATGGAGACATCCTTGGGCAGGCTGGCGACCCATTTTTCCAGTGCCGGCTCAAAGTGGTAGCAGTGCGGGCAGCCGTACCAGAAGAGCTCGGTGACCTCGATCTTGCTGTCGTCCTGCTGCGGCACTGCCTGCGGCAACACCTGGTAGTCCATGCCGGGCTTGAACTGGCCACTATCCTTGGCACAGGCGGTTAGGCTGAGCAGCAAAGCGAACAGCAGGGTGAACGGGGCGACGACAGCTCTCATAGTCTTCTCCAACATTATTCTTGGCAGCCCGGAGGGGCTCTCACATATCGAGAGAACCCGGGATTCTTGTGGTGGGTCCCCTATAGACAGTGCAGATTATTGAAGTTCCCCGCCGCGGAAGCAACAAGGCGGCCGACGGAGTCGCGCACAGGTGGGACCGAGGGATTGGCGGCCGGCATCCGCACGGCAGCGGCAGGCACAAAAAAGGCCGGTCTGGGACCGGCCTTTCAGTGTCGGCAGTGCGATCACTCCGACGTCGGCGCTGGCATCAGACCGGCGACATAGTCGGCCACCGCGCTGATCTCGGCATCGGACAGCTGCTTGGCCACCGTGCGCATGACGCGGGTTTCGCCATCGTTGGCGCGGGCGCCGCTGCGGAATGCTTTCAGCTGAGTCTCCACATATTCGGCGTACTGCCCGGACAGGCGCGGGAAGCCCGCCGGCGCGTTGCCCTTGCCCGTGGGCGAGTGGCAGCCCATGCATGCCGGAACACCGGTCTCGGGGTTGCCGGCACGGAAAATATTGCGGCCAAGCTTCAGCCCGTCGACGGTGTCGCCGCTGTTCAGTTTGACCTTCATCGGCTTGGAGCCGGACAGCTGCATATTCTGCGAAGAGAAATATGCGGCGATATCGGCCATATCCTGCTCGTTGAAGTTATCCAGCTGGCCCACCATCTGCGGCACTTCGCGGGCGCCACTCTTGATGTCCATAATCTGCTTGAGCAGATATTTCTCGCCCTGGCCCGCCAGCTTCGGGAAAGTCGGTGCGGGGCTGTTGCCGTCGGCACCGTGGCAGGCGCCACACTGGGCGGCCTTGGTTTGTCCCGCAGCGGCATCGCCCTCGGCCATTGCCAGAGGTGCCATCCCCATCCCCAGACCGACAGTCAGGCCCAGGGCCAGTGCGGTGTTCTTTACAATGCTGTTCATACGTCGTCCCATTACGCGCTGAATTGTGGCATTTCGGTCCGCAGACCACTGCGCCGCTCCCGATCCGCGCCATTGAACCCCAACGGCCCGATTCGGAAAGCCCCCCAAGGCATCGCGTGCGCAGCCGTACTATACCAGCAGGTCAGGCACCCCGGCCGGGAAATTGGCCGCCGAATCGCCATTGCACCGCTGCCGCGGTGTGCCAATGTACGATACAGGTCGCGACTACTGCGACGCCTAAACCGCGGCATTATATACTTGCGCGCCAATCGAGTGTACCGAATCTGGTTAAACCACCATGTCTGAAACAAAGCCCGACCGTATTAAATTCCGCGATGTTCAATTTCTGACCAGCGCCCCGACGCTGGCGGAGTGCCCGGAGGACAGCGGTGCCGAAGTCGCCTTTGCCGGCCGCTCCAATGCCGGCAAATCCAGCGCGATCAATGCGCTGACCGATAACACCAAGCTGGCGCGAACCTCCAAGACACCGGGGCGCACCCAGCTGATCAATTTTTTCCGCATCAGCGACCAGCAGCGCCTGGTAGACCTGCCCGGCTACGGTTACGCCAAGGTGGCCCGTTCCATGAAGGACGAGTGGCAGCGCCACCTGGCTTTTTACCTGGAAAATCGCGAGTGCCTGCGCGGACTGATCCTGCTGATGGATATCCGCCAGCCGCTGAAGGAGTTCGACCTGCACATGCTGACCTGGGCCGTCGGTGCCGGGCTGCCCGCGCACATACTGCTGACCAAGGCGGACAAAATGAAAAACGGCCCGGCCAACAACGTCCGTTTCGCCGTGGAAAAGGCGCTCAAGGAACAGAGTCTCGACACGGGAGTCAGCGTGCAGATTTTCTCGTCGACCAAGAAACGCGGACTCGACAAGCTGGAGATGAAACTGAACGAGTGGCTGGCGCTGGAATAGCGGGCTGTTGAAAAGCCTTTTTCAGTAGCCTGATAGTCGCTAGCGGGGCTCATCCCCCCGCGCAGCGCACAGTAGCGAGCGCAACAACACCCGCCGCAGCTGGCGCCGCGCCCGCGGCGTCATCCCGCGCAGATCCTCTGCCACCAGGCGTCGCTGCGCGAGCAGAGACAGCAGCGTTTCCTCGCGAATCCTGATTTCCAGATAGGAAGTCGACATGGCGACGCGGGTGCGCGGTTCAGTGCAGTCGCCGGCCACCGGCGGCCCGGGCGGGCGCCAGCGACGTTTCCGGTCCGGCCAGGTAGAGCGTGCGGATGCAGTCGGCGGTCAGCTGGTAGTGGCGGCGGTCGTGCAGTTCGCGGGCCAGCCGCGAACTGGCGCCCACCAGGATGTAATTGCACAGGCTGGCGTCGCCGCGCTGCCGATACGCCTCCATCAACTGGCGCGCGCTGTCGCCGAACCGCATTGCCGCAACCGGGTAACCGGGCCACTGGGCACCCAGTAGATAATCCGCCAGTTCAAACGCACAGCCGAGGAAGGGAATCGCCTCGGCGTAGCTGTGCACCTCGCAGAGGGCACTGCCCTGCTCCGTCCAGTCGAGCCACGCCTGTTCGGCGCGCCGGCTGTCAGCAGTCAGCCACTGGCGGTGGTTGGCGCAGAGAAAACGTAGATTCACGGGAAACTCCTGTCTGGGCTGTGACTCCAACGGCGGACGGGCAACGCGCCCCCTCACCGAACCGCGAAACATCGTAATGATAATCATTATTGTTTACAACAAAGACAGACAACTCCCGCGCCAATCTTTGCCGCCGGGATGGAGAAAATCGCGGTAAAAAAAAGCCGGCAGATGGGGACTGCCGGCCAGGGGTCAGTGCCCTTGGGGGTGGGCACTTATGCAGACGCGTCCAGGGGGACGGACACGCCTGTGGGTTCTCACCCATTCCTTTCAGATTCCAACCGATACTGAAGATTAGGCTCGCGCCAGTCTTTTCCCCAGTGAATTTCCCCCGCCCGGCTGCCGCGCGGCCGCACCAGACGGTGCCACTTTGCGCGCGCCAACCGGCAGCGGAATCCGGTCTTGTCGATAGTGGGTGGCTATCGGTGGCGGGCAAAAACCCACCGGCAAAAAAAAGCCCCGACTTGGGGAGGTCTCGGGGCGAGGGAAGCTCACTTACGGGGTTGTGGTGAGGAGCAACTAGGTTCTGCATGTTTAGAGGCAGCACAGCACTCGCGGTTCCACCACATCATGTAAAGAAGCGTAAACGTTGCGCCAAACAGAAAAAGTGCGCAGCTACTCCCCTTCCCGCTCGATATCGCAGCAATGGCTGGCGGGCAATTCCCTGCTGCCGGTGAGCACGGATTCAGTCACCGGATTGGGGCGGAAAGTCGTACAGCCTTTCAGCCCCAGCGCAAAGGCCTCCCGGTAGAGAGAGGAAAAATCCGCGAACGGGTAGTCCTCGGGGACGTTCACCGTCTTGGAAATGGCGTTGTCGACATAGGGCTGCAGTGCCGCCGCCATCAGCAGGTGGGCGCGCGGCGACAGCTGTCGCGCCGAGACGAATTCGGCCGGCAGTTGCTCGCTGTCGCCACCGCGCTCACGCCACAGGCGCAGCGCGGGATCGACAATATCGAACTCGCGATAGTCGCCAAATCCGCTCAGGACCCGCCGCCGGTGCTGGAAGTCGAATACCGGCTCGACGCCGCTGGAAATTCCGTTCGCCAGCAGGCTGATGGTACCCGCCGGCGCTATCGCAATCAGGTGGCTGTTGCGGATGCCCCGCTCGGCGATGCCCGTGCGCAGCGCTTCCGGCAGTGCGCGCGCATCGGCGCCGCGCAGGTAGGGTTCACGCTGGAAAAAGGGAAAAGAGCCCCGCTCTGCAGCCAGGTCGATGGACGCGCGGTAGGCGCTGTCGCGCACCGACTGCATGATCTCTGCCGCCATCGCCCGGCCGGCGTCGCTGTCGTAGTGCAGACCCAGCCCGATCAACGCATCGGCGAGGCCGGTGATGCCGATACCGATACGGCGACTGCCCCGCGCCTGTTTTTTTTGCGCCGGTAGTGGATAGCGGGACAGGTCGATCACATTGTCGAGCATGCGCACCCCCACCTCGACGCACTCCGCAATACCCGCCCAATCCAGCTCCGCGCGGTCACTGAACGGCGCCCGCACGAAGCGCGTCAGGTTCACCGATCCCAGGTTGCAGGCGCCGTAAGCCGGCAGGGGAATTTCACCGCAGGGGTTGGTGGCGCTGATCTGCTCGCGATAGTGCAGGTTGTTGTGCTCGTTGATGCGATCGACGAACAGTACGCCGGGCTCGGCGCAGTCGTAGGTGGCGCGCATGATCTTCTGCCACAGGTCGCGGGCGCGGAGCCGCTTCAGCACCCGACACGGCACCGGGGTGTCGGCGCCGCTCCAATGGCGCGGTATCAGTTCGTGCCCTTCCCCATCCAGCGCCGCCTCCGGAAACAGCAGGGGCCAGTCGCGATCGGCATCCACCGCCGCCATAAAAGCATCGCTGACCAACACCGACAGATTGAAGTGGCGCAGGTCGCGCGGATCCCGCTTGGCGTCGACAAATTGCTCAATATCCGGGTGATCGCAGCGCAGGGTCGCCATCATCGCGCCGCGGCGGCTGCCGGTGGACAACAGCGTGGCGCAGGTTGCATCCCAGATGCGCATGAACGATACGGGTCCCGATGCCACTGTGCCAGTCTGGCGCGCCAGGCTGCCCGCCGGGCGCAGGGTGGAAAAATCGCATCCGATACCGCCGCCCTGCTGCATCGTCAGTGCGCATTCCTTCAGCCGCTCGAAAATGGCCGGCATGGAATCCTCGATCGCACCCATGACAAAACAGTTGAACAGGGTGACCCGGTGGGTCGTGCCGGCACCGGCGAGGATGCGCCCGCCGGGCAGAAAGCGGAAATCCTCCAGGTTGCGGAAGAAGCGCAACGCCCAGCGTCCGCGCCCCTGCGACTCTTCCCACGCGAGCGTCCGCGCCACGCGCCGCCAGCTGTCTTCCAGCGAGCCGTCGCGCACCTGATCGCCGTCTCGATAGCGGTACTTGGTGTCCCAGATAAAGCGGGAAATCTCCGCTTCGAAATAGTCCATCAGAGACTCAGCTGGGTGGCCGGCCCACCGTCGTGAAGGCGGCGGATCGCCTCGGCCAGCAGCGGCGCGCAGTCGACTACCTGCAGTGCCCCCTCCTCCTCCTGTGGCAGCGAATTGGTCACCGCCAGGGCCTCGAGGGGCTGTTCGCGCAGATTGGCCAGCGCGTCGCCGCAGAACTGTCCATGGCTGGCCAGAGCGAGGATTCGCGCCGCACCGCCGGCCTGCAGCGCCTGCGCCGCGCGGCAGATGGTGCCGCCGCCGGCGATCAGGTCGTCAACAATCACCACGCTGGCATCGCGCACATCCCCCACCAGCGCGCCGCCGGTCAGTGCACCGCCGCTGCGGTATTTCTCCACGAAGGCGCGGCCCACTTCGCGCTTTAGCCTGGTGCCCAGGGCCTGACGGAATGCCTCGGCACGCTTGACGCCGCCCACATCCGGCGACGCCACCACTAGCGGGTTTTTATCGCCTTTCAGTTGGGCGGCGGCGAAGTCGACAAACAGTGGCTGAGCCGGCAGGTGCAGGGTGCGGCAGCGGAAGGCGTTCTCGAACGCCGCGAGGTTGTGCACGTCCAGTGTCACCACGCAATCGGTGCCCACCGCCTCGAGCAGCGACGCCAGGTAGCGGCTCGACAGGGGGTCGTGGAGCTTGGTGCGGCGGTCCTTGCGCGCATAGCAGAGATAGGGAATCACCGCGCTGACCCGCTCCGCGCCGGCGTCCTTGAGGGCGGCGAGGAAAAACAGGGTGCGCACCAGGCGCTCGTCGACACTGGCGTAGTCATCGCCATACAGCGACTGCACAAAGTAGACGTCGGCGCCCTCGACGTCGTCCAGTGGGCGCAGTTTGTGCTCGCCGTCGATAAAATTGCGCTCTTCATGAGCGGCCAGCGGCTCGCCTAGGGCGGCGGCGACGCGGCCGGCGAAGGCGGCGCCGGCATCGAGGCTGAACAGCTTCAGTCTACTCATGGCCCACCTCTCACCACGCTACTAGCTGCGATCCAGGTGCTGCTGGAACCAGTCGATGGCCAGGTCCACCACCCGGTCGAGGGTGCCGGGTTCCTCGAACAGGTGGGTGGCGCCGGGAATGATCTGCAGTTGCGGATCGCATTGCATACGCGCCGCCGCGGCGCGGTTCAGTTCGATCACCTGGTGATCCTCGCCGCCGACGACCAGCAGTGTCGGAGCGCGGACTGCGGGCAGGTCGTCGCCGGCCAGATCCGGGCGCCCGCCGCGGGATACCACCGCCCGCACGAGCTGCGGTCGTCGCGCAGCGGCAATCAGTGCGGCCGCGGCGCCGGTACTGGAGCCGAACAGGCCGATATTCAGCGACGCAGTGGCCGGCTGTGCTGCAACCCAGTCCACCGCCGACGCCAATCGACCGGCGAGCAATTCGATATCAAAGCGGTATTCCCGCGTGAACTCGTCGACGCGGTGCTCTTCCGCTGTCAGCAGATCGAACAGCAGCGTGCCGATACCAGCGTCGTTGAGCCGCCCGGCCACCTGGTTATTGCGCGGGCTGAAGCGGCTGCTGCCGCTGCCATGGGCGAACAGCACCAGCGCGCGGGTATTCGCCGGCAGCGACAGAAATCCCGCCAGCGACTCGCCGGCGGTGTCTACGAAAACCTCCTGCGGCGCCGCGCCGCCCACATCACCCATCGCCTTCGCTCCGCCCGGTTAGGTCATCGGCCTCGCGCATCAGCGCCAGCACCTGTTCGTCCGATAGCTGGGAGAAATCCCGGTACCAGGCACCGATAGCCCAGAAGGACGCCGGGCGCATCGGGCACTCGATGCGGTCGGCCAGTTGGGCAAAGCGCGCCAGTGCCGACGGCGGCGCCACCGGCACGGCGATCACCAGTTCCGCCGGGCGCTCCGCGCGCACCGCCTGCGCCGCCGCCGCCATGGTGGCTCCGGTGGCGATACCATCGTCGACCAGGATCACGCGGCGGTCGGCCAGCTGCGGCCAGGGCTTTTCGCCGCGGTAGCGCGCCGCGCGGCGTTCCAGTTCGGCGCGCTCCGCCTGCGTCTCGCGCTCCAGGTCGTCCTCGCTAATGCCGCAGCTGCGGATCACGTCCTCGTTCAGCACCCTTGCTCGTCCGGTGATGGCGCCCATCGCCAGCTCCTCGTGGCCGGGGACGCCCAGTTTGCGCACCAGCAGCAGGTCCAGCGGCGCATTCAGCGCCCGCGCCACTTCGAGGCCCACTGGCACGCCGCCGCGGGGCAATGCCAGCACGATGACATCGGCGCGATTGCGGTAGTCACTGAGGGAAGCGGCCAGACGGCGGCCGGCCTCGACACGGTTTTGGAAGGGCTCCATAGCAATCCGGCCCTGGTTAGGTAGGCAATAAAACTAGACTAGCAAACAGACCCGCTTTGCCTGGTGCCCATGACACACAAACCGCTGCCAGACCTGGATGACAAAACCCGCTTCCTGCTCACCGCGAACAGCTATCCGGAGGGCACGGCCGCGGTGCGCCTGGTGGAAACCCATATGGCGCGGGTATTCCTGACGGATCACTTCGCCTACAAAATGAAAAAGCCGGTGCGCTCCAGCTATCTGGACTTCAGCAGCCTGGACAAGCGCTACGGCGTCTGCCGCGAGGAGCTGCGCCTCAACCGGCGCCTGACCGACGACGTCTACCTGGGCGTGGTGCCGCTGCGGCTGACCGCCGGCGGACTGTCGCTCGGGGAAACCGGCACGCCGGTGGAATGGCTGGTGAAAATGCGGCGCCTGCCGGAGGCAGCCAGCCTGCCGGCGCAGATAGAGCGGATCGACAGCGCCGACCTCGCGCCGCTGCTGCAGCGCCTGCGGCGCTTCTACCGCGACGCCGCGCCGGTGCCGATCACCGCGCCGCTATACCTCGAGAAAATGCGCGAACAGACACAGGTGCTGTGCGAGGCCCTGCAGCAACCGGAGCTGGGCCAGGATCCCGGCGAAATCACCTCGATCGGTCGCTCGCTGATGGACTTCACCCGTGAACGCGGCGAACTGCTCGGCGGCCGCGCGGCGGCGGGTCCCATTGTCGAGGGCCACGGCGACCTGCGCCCCGAGCACTGTTTTCTGACCAGCCCGCCACAGGTGATCGACTGCCTGGAGTTCAACCGCAATCTGCGCTGCGTGGACCCGCTCGACGAGCTCTGCTATCTGGCGCTCGAGTGCGAACTGCTGGGAAGGGAGGACCTGGCGGCGACGGTGCTGGTCAGTTGCGGCGCCTTACCTGCCGAGCCTCTGGTGCACTTCTACAAGTGCTATCGCGCGTTTCTGCGCGCACAGCTGGCGGCGGCGCACCTGCAGGATGGCGACGTGGCGGAACCCGACAAGTGGCGGGCCAAAACCCGGACATACCTCGACGCGGCGGCACGCTACCGGCCCTGAGCGACGGGCAAAAAAATGCCCCGGACTTGGGGGAGTCCGGGGCAAACATCTGACTTCCTTGGGGGATGATGACGCATTCCAACGATCTTGCTTTGTTAGAGCAGCGTTTAGCAGCGCGGTTCCCCCGCAATCGTTAAAAAGTGTAAAAATTTTGATCAACCCGACGAGATTGTCGCCGGACTCATCGACAAAGGCCGTGAGATCTCGATTCACGGCTCTTTGGGACAGGTCGCACAGCCCCGGCGGGCGCGATAGGCAAACGCCGCGATGTAGATTGCGGCGCTGATCAGTGCCCACAGCGAGGCGTGAGTAAGCGCCTCCTCCGCCGAGCGGCCGCGGGCCATCTGGCCGCCGGCAATCAGTGCCGCGGCCGCCAGGTATACCAGCGCAAAGCGCCGTATCCAGAATCCCTTGGTCATATTCACCTCCTTGATTGTTGAACTTTGTTTTGCTGCAAAGGCGCCGCTGGCGGCGATCGAATTCCAGAGTATCCGGCGTCCAATAACTGCCCATGCATAGCCAATGACGCTAGAAGTGCCGCACGTCGTAGCGAGCGGGTGGCTGGGGGTGGCCGCCGGAGCGCAGCAACCGGATCGCCGGCCGCCGGAGCGTACGCTAAGTACGTGAGGATTTGACCGGGCTGGCGCTCCAGCACCGCCGGACGCCGCCAGGCGCCCGCGCAATAGATGTACGGTGCTTCTAGTGGGCCTCGTCCCAGTTGTGCCCGCGACCCACGTCGACGATCAGTGGCACGTGCAGCTCGGCGGCCCCCTGCATCAGCTCGGTGATACCGGCAACTACCTGCTCCACCTCCCGCTCCGGCACCTCCAGCACCAGTTCATCGTGCACCTGCATGATCAGCTTGGTGGCGAGGCCCTGCGCCGCCAGCCAGGCGTCCACCTTGATCATCGCGCGCTTGATGATATCCGCCGCGGTGCCCTGCATGGGCGCGTTGATCGCGGTGCGTTCGGCGGCCTGACGCTGCATGCCGTTGCGCGAATTGATCTCCGGCAGGTACAGGCGGCGCCCGAACAGGGTTTCGACATAGCCCTTTTCCGCCGCATGCTTGCGGGTGTTGTCCATATAGGCGCGCACACCCGGATAGCGCTCGAAATAGAGATCCACATAGTTCTGGGCGTCGGCGCGTGGAATCCCCAGCTGCTTGGCGAGGCCGAAGGCGGACATGCCGTAGATCAGGCCGAAGTTGATCGCCTTGGCACGGCGACGCTGCTCGTCGGTCACATCTTCCGGCTTCACCTCGAACACCTCGGCGGCGGTGGCCCTGTGGATATCCTCGCCGTTGGCAAAGGCCTCGACCAGGCCCTTGTCGCCCGACAGGTGCGCCATGATGCGCAGTTCGATCTGCGAGTAGTCGGCGGCGATGATCACACTGCCTTCGGGCGCGACAAAAGCCTGGCGGATGCGGCGGCCCTCTTCGCTGCGGATCGGGATGTTCTGCAGGTTGGGGTCGCTGGACGACAGGCGCCCGGTGGCGGCCACCGCCTGGTGATAAGAGGTGTGCACGCGCCCGCTGGCCGGGTCGATCATCTGCGGCAACTTGTCGGTGTAGGTGTTCTTCAGCTTGGCCAGACCGCGGTACTGCATGATCAGTGCCGGCAGCTCGTGAGAGAGGGCCAGCTCCTGCAAAACCGCCTCGGCGGTGGACGGCGCACCTTTCGGGGTCTTCTTGATCACCGGGATCTGCAGTTTTTCGAACAGGATGGCACCCAGCTGCTTGGTGGAACCCAGGTTGAACTCCTCACCGGCCTCCTCGAAGGCCTTCTGCTCCACTTCGCGCATTTTCTGTTCCAGCTCGCTGCTCTGCTTGGCCAACATCTGCGCGTCGAGGTAGGTGCCATTGCGCTCGATATGGGCCAATACCGGTAGCAGCGGCATCTCGATTTCGTCGAGTACCTTTTCCAGCGACGGCTCCTTGGCCAGGCGGCCGGACAGTTCCCGGTGCAGGCGCAGGGTGATGTCGGCGTCCTCGGCCGCGTAGGGACCCGCCTTGTCCAGTTCTATCTGGTTGAAGGTCAGCTGCTTGGCGCCCTTGCCGGCGATATCCTCAAAGTGCACCGTGTGCTCGCCCAGATACTTGAGCGCCAGGCTGTCCATATCGTGGCGGCTGGCGGTGCTGTCGAGCACGTAGGACTCGAGCATGGTGTCGCGCTCGATGCCGCGCAGCGCGATGTCGTAATTGGCGAGGATATGGCTGTCGTATTTCAGGTTCTGGCCGACCTTCTTCTGCGCCGGGTCTTCCAGCAGCGGCTTCAGCTTGGCCAGCACCTCATCGAACGGCAGCTGTTGCGGCGCGCCCATATAGTCGTGGGCCAACGGCACGTAGGCAGCCTGATGGGGCTCCACCGCGAAGGACACGCCCACCAGTTTGGCCTGCATGTAATTGAGGCTGGTGGTCTCGGTGTCGAAGGCAAAGATGTCGGCGGCCTTGAGCTTTTCCAGCCAGGCGTCGAACTCGGCCATATCGGTGACGATCTGGTAATCGCGCTCCACCGCTTCAGCCATGGCCTCTTGCGCCTCGTCGCCGGACAACTCTTCCATCCAGCTGCGAAACTCGAGTTCGCCGAACAGTTCGATCAGTTTGTCTTTGTGGGGCTCGGCGTTGTGCAGGTCCGCCGGCTTGTACGGCATCTCGACGTCGGTCTTGATGGTGGCGAGCAGATAGGACATATCCGCCGCCTCGCGGTGCTCTGCCATCTTTTTGGCCAGCGTCTTGCTGCCGCGGAAACCCAGCGGCGCAATGGCGTCCAGGTCTGCGTAGATGTCTTGCAGACTGCCCAGGTTCTGCAATAGCGCCAGTGCCGTCTTCTCGCCGACACCGGGTACACCGGGAATGTTGTCGGCCTTGTCGCCCATCAGCGCGAGGAAGTCGATGATCAGCTCCGGGCCGACACCGAATTTCTCCTTCACTCCCTCGCTGTCCATTTCGGTGTTCGACATGGTGTTGACCAGGGTGATGCCCGGCCGCACCAGCTGCGCCATGTCCTTGTCGCCGGTGGAGATGATCACCTCCCGTCCCTGCTCCGCAGCCTGCAACGCCAGGGTGCCGATGACATCGTCCGCCTCGACGCCGTCGATCACCAGGCGCGGCAGCCCCATGGCGTCGATCACATCGTGGATCGGCTGGATCTGCTCGCGCAGGTCGTCCGGCATCGGCGGGCGGTGGGACTTGTAGTCGGCGAAAAGTTCATCGCGGAAGGTCTTGCCTTTGGCGTCGAAAACTACTGCCACGGTGCTGCCCGGGTGCTCCTTCAGATGGCGGCGCAGCATGCTGATGACACCGCGTACGGCGCCGGTGGGCTTGCCCTTGCTGGTGGTCAGCGGCGGCAGCGCGTGGAAGGCGCGATACAGGTAGGAGGAACCGTCCACCAGGATCAGCGGGGCGGCAGTCGCTTGTTTGTTACTCATAGATATCCGGGAAATTGGCCATTCGTATTCGCTTGCGCGCAAGTGGGCGACAGCATAACCGCGTCCCATTTTTTTTGCTCGCTCCAACGCCCGATCCGGGGCAGTCACCGCAGGGCCGGCGCGAAGCCCGGATCAGCTTCTAGGCTTTAGAGGTACGGCAGCGGACAGTCAGCCACCCGGCTTTTCCGCGGTCGTTGACCGGCGTCAGCAGTCCGGGCCGGCCGTAAATATTCACCGTTTCCGGAGCCCGGGCTGCTGTGATTCCGCCTTTGCGGACAGAGTGTTCACCGAGGGAAGTGACCATGCGAAGTACTGTTTTTTCCGGCCTGCTGCTACTGGCCTGTGCCGGCTCGACGGCGGCTGTGGCCGATACCATCGGCGAGCAGGCACAGCAACCGGGACCGATGGAATACCTGGAAGTGATCGGTGTCCCGGATCCCGCCGATCCCGCCCGGGAAAAAGAATTGGAGGCGCGCGCGCAGCACGAAGCGCTGACCAAGCAGCAGTGCAACGAGCAGCTGCAACTGCTGCGGGAAAACCAGTTACAGCAGTTGCGGGAAAAACTGGTGAAGACCCGTTCCACGGAAGAGGAACAGCGCCTGCAGGCGGAACAGGAAGCCCGGCGGGCGCACAAGGAAGCCGTCGCGGAAGAACAGACCGGGGAACAGGAATCCTCCTGACTGGCGGCGGCAATCCCCGGCGGGCGCCCTTCACGGAATCGCCATCCTTTGTTCACCAAAACATCTGCAAGCCGTTACGCGGCGGCAACAGGGCCGCCGTGTAATGGTCGCCCGGCTACGGACCGCCGGGATTTTGTACAACTGCCAGTGAGAGGGACTTGACGATGAAAGGCTATGGATATGCCGGGTTGCTGATCGCAGCCACGATCACCACTGCGTCCGCCAGCGCAGCGTCCAGTGAACAGCAGAGCCTGCCTGCACCGACGTGGCAGCTGGAAGCCGCCGCACAGAAGCAGATCGGGCAGACCGCGCAGACGCAACCGCTACAGAAACCGCAGACTCATTACGATGCATTACTGCAGCGGCAGATGCGCCAGCTGGAGCGCCTGCGGGAAGAGGCACAAAAGGACGAGGAGCGCGCGCAGAAGTTACAGCAACTGCTCCAGCAGTCCTAGACCCCCGGAAACGGCTACTCCGCTGTGCTGCTGTCAGGCACCTGTTTGTCCGGCTCTTGTTTATCCGGTACCTCTTTGTCCGGTACCTGTTTATCCGGAACTTGGGCCAGACAGCGGCGGGCATCCGCCAGTACTTTGACCATCAGGTCCCGATAGCTTGCATCCGCCGGCAGGTTGATCGCCAGCGGATCCAGCGGTGCGTAATGCAATCCGAGGCTGGCCGCGCTCTGCCGGTCGCGGTCGTTGGCCGGTACTTCGCCAAACAGGCAGCCGTCGCCAGCGCCCTGAAGCTCCAGTAGCGTCTTTGCGCCGCGCTGACTGTGGCTGCTGTCACTCAATGCCCGCGTCTCGACACCGGCGGGTCCGAAGAAATGCCCGTAGGCATCGTGGGTCACCACAATCGGCACACCCCGATATCCCCACAGCGCGCGATTCTGGACCTTCTGCAGGTTGGCCATGCTGCGGGAAAAGTCCCGCGCCCGGTGGCGATAGACATCGGCCCGCGCGGGCTCGAGTTCCGCCAGGCGCTCGGCGATGTGCGCGGCCATCACCGCCGCATTGCGCGGGCGCAGCCACAGGTGCGGATCCTGTGGCGAAGCTCCCTCGTATTCATACCCGCCCGCGGGCAACAACGCCAGTTGTCGCGCTGCCGGCAACTGCGCCATCTGCCGGGCCAGTACCGCTTCCATCTGCGGCCCCAGCCACACGACCAGTTGCGCGCGCTCGAGCGCCGCGCGGTCGGTAACGGTGGGGGCGTAGTGGTGCGGGTCACCATTGTGGATTAACACCCGCACCGGCATATCCGAGCCGACAATTTCCCGTGCGATCAGTGCGAGCGGACGGACGCTTACCAGCAGCTCGCGCTGGGTTTCGGGGGCGGATTTGTCACAGGCGGCGACACTCAGCAGAGCAAAAATCAGAGACAGGGACAGCAGAACTTTCATCGGAATCCAGCGGTACGGGTGCGAAAAAACAGGGAACATGGTCGGCGCGCCGCGGTGCGCCCCCATTTCCGGGCGGACACGATATAATCACACCCGGCCTGTGCCCGCCAGCCCGTTCGCGCCGGCGCCGTCTTTCGTTTCCCCACACTATCCCTGGAGATGTGACCCTGAGCCAATCCGAGCCGCTAATCACCGCCGAAAATCTCGGGCTGGCAGTGTCCGGCCGCCAGCTGTTGCGAAACATTACCCTGCAGTTACAGCCGGGCGAGATTGTCACGGTCATCGGGCCCAACGGCGCCGGCAAGACCACACTGCTGCGCCTGCTGCTCGGCCTCAGCACGCCGACCAGCGGCTCGGTCTGGCGCCGCCCGGGCCTGCGCCTGGGCTATATGCCACAGCGGTTACAGATAGATCCGTCGATGCCGATGTCGGTGCAGCGCTTCCTGCAACTGGGCCACCCGCGGGTGCACACCGCCGAGGCGCTGAGTGCGCTGGAGCGGGTGGGTGCCCGCCAGCTCGCAGACGCCAGTCTGGCCGAGCTGTCCGGAGGCGAGATGCAGCGGGTATTGCTCGCGCGGGCCGCGTCGCGCAAACCACAACTGCTGGTGCTCGATGAACCCACACAGGGGGTCGATGTGGGTGGCCAAAGCGAGGTCTACCAGTTGATTGCGGCGCTGCGCGACGAGCTCGGCTGTGGCGTGTTGCTGGTGTCCCACGACCTGCACCTGGTGATGGCGGCGACCGACCAGGTGCTGTGCATCAACCAGCACATCTGCTGTCACGGGCACCCGGAACAGGTGAGCCGCGATCCAGCTTACCTGGAACTCTTCGGCGACAAGGTGGCGCCCTATACCCACCAGCACAATCACGAACACGATCTGAGTGGCGGGATACTGCACGACCACAGTTGCGATCACGACCACCACTCCACCGACAAACGAGAGCAACAGTAAGTGGCCCCATTCGGCGAACTGATTCACAGCCAATTTCTCTGGTACGCGCTCGCGGCGGGCTTGCTGGTAGCCATCGTCAGCGGCCCGCTGGGCTGCTTTGCGGTGTGGCGACGGATGGCCTATTTCGGCGACACCCTGGCCCACTCCGCCCTGCTCGGCGTCACTCTGGGTTTTATCCTGCAGCTGAACGCGACCCTCGCGGTCGGCGCCACCTGTTGCCTGTTGGCCATCGTGCTGGTTTACCTGCAGCGCCGGCAAAAGCTCTCCGTCGATACCCTGCTCGGCATACTGTCGCACTCGATGCTCGCACTCGGGATCGTCACCGTGAGCCTGTTCGATATCAACGTGGACCTGCTATCACTGCTGCTCGGTGATCTGCTCGCGGTTGGCGGCCAGGATCTGCTGATGATGGGCGCCGCCGCCGCACTGATCGCATTGCTGCTGTATTTCCTGTGGGAAAAGCTGCTGGCGTTCACGCTGCACGAGGAGCTTGCCGCTGTCGAAGGTGTCCCGGTGGAAAAAGTGCGCCTGGCACTGATGCTGATGCTGGCGCTGTTGATTGCCATCGCCATGAAGGTGGTCGGCGTGCTGCTGATCACCGCACTGTTGATTATTCCCGCCGCCGCCGCGCGCAGGCTTTCGCATACCCCCGAACAAATGGCCTCACTGTCCTCCGCCATCGGCTGCACGGCAGTGGTCCTGGGGTTGCTCGCATCCATACTGTGGGATACCCCAGCGGGGCCGTCCATCGTGCTTGCAGCCAGCCTGTTGTTTCTGCTCTGTCAGCTGCGCCGCGTCCGGGTATGACCGCAAAATCTCGCTATTCCTTGCGACCAGCGGATTGGCGCGATTTCTCCACCGGCTCACAACCGGCGCGATGAAATTCGTAGACCGTCAGCGCAATGCCAATCAACAACATCAGGAAGACCCCGGCGGCAATCTTGAGTAGTAGCGTTTCCGACATGGTTAACGGCTGCGCGCGAGCAGTGCGGACACTTTAAAGTAGATGCCGAACGCCAGTATCGTCGGCACCCACAGGGCGGTAAACACCCCCTGGTCCTTGTACCCGTTAAACCACAGGAAGCCGGACAGCGCGAAAGAAATCGCCACCGCCAGCAGAATAAACAGATCCGATAATTTGAACATTGGTAGCCCTCATTAATCAGTGTCGTAATCCCAGAATCCGACCGCGGCAATCAGCAGCCCCCCGATCACTATGGATGCCGGTGTCCGCAGTCCCTCCATACCGAAGACCGATAACATCGAGGGCACTGCGCCGATAAAGCCGAGCAGTAACCAGAGCGCCATTGGCAGAACCATCAACAATCCCACAACACCGACGATCCGGCGCGCAAGCTGCGAGCGGGAAAATTGGTCAAACAGGTTCTTCAATGCGGCGGTCCAGGAACGGCAATAGGGATATCTCTACTCGAAGACTAGTTGAATTGAACACGCGGGGGATGGGACAACGGCGAATGGCGATATGGCGATCGAGGCGGCTTACAGCCGCTGCAGAAGATCAATGCCGCTATCGGTATAGTCTCGCGCCGTGTCGATGGTCAAATTGAGGAGATGCACGCCGCTGTCGGTAAAAGTCCAGGCCACCAGTAGAGCGTTGACGAACACCGTAAGCCAGAAGCGGTTCCGGAAAGCGCGCTTCGTTGTCTTGTGCCGAAACAACTGCTGCCCCAGCACCGCGCCGGGCCAGCCACCGCTTACGGACCAGAAATGGAGTGTCGCCTCGCTGATTCGCTGGCGACCGTTGACGGCCGCGCGTTTGTCCCAGGCATAGAGGGCGAGGGACAGAAAACTGGTGGCCATGATCCACCACAGGACTTCGCGCGGATAGAAACCGCAGGCAATCGCCAGGCCGAGAGCGCCGATAAAGGCAAACACTATCAGCAGGGTCAATTTTTCGGAAATCGGCTTGCGCAAATGTTTTTCTTTAAGACAATTACATTTTTTTGGTGTCGGGGAGACTGGTATCGCCCTCTTCGGCGATTTCGACGAAGGATTCCTTGCCCTTGGTATAGTTCTCAAATTCCAGCCCCTTGTACAGGGTGATCGCGATAATCACGGCACCGAATACGGCAAAGAAAGTTCCGGGTGCGGCTTTCTTGAAGATCAACTTGTTGTCCGCAAAACTCGCCTCCAGCTCACCGGCACTTCCCCAGACACCAGACATAAATAACCGGTAACCCATATGGGCGAACACGCTGCCGACAACAAGCGAAGCCAATTTGTATGAAATGAGGGAAAAAATGATATGAGTACTGACTTGCATTTTTTGTGATTATCTAAATAAGTTGAAATAGAATTTAATTGATCTGCATCCGCTTACACCAACAAAGGAAGACCGGACTAACCGAGCGTCAGCGGATAGGGTAGCAGGAACATATGTAAGGTATTGACACCCCAGTGCGCCAATACACAGGCCCAGATATTGCCGCGCAGGTGCCACAGCATTGCGTAGCTGGTTCCGGCAATTGCCACCAGCGCCAGCACGGCCGGTGTCGCCGCCCAGCCGGTATGCAGCGCCGTGAAAATGACCACGACTACCGGCACTGCAACCCAGCGCCACCGTCCCAAGCTTTCTTCCATACCCCGCTGCAGTATCCAGCGGAAAAATCCCTCCTCGCTGATACAGACCACGGCAAAGTTCACCAGGGCTGCCGCAACGATCACGGGGGCAAATTTTACTGAGAAACCGGCGACGAGTGCAGCGCAAATCAGCGGCAGTAATACCGCTGCGGCGATAATGCGAATATCGCCACGCGCGGGCCAGTGCTTCGGTCGTATCAGCAGCGGCAACAGCGCGAGGGCAATGACCGCCTTACCCGGATTGAAAGCCACCTGGATGTTGTTGCCAACGGCGTCGGTATAGGGTGCCAGCAGTTCGATACGTTCGCTGCCCGGCACCAGTCCCATCGCGGCGGTGAGCATCAGCAATGCGGTCGCGAGAAATGCGACGCGACGCTGCCAGCCCGAGCTGCTTTCGATGACGCAGAGCATCAGCCAGATCAGCGGCGCCAAAACGCCGATCCAGCCGAAAGGTATCGTGCAAAGCAGTAGCGCGGCGGCGACACCCCAGGCGTTGGGAAATAGGGAAATTGGCGCGGAACCTGCGCGCTGGGAGTCGGCCCGCGACAATCCGGACATAGCTTCCTGCTTCTCGACTGATGAATTAGCCGTTAAAGGTCGCCCGCATTGAACGATATGTCAATTTCATTTTGGCGGGATCCAGTGGAGCCTTAAAGAACGCGTGGTAATCGCCGCGGGGATTGATCAGCACCACCTGTGCTCCGTGGTCAACGGTATAGTCGCCATTCTCCAGAGTGACCTTGTTGAAGGGCACATTGAGCTGGTTGGCGAAGCGCTTGATGTCGATGAACTCTCCGGTCAGGCCGCGGAAGTCTGCATTGAAGTAACGCACGTAGTCGTGCAGCTGCTTGGGCCTGTCCCGTTTTGGATCGACCGAAACCAACAGGATGTCGGTATCGGCGCGGGTGTCTTCGTCCAGCATCTGGTAAAAGCTGTTGAGCGTCGACAGGGTGGTGGGGCAGACATCGGGACAGCGGGTAAAACCAAAGAACACCAGCGTCCAGTGGCCGGTCAGAGTCTCCGTATGGAAGGTGTCGCCGCTGTCCGACAACAGCGCAAAGTCATCCAGTATTCTGGGCCGGGTCAATTCTATCGCGCCATTCGCACGCAATTCGGCCTCGCTGAGGACACGCGGTTGCGCCATCTTGTGCAGGAATCCAATCAGGACCGCGCACATGAACAGCACCAGCACCACAACCGTGATCAGGATACCGCGCTGCTGTTCAGGGCTTTTTTGATCGCGCTGGCCGTCGGTAGCGAAGTTCGTCATAGCTTTACACCGCAATCAGGTAGTGGTCGAGCAGCATGATGCAGAACAGAGCCATCAGGTAAATGATCGAGTACTTGAAGGTCTCCATCCCCGCATTGGGATTTTTGTCCCGCAGCATTTCCACCGCCCAGTAGATAAATCCGAGTCCCAGCACTACCGCACCGAGCAAGTACAGCCAGCCGAGCATGCCGGTCGCAAACGGCAGTAGCGTGACTGCGAAGAGCACAAAGGTGTACAGCAGAATGTGCAACTTGGTGTAGGCCACCCCGTGGGTAACCGGCAACATCGGAATATCCGCTTTTGCGTATTCTTCGCGCCGGTGCACGGCCAGCGCCCAGAAATGCGGCGGCGTCCACGCGAAAATGATCAGCACCAGCAACAGGCCGTGGCCGTGAATATCGCCGGTGACGGCGACCCAACCCAGCAGCGGTGGCGCGGCGCCGGCAATACCGCCAATGACTATGTTCTGCGGCGTGGCGCGCTTCAGGAACATGGTGTAAACCACGGCGTAACCCAGTAGGGAGAAAAGGGTCAGCCAGGCAGTCAGTGGATTGACAAAAGCGAGCAGGATTCCCATGCCCGCACAACCGAACAGCAAGGCAAACGCCAGAGCCCTTTGTGGTTCAACGCGGCCCCTCGCCACCGGTCGGTTACTGGTGCGCGCCATCTTGATATCAATACGGCGATCGACCAGGTGATTCACGGTGGCGGCGCTGCCGGCACAGAGGGCAATACCCAGGTTACCCAGAATCAGGATGTCCAGCGGCACCATGCCCGGTACCGCGAGCAACATGCCGATCACCGAGGTGAGGATCATCAGCATCACCACCCGCGGCTTGGTGAGCTCGTAATAATCGCGCCAGCTTGCGCGGCCGAGGGCGGCTATTTGTGCGGTCATGGTTTCACCTCGTTATTGTCATTATCTGCGCGCTTATAATTCGCCCGCCAGCACGGATTCTTCCACATCCACCCTGTCCGAACGGGAGGGTTTCGATTGTGCCGTCTGGATCCGGTAGCAGAATGTCAGCAGGCCGAGCAGGAGCAGTGCCGCACCGGCATTATGTGCGACCGCAATCGGCAGCGGCAGGAAAAACACCACGTTCGCTATGCCGAGGAGGACCTGCAGGCCGAGCACGGCGACGAGGCCAATTGCCCAGCGGGGTGATCCCGCCCGCCACGCCAGCGCGGCCAGCATCAGTACCAGCAGGCTGACCAGCATCGCACCGATGCGGTGTGTGAGATGGATGGCCGTACGCGCCTCATTTTCCAGCGCGCCGCCGAGATAGTTGGGGCCAATGTGCTGGGCAACGTTGAAGCCCTGACTGAAATCCGCCGCCGGCCACCACTGGTTGTGACAGGTGGGGAAATCCGGACATGCGAGTGCCGCATAATTGGAACTGGTCCATCCGCCGAGCGCGATCTGCAGGCCCACTGCGGCAACGGTGACGAATGCCAGCGGGCGCAAGCGCTGTAACATGCGGAATTCGTGGGCCGGGATAAAGCGACCGCGGTTGCGCAGTCGTTCTACGATCAACCACAACACCGACAGGGTCGCCATACCTCCGAGCAGGTGCGCGGTGACGACCTGCGGCCAGAGTTTCAGGGTAACCGTCCACATACCGAACGCGGCCTGCAACACAATCAGCACCAACAGGATGTGCGTCTGCTTGAATGCACGGTGACCGCGGCGGCGCCAGGCCATGACCGTCAGCGTGCCGACCAGCAACAACAGGCTGCCGGCGAAATAGCGGTGCACCATCTCCGGCCAGGTTTTATCCGTTGCGACCGGTGCGTGCGGAAACGCCGCGTTGGCGGTGGCAATCTCGTGACTTTCACTGGGCCAGGTGAGGTGGCCATAACAGCCGGGCCAGTCGGGGCATCCCAGACCCGCGTCAGTCAGCCGCGTGAAAGCGCCGAGTACCACGACGACCACGGCGAGCGCGCTGCCGATCAACGCCAGCCGCAGACGCCAATCCGTATGCGCATTGTTTTCGGTCGGATCCAGTTCCAGGTTTTCCATCACTCTCTCCCCGCTACTGCTCATAGGAGTACTTCAGCAGACGCTTGATATCTTTCAGTAACTGATTGCCGCTGTGCCGGTTGTCATAGGCCATCATCGCGTACCCCTGCTGGTCAACCAGCAGGGCCCGCGGGCGATCCCACTGGTCAAAGCCCGCATCGCGCTCGAGCTTTTCCAGCACGGCGGGAGCCAGGGTGACAAAACGCAGGCGCGGATGCTCCCGCTGCAACTGCTGATGACGTGCGTCGCTCAGTGGTGAGGTGCTGACCAGCAGCCGCTCCACTCGGTCCGCCTTTTCCGCCAGTCGGATATGAACCTGGCGACTGGTATAAAGCAGCTTTTCACATTCAGAGGTGCACGGGCCGGCTGGAATCACCAGATAGCGCCATTTGAGCTTTTCCGCGGTGAACTGCAGAGGCCCGGTGCCGCGCTCCACAAACGGCAGTGACTTCACATCGACCGCTGGCTGCAGAAGTTCCCCCTCGTTGATGGTACTGCGGGGCATACCGATCCCCGTGTAGTAGACGATATACGCCGCAACGATCGGCAATACCACCGAGGCGATCACGGATATGCCCTGCAGGCGACTCAAGCCGGAGCGTTCCGAATTGTGGTCCATTGTCTGGCTGCTTTGCGCGTTCTGATTCACGGCGCGATACCCCTCATCATCTTTCTAATAATTATTTTTTTCGCAGTCGTTCGCGGATATTCGTCGCCGCGAACAGCCACAGCAATACCAGCGCGATGGCCATCGCAAACCACTGCACCGCATAGGCGGTATGACGCTGTGGCGGACTCGGCAGCAGTTGCCAGTCTGTCACCAGCGCGGTATCCGAATCGGCACTGAGGCGAATGGTCCAGAGCGGCTGCGCCAGGTTCAGGCGCGAAGTCAGATCGCTGTTCAGCGACTGGATACGCGCAGCAGTAGCGCCATCGGCGCTGCTGCCCTGCCCTTGCGCATCAGCGACCGGATAAAGGAAGCCGGTAATGACTTTGGCCGCGAGCGGCCAGTGTACTTCCGGGAGTCTACCGCGATCACTACCGGCAGCCACCCAGCCGCGATTGACGAGCCAGCGCTGTTCACCGGCGATAAATACCTGCAGTATTTCGTAGCCCACTTTGCCGCTGCGGGTGCGGTTATCCAGATAGTAGGGCTCGCCACTGTAGTATCCCAGCAGGCGAACAGGCGTATAAGCCTGGAGTGCCGTCAGTTCCGCCGGATTCTGCGGCTGCATCGACAGGCGAGCATCTATCGCGGCATTGAGGGCGGCTTTTTCGTCGGCCCGGTGCATTTGCCAGATACCGAGTCCGATCAACAGCGGCAGCAACACAGCGCTGAGCAGAGTAAGGGGCCAGTTGCGGATCAGTGCTACACTGGCGGTTCCGGTTTGCACTGATGTGGTGTGTACTGTCATGCCGATTTTCGCCTGCGCGCAGGCTCCTACTACAAATGGCTAATAAAAATGTGGCTGAAAATCGTTATTGTGTTTTTGTTTCTCGCAGTGCTGGCCAGCCTGTCCAGCGCTCTGTTTTTTCTGTTGCGCGATATGGGCGCTCCGCATTCGAAGCGCACCCTGTATGCGCTGGGTATCCGCATTTCCCTGGCTGCGCTGCTGCTGATCGCCATCTGGTATGGCTTTGACAGCGGCATACTCTCGAATACGGCACCCTGGGCCAATAAATACTGAGTTCGCTGCGTTTTGTTCAGGCGCTCCCCTAAAGAAGCGCCTGTAAGCAGGTTGATCAGGAACCCAGTACGTAGACGAAGATAAACAATCCCACCCAGACCACATCCACGAAGTGCCAGTACCAGCTGGCAGCCTCAAAACCAAAGTGGTCATCCGGCTTGAAGTGATGTGCGATTACCGAACGCAACAGCATCACCAGCAGCATGATGGTTCCCAGTGTCACATGTGCGCCGTGGAAGCCGGTCAACATAAAGAACGTCGTACCGTAAACGCCGGATTCCAGCGTCAGTCCCAGGTGCTTGTATGCCTCGTGGTATTCGTCGGCCTGAAAGTAAAGGAAGGCCGCACCCAGTATGACGGTGATGCCGAGCCACAGGTTGAAGGCGCTGCGCTTGTTCTTTTTCAGGAAGACGTGGGCGATATGTACGGTGAAGCTCGATGACAGCAGGATCACGGTGTTCAACAGCGGCAGGTGCCAGGGGTCGATGATCTCTTTCGGGCCGATGACCTTCGCCGCATCGCCGTGGACTGCGGCATCCGGTGTGACCAGTAGCGGCCAGGTACTTTCAAATCCCTGCCACAGCATGTTCGAGGCACCGCGATCACCCTCGCCGCCGAGCCACGGCACCGCGAAGTTGCGGATGTAGTAGAGTGCGCCGAAGAAAGCGGCAAAAAACATGACTTCGGAAAAAATAAACCAGCCCATGCCCCAGACATAGGAGCGCTTTAGCTGTTCGCTGTTGAGTCCGGCCATATTTTCGCGAATGACCTGGGCAAACCAGGACCACAGCACCGTGGCCAGGGTCAGTGCTCCGGCAAAGAAAATATAAGCCCCATGCCCGTTGATCCAATTGGCGGCGCCAAACGCTGTCATGAACAGCCCGATGGTTGCCAAAATAGGCAACCGGGACTGCGCGGGCACATAGTAGCTGCTTTCACTGGCCATAGTTTTTTATCCCTCTCGCTAGGAGTCGGTATTCTTGTTATCTGAATTGCGGTTGGCGGAGACCCTTTCCGTTATATCGAATAGCGTGTAGGAAAGTGTCACGGTATTGATGGCCGGCGGCAGTTCCGGATCGACGATAAACCGCAGCTCCAACTCGGCCGATTCGCCGGCCTTGAGTGTCTGCTGATGGAAGCAGAAACACTCTGTCTTGTGGAAGTATTGCACCGCGTCGAACGGCACTAGGCTCGGAATTGCCTGGGCGACCATGTCGTGCCCAGTGGGGTTGCGGGCCAGGAACACGGTATCGGTCGGCTCGCCGGGATGCACCTTGATGGATACCACGCTGGGCTTGAACATCCACGGCATATTTTCGTTATTGCTGGCAACGAATTGCACCTTCACCAGCCGTTCGGTGTCGACCGATGCCGGTACCGCTTCATATTTCTTCCCGGTCTTGCCGTTCAGGCCGGTGATATCGCAGAAGGCGTTATACAGCGGCGGCATGACGAACAGGGCAAAGACCAGCATGCCGCCGGCGAGAGCCAGCAGCTTTGCAGTAATCTTGGCGTTGTCACTCCACCGCATGGTACACCGCTCCCGCTAGCGAACCGCAGGCGGCGTGCTGAAGGTGTGGTACGGCGCCGGCGATGGCACAGTCCACTCCAGCCCCTGCGGGTGATCCCACACTTCATCCGTCGCCTTGCGACCGCCCTGAACAGTGCGCACCACATTGAACAGGAACACCAGCTGTGCGGCGCCGAACAGGAAGGCACCCATACTGGCGATCTGGTTGAAGTCGGCAAACTGCAGGGCGTAATCCGGAATCCGTCGCGGCATGCCGGCCAGGCCGACAAAGTGCATCGGGAAGAAGGTGACGTTCAGGCCGATAAACGCCAGCCAGAAGTGCACCTTGCCCATGGTCTCGTTGTACATGTGGCCGGTCCACTTCGGCAGCCAGTAATAGACCCCCGCGGTGATGGAGAAAATCGCACCGGGCACCAGCACATAGTGGAAATGCGCCACCACGAAGTAGGTGTCGTGATACTGGAAGTCCGCCGGTGCAATCGCCAGCATCAGGCCGGAGAAACCGCCGATGGTAAACAGGATCACAAAGGCCACGGCAAACAACATCGGTGTCTCGAACGTCATGGAGCCGCGGAACATCGTGGAGATCCAGTTGAACACCTTCACCCCGGTGGGCACTGCGATCAGCATGGTGGCGTACATAAAGAAGAGTTCGCCGGCCACCGGCATACCCACGGTAAACATGTGGTGGGCCCAGACAATAAAGCTGAGGAAAGCAATGGACGCGGTGGCGTACACCATCGAGCTGTAACCGAACAGCGGTTTGCGCGCGAAGGTAGGAATGATCGCCGACACGATACCGAACGCCGGCAGGATCATGATGTACACCTCTGGATGCCCGAAGAACCAGAACACATGCTGGAACAGGACCGGGTCACCGCCACCGGCAGCGCTGAAGAAGCTGGTACCGAAGTGGATATCCATCAACATCATGGTGACCACGCCCGCGAGTACTGGCATCACCGCAATCAGCAGATAGGCGGTGATCAGCCAGGTCCATACGAACAGCGGCATCTTCATCAGGGTCATGCCCGGCGCGCGCATGTTGAGGATGGTGGCGATGATGTTGATCGATCCCATGATCGACGACGCGCCCATAATATGGATGGAGAAAATAAAGAAGGTGACGCTCGGCGGCGCGTATTCGGTGGACAGCGGAGCGTAAAAAGTCCAGCCGAAGTTCGGCGCCCCGCCCTGCATGAACAGGGTCGACACCAGCATCGCGAACGCGAACGGTAGAATCCAGAAGCTCCAGTTGTTCATGCGCGGCAGCGCCATATCCGGAGCGCCGATCATCATCGGGATCATCCAGTTGGCGAGGCCGACGAAGGCCGGCATCACGGCACCGAAGACCATGATCAGACCGTGCATGGTGGTCATCTGGTTAAAAAATTCCGGCCGTACTATCTGCAGGCCGGGCTCGAACAGTTCGGCGCGAATTACCAGCGCCATGCAACCGCCGAGCAAGAACATCGCAAAGCTGAACCACAGGTACATGGTACCGATGTCTTTGTGGTTGGTAGTAAACAGCCAGCGCTTGAATCCGGGTTGAGGACCGTGTGCCATTCTTATACTCCCCCGCCTTACTGCTTATTCTTGAAATTGAGAATGTCGACGGGCTGTATGGAATCGCCCATATCGTTGCCAAACGCGTTGCGCTCGTAGGTAATCACCGCGGCGAGATCCACTTCCGACAACTGCTCGCCGAACGCCTGCATGGCAGGGTTTTTCTTCGAGCCGTGCACGACGATTTCTACGTGCGCGTCGATAGGACCGGTGGCAATCTTGGAGCCCGCCATTGCCGGGAAGGTACCGGGTACGCCCTGGCCATTGGGCTGGTGACAGGCCGCACAGATCTTGTTGTAGACCTGCTCGCCCTGGCTGTAGAGCTCATCGAAGGTGAAGGTTTTCTTCGCCAGTTCGCTGGCCTTGGCCGCAGCTGCAGCGCGCTCGCCCAGCCACGCGGTGTATTCGGCTTCAGGTACGGCCTTGACCACAACCGGCATAAACCCGTGGTCCTTGCCGCACAGCTCCGCACACTGTCCGCGGTAAATGCCGGGCTCTTCGATACGCGTCCATGCCTCATTGATAAATCCGGGGATAGCGTCTTTTTTTACCGCGAGCTCAGGCACCCACCACGCGTGGATCACGTCGTTGGCTGTAATCAAAAAACGGATTTTCTTGTTGACCGGTACCACCAGCGGTTCGTCCACCTCACGCAGGTAGTGATCGTCCTTGGGCAGCTGGTTGTCGATCTGCGCCGCCGGTGTGGCCAGGTTGCTGAAGAAGGAAACGTCGGAGCCGAGGTAATCGTATTTCCACTTCCACTGGTAGCCGGTGATCATGATGTCCAGATCGGCTTCCTTGGTGTCGTAGATGTGGTAGAGGGTTTTGGTAGCGGGAATCGCCATCAAAACGAGAATAATGGTGGGAACAATGGTCCATACCAGTTCCACCGCCGTGCTCTCGTGGAACTGCGCCGCCTTGTAGCCTTTGCTCTTGCGGTGGCGCCACATGCTGTAGAACATCACCCCGAATACCACAACGCCGATCGCTACGCAGATCCAGAAGATCAGCATATGCAGATCGTAAGTGGTATGGGCAACTTCCGTTACCCCCCGGGTCATATTGGTCCCCCAGCGCCCCTTGTCTTCCGCAATAGCGGGACCGGTCAGCACCGAAGCGGCCAACAAGGCGAACAGCGGATTGAAGCCTCTCAACATCGCCTACAGATCTCCGTGTGATTGTTGTTATATCAGCCATTGGCCGTCACGGATAACTGGAGCCCCCACCGCCGGCAAGCCGGTGGCGTGGTATTTCCACACATAATTTGTGGACATGCTGTAGTAACACAAGACTACATACACTGGGCGGGGCCGAGAGCCCCGCGATACTGCTGTCAGTGCAACTTGTTATTCTTTATCAAAGATTTTTACTTCAGATGTCGTCGTCCGGAAGGTACAACCAACAACCTGTGTCTCTTTAATTCGTCGCAACTTATGCAAGGTTAAAAGGAACACATCGCCAGGGGAAAGTCAATTAAACCGCCAACTTAAAAGGGTCTGTTCATTCATTTATTTATGACCAGATTGGCGCCAATTTTCACTACGGCTCTGCCGCTGTCCTGTAGCGCGGCAAAGGTATCCGACCGACGCGTTTCGCCAGTTCCCTCACTCACTTAAAATGTCCCACTACCAACGGGTTACCGGCGGCCAAGGCCGTGCCGCGAGCAGACATCCAATCGAACAGGGGCTCCCGCAGCAGAATGAAGCAGTTAACAGTCGTGGAGCGCCCCTATCAGCGAGTCTGGCAGCTCGCCTGGCCGATGATTCTGAGCAATATCTCCGTACCGCTGCTGGGCGCGGTGGACACGGCGATTCTCGGGCACCTGCCCTCTCCGGAATACCTGTCCGGGGTCGCCATCGGTGCCAGTGTCATGTCGATGCTGCTGTGGGCGTTCGGGTTTCTGCGTATGGGCACCACCGGACTGGTGGCGCGCAGCGTCGATGGCAGCGAAGCCTGGTTACTGCGCGCGCTGCTGGTGGCCCTGCTGCTCGGTTTCGCACTGCTGTTGCTGGCATCACCGCTACTCGGCGCGATCGTACAGTGGATGAATGCCAGTACCAGCGCCGCGCCACACGCGCTGGCCTACCTGCAGATCCGCCTGTTGAGTGCGCCACTGGCACTGGCCAATTTCGCGCTGCTGGGATTTTTTATCGGCCGGCAGGACAGCCGCGCACCACTGTTTATTTTGCTCGCCGCCAACCTGCTGAACATTCTGCTCGATTTCGCGCTGATCCTCGGCTTCGGTCTAGGTGCGCGCGGGGCGGCAATGGCCACGGTCTGTGCCGACATCTGCGCATTCGCATTTGGCCTCGGCCTGCTGACCCGCGTGGACCGGAATATCTGGAAAAAACTTGCACAGCACTGGCGCCGCCCGGAATTTTTTCCCTGGCATGACCGCTCCCATTGGATCGAACTGCTGCGCATTAATAGCGATCTTTTTGTGCGCACCTGTCTCTTGCTGCTGACACTCACGTTTTTTACCGCACAGGGCGCGGCACAGGGCGACGCGACACTCGCGGCAAACGCCATCCTGCTGCAGTTGTTGATGATGACTTCCTATGCGCTGGACGGTTTTGCCCATGCCACCGAAGCGCTCGTCGGCGAGTCCATTGGCAAGAGCTCCGCGGAGCTATTTAGTACGACTGTGCGCAGTGCAGGTGGCTGGGCACTCGCCAGCGCCGCAGTAATCACTTTAATTCTCGTTGCCAGCTTCGACTGGATATTGCCGCTGTTTACCAATATCGATGCCGTTATTGCCGAAGCCGCACGGGTGTACTGGTGGCTGTGCGCGCTACCTTTGGTTGCCGTATGGAGTTATCAACTGGATGGAATTTTTATCGGCGCAGGAAAAAGTCGCGATATGCGTAATACTATGTTTATCGCCACGGTGCTGATTTTCTTTCCCGCATGGTGGTTAACGCGGCCCTGGGGCAACCATGGCGTGTGGTTCAGCCTTTTTTTGTGGATTAGCGCACGCTCTGCCGGTCTACTGGTTTACTATCGTTACTACACTACTAAAAAACTTTGGATGTAACTGGAGCAGCGGTACTAATTCTTCTTTTTAATCGTTAAGCGGTTTTGCCACCCAGCAAGTCAACGGAAAAGGGGAAATGCCGTTGGAAAATACAGTGGTAGTGATGACCGATGACTATCAGGTAATACAACAATGTGTCGATCGCGCGGTAACGCTCGAGCGGCATAAGGGTCGCTTTCGCCGCGCGATCAGGAATTCCCTCCCCCGACTGCATCGCAATATTCGATTACCACAACAAGATGGCCCCCTGCGGCTCACCAGCTTTGTCATTCGCTATATCCAGGCTGTACCCAAGTGGCTGCGCCAACTGGAAACACTCTGTGCTGCCGCCGGCATCGAATTTACGCCAGTCCGCGAACTGATCGGACGCTATTTTGCCGAACCACAGGAGCGGCACCCGGATCACGTGGGGCTGGGCGCACTGCTGGATGACGCCTACCTGGCGCACCGGGTCCTCGAGGAAATCAACGAGCAACTGCAGCCAGCCTGCGGCCTGCCCCTGTTGCCAATGGATCCAATGGTCGCAAATCTGGTGGTGCGTGAACTTTTGGGCGAGACATTTGCGGTGGAACTCGATGCGGTCAGTGTCAAACTGGGCAGCCGCTATCGCGGTCAGAAACTCGGCCCCGACAGCCTGGTGTCACTAATTTTGTGCAGGCAGCGCTTTGTGGATACACCGGGAGAATGGCCGGACTTTGCCGCGGAACTGCAGATAGGTCTGCGCGCGCCGGCGCTTGCAATGGACACCGACACGCTGCACTGATGGCAGTCGTTACCGAACAATAATAAAAACCAGGATGGGACCATTGAGCGGGCAGAACAAGTTATAACAGAGCCTGCTCGCTATTTTTAACCCTGCTCGACGCGGTACTGCTGCCGCGCCACTATCTGCTGCCAGTTTCCATAAAACTGCGCCTCACCCTGCAAGATTGCGCTATTCAGTTGCTCAATTTCTCGCTGCAGTGAGCGGTCGTAGAAATACAGGCTGCCGCCGCGCAATGTGTAACCGCGCGGATTCTCTGCCAGCAACTGGTAGTAACGCTCGACGCGCTGCAGGTGGGCATCGACCTTTTGCCGCGAAAAGTGGCCGGGGCGGTAGTAATCCAGAACCTGAGCGTGTATCTCGGCGAGTGCGCGTTCGCGACTCTCTGGCGACAGTGCGCTCACGCGCAGCTGGTTGTGGATATCGGTGCGCAGGTCGTCCAGATAGCGCTCGGCGGCCTGCGCGGCGACGCGCAGTCGGTCGAGTGTACGCTGCCGCCGCGCCATTGTTCGGCGATCCTTGAGTGAGCGGTTGCCAGACATCTCCGGAGCACCGAAGTCGCCCAGTGGACGGAAAATCGTGCGGTGTTGCAGGTTGCTGTGTCGGGTCAGCTGTGTGCAGATATTCAGTGCGGCCTGCCATTCTGCAAACGGTTCGCCTTCGAGAACTTTTTGCGGCAGTGCCGCCACCGCGCTTGCCAGTTTCTCACTCTGCGGTCGGTAAAAATCCGGCCGCTGTCGCCAGTCATTGGCCTGCAGCTGGAACAGGGACAACAAGCCCTGGTTCACACAGCTCGCCAGCAACTGGGATGTCTGTTCCCGCTGGTGAGCGCGTGTGGTGCGGTAGTGATCCAGGCCCGTGAGCCCGGCGACAATGGCCACCAGCAGAAATGCCAGCAGCGGATAGTATTTGTTCACTATTGTTCTTTTTTGGGTGGCTGAATTATTTTTACCGGTGTCACCACTTCTTCGCGATCGGCGGTTACCCGGGTGTTCAATTCCCGCGGAGAGGATTGCAGGCGAATTTCATCCTTGAAGCCGCACTCGACACATTCGCGATAGTTTTTCCCCCCCTCGCGAAAGTTGACGATCCGGTCCATGGCGCTGCAGCGCGGGCACACCGCGCCGGCGATAAAACGTTTCTTCTGTGGCTTCTGCTGCTTGTCGCTGTCGTCTTTGGTCATCGTTTACTGCTCGATGTCGTTACTGATGGATGAGTGCACCGGCTGTGCCGTTCAGCCCGGGCCGATATTCAGCTCCAGCTCCTCGATGCCGGAGTGACGCAGCAAGGCGTCTATTTTAGGCTCGCGACCGCGAAATTCTGTGAACAGGTCCTGCGCATCGCGGCTGCCGCCCTGCTCGAGAATACTGTGCAGGAAGCGGTCGCCGGTATCGCGATCGAAAATGCCGTTTTCCTCGAACAGGGAAAACGCATCGGCAGACAGCACTTCCGCCCACTTGTAGCTGTAGTAACCCGCCGCGTAGCCGCCGGCAAAAATATGGCTGAAGCCGTGCTGGAAACGGTTTTCGGCGGCCACCGGCACCACGGCCACACGCCCGCGGACTTCGTCCAGCAATTGCTGGATTTCATCCGCAGTGGCACCCCCGGCGCGACTGTGAAGCAGGAAATCAAACAGGGCGAACTCCAGCTGGCGCACGGTGAACATCGCGGACTGGAAATTCTTCGCCGCCAGCATTTTATCCAGCAGCACCTGCGGTAGCGGCTCACCGGTTTCGTGGTGGCCGGAAATCATCGCAATAGCTTCGGGCTGCCAGCACCAGTTTTCCAGGAACTGGCTCGGCAATTCCACCGCATCCCAGGCGACGCCGTTGATACCCGACACCGCGGCTACATCCACCTGGGTCAGCATATGGTGCAGACCGTGGCCAAATTCGTGAAACAGGGTGGTGACTTCGTAATGGGTCAGCAGCGATGGCGAATCGCCCGCGGCCGGGGAAAAGTTGCACACCAGATAGGCCACTGGCAATTGCAGGCCATCCGCCGCCCGCCTGCGCACGCATACGGTATCCATCCAGGCGCCACCGCGCTTGCGCTCGCGGGCAAAGGCATCGAGGTAGAAGCCGGCGATACGCTCGCCGCCTTTGTGCAGCCAGAAAAACTGCACGTCCGGGTGCCAGCTCGGCACAGACGGGTCGGCTTCGGCGGTGACACCGTAGAGCTTTTCCACCACAGCGAACAGACCATCAAGCACGCGGTTGTAGGGAAAGTACGGGCGCAGCGCTTCCTGGCTGATGGCGTAGCGCTCCTGTTTCAGTTTTTCCGAGGCCCAGGCGATATCCCAGGGCTGCAACCGACTCAATTGCAACTGCTCGGCGGCGAACTGCTGCAGCTCGTTGAATTCACTCGCCGCCGCCGGCTTCGCCCGCGCGGCCAGATCGTCGAGGAACTCCACCACTTTTTCCGGCGATGGTGCCATCTTGCTGGCGACCGACAATTCGGCGTAGCTCTCCATTCCCAGCAGCTGTGCCTGCTGGGCGCGCAGCGCGAGGATTTCCTCCATGGTCGACGAATTATCGTATTCGCCGGCATTGGGGCCAACTTCGGACGCGCGACTGACGAAGGCCTTATGTACCCGCTCGCGCAGCGCGCGGTTGTCCGCGTGTGTCATCACCGCGAGATAACTCGGCCCTTCCAGCGTGATCACCCAACCCGGCAAATCCTTACTCTTTGCCACGGCGCGCGCAGTTGCCAGCGCCGTCTGCGGCAGGCCGGACAACTCGTTTTCGTCTTCGGTCTGATAGGTCCAGGCGTTGGTGGCGTCCAGCACATTGTTGGCAAAACGGCTCGACAGCTCGGCCAGGCGGCGGCTGTTGGCGGCAAAGCTTTCGCGCGCCGCGCCCTCCAGGGCGACACCGCTCAACACGAAATCCCGCAAGCCCAGTTCGACAGTCTTTTTGCGCGCCTGGGGCCAGTTGGCAAAGTCGTCAGTCGCCGCCAGCTGCTCATAGACCGCATAGAGATCGCGGTTCTGGCCCAACTCGGTCCAGTAGGCCGTAACCTGCGCCAGCGCCGCCTCGTAGGGTTCACGCCAGGGACCACTGAGCACACTGTTCAGGTGGCTGACCGGGGAAAAAGCGCGGTTGAGGCGATCCTGGGCCTCTTCCATGGGTGCGAGGGTACTGTCCCAGCCGGGGTTTTCGAGGCCGGTACGCAGGGCAACGTGGCACTCTTCGATCAAATCGGTAATGGCCGGTTCCACCTGCTGCGGCTGCAGCTGGTCGAACGCGGGCAGTAACGGGAGATTCAGCAGCGGATTGGACATGGGACACCCTGTGCACGATGGACGATAACGCTATGATAGACAGCCCATTGTACAGGAGCTTGAGCATGTCCCCACTGCGTCCCCACGGCACCAGCGATAAGAACGGCGGCCAGGAAAAATCCCCGCAACTCGGCAATGCGGTCTACATCGACCCGCAGTGCACCGTGATCGGGGATGTCGAGCTGGGAGACGACTGTTCCGTTTGGCCGATGGCCGTCGTCCGCGGCGATATGCACCGCATCCGCATCGGCGCGCGCACCAGTGTGCAGGACGGTGCCGTGCTGCATATTACCCACGCCGGTCCCTTCAACGAAGATGGCTGGCCGCTTGTCATTGGCGAGGATGTCACTATCGGCCACAAGGCCTGTTTGCACGGCTGCACCGTGGGCAGCCGCGTGCTGGTCGGTATCGGTGCCATAGTGCTCGACGGCGCGGTGATTGAGGATGACGTGGTACTGGCCGCCGGTGCGCTGGTGCCACCGGGCAAAACCCTCGAAAGTGGCTACCTGTACGTGGGTGCCCCCTGCAAACAGGCGCGGCCACTGTCAGAAAAGGAGCGGAAATTCTTCCGCTACTCGGCCGCCAATTACGTGAAACTGAAAAACCAGTATCTCACCGGCGAAGAGCAACCCTGATTCCCACAGCCACAGACTTATCCACAGCCGGATTGCGCCGGTGAGAATAAGCTGTGGGTAAAACCCGCTCACTTCGGGAGCTCGCAATGAATAACCTGACGCTGGATCAGCTGCGCACTTTTGTCGCGGCTTGCGAGCAGGGCTCCTTTTCGGCCGCCGCGCGGCAGATGGGTCGCGCCCAGTCGGCAGTGAGTATGCAGATTCAGAACCTGGAACTGGATCTGGGACTGGATCTGTTCGACCGCAGCGGTAAATTCCCGCGCCCCACCCCCGCCGGCACCGCGCTGCTGCCGCTGGCGCGCCAGGCCATCGGTCAGCTGCAGCGTTTCCAGCAGGCGGCGGACTCCTTCGGCCGCGGCGAGGAGCCGCAGTTGCGTATCGTGTTCGAGGAGCTGGTGATGCCGGATCGGCTCAACGACGTACTGGTGGCCTTCGCCGAGCGCTTTCCGGACACCCGCATCGAGTCGAGCACCACATCCGATGAGAATGCTGTGCGCCGGGTGGCCGAGGGAGCAGCCGACTTTGCCTTCGTCGCCGCCCGCGAGCGCTACCCCGACCAGCTGGATTTCGACAGCCTCGGCCGGCAGCGTGTCCTGCCCCTGGCCGGGCCCGAACACCCGCTATCCCACGGCGGCCCCATTTCACTGCAGGAGGCCGCCGCCCACCGGCAGATCGTCACTGCATCCCCATCCGGCGGGCGGCGCTGGCTGCTGTCACCGCAGACCTGGCGCTGCGATTCACTGCTGCAGGCCCTGGACCTCGCCAGCAAGGGCGTGGGCTGGACCAGCGCTCCCTTCGAGCTGGCGCGCCCCTTTCTGAAAGCCGGCAAGCTGGTGGAGTTGCAGCTGACCAGTGCACTCAGTGCCTGGACCCTGGAGGTAGACCTGCTGTGGTCCGGTCACACGCCCCAGGGGCTAGCGGCCCGCTGGTTCGCCCGCGAGGCACGGCGCCTGTATGGCAACTATTACAGCCCACCTATCGAGTTAGCTGATGGGATTTAACTTTTTATCAGCGGACTTGCTGATCGATGATGCCTCCCACAGGCAATCGCATGGGAGGTAACCACCGGTGCACAATGACATTGAATTTGCGCTGCGCGCCCTGCTGATCGGCGCCGGCGCAACCCTGTTGATGGATGGCTGGGCGCTGCTGCTGCGGCGCTGTTTTGCCGTGCCTTCGCTGGATTGGTCCCTGGTCGGCCGCTGGATCGGGCACCTGCCCCAAGGCCGTGTGGCCCATGGTCATATCGGGATGGCAACGCCGGTGCGGGGGGAAGCCGCCCTCGGCTGGCTGTTTCACTACGCCGTGGGAATCGCCTTGGCCGCCCTGTTACTGGTACTCAGCGGCCCCGGCTGGGCCCTGCAGCCAACGCTGGTCCCAGCGCTGCTGTTCGGCGTGCTGACGGTGGCGGCACCCTTCCTGATCCTGCAACCCGGCATGGGCGCCGGTATCGCCGCGGCAAAGACGCCGCAGCCATCGCGGGCGCGGCTGCGCAGCGTCGCCACCCATACCGTATTCGGCCTCGGCCTCTATCTCTCCGCGCGAATCCTCACACTGCTACCGCTGTAATACCTACAAAAGGAGACTTCACATGGACATTGAAGAACACCGCCAGGGTCTCCAAGACCTGGCCGAACGCTACCGCTATGACGTCAGCTACCTGCTGGAATTTCTCGAGGGGTCGCCGTCCGGCTTCGCCAAGTTTGCCGATTTCCGCCCGCTTTCGTATCACCGCGAATTCCTGTCGCTGGAAAGTTACTGGGTCAGCAAGCTGGCCGCCATGCAGGTGGCTGACTGCGGCGCCTGCCTGCAACTGAGCGTGCGTATGGCGCTGGAGGCCGGCGTCGACAGGGCGCTGGTGGAAGCCTGTATTCAGGGGGGCAGCCGCCTGCCCGAGGATCTGAAGGATATTTTCGACTTCGCCACCGCGGTATCCGGCTATCGCAATCTCGACCCGCAGCTGGAGGCGCGTATCGCCGCGCAGCTGGATAAGCGCCAGCGCATCGAGCTCGGAGTCTGCGTGGCGACCGCCTCGGTGTACCCGACCATCAAGCGGTCGCTGGGCCACACGCAGACCTGCAGTCTGGTGGAAATAGAGTTCGCGGCCTGAGAGGGCAATTGAAGTAAAGAAGGCTGACGTGAGGGCCCGGGTACCCGGCAAATCCCGCTACTCGGGCCGCTAAACTCGCGTTCCGTTGACGCCTGGATTACTTGCCCTGCGCGCGCAACAACCCGGACGCGGCGATACCGCCGATGGCACAGGCCAGGATAATGACCAGTGGGGTCAGGGCACCGAGCGCGAGCGCGCCGGGACCGTAGCCGCGCATCGGCAGCAACAACAGCAGCATAATCCCCGCCGGAATCAGGGACAGGAAGAAACCACGGGCAAACCAGGATTTCTGCCACGGCAGTAGGAAGATCAGCCCACAGATACCGCCCCAGACCACACGCTGGTATAGATAGGCATTCGACAGATAGGGGGCGATATCCACGCCCAGCCAGCGGTTGAAGCCGTAGTGGCCCATGGCCCACAGACCCACGGCGTAGCAGAGACCGCCGAAACTACCGACGGCAAAACAGAAAGACAGGTTCCGCAGAAACTCGCGCACTGCCACTCCCCCTTGTTATGAATAGTTATGACTTGTTTTGTATTTCTTTGCGCAGCTGTTGCAGCACCGGAGCCACCTCCGGCCTGACGCCGCGCCATAAATTAAAAGCTTCCGCCGCCTGCCCCACCAGCATGCCCAGGCCGTCCGCCACGGCGGCGCCGCGCTGCTGCGCCCAGCGCATAAACGGTGTCGGCTCGGCACCGTAGACCATGTCGTAAGCCTTGGCGCCGGGAGCGAAGATCCCCTCCGGCAGCGGCGGTACCTCGCCACCGAGGCTGGCGGCGCTGGCGTTGATCACCAGGTCGAAATGACCGGCGAGGGTGTCGTAGCCCCCGCCGCCAAGTTGACTCGGGCCGGCGAATTCCGTTGCCAGTTGCAGCGCCTTCGCGGCAGTGCGGTTGGCGATATACAGCAGAGCCGGCTGCTCCGCCAGCAGCGGCAGCAGCGCGCCGCGGGCGGCGCCACCGGCGCCGAGCAACAGCACGCGCTTGCCGGCGATGTCCCAGCCGAGATTGTCGCGGATATCCGCCACCAGGCCGGCGCCGTCGGTATTGTCACCGAGCAGACTGCCGTCCGTTTCCAGCTTCAGCGTATTGACGGCACCGGCGGCGCTGGCGCGCTCGGTGAGCCGGTCGGCAAAATTGCACGCATCCAGCTTGAAGGGCACCGTCACGTTAAGTCCCTTGCCGCCGGCGGCAAAAAATTCGCGGGCGAACTCCGCGAAGCCATCCCGCTCCGCCAGCAGTTTGTCGTAGCGGATATCCTCGCCGGTCTGGGCAGCAAAGGCGCTGTGGATAAGCGGCGACAGGGAATGGGTGATGGGATTGCCGACAACGGCGTAGCGGTCGGTCACCACACTCAACCCTGCTTTGCCGCACGCCTGCGCGCGCGCACGGCACCGCGGATTTTCTCCGCTTCGTCAACCAGAATCAGACCGTCGATTTTCAGGCCGTCCTCGGTGTCGCTCAGCAGATAACGCGTGGTGGCGCTGTACAGCTCCGCGCTCTTTTCACCCTGGGGACACAGCAGAATCCAGTTCAGCGTCGCCAGGCTGCTGCTGTCATTCAGTTCGATGACGTCGGTGACGGTGCCGAGAATCTGGTTGACCTGCAGGCGCCGGTAGGCGCTGAGCAGCTTGTCCACCTGCAATACGAATTCTTCCCGCGACACAGCCAGCTTGTTGCCGTCCTCACGGTAATAATGCAGCGGAAAGCGGTAGAAGTCCGCGACCTGTTCCGCATCGCCAATTTCGAATTGACGACGGTAATCCAGGAACAGGCGATTGATTTGTTCGAGTCGCGCTTTGTGCACAGCGGCGCTCCTTTTCCGTTAAATTTATCCGGCTCGGCGGGTCGTGATGGACGGCATCGATTTCGATGCTGTGGCAGCAAACAGCCCGCTGCCGCGGTTCACCAACGTGGAATCAGACCCAGTCCCGGTGCGGCAGGAAATCGGTGTAGAGTTTTTCCTCTGCGGAACCCGGCTCCGGGTGCCAGTCGTAGCGCCAGCGCACCAGCGACGGCAGCGACATCAGTATCGATTCGGTGCGGCCGCCGCTCTGCAGACCGAACAGCGTACCCCGGTCGTAGACCAGGTTGAATTCCACATAGCGGCCGCGACGATAGAGCTGGAAATCGCGCTCACGCTCGCCGTATTCGGTGGCCTTGCGTTTCTGCACGATCGGCAGGTAGGCGTCGAGGTAACTGTCGCCGACAGCGCGCATCAGCGCGAAGGCGTTGTCAAAGCCACCCTCGTTGAAATCGTCGAAGAAGAGCCCGCCCACTCCGCGGGCCTCCTCGCGGTGCTTCAGGTAGAAATAGTCGTCGCACCACTTTTTGAAGCGCGGATAGATTGCCTCACCGAAAGGTTCGCAGGCGCTTTTCGCCGTGCGGTGCCAGTGCTGTGCATCTTCGCTAAAGCCGTAATAAGGCGTCAGGTCGTAGCCGCCGCCGAACCACCACACCGGCTCGGCGCCGGGTTTTTCCGCGACGAACAGCCGTACATTGGCGTGGCTGGTGGGCACATAGGGGTTGCGCGGGTGAATTACCAGCGAGACACCCATGGCCTGGAACGAGCGTCCGGCCAGTTCCGGGCGGCTGGCGGTGGCCGATGGCGGCAGGCCGTCACCGAAGACGTGAGAGAAATTCACCCCGCCCTTTTCAATCAGCGCACCCTCTTCCAATACCCGCGAGCGGCCACCACCGCCGCCGGGGCGCTGCCAGGCATCCTCGCGAAAATCACTGCCATCTTCTGCGCTCAGTGCCGCGCAGATGCGATCCTGCAGGTCGAGCAGGTAATTCTTGACGGCATTTGTGTCGACTTCACTCATGGGGAATTGATTACTTGTTGTGGGAAATTAACTGGGGCGCACCACGCCGCCGCTGATCAGATCGCGGATCTCGCTGGGTGCGCGGCGGCCACCGGTGGCACCGCCGCCGACAAAATCCAGCGCATCGCCGAAATAGCGCAGCACCTGGTACTTGTGCCGGGCGGCCTGGCTGCCGGAGGGGTTGGCCGAGGTGGACACGATAGCACCACCGAGTGCCCGCGTTAATGCCGCGGTAAACGGGTGATCGGTACAGCGCAGGGCAACGGAGTGGTGTGCGCCGCTGATCCACGGGGGCACGCGGCCGAAATGGGGCACTAGCCAGGTGACCGGGCCGGGCCAGGTCGCGTGCATTTGCTGTAGTTGGCTGGCGCTGAGGTTTTCCAGCAACTCGCCGAAATGACGCTCCTCACCGGAGACGAGAATCAGGCCCTTTTCCAGCGGCCGGTTTTTCAGCCGCAGCAGCCGCTCGACGGCGCGGGCATTGAAGGGATCACAGGCGAGACCCCACACGGATTCGGTGGGGTGCGCGATGACGCCACCCGCGGCGATCGCACGGGCGGCTTGCTGTACTGCTAACGGAGAATATTTCATTGCCGGATGCCGTCTTATTTGGCTTTGCGCTGTTGCAGGTCTTTCTGCAATTGCGCGTCCTTGGCGATGATCGCTGCGGCGTTGGCGTCACGCTCATCCACAAGTTTCCGGTGCATCTCGGCATCGGCAGAGCCGATGATCTGCGCGGCCAGGTAAGCGGCGTTCCTGGCGCCAACCTTGCCGATGGCCACGGTCGCTACCGGGTTACCACCGGGCATCTGCACGGTGGACAGCAGAGCATCCAGGCCTTCCAGGGAAGCGCTGATCGGCACGCCGATTACCGGCTTCAGGGTGACGGCGGACACGGCACCGGCCAGGTGTGCGGCCATACCATCGGCACAAATGAACGCGACACAACCGCGCTTGTCGGCGTCGGTCACATAGTCGTGGGTATTCTGCGGGGTCCGCTGGGCGGAAGTGATTTTTACTTCAAACGGAATGTCGAACTTATCCAGTACGCCGAAGGCCGCTTCCATTACCGGCAGATCGGAGTCAGACCCAATTAGTATGGCGACAAAAGGCTTGCTCACTGGAACTCTCATTGCGCTGTCGATACGGGAAAGTCGCGGCAATCTATCGAATTGTTGCCGTCCAAACAAGGCGGAAGAGGCTGTCGCGCAAGGTCGCAGTCACCTCCGCCGTCCCGCCGTGGCAAACATCTGCAATCTGATTACCCCTTATTCAATCTAGTACAGCGGAATGCGTCGACCCGTTGCGCGGGAACGTGTGCTCATTCTTAAGCAGGTGCATTCTTGCGCTGGCGCCCGGATACAATCAGTCCTGCGGCTGCAAGTAGCCGGCGCCGCGCGGCGTCAGCTGGTAGCCGCCGGGCACCTGCTCCACCAGCCCCGCCAGTTCCATCTGCAACAACGCGGCCATCAGTTCACCGGCACCTTCACCGGTGTCCCGCGCCAGCTGCTCCATCGTGCGCGGGTCTCCGCCCAGCGCGGCTATCAGGGCGCGGGCTCCCGGCTCTTGCGGGAGCGGGGATACCGGGCCCGTCTCCTCGCCCGGCACTTTCGCGCTGTCGCCCGGTCGTGCCAGCAGGCCGCCCAGTTCCGCAACGATATCGGCGCTGGTCTCCACCAGCGCGGCGCCGTCGCGGATCATGCGGTGGCAACCGCGGGCGAGCGGGTTGTGAATGGAGCCGGGTATCGCAAACACCTCGCGGTTCTGCTCCAGCGCCAGCCGCGCAGTGATCAGTGAGCCTGAGCGCAGCGCTGCCTCCACCAGCAGCACGCCGAGAGACAGGCCGCTGATGATGCGGTTGCGGCGCGGGAAGTTCGCCGCCTCGGCGCCGCTGCCCGGCGGCAGTTCACTCACGATCGCACCGCCACTGGCGACGATCTCTTCCGCCAGCGCGGCATTGCGCCGCGGGTAGAGCCGGTCCACCGCACTGCCGAGCACGGCGATAGTGGCGCCACCGCCATCAAGGGCGCCACGGTGGGCGGCGGCATCCACGCCCAGGGCCAGGCCGGATGTGATTGCGAAACCGGCGCGGGCGAGATCCGCGGCAAAGGCGCGCGCATTGTCGAGACCGCCACGGCTGGCGCGGCGCGCCCCAACGATCGCGATCTGCGGCAGGTGCAGCGGATCGATGGGGCCGCGCAAATACAGCAGCGGCGGCGGGCGCGATACCTGCGCGAGCAGCGGGGGAAATTCGGCGCTGCCGCACAGCAGTAACTGCACGCCAGAGGCGGCGCAGCGCTCCTGCTCGGCCAGGGCCCAGTTGATCAGTTCGCTGTTGGCCTCACGGCGCGCGTAGTCGTGCCACTGCTGCCGAGCGCGCTCGGGCAGTTTGTGCAACAGGGTCTCGGGGAGGTTCTGCAGCGCCAGGACGGCATTGCCGAAGTGTTCGAAGAGCTGCCAGAAGCGGGCGGGGCCGACGCCCTCCAGCCGCAGGAGTGCCAGCGTGGCGGTGAGCGCATCCATGCGATTTACCGTGAAATTCGATTTTTCTGAAGCGTTGGCGGACCAAACATCCTGGTCCGCCGGATAATTCGGACAGTGCGCTTACGGATTGCGTACCAAATCCATAACTTCGAGCGGCCGGTCGGCATCCAGTACCAGGGCCAGGCTCATTTTCTCGAAGGTGCGGAACACCATCAGCAAGCCGGCGCGCTCGTCCGGCAGCTTGACGTTTTCCCGCTCGATGTTGTCGCGCACGGTGGCACCGCGCTTGTAGATCGCCAGCACGTGGCCCGGTTGCAGGCCCTCGCGCTCGCCGCGGTTGATGGCGACGACATCGTACTTGCCGATCTGGGTGACACCCTCGTCCACGCCCATGATCACGCCGTCCACCGGCACCGCCGGCGAACCCGGCTGGAACAGCGCGGAAACCGCTCGCTCCTCGGCGGGCAGCAGGCGGTCTTCCAGGCGCACTTCGCGGGCAACCCGGGTGACTTCCATGGTGGCCACGGCAAAGTCCTGGCGGCGATCCGGATCCAGCTGATACAGGTCGGCGGAGCCCACATCCAGCGCCTTCATACCCAGCACTTCGCCGGTATAGGGGTCCTGGTAAACCTCACCTGGGCGGTAGATGCCGTAGGAGGCCAGCGGCTCGTGAAAATCGCCGCGCACATAAATCGTGTCGCCCGCGCCGTTGAGAATGCGCTGGTCGGCGCCGGAAATTACATAGGGCGTACCCTTGAACGCGTCGGGCGCAACGATGCGTGTGCGGGACAGGAAGGCGTTGATCGCCTCCAGCGGCACCGTCGGAATCGCTTCGCCGACAGCTTCGCGGCGCACCTGCGGATGCAGGCTGCTGCTGTCGGCGGCCGGGGTCAGTTTGTAGGGGCGCGGGCCGCGCTCCAGGTGCAACTGTGGTTGGCCCTCGATATAGACGAGGCGCAGGCGGTCACCGGGATAAATCAGGTGGGGGTTTTCTACCTGTGGATTGACCTGCCAGATCTCCGGCCAGTACCAGGGCTGGGCGAGGAACTTGCCCGAAATATCCCACAGGGTGTCGCCCTTCTGCACCACGTAGACATCCGGGTGATTGGGATTGAGGCGCACCTGGTCCTGCGCGTGAATGCCAAAGGTCACCACCAGCATTGCGGCAGCGGCCAGAATAATTTTTTTCATGGAAGCATTCCTATGCTCTTTATCGCTATAATTCACAGCGCCGGGCCGCTGGGTCAGTGGCCGGTGTCTTTTGCAATTGGCCGACGCCGTTAGAACAAAAGACTCCAATCGGCAAATATTGAGCGCGATCATTATGTTATCAGCGCAAGTTCCACGAATACTAGAAGTTTGTCACAGGTGTTATGGCCAAACTTGAGATCCTTGAATTCCCCGATCCGCGTCTGCGCCAGGTAGCGAAACCCGTCGCCGAAGTCACAGATGAGCTGCGCCAGCTGGTCGATGACATGTTCGAAACCATGTACGAAGCCCCCGGTGTCGGCCTCGCCGCCACCCAGGTCAACGTGCACCAGCGTATCGTGGTGATCGACGTTTCCGAGGACCAGAGCGAGCCTCTGGTGTTCATCAATCCGCAAATCGAAGTGCTGGAAGAGGACATTCACCAGTACGACGAGGGTTGCCTGTCGGTACCCGGTTTCTACGAAACCGTGGAGCGTCCGCGCAAAGTGCGCGTCAAGGCGCTGGACCGGGAAGGCGAGACTTTCGCCATGGAGGCAGAGGGCCTGCTGGCCGTGTGCATCCAGCACGAGGTGGATCATCTCGACGGCAAACTGTTCGTCGACTACATCTCGCCGCTGAAGCGCAAGCGCATTCGCACCAAACTGGAGAAGGCCCACCGCCAGCGCGCCTGATCCACTGCCGCAATATTCCGATGACCGCCGCCGGCCGACCCGGCGGCTGATCCGCACCGAACTTATGACCCAGCCATTGAACATCATCTTCGCCGGCACGCCGGACTTTGCCGCCGTACACCTGCAGGCGCTGCTCGACAGCGAGCACCGCGTCATCGCCGTCTACACCCAGCCCGACCGCCCCGCCGGGCGGGGCAAGAAACTGCTGGCCAGTCCGGTGAAGCAGCTGGCGCAGCAGCACGACATCCCCGTCTACCAGCCGCAGTCACTGCGCGACGATGCCGCGCAGGCGGAACTCGCTGTCCTCGGCGCCGATATCATGGTGGTTGTGGCCTACGGCCTGATCCTGCCGCAGGCGGTACTCGATACCCCGCGCCTCGGCTGCGTCAACGTACACGCATCGCTGCTGCCGCGCTGGCGCGGCGCGGCGCCGATCCAGCGCGCCATCGAGGCGGGCGATGCCGAGAGCGGGGTCGCCATCATGCAGATGGAGGCCGGCCTGGATACCGGCCCGGTCCTGACCGAACGCCGCTGCACTATCACTGCGCGGGAAACCGGTGGCAGCCTGCACGATAAACTCGCCGAACTCGGTGGCCCCGCACTGCTCGAGGCCCTGGCCCAGTTGGCGGCGGGCAGTGCGGCTCCGCAGGCGCAGGATGACAGCGCCGCCAATTACGCCGCTAAAATAACCAAGGATGAAGCGCGTCTCGACTGGCAGCGCCCCGCGGTGGAACTGGAGCGCCAGATCCGCGCTTTCAATCCCTTCCCGGTCTGCTGGACCACCTATAGCGACAGCAAGGGTGAACAGCGCCTGCGCGTATACAGTGCGCAGCTGGAACGCGGCTGCCACAGCGACGCACCCGGCACCATTCTCGGCGCCGATGCCGAGGGCATCCTGGTCGCCTGTGGCCGCGAGGCACTGCGCCTGCAATTGCTGCAGCTGCCCGGCAAGAAGGCGCTGCCGGCTGAAGAAATCCTCAAGGGCTACCGGGAGCTGTTTGCGCCCGGTGTGCAGCTGGGTGCATAAATGAACAACGACGTCCGCGCCCAGGCGGCGCAGGTTTTGACTTCCCTGCTCGCCGGGCAGGGTTCGCTCGCGCGGTTGCTGCCGCGCGCCGAGGCCAATGTCGACGAGCGCGACCGCGGCCTGCTGCGGGAACTCTGCTATGGCGGCGCGCGCACCGCGCCACGATTGCAGCTGCTGGCGGGCAAACTGCTGCGCAAGAAGCCGGCAGATGCCGAAGTCGAAGCGCTGATCCTGCTCGGCCTGTACCAGCTGGAATACACCCGCATTCCCGATCACGCGGCCATTTCTGCCACCGTCAACGCCGCCCGCGTCCTCGAACTGGACCGCGCCACCGGCCTGATCAACGGTGTGCTGCGCAACGCGCAGCGCAATCGCGAGCAACTTCAGCGCAAGCTGTCCGGCAACCCGCAGTTCAGTTCCATGCACCCGGCGTGGCTGCAACAGCGGATCAAGGCCGCCTGGCCGGAGCGCGCCGGTGATATCTTCCGCGCCAACAACGCCAATCCGCCGATGACACTGCGGGTAAACAGCGCCCGGGTCTCCCGCGACGAGTACCTGCAGACGCTGGCCGCAGCGGAAATCCCGGCAAAGGCCAGTGCTATTTCGCCGGTCGGCATCGCGCTGGAAGAGGCCCGCGCGGTGACCGAGCTGCCCGGTTTCGACGACGGGCTCGTCAGCGTGCAGGACGAATCCGCACAGCTGGCGGCGCTGCTGCTGGCGCCGGCAGCCGGCGAGCGGGTGCTGGACGCCTGCGCCGCACCCGGCGGCAAGAGCTGCCACCTGCTGGAACAGCAGCCGGATATCCACCTCGCGGCGCTGGATATTGACGAGGACCGCCTCGAGCGCGTGGCGGAAAATCTGGCCCGCACCGGTGCCGAGGCCGAGCTGATCTGCGCGGACGCGGTGGAAACCGACGCCTGGTGGGACGGCACGCCCTACGACCGCATCCTCCTCGACGCCCCCTGCTCCGCCACCGGCGTGATCCGCCGCAACCCGGATATCAAGCTGCTGCGGCGGGAATCCGATATCGGCGAACTGGCGCAGTTGCAGGGCAAAATCCTGCGCGCACAGTGGCAAATGCTGAAATCCGGCGGCACCCTGCTGTACGCCACCTGTTCGATCCTGCCGGCGGAAAATGCCGAGGTGGTAGCGCGCTTCGTTGCGGAGACCGAGGATGCGAGCGACAATACCCCGCAATTGCTGGGCGGCGCGCACTGGGGAGAACCGCAGTCGGTGGGGATGCAGATATTTCCCGATCCCGAAGGCGGCGACGGTTTCTACTACGCTCTGCTGAACAAGACGGAATAAGCGGTAACGGCCGCGAGCCCAAACTGTTATGAAAATTATTATTCTCGGTGCCGGCCAGGTGGGCGGATCGCTGGCGGAAAGCCTGGCCTCTGAGCGCAACGACATTGTGCTCGTGGACAGCAACGAGAAAACCCTGCGCGAGCTGCGCGACCGTCTCGATATCGGTATTGTCGCCGGCCACGCCTCCCACCCGGATATCCTTCTCGACGCCGGAATTGAAGACGCCGATATTGTCGTCGCGGTGACCAACAACGACGAAACCAATATGGCGGCCTGCCAGATCGCCCACTCGCTGTTTCGCGTGCCCACCAAGATCGCCCGCGTGCGCGCCGCCTCCTACCTGCAATACCCGCAGCTGTTCGACACCCAGGCCATTCCGATCGACGTACTGATCAGCCCCGAGCAGCTGGTGTCGGAATATATCGCGCGCCTGATGGAGCACCCGGGGGCACTGCAGGTGCTCGATTTTGCCGATGGCCGCGTGCAGCTGGTCGCCGTGCGCGCGATTCAGGGCGGGCCCCTGGTGGGCCACCAGCTGCGCTACCTGCGCCAGCATATGCCCAAGGTCGATACCCGCGTGGCGGCGATTTACCGCCGCAACAGCCCGATCATTCCCCAGGGCGACACTGTCATCGAGGCCGGCGACGAGGTGTTCTTTATTGCCGCCCGCGCCGATATCCGCGCGGTGATGAGCGAGCTGCGCCGGCTGGAGCAGGGTTACAAGCGCATCACCATTGCCGGCGGTGGCAACATCGGTCTGCGCCTCGCGCACAAACTGGAAAGCCGCTACTCGGTCAAACTCATCGAGCAGAGTCACGCGCGCTGCCTGTTCCTGTCGGAAGAACTGTCCAACGCCATCGTGTTGCACGGCAGCGCCTCGGATCAGGACCTGCTGCTGGAAGAGAACATCGAGGACACCGATGTGTTCCTCGCACTGACCAACGACGACGAAGCCAACATCATGTCGTCGCTGCTGGCCAAGCGCCTCGGCGCGCGCAAGGTGATGACCCTGATCAACAACCCGGCCTACGTGGAACTGGTGCAGGGTGGCGAAATCGATATCGCCATCTCGCCGCAGCAGAACACCATCGGCAGCCTGCTCACCCATGTGCGCCGCGGCGACATGGTGAACGTCCACTCGCTGCGCCGCGGCGCCGCCGAGGCCATTGAGGTGATCGCCCACGGCGACAACCGCACCTCCAAGGTGGTGGGACGCAAGATCGAGGATATCGACCTGCCGGAGGGCGCCGCGATCGGCGCCATCGTGCGCGAGACGGACAGCGGCAGCGAAGTGCTGATCGCCCACGACGACGTGGTGGTGGAAACCAACGATCACGTGATCGTTTTCCTGGTCGACCGCCGCCATACGCGGCACGTGGAACAGCTGTTCCAGGTGGGGTTCGGTTTTTTCTAGTGCCGCATCGGCGGAATTTAATGCCGGGCGCGAAGCAACGCTTTGCCACCGCTTGGCAGCGACCCGTGTAAAGAATCCAAGTGCCGGGCGGGCCGATGCCCGCCGGTATAACTGAATATTTTAATAACAGGCTGATTGGCGCCGATGCGGATAGCAGTAATTGCGCGAGTTTTCGGAATTCTTCTGACAGTGTTCAGCCTGACACTGTTGCCGCCAATCGGCGTGTCCTTGTGGTACGGCGACAACACTCACACCGCGTTCAGCGCCGCCTTTGTCATTACCCTGATTACGGGTCTGTTTATGTGGCTGCCGGTGCATGACCTGCATCAGGAACTGCGCACTCGTGACGGCTTCGTGGTGACGTCTCTGTTCTGGCTGATTCTCGGCTGTTTCGGCGCCCTGCCCTTTATTATCAGCACCCAGCCGCACCTGCACGTCACCGACGCCATCTTCGAATCCATTTCCGGCATGACCACCACCGGTGCCACGGTAATTACCGGGCTCGACGACCTGCCGCCGGCCATCCTCTACTACCGTGGGCAACTGCAGTGGTTTGGCGGTATTGGCGTGATCGTGATCGCCCTGGCCATCCTGCCGATGCTCGGTATCGGTGGTATGCAGCTGTACAAGGCCGAGGTCCCGGGCCCGGTGAAGGACACCAAACTGACGCCGCGCATCGCGGAAACGGCGCGGGCGCTGATGGTGATCTATATCGCCATTACCACGCTGTGTACCCTCGGTTACTGGGCCGCCGGTATGACCCTGTTCGATGCGGTCTGCCACGCCTTTGCCACGGTCGCCAATGGCGGCTTCTCCACCCACGACGCGAGCATGGGCTTCTTTGCCAACAACCACGCGATCATGGTGGTGAGCATCATTTTCATGCTGCTGGCGGGCATCAACTTCAGCCTGCACTTCTTCGCCTTCCGCAACCGCAGCCTGAGCCACTACTGGCGCGACTCCGAGTTCCGCTTCTACATCATGATGACGCTGAGTGCCTGTGTGCTGATCGTCGGCTACCTGTGGATGTCCGGCACCTTCAATATGGAGAAGAGTGTGCTGCACGGCGTCTTCCAGGTGGTCTCCATCGGCACTACGGCAGGTTTCGCCTCGGAGAACTTCTCCAAGTGGCCAGCCTTCCTGCCCTACGTGCTGATCATGGTCGGCATCATGGGTGCCTGTGCCGGCTCCACATCCGGCGGCATCAAGGCTGTGCGGGTGATGCTGATCATGAAATCCGGTCTGCGCGAACTGAACCGCCTGGTGCACGCGAACGCGGTGATTCCGATCAAGGTGAACCGCAAGATCATTCCCGAGCGGGTGACCGATGCGGTGTGGGGCTTTTTCGCAGTTTATATCCTGTCGTTCTTTGTGCTCACGGTGGCCGTCATGGCCTGCGGGGAAAATTTCGAGACCGCCTTCTCCACGGTCGCGTCCTGTCTCAGCAATATCGGCCCGGCCCTCGGCGATGCCGCCGCCCACTACGGCGGACTCGACGAACGCGCCAAGTGGTTCCTGATCCTGGCCATGCTGCTGGGCCGCCTGGAAATTTTCACCCTGCTGGTACTGCTGACGCCGGCATTCTGGCGCCATTAATATTATTGCCCGCCAATTCCACCGGCCGCGCGATGCGGCGTACCCTGAATGCGCCGTGGGCAAGGCCCGCGTGCGATAGTCAGCGCGCAATTTTTCTGCCAAAGTAGCCCGATACAGGAAGTAATAATAAGAGTCAGGGCTGTATGACCAGAGATACCAGCGAGCTGCTCGGTCAGCTGAAAATTGATCGCGACGCGCCACCTCCACCCACCGCGCCCTATCGGCGCACACTACTGGCGGCAGCCCTCGGTGCCGCCGTCGGCGCCATCGCCAGCGTCCTGATCAGTGCCCTGCTGGCCGACGATACCGCGCCCGCGGCGGCCGCGCCCGAACCGGCGGCGAATACCACAGCAACTATTCCCGCACCGGCCGAAACCGCGACGTTCAGCGTCGAGCAGCGCGAAGCGGTACTCAACGCCTCCGGATATATCACCGCACGGCGCATGGCCACCGTTTCCGCGCAAGTCATGGGCCTGATCACCAGCGTCGATGTCGAGGAGGGAATGCGCGTCAGCGAGGGACAGGTACTCGCGCGGCTGGACGATGCCAAGGCGCGGGTCAACCTCCAACTGGCCCAGGCCCAGGTACAGGTACTGCAGGCGCGGCTCGGCAGCATCTCCGCCAATCTCGGCGAGGCGCGCCGCCAAAAGGTGCGCTACGCCGACCTCATCGACAAGCACTATTCGAGCCGCGCGCAGCTGACCCAGAGTGAGGCCAACGAGGAGAACCTGCAGGCGCAGCTGGCCAGCGCACAGGCGGATATCCGGGTGGCAAAGCTGGAGGTGCAGCGCCAGCGCGAGCAGCTCCTTGACCACACAATTCGCGCGCCCTTCGCCGGTGTGGTCACGCAGAAAAATGCCCAGCCCGGTGAAATCGTCGCCCCCAGTTCCGCCGGTGGTGGATTTACCCGCACCGGGATCTGCACCATCGTCGATATGGATTCGCTGGAAATTGAAGTGGACGTCAACGAGGCCTTTATCGGCCGTGTCGCTACCGGGCAGAAAGTGCGCGCGAACCTGGACGCCTATCCCGACTGGGATATCCCCGCCACCGTGGTGGCCATCATTCCGACCGCCGATCGCGCCAAAGCGACCGTGCGCGTGCGCATCGGCATCGACTCGACCGACGCGCGCATACTGCCCGACATGGGAGTTAAGGTCGCCTTCCTGCCGCAGGAACCATCAATGGTGGGCGAGTAAAAATACCAGATTACAAAGACTGAGAAATCCGGAGGGAATTGGTGATGTCAGAAGAAGTACTGTTTCAACTCAAGGGAGTCAGCAAGAGTTTCGTCAAAGGCAAGGAAGAGATATCTATTTTTGACGACCTCGATATGACCATCAACCGCGGCGAGTTCCTCGCCATCATGGGGCCATCCGGTTCCGGCAAGACGACGCTGCTGAACATGCTCGGCGGTGTCGACCAGCCCACCGGCGGGGAAATCTGGTTTAACGGCGAGCGCATCGACCGCTTCAAGGAAAGTCAGCTGACCCGCTGGCGAGCACACAATATCGGTTTTATTTTCCAGTTCTATAACCTGATGCCGATGCTCAACGCCGCGCGCAATGTGGAACTTCCGCTGCTGTTGACCAATCTCTCCAAAGCCCAGCGACGCGCGAACGTGGAAACCGCGCTGACCCTGGTGGGCCTCAATGACCGCGCCAAACACATGCCCAGCGAAATGTCCGGCGGCCAGCAACAGCGTGTGGCCATTGCCCGCGCCATCGTCTCCGATCCGCAACTGATACTGTGTGACGAACCCACTGGTGATCTCGACCGCAAAACCGCCGATGAAATTCTCGAAATGCTGCAGCTGCTCAACCAGGATCACGGCAAGACCATCGTCATGGTGACGCACGACCCCGCCGCTGCGAGTTATGCGAAAAAGACCGTGCATCTCGACAAGGGCAAGTTCGTGCAGAGGGAAGTGGCGGCATGAACGATCTCTACCTAATTTACAAAAATATGACGAGGAAACCGCTGCGGCTTTTCCTCACCTGTTTTGCCATTTTTATCGCCTTCCTGATTTACGGCGCGGTCACCACACTGAAGAGCGCGATGGATTCCGGCATCGACCTGGCCGCCGACAACCGGCTGATGGTGGTCAACCGCATCAATTTCACCGTGCCACTGCCCATTGCCTACTTCCGCAAGGTAGCGGCGATGGACGGCGTTAAAAATGTGACCCACGCAAACTGGTTCGGCGGTTACTACCAGGACCCGAAAAAACAGCTGGTGGTGATGGCGGTGGATCCGGAATCCTACCTGCGCGTCTATCCGGAAGTCGTGGTCGATCCGCAACAGAAGCAGGCCTGGCTGCGCGACCGCCAGGGCATGCTGGTTGGAGAAAAACTGGCGAAGTTGTACGGCTGGAAAATCGGCGACAAGATCCCGGTCTCGTCGAATATTTTTTCTCACAAGGACGGCGGCCACACCTGGGATTTCGTTATCGACGGCATCTTTACCGGCAACACCGAGCAGTACGATACCGGTTACATGGTTTTCCATTACAAGTATTTCCAGGAAACGCAGACCTTCGGTGGCGACAATATCGGCTGGCTGGTGCTGACCACCGAGGATCCGTCCCTGAACGAACAGGTGGCGAAAAAAATCGATGAGACTTTTGCCAACTCCGCCTTCGAGACCGACACCAGCACGGAAAAGGCTTTCAGCAAGGCGTTTATCGAACAGGTCGGCAATATCGGCCTGATTATTTTCGGCGTGGTGTTTATGGCGTTTTTCACCATCCTGGTGGTGGTGGGCAATACCATGGCGCTGGCGGTGCGCGAGCGCACCGGTGAAATCGCCGTACTGAAAACCCTCGGTTTCTCCAGTCCGCGCATTTTCAAAATGGTGCTGGGGGAATCGTTGCTGATCGCACTGATCGGCGGTCTCGCCGGCCTCGGGGCGGCGCATTTGCTGATCGAGGGCGCCAAGGCAGCCATGGCCCAGTTCCTGCCCAACCTGGTCATGGGCGGGGATATCGTCGCGCAGGCGGTCGGCTTTATGTTGCTGCTGGGATTGGTCACCGGCTTGCTGCCGGCGTTCAATGCGCTGCGTTTGAACATCGTCACAGCGTTTAACCGCGGAGGGGCGTGAACAATGGGATCTCTAATTTCTCAAATCGCCACCGTCACGGTGATGAATATCCGCAGCCTGCCCCGGCGCCTGTGGATGTCGCTGGCGATGGTACTGGCCTCGGCGGTAGTGGTGGCGATACTGCTCGCTTTCCTCGCCATGGCCAAGGGCTTTGAAACCACCATGAGCAGTGCCGGCTCCGACCGCGTCGCGATGCTGATGCGCGAGGGTGCGGCGGCGGAGCTGAATAGCGTCGTCACACGCGACCAGGTCAACCTGGTGGAAGACCTGCCGGGTATCGCCAGCGACAAGGATGGGCCGGTGGTTTCACCGGAGCTGTATGTCATCGTGGACGGCATCAAGAAATCCACCGGTACCGAGGCCAATATTCCCCTGCGCGGACTCGATAGCCGCGGTATGGCACTGCGCGGGAATGTGCAGCTGACCCGCGGACGCAGCTTTACGCCGGGTACCAACGAGCTGATCGTCGGCGAGGGGGTACTGCGGGAATTCGACGGCTTCGATGTCGGCAGTGAAGTGCGCTTCGGCAAGAACACCTGGAGAGTGGTGGGTGCCTTCTCTACCGGCGGCAATGTGTTCGAGAGCGAGCTGTGGGCGGATGCCAAGGTCATCCAGAGTCATTACAACCGCGGCAGCAGTTTCCAGACGATCCGCGTGCAGCTGCAAAAGCCCGGAGATCTGCAACCGCTGCAGCAGGGCATTGACGCCGACCCGCGCCTGAATCTGGATGTGCAGACCGAGAAGGCCTACTTCACCAGTCAGGGCAAACAGTTGCAGTACATGGCCATTTTCGGCCGGGTGATCAGCTTTATCATGGCGCTGGGCGCTCTGGCCGGCGCGCTCAACACCATGTATACCTCGGTGGCCGACCGCGCCCGGGAAATCGCCACACTGCGCGCGCTGGGTTTCAGCAATTTTTCCGCCTTCTGCGGCACCATTGCCGAGGCGCTGGTGCTGGCGATTGCCGGCGGCCTGCTCGGCTCCGCCGCCGCGTTTCTGTTCTTCGACGGCCTCAACGCCTCCACCCTCGGCGGCAGCTTTACCCAGGTGGTGTTCCGCTTCGAGATGTCGCCGGAGCTTTTCGTACAGGGCGCAATGCTGGCGCTGGTTATCGGTTTCGTCAGCGGGTTTTTCCCCGCCTGGCGTGCGGCGCGCCTGCCGGTAATCGTCGCCTTCCGGCAGACAACCTGACGCGATCGATTGTGCCGGAACGCTGTTCCCGGATCCGATGCCGGGAGCAGCGTCAGTCCAGCGTATCTTGCTTGCCCCGCGCCACGCGCCAGTAGCGCGGCACAAAAGTCACCAGTATCCACGCCTCGAGCAGGCAACCGGCCGAGCTGGCAACCGTGATCAGGTTGTCGATCACATTGCCGCGCAGGGTGTAGTTCGGCACCCATTCAATCGCCACTTGCTGCAAAAAGCCCAGCCCGAGGACCAGAAAGGCCACCCCGATGGCTAACCGCCGTGCCGGTCGCAGCGCCACCTTGAACCGTCGCTTCAGCCACGCCACGAGGATCGGCAACACGCTGAGGTCGAGACTGTAGCGCATGATTACCAGAACCGAGTAGACGGTGACTACCCCTCCGTAATACCACAACAGTGGCATCAGGCAGAGAACAAACAGTTTGTCGGCGATGGCGTCGAGGAGCGCGCCGAAATGGGTCTCCCAGTGATAGCGGCGCGCGACAAATCCATCCAGCGCATCGGTGAGCGCGGCGGCGAGAAATACGATCAATGCTGGCATCGAGTCGTGCTTCAGCGCCAGCCAGATAATCAGCGGGATCGACGCGATGCGCAGCCCAGAAAGGACATTCGGCAGATGGCGCCAGCGGGATGGCGGCTCGGGTTGCTTCTGTTCGGGCACCTGCGGCTTCCGATTATTCGGTGACTGTCGTGGAATTTTAGTGGATAGAGTTAAGTTGACCGGGCACTTGCAGTCACCCGGCCGGCAATTCCACCCCGGGGCCCGGCCCTAGGCGCGGCGAAATCGCGAGATCAGCAGCAGCGCCACCGGCAGCACCGCCAGCTCCAGTATCCAGCCGAGCAGGTAACCCGGTGCAAAGGAAAAACCCGCTGCGGAGAAAAGGGGCCAGTTCTGAAAGACAAAATACGGCAATACTGCGGCCGCGAGAAGCAGCAGCCGGCGGCCCGGTGCGACGCGAAATATTAACAGTGCCAGGGGCAGGTACAGCATCAGGTAGGCGATGAAATCCTGAAGCCACACCGCCGGATAGAACCAGCCGGTACCGGCCAGGTGCGCCAGCATCCACTGGAACAACGGGTTGTGCTGCGCCAGATAGCCCCAGAGGATAACAATGGTGTTGCTGTAAGCGATGCCGATGGCCGCAAACACGGCCATCTGCGCCAGCAGGTTGGGCGCCTTGTGCATACCGCTACTCCGATCGTTCACTTGCACCCAGCCTAGCAGCACCTCAGTGGTGAAGGTGGCAAGCCCCGCTACTGTTTGCGGTAGATGCGGCTCTTGCCCTCTGGCTGGCGGCGGAAGCGCTTGTACTCCCACTGGTACTGTTCCGGCGCCTCGGCGATGCATGCCTCGACGCCGCGGTTCATCGCCGCGAGCGATACCTTGGTCTCTTCGCTGTAGATAGCCTGTTCGGCGGGGAGGAAGACCAGCTCGAATCCACCTTCGACGCGCTTGCCGAAACCGAACACACAGCGACAGCCGGTGCGCTGCTGCAGGTTGTGGACGAGCGTCATAGTCAGTGCCGGTTTGCCAAAAAATGGGGCAAAATCGCCGCCGCTGGAATCCGGTTCCTGGTCTGGCAGGACCATCACGATGCCCCCGGCTTTCAAAGCCTTCAGCAGCGCGCGCACGCCGTGCACATTGGTGGGCACCATCTGCACACCGGTGGCTTCGCGACCGGCGCGAATGATCGGGTCGAGCGCGGCGATCTTTGGCGGCGCGTAGAGCGCGGTCGACGACCCCAGTGTCGCCAAGTACATGCCGAAGATTTCCCAGTTGCCGGTATGGGGCATCAGGACCAGAACGCCGCGGTCATCCTGTATTTCGTTGCACAGCAGCTGCTGGTTGCGCACCCGGATTATCTGGTCCTCGCTGCGGCTCCACGGCTGGTGCCAGATGGTCGCCACCTCGCATCCGGCGATGGCCGTCTCGACGACACTGCGCCGCGCCAGCCCCTCGCGCTCGGCCGGATCCATACCCGGGTAGCAGATCTCCAGGTTGATACGGCTGACACGCAGGCTTTCGCTGCCCGTCAGTACCGCGATGCGGCCGATCACCCGGCCGCAGCGGCGCGACCAGCGCAGAGGCAACTTACCCATTAATTTCAATGCAGTGGCCGCGAGCCAGCCTTTGATATCCAAAGCAACAACTTCCTATACGAGATCCGATAGCGGCAACCCGTTCCCGACTCCTTCAGTATGGCGACGGAATCACAGAGATGGCGGCCGTGGCGCCTTTAGTGCGCCACCCGCTGCCGCTATAATTGCGTCCCTTTGCCCGCTGCCGCCGGTCCACACTGGCGCGGCGGCGGCAACGAACACAACATATCCGGAGATAGCGGTGTCCAAGCAATACGACCTCAGCACCTTTCAGGGATTGATCTTTGCCCTGCAGGATTACTGGGCGCGCCAAGGGTGCGTCATTCTACAGCCTCTGGATATGGAAGTGGGCGCCGGCACCTTTCACCCGGCCACATTCCTGCGCGCCATCGGCCCCGAGACCTGGAACGCCGCCTATGTGCAGCCCTGCCGCCGCCCCACCGACGGCCGCTACGGCGAGAACCCGAACCGCCTGCAGCACTACTACCAGTATCAGGTGGTCATGAAGCCGTCGCCGGACAACATCCAGGACCTGTATCTGGACAGCCTGCGCGCCATGGGCGTGGACCCGGCCGTGCACGATATCCGCTTCGTCGAAGACAACTGGGAATCCCCCACCCTCGGCGCCTGGGGCCTCGGCTGGGAAGTGTGGCTGAACGGCATGGAAGTCACCCAGTTCACCTACTTCCAGCAGGTGGGCGGTATCGAGTGCTACCCGGTCACCGGCGAGATCACCTACGGCCTGGAGCGGATCGCCATGTACCTGCAGGGCGTCGAGTCCATCTACGACCTGGTGTGGACCCGCAACCCGGACGGCAGCCCGGTCACCTACGGCGATGTCTTCCACCAGAACGAAGTGGAGATGTCCCACTACAACTTCGAACACGCGGACGTTGAGTTCCTGTTCAACACCTTCGATCACTGCGAGCGCGAGAGCGGCCGCCTGATCGAGCTGGGCCTGCCGCTGCCGGCCTACGAGCAGGTCATGAAGGCATCCCACGCATTCAATCTGCTGGATGCGCGCCACGCCATCTCGGTCACCGAGCGCCAGCGCTATATCCTGCGCGTGCGCACCCTCGCCCGTTCAGTGGCCCAGGCCTACTACGACACGCGACGCGCGCTCGGTTTCCCGCTGGCCGCCGAGGAACTACGCCGCGAAATTCTGGCCGAAGAGCCGGAACAGCAGTCCAAGCAAGAGGAGAAGCAGTAATGGCGCAGGATTTTCTGGTTGAACTGGGCACCGAAGAGCTGCCCCCGAAAGCGCTGCGCAAACTCATGGACGCCTTTGCCGATGGTATCGCGCAGGGGCTGAAAGCCGCCGAACTGGATTTCGCCGATATCAAGGCCTATGCCGCACCGCGCCGCCTTGCGGTTGTCGTCGCCGGCCTAGCGGAAAAGCAGCAGGACAAGCAGATCGAGAAGCTCGGTCCGGCCGTCAAAGCCGCCTACGACAAGGACGGCAACCCGAGCAAGGCCGCCGAGGGCTTCGCGCGCAGCAACGGCGTGACCGTCGAGCAGCTGTCCAAAGTCGATACCGACAAGGGCGAGCGCCTTGCGTTTGTCAGCGAACAGAAAGGCGCCGCCACCAGCACGCTGCTGGGCGGGATCGTGGAAAAATCCCTGGCCCAGTTGCCGATCCCGAAACGCATGCGCTGGGGGGCGCGCCGCGAGGAATTCGTGCGCCCGGTGCACTGGCTGTTGATGCTGTTCGGCAACGACGTGGTGGATGCCGAGGTTCTCGGCCTGAAGGCCGGCAAAATCAGCCGCGGCCACCGCTTCCACTGCGACCAGGAACTGGAAATCCACTCCGCCCACGACTACGTGCAGCACCTGCGCGACCCGGGCTATGTGATCGTAGATTTCGACGCACGCCGCGAGGCGATCCGCGATCAGGTCACCGCCGAAGCCCACAACGTCAACGGCGAAGCAGTGATCGACGACGACCTGCTCGACGAAGTCACCGCCCTGGTCGAGTGGCCGGTGGCGCTTACCGGCCGTTTCGAGGAGCGTTTCCTCGAAGTGCCCGCCGAGGCGCTGATCTCGTCGATGAAGGAGCACCAGAAATATTTCCACGTGGTGGACGGCGACGGGCAGCTGCTGCCCTTCTTTATTACCGTGGCCAACATCGAAAGCAAAGACGCGGCCCAGGTAATTCACGGCAACGAACGGGTGATCCGCCCGCGCCTGGCCGACGCCGCCTTCTTCTTCGAGACGGACAAGAAAACCAGCCTGGAAGCGCGCCGCGAAAAGCTGAAAACCGTGATCTTCCAGCAGAAGCTCGGCACCGTGTACGACAAGACCGAGCGCCTCGCTGCGCTGGCTCCGAAGATCGCCGCGCTGACCGGCGCCAATACCCAGTGGGCCGAACGCGCGGCGAAACTGTGCAAATCGGACCTGGTCACCGAAATGGTGTTCGAGTTCGCCGATATGCAGGGGATCGCCGGTTACTACTATGCGGAAAACGACAAGGAACCGCTTGAGGTAGCCAAGGCGATGTACGAGCAGTACATGCCCAAGTTCGCCGGCGACGAATTGCCGAAGAGCGACACCGGTACCGTGATCGCCCTGGCGGATCGTCTCGATACCCTCGTCGGTATTTTCGGTATCGGCCAGCCGCCCAGCGGTTCGCGCGATCCATTTGCACTGCGCCGTGCCAGCCTGGGTGTAATCCGCCTTTTGGTAGAGAAGCAGCTTGACCTGGACCTGCGCGAGCTGCTGGAAAAGGCCCGTGACAATTACCCGCGCACCGCGCTGGGTGAGTACAACAGCGTTGTCGATGACGCGCTGAATTACATTCTCGAGCGTTTCCGCGCCCGCTACGAAGACCAGGGCATTGCTACCGAGGTGTTCATGGCCGTGGCCGCGCGCAAACTGTCCCGCCCGCTGGATATCGACAACCGGGTGCACGCAGTGCACGCGTTCAGCCAGTTGCCCGAAGCCGAAGCCCTCGCCGCAGCGAACAAGCGGGTGTCGAATATTCTGGCCAAGCTGGACGGCCCGGCGCCGACCGTAGTCGACGAAAGCCTGTTGCAGGAAGATGCGGAAAAGGCGCTCTACGCAGCGGTGAAAGATGCCCAGGTGCAGGTGCAACCGCTCTACGACGATGCCTGTTATACCGAGGGGCTCGCCGGCCTCGCGGGTCTGCGCCAAACCGTCGACAGCTTCTTCGATCACGTCATGGTCATGGCGGACGACGAGCAGCTGCGCAACAACCGCCTCGCGCTGCTGGCGCAGCTGCGCGCACTGTTCCTGGAAGTGGCGGATATCTCGCTGCTGGTGCCGGCGAAATAAGCCCATGACCATCATCGTGCTGGACCGGGACGGCGTCATCAACTATGACTCCGCCGACTACATAAAGAATGTCGACGAGTGGATTCCGCTCCCGGGCAGCATCGACGCCATGGCGGACTTGAGCCGCGCCGGCTACCAGCTGGTGGTAGCCACCAATCAGAGCGGCCTCGCTCGAGGCCTGTTCGACCTGGACGACCTGGAGGCCATGCACGCCAAGATGCGCGCACTGGTGGAAGATGCCGGCGGCGAGATCGCCGCCATCTTCTACTGTCCCCACGGCCCCGCTGATGACTGTCGCTGTCGCAAACCGAAAACCGGTTTGCTCGATGCCATCGAGGCGGAGTTCGATACCAGCCTGCACGACTGTTACATGGTCGGCGACAAGTTGAAGGATCTGCACGCAGCACGGTCCAAAGGCTGCAAACCCGCACTGGTCAAAACCGGTGCCGGTGCGCAGACTCTCAATCAGTTGATCGAAAACCCCGATCCCGCGCTGGCGACAACGGCGGTTTTCGACGACCTGGCGCAATTCGCCAACTTTATTTTGCGCTGAGTTTATCGGGCGAGCCTACTGCACTGGTTTTCCGTATCGTGCGCGTCCAGCACCCTGCCTTTCACGTAAAGCGAAAAAATCGTATCGCCGGAGCAGCGCTGCTCAAGACACTCTATTTGGCAGCGGCATGTAAAGCGCCGGCCAACAGTCTGTCGCACAGTTGCGGATAGAACTGGGCGAAAGTTGCGTCGTAAGCGCCATCTTCCTTGTGGCAGGACACGCAGTTATTCCCCGCGGGTATCATCGCTATCGCGTCTTTGTCATTGGGAAAAACATAAAACGCGCTGCGGTCCGTGAACTTCTGTTTGTCCAGCAAATGAATTTCAAAACTGGCCAGCTCGCCCTGTACGATGCCATCCACTTCCGGCTGCGGTTTTTGCTGTGTGTTGTAGAAAGACAGCGCCAGCATGGTGCCGTCGGCGTATTTACCGTGCTGTTTTAGATAGCGATAGGCTGCCGGCTCCATCTGGACTACCTGGATCATGCCGGGGCTGTCGGCACTGAACTGCCGCTCTTCGCTGTTCGGATAGCCGTGTCCGACGACGGCGCCGAGAAAAATCCACTCATCCAGGTTATCCGGCCGCTGCAGTTTTTCCGCGGCATCGAACCGCGCGGCGGTAAGGCCATTGTCCAGCGATTCGCTGACACCGGGGACGGCGTACAGCACTGCAAGGATCGCCGCGATGGCAAAGGCAGCGGATGATTTTTTTGCTGACATCGAAAGTTCCCTCTTCTTTTATTGTCGTTCGCTAGCGATTGAAGCGCTTGCGGTAGTCATCGGGCAGCACACCGAGCTGGCGCTTAAAGGCTCGGCGCAATTGTTCCTGGGATTGAAATCCGCACAGGGCGGCGACTTTTGCCTGGGGCAGATTTTTTTCGGCGAGCAATTGCCGCGCCTTCTCCGCGCGCGCCCGCTCGACAAATTTTGCCGGGGTCAGACCGAGCTCGGCGGTAAAGTGGCGGGCGAAATTGCGCGGGCTCATGGCTACACGTCGTGCCAGGCTGTCAACGTCCAGCGGTTGCTCGAGATTGGCGTAGACCCACGCAACCAGTTCGGCAAAGCGGTCACTCGCCACCTGGCTCGAGAGATAGGAACTGTACTGGCGCTGGCCGCCGTCCCGTTTCAGGTACAAAACCAGGCGCCGGGCGATCGCCAGCGCCAACGGTTTGCCAAAGTCTGCCTCCACCAGGGCGAGTGCGAGATCGATGCCCGAAGTAATGCCGGCAGAGCTGTAAAAATTGCCATCGCGGATATAGATGGCATCGCCGTCGACATCGACGCCGTCGTAACCCTGCAGCTCGGCAACATCCATCCAGTGAGTGGTGGCGCGGCGCCCGTTCAGCAGTCCGGTCTCGGCGAGGATCAGGGCACCGTTGCAGATGGAGCCTAGCCGCTCGACCCTGGCCGCAGAATCAGTGAGCCAGTCGATCAGTTCCCGGTTGGCTCGCTGTCGGGCGGAGGCTTCATCCGTTCCCCCGCATACCAGCAGCGTATGAATATTGTCGGCGTCGCGGAAAGCGCGGTCGGCAGTGAGGCGGATCCCGGAGGAGGTCGCGATCGGGCCCGGAGCGTCGGCGAGCAGTTCTATGCTGTAGACATCGCGGTCGGTCCGTCCCATATCGCACAACTGTCGATTGGCGAGGGAGAAGACCTCGAGGGGACCGGTGACATCCAGACACTGGGCGCCGCTGTAAATCACCATCGCGACAGTGCGCGACGCGGCTGTATTGGAGAACTCGGGTGGCATGGGTAAAGTTTTTCATAAAGTGACGACGGCAGAAACGACAGAATGGCAGCAAAAACTGCCAGCACAAATTCATCGAGGCAGTAGTACTGCGGATAGTCAAAGGCTACCTACCGCTCAGCGGCCGCGCGACGCCGCGCTTGACCGGGCGGCGCGGGCGCGCACAATGGCGGCCCCGGCACGCCTCTCACCAATTGGCGGGGTGCCTTTTACAGTCATGGAGATCAGCCTTTGTCACAGCTGTTTTTGAATCGCGGCGCCGAACGTCGCCTTAAACGCGGCCATCTGTGGATATACAGCAACGAGGTGGATACCAAGCGCTCGCCGCTCAAAGGGATCGAGCCCGGCAGCCAGTGCGAAATTGTCGACAGCCGCGGCAAGGCGCTCGGCACCGCCTTCGTCAATCCGAGTCAGCTGATCTGCGGACGCCTGGTTTCCCGCGCCGGTCCCCTCGATGAGGCGCTGATCAGTGAGCGCTTACAGACTGCACTGGCCATGCGCGAGCGCTATTTCGGTCATCCCAGTTACCGGTTGATTTACGGCGATTCGGACTGGTTGCCGGGACTGGTGGTGGATCGCTTTGGCGATTACCTGGTGGTTCAGGTCAGCAACTGGGGCATGGAGCAACAACTCGATGTTGTGATCGACAAGCTGCGGGAGCTGGTGTCTCCTAAAGGCATACTGCTGCGCAACGACCACCAGGGCCGCGGCGTCGAAGACATGCCGGCGGTCAATGAAGTGGTATTCGGTGAGGTTCCGGAGATGGCGCCGTTTGAGGAAAACGGCGTACCGCTGTTGGCGCCGGTACACCGCGGGCAGAAAACCGGCTGGTTTTACGACCACCGCGATAACCGTGCACGCCTGAACCAGTGGGTAGCGGGCAAGCGGGTACTGGATCTTTTTTCCTATGCCGGCGGCTGGGGCGTGCAGGCACTGGTGCGTGGCGCGAGTGACGTCACCTGTGTGGACGCGTCCGAACAGGCACTGGACTGGTGCCGCGCCAATGCGGCGCATAACAATGTCGAGGAGCGGCTGCACACCGAGCGCGGCAAGGCGCTCGACGTCATGAAAACGCTGCTCGATGCCCGCGAGCGCTTCGATATTGTCGTGCTGGATCCGCCCGCATTCATCAAGCGGCGCAAGGACCACAAGGCGGGGCTCGCTGCCTATCGCCATATCAACGAACTGGCGATTCGCCTGTTGGCGCCGGGTGGGCTGTTAGTGAGTGCTTCCTGCTCTATGCACCTGGAGGCAGACGAGCTGCTCGACTGTGTGCGCGGGGCGGCCCACCACCAGGGACGCCGCGCGTCACTGCTTGCCAGTGGCGGCCAGGGGGCGGACCATCCGGTGCACCTGGCCATTCCCGAAACCCGCTATCTGAAGGCCCATTTCGTGCACCTGCAGTGACCGAGAGTCGCCCGTTCGCGTCGGCATATCAGTCCGCCGGAGTTACCGGCGGACTGAATCTGCAGACAAACCATTCCCGGTCGCCTGCAGCGGCAGCAGACGTGAATCTACCAGCGCGGCTTCCCGGTGGCCGGCGATGGCAAGGTAGGCGTCGTCCGTGGCAAAGTCGATAAACGACTGCACGGAACGCTGCCGGACCAGCATCGCCAGATCCCACTGCTCATCCTGCGGGCCGATAAAAAAGGCACCGCCCTCACCGAGAAACAGCAGTTCGCCGCCGCTGGCCCGCAACAGTGGCAGGGTGTGGTCGATATAGCGCTGAAACGCCTCGCGGCCGCTGATCGGCGTCTGCGGATACAAAGCAGGATGCGCGGAGTAGTCGGCGGTTTGGCGCAGGCGCAGCAGGTTCAGCATCACCACCTCGCCGCGCAGTTCCCGCCGGAAGAGTGCCACCGCCGAAGCGTCGGTGGGGGCCAGGTGTGTCATCCGCTTCATTGGCTCCTGACCCCGCTGCTGTTCCGTGCGCAGGTAAAGGTGTCGCTGGCGATGCGTTCGCAGTGCACCCGCACGTCCTGGGGCCACGCACTGATTTCGTTGCGGAACAGGGCTTCCTCGCCAGCGAACAGTGCGCGCGTGGCCTCTTCCAGTCCCGGCAGGTTGCCGGCAACCGCCATCATAAAGCGGTAACAGGATTCCTGTGCCGCGCGGCGCCGGTCGTGGCCGCGGCTGGCGCGGCGCGCTTCTTCTACCAGCTTGCGCAGGGCCACAGAGGCGCCGCCGGGTTGGCTGCGCAACCAATCCCAGTGGCGTGGCAACAGTGTCACTTCCCGTGCGATGACGCCCAGCTTGGGGCGTCCGCGCCCGCGGGGCTTTTCCGTTTCTGCGCTGGCTTCCGCTTCCTTTGGGTTCGCGCTGCGGTCGGCGTCGAGTCGCGCCAGCACATCCTGCTCGGAGCCGCGAAAGTCGATTTCTACCGACCGGCTGTCAGAGTCGTCAAAAACCAGCAGCTGCTGCAGATCCACCTCCGCCAGTGTACGTTTTGCTGTGGCTGCAACCTGGTGCAGAGGGCCGCTGGCGATACAGCGGTGGCCGAGAAAGGCGCTACAGGTGCGCCCGGTTGATGCTTCCATAAGTCCGCTACTCCCGATAGCGTTCAGTTTATTACCCGGGTAAAAATAGCTCAATTTTTTACCCGGGTAAAATAATTCTGTCGCTCAGGCGGCGCTTCTTATCGCACTTCCAGGCGCATTAGGATCGCCATCCCGTCCGGACTAGCATTGTGTGCGAGTGTTCACTTACGGTGCATCACATGATTCGACAGGCAAGCAGAGCGGATCTGGAGCGCATGGAGCAACTCTGGCTGTACTCGGTGATTACCGCGCATCCATCGGTGCCGCGACACTACTGGCAGTCGCGGCTCGGGGACTTTCGCCGCCGCTGCAAGGTATCCGAATGCAGTCTGGTGTATACGGCGGGAAAGCACCGCAGTGCCGACGGGTTCGCGGCAGTGGACCGGGACGGCGCCCTCACCTTTCTCTGCGTGACGCCGTCCGAGGCCGGACACGGTATCGGCAGTGCGCTGATGGAGGCGGTCAAGCGCAGCCAGCCCCAATTGGAGGCTCGCCTGCTGCAGGAAAATCTACTCGGCCGCTATTTCCTCCAGCAACACGGTTTTGTCGAAACCGAACGGCAGCCGAATCCCGCCGCCGGCCAGGCGGAAATCCTGATGAGTTACAGTGCAGCCAATGACCCCGCCCCTCGAGGCGCCCAGGCTCCAAGGATGTGAGTGCACCTCTTATATAACCAAAAGGTTGGTTATAACTTATTTTTATTGTTTCTCAGCCGTTTCTTGAGCAAGTAGCATGCTGGGCAGATAGCATTATTACGGCTTGGAAGAAACATGGCACTCAACGCTACCCACAGCAGTATTCCGGAACCAGTTTTCCATCACGGCGCGGACCTGGAAGCGCTCAATACCCGCTTTAAAGGTGCCAAGCCCAGCGAGATCATGCAATTCACCATCGCCAATGCGGCAAACCCGGTGGTCTTCACCAACTTCCGCCCATTGGCCGTCGCCTTCCTGCACCTGGTGACACGCGCCAGGCCGGATATTCCGGTGATCTGGGTGGATCACGGTTACAACACCCCTGAGACCTATCGCCACATCGAGGGCCTGATCAAGGGACTGGACCTGAACCTGCACGTCTATTCGCCGAAGATGTCCGCGGCGCACTACAACGCCGTCCACGGTGGCATTCCCGATCTGGACACCCCGGAGCACGATTTCTTCTCCCGCACCGTGAAGCTGGAACCCTTCAACCGTGCGATGCAGGAGCTTAAGCCGGACGTTTGGATGAATGGCATCCGCCACGATCAGAACGCCCATCGCCGCACGCTGGATATCTTCACCAAGGGCAACCACGGCATCATTCGCGTCGCACCGATGTTCCACCTGAAAGAGATCGATGTGGAGGAGTACGTGTACGAGCATGAACTGCCCGACAATGACGTCTATTTCGACCCAACCAAGGGCGAGGAGCACCGCGAGTGCGGGCTACTACTGCAGAAGTAAGCGCCCCTCACCGCTAAAATGATAACGGCCGCTTGCAACGGCCGTTTTTTTGCGACTTCAGCAGGCGGGGATGCCTCGTCATGCCCTATCCATTCTTTGGGTGTAACTCCACCAATGCGCCGGAAATTTCGGCCCGCACACCCAGCCGGTCGGACAGCTCGGCAAAGGCTTGATCCCAGGGTATATCCCTGACCTCGATACTAACCGTTTTGCCTTTGACCAGATCGCGCCCTCGAACTTCCAACTGGCCAAAGGCTGCAAAGAGATCGATTGCCTCGGCGCCATCGATGTCGTTCAGGACCAGTGTGACCGGTAGATGGATTGGCGACGCTGTTTCCTCATTCCGCAGCAGGCTTGAAGTGATAATCGCGATTGCGACAAGGAACGCGATGGCACTCGCGCTAACTATCTGCTGTCGGCGCTCAACCCACTGTAGATGGGCGCGGTAAGCGGCATTCCTGCGCAGCGTAACGCCATCCAGTTGGCGCAGCAGACGATGCGTTTTCACACCATAGAAATCGCAGAGTTTCCGCAGGATATCCACGGACGGTATTGCCGCGTCAGTTTCCACTTTGGATAAGTAGGATTGCTGGATACCGAGTTGCTCGGCAACCGCGCGTTGACTCATGCGCCGTTCAAGCCGAGCGAGTTTCATCGTCTCACCTAACTGGTGGCTACTCCCCTGCCCCGTCATCCAGCTCTCTCAGTTTTTTATAGGCTTCGCTACAGTTTACCTGCTCCATTTGTGTATTCACACGCGCATTGGGGTGCTTCAGGCTGGCGGTTTTTGTCGGGATTCCGCCGTCGCAGAAATTTTCCACCAGCTGCCAGACATCGGCAAGCCGCTCGTCTTCGACATGCAAATTGAAGCGGTCGCTTTCAGCTATGGCTGCGGTTGTCATCCCCATCAGCAAAAAAATAGTGATGCTTTTCATCGGCGGCTCCCGTTGTCATTTTTCGCAAAACTAGGCGGCGCGGACGTGGAGGTACAGGAATATTTCGGAATATTGGGTAGATCGCGCGGAATTCCCCTCGACCCCCAATAAAAAAGGCCGCGTGATGCGGCCTTTTTTTGGGGTGAGCAAGCGAAGCTGGTCAGACGTCCAGATTCTCCACCGCCAGCGCGTTGCTCTCGATGAAATCGCGGCGCGGTTCCACCTGGTCGCCCATCAGCGTGGTGAAAATCTGGTCCGCGGCGATGGCGTCTTCGACAGTCACCTGCAGCATGCGGCGGCTCTCGGGATCCATAGTGGTTTCCCATAGCTGTTCCGGGTTCATTTCACCAAGTCCCTTGTAGCGCTGGATACCGTAGCCGCGGCGGCTCTCGTTCATCAGCCACTCCAGGGCTTCGGGGAAGCTGTCCACCGGCTGCTTTTTCTCGCCACGCTGGATGAAGGCGCCCTCTTCCAGCAGGTCCACCAGTTTCTCGCCGAGACTGCGGATGGCGCGGTATTCGGCGGATTCAAAAAACTCGTGGCTGATGGCGTAGTCGCTGCCGACACCGTGGGCAACCACATGGATATGCGGCTGGAACAGATCCCGCTCGGTGTTTTCCACCACGGTCACCGTGTGGCGGCGGCCGCCTCCGGCACCTTCCTCGCCCAGTTTCTCCTGAAGGGCTTCGCACCAGCTGGCCATCTTCTCCCGGGATTTCAGATCTTCCGGTGTCAGGCTCGGCAGGTAGATCATGCTGCGCAGTACCTCTTCCGGGTAGACTCGCGACAGACGGTCGATGGTCGCCAGCACCGCGCGGTATTCGCCCACCAGTGTCTCCAGGGACTGACCGGACAAGCCGGGTGCATCCGCGTTCACGAACAGGCTGGCGCCCTCCAGAGCGGCGTTGGTGAGGAACTGGGTCAGTGCGGCCTCATCCTTCAGGTACTGCTCCTGCTTGCCCTTGCTCATCTTGTACAGAGGCGGCTGGGCAATATAGATATGCCCGCGCTCGATCAGCTCCGGCATCTGGCGGAAGAAGAAAGTGAGCAGCAGTGTACGGATGTGCGCGCCGTCCACGTCTGCATCGGTCATGATGATGATGTGGTGATAGCGCAGCTTGTCCGGGTCGAATTCGCTTTTGCCGATACCGCAGCCCAGTGCGGTGATCAGTGTGCCCACTTCGGCGCTGGACAGCATCTTGTCGAATCGCGCCTTTTCCACATTGAGGATCTTGCCCTTCAGCGGCAGGATCGCCTGGGTGCGGCGGTCCCGGCCCTGTTTGGCGGAGCCACCGGCGGAGTCACCCTCCACCAGGTACAGTTCAGACAGGGCCGGATCTTTCTGCTGGCAGTCCGCCAGCTTGCCGGGCAGGCCCGCGATGTCCAGGGCGCCCTTGCGGCGGGTCATTTCGCGGGCCTTGCGCGCGGCCTCGCGGGCACGCGCCGCGTCGATCATCTTGCCGACCACAGCCTTGGCTTCCTGCGGGTTCTCCATCAGGTAGTCGTTAAACGAGTGGCCCATCTCCTGCTCGACCGCCGGTTTCACCTCGGAGGAAACCAGTTTGTCCTTGGTCTGCGAGGAGAATTTCGGATCCGGCACCTTGACCGAGATGATCGCAGTCAGGCCCTCACGGGCGTCATCGCCGGTGGTGCTGACCTTGTCCTTCTTGCCGACACCTTCCTTCTCGATATAGCTGTTCAGGCCACGGGTCAGTGCGGCGCGGAAGCCCGCCAGGTGGGTGCCACCGTCGCGCTGGGGAATGTTGTTGGTATAGCAGTAGATATTTTCCTGGAAGCTGTCGTTCCACTGCAGGGCCACTTCCACGGCGATACCGTCCTCGCGCTGGTTCTGGAAGTGCAGGACCTTATTGATCGGCGTCTTGTTCTGGTTGAGGAACTCGACAAAGGCGCGCAGACCACCCTCGTACTCGTAAACTTCCTCTTTGCCGCTGCGCTCGTCCTTCAGCACGATACGCACGCCGGAGTTCAGGAAGGAAAGTTCACGCAGGCGTTTGGCCAGCTGATCAAAGTGGAATTCGATGTTCGTAAAGGTATCCGCAGACGGCTTGAAGTGGACCATGGTGCCTGTGGTATCGGTGTCACCGACCACGGCCAGGGGCGCCTGGGGCACGCCGTGGTGGTATACCTGCTCGTGGACCTTGCCACCGCGGCGGATGGTCAGCTTCAACTCTTTCGACAGGGCATTCACTACCGATACCCCCACCCCGTGCAGGCCGCCGGAAACCTTGTAGGTGTTGTCGTCGAACTTACCGCCGGCGTGCAGTACCGTCATGATCACTTCGGCGGCGGAGACACCCTCTTCCGGGTGTATTTCCGTGGGAATACCGCGGCCATTGTCCGATACGGAGATTGATTCATCCGGGTGAATGGTCACGCGGATCTCGTCGCAGTGCCCAGCCAGTGCCTCGTCGATGGAGTTATCGACTACCTCGAACACCATATGGTGCAGACCGGTACCGTCATCGGTGTCACCGATATACATGCCCGGTCGTTTGCGTACCGCATCCAGACCTTTAAGCACCTTGATACTGCTGGAGTCATAGCTGTTCTGCTCTGACATTTACACGCTCCATTCAACTTAGGGGGCCGATTCGGGCTCGGCACTAATGTGTCCATGTTCCACGTGGAACACAGTCGGACTATTCCAGGGTTGCGCCAGTTGCCGCCAAGGGCTGCTGGTGGCGCCTTTATCGATACCTGTCACCAGCACCTGGCTGGCGCAGCGGCTCACCCAGCGGGCAAACTGCAGTTGATTCTTCTCATCCAGTTCCGCGGGGAGATCGTCCACGAGGAACACCGGTTTCTGGCCCTTCCGGCAGACCAGATCGCCCATTGCCGTGCGCAGTGCGCAGACCAGCATCTTCTGCTGGCCGCGGGAAAGGATGTTGTGCGCAGACTCACCGGCCACGCCGAAACGCAGGTCCGCCCGATGCGGCCCCGTGCGGGTGTGCCCCTGCGCCAGATCGCCCTCTCGGGATTCCCGCAGGGCTTCTGCCAATTCCTTGTCTTTATTCCAGCCGCGCCGGTAGGCCATCTCAACCCGCCTCAGCGGGGAGTCCGGGAGTTCATCGACAAAACCGCGAATACTCTCAGATAGCTGCTCAAAGACGGCGCGGCGCAGCTGGTCGACCCGTGAGCCGCTCTCGGCGAGCCTTTGTTCCCATACGCCCATCAATTCATCGTCGATTTTACCACGTCGCAGCAGCGCATTTCGCTGGCGGAGTGCGATTTGATAACTTTTCCAGTCCTGTGCGTACCCATGTTCCACGTGGAACACAGTCCAGTCCAACAGGCTCCGGCGCACCCCGGGACCACCGTCCAAAGCAGAAAAGCTGTCGCTATTGATTACCTGCAGAGGAAGGCAGGCTGCCAGCTGGGAGCTGGACTCCGCGGGTGTCTGGTTGATGCGGATTCTGCCCTTGCCATCGCGACCGCGCTCGACACCCAGGCTGTAGCCCGTATCCAGCTGGGCAAATACCGCGAGTCTCTCCTGCCCCTCCCTGATCACAGCCTGGTGCTGGCGAGAGCGAAAAGAGCGGCCTGTCGCCAACATATGCACCGCCTCCACCAGCGAGGTCTTGCCGCTGCCATTGACGCCACAGAATAGGTTTACGGCCGGCCCCAACTCCAGGTCCGCACTGGCGATATTGCGAAAATTGGTCAATGCGAGTCGTTTCAGCGCCACTGAACCACTCCCCGGTCTAAGGGCCCGCACTTGCCGTACCCCATATATAAAAAGACCGCCATTCCCGGGGGGATGGCGGCTTTTGCGAATCGCTTAATCGAGAACAACGCTGCAGCCATCAGAGCCGCATGGGCATGATCACATAGAGCGCGTCGCCCTCTTCCGGCTGCTGCAGCAGCGCACTGCTGTTGGCATCCGCCAGCCCAATGCGGATCTGGTCGCTGTGAATAGCACCGGTGACGTCCAGCAGGTAACCGACATTGAAACCGATCTCCAGTGGATCGCCCACGTAATCCACCACCAGCTGCTCTTCCGCCTCTTCCTGCTCGGGGTTGTTCGCCACAATCTGCAGCATTCCCTCGGAAATCTGCAGGCGCACGCCGCGATACTTCTCATTGGAGAGAATGGCCGCGCGGGAAAACGCCTGGCGCAGCGCCTGCCGATCGGCATAGATCTCGTTGCCGGTAGCGCGCGGCAATACCCGTTCGTAATCCGGGAACTTGCCATCCACCAGCTTGGAGGTGAACGTGAACTGGCCACTGATCACACGAATATGGTTATTGCCCAGCACCACCTCGGCGGACGCATCGGTATCATCCAGCAGGCGGCCCAGCTCCAGTACGCCCTTCCGCGGCACGATTGCCTGAATCGGCGCCTCGACATTCAGTCCTGGCGCATCGCGATCACACAGTGCCAGGCGGTGGCCGTCAGTCGCGACAGCGCGCAGCTGCTGCGGGCGACACTCCAGCAACAGCCCGTTGAGGTAATAGCGCACATCCTGCTGCGCCATGGCGAAGCCGGTGGCCTCGATCAGGCGGCGGATTTCACGCTGCGAAATGCTGAAGCGGGTCTGGGCGCTGGTCTCTTCCTGGTTGGGGAAATCCGCTGCCGGCAGGGTCGACAGCTGAAAGCGGCTGCGGCCACTGCGCAGTATCAGGCGCTCACCATCGCGCTCAAACTTCAACTCGGCGCCGTCCGGCAGGGAGCGACAGATATCCAGCAGCTTGCGCGCCGGCACCGTGACTTCACCTTCCATCTCCACACCGTCCACCGGCAATCTGCCGACAATCTCCACCTCGAGATCGGTACCGGTCAGGGAAAGCTCCTGGCCCTGCAACTGCATCAATACATTGGCCAGCACCGGCAGGGTCTGGCGCTTTTCCACCACGCCGGCGACCAGCTGCAGCGGTTTCAAAAGGGCGTCCCGGCTCACATTGAATTTCATCGGATATTTCGCCTTACTTTTTTATCAATTAATCGTCAGTTATTCGGTTTGTCGCTGATAGCGTTTACGTAGTCAATGAGCGCGTCAGCAGCTTCACGTCCTCGCGGATATCCGCATCGGACTCCTGCAATTCACGAATTTTACGGCACGCATGCAGCACCGTGGTGTGATCGCGCCCGCCAAATGCATCGCCGATCTCCGGCAGGCTGTGATTCGTCAGCTCCTTCGCCAGCGACATGGCAACCTGCCTGGGGCGCGCCACCGAGCGGCTGCGACGCTTGGAGAGCAAATCGGCCACTTTAATCTTGTAGTACTCCGCGACGACGCGCTGGATGTTATCCACGCTGACCAGACGATCCTGCAGCGCCAACAGATCCTTCAGCGCCTCGCGCACCAGAATATCGTCGATCGCGCGACCGGTGAACTGGGCGTTGGCAATCACACGGCGCAGCGCGCCCTCCAGCTCGCGCACATTGGAGCGAATGCGCTGGGCGATAAAGAACGCAGAATCGTGTGGCAGGTCGACACCGACCTGCTCCGCTTTCTTCATCAAAATCGCCACGCGGGTCTCCAGCTCGGGCGGCTCCACAGCCACTGTCAGACCCCAACCAAAGCGCGACTTCAGGCGCTCCTCCAGACCGACAATCTCCTTCGGGTAGCGGTCACAGGTCAGAATGATCTGCTGGCCACCTTCGAGCAGCGCGTTGAAGGTGTGGAAGAACTCTTCCTGGGAGCGCTCCTTGCCGGCGAAGAACTGGATATCGTCGATCAGCAGCGCGTCTACCGAACGGTAGTAGCGCTTGAAGTCACTGATGGCATTCAGCTGCAGCGCCTTGACCATATCGGCGACAAAGCGCTCCGAGTGCAGGTAGACCACTTTGGCATTGGGATTCCGCTCCAGTAGCGCGTTGCCCACCGCGTGCATCAGGTGCGTCTTGCCGAGACCGACACCGCCATAAATAAAGAGAGGATTGTAAGCGCCGCCGGGGTTGTCGGCGATCTGCTGTGCCGCGGCCAGGCCCAACTGGTTGGACTTGCCCTCGACGAACGACTTGAAGGTAAAGTTCCGATTCAGCGAACTACCGTGCTTGATGGCCCCCTCGACCTCCACCTTGCGCGCCGGCTCTGCAGGCGGACGCTGGGTGGGCGGCGGACGCAGGTCGGTCAGCGCCAGCTCGCCGCTGGTCATCTGCTCTGCAGTCGCCTCTTCGGCCGCAGCGCGGGACGCCGGGCTCTGGGCCCGGGACTGCTGCCCGAACGCCAGACTCCCCTGCGGACTGTCCATCGGCGTCGGCTCGGCGGCTGCCGGAGGCTCAAACGCGCGTGGCGCCGGCCGGGGTTCCGCCGCGGGGCGCCCGCGCTGGAAACGCGCGGGACGGCGCTCGATGACATCCAGCACCACTTGTGGCGGCTGCTCACCGCCAAAATGCTGCACCAACTCCAGCATACGGCTCAGGAACTTGTCGCCGACCCAGTCCAATACAAAGCGATTCGGTGCCAGCAGGCGCAATTCACCCGCTGCCGCAGGACTGACACGCAGCGGCCGGATCCAGGTATTGAACTGCTGCGACGGCAGTTCATCCTGTAAACAGTCAGCGCACTGCTTCCAGACGGACTCAGACAAGAAACCCCCTAAAACCCAAGATATAAAGAAGAGAGAATGGTCGCGGCCAATCCGGTGCTGTTTACCGCCCGGTACCGCCAAAAAGATCGAGCCAGTATACCTTTAGCCCCAAGGGTTATCCACAGAAAACAGCGGATTTATCATAAAAAAGCCGGCGAAAACTCCCTTACAATCAAGCACTTGCACACTTTTTGAGCAGAAAACAGCGCGCCGTCACGGAGGTTATCCACAGTGGACTGTGAGTATCTTGGGGTCAATCGGTGGGCAGTCGCCAATAGCGCTAATTACATCAAAGACTTGGCCCTAAAGGGCTAAAATTACCTGCATACCCGCGTTGATTTAGCTGGTGCCTTTCTATACAATCCGCCGCCTTTGCAGCGCATTGCTCCGCCGGTCAGGCTTTGGAATGCAGGGCGCAGCCGGGGCCAGCCCCACGAATTTCCGAACACAAAGTCTCAGGTAGCAAGACAATGAAACGCACTTTTCAACCCAGCAATTTGAAGCGCAAGCGCAACCACGGTTTCCGCGCCCGCATGGCGACCAAGAACGGTCGCAAGATTCTGGCTCGCCGTCGCGCCAAAGGCCGCAAAGTACTGTCTGCATAAGACTGCTGCCGTCCCGAATCCCGGGACCAGTCTTTTAGTTATGCAACAGGCGCGCAGCGACTTCGGATTTGCCAAGCCGCTGCGCCTGCTAAACGCGGCGCAGTATCGCTCGGTCTTCTCGGGTACCCAGATACGCGCCGCGCATCCGAATCTCCTGATTCTCGCCTGCCCCAACGCGCTCGATCACCCGCGTCTCGGCCTTGTCATGGCCAAAAAACACGTCCGTAACGCCACCGACCGCAATCGCATCAAGCGTATCGCGCGTGAAACTTTTCGCCTGCGCCAGCACCAGCTGCCCGCCGTTGATGCGGTCGTACTCGCACGCCCCGGCGCCGGTGAGCTCGACAATGCTGCACTGACGAAACTGTTCGACAAGCTGTGGCGCAAATTGGCCAAGCGGGCCCAGGCCCAGCCATCCCAGCAGGGCGGCGCGTCGTGACCCGGCTGGCCATCCGGCTAATTCACCTCTACCGCTACGTGGCAAGCCCGTGGGTCGGCAACCAGTGCCGCTTCTACCCCACCTGCTCCCATTATGCGGAAGAGGCATTAAAAACCCACGGATTCCTAAAGGGGGGTTATTTAAGCGCGCGGCGCCTTATAAAATGCCACCCCTGGCATCCCGGCGGTATGGACCCGGTTCCCCCCGCCCCCCGTAAATCAGATCACTAGGCTTTATGATGGATTGGCAACGCTACACACTGATGGGCGGTATCGCCGCAGTTGTCCTGGCACTGATATTTCAGTGGACCGAATTCAAACAGGTCAACACTCCGGCCGTGGACCGCACAACGGTAGTTCGCGCCGATGCACCGACCCTGCCGCCGGAAGAAAAAAATGCCGGCAGCGACGTACCGCAGCTGAAAAACGGGCAAACCACAGCCACCGCCAACAACGGCGGCGAGCGCAAGCTGATCTCGGTCACTACCGATGTCTTTGAAGTGAGCATCGACCCGCGCGGCGGCGATATCGTCAAAGTGGCCCTGCGCGAGTACGACGACAAGCTGCACTCCCACACACCGCTGATTCTGCTGAACCAGACGCGCGAGCACACCTATATTGCCCAGAGTGGCCTGATAGGCCACAACGGTACCGACAGCGCCAAGGGCCGCCCCCTGTTCTCCACTGCCTCTAGCAAATATGCAATGGAGGAAGGCAAGGACACACTGACTGTCGATCTGAAATTGCAGCAGTCCGGCGCCGACATCGTCAAACGCTACACCTTCAAGCGCGGCGACTATCTGGTGAACGTCAGCTACCAGGTAAACAACACCGCTGCCCAACCGTGGACTGCGGCCCTGTATGGCCAGCTGAAGCGCGACAGCTACGAACCGGCCACCGATGTGGGCATCGGCGTTCACCCCTTCCTCGGCGCGGCAATCCGCACGCCGGATGAAAACTATTTCAAACAGAAGTTCGACGAAATCGCGGAGAAGCCCACCGATATCACCATTCAGGGGGGCTGGGTGGCCATGGTGCAGCACTACTTCCTCAGTGCCTGGATTCCGCCGCAGAACACCAACAACAACATCGTCCTGCGCCAGCTCTCCAGCGGTCTCTACCGCATGGGCTTCACCACACCGCAGGTGACCATCGCACCGGGACAGCAGGGTGAGCTGAACGCCTCCTTTTACGCGGGCCCGAAAGATGTCTACCGCCTGGAGCAGATCTCTCCGTACCTGGACCTGACCGTCGACTACGGCTGGCTGTGGTTTATCGCCAAGCCCCTGTTCCGCATCCTGCACTTCATCCAGTCAAACATCGTCAGCAACTGGGGCTGGGCCATCATCCTGCTGACCGTGTTTATCAAAGCCCTGCTGTACCCGCTGTCGTCCGCAGGCATGCGCTCCATGGCACGCATGCGCAAATTCGCGCCGCAGATGAAAAAGCTGCAGGATCAGTACAAAGACAACCGCCAGAAACTCGCGGAAGAGACGATGAAGCTCTACCGCCGCGAGAAGATCAACCCAATGGGTGGCTGCCTGCCGATCCTGCTGCAGATGCCGGTCTTTATCGCGCTCTACTGGATGCTGACGGAGACGGTAGAGCTCCGCCACGCGCCATGGATGCTGTGGATCCACGACCTGTCGGCGCGCGATCCCTACTTCATCCTGCCGGTCTTCATGGGTTGCAGCATGTGGTTCATGCAGCGCCTGAACCCGCAGCCGGCGGATCCGACCCAGGCGCGCATCATGCAGCTGATGCCGGTAATGATGACCTTCTTCTTCCTGTGGTTCCCGGCAGGGCTGGTACTCTACTGGATTGCCAACAACCTGATCACCATCACCCAGACCTGGTACATCAACAAGAAGGTGGAAGCGTCCGGCAAGGCTTAAGGCCCGCCGACACACCGTCTACCCCATTGAGGCCGCATTCGCGGCCTCAATGCTTTTCTGTCGAGTAAACTTTCCCCATGTCTCAGCAAAGCCTCAATCGCGACACCATTGCCGCCGTCGCCACCGCCCCCGGTCGCGGCGGCATCGGCGTTATCCGCCTGTCCGGGCCACAGTCACTGGAGATTGCCCAGCAACTCTGCGGCGCGCAGCCTCTGAAACCCCGCCAGGCTCACTACCGCGACTTTCGCCACGGCGAGCAGCTGATCGACCAGGGGATTGTGCTGTCATTCCCCGGCCCCAATTCCTTTACCGGTGAAGACATCGTCGAACTGCAGGGACACGGCGGGCCGGTGATTCTCGATCAGCTACTGCGCGCCTGCATCGAACTGGGTGCCCGCCAGGCGCGCCCCGGGGAGTTTTCCGAGCGCGCTTTTCTCAACGACAAGATCGATCTGGCCCAGGCAGAGGCCATCGCCGACCTGATTGAGGCCGGCAGCGAACAGGCCGCACGCAATGCGATGCGCTCTCTGCAAGGCGCATTCTCCGAAAAAATCGAAGACTTGGTCGAAAATCTGACCCACTTGCGCATCTATGTCGAAGCATCGATCGATTTTCCTGAGGAAGAAATCGATTTTCTCGCCGACGGCAAGGTTTCGGCGGATTTGCGCTCGCTGCTCGAGCAACTGACCACCGTGGAAGACGAGGCCCGCCAGGGCAGCATCCTGCGGGAGGGTATGCGGGTCGCCATTGCCGGCAAACCCAACGCTGGCAAGTCCAGTCTGCTCAACGCCCTGGCCGGGCGCGAGGCGGCCATCGTCACCGATATTGCCGGCACCACACGGGACATCCTGCGCGAACATATCCATATCGATGGCCTGCCCCTGCAGTTCGCCGATACCGCCGGCCTGCGCGATTCACCCGACCAGGTGGAACAAATCGGTATCCAGCGCGCCTGGGAAGAGATCCGCCACGCCGATCGCGTGTTGCTGGTCGTGGATGCGGAGCAGGCCCACAGTCTGGATCCGGATACGGTCTGGCCGGAATTCACCGAACAGCTGCCCGATACGGAAAACCTGACCCTGGTACTGAACAAGATTGACCTGACTGACTACAGCGCCGGTCTACAGGCCCACACCGACGGCGTGCCGGTGATTGCGATCAGCGCGCGCACAGGCGCCGGCCTCGGCGCCTTGAAAGAGCACCTGAAACAGAGCATGGGCTACAGCGGCGCCGCCGAGGGCACTTTCAGCGCCCGCCGCCGACACCTGGATGCGCTGGCGCGGGCCCGCGCCTTTATCGAACAGGGACAAAGCCAGTTACACGAAAGTGGCGCCGGCGAACTCCTCGCCGAAGATCTGCGCCAGGCGCAGCAGGCACTGGGGGAAATCACCGGAGCAGTGAGCGCCGACGAACTGCTGGGCAAGATTTTCGGCAGCTTCTGCATCGGCAAATAACTGACGGCAACCGTTTCTGGCAGCCGCCCGGGGCATACGCCGCCGCTCAGTCGGCCGACGAGGGCCAGCTCACCGGCAGGTGGCCGGTTTTCACGAAGATCAGCGTCTCGTCTTTGACGAATGGGTGGTGCCGGCTCATATGCGGGCTGCGCAGCCAACAATGCGTCGGATATTCCCCGTACTCATCCATGAAGGTGCCGGACAGCACCAGGATCTCTTCGCCGCCAAAGTGGCCGTGGTCGGCAAACCGCTCCCCCTTCGGCCATTTCACCAGCGCGGTGTGTTCCCCCTCAAAGGTATGCAGCGGCATTACCTCGAGTCCGCCGCGGCCGGGCACCCAGGGCGCAGCGCGTGTGTCGATGCGCACCGTAGCGGTGTCCCCCTCGGCAAACTGCCCCAGTTTCACAAACAGGGTACAACCCTGCTCGCTAAACGGCGCATGCGAACTGCCGGGCGGATTGCGAATATAGCTACCGGCTGGATAGTCACCGGACTCATCGGAAAACACACCGTCCAGAACAAAGATTTCCTCTCCTCCCGGGTGCTCGTGCGTCGAGAACCGTGCACCGGCGGCATAGCGTACGATGCTGGTCGCATGACCGGACTCAGCCCCTTCGCGGGCCAGCGGTTTGCGCTCCACCCCCGCCATCGGGCTCGCCTGCCAGGCCATCTTCGCCGTATCCAACACGACGCGCTCGGCAAAATTCATGTTCAGCACAACAAGATCTCCGCAATAAACCAGCTACTTAAATTGGGGACACACCACAACACCAGCACCTACCTCTCCGACGAAAAACCGTGTTCACTACGGTCATAATTGCTCACAAGCATGGGGGTCGCCCGGACTGAATACCGCCTAACCCACGGAAAAAACACAAAAGTTGCGCACAGCTACCCACAGGGTTATCCAGAATGCCGCACTTATGCACAGGCCGCCCCCAGAAAATGCCGCCATCTGGCCACAACAACCCCCTTCATTCGCACCGCTGTGCACAAAAACGGGGGAAAACCGCGCAAAAACTGAGAGCCCAGCCGGGTATAACTCCGCGAGGGTTCTCAACGGGCAAAAGTTATCCCATCTGTCCACAGCCTCGTACCGTCGTTACCCCTGCTCCGGAACAGGGGTTACCAGCAACTTAGCATGGCCACTAAGACATTGATTTATATGTTAATTTTAGGCTTATACAGAAAAGCACCGGCCCCTAATAATTACTACTAATACAAACCAATACTCATACAAGATATGTATAACTTAATTATTCATTAGTTAAGAAAAGTCCATGAAACTCAAACATCCGCGAAGAGCCGGAACAGCACAGACCCTATAGTTTCAACAGCAGCAATTTATTCGCGCACCATTTGCCGTCTCACACCCGCTGACTATAAAATGTGCGCCCATTTTTACCCCCTGTGGCAGCAGCTATGGATTTCCCGAAAACTTACGACGTGATTGTGATCGGTGGCGGACACGCCGGCACCGAAGCCGCCCTTGCGGCCGCGCGCATGGGATCCGCCACCCTGCTGCTGACCCACAATATCGAGACCCTGGGCCAGATGTCCTGCAATCCCGCCATCGGCGGCATCGGCAAGAGTCACCTGGTCAAGGAGGTCGATGCGCTCGGCGGCGCCATGGCCGAAGCCACCGACCTCGGCGGTATCCAGTTCCGCGTCCTCAATGCCCGCAAGGGACCCGCCGTGCGCGCCACCCGCGCCCAGGCCGACCGCGCGCTGTACCGCGGTGCGATTCGCGGCATCCTCGAGCGCCAGCAGAACCTGGAGATCTTCCAGCAGGCTGCCGATGACCTGATTGTCGAGGGTGAGCGCGTGACCGGTGTTGTCACCAATGCCGGCGTGCGCTTTCGTGGCAGGACCGTCGTCATTACCGCCGGCACCTTTCTCGGCGGCCGCATCCACATCGGCCTCGACAGCCACTCCGGTGGCCGCGCTGGTGATCCGCCGTCCATTGCCCTGGCCGAGCGCCTGCGGGAACTGCCCTTCCGCGTGGAGCGCCTGAAAACCGGCACGCCGCCGCGCATCGACGCGCGTTCGGTGGATTTTTCCGACCTCGAGGAGCAGTGGGGAGACGCGCCGACGCCGGTGATGTCCTACCTCGGCAGCCGTGCGCAGCACCCGCGCCAGGTCTGCTGCTGGATTACCCACACCAACAGCAATACTCACGACGTCATTCGCGGCGGTCTGGACCGCTCGCCGATGTATTCCGGCGTGATCGAGGGCATCGGGCCGCGCTACTGTCCGTCCATCGAGGACAAGGTGCACCGCTTCGCCGACAAGGACAGCCACCAGATCTTTATCGAGCCGGAAGGACTGACCACCAACGAGCTGTACCCGAACGGCATCTCCACCAGCCTGCCGTTCGACGTGCAGATCGACCTGGTGCACTCGATCAAGGGCTTCGAACAGGCGCATATCACCCGCCCCGGGTATGCGATCGAGTACGATTTCTTCGATCCGCGGGATCTGCTGCCGTCGCTGGAAACCAAATTTATTCAGGGGCTCTACTTTGCCGGCCAGATCAATGGCACCACCGGCTACGAGGAGGCTGCCGCCCAGGGCCTGCTGGCCGGCGCCAATGCCAGCCTGCGCGCGCAGGGCAAAGATGCCTGGGCGCCGCGCCGCGACGAGGCCTACCTGGGTGTCCTGGTGGACGACCTGATCACCAGTGGCACCAAGGAGCCCTACCGCATGTTTACCAGCCGCGCCGAGTACCGGCTGCTGCTGCGCGAGGACAACGCGGATCTGCGCCTGACAGAAACCGGCCGCAAGCTGGGCCTGGTTGACGATGCGCGCTGGGCCGCTTTCAGCGAAAAACGCGAGACCATCTCGCGCGAGGAGCAGCGCCTGCGCGAGACCTGGGTGCACCCGCGCACGCCTGAGGCCGCGGCCGTCGAGGAAAAACTGCCGCAACCACTGGCGCGCGAGTACAACCTGATGGACCTGCTGCGCCGCCCGGAACTCGGCTACGCCGACGTCGCGGTGCTGAAAGGCGAGCCGGTTGAGGACGAGCGCGTGGCCGAGCAGGTGGAGATCTCCGCCAAATATGCGGGCTATATCGATCGCCAGCGCGATGAAATCGAGCGCCTGCACGCCTACGAGGACACACCGATCCCGGCGGATTTCGACTACAGCGATATCTCCGGCCTCTCCAGTGAGGTCAAGCAGAAGCTCGGCGACACCCGTCCGGACACTCTTGCGCGGGCCTCGCGGATTCCCGGTGTCACGCCGGCCGCCATCTCGCTGCTGATGATCCAGTTGAAGAAACGCGGCCTGCTGACCCGCAAGAAAGCCGTTTAACGCGGCACCGTTGTATTCAGGAGTTCGCCCGCTTTGCCGCAGATGGAATCATTTCGTCCCCGCCTGACCGAAGCCGCCCGGAGCATGGCGGTTGACCTGGATGAGCGCCAGCAGGACCTGCTGCTGGAATACCTGGCACTGTTCGCGCGCTGGAATGCGGCCTACAACCTGTCGGCCGTGCGCGATCCGGCGCAGATGCTCGAGCGCCATATCATCGACAGTCTCAGTGTGGTCAACCTGTGTGGCACTGGCGACCTGATCGACGTCGGCAGCGGCGGCGGCCTGCCCGGTATTCCGCTGGCGATCATGCACCCCGAGCGCCGGGTCACCCTGCTCGACAGCAATGGCAAGAAGACGCGTTTCCTGTTCCAGGTGGCAACCACCCTGCCCCTGCCGAACGTGACCGTCGTGAATGAGCGGGTGGAAGCCTTCCGGCCCGAGCAACCCTTCGCCGCGGTGGTTTCCAGGGCCTTCGCATCGATCGAGGATATGGTTTGCGGAAGTGAGCACTTGCTAGCTCCGGGTGGTAGGTTTTACGCTATGAAGGGCAAGTTGCCGGAAGATGAGTTGAGCGCACTTCCAAAAGGGATTAAGGTCGAACAGGTGCACCCCCTGTCGGTACCGGGTTGCGACGCGGATCGCCACCTCATCGTACTCAGCCGCGACGATAACCGCGGCGATCTGGCGTAAATCCCGCTGAATTTACGAATCTGATTCGCAATTTTTGCAAGTCCAGCGCACTCCGTTGCAGGGAGCCGAGTGCCGATTGATGCCGGCTTTTCCGCGGCGAGACCTGAAAAGTATCGGGGAGACCACTTTTCGGGAGAACAAAGGATAAAAACCTTGAGCAAAATATTCGCTGTGGCCAACCAGAAAGGCGGGGTAGGCAAGACCACCACCTGCGTCAATTTGGCCGCCTCCCTCGTCGCGAGCAAGCGCCGGGTACTGTTGATCGACCTCGACCCCCAGGGCAATGCCACCATGGGCAGTGGCGTGGACAAGGGCGAACTGCAGCTGTCCAGCTACGACGTGCTCGCCAGTGAATTGCCGGCGCGCAAGGCGATCGTCCCTACCTCCAGCGGTTTTGAACTGATGCCCGCCAACGGCGATCTCTCCGCCGCCGAAGTGGAGCTGCTGACCATGGATGGCCGCGAGTCGCGCCTGCGTCGCGCACTGCGCGATATCAGCGCCGATTACGACTACATCGTCATCGACTGCCCGCCCTCCCTGAACATGCTGACCGTCAACGCGCTCTGCGCTGCCCACGGTGTGCTGATCCCGATGCAGTGCGAGTACTACGCGCTCGAGGGGCTGTCGGCGCTGATCGACACCATCACCCAGATCCAGCGCGCCGCCAATCCGGAGCTGAAGATCGAGGGCATCCTGCGCACCATGTACGACCCGCGCAACAGTTTGACCAGCGACGTATCCGAGCAGCTGTCGGAATATTTCGGCGAGCGCCTGTACCGCACCTGTATTCCACGCAATGTGCGTCTCGCCGAGGCGCCGAGTTTCGGCCAGCCCGCGCTCGAGTACGACCGCCACTCCAAGGGCGCAATCGCCTATCTGGCACTGGCCGGCGAGATGACCCGCCGCCACGCCGCCAACCAGAATCAAAACCGCCCGGTGGCGGAAGCCGTTTAATCTGAGGTAATACCATATGGCCACCCGGCGCAAAGGTTTGGGCAAGAACCTGTCCCATCTGATCAGTGGCGAAGCCAGCCAGGCGATTGCCATGGCCACCGGCGACGGCGGCAGCAAGGAATCCGTGGACGGTGAACTGCGCGAACTGCCGATCGAATTCCTGCAGCGTGGCCGCTACCAGCCCCGCCGCGATTTCCCGCAGGAATCCCTGCAGGAACTGGCCGACTCCATTCGCGCCCAGGGCATCATGCAGCCGATCGTCGTGCGCCCGGTGGGCGAGCACAAATACGAGATCATCGCCGGTGAGCGCCGCTGGCGCGCCGCCCAGCTGGCCGAGCTGGATCGCGTTCCCGCACTGGTACGCGAAGTGCCCGACGAAGCCGCCATCGCCATGGCGCTGATCGAGAATATCCAGCGCGAAGACCTGAACCCCGTCGAAGAGGCGGCTGCCCTGAAGCGACTGCAGGACGAATTCCAGCTAACCCAGCAAGAAGTGGCGGAGGCTGTGGGTAAATCCCGCACCGCGGTGACCAACCTGCTGCGCCTGTTGAGCCTGACCGAGGAGGTGCGAACTTTCCTCGAGCGCGGCGATCTGGAAACCGGTCACGCCAAGGCCCTGCTGGGGCTCGCCGGCGAGACCCAGCGCGCCGCCGCGCGGCAGGTCGTCGAACGCGGTCTGACCGTGCGCCAGACCGAGGCGCTGGTGCGCCGCCTGCAGCAGCAGGCGCAGAATCCCACCGCGCCCAAGCCCAAGGAAGATCCCAATATCCGCCGCCTGAGCGAGCAGCTGTCGGAGAAGGTCGGCGTCCCGGTGAGCATTGATCACAATGAGAAGGGGGTCGGCAAGCTGGTGCTCAAGTACAGCAGCCTCGATGAACTCGACGGCATCCTCGCCCACCTCGGGTACAAAGAGGACTGAAACCCGGGTGATCCGTATGGGGCAATCGCCGCCCCCCGCCGCCAACGGCAAACAGCAAAGCTGCCCCAAAATGGCGCGAGAACACCTTGTTAGTGACCACTAACAGGGTGGCCAATTCGATCGGAAAAAACGTCGAAAATTAAATAACTTGGCGAAATTTGCCGGTTGAACCGGCCATGCGGTTGCTCCTATAATTCGCACGCCCAAAATTTGGGCGGACAGCGCACGAAAATGCCCTGAATATTCAGGTTTTGGCAACCAGGGTCGGCTAATCCCCGTCTATGTATAAACCCCCGGTGTTGATTGTTGCCGCGGTACAGCTGCTGCTGGTATCGCTCGCCGGTGCAGGTCTGCACCTTGGCGGCAAACCGGTGACCGCGCTCTCCGTCGTGCTCGGCGGTTTGCTGTGCGCGCTGCCCAATGCGTATTTCGGCCTGCGAGCCTTCCGCGATAGCGGCGCGCGCGCGGCCAATCGGGTCTTGGAGAATTTCTACCGAGGGGAAACGGGCAAATTCGTGCTCACCCTGGTGGGGTTTGCGGCGGTGTTCGTCGTAGTAAGACCGCTGGACCCGGCGGCACTGTTTATCAGCTATGGCCTCTGTGTGATCGTACAGTGGGTCCTGGTGGCGCGCGCGGTGCGTTGATCGCTCTACTTATTATGTAGGTATGAGCTCCGCAGACCGGCGCAATAGAAAGAATTCATACTTTTACGATTGCTGAGGAACTATGGCAGGCGAAGCTCAAACCGCTACGGATTATATCCAACACCACCTGCAGAACATGGCATACGGCAAGTTGCCGGCGGGTTACACCCGTGCCGATGGCTCGATTCTCCAGGAAAGCACCTGGACCCTCGCCCACTCCTCCCAGGAGGCGTCGGATATGGGGTTCTGGGCTATTCACCTGGATACCCTGGGCTGGTCTATCGGCCTGGGCATGCTGTTCTGTTTCCTGTTTGCCCGTGCGGCCAAGAAAGCCACCGCCGGTGTGCCCAGTGGGTTCCAGAGCATGGTCGAGCTGGTCGTCGATTTCGTCGACAAGCTGGTCAAGGACACTTTCCCGCACCGCAACAGCATGGTCGCCCCGATGGCGCTGACCATCTTCGTGTGGGTGTTCCTGATGAACCTGATGGATTTGATTCCGGTCGACTGGCTGCCGATGGCCGCCGCCAAGGCCGCCGGCAATGAGCACCTCTACTTCAAGGTGGTGCCGACCACCGACCTGAACGCGACCCTGGGCATGGCCCTGGCGGTGTTCGTGCTGATGATCTTCTTCAGCATCAAGGAAAAAGGTGCGCTGGGCTTCCTCAAGGAGTTGACCCTGCACCCGTTCCACTCCGGTAAGTGGTATGTGGATATTTTCCTGATCCCGTTCAACTTCCTGCTGGAAGCGGTTTCCCTGCTGGCCAAGCCCGTTTCTCTCGGTCTGCGTCTGTTCGGTAACCTCTATGCGGGTGAAATGATCTTTATCCTGATCGCCATCGTGTTTGGCGTCGGGGTTCTCGGCTTTATCGGTGCCGGCCTGTTGCACATGGGCTGGGCCATCTTCCACATTCTGGTCATTACGCTGCAGGCGTTTGTATTCATGGTGCTGACCACCGTGTACATGGCAATGGCGCATAACCGGGAAGACGAGCACGAGAACGACCACTGATTTTTTGACGATTAACCCTTTACACAAACTTTTCAACAACTCTCAACCTTTTAATGGAGAACACAATGGAAGCATTAGGTCTGGTTTACATCGCGAGCGCACTGCTGATCGGTCTGGGCGCGCTGGGTACTGCGATTGGTTTCGGTACTCTGGGTGGCAAACTGCTGGAAGGCTCCGCGCGTCAGCCGGAACAGGCTCCTGCCCTGCAGGGTAAAATGTTCCTGATGGCGGGGCTGCTCGACGCCGTTCCGATGATCGGTGTTGGTATCGCCATGTACCTGATCTTCGCGGTCGCTCCTGGTCTGGCTGGTTAATTCCATCGTTCCAATTGCCCTTAACCCCCAAAGTTCTTTTTTTATAAAGAGCAAAGAGCAAGAGGTGTCGGTGTGAATATCAACCTGACTCTAATCGGCCAGTCGATTACTTTCCTGGCCTTTGTATGGTTCTGCTGGAAGTTCGTATGGCCGGCGCTGCTTGGCGTCATGCAGGAACGCGAGCAGAAGATCGCCACCGGTCTCGAAGAGGCCGAGCGTGCATCCAAGGATCTGGAGCTGGCCCAGCGCAAAGCCGCTGAACAGCTGAAAGAAGCCAAAGAACAGGCGGCCGAGATCATCGATGGTGCCAACAAGCGCGCCAATCAGATAGTCGACGAAGCCAAGCAGGCTGCTGAAGCCGAAGGCGATCGCCTGAAGGCGGCAGCCAAGGCTGAGATCGACCAGGAAGTGAACCGCGCCAAGGAACAGCTGCGCAGCCGAGTGGCTGCCCTGTCTGTTGCCGGTGCGGAGAAGATTCTCTCGGTCAATATCGATGCCAAGGTGCACGACGACCTGATCGACAAACTGGCAGCCGAGCTGTAAGCGAGGAACCCCATGGCGGAACTCAGCACACTGGCCCGGCCCTACGCCAAAGCGGCCTTCAGTTATGCGCAGCAAGCCTCCGACCTCGCCGGTTGGAGCACTGCGCTGGCAACGTCGGCGGCGGTCAGCCAGAGCGAGAAAGTGCGTGAGCTGCTGGAAAACCCGCAGCTCACCAGTAACGAGCGCGCAGAAAAATTCCTGTCGATCTGTGCGGATGACCTCAGTGATTCCGGCAAGAATTTCATCCGGCTGCTGGCGGAAAACCACCGCCTGACTCTGCTGCCGGAAATTTCCGTGCTGTTTGAAGAGCTGAAAGCACAGGCGGAAGCCACCCTGGAAGTGGATGTCGTATCCGCGCGCCCGCTCAGCGACGCGCAGGCACAGCAGTTGGCCCAGGCGCTTAACAAGAAGTTTGAACGCGAAGTGCACCTGCACCACTCGGTAGACGAAAGCCTGCTGGGCGGCGCGATCATCCGCGCCGGTGATACCGTAATCGACGGCACGGTGCGCGGTCGTCTGACCAAACTCGCCGAGGCGATGAACTCCTAAATTACTTTCCCGGATTGCGGTAGGAATCCGGGGACTTGAGGAACAGAGCATGCAGCAACTGAATCCCTCTGAGATCAGTGAAATTATCAAGAGCCGCATCGACAATCTCGATGTGAGCACCGAAGCCCAGAACGAGGGCACCATCGTATCCGTTTCCGACGGTATCATCCGCATTCACGGCCTGGCCGATGTGATGTACGGAGAGATGATCGAGTTCGACGGCGGCATCTACGGTATGGCCCTGAACCTGGAACGCGACTCTGTCGGCGCGGTAATCCTGGGTGACTACAAGTCCCTGGCCGAAGGCCAGAAGTGTCGTTGCACCGGCCGCATTCTGGAGACCCCGGTGGGTCCGGAACTGCTCGGCCGCGTTGTAGACGCACTGGGTAACCCGATCGACGGCAAGGGCCCGCTGAACAACAAACTGACCGACGCGGTAGAAAAGGTAGCGCCCGGCGTTATCGCCCGTCAGTCCGTTGATCAGCCGGTACAGACCGGCCTGAAAGCGATCGACACCATGATCCCGATCGGTCGCGGCCAGCGTGAGTTGATCATCGGCGACCGCCAGATCGGTAAAACTGCCGTGGCGATCGATGCGATCATCAACCAGAAAGGCACTGGCATTAAGTGTATCTACGTCGCGATCGGCCAGAAGCAGTCGTCCATCGCCAACGTAGTACGCAAGCTGGAGGAGCACGGCGCCATGGACCACACCATTGTGGTTGCCGCCGGCGCTGCCGATCCGGCCGCGATGCAGTACCTGGCACCGTACGTCGGATGCACCATGGGCGAGTACTTCCGCGACCGCGGTGAAGACGCCCTGATCATTTACGATGACCTGACCAAGCAGGCCTGGGCCTACCGTCAGATCTCCCTGCTGCTGAAGCGTCCCCCGGGCCGTGAAGCCTACCCCGGTGACGTTTTCTACCTGCACTCCCGTCTGCTGGAGCGCGCCGCGCGCGTCAACGCTGACTACGTGGAGAAGTTCACCAACGGCGAAGTGAAAGGCAAGACCGGCTCCCTGACCGCACTGCCGATCATCGAGACCCAGGCCGGCGACGTTTCCGCGTTCGTACCGACCAACGTGATCTCCATTACCGACGGCCAGATCTTCCTCGAGACTGATCTGTTCAACGCCGGTGTGCGCCCGGCCATCAACCCGGGTATCTCCGTATCCCGTGTGGGTGGTTCCGCTCAGACCAAGGTGATCAAGAAGCTGTCCGGTGGTATCCGTACCGCCCTGGCCCAGTACCGCGAACTGGCGGCCTTCTCCCAGTTTGCGTCCGACCTGGACGAGGCCACCAAGGCCCAGCTGGACCACGGCGCGCGCGTCACCGAGCTGATGAAGCAGAAACAGTACTCTCCGCTGTCCATCGCGGACATGGCTGTTTCCGTTTACGCCGCTGACAAGGGTTACCTGAAGGACGTGGAAGTTGCCAAAGTGCTCGACTTCGAATCCGCCCTGCTCGCTTACATGAACAGCGAACACGCAGAGCTGATGGAGAAAGTGAACAGTACCGGCAACTACAACGACGAAATCGACGCTGCTTTCAAGGCGGCCATCGAGAAATTCGTCGCTACCGGTAGCTGGTAAACACGACTAACGGCGCTGTGCCTCTCCGCGGAGAGCGCAGTGCCCCGGCAGGGTAATCAACTATGGCAGGCGGAAAAGAAGTACGCACAAAAATTGCCAGCATCAAGAGCACGCAGAAAATTACCTCCGCAATGGAAATGGTTGCGGCGAGTAAGATGCGCAAGGCTCAGGATCGCATGGCACTGGGGCGTCCCTATGCCCAGCGCATACGCGCGGTAATCGGTCATGTCGCCAACGCCTCGGCCGAATACCAGCATATCTACCTGCAGGAGCGCGAAGCCAAGCGGGTCGGTTACATTCTGGTATCCACCGATCGCGGCCTCTGCGGCGGCCTGAACATCAACATGTTCAAGGCGGCGATTCGCGAAATGCAGGCCTGGTCCGAAAAAGGCGTCGACGTAGAGATCTGCGCGATCGGCAACAAAGCGGCCAGCTTTTTCAACACCATCGGTGGCAAAGTCGTGGCTGCACTGCGCGATGTCGGTGACCACCCACAGGCCAACAAGCTGATTGGCTCCGTGAAGGTGATGATGGATCGCTTCGCCGAAGGCGATATCGATCGCCTCTATCTCGTGTCCAACGAGTTCGTCAACACCATGTCCCAGAAGCCGCGCGTAGAGCAATTGCTGCCGCTGCCGAAGGACGAAGACGAGCTGCTCAAACACGAGTGGGACTACCTGTACGAGCCGGAGCCGGTGGAACTGCTGGACGGCCTTCTGGCCCGCTACATCGAATCCCAGGTGTACCAGGCAGTAGTAGAAAACAAGGCCTGTGAGCAGGCTGCGCGCATGATTGCAATGAAGAACGCCACCGACAACGCCGGTGACCTGATCGACGAATTGCAGCTTGTATACAACAAGGCGCGCCAGGCGGCCATTACCCAGGAGCTGTCCGAAATTGTGGGCGGCGCCGCAGCGGTCTAAGGCGGCTGAAGACAGAATTTAAAGTTGAGGATCCGGAAATGAGTAACGGACAAATTGTGCAAGTGATCGGCGCGGTCATCGACGTGGAATTTCCGCGCGACTCCGTGCCCAAGGTATACGACGCACTCCTGGTTGAGGAGAAAAACCTCACCATGGAAGTGCAGCAGCAGCTGGGCGATGGCGTGGTACGCGCTATTGCCATGGGTTCTTCCGAGGGTATTTCCCGCGGCCTGCCGGTGAAAAACACCGGTGCCCCGGTTTCCGTGCCGGTCGGCCACGAGACCCTGGGTCGCATCATGGACGTGCTCGGAAACCCGATCGACGAATGTGGTCCGATCGGTGAGAAAGAGCGCGCCTCCATCCACCGCGCAGCCCCGAGCTACGAAGAGCTGTCCAGCTCCTCCGAGCTGCTGGAAACCGGCATCAAGGTAATCGACCTGGTCTGCCCGTTCGCCAAGGGCGGTAAGGTCGGCCTGTTCGGTGGTGCCGGTGTGGGCAAAACCGTGAACATGATGGAGCTGATCAACAACATCGCCACCGAGCACAGCGGTCTGTCCGTGTTCGCGGGTGTTGGTGAGCGTACTCGTGAAGGTAACGACTTCTACCACGAGATGCAGGAAGCCGGCGTTGTTAACGTCGAAGAGTTCGGCAAATCCAAGGTAGCGATGGTTTACGGCCAGATGAACGAGCCGCCCGGCAACCGTCTGCGCGTGGCCCTGACCGGCCTGACCATGGCGGAAAAATTCCGCGACGAAGGCCGCGACGTACTGCTGTTCGTCGACAACATCTACCGCTACACCCTGGCTGGTACCGAAGTATCCGCCCTGCTCGGCCGTATGCCGTCTGCGGTGGGTTACCAGCCGACCCTGGCGGAAGAAATGGGTGTTCTGCAGGAGCGTATTACCTCCACCAAGACTGGTTCTATTACATCTATCCAGGCGGTTTACGTACCGGCGGATGACAACACCGACCCGTCTCCGGCAACGACCTTCGCGCACCTGGACTCCACCGTAGTACTCAGCCGTGACATCGCCTCCAAGGGTATCTACCCGGCCGTGGATCCGCTGGATTCCACCTCGCGGCAGCTGGATCCGCTGGTGATCGGCCAGGAGCACTACGAGTGTGCCCGCGGCGTGCAGTCCGTACTGCAGCGCTACAAGGAGCTGAAAGACATCATCGCGATCCTGGGTATGGACGAGCTGTCTGAAGAAGACAAGCAGATCGTATCCCGCGCGCGTAAGATCGAGCGCTTCCTGTCCCAGCCGTTCCACGTTGCGGAAGTATTCACCGGTGCGCCGGGCAAATACGTCTCCCTGAAGGAAACCATCCGCGGCTTCCAGGGCATCCTCAACGGCGACTACGACCACATGCCGGAACAAGCGTTCTACATGGTCGGCACCATCGACGAAGCCGTCGAGAAAGCCAGCAAGGCCAAGTAAGCGCTGAATTATCTGCCGCCGGTACTCGAGTGCCGCGGCGGAAATTCTTCAGGCAAATAGCAGAGAATGAGGTAGCCTTATGGCTATGACTGTACATTGCGACATCGTAAGCGCCGAGCAATCCCTCTTCTCCGGACTGGTGGAGATGGTGGTCGTCACTGGCGTCGAGGGGGAACTGGGTATCTCCTACGGCCACGCTCAGCTGCTCACCGCACTGAAGCCGGGTCCGGTACGTATCATCAAGGATGGCGGTGAAGAGGAAGTGCTGTTCGTGAGCGGCGGTTACGCCGAGGTTCAGCCGAATATGGTCACCATCCTAGCCGATGTGGCCGAGCGCGAAATCGATGAAGAAGCCGCGCAAAAGGCCCGCGAGGAAGCGGCCCACGCGCTGCATCAGGCACCGTCGGAAATCGACTATGCCCGCATCTCCGCCCAGCTGGCAGAAGCAGAGGCGCGCCTGCGCACCCTGCAAGCCATTCGCAAGGCCACCGGCAAGTAATCGGTTCTTACCCCCGTGTAAGGCCCCGATTGCGGGCAATAAAAAAAGCAGCTTCGGCTGCTTTTTTTATGGGCTGTCCAGTTTGCGACTAACCCGCTTGTGTATTTCCAGCCGGTCACGGCAACGAGCTGATCAATTATTGGCCGAAAGCGCACCATTCGAGACCGGTTCCCTGCTACTGGCCGCACTCCCAGATCATTCAAAGACGCCGATAAGTCCCGTAACGGGTCCACTGTGCCATTGCGACAAAGCAATGAACTGCTGCGACAAGTGACGTTGTTCCTCAGTGTGAGGTCAGTCATGTTATGCAGTTGGGCCAGAAGCAAATCAGCTCGAATCCCATCTAGAAATCAATCTCGAGGGACATCCTCGGATACTTTCTTGTCTCGGAAAAACCTAAAAACAATGAAGTCGCTCCAATCATGGTTCGAGTTCCTGGGATGGAGTCATTATGGAACCAGGTGGAATTGTCCGCACTGCACGCGCACTGTCGATAGAATCCTCCAGTGAGATTCTCAATAGTCCGAATTGGCTACCAATAAGCTACGATACAGATAGGAAAAAATTACAATTTTCGCGAATTACTATTGCTGAAATTTCTGATATGCCATTTCATGATGGCAGGCAGCCAATAGCAGCAACAAACGATATTGTTGAAATCGAAGAAGATAGGGCCAAGGATTGGTTGTACGGTGCCCGTGATGTGTTATCGCCACCCAGGCTGATCTTACACACCGGTTTTTGTGGTTCCACACTGCTCAGTCGAGTGCTTTCGGTTCCGGGTAAAGTCTTCGTGCTGAGAGAGCCCCGCGCAATTACTCAGCTCTCAAACTTCTATGCAAGCTTGCCTGCCAATTCGGGTGAAGCCGAAGAATTGCAACTCTTGTTTGATATGCTGCTCAGCCGCTTTGTCTTTTGGGCGGGAACCGAGGTCAAGTCGGTTATAAAACTTTCTAACTGGGACAATATTCTTATTTCGGCCAACAATGTTGGATTGAGAAATAACAGCTATTCCCTTGTTATAAGCAGTGAAATTCGCTCGTACATTATATCGATATTTCGCGGCGGCAAACCGAGAATCCGACAAACGCTCGAGCTCCTGGATAAATTGTGTGGAGTGGGCAGTATTTCCAGTGAGTTTGTGAGACAGGCGCAAAACTTCACAGATAGTATGACAAGCATCTGCTGCCTTATTGCCTGTTGCTACAGTGCACAAAAAAAGGCGATTCAACTTGGTGACCTGCATGGTAACGAGAAAAACGGAAGACATTTAACGCTGGAATCCTTGCGCAAAAACCCCGTCGCAGAATTAACCTATGCGAATCAAGCGCTGTCTCTTGATCTCTCTTCGGTTGAGGTGGAGTGCGCGTGGAATACTCTTGCGAGAGTACACGCTAAAGATCCTGTCAGTGCGCCTTTCGAAATCGACAAAGAAATAGCCTTCGCGAGGGATTTGGAAATGAACTGGGGGGAGACCATTGATAGTGCGATCGCCTGGGCGTCCAAAGAAGGAGTTTTAAACGTCTAATGGTCCGGATTCATAGAAAGGCTCTAAAACCCAGAATGAACAATCAAACCTGTCCGGCCTCTAATAGCTAGCCTCGAGTTGTGTAATATCAAAAGGTAGTGACAAGAAGTGAATGCTAACCAGGAACTTCGTCTCGGAGTTGCGCTCGGAAGCGGTGCAGCCAAAGGTTTTGCGCATATTGGTGTGCTGAAAGTGCTAGACGAGATGGGCATAAAACCCCATGTGATCGCGGGAACCTCCATGGGGGCTTTCGTGGGCGCCGCATATGCCGGCGGCAAGCTCGACCAGCTTGAGGCGTGGGTGCGTCAGCTCGATAACTGGAAAGTCTTCTCGCTGCTGGATATCAACTGGACTCTCGGCGGCGGCGTACTCGGCGGAATCAAGCCGTTTCGCGCCTTCTTTGAAGAATTTCAATTCGAGAACATCGAGGACCTGCCCCTACCCTTCACTGCCGTGGCCACGGACCTGCACAGCGGCCAAGAAATCTGGTTGCAGGAAGGCAACCTGCAGGACGCGGTCAGCGCTTCCTGTTCGATCCCCGGCTTGTTGTCGCCGAAAGCACTGGCGGGTCGCTGGCTGGTGGATGGTGCTGTGGTGAATCCCGTCCCCGTGGACGTGTGTCGCGCGATGGGCGCTACCTGTGTCATCGCCGTCGATGTGACCGAAGATGGGGGACCTCTGCTCGAACGCGAGCGAGGCGAGGTAAAGCGCATCGTCAGCGAAAAAACTGGTGATGATGAGATGCGCGAGCTGGCCGATGAAAGCGCTGAGATATCACACGGGGAGCCGCCCGTAAAAGCGGTGAAGGAAGATCATCACAGCAATGGATTGGCACGGTTGCTGGAGCAGGGCCGGGAGCAGCTCACGCAGTTCCGCGAACTGCGCAATCGCCCGCGGGTATCTCCGCCGGGCATGTTCGATACCATGCACCAGGCCATGGATATCCTGGAGCGCCGCCACAAGCGCACGAAAATGATGGGATCTCCTCCCGATGTACTGATTATGCCGAAAGTGGGGGGGATCAGCGGGATGGAATACGCCCGCGCCGCGGAGGCCGTTGCCGCCGGGGAACGTGAGGCGCGACGGTTGCGGACCTGGCTGGAAGATATGGTCTTGCAACACTAAATTGCTTCCCGCTCCTATATTCTCGCCAGCTTTTTGCAATCTATGTATGCGCCTGGCAAAGATTAGTGCGAGCAAAGACACGACTAAATAAATACCTTCGATTAATCGGCTATCGAAACTTCCATATCGTGCCAAATCGCACATTGTCACTGTGCCTACATGTCCCCAGTGGTAAATTGCCATCATCTGCCCGCCGCGCTTTTCCGCAAGCGCGGTAGGCGGATAAAAAGCCAATCCGAATAATTGCCGCAAGGAAATGCGGCTCAGGAGAGATAATGAGCAGCGATCTTGTTTTTTACACCAACCCCCAGTCCCGCGGCCGCATTGTGCGCTGGATGCTGGAAGAGATTGAAGCGCCCTATCACACGGAGGTACTGGATTACGGCACCAGCATGAAATCGCCGGAATTCCTGGCGATCAACCCGATGGGCAAGGTGCCGGCCGTCACCCACAACGGCAATGTGATCACCGAATGCGCGGCCATCTGTGCCTACCTGGCGGAGGCCTTCCCTGCCGCGGGGCTGGCACCGGCGGACGATGCCGAGCGGGCCGCGTACTTCCGCTGGCTGTTCTTCACTGCGGGACCGCTGGAAGCGGCGATCACTAACCGGTCTGTTTTCGGTGAAGAGCCGCCGGCAGAAAAGAAGCGGATGCTCGGTTACGGCTGCTATGCGGACGCGATCGACATGCTGTCATTTGCGGTTAAGGCCAACCCATATATCGCCGGTACACGCTTCACCGCTGCCGATGTCTATGTGGGCGCGCAGATTGGCTGGGGACTGCAGTTCGGTACTATTGAAAAGCGCGATGAATTTTCCGCCTATTTTGAGCGGGTCAGCGGACGCGAGGCATTCATCCGCGCAAACGCGCTGGACGACGCGCTCGTGCGGGAAACCACCGAGGCCTGATGACTTCCTGCGCCGACCTGCGGTAGTGAAGCCCCCGCGATTACGGGGGCTTTTTCGCTGTAGCTGCCGTGAGCACAACTACGCTATGAGTTAACTGTCGGTCTTCACGGGTCGGCGGCAACAAGGATATGAGCATAGCGTATGACCAGCGATTCTGACCGGCCCAAGAGCGACCGCCAGATTCTGCACGAGCAGATGGAAGCCAGTCTGCACGAATACGAGCGCGACAATCGCTCCCTGTTCCTGTCGTCCATCGCCGCTGGACTGGAAATCGGTTTCAGCGTGTTTCTGATGGCAGCCCTGTATACCCATTTCCATGATCTGGTGGGTGAGCAGCTGCTGCACTTCATTATTTCCCTGAGCTACCCGATTGGATTTGTCCTGGTCATTATCGGCCGTGCCGATCTGTTCACCGAGCACACCACCCTGGCGATATTGCCGGTGCTCGACCGTGCGCAGCGCCGAAGGGACCTGGCGCGTATCTGGGCAGTGATTTACACCGGCAATTTACTCGGCGCATTCGCCTTCAGCGTGATATTCGTACGCTTCATCGAGTTGAGCCACAATGTCGACAATAGCGCACTGAGTTACTACGGCGCGAAGCTGATCGCCGACAGCAACTCCGGACTGTTTCTCGGCGCGGTTTTCGCCGGTTGGCTGATGGGATTACTGGGATGGGTGGTGGCATCGTCCTCTGATACCATCGGTCGCATCGTCGTGATCGTCGTGATTACGTTTGTGATCGGACTGGGTGGGCTGGCGCACTGTATCGCCGGCGCCGTGGCCATCTTCAGTGCCTGGCTGGATACGGGCAGCACCATAGGCGTTATCGACGTGATCCGCTTTCTCGCCATCGCAACGCTGGGTAACGCCATCGGCGGCTCAGTATTCGTCGGGCTGCTCAAGTACGGCTATATAGCTACCCGGCGCCAACAGTAAATCGCTCAGATATAGGAAGCATCGGTGGTGAACACCACATCGAATTCCTGCTCCGAGACAAAGTTGCTCAATCGCTCGGTGAGCAACTCGCGCCATTCATCCGCCTGCTCTACCGGTGCACTGTGGTAATCGGCGCGCAGCAGAATGCGCGCGTGCAGGTACAGGGAGCGGCCCGCCTTGGTCATGCTCAATGACCAATTTTCCGCCGGGATACTGTGCAGCGCATCCGCAAAGGCACTACGGATTTCCCGCTGCACACGGGCCGAAGGCGCGGCGAGCAGAACTTCCATCAGGTTGCGGTACAGAATTCGGATCGGCATCGGAAGCATCACTGCCACCATCGCAATCACCAGCCACGAGTCCACATAGGGCAGCCAGCCGCCCAGGTGCTCCCCGAACAGCCACACGAATGCGAAGGTAATAAGGACTACGGAGCTGAGCACGGCGTCCATCAACCAGGCAACTGCATCCACCTGGATCAGGGCGGAGTTGGTCGTTCTGGCGATGCGCCGCAGCACCAGGCAGACAGCCAGGCAGCCCAGACTGGCAATGGTGGCGTAGATGGTCGCGAGCCCGGCTTCCAGCGAGCGGCCGCCCTGGTACAGCGCGGCAATGGCGGAGGACAGCGCCATCAGCATCACGCCCAGAATCACCATGCTCTGCAGGACATTGAATGCCGGCTCGAAGCTGGCGTAACCGAAAGGAAAGCGGCGGTCTGCGCTCCTGCGGATCAGCCGCGACACATTCAGCATCACCAGTGACATGACGAAATTGACCAGGGAAAAAACGCCGTCGAGAAAAATCGCTGTGGAGCCAGTTAGTTGCGCGAAGCCGAATCCCAGCGCCGCCATAAACAGGCAGCCCAGAATCGATAACCACAGTCCCTTTGTTTCCATGCCTTCCGTGACCTCTTTTGTTATCCCCGCTACCGGCAGGATTCTAGCGCGATTCCGCTAGGAGCTCTTAGTCCGGATCATTGCTGTACGGCATTTGGCGAAACGAAGTGAAAAGACCGGCACACACAGACAAGCACCGGCTTTTTCTCGGCGGGTACAACACTACAGGCGCGCCTCAATCACCAGGTTCGTCATGGACTCGGTGGCGACGCGCACCCGGGAAAAACCTGCGCTCTGCAAAACTGCCGACAACCGCGCCGGCCCCGCCTGGGCGCCGAGGGCGAGCCCGATTTTCTGCGACCTGGAACAGGGCGTACACAGAAAGGTGGACGCGGCGTAGTAGAGGGCGCCGAGCGGATTGAAATTGTCTTCCAGGCTGTCGTGCGCCAGCGGTTCCACCAACATGAGCGAGCCGCCCGCCTTCAGGTTGTCTGCCGCCATCTGGGCGGCACCCACCGGGTCGCCCATATCGTGCAGGCAATCGAAATAGCAGATCAGATCGTAGGGGCCGGTGGGGATATCGCGTGCGCCAGCGACGAGGAACTCCACTCGACCCTCCACCCCGGCGGCAACCGCAGCCCGGCGCGCTGCCTGAATGGAATCTGCGTGGTAGTCGATGCCGACGAAGAAACTGTGCGGGAAAGCCTCGGCCATAATGATTGTGGATGCGCCGTGGCCACAACCGACGTCAAGTACTGTGCCGCCCGCGGAGACTTTGTCGATCATACCTTCGAGCTTTGGCAACCATTCCGACACGAGGTAGTTCCGGTAACCGGGACGGAAAAATCGCTCGGTACCGCGGAACAGGCACTGGTGGTGCTGGTGCCAGCCAAAACCGTCTCCGGTTCTGAACGCCTCGGCGATCTCATCGGCCGAATGGTATAGCGTGCGGATCACCGAGCTGGCTGCGGCCATAAATGTCGGCGAAGATTCGTCGGCCAGCACCGCAGCGTGTTCGGGCGGCAGGTTGAATTTTCCGGACTCGGCGTCATAGGTCAGGTAACCGATTGCCGCCAGGCCGCTGGCCCACTCGCGCACATAGCGCGCGTCCAGACCGGCGCGATTGGCCAGTTTTTCGGCCGTCGCCGGCCCTCGGGAGAGAGCGATAAACAACCCCAGCTGATCACCGAGGTACACCAGCGCGTGCGCACCGGCCACGGCCAGATCGCCGAGCATACGGCCGGCGAAAGCCTCGACTTTGGCGGGGTTGGGTGTGGCGGAGTTGGATTTGCTTTCAGAATACACAGCTTCCATGGGACTAATCCTTTTATGATGTTCTGTGGAGGTGTACTGCTGTGGGAATGCGAATGCCGACCACTGATATTCCGGTATTCCAGAACCGCAAAGTGTAGTGCAGCGACGCGTGTAAACCGGTGGCGGAGAGGGATGGGCCGCCGCAAAAAGGGCAAACTTGAGTTAAACGATTCCAGTAGCCACAATTGCCGGCATTTTTCGGCCTGCCGCGTTGGTTTTTTTTAAGGGGTTTCTATGAGCATTGATGTCGTCATTCTCGCCGCCGGCAAAGGCACGCGCATGCGTTCCGACCTGCCCAAAGTGCTGCATCCGATCGGCGGTGTGCCGATGCTGGGGCGGGTCATTGACGCTGCCCAGCAGCTGGGGGATGTTGCCATCACCGTCGTTATCGGCCACGGCGCCGCCACCGTGCGCGAGCAGTTCGCCGACAGCGGAGTGCAGTTTGTCGAGCAGACCGAGCAGCTCGGCACCGGCCACGCGGTGGCCCAGGCCATTCCGAATTTCCGCGCCGGGGCCACTGTGCTGGTGCTCTACGGCGACGTGCCGCTGGTCAAAACCGGCACACTGCAGTCCCTGCTGAGTGCGTCCGACCGGGGCCCCGCCCTGCTGTCGGTGGAGATGGCCAACCCTGCCGGCTACGGCCGTATCGTGCGCGACGACGCCGGCCGCGTGCAGGCGATCGTCGAGGAAAAAGACGCAGACGCCGACACCCTCGCCATCCGCGAAGTGAATACCGGTATTCTCGCCGCACCGGCAGACCTGTTGCGCCAGTGGCTGCCGGAACTGTCGAACGACAACGCGCAGGGCGAGTACTACCTGACCGATGTGATCGCGCGCTCGGTCAGCGAGAATATTACCGTTACCGGTGTGCGCGCCAGCGATCCGCTGGAAGTCGCCGGCGTCAACAGCCGCGCCCAGCAGGCGCAGATGGAGCGCGCCCTACAGCACAGCCGCGCACTGGCATTAATGAATGCGGGTGTGACGCTGCTGGATCCGGCGCGCATCGATGTCCGCGGCCGGCTCGAATGCGACACCGACGTGTCCATTGATATCAACTGCGTGTTCGAGGGCGAGGTCACCCTCGGCAAGGATGTACATATCGGCCCCAACTGCCTGCTGAAAAACTGCCGTCTGGCGGACGGCACTCGCGTCGAGGCCAACTCGATCATCGAGGACGCCGATGTTGGCGCCGCCTGCACCATCGGTCCGTTTGCGCGCCTGCGCCCGGGCACGCAGCTGGCCGACGGCGCCAAGGTTGGCAACTTTGTCGAGACCAAGAAAGCGAAGATCGGTCGCGGCAGCAAGGTGAATCACCTGTCCTATGTCGGCGATGCGGTGGTCGGTGAAAACGTGAATATCGGCGCGGGTACCATCACCTGCAATTACGACGGCGTGAACAAGTCCCTGACCGAAATCGGCGACGGTGCCTTTATCGGCTCCAATACTGCACTGGTGGCCCCGGTGTCGGTCGGTGCCGGCGCAACGGTCGGCGCGGGTTCGACCATCACCCGCGAAGTGAGCGCTGACGAACTGGCGGTGGCCCGCGGTAAGCAGCGCAATATCAGCGGCTGGCAGCGGCCAACCAAGAAATCCTGATCGCCCTTGTGGCGGTACCATTGCCTTCGCCCGGCGGTGAAGTTGTTCTATTTCTAGAATAGTGAAGCCGATGCGAAGGCCCTGGTGCACTCTTCTGAACGCCCCGTTGCGACATTTCCGCATAAAATCCGGCGGCTAACCCCACCCCTGCCTGTGCACCTCAGCGGCAGCATTCCGACCATCCATTACACTTGCGCAACGGGAATAAAAGGACTCGCCCGATGCACAAGCCCCGAATGCACCTGGTCGCCTCGTTCGATATTGCGCACCTGCAATACCTAGATGAACAGGGCCATGCCACTCAGGAGTTACCCGATTTCGCCACGCCGGACACCCTGCTTGCCATGTACCGGCAGATGGCACTGGCGCGGCTGGTGGATGATCGCGCAGTCAAACTGCAGCGCACCGGCCAGCTGGGTACCTACCCTTCCACACTCGGACAGGAAGCCATCGGCGTCGGCACCGGTGCTGCGCTGCAACCTCAAGATGTCTACTGCCCCTATTACCGCGAGACCGGCGCCCTGCTCGAACGCGGTGTGGAAATCGAGGAGATTCTCGCCATCTGGGGCGGCGACGAGCGCGGCCAGAATTACGCCCACGCTCCGGAAGACCTCCCCCTGTGTGTTCCCATCGCGACGCAGTTGCTGCACGCCGCCGGCGTCGCCTTCGCACTGAAATATCAGCGTGATCAGTTGGGCCGACCGGCGCGGGTGGCGGTGGCCAGTGCCGGCGAGGGAGCGACTTCCAAAGGCGATTTCTATGAGGCGCTGAACCTGGCGGGGGTCTGGAAACTGCCGGCGGTGTTCGTGATCAACAACAATCAGTGGGCTATTTCGGTCGCGCGCAGCGCACAGACAGCGGCACAGACGATTGCGCAGAAAGCGGTGGCCGCCGGCATACCCGGTCTGCAGGTGGACGGCAACGACGTCATCGCGGTGCGCGCGGCGGTGGCGGATGCCGTCGAACGCGCGCGCAACGGCGCCGGGCCAATGCTGATCGAGGCATTGAGCTACCGCATGTGCGACCACACTACTGCCGACGATGCCAGCCGCTATCGCCCCGAGGCCGAACTCGCGGAAGCGCAAAAGCGCGAACCGCTGGTGCGCCTCGGCCGCTACCTGCGCGCGGGTGGCTACTGGAGCAACGAAGCCGAAAGCGAGCTGCAGCGGGAGCTGGCGGAAATCCTGGAGCGCGCGCTGGCGGATTACCGCGATCGCCAAAAGGAACCCCCCACCGCCATGTTCGACCACTTGTACGCGGCACTGCCGGAAGCGTTTCTCGACCAATACGATGAACTTGCCGGCAACGGAGGTAGCTGATGGCGCAGATCACCCTGCTCGAGGCGGTTACCCAGGCCCTGGCCCACGAACTGGCGGCAGATCCCCGCGTGGTCGTATTCGGCCAGGATGTCGGCGCCAATGGCGGTGTCTTCCGCGCCACCAACGGTCTGCAGCAGGCGTTCGGTGCCGAGCGCGTGCTGGACACCCCGCTGGCAGAGAACATGATTGCCGGCATCGCGGTGGGTATGGCGACCCAGGGGTTGCGCCCGGTGGCGGAGTTCCAGTTCATGGGCTTTATCTACCCCGCACTCGATCACATCCTCAGTCACGCTGCGCGCTTTCGCAACCGCACCCGTGGCCGTCTGTCCTGCCCGCTTGTCTATCGCGCGCCCTATGGCGGCGGCATTCACGCGCCGGAACACCACTCGGAAAGCACCGAAGCCATCTTCACCCATATCCCCGGTCTCCGCGTCGTGGTGCCCTCCTCCCCCGCGCGCGCTTACGGCCTGTTACTGGCGGCGATCCGCGATCCGGATCCGGTGATTTTTCTCGAGCCAAAGCGCATCTACCGGGCGGCCAAACAGGAGGTGCCGGACAACGGCGAGGCGCTGCCACTGGATCGCTGCTTCGTGCTGCGCGAGGGCCAGGACCTGACGCTGATTGCCTGGGGCGCGGCGCTGAAGGAAACCCTCGCCGCCGCCGACCAGCTGGCGGCGGAGGGTATCGAGGCGGAAGTCATCGATCCGGCCACGCTGAAACCGCTGGATATCCACACGGTTATCGACTCGCTGGAGAAAACCCGCCGCTGCGTCGTCGTGCACGAGGCGGCGCGCTTCGGCGGACTCGGTGGGGAGATCGCGGCACAGATCAATGAATACGCCTTCGACCTGCTCGATGCACCTGTGGCGCGGGTCACCGGTTACGACACGGTGATGCCCTACTACCGACTCGAATACGACTACCTGCCCAGCGTCGAGCGGATACTGGCCGTCGCCCGCGAAACCCTGGACTACCGGGCGGGAGGTGCGCGATGAAAATATTCAAGCTGCCTGATCTGGGCGAGGGACTGCCGGATGCGGTGATTCGCGAGTGGCATGTGGCCGAGGGGGAGCATGTCGCCGCCCACGCCAGCCTGGTCACCGTGGAAACCGCCAAGGCGTTGGTGGAAGTGCCGGCACCGCGCAGCGGCATCGTGGAAAAGCTGTATGTGCAGGAAGGCGACACCGTCGAGGTCGGCGAGCCGCTGGTGGCTTTCGCCGATGTCGAAACCGCCGAGGCTGGCGCTGCAGAAGCTCCCCCGGCGAAAAGCGATCAAACAAAGACGGAGCCCGCCGACAGCGGCACTGTCGTCGGCAAAATTCAGAGCAGCGGCCAGGTCCTCGATGCGGAAATTGCCCCCACCGGCATTGCGCAGCGCCCGGCCACGCCCTCCGTGCGCGCTCTGGCGCGGCGACTGGGTGTGAATCTAAGCGCACTGCGGCCGGCCGGGGAGCGATTTACTGCCGCAGAAATTCGCGCCGCGGCCGGCGCGGCGCCGGCCAAACCGGGCCGACCAGCTCAGAAGTCGGGGGCGGCGATGTCCCCGGCGCGGCGGGCGATGGCGCTGGCAATGACCCGCGCGCGGGACCAGGTGGCGCCGATGACCCTGTGCGACGTGGTGGATATCGGTCGCTGGTGGCGCCGCGAGGGCGCGACGCTGCGCCTGATCCGCGCCATTCAGCGCGCCTGTACCGCCGAGCCCAACCTGAACGCCCTCTATGAGAGCGATCAACTGTCCCCCACCCCGTCCATCAATATCGGCCTCGCCGTGGATTCCCCGCGCGGCCTGTTTGTGCCGGTACTCAAGGATGTCGCCAGCCGCGACGACGGCGATTTGCTGGAGCAGGTCGAGGCGTTCAAGTGGCAGGCTAGCGAGAGTGGTATCGCCCAGGAGGACCTGAAGGGCGCCACCATTCTGCTGTCCAATTTCGGCGGCATGGCCGGTCGCTTCGCGACGCCGGTGGTGATGCCGCCGACGGTGGCTATTGTCGGTGCCGGACGAACCTACGACGGCGTCATTGGTGTCGACGGCGAGCCTGCGGTGCGCCCGTTGCTGCCGCTGTCCATCAGTGCCGACCACCGCGCCGTTACCGGCGGCGAGCTCGCGCGCTTCCTGAAGGTGATGATGGAGGCGCTGTCCGCCTGAGGCCTGTTCCGACCGCGCAAATAGAAATTTCTGGGAAGATTTCTTTCGCTTTGCTATATTTAAGTTTCGAAACGAAACTTATGTGATTATGTCCAAACGCAACACCCAACAGCGACGTCACCAGATTCTTGCCCTGCTCAACGAGGCCGGCGAAGCCAGCGTCGAGCAGCTGGCGCGCCAGTTCGAAACCTCTGAAGTTACGATTCGCAAGGATCTGAGCTCCATGGAAAACCACGGCCTGCTGCTGCGGCGCCACGGTGGTGCCATACCGGTACCGAAGGAACTGGTGGTCGAAGAGGCCCCGTCGGAAGTGAAGCGTGCCATCGGCCGTGCCGCTGCGGCGCTGATCCCCGACCACCACCGCATCGTCATCGATTACGGCCGCACTACGGCGGCAATGATTCCAGAGCTGGAGCGCAAGCGCGGCCTGGTGGTGATGACCAATTCCCTGCACGTGGCCAACGCCCTGCGCGAGCTGGAAAACGAACCCACGCTGCTGATGACCGGCGGTACCTGGGATCCCCATTTCGAGGCCTTCCAGGGGCGCGTCGCCGAACAGGTGTTGCGCGGCTACGACTTCGATCAGGCATTTATCGGTGCCGACGGCATCGACCTGGCGCGGGGCACCTGTACCTTCAACGAGCAGATCGGCCTGTCGCGGATCATGGCGGAAGTCGCGCGCGAGGTGGTGGTGTTGGCGGAGTCGAGCAAGGTCGGGCGGCGCATTCCCAACCTGGAACTGCCGTGGGCGCAGGTCAACACGCTGGTTACCGACGACGGCCTGGATGGCGCCGTGCGCGCCCAGCTGGAGGGGCTTGGCGTGCGCGTAATCTGCGCGGAAGTGAGTACTTACGCCTAGCCGTTACCGCGGCGGGTGTGTTTTTTAGAGTGAACGAGGTTTAGAGCATGTGTGGAATTGTCGGCGCGCTGGCCCAGCGCAATGTCAGTGAAATCCTGCTGGAAGGTTTGCGGCGGCTCGAATACCGCGGCTACGACTCCGCAGGTGTCTGCCTAGTCGACGGCGACAGCCAACTGCAACTGCGCAAGAGTCGCGGCAAGGTGGCAGATCTGGAAGCGAAACTCGCCGAATCACCCGCTGGAGGCCGACTCGGCATTGCCCACACCCGCTGGGCGACCCATGGCGAGCCGTCGGACAGGAATTCCCATCCCCACGTGTCCGGCGACATAGCGCTGGTGCACAACGGCATCATCGAAAACTACCAGACCCTGCGCGCGGAGCTGCAGGGCAAAGGTTACGAATTCCTGTCGGATACCGACACCGAAGTGGTAGTACACCTGATTCATTCGCTCGCCGCCTCCGGGCTCAGCCTGGTCGAGGCGGTGACTGCGGCCACTGCACAATTGCACGGCGCATACGCCCTCGGTGTGATCAGTGCCCGTGAACCCGAAGTGATGGTATGCGCCCGATCCGGCAGCCCACTGGTGATCGGTGTGGGCATCGAGGAGAACTTTATCGCGTCGGACCCGATGGCCCTGCGCCAGGTTACTGACCGCTTTATTTTCCTCGAGGAAGGCGATATCGCCGAGATTACCGACGCGGGAATCGCCGTGCGCGACCACAGCGGTGCCGAGGTCAGCCGCCCGGTGCACAAGCTGGATGGCAGTCACGACGCCGCCGACAAAGGCCGCTACCGCCACTACATGCAGAAGGAAATCTTCGAGCAGCCGCAGGTGGTAGCCGCGACCATGGCTGGTCGAATCGGCGAATCTACGGTCTTGTCTGAAGCACTGGGTGCTCGGGCCCACGAAATACTGCCGGAAGTGCAGCAGGTACAGATCGTAGCCTGCGGCACCAGTTACCACGCTGGCCTGGTGGCGCGCTACTGGCTCGAGGACTGGGCCGGTATCCCCTGCTCCGTCGAGGTGGCCAGCGAGATCCGCTACCGCAAGACCGCGGTGCGGCCGGGCACTTTATTCGTGACCATCTCCCAGTCCGGCGAGACCGCCGACACCCTGGCGGCGCTGCGCCAGGCGAAGGAACTCGGCTATCTGGCGTCGATGACTATCTGCAACGTGCCCAACAGTTCCCTGGTACGTGAGTCGGAGCTGTCGCTGATGACCGAGGCGGGTCCGGAGATAGGCGTGGCTTCCACCAAGGCATTCACTACCCAACTGGTGGCGCTGCAGCTGTTCTGTATCGCCCTGGCCAAAGTTAACGGTCTGCCGGCGGAGCGCGAGGCTGAGCTGGTGCGCGCGCTGCACCAGTTACCGGACTTGATGGAACAGTTCACCGGTCTGGATACTCTGGTGCAGATCACCAGTGAGGCCTTTGCCGAAAAGCACCACGCGCTGTTCCTGGGCCGCGGCGTCGAGTACCCGATCGCCCTCGAAGGGGCGCTGAAACTGAAAGAAATCTCCTATATCCACGCGGAAGCCTACCCCGCCGGCGAGCTGAAACACGGCCCGCTGGCCCTGGTCGATGCGGATATGCCGGTGATCGTGGTGGCGCCCAACAACGAGCTGCTGGAAAAATTAAAATCCAACCTGCAGGAAGTTCGTGCCCGCGGGGGCGAGCTGTTTGTGTTCGCGAGCCCAAGGGCGGGCTTTGTCAGCGAGGCGGGCATCACGGTGGTGGAGGTGCCGGATGCGCCGGACAGCCTGGCGCCGATCCTGTACACGGTGCCGCTGCAGCTGCTCAGCTACCACGTGGCGCTTCTTAAGGGCACTGATGTGGACCAGCCGCGCAACCTGGCCAAGTCAGTGACCGTAGAATAATCGCTTGCCGTGGCGGCCGCGCGGACAGGGGGGAGAGCCTTCTTCCCCCTGAGTGTATTGCCGCCCGCCTTTCACTGGGTTATGCCTGATCCGGGCCTGGCCTGGTGCCCTCGCCCTTCAGGAGCCCTCGATACCGGGGTTCGATACGCCCGGTACCAAGATCACGGCTATTTCTGCTGTCGCCTAAATTTCGCCACTTTGGCCCGGTTACCGCACAACGCCATGCTGCACCAGCGGCGACGGTGCGCTTTGGTTCTGTCGTAAAACCACAGTGTGCAATCGGGATGCTCACAGACACGGATAAGATCAAAATTCCCTTCAACCAGCAGGCTGGCGACCAGTTCGGCCACCGGGCCCAGTAACTGTGCCGGCGTTTGCTGTCGATAAATTCGTTCCGTGCGCAGGCCACCGTCGTCCATTTGGCTAATCTGAATGTAGCTGGGTGATTGCGCCAAAAATCGGTTTAGGCCCTCGACGGATACCGGCTTTCCCGCCTTGCGGTTTTCAACCTGGAGTCGCAGTGCTTCCCGCAACGCACGCGCCTCTGTCAGTAAGGCACCACTCTCGAATTCGAGCGCCGCCGGAACCTGAACCAGTCCGGACAGCAGGAGCCACTGCCTGACATCTTCATCTGATTGCCAGAAGTCGTGAGTTTCACCATCGACGCTCGCCACGCTGTTGAGCAGGTCCAGGGCGCCATGGTCCGCGAGGAAATAGGGTTCAGGCCGCGAGGCCTGCTTGGACGCATTCAATTCAGATACCTCGTCAGGTGAAAACACAGTCGCATTGTAACCATTAAAATAAATATTGACTAGTTACAGTAAGAATGCATACTTTGCGTGACGGTAACCGTTAAATACTGTTTTTTAAAGTTACATGGAGCCCCGCGATGGCCGCCAACACCCACTTCCCTGTTCGCTACCAGTTTGCCGATGCCGATGGCGTCCGCGTCTTCTATCGTGAAGCCGGCGAAAGCAGCAATCCGACCTTGTTGCTGCTGCACGGCTTTCCCAGCTCTTCTCACCAGTTCCGCGAGCTAATCCCACTGCTGGCAGACAAGTTCCACATCATTGCGCCGGATTTTCCCGGTTTCGGCTTCACTGAGATCCCGGAGGAGCGCAAATATGTCTACAGCTTCGATGCGATAGGCAAGACCATTGTCGATTTTGTTGATGTGTTAGGCCTGAAAAGCTACGCAATGTACGTATTTGATTACGGTGCCCCTATCGGACTGCGCCTGGCCCTGGCCTATCCCGAGCGGGTGACCGGCCTTATCTCCCAAAACGGTAACGCCTACCTCGAAGGCCTGGGTGATGCCTGGGCGCCCATTCGAGCTTACTGGGACAACCCCGCCGAGAACCGCCAGGCCGTCAAGGACGCCATCCTGAGCCTGGAGGGCACCAAATGGCAGTATCTCCACGGCGTCAAAGATCCACTTAGCGTCGCCCCCGAGGCCTACCACCTGGACACCCTGCTGTTCGAGCGCCCCGGCAACGAAGACATCCAGCTCGACCTGTTCCTGGACTACGCAAATAACCTTGCGCTCTACCCCGACTTCCAGGCCTTCTTCCGGGAGACCCGCGCGCCGGTACTGGTGATCTGGGGCGAACACGACCCTTTCTTCATCCCCCCGGGTGCCGAGGCTTTCAAGCGCGACATCCCCAATGCGGTGGTGGAGCTTTTGGATACTGGCCACTTTGCCCTGGAAACCCATGTGGCTCACATCGCCAGGCGAATTCGCGAAGTGATTGGGGGAGAGAAAGCCTGATCGCGATTCTCTATTCCTCTAACTGGTCCCTGCGCGCCGGCTCTTGAGCCGGCGACGTTAGGACGTCGGAAAGCATACGAAGATTCTTAGTGCAGAAAATATGGCCAAGCCTCACAAAGCGTCCCCTTCGAGACTCAGTGGGTTTTCCGATGCCGTATTCGCCGTATTAATCACCGTATTGGTTTTGGACCTGCATCCACCGCAGCTTCCAACTTACAGTGCCTTCCTTGTCCACTGGCCCACATGGCTAAGCTACATAGTGAGCTATGTTTTTATTGCCATTGTCTGGACCAATCACCACTACCTCCTGCGCTATGCCACTGTCGCAAACGCCCGACTGTTGTGGTTCAACTTCGCGCATTTGTTTTCTGTGTCACTACTTCCTCTCGCCACCGCCTGGATGGCCGAGAGCAAATTGGCGCCGCAGCCCGTTTCCTTCTATGCAGCGGTTTTCTTCCTTGTAAATGCCACATACATCTGTTTGATCTGGGAGCTTATCGGCGAGAGGAATGTGTCGCTGAAGGTGCTCAGATCCATGCGGATCCGCTCGATTGTGACTTTATGCTTTTTCGGCATTGCCTCGATTGTCGCGCTGAAGTTTTCCGTGGTTGCCCTCGGAATGTGCATCTGCTGCCTGATCCTCTATCTGAAGCCCGCTCCGCTGGGAATGTAGGGGAAGGTATTCACCGGCCTTTCAGATTCCCTCCAAACGGCCGGCCGCATCAGGCACCGAACAGTTCCGGTCCCGGCACCAGCGGCGTATTGCTGCGGCTGACCAGTGCGTAGTTGAAGCGGCCGTCGGACCAGTAGCGCGCCATCAGGTCGCCGTCGTGGCGCTGGCCATTGGGCATCGACGGGCCCCCCGGCGACGGCGGGCGGATATAGAACAGCAGCGTCTGCCGGTTGCCATTGCGGTACAGCACCACCACCGCTGGACCGTCCTGGGTGGCCATCAGGCGCGCGTCTACCAGTTCCAGCCCATAGGTCTCCAGTGTCGGCGGTGGGCTGGCGCCCTCGAAATAGCGGTTGAACCAGTCGGCCAACTGCGCCTGGCTCGGCGGCGGCGTATCGGCCGTCGCCGCGAACAGTTTGTAGGCTTCGACCGCATCGGCCATCGGTGGGCTGGCGGCGGCGTAGAGACTGCCGCGGGCCTGCCAGCCGCCGGCGGCACCCAGCCCCAGTGCCAGAGCCAGGCCGGCGGCGAGGCCGAAGCGGTGCCGCTGGCGCGCCGCGCGGCGCCGGCGGATCGCCGGCGGCGTCAGCGCCGGGTTGGGTGGCTGCGGCGCGGTGTCCAGCGCGTGTTTCAAGGCGGCGCCGTCGGCGCGCCAGGCCTCCAGCGTGGCCGCAACGTCCGGGTGCTCTCGCAGGTAGGCTTCCACCTGCTGGTGTTCCGCAGTTGTCAGTTCGCCGTCCAGGTAGGCGTTCAGTTGTTCGTGGGTCGGTTTCATTTCATCACCTTCAGGTGCCGCGCGCGCTGCGGCTTCTCCATCAGCTGGCGGTAGGTCTGGCGGGCCCGGGACACCCGCGACATCACGGTGCCGACGGGGATACCCAGGGCCGCGCCAACCTCTTTGTAACGCATGCCCTCCACGGCGATCAGCAGCAGCACCGTGCGCTGGCTTTCCGGCAGCCGGTCGAAGACGCCGAGGGCGCTGCGCACTTCGTACTGCTGCTCAAGGCTGCCGGTCGCCGGCTCGTCGCTGGGGAGGAACCACTGCAGCAGCCGGCGGTGGCGGCTGCTGCGGCGCTGGTTGTCGACAAACTGGCGGTAGAGGATGGAGAACAGCCAGGTGCGGATGTCTCGATCCTCGTCGCGTCGCGCCCAGGCGACGATGGCCTTCTCCAGCGTCGTTTGCACCAGGTCGTCGGCATTGGCGGTGTGGCGGGTCAGCGTTGTGGCGAAACGGCGCAAGGCCGGGATCTCGGCCGCCAGTTCCTGTTCCAGATCGTTCACGGGTCTAGCACTCATCGTCAGAGTGGGTAAATACGCGCGAGCGGCGGCTTTATTCCCGCCGCGGGGAATAAAGCCGCCGTCCGCGCGTATTTATATTGCAATAACAATGGAGATGTTCCCATGACCCTATCCAAACAGCGCGCTCGCTGGCTGCTGGTGGCGCTGCCTGTGGTCGCCCTCGGCGCGGCCTTCGCCTATGTGGCGGGCGCCCTGGCACCCGACCGCCTGACGCCGACAACCTATGTGCGCCAACTCGAAGCCAACGCCGGGGTACATCCCGGCTACCGCCGCAACCACGCCAAGGGCCTCTGTGTCGACGGCTACTTCGACAGCAGCGGTGCCGCCGCCGCGCTGTCCAGCGCCGCGGTCTTTGCACCGGGTCGCACGCCGGTCGTCGGCCGCTTCTCGATCCCGGGGGGCAACCCCCTCGCCAGCGACGGCAAGGCGCTGGTGCGCTCGCTGGCGCTGCAGTTCACCGCCGACGATGGCCAGCAGTGGCGCATGGCGATGATCTCTTCACCGGTGTTCGTGGTGTCGAGGCCCGAGGCGTTTATCGAACTGCTGCGCGCCCAGGCTCCCACGGCCGCCAGCGGCAAGCCCGATCCGGCGCGGGTCAGTGCGTTTTTCGCGCAGCACCCGGAAACGGCAGCTTTTCGCGCCTGGGCCGGGTCGCACACGCCGTCCGACAGCTTCGCCAATACCCAATACAACAGCCTAAACAGTTTCTTTCTCATCAATGACCACGGCCGACGGCAGGCCGTGCGTTGGTCCTTCGTGCCACAGACGCCCTTTGCACCGGGCGCCGCGGACGCCGGCGACGACTTCCTGTTTGACGACATCGCCGCCCGCCTGGCACAGGGGCCGCTGCGTTGGCAGCTGGTGCTGCAACTGGCCCGACCGGGGGATCCCGTCGACGACGCCACCCACGCCTGGCCCGCCTCGAATCCGCACATAGGCGCCGGCACCCTGGTGCTGACCGGCGGCGCGCCGCGGGCCGAGGGCGCCTGCCGCGATATCAATTTTGATCCACTGATAGTGCCGCAGGGGGTGGTGCCATCCGCCGATCCGCTGCTGGCGGCGCGTTCGGCGGTTTACGCGCGCTCATTCGACAAGCGCATCGGCGAACAGGCACAAGCGGAGGGGCAACAATGAAAACCCACTTTCACTGGAGCCTGCGCCTGCTGCACTGGTTGATGGCGCTGGCGGTGCTGGCGATGCTGTTTATCGGTGCCGGCATGGTCAGTTCGGTATCGGCGCGCCACCTGTGGCTGGTCGATCTGCACAAACCCCTCGGCGTCGCCATCCTGGTATTGGCCGTGCTGCGGCTTTCACTGCGACTGGCCACCGGCGCGCCACCGCTGCCGGGGGAACTGCCGAAAGCGGCGCAACTGGCCGCCAAAGTGTCCCATCTGCTGCTATATGGGCTGTTGTTGGCACTGCCGTTGGTAGGTTGGGCGATGCTGTCGGCGGGCGGATACCCGGTGTCCCTCGGCGGCGGTTGGCAGCTGCCGCCTTTGCTGGCGCAGTCGGATCACTGGTATGCACTGCTGCGCCCGGCGCACCGCTGGCTCGCCTATGGCCTGTTGGTGCTGATCCTCGGTCATATGGCGGCGGCGCTGGTGCACAGGCTAGTCCGCCGCGACGGCGTGCTGGCAAGCATGACCTGGCAGCGCCGCCCGTCGCGCTGACGCAAGGGGCGCCTGCGGCTATTCACATTGGCGCCCCCTCTCGCTCAAAAGTCGATCAACGTGCTATAACCAGCGCTCGGCTAAAAAATGATGAGAGGGCCGGGCATGACAACAACAGAAAAAACCAGACCTGCGCAGGACATTAATTCCGCCGTCATGAACGGCGACGTGAATGTACTGCTGGGGGACAGCACCCAGCCGCTGGAGGAGGTGCGCGACGAGCGCAAACGCAAGCTCACCGCCACTTTCCGCCTATTCGGCAAATTCGGTTTCGACGAAGGGGTGGCCGGCCACGTCACTGTGCGCGATCCGGAGCTGGAGGACCATTTCTGGGTCAACCCGATGGGCGTGTCGTTCCGCCAGATCAAAATGTCGGACCTGCTGCTAGTCGACCACCGCGGGGAAGTCGTCGAGGGGGACGGTTACCTGAACGGTGCGGCCTTCACCATCCACTCCCATATCCACCGCATGCGCCCGGATGTCGTCGCGGCCGCCCATGCGCACTCGCTTTACGGCAAGGCCTGGTCGTCACTCGGCCGTTTGCTGGACCCGATCACTCAGGATGCCTGCGCCTTCTTCGGCGATCACGGCCTGCTCGACACCTTTTCCGGCGTGGTGCTGGAAATGGGGGAAGGCGAGGCGCTGGCCCAGGCACTGGGCAACAAGAAGGCGCTGATCCTGCAGAACCACGGCCTGCTCACCGTGGGCAAGTCGATCGATGAGGCGGCCTGGTGGTATATCACCATGGAGCGCAGCTGCCAGGCACAGTTGCTCGCCGAGGCGGCCGGGCAACCGAAACTGATCGAGCCGGAAGTGGCGATCCGTACCAGGGCCGTGGTCGGTACTGAGCTCGCGGGACTATTCAGTTTCCAGCCGCTATATAACGTGATCTGCGCCGAACAGCCGGAGATGTTTGACTAAACGGGGCCGCGCCCTGCCCCGGTTTGTCAGCGCCGACTTACTCTATACTCGCTGTAAATCCGCCGCTCTACAGCGAGATTCCCTTGCCGCCTTGCCCTATCCGCACACTCTGCTGCGATTACATTAGATCCGGCCTCAGCCCCGCGGCGGTGCCATAGTGGGCGGGTGAGGCGGCGCGCGATGCATTATGTTGTCCTCTCGCTGGTTCTGCTGCTGGCTGTCGCGCTCAGCGGCATGGTTTGCCGGTTGTTGCCCCTGCGCCTGCCATTGCCACTGGTGCAGATAGCGATCGGCGCCCTGCTCGGCGGCCCGCTTGGCGTCGAGATACCCCTGGACCCGCAGATTTTCTTTCTGCTGTTTATTCCCCCGCTACTGTTCCTGGATGGATGGCGTATCCCCAAGGGCGCTTTTGTGCGGGACTTGCGGCCTATATTGATTCTCGCGGTAGGACTGGTGATTTTCACCGTGATTGGCGTGGGCTACTTCGTGCACTGGCTGTTGCCGGCGATGCCCGCGGCAGTGGCCTTTGCTGTGGCGGCGATCCTGGCACCGACAGACCCGGTGGCGGTAGCCGCAGTGCGCGGCGACGCACCGATGCCGCCGCGGCTGAAACATGTGCTCGAGGGGGAGGCGCTGCTGAACGATGCTTCCGGACTCGCCTGCTTCCGTTTCGCGGTTTTGGCGGTGGTCACGGGCAGTTTCTCCCTGTCGCAGACGGCGCTCGGTTTTGTCTGGCTGGCGGCGGCCGGTGTTGTGATCGGTACCGGTGTCGGTTTCGCCTGCGGCTATCTGCTGCGCTGGGTCGGCCGCGTCGGCAGTGAGGATTCGGGGGTGCAGGTGTTGGTCAGCCTGCTGGTGCCCTTTGCCGCCTATCTGGCGGCGGAGCCTCTGGGAGCCTCCGGTATTCTGGCGGCCGCTTCTGCCGGTATCGCCACCCAGTACGTCAATCTACACGGTCCGGAGCTGTCCGAGACGCGGATGCAGAGGGCTGCAGTGTGGAAAACCGTGCAGGATGTACTCAACGGCATCATTTTTGTGTTGCTCGGAGAGCAGCTGGTACGCGTATTCCGCGCGGATCTGGTGGCGGCGCGCCACAGTATCGTCGCCAGCGACTGGACGCTGTTGCTGTACATCCTCGCGATCGCTGCGGTACTGCTGGCCCTGCGCTTTGTGTGGGTGTCGGCGACCATGCACCTGTCCCACGTGCGTCGGGATGTTAAGGATTTGCGGACCCGGCTATTGCTGATGACAACCGCGTCGGTGGCCGGCGTCCGTGGTGCCGTCACCATGGCGGGGGTGTTGTCGCTGCCGCTGCTGCTGCCTGGTGGAGCGCCCTTCCCCGCGCGGCACCTGGCTATCGTTATCGCGATGGGTGTCATTCTCGTTTCGCTGTTGCTGGCCAGCATTGCGCTGCCACGGCTGGTGCGCAGCCTGCCGCCGATGCCCCACCTCGCCGACATCGGCGACGAGCGCAGTGCCCGTGTGGCGGCGGCGCAGGCGGCAGTGCAGCGGCTGGAAGAGCTGCTCGGGGAGCTGGAGCAGCGCCTCGACAGTGAGAGGGAAGAGAACGAGATTGCGCTCGATGCGGCGGGCTTCGTACTCCAGCTTTATTACCGCCGACTGGCGGGCGATGGCAGTGTGGATGACGAACGGATCTGGGTGCTGGCCCGGGCGGAGCGCGACTACCAGTTGGCGGCTCTGGCCGCCGAGCGCGAAAAACTGTTCCACCTGCGTTTCGAGCGGCAGATCGACGATGAACTGCACCGCAAACTACTGCTGGAGGTCGACTTGCTCGAGGCCAGTTTGTGCACCCGGGATTAGTTTCCGGTCGGGGCATCTCTGCAAGCCGGAGGCATCACCGAATTATTCAGAGGCGCCCTAGAGCCCCGGTTTGCTGGAATCCTCCCAGTAGTGATCCAGGTGCAGGTCCTTGTCGCGCCGGTCCTCGCGCAGGGCCTGCAGCAGCTGTTCGCGGTAGATCTTGGTCTGGGCGATGTGGGTGGATTCGTCGCGCCAGTAGGGGAACAGCGACTCCAGCATGCGCTGGTCGTGCTGCTTGAACTTGCGCGCCGCGCGCCGCGCCTGCAGCGGGCTCAGGCCCAGCAACTCCAGTGCCCGCTCGCCGATGGATATGGCTGAATCCACAGTCTCGCGGAAGATGTGTTTGACCCCCGCCTCCATCAGCGCGTAGTGGTGCATGCGGTTGCGCGCCCGGGCCAGAATCTCCAGGTGCGGAAAGTGTCGCTGCAGTTGCGCGACAATTTCCAGCGACTTGGCCTGGTCGCTCAGGGTCAGTATCACCAGACGCGCGCTATCGGCCCCGGCGGCGTGTAGCAGGTCCTCGCGGGAAGCGTCACCGTAATATGCCTTGATGCCGTAACGGCGGACCATTTCCAGCTGGTCGGCGCTGTGTTCCAGCAGTGTTGTGTCAAAACCACAGGCATTGAGCAGGCGCCCGGCAATCTGGCCGAAGCGCCCGTAGCCGATGATGATTACCGGTGAGCCGCTGTCCACCGGTGGCTCCTCGTCGGCGACCCGGGCGGCGTCTGAGCCGCGCATGTAGCGCGGCAGGATAAAGCGCTCGTAGATCAGCAGCAGGATTGGGGTCATCGCCATCGACAGCGCGATCAGCGCCGTCAGCAGATTGCCGCTGGTGCTGTCGAGTACCCGGTGCTGCATCGCAAACGACACCAGCACGAAACCGAATTCCCCCGCCTGCGCCAGCGACAGCGCAAACAGCCAGTCCTCGCCGCGGGACATGCCGGTAAACCGCGCCAGGGCAAACAGCAGCAGGAACTTAGTGACCACCAATAGCAGAACCAGCGCCAGCAGCAACAGAGGGTACTCGGCGATCAGCTGGAAATTGAGGCTGGCGCCAACGGCGATGAAAAACAGCCCCAGCAGCAGGCCCTTGAAGGGTTCGATATCCGCCTCCAGTTCGTGGCGGAATTCGCTCTCGGCCAGGATCACACCGGCGAGGAAGGTACCGAGGGCCGGCGACAATTCGAGCCAGCTCATGGTCGCCGCGGCCGCCATCACGATGAGCAGCGCAGTGGCAGTGAACATTTCGCGCAGCTGGCTGCCCGCCACCAGCCGCAGCAACGGCCCCAACAGGTAGCGCCCGGCGGCGACGAAGGCAACGATGGTGCCGATCAACGCGAGCGCGTAGCGCCAGCCTTCAAGCCCCCCCTCTTCCGCTGGTGCGGCACCGCCGGCGAGCAGGGGTAACAGCGCCAGGATCGGAATCACCGCGATATCCTGGAACAACAGTACGGCGAAGGCACCGCGGCCGCCCTCGGTCTTGAGCAGGCCTTTCTCGCTCAGAGACTGCAGCACGATGGCAGTGGAAGACAGGGCGAGGATCAGGCCGACGGCAACGGCACTGCGCCAGTTCTCTTCATAAAGCAGTATTGCCAGCGCGGCCACGGTGGCCGCGGTGACCAGCAGCTGGGCGCCGCCGGTACCGAAAATCGCACCGCGCATCTGCCACAGCTTGCGCGGCTGCAGTTCGAGGCCGATCAGGAACAGCATCAGCGCCACGCCAAATTCGGCGATGTGCATTTCGTCGCTGGCGTCACCGACCAGACCCAGCGCGAAGGGGCCGATCGCCATGCCGGCGAGCAGGTAGCCGAGTACGGAACCCAGGCCGAGGCGTGTGGCCAGGGGGACAGAAATAACTGCGGCGGTCAGGTAGATCACCGCCTGCAGCAGAAAGCCGCTTTCTTCCATGAGTCTGTTCTTGTGTGGTTGCAACGGGTGCGGGGCTTCCGTCCGGCCGCCGCCAGTGGCCCTGCCCTAGTCGCCGGCGGCTTCGGGCAGCTGCTCCGGCTCGGCGAACTCGCGGCTGCGCCGGATCAGCGGGGCGATGGTGGAACCCTGCACTACGATGGAGAAGACTACCACGCCGTAGGTCATCACCACCCACAGATGGCGGATGTCCTGTCCTTGCACCATCGCGTGGCCGGCGGGGATCGACATTGCCAGCGCCAGCGCCAGGCCGCCGCGCAGGCCGCCCCAGATCAGGATGCGTTCGGTATAGGGATGGTATTTGCGGAAGCGCTTGAGGACGGTGAATGGCACGGTGACGGCCACCACCCGGCTCAGCAATACAATGACGATTGCGGCAACGAGCAACACGTAATCGAACAGCTGGAAGTCGATGGTGATCAGGAACAGGCCGACCAGCAGGAACAGCAGGCCGTTGAGGAAGTCCTCGGTGATGTTCCAGAAGTGGTCCAGCTCGTGCTGACTGACGCGGGAAAAACCCGTTTCGCGGGTGAAGTTGCCGATAATGATGCCGCTGACCACCATAGCCAGCGCGCCGGAGACGCCGAGCAGATTGGCCAGGGAGAAACCGGCGGTGGGAATCACCAGAGTCAGCAGCAGCTCCAGGCTGTGGTCATCGGTGCAGCCGATCAGCCAGTGGAACAGGCCGCCGATGGCGAGTCCCAAAATTATGCCGCCCACGGCGTCCACCAGGAACAGTTCGGTTACCGACGGCAGTGTCGGCGCCGCGCCCTCAAACGCCAGTGCGAAGATCACGGTGAATACGACGATGCCGAAGCCGTCGTTGAACAGGGATTCCCCCTCCACCTGGATCGACACCTGCTCCGGTGCCTTTAGGCTTTTGATGATCGCCAGCACCGCGATGGGATCCGTCGGGGAGATGAGTGCGCCGAACAGCAGGCAGTAGACGAAACCCACCGGCAGGCCGACAAACTGCAGGAACCAGTACAGCAGTGCGCCCACCACGAAGGTGGAAATCAGCGTACCCAATACCGCCAGCAGGGTGATCTCGATGCGCTGGTTGCGCAGCATCAGCAGGTCAATGTGCAGGCTGCCGGCAAACAGCAGGAAGCCCAGCATGCCTTTCAGCAGCAGGTTCTGGAGATCCAGCAGCGGCAGCAGCTGGTCGGCCCAGCCGCGCAGCGACACTATCCCCAGCTTGCCAAGGCCGATGACCAGCAGCGACAGCGCCAGCGCACCGGCGGTAATAGCGATGGTGGCCTGGGCGCGAAGGACGTATTGATTGAGAAAACCGAGAAACACCGACACCGCGGCGAGAAAACAAAAGGTGTAATAAACTTCCATGCCGCGCGGCGCCCTCACAGATCGGGAGTGATACGGAAGGGGCGCGCGCAGCGCCCCGGATTAGTCGTCGGTGAGTGTGCCGTTATTGTAGTCGCGCAGCGCCTGATCGATTTCTTCGCGGCTGTTCATGACGAAGGGGCCGTAGTGGGCAATGGGTTCGCGCAGAGGCAGGCCATGTAGGCACAACAAGCCTGCTCCCGAGTGGTCGGCGCGCAATTGTAACGTTTCGCCAGCACCATACAACAGCATATTGCCGCGGGGGATGTGGCCGCGCTCGGTCACCAGCGCGCCGCTGTAGACGAACACCATCACGCTGTGTGCCTCCGGCAGCGGCAGTAACACTTCTGCATCTGCCGCCAGGCGGATATCCGCCACCGCCGCTTCCGCCGCGGCGTCCGTCAGCGGTGCACTTTTCTTTTCGCCGGCAACAGTCCATTCGCCAGCGATCAGCCGGGCCAGTGAGCCGGCGTCATCCAGTGGCACTTCCGGCATCTCCGCCGCCTGAATATCGCGCCAGGTGGGTTTGTCCATCTTGTTGGCCGCGGCCATGTTGATCCACAGCTGGAAACCGTGCATGCCGCCAGCGGTGCCGTCCTGCGCCTGCGCCGGCATTTCCGAGTGAATGATGCCGCGCCCGGCGCGCATCCACTGGGCCCCGCCGGATGAGACGGCGCCGCGATTGCCCAGGTGATCCCGATGCTCGAACTCGCCGTTCAGCATATAAGTGAGGGTTTCGATACCGCGGTGCGGGTGCGGCGGGAAACCGGCGATATAGTCGTCCGCATTTTCCGAGCGGATCTCGTCGAGCATCAGGAAAGGGCTGAAGTCCTGGCTCTGGAATCCGGCTACGCGCTGGATCTTGACGCCGGCGCCGTCGGAAGAGGCCTGGCTGGCGATACCGCGTACTACGGGGCGGGCGCCGGGTTTGAGTTCGAATGCTGACATATTCACCTCCCAGTGTGATGATGTCGGCAGTATAGACCGATGATTTCGATAAAAAATGGCAAATATTCGCTGCTTATATTCGAATTCATAGACTAGTTGGGCTATATACAGTTCGCACGGCGAGCGGATATCTCGAACGGTCGATAACAATGCAAAAGGAGTGCTGATGGCCAAGGTAACCCTGGAACAGTGGCGTATGTTCCAGTCTGTGGTCGAACACGGCGGTTTTTCCCAGGCTGCGCAGGCGGTGCACAAGAGCCAGTCGTCCATCAATCACGCGGTACACAAACTGCAGGAAAGTCTCGGCGTGGCACTGCTGGAAGTGCGTGGACGCAAGGCCGAGCTCACTGACGCCGGGCGCATACTGCTGGCACGGGCCGGCGGACTCCTGGACGAGGCAGAAGCGTTGGAATCGGTGGCGGCCAGTCTCTCCAGCGGCGAGGAAGCGGTGTTGACCCTGGCCGTGGATGTGCTGTTCGATTACGAGTGCCTGTTCAACGCCATCGAGCGCTGCGCTGCAGAGTTTCCGCACACACGTATCGAGTTGCGCGAAACCGTATTGTCCGGCGCCGAGGAACTGCTGCAGGCGCAACAGGCCGATTTCATTCTAAGTACTCTGGTGCCCCAGGGTTTTGTCGGTGAGCCGATCGCCCGTGTGCGTTTCCTGCCGGTGGCGCACCCGCAGCATCCGCTGCACCACCTCGGGCGGGCAGTGACACGTGAAGACCTGAAAAGCTGTCGGCAGATCGTCGTGCGTGATTCCGCACACAGGAATCGCCAGGATGCAGGCTGGCTCGGTTCGGACCAGCGCATTACCGTCACCAATGTGCAAACGTCGGTAGAGCTGATCGAGCGGGGACTCGGATTTGCCTGGCTGCCGCAAACCCGCATCCGCGAGTCGCTGTCCGCCGACCAGCTGCTGCCCCTGTCGACCGAGGAGCCCTGGGAGCGCGATGTCACCGTCTACCTGGTGTACGCCGATATCGATCGCTGCGGTCCGGCGGCGAATCTGCTGATCGGTGCCCTGCGCGACTGTCTCGGGCCGCTGGAGTGAGCTTGCAGTGGTCTCTCGCGACAAATATTGAAAAATTCGAAAGTTACTGGCGATATTTTGCGGTTTTCACAGTAAATAATAGAACTACACTGAACGCAGTTTCACTATCACTGATCGATTGATCTCACAAAGAGGGTTCAGAAATGAATTCAGGAACGAATACTGCAATAACCTGCGATCTCGCAAAACTGCTCGGCCGCGTGCTGATGGCGTACATGTTTATCACCGCCGGCTGGGGCAAGATCGGTGGCTACGAGGCCACCCAGGGCTATATGGAGGCTATGGGCGTGCCCGGCGGGCTGCTGCCGCTGGTGATCCTGGCGGAACTGGGCGGCGGCCTGGCCATACTGTTCGGTTTCCTGACCCGCTGGGTGGCGCTGGGACTGGCGATCTTCTCGCTGCTGACGGCTTGGCTGTTCCACTACCATCCCGGCGACCAGGCGCAGATGATCAACTTCATGAAGAACGTGACCATCGCCGGTGGTTTCATCTACGTCGCCTGCGCCGGTGCCGGCCGCTTCAGCATCGACCACCTCTTCCGCCGCAATCGTTGAGATTGCCCCCAGGGCGCGGCCACCACGGCGGCCGCGCCCACTCAATACTCCCGATATATCCAATATTCCCCGAATCAACGAGGAGGCCCCATGGGTTTACTGGTCAACGGCCAGTGGCAGGACCGCTGGTATGACACTGACAAGAGCGAAGGTGAGTTTGTGCGCGAGGCCGCGCAACTGCGCAACTGGATCACTGCCGACGGCAGCGCCGGACCCAGCGGCGAGGGCGGCTTTGCTGCGGAGAAAGACCGCTATCACCTGTATGTGTCGCTGGCCTGCCCCTGGGCGCACCGCACGCTGATTTTCCGCAAACTGAAAGGGCTCGACGATTACATCGATGTGTCCGTAGTGAGTCCTTACATGCGCGAGCACGGATGGACTTTCGACACCGACGCGGGCTCGAGCGGCGATCATCTCTACAACAGCGATTTCCTCTACCAGCTGTACACGAAAAACCGCGCCAACTACAGCGGCCGCGTCACCGTGCCACTGCTGTGGGACAAGCAGCGCCAGTGCGTGGTAAGCAACGAATCGTCGGAAATCATCCGCATGTTCAACAGCGCCTTCAATGGCCTGACAGGAAACGACGACGACTACTACCCGGCTGACCTGCGCGGTGATATCGATGCTACCAACGACATCGTCTACGAAAATGTGAATAATGGCGTCTATCGTGCAGGGTTTGCGACGACAGAAGAGGCTTACGAGCACGCCTATGACCGACTGTTCAGCACTCTCGATCAGCTGGAGCAACGCCTCGGTCGCAACCGCTACCTGACCGGCGACCGCATCACCGAGGCGGACTGGCGCCTGTTTACGACGTTGATCCGCTTCGATGCCGTTTATCACGGTCACTTCAAATGCAACAAACAACGCCTGGCGGACTACCCGAACCTGTGGGGATTCACCCGCGAGTTGTACCAGTGGCCCGGTATCGCCGCCACGGTGGATTTCTACCATATCAAGACCCACTACTACGCCAGCCACGACACCATCAATCCCACCGGTATCGTGCCGAAAGGGCCGGAACTGGACTACTCGGCACCGCATAACCGCGGTTGACGCGTCCTACCCGGTTCTCGAGCAGCCCTGGCAGCAGGTATGGGGCTTTCGGTTCCGGCGCGGCACTTCCGCGACCGGGCCGCACCTATACTGCAGGGAGTCCGTTTGTCACTGCGCGAGGCTCCCGATGAAACTTTTTTACGCCCCCGGCGCCTGCTCCCTATCACCGCATATCGTCGCCTGCGAGGCAGGTATCGAACTGGAGCTGGCCAAGGTGAATCTGCGCGAGCACAAGCTGGAAAGCGGCGCCGATTACGCCGAGATCAACCCCAAAGGGTGTGTGCCGGCGCTGCAGCTGGAGGGGGGCGAGATACTGACCGAGGGGCCGGCCATTGTGCAGTTCCTCGCCGAACAGAAACCGGATGCGAATCTGGCGCCTGAGTACGGCAGTCTCGACCACTACCGGCTGCTGGAGTGGCTGAATTACCTTTCGTCCGAGGTACACAAGGCGTTCGGGCCGCTGTTCGGCAGCGGCCCGGATGACGAGAAAGCCCGGGCAAAGCAGATCATCGCCAAGCGCTTCGACTTCATCGAGAAACATCTGCTGCATGACTACCTGCTCGGCGACGATTTCAGTGTTGCCGACGCCTACCTCTATACCCTCGCCAGCTGGCTCGGCAACCACGGGATCGACGCCGACGCGTGGCCAAGGCTCGGCGCCTTCCAGAAACGGATGGAAGCGCGACCGGGCGTGCAGAAAGCCCTGCGCGAAGAGGGTCTGCTGAAGGGCTAGCGCGGCACGTAGCGCTTTGCCGCCGGCATCTCGACCTCGATAGGATCCCGTGCGCGGGCAATGAACAGCGCCGACAGCAGTGCCACCAGTGCGCAGCAGAGCATGGCGGCGGCGATCGGCGTCAGGGTGTCGGTGTGCAGCGTATTCACCAGCCCACCGAGCACGCCGCCGGCGATGAACAGCGTGGCGCCATAGAGCGCATTGGCACTGCCACTGATGCGCGGGAAGAATTCCAGGTAGCAGGCCGCGGCATTGGGGCCGGTAATGCCGATGCTGGCCATCACCATTACCAGCGGTGTCATCCACAGCCACAGGGTTTTCCCTTCGGGCAGTGTGCCCAGCAGCAACAGGCTGCAGCCCACCAGTTGCAGTGATATGCCCGCCAGCAGGATACGCCGCGGCTCAAAGCGCTTCAGCAGGCGGATATTGAGCTGCACCATACAGATCAGGCCGAGCACACAGGCGCCAAAAAACAGCGGAAAACGGCTCGCCGGTACGCCGAAATACTGCATAAAAACGAACGGTGCGGTGGTGATATAGATAAACATCGAACCGCTGATACAGGCCTGCGCGAGCAGGAATCCCAGCGCCCGTCGCTGGCCCAGCACCTGTTTGTAGCTGCGCAGCAGATCCCGCTTGGGCCCGCGCTGGCGACGCGCGCGGGAAAAGCGCGACACTGTCTCCGGCAGCAGCATCCGCACCAGCACCAGCATCGCGGTGGCGTACGACAGCAGGAAAATGAAAATGCTCTGCCAGCCGGCCGTAGTCAGCAGCGCCGAGCCGATGACCGGCGCGATCAGCGGCGCCACCAGCATCATGGTGCTGATCAGGGAAATGATCCGCGCCGCTTCGCGCCCGCTGTACAGGTCACGCACAATCGCCGCACAGATCACCGTGGCGAAACCGCCGCCGATGGCCTGGCACAGGCGCAGCGCAATCAGGTGATCCACATGGCTGGCAAACAGGATCAGCAGCGAGCTGCCGATATAGATCGACAGGCCGATGGTGCCGACGGTGCGCCGGCCCCAGCGATCCGATAGCGGCCCGCCGAGCAGCTGGCCGATGGCGAAACCGAGCAGGAAACTGGACACCGAGTGCTGCACCCGCGCCACTTCGGTATCCAGCGCCGCGGCCATCGCTGGAATCGCCGGCAGATAGCTGTCGATCGAAAACGGCGTTAGCGCCACCAGTGCGGCGAGCCACAGGGCGAGCCAGCGCGGTGGGGTCTTGTCGACAGCGAGGGAACTGGGGCTCATAAATCGGCTCAGGTACAGCGGAACGGAATATCGAGAGAGATGGCCGGCTGACCGTCAGGGATCAACCGCCAGAGGCGCGCCATGGTAATGGCGCGCCTGGGGGGATGCCAGCGGCATCAGTAGAAAATGTAGCGGGAAGAGCGCTTCAGTGCTTGTCTTCCTTGAGCGTGTAGAGGCCCTGCTTGAGCTTCAGCAGGTGTTCCTGCAGTTGCGGCCCCTTGCGCTGGGAGACGCCGATGGCGAGTACGTCGATCACCACCAGGTGGGCGATGCGCGACGACAGCGGCGTGTAGATTTCGATGTCCTCTTCCACGTCCACTTCCAGCGGGATAGTGGCCTGCTGCGTCACCGGCGAACCACTGGGGCCGAGGGCAATCACGGTGGCGCCCTGCTGTTTGGCCATTTCCATCGAACGCAGCAGGGCCTTGGTGCGGCCACTCTGGGAGATCGCCACGACGATATCGCCGGGCTCCATGCTCATGGCGGACATGTTCTGCATGTGGTGGTCGGAGTGGGCGGCAGTGGCCAGCTGCAGGCGGAAGAACTTGTGCTGGGCGTCGGCGGCCACGGCACCGGAGGCACCGAAACCGAAGAACTCCACCCGTTTGGCGTTGGCTATCGCCGTTACCGCCGCTTCCAGTGCACGGGCGTCGATCTTGTCGCGCACGTTCAGCAGCGTATCGACGGTGGAGTCGAACACCTTGCGCTTGTATTCGGCAATGGTATCCGTCTCGGTCACGGCAATCTGGCCGAAGCTGGGGCTGGAGGCCAGCTGCTGCGCGAGGTTCAGCTTGAATTCCTGGAAACCGGAGCAGCCCACGGCGCGGCAGAAACGTACCACCGTCGGTTCGCTGACCTGTGCCTCGGTGGCCAGGTCGACAATGCGCATATGAATGATTTCATTCGGGTTGGCGAGGATGTATTCGGCCACCTTGCGCTCGGATTTGCGCATGGAGGACAGCTGCTCACTGATTTTCTGCGTGACTTCCGCCGGCTTCACGGGACTTCCTTCTCATTTCCGGAACCGCAGTTTAGCGGTTGCTAACCCCGCTGGCGAGCGACTTTGCCGCGCTGCTGGCGAGCCCCGGGCGGTCGTGCCGCCGGGGACCGTCCGCGCAACAGCCTCATCGGCAATCGTTTCCCAGACGGTCCCCAGCAGCACGACCTTCGCGTCTGGGATGGAGGCAACATGTGCCGGAGTGGTGCAAAAACCTGTTTATTTACACAGGTGGTGGACGCTAGCTCTGGTACAATCGCCGCCATGGACGTATCTCAAATTCTAGACCCCCTCAACGACGCCCAGCGCGAGGCGGTGGCTGCGCCGCCGTGCAATCAGCTGGTGCTGGCCGGTGCCGGTTCCGGCAAAACTCGCGTACTGGTGCACCGCATCGCCTGGTTGATGCAGGTGGAGGGTGCCTCGCCCTACTCCATCCTCGCCGTGACCTTCACCAACAAGGCCGCCAAGGAGATGCGCGCGCGTATCGAGGAGCTGCTGGGGGTGAATACCTTCGGCATGTGGGTGGGCACCTTTCACGGCCTCGCCCACCGGTTGTTGAAAGCCCACTGGCAGGAAGCGAAGCTGCCGCAGAACTTCCAGATCCTCGACAGCGATGACCAGCTGCGCCTGATCAAGCGGGTGCAGAACGATCTGCAGTTGGATGACAAGAAATGGCCACCGAGGGAGACCCAGTGGTGGATCGGGGCACAAAAAGACGAGGGCCTGCGCCCGCAGTACATCAATGCCGGCGCCGATCCCTGGCTGCAGACGATGGTGCGCATCTACTTCGCCTACGAGGAGGCCTGCCAGCGCGGCGGCTTGGTCGATTTCGGCGAGCTGCTGCTGCGTGCCCACGAGCTGTTGCTGAACAACGACGCGGTGCTGGCGCACTACCGCCGCCGCTTCCCGTTCATCCTCGTGGACGAATTCCAGGACACCAACACGATCCAGTACGCCTGGCTGCGCCTGCTCGCCGGCGACCAGTGCAATATCACCGCCGTTGGCGACGACGACCAGTCCATCTACGGCTGGCGCGGCGCCAGGATCGAGAATATCCAGCACTTTGAGCGCGATATGCACGACGTGCAGACTGTGCGCCTGGAGCAGAACTACCGCTCCACCAGCACCATCCTCAAAGCTGCCAACGCAGTGATCGAACATAATGCCGGGCGCCTGGGCAAGGAGCTGTGGACCGAGGGTGAGGAAGGCGAGCCGATTGCCCTCTACGCCGCCTACAACGAACAGGATGAAGCGCGCTTTATTGTCGAGCGGATCCAGGACTGGGTGCGCGACGGCAACCGCCGCGACAGCATCGCGATCCTCTACCGCTCCAACGCCCAGTCGCGGGTTCTCGAAGAAGGCCTGCTGCGCGAACAAGTGCCCTACCGCATCTACGGCGGCCAGCGCTTCTATGAAAGACTCGAGATCAAGAACGCGCTCTCCTACATGCGCCTGATCAGCAACCGTGACGATGACACAGCCTACGAGCGGGTCGTCAATACGCCCACCCGCGGAATCGGCGCGCGCACCGTCGAGATGGTGCGCTCTTACGCCCGCGAGCAGGGCTGCTCCCTGTGGCGGGCGTCGCAGCTGATGTTGCAGCAGCGGGTGCTGGCGGCCCGCGCCGGCAATGCGTTGCAGTCGTTCCTCGATCTGGTCAACCAGCTCGCCGCCAATGCCGAAGACAAGCTGTTGGATGCCATCGCCGAGGACGTGATCGAAACCAGCGGCCTGCTGGACTTCCACGGCAAGGAGAAAGGCGAGAAAGGCCAGACCCGCGTGGAGAACCTGCAGGAACTGGTCAGTGCCTGCCGCGCCTTCGACGGCGTGCCGGTGCCGGTTGTCGAGGGCGATGAGGAAGTGGAGGAGCCACCGCTGCTGGACCAGTTCCTCGACAGCGCCGCGCTGGACGCCGGCGAGGGCCAGGCGGATGAATTCGAGGACGCGGTGCAGCTGATGACACTGCACTCTGCCAAAGGCCTGGAATTCCCGCTGGTGTTTATGGCCGGTGTGGAGGAAAACCTGTTCCCGCACAAGATGTCCGCGCAGGAGCCGGGCCGCATGGAGGAGGAGCGCCGCCTCTGTTACGTGGGCATCACCCGCGCGATGCAGAAGCTGTATATCACCTATGCGGAAAACCGCCGCCTGTTCGGCACGGAAACCTATAACAGCCCGTCGCGGTTTATCAGTGAGATTCCGCCCAACCTGGTGCACGAGGTGCGGCTCAAGACCGAGATCTCGCGGCCGCTATTCCAGCCTGACTACGGTAAAGTCGGTAGCCTGGGGCAGTTTTCCGATCCGGCACCGGATTTCGACGATCTGCCGCCGCTGGCGCTGGGTGGCCGCGTGGATCATCCGAAATTCGGTGAGGGCACCGTGGTACAGTTTGAGGGCAGCGGCCCACGGGCGCGGGTTCAGGTCAATTTCGATGACGCCGGCAGCAAGTGGCTGGTGGTGGCGATGGCCAAGCTGCAGCCCCTCTGAACCATAGTTTCGTCCTGCTCCGGACTGACTAATCAACAAGACAGCAACAAAAATAAAAAAACGCGATGAAAAAAATAAACTGGTATCCGCCGGTCATTCTCGGCCTGCTCGCCCTGCTGGTGATCACCTTCGGTGCCCTGGTCGTTTCCACATCATCCAAAGGGCCGACGCAGCACTTCGCCAAGGGCAGCGATCAGGAAACGTTCGAGTGGAAACTCGTCACCACCTGGCCGAAAAACTTTCCCGGGCTCGGCAGTGCGCCGGAGCGCTTCGCGAAAAAAGTGGCGGCCATGTCCGACGGGCGTCTGAAGATCAAAGTCTACGGTGCCGGTGAGCTGGTGCCGGCCATGGGCGTGTTCGGGGCCGTGTCCGATGGCGCAGCGCAGATGGGCCACGGTGCGGCCTATTACTGGAAAGGCAAGATCCCCGCGGCCCAGTTCTTCACCGCCGTACCCTTCGGCCTCAACGCCCAGGAAATGAACGGCTGGCTGCACTACGGCGGCGGCATGGAGCTGTGGCGCGAACTCTACGAGCCCTTCGACCTGATTCCGATGGCCGGAGGGTCCACCGGTGTGCAGATGGCGGGCTGGTTCAACAAGGAAATCAACTCCGTCAACGACCTCAAGGGACTGAAGATGCGCATCCCCGGTCTCGGCGGCGAAGTGCTGAACCGCGCCGGCGGCACCGCGGTGACCATTCCCGGCGGAGAGCTGTACACCGCGCTGCAGACCGGCGTGATCGATGCGACCGAGTGGGTCGGTCCCTACAATGACCTCGCCTTCGGCTTCTACCAGATCGCCAAGTATTACTACTATCCCGGCTGGCATGAGCCGGGCTCAATCCTCGAATTTATCGTCAACAAGACCGCGTTCGAAAAGCTGCCGCCGGATTTGCAGGCAATCGTGCGCACCGCCGCCCGCGACGCCAACCAGGATATGCTCGACGAGTACACCGCGCGCAACAACCGCGCCCTGCAGGAGCTGGTGGACAAACACGGCGTGCAATTGCGTCGCCTGCCCGATGATGTGATCGTCTACCTGAAAAAGATCAATAACCAGATCATGGAAGAGACCGCCGCAGAAGATCCGCAGTTTGCGCGGGTCTACAAGGCGTACAAGGAATTCGAGTCGCAGGTGGTTCCGTATCACCGCATCAGCGAGGAGGCCTATTACCAGGCGCGCGAGCTGGGGGATGGTGACGCTGTGGCTGATTAATAACTGCCGGAAGCAAAAACACAAGGTAGTGTTTAGAATTGTTTGTTATTTTTTACTTCTATTAAAAATGACACTCGATTCTGAGCACCATCTTATTGATTTCAATGGTCTCTCAAAGTTTATTTAATTGTTCTGTGACAGGAGGTGGAAAAAGTCAATAAATTGTCAGGCAATCAACTAGATATGGCGCGTGCGTCTTTTCTTCGCCTTTTGGATTTAGAACTGTAATATTCCCTCCGTTTATCGCGCTGATCTTCCCGTCGATCAATATAGCTATCACTCTGCCATTTATTTTATGTTCAAATTTAATCTCTGTAATATCATCTCTAAAGCTGTAATAGTTAGAATAATTGCCCAACTCTCTAATAATATCATCAATTGGCAATTGTTTTTTCAGGTTCAAATTAAATTGATTTTCTCCAGAGTTCACCCTTATGCAAAGAATGTTAGAAAAAGTATTATTATCGACATGATATCTCAAAGAATTTTTTCCGATTTTATCGGCCTTGAACTCCGATAGGTCAAGGCCTTCAAAATTTGAAATCACATCTTTCGTTGTGGTCATGGTTATTCTACTATTTTTGGTGAGCTTAGATTTAGGTTTGGATTGAACAGCTGCGATTCTCCGCCGGGGAATATTTTCCCAGAATCATTCCAGTCTTCGATGTTTGCTGCTCTGGATTGCAATATTTTAGCATCCTCCAATACTTCTAACTCTATCATTTCCCTTCCGTCAACATCAAAACCTAACTTAGAAACGTCAACTGATCTATTGCTATAGAAATAGCTGCCAACTTTGGGTTCCCCTGTCTTTCTATCGAGATAAGAATATTGATATAGTTTATCGCCTTTTTTTATCTCAATGACTTCTACATCCTGGTCAAAATCAATACCCCTAAGATGACTATCGTAGTCCTTATATCCAACGGACTCATAAAAATCATCAGCGTCTTTAAATTTTGAGGCCTTCTCATTATCCCAATGTTTTGAGGCTGCCCGAATATTTTCAGGGTTTGTTTGTAATGAATTTGAGGAGGGCTCTTTGCGATTTTTTATTTCGGTAATAACCCCCTTTCTGGTTGGGCTATATTTGGTTTTTACACTACCTTCAATATCTTCTACAGGAAGGCCGTCGAAGGATGGTTTTGCTGTGCTATTTACTTTGGTCCCATTGCGCCGCAATCGCCGCTGAATTTTCTTTGTCTGCTCAGCAAACTCCATCAACAAATCGCCCACCTTGCGAAACTTGGCAAAGTGCCGGGCCTGGCCGGCGGCGCTCGCTGCGAGGCCGGTACCCGCGGTGACTGCCGTCAGTAGGATGGTGAACAGAACTTCAAAGGCCGCTGCGCCGGAAAACTCCGTAATCTCTATGGGGTGCTGGGCTTTGACGTAATCCTTAACGAATTGCCTGATGTCGACCTGCAGGGCCGGGTCATCCCAGATAAAGTCGGCCATTTCCGTGGCCCGGTGGAATTGTTCCCGGGTAATTGCAGTGGGGTCGAAGCCCAGTACTTGCACCAGTTCGCGCTTTTCCGCTGCCAGCACTTCATCTTCTAGCGCTGCGAGCAGGTCTTCTCCGGTTTCGCTGTTGCGCTGCAGAGCCCGGAAGCTTGAATGTATGCCACGCAAACTGCGTTGCAGGGGGTTGGTAACGTCGTTGACTTCCTTGAGCCATTGGGCGAAGTCTGTTCCGGCGTTCCACAGGCCGGTGAGGAAAGCACCTCCGTAGATCAAGGCGCGGGTGGTCGGTGTTTCACCGCTGAGCAGTGTCGAGTGGCGTGCGGTTTCTGCCTTCTCCTGGACTACAATGGCGGACAGTGCCTGGCGGATCTTAACCCGCAGTATTCCGCGATTGTCCTCTTCGGGGCTAGGTGGCTGCTCTTCCTTGTGGGCGGCAACCTTAGTGAATCTCAGGTCGCCATGGTAGATGGCATCGAGGATGATCGCCCATCTGCCCGGAAAGGTTCCTACCGGGGAATGCAGGTTCAATTCCGTCTCGCGTGCCGACCGCCAGTTTTTGCCCAGGCGCCTTTCGAGCTGCTGGTAGAGATCAGTATTTTGAAAGTGGAATATTTCGCGTTCGGCAGTGAAAAGCTGTTCGGCATCGATCCGCTCCAGGGCCTGTACAGCTTGCTGGAATTCGATGGCATCTATGGGCTGGAGTCTGTGGCCCAATGAGAGCAAATAGCGATTGCCCTGATTATCCGTAAGGCTAGAAAAAGACATATCCGTGTCTGATTTTGATTGTGTAGGCGGTGTGATCGTATCGCGATACTTTCCGGAGTCAAAGCCGCCGATGCCCAGTTGGGCCACGGCTGGCATTAATAACAGAAAAGAGCGGGCACTAGGCAGTGCACCCGGTCCGGCATGCGTCGGATAACATGGTGGCGGTCAAATTTTTTCGAATAAATAAGCCCGAGCAGATGCGATAGCATCAAATGCATCTGCGGCTGGCCGGAGCGGTATAGATCGGCCGGTGCGCAGCGAGTCAGCGGGTTGCCCCGCTGCGCGCTCAATCGCCAATGTCGGTGAGACTAAGGCAGTGGCCGCGTATTGCCGCGGTCATCGATGGCCACGAACACGAACTCGCCCTCGGTGACTTTTACCTGCTCGCCGGAGTCCACCCGGGTCAGCCAGACTTCCACCATGGTGCGGATGGAAGAGCGCCCCACTTCGGTGGCCTCGGCGTAACAGCTGACGGTGGAACCCACGGGTACCGGGCGCAGGAAAACCATGCTGCCGACGGCGACGGTGGTGACGCGCCCGCGGGCAATGCCCTGGGCCAGAATGGCACCGGCCACATCCATCTGCGACATCAACCAGCCGGCAAACACGTCTCCCTGGGGATTGGTGTCGCGGGGCATCGTCTGCGTCTGCAGCGTCAGGGTGCCAGAGGGTTGTGGTTCTTCATCAAGTGCGGACATCAACTGCTCACGAATTGTTAGATTTATTGGGTGCGATTTGCGGGTGGCGCATTCTAGCACAGGTTGACCAGTAATTAGCCAGTCTGAGCCGCTGCTCTTTACACTTGGCCGGCCCCCGGAGGCGCACCGCGCCCGTGGGGTGGCGTATGCCTGCTAACCCGGCCATGGAGGGCCGGGTCGCAAGTCGAGAGCGTAAGTGCTTGATTTGTTGTGGGGGTTTCCGGACATGCGCCGCAAACCCGGACTGAATAAAGTCGCGGATGACTTTATTCAGTAACCTCCTAGAGTGTCTCCACCGCCAGCAGGTTGTCGTCGGGGTTCTTGTCGATCATCTTGATATAGGGATCCACACCCACCACCGCCGGTTTCTTCTCTACCTCGAATTCCAGCAGGGTCTTGTCCTGGGTGATTTCGTGCTTGGCGAAATAGAGGACATTCTCCGGATCCGGGTTTTTGTCGGGATCTTCGCTGAAAATGGCAATATCAAAACGGTTATCGAGGGGAATTTCGTGTTCCTGCCCCTCGCCGTCCGCTTCGAACTTGTGCGCGTCCACTTCCAGCGCCACCCGATAGTGGCCGTTGTCCAGCTGCTCCGCTGTGGCCTTGCCGACCTTGAGGTCAAACAGCACAACCCGCTCCAGCATATCGGTGATCAGCTCCTGTTGTGCGGCGCTGGCGCGGGCGCGCAGCTGGGCGACCAGGTCGAGGCTTGTCGGGTATGGATCACTGGAGAAGCCCTTTTCCTTCAATAGTTCCGCCAGCGCCGCGTTGACGACATCCTCACCGAGGGCGTCCTTCAACGCGTACATGGCCACCGAGCCCTTGCGGTAGTGGATGTAGGCCTGGTCCTCGTTGCGCGCCAGTGGCAATTCCTGCAGCACTTCGCTACCGCGGGCGCTCAGGTAGCGGTCCAGTTCGTACTTGAGGAATTTGCGGATCTTCTCCGGGCCGTATTCCCGCTCCATCACCATCAGGGCGGAGTATTGGGCCAGGGTTTCCGACAGCACCGTCGCGCCCTGTACGTTGGCGCCGACTAACTGATGCGCCCACCACTGGTGTGCGACCTCGTGCGCGGTGACGTAGAAGACGTAATCGATCTTGTCCGGGTCGCGCAGGTCGGCGATAAAGCCGATCGCCTCGGAATAAGGCACCGTATTGGGGAACGACTGGGCGAAGGTCTCATAGCCGGGGAACTCGACGATTCGCAGCTGCCGGTACTGATACGGGCTGAACGCCTCGCTGAAGTAATCCAGGGACTTCTTCACGCTGTCGATCATGCGCTCCACGTTATAGGCGTGGGGTTTGTGGTGGTAGACCTCGATCGAGACGTCCTTCCAGTGGTCCCTGGCCACCGTATAGTCCGCCGACAGATAGGAAAAGAAGTTGTGGATGGGCGCATCCATCTTGTAGTGGAAGTAGTGGCGGCCGCCCTCTTCCCAGTCTTTCTGCAGGTAGCCCGGTGCCAGCGCGATCTGCCCGGCCTTGGTGCTGACCGTGGTTTCGAAATTCACCCAGTCGGAGTCACTGCGCAGATAGGACTCGTGGTAGTGACTGCTGTCCTCGAGCTTGGGCATCCGCTGCGGCGGCGGCAGGTCGTACTTCTTGCGCAGGTGGCGGTCGGTCAGCTCCATGCCGCTGTTGTAGCCGATGAACGGGAATGACTCCATGTTGTTGAAGAAGGTCCCGTTGCCCACCAGCGTGGTGGACGAGCCGGAGTTTACGAAGCCGTGGTTGATGCGGCTCAGGTCGAAGTCCAGAGTGAGGCTCTGGCCCGGCGCCAGCGGCTGCTCCAGGTCGAAAAAGCGATAGCCGAAGCGCGCGTCGGTTTCGCGCAGCGCACCACCGCTCAGCGCCAGCCGGTTGACGGTGAGGCCGCGGTCCAGGCCGACCAGAACTTCACTGATGGATTTCCCGGACTTGTTGACCAGGCGATAGCTGCCGCGCACATCGTAGCGGCGCTCATCCGGGAATATGTCCACGTCTGCCTTCACATCGGTAATGCGCGGCAGCGGCATGTCGGCGTAGGTTTTGTACTTTTTCTCGTAATCCGCGGCCAGCTGTTCCCGATCCTTGCTGGTTTCATACTCGTTGAGAATATTGGTGTTGTAGAAGATAAAGCTGCCGCTGGCGATAAACAGCAGCAGTGCCGCGGCGCTGAGGGCGCGGCTGGGCCAGCCGAGCTGGAAGCGCAGGGCGCGCAGGCGCCGCGCCAGGGGTTCCAGCGTGCCCCGCTGCCACAGGCCATAGCTGAGTACCGCCAACACCAGGCTGAAGCAGGCCCAGTAAAAGGCGAACCAGGCCCGCCCGGCCTCGAAGTGGCCGTAGCCATTCATGTCCGAATAGGGGGCCGCGGTGCGGCCGGCGAACTGGTAGAGGTTGTGCTCAAAGCCGAGGCCGTCCATCACCATCGTGCTGATGAGGTAGCCCACCATGACCAGCATGCCGAGGAACTTGTTGCGGGTGATCACCTGCACGAAGATCGACAGCACTGCCATCAGGTAGAACGGCATCGCGAACTGGTACCACAGGCCGTAGAAGTAGAGCCCCGGCTCCAGGTCCAGATAGCCCTTGGCGAGCTGCACCGAGATGGTGGTGAGCATGCTGGCGACCAATACGCCGGCGAGCACCACCAGCATGGCGACAAATTTGCTCGCCACGAAAACCCAGCTGGGTGTGGGCACCGCATCCATGATCTCGTGGCAGCCGGCCTGGCGCTCGCGCCACACCAGTTCGGCGGAATAGTAGATCAGGATGATCATCATGATCAGGCCGAAGGCCCCCTGGATCATGTTGACCATGGAGCGCGTGACCGGGTATACCGAAGTGCCGAAGAAGGATTCCAGGTTGACTGCGCCACCGAGCACATTGAACACGCCCAGCGCCAGAATCACCCAGAACGCCAGGCTCTTGACCACGGCTTTGACCTCAAAGCCGCAGCGCGCGCGGAACTGCTGCCAGGTCGCGACGGCGCCGAAGCTGGGCGCAACCCGCGGCAGGGCACCGCGCCTGGCGGGCTCCGGTGGTTCTTCCCCGGCCGGCGCTACCTTGCGGCGCGACCACCAGGGTTTGCGGTCGGCGAAGGAAAAGCGGCGGAAGCCGAACCACAGCAGCAGCAGGCTGACACCGAGCCACAGCAGCCGGTTCAGCAGGTAATCTCCCTCGAGCGGCACCATCAAAGTGTTGCGATCGAAGGCGGTCCAGTAGCGGGTGACCGTTTCGAAGGCCGCCAGGCCGAAGGGATCCGCCAGAGCGGCGATGTCGCGGTAAGCCGGTTCGCTCATAAAGCTCTGGCTGGTGAAATACAGCACCAGGAAGCCGACCAGACCCAGGTAGGTGGCCATGATGCTGCGGGTGATGGCCGCGAGGCTGAAAAACAGCGCCGCACAGAACAGCATCGTCGGCAGCACCATCGCAAACAGGGTCTGCAGGTAGACGGAGAGATCGGTCGGTCCGAGCCGCTCCGGATCCAGCCACGGCATCCAGGATCCTAGCAGCATCCCCAGGGCACTGGTCGAGAAGGCCAGGAAGGCAACGGCAAATGAGCCGCTGAAGCGCCCGAGCAGGTAGTCCCACTTGCTCATCGGCGTGCTGAAGACGATGCCGTCCATTTTCATATCGCGATCGCGCAACACCGGGTTGGCGGCAAAGGCGGTGGTAATGAAAATGCTGAATACGCTCATCACCAGCAGCGTCTGCATGATCGCGTACGGAGAGTTGATCAGGGTGCCGCCGTTGGCGCCGCCGATCTGGATATTGTCGACGGTGGTGGCGCCGAAGGTGAGCAGGAAAAATACCAGGCTGGTGACATAGAACACCGGCTGGCGCAGCTGGTAGCGCAGCTCGAATTTCGCGATGGATAACAACATGACTGTCCCCTCCCCGCCTCAGGCGGCCGTTTCCAGAGCCTGGCGCTCGGCGCCGAACAGGGTGGAGAAGTAGACATCTTCGAGGTCCGGCTGCAGCGGTTCGAAGCCCTCACCGGGCTGCGCGTCTGCTAGCACGTGGACCACGTGGCGGCCGGCCAGCAGGCGGGTGGAGATGACGTCGAACTGCGCGCGGCACTGCTCTAGTTCGGCCTTGTCCACGGCGCGCCGCCATACCTTCCCGCGCAGGCCTTGCACCAGGGTTTCCGGTTCGCCGCCGGCGACGATGCGGCCACCGGCGAGAATTGCCATGTTCGGGCACAGGTCGGCCACGTCCTCGACGATATGGGTGGACAGTATCACCACCACGTTTTCGCCGATTTCGCTCAGCAGGTTGTGGAAGCGGTTGCGCTCCTGGGGGTCGAGGCCGGCGGTGGGCTCGTCGACGATAATGAGCTGCGGATCGCCGATCAGTGCCTGGGCGATGCCGAAGCGCTGGCGCATGCCGCCGGAATAGCCGCTGAGATTTTTCTTGCGGTCGTTGTAGAGGTTGGTCTGGTGCAGCAGTTCCGCCACCAGCGCGCGGCGCTCCTTCTTGTTGCCGATGCCCTTCAGCACCGCCATATGCTCGAGCATGTCCTCGGCACTGATGCGCGGATAGACGCCGAAATCCTGTGGCAGGTAGCCGAGCGTGGCGCGGATCTGCTGCGGGTTGGCGGCCACGTCGATCCCGTTGAAGCGGATGGTGCCGCTGTCAGCCAGCTGCAGCGTGGCGATGGTGCGCATCAGTGAGGACTTGCCGGCGCCGTTCGGGCCCAGCAGGCCAAACATGCCCTTGGGGACTGTCAGACTGATGTTGTTGAGCGCGCGAACGCCGTTGTCGTAGGTCTTGGAGAGGTTGGAGATTTCCAGCATGGCGGTGTAATTCCCTTACTTTTTGTCATTAGACGTCCATGTTAACGGCATCGGATGCAAAGTCGGCACGATTGCGACCAGCTGTGCTGTGCGCCCGACCGGGACCGGGCGCAGTCAGCTAAGTCAGGACTGCATCAGGCCAGGGAGCCACGTAGCCAGGGCCGGCCACATTGCCAGCACACACATGACCAGCAGCTGGATCGCAATAAAGGGCATCACCCCGCGGTAGATGGCCCCGGTCGCCACCTCAACCGGCGCCACGCCGCGCAGGTAAAAGAGTGCAAAGCCGAATGGCGGCGTCAGGAATGAGGTCTGCAGGTTCAGCGCGATCATGATGCCCAGCCACACCGGATCCACGCCCATCGCCAGCAGCACCGGGCCGACGATTGGCACCACCACGAAGGTGATCTCGATAAAGTCGAGAATGAAACCGAGCAGGAAAATTACCACCATCACCAGCAGGGTGGCGCCGACCACCCCGCCGGGCAGGCTCTGGAACAGGCCGGTGACCATGTCTTCGCCGTGGTAGCCGCGGAACACCAGGGAAAACAGCGAGGCGCCAATCAGGATGGCGAACACCATCGCGGTGACCTGCAGGGTGCTCTGCCCCACTTCGCCGGCGCGCGCCCAGCTCAGCGCACCGCGGCTGTAGGCGAGGATGCCGGCACCCAGGGCACCGACGGCGGCGGCCTCGGTGGGGGTGGCGGCGCCGCTGATAATCGAGCCGAGCACCAGCAGCATCAGCGCGATGGGCGGCACCAGGCTCTTGATGGTCTGGAAGTAGTCGACCGATTCCGCTTCGCCGTCATCGGCCGGCTCGTGCCGGGCGACGAACAGCAGATAGAGGATGTAGGCCAGCACCAGCAGCAGCCCCGGTACGATGGCGCCGACAAACAGGTCGCCGACGCTGACCGGCTGCGGATTAAAAATGCCGGCGTTCAGCTGGGCCTGCTGGTAGGCGTTCGACAGGGTGTCGCCGAGCAGAACCAGGGCGATGGACGGAGGAATGATCTGTCCCAAAGTACCGGTTGCGCAGATGGTTCCTGTGGCTAACTTCGGTGAATAGCCGCGATTGAGCATTGTTGGCAGGGACATCAGCCCCATGGTCACCACGGTGGCGCCGACGATGCCGGTGCTGGCCGCGAGCAGTGCACCGACCACCACCACGGATACCGCCATACCCGCGCGCACCCCGGAAAACACCTTGGCCAGGTTCACCAGTAGTTCTTCGGCGATCCGCGCCCGCTCGAGCATGACGCCCATCAGTACGAACAGCGGCACCGCCATCAGGGTACCGTTCTGCATTATGCCGTAGAGGCGGTCGGGGAATGCCCGCAGCAATTCGGGGTCGAAGATCCCGGTGACGATTCCCAGTCCCGCCGCCAGCAGCGCCGTGCCGCCGAGGGTAAACGCCACCGGGTAGCCGAACATCAGCGCCGCGCACACTGCGGCGAACATCAACAGGGGGATCAGCTCGATCATGCGCTCACCTCCTCGATCGCGGTCGGGGCTGTATCGCGTCTGGTGCGCGCCGGCGTCGCCGGTTCGTCTACCTGCATCAGCCTTCCAAGGGCGCGGGCGAACTGCGCCACGCCCTGCAGGGCCAGGGTCGCGGCGGCCAGCGGTATCAGGCTCTTGAGCAGGAAAACCCCTGGGAGTCCGCCGGCGCTGGCGCTGCCCTCGTGCACCGCCCAGCTGGCGGCGGCGAACTGCCAGCTGCCGACCAGGATGAACGTGCACAGCGGCAGCAGGAACACCAAGGTACCGGCGGCATTGACCCAGGCCTGCGCCCGTTCGCCCATCTTGCGGTAGAAGACGTCCACGCGCACATGGGCGTCGCACTGCAGCGCATAGGCCAGGCCGAGCATGAATGCGGCACCGTGCAGGTAGACCACCGCGTCCTGCAGCGCCACCGAGCCGCCATTGAATCCGTAGCGCAGGAGGACAACGGCGCTCTGCAACAACACCATGATCAGGGTGAACCAGCCGAGCAGCCGCCCGGAGCCGGCGGCCAGCGCATCCAGGCGGTGCGCCCAGCGAATCAGAGGGGACATGGGGGATTCTCTCACGACATCTTATTGTTCTATGGCGGCCCGGATATGCTCCCGGAGGGGCGTTTTGCCCGCCCGGGCCGGTGCGGCCGGATCTTCTGGTGAAAGCCTACCGCCTCCGCGCAATGGGCGCCACAGGTCGATTTCGGCGATCTGTAACCTTTTTGTCATCTTTTATTCATAGAATCGTCACCCGTTGTTCCTAGCATCGCCGCGTGAAACAAAACCACACACCGGAGTTATCCATGAACAAGCGTCCTGTGAACAAGAAGATTGTGGCCTCGGCCCTGGCGGCCCTGACTATCGCCGCATCCCAGGCAGCCCTGGCAGCCCGCGATCATATCAGCATCGTCGGCTCCTCTACCGTATACCCGTTTACCACCACCGTTGCCGAGCGCTTCAGCCGCGGTACCCAGTTCAACACCCCGGTGGTTGAGTCCACTGGCACCGGCGGCGGCATGAAGCTGTTCTGTCAGGGTGTGGGCGAGAACACCCCCGATATTACCGGCGCATCCCGCCGCATCAAGCAGTCCGAGCTGGACAACTGCCACAAGAACGGCATCGACGTCGTTGAAGTACAGGTTGGCTTCGACGGCATCGCCGTGGCCAACTCCAAGGATGCCGAGCAGCTGTCCCTGAGCCGCAAGGACCTGTTCCTGGCACTGGCCAAGCAGGTACCGAACCCGGACGGTTCCGAAACCCTGGTCGCCAACCCCTACAAGACCTGGAAGGACGTGAACCCGGCCCTGCCGGCACACAAGATCGAAGTACTGGGCCCGCCCCCGACTTCCGGTACCCGCGACGCCTTCGCCGAACTGGTCATGGAGCACGGTTGTGAAACCATCCCGATGATCGCGAAGATGGAAAAAGACAAGAAGAAAGTTGTCTGCCAGACCCTGCGTGAAGACGGCGCCTATGTCGAAGCCGGCGAGAACGACAACCTGATCGTCAACAAGCTGGTGGCCGATCACAACGCGCTGGGTATTTTCGGTTTCAGCTACCTGGACCAGAACACCGACAAGATCCAGGGCTCCAAGATCGACGGCGAGAGCCCGACGTTCGAGTCCATTGCTGACCACAGCTACCCGGTTTCCCGCCCGCTGTTCATCTACGTGAAGAAGTCCCACGTTGGTGTGGTTCCGGGCATGAAGCAGTTCCTGGCAGAGTTCACCAGCGAGCGCGCCTGGGGTGAAGAGGGCTACCTGGCCGATAAGGGCATGATCCCGATGCCGACCGCCAAGCGCCAGCAAGTACTCGCTAACGTACGCAAACTGAACGCTCTGAGCAATCTCGCGCAGAAGTAAGCTTCAGGAAGAAGTCGCGGTAAATGGAATTACCAGCCAGGCCCCCGGGCCTGGCTTCGTTATATCTGCAGGTCGCCAAATGCGGGCGGCCATGCAAATGTTGTGAAAAGTCCGGATAATGCCCGGCACATTATTGACCTGAGCGAATCGATGCAAACATCCACACTCTTCGCCCTGCTGCTCCTGCTGGTTCTGGTGGCCTACGGCACCGGTTTCAGCCGCGCGGTCGCAGCGGCACGCGGGCGCGGTGGCCTGCGCAACCTGGCTGCGCTACCCAGTTATTACGGCCTGCACACGGCACTCTGGTGTGGATTGCCGGCCCTGCTGCTGCTTGGTGGCTGGCTCCTTTTCGACGATGCCATCATTCGCGCGCTGGTCATGAACAGCCTTCCCGACAAGCCGGACACTGTCGCCGGCCAGAACCTGCTCTACGCACAGATCCAGAATCTCGCCGCGGGCCACCTGCTCGGCGACGCCTCGCCGCAGGTACAGGCGGCCGCGGAACATTTCAGCACTCTCCAGCAGCGCGGCAGCGTCTTGCAGGCGGCGCTGACCCTGATCCTCGCCATCGGCCTCGGCGCCATTGCCGTATTGCGCTTTTCGCCGCAGCTGCGCGCGCGGGAGAAGGTTGAGAGCGTCCTGAAAGCCGTACTGATCACCTGCGCCTGTGCCGCTATTTTTACTACTGTCGGCATCCTGCTGTCGGTACTGTTTGAATCCCTGCGCTTTTTCCACGAAGTGCCGATTACCGAATTCCTGTTTGGCCTGCAGTGGAGCCCGCAGATGGCCATGCGCGCCGACCAGGTCGGTTCCAGCGGAGCCTTCGGTGCCGTACCGCTGTTCACCGGCACCCTGATGGTGTCGGCGATCGCGATGTTTGTGGCGGTGCCGGTGGGCCTGATGTCCGCGATCTATCTGGCCGAATACGCCAGTGCACGGGTGCGCAACCTGGCCAAACCGGTGATCGAAATCCTCGCCGGTGTGCCCACGGTGGTTTACGGCTTCTTTGCCGCGCTGACCGTCGCGCCGTTTATTCGCGAAACCGCCGCCGCCGTCGGCCTGCACGCGTCCAGCGAGAGTGCGCTGGCTGCGGGCCTGGTGATGGGCATCATGATTATTCCCTTCGTGTCGTCCCTGTCCGACGATGTGATCAACGCGGTGCCGCAGTCACTGCGCGACGGCGCTCTCGGGCTCGGTTCCACCAAATCGGAAACCGTGCGCAAGGTCGTCATTCCGGCCGCCCTGCCGGGCATTGTCGGCGGTGTGCTGCTGGCCGTGTCGCGCGCCATCGGCGAGACGATGATCGTGGTCATGGCCGCCGGTATGGCCGCCAACCTCACCGCGAACCCGCTGGAATCGGTGACCACCGTCACCGTACAGATCGTCACCCTGCTGGTCGGCGACCAGGAATTCGACAGCCCCAAAACCCTGGCGGCCTTCGCCCTGGGCCTGATGCTGTTTTTGTCCACGCTGGTGCTGAACTTCATCGCCCTGCACGTAGTGAAAAAATACCGGGAACAGTATGACTGATTCGAATCAAAGCAACGGCCACAGCAGTGTGCGCGAGCGCATCGAACAGGGCCTCGCGCGCCGCCACCGCAAGGAAAAAATCTTCCGCGGGCTCGGTATTGCCAGCATTGCCTTCGGCATTCTGGTCGTCGCGCTGCTGTTTACCGATATTATTTCCAAGGGCGCCGGTGCCTTCCGGCAGACCGCGATCGAGCTGCAGATCACTTACGATCCGGCGGTACTGGGTATCGACAAGGTCGATCACGAGAGCCTGACCTGGGCCAACTTTACCGGCGTGATCCGCGAGTCCCTGCGGGCGCGCTTCCCCGAGGTCAGCGGCCGCAGCGACAAGCGCGAACTCTATTCGATGGTCTCCAGTGGTGCGCCTTTCACGCTGCGCGACCGCCTCGAAGCCAACCCGGAACTGCTCGGCAAGACGGAGCAGGTCTGGTTGGCAGCGGACGACGACGTGGACACCTTTGTCAAAAGCCTCGACGACAGCAAGGAGGGTTTTCGCGGCCGCACTTCAGAAATGATGGCCGGCTGGATCCAGCAGCTGTTGAAGAGCGGCGAGCTGAAGCGGCGTTTCAACACCGCCTTCTTCACCAATGGAGATTCCCGCGAGCCGGAACAGGCGGGTATCCGTGCCGCCCTGGTCGGTTCCCTGCTGACTCTGCTGGTGACACTGGTGCTGTCCTTCCCGATTGGTGTGGCCGCGGCCATTTATCTCGAGGAGTACGCTCCGAAGAATCGCTGGACCGACCTGATCGAGGTGAACATCAACAACCTCGCCGCGGTGCCGTCGATCGTATTCGGCCTGCTTGGCCTGGCGATCTTCATCAACTTTTTCGAGCTCCCGCGCTCGGCGCCGCTGGTGGGCGGCCTGGTGCTGACGCTGATGACCCTGCCGACGATCATCATTTCCAGCCGCGCCGCACTGAAAGCGGTACCGCCGTCGATCCGCGAAGCGGCGATGGGCATGGGCGCCTCGCGCATGCAGGTGGTTTTCCACCACGTGCTGCCGCTGGCGATGCCCGGCATGCTGACCGGCGCCATCATCGGTATGGCGCAGGCGCTGGGCGAAACCGCGCCGCTGCTGATGATCGGTATGGTGGCGTTTATCGTCGACGTACCCGGCGGCGTGACCGATCCGGCCACGGTACTGCCGGTACAGATTTTCCTGTGGGCCGACAGCCCCGAGCGCGCGTTTGTCGAGCGCACCTCCGCCGCGATCATGGTGCTGTTGAGCTTCCTGATCGTGATGAATGCCAGCGCAGTGTGGCTGCGCAAGAAACTCGAGCGCCGCTGGTAGCGGATGCGCTGCCAGCGAATGCTAAGATAACGAACCGGGATAGATTATGAACACCATGACCCTGGACACCGCCGGCCACGCCGCGCCCGCGCAACCCCAAACCGTGGAACGAGAAACTGTGGATACCCAGACCGTGGTCAAAGAGACCGTTGGCCAGCCGCTGTGTGACAACGCCAAGCTGAGCATGCGCAACGTCAACGTTTTTTACGGCGAGGCCCAGGCCATTCACGACGTGAGCCTGGATATTGGCCGCAACGAAGTAGTGGCGATGATCGGGCCGTCAGGCTGTGGTAAGTCCACTTTCCTGCGCTGTCTCAACCGCATGAACGACACCATCGAGGGCTGTCGTGTCGATGGTGACCTGACACTAGATGGCGAGGCCATTTACGGACCCAAAGTGGATGTGGTTCCGCTGCGCGCCCGCGTCGGCATGGTGTTCCAGAAACCCAACCCCTTCCCGAAAACTATTTACGAAAACGTGGCCTACGGCCCCAAGATCCACGGCATCGCCAGCCGCCGCGCGGAACTGGATGAGATCGTCGAGGACAGTCTGCGCCGCGCCGGCCTGTGGAACGAGGTGAAAGACCGCCTCGACAAGCCCGGCACCGGACTGTCCGGCGGTCAGCAGCAGCGCCTGTGTATCGCGCGCGCCATTGCCGTGAGCCCCGAAGTGATCCTGATGGACGAGCCCTGCTCCGCCCTGGACCCGATTGCGACCGCGCGAATCGAAGAGCTGATCGACGAGCTGCGCGAGAAGTACACCATCGCTATCGTCACCCACTCGATGCAGCAGGCCGCGCGCGTCAGCCAGCGCACCGCCTACTTCCACCTGGGCCATCTGGTCGAGGTCAACGATACCGAGACCGTGTTTACCAACCCGCAACACGCGTTGACAGAAGCCTACATCACCGGCCGTTTCGGCTGATCGGCTGAACTACTTATTGCGCTAACAGAAGCGACTGATTATGGATATGCATTTCGATCAACATATTTCCCGCCAATTCAACGAAGACCTGGAGAGCATCAAGACCGAGATGCTGGAAATGGGCGGCATGGTGACACGCCAGGTGGCCGATGCGGTAGAGTCCCTGGCCAACGCCGACAGCGAACTGGCGGAAAAGGTACTCAACGTCGAGAAAGAAATCGACCGCCGCGAAATGGAAATCGACGAACACGCCACACTGATCATCGCCAAGCGCCAGCCGGCAGCGTCTGACCTGCGCATGGTGATGTCGGTCATCCGTATCGCCCGCGACCTGGAACGGGTCGGCGACGAAGCGAGCAAGATCGCCAAGATGGCCATCGCCCTGACCGATGAAGGCACCGCGCCGCGTGGCTATACGGAGATTCGCCATATCGCCAACGCCGTGCGCAAGATGCTCAACGACTCGCTGGATGCCTATACCCGTTTCGATGTGAAGTCCGCCCTGGCGACCCTGGCGGAAGATGAACAGGTGGATATGGATTACCGCACCGCGGTGCGAGAGCTGATCACCTATATGATGGAAGATCCGCGCAGTATCTCCCGCGTCATGAACGTCCTCTGGTCCCTGCGCTCGCTGGAGCGTATCGGCGATCACGCCAAGAATATCTGTGAACAGGTGGTTTACCTGGTCGAGGGTGCGGATATCCGCCACGGCAACGAAGACAACCTCAGAACGTTCTGAGCCAAGTCGACGAAACCCTGAAGGCCGCTATACGCGGCCTTTTTTTATCTGCGCTCTTTTTTTGAGCTAGGCTCCAGGGCAAGGAAAACTCGGGAGGGATTAGTGAAATATATTTTCGAAGTCCGTATCAAGCCGGGCCACACCGCCGAGGAATACGCCGATATCTGGGTGCGCGCCTCCGAGCTGATCCAGCAGGCCCCGGGCGCCCGCGGCACCGAGCTGCACCGCAAAATCGGCGACCCGGATACGCTGATCGCGATTGCCAGCTGGCACAGCAAGGCGGAGCGGGATGTGATGGAAGCGCAACATCGCCCGGATATCGCCGCGATTATTCGCAGCGCTGCTCCCTTTGTCGAAATCCACCCGCTGGGCGAATTTGAAGACCCGGAGTGGGTGGTGATGCCGCCGCCCGACAATGGGCGCTGAGCGATTTATTCAACGATCTCACATTCCAGTGTCAATCTGTCCAGATTCGACGGCCGATATTCTACCGGTGTCAGCCGTACAAAACTGCCGGTGGCCTCCACCAGGTGCAGCTGCTCTGTGTCCCGCAGGTCCACCACCGAGCGGTGAATCTTCGGCGTTAGTGTCGACCGCTCGCCGTTTTCCGCAACGTAGATATCGCGCAGGGATTTCTTGAACCCCTCGCCGTGGTAGTGCAGGTGCACCCTCTCATTGAACAGGTCGACTCGGGTGTTGCGCTGTAATGCCTCTTCATCAAAGGCAACCGGGTGTTCGGCAAAAGCCTGCTGCAGCCGGTCAACCATAAATTGCAGGGTTATCTTGCCCAACTCGTGCAGGCGGTAGCCGCCGCCGATATCGGCGTGGACGCCGGCAAACCACACCTCCTCGACCCGTTCGTCGTGGTTGCACAGCGTGGGAATAAAGGGCTCACGACTTTCGTCGATACTGACACAGTGCACCACCCGACGGACATTGTCCGACACGGAAAGGTCGCGGAATAAATTGAGTTTCTGCAGCTTGAAAAAGCCCAGATCCACCGGCACGCCGAAGGCGCCGACAGTGTCGAAAATGCCGAGGAACTCCACCGCTACCGGCTTCTCGCCGTCTGCTGCATCGCGGTAACGCAGGAAATATTCCTCGCTAACCCCATCGTTTTGCCGTTGGCAGAAGACGGCGGTGAGGCTCGAGACCACACCGTGCTTGTGGATCTTCGCGGCTAACAGGCGCGCGCAGGCGGCACCGCGGCTGAAACCGAAAATACTGATACGATCGCCACTGGCATAGTGATTGACCAGCTCCGCATAGGCGTGATCGCGGATACGCTTTTCCCCGGCACCGAAGATGCCGCCGTAATAGGTACCGAGCGTGCCGTTCACCTCGTCATTGCCGACACCGCGAAAGTAAAGGGCAACCTGGCTTTCGCTTTCCATACGCTGTGGCACTTCGGCTTCATGCAGGGTGCCGGCAACCGAACGAAACAGGCGGTAAATGTTGGTGGTAACGCCATCACCGTCCTTGCCGTCTTCATCGTTCCAGGTGCCATCGAGGAAGATCAGGATATGTTTCGGTCGGTCGGCAGCTGGCTGTGCGCGGAATTCCCTGGTGTATTCGTCCATGGCCATAGTCCCTTGTTCCTGGCCGGTCGCAGTCGCGACGGCGCTTAATTTTTTGTTATTGCTCGGATATTGCTGGCAGGAAATTGATATCACAACATCATCGCGATGACCACGTTGTGGGAATGTGGAAATCGCGCTGCAGATTCTGAATCTGCGCTCTACAAAAAAGGGGCCGTTTTACGGCCCCTTTCTAGATCTCAACTCTGTACGGTCGTGCTTCAGCCCTGGTTATTACCGAGCGCCTGCATACGCGCCTGTGCCTTGCTGCCGATATCGCCACCGGACTGAGCCGCAGTCTGGTAGTGGCTGTAGGCGTCCTTGACGTCTCCCTGTATTTCGTACACCTGCCCCAGGTAATAGTGGGCATAGGGGGTTTCCAGGTAGCGGAGCGAACGGTTCAGGTCGCGTTCGGCGTCGGTGTAATTCTTGAGCTGGGCACTGACCATGCCGCGCTTGAGCCAGTTGGAAAACAGGCCCGGATTCTTCTGCACTGCATTGTCATAGGCCTTGTATGCACTCTGGTACTGTTTCTTCTCGGATAGCAGGTCACCCTCCAGCGCATAGAAGGCGGCCTCGCGCGGCTGCTGTTTCTGTGCCTGGCGGGCCAGGCTCAGGGCGCGGTCGTATTGCTTGTTCTGTACGGCAGCGAGGGCATCGTCATAGGTCTTGTAGGCGTCGGCGTCGCGTTTCAGCTGGGCGATGGCCTTCTGGTAGGCCGCGCGGTTGGTGACACCGCCGTTCGGCAGCTGTTTGGCGTGCTGGACATTGGCGTTGACACGCGCCTGCGATGGCGGGTGGCTGGCGAACAGGGCTTCCAGGCCGGCGGCCTGCTTGCCTTTGGACAGCTTGACGAACTCCTTCTGCAGACGCACGGCGCCCTGTGGGTCGTAGCCGGCGGCGGCCATGTATTTCATGCCGTACTGGTCGGACTCCAGCTCATTTTCGCGGCCGTAGCGGGCAATATAGGCGCTGCCGCCCAGCTGGCCGCCGAGGCTCAGCAGGTCACCGTAGGCGGTGTCCTTGGTGGTGGCGCCAAGCACTGCGAGGCCGGCGCCGAGCACCTGCTGCTGGGACATGGCGGCGGCGGAATGGCGCGCGGCGGCGTGGACAATCTCATGGCCAAGCACGGCGGCCAGTTCCGCTTCGTCGTCGAGCATCACCAGCAGGCCGCGGTTAACCGCGATCTTGCCACCGGGCAGTGCCCAGGCGTTGGGCACCGAGTTATTCAGCACGACAAATTCATAGGGCAGCTGAGGCTGGTCCGAGACCTTCGCGAGCTTCTGGCCGACGCGGTTGACGTAATCCTGCAGGGACTTGTCGAGGACGTACTGGCCGCCCTGCTGCTGCTGGTTGATCGGGTACTGCTGTTCGCCCAGTGCCAGTTCCTGGCCCTGGGACATCAGCGACAGTTCCTTCTTGCCGGTGACCGGATTGACCGCACAGCCGGCCAGCATTGACACGGCCACTGCGAATGCGGCAGTACGGAATTTGAGCGCACGCGAGATCATCGCTTCCTCCCTGTATAATATTCGGTTTATAGCGAACCATTTTACACAACCATTACCCGATGTAGGGGGAGTGAGGTTATGACGGCACTGCAGGTTATCGAATTATTTGCCGGCACCAATGCGGATGGCGAGCCGGTGGTGGAGCGGCTGCAGGTGCGGGTCAACGAGGATGACAGTTGCCAACTGGTACGCTCACCGGCCTTTATCAAGGGGATCGCCAGCGGCGACACCATCAAGGTGAACAAGGACAACCAGGAGTTCGAGCTGCTCAAGCGCTCCGGCAACCTGGCAATCCGTGTTTTCTGCCGCGGTGACAGCACCGCCCTCTCGGATCAACTGACGCCGCAGCTGGAAAAACTGGGCGGTGAACTGGATATGGAAAGCCCGCGCCTGCTGGTGTACAGCATCCACGTCAGTTGCGGATTCGAGAATATCGAAAAGATACTCAACAGCGCCTGCGACGGTGCCAACAGCGTGTGGTACTACGGCAATGTCTACGATCCGCAGGACGGCCAGACACCGCTGAACTGGTGGCAGGACATCCTCAAGCCCGAATAACACCCACCCGGAACCGCGCCGCCCACAGAATTTTTACTGGACGACTGATTCATGCTGATAGTTATTTCCCCGGCCAAGACCCTCGACTACGACAGCGAGATCCCCGCCCTCGACACCACCCAGCCGGATTTCCTCAAGGAGTCCGCGGCGCTGATCAAGGAGCTGCGTGAACTGAGTCCGCAGCAGATTTCCAGCCTGATGAAGATTTCCGACAAGCTGGGCGTGCTCAACTACGACCGATTCCAGCAGTGGAAGCGGCCTTTTACCGAGCGCAACGCACGCCCGGCCCTGCTCGCTTTCAAGGGGGATGTCTATACCGGCCTCGAGGCGGAGACAATGAACAAGCGGGACTTCAGCTACGCACAGAAGCACCTGCGCATGCTCTCCGGACTGTACGGCCTGCTGCGGCCGCTCGACCTGATGCAGCCCTACCGGCTGGAGATGGGCACCAAGTTTGCCAATGCGCGCGGCAAGAACCTGTACGAGTTCTGGGGCGACCGCATCACTGCGGCCATCAACGAACAGTTGCAAGCCCTGAAGAGCAAGGAACTGGTCAACCTGGCGTCCAACGAGTACTTCAAGTCGGTGAAACCCAAGGCACTGGAAGCGGAGGTCATCACGCCGCATTTCAAAGACCTGAAGAACGGCGAGTACAAGATGATCAGCTTCTTTGCCAAAAAGGCGCGCGGCATGATGAGTCGCTGGGCGATCGACCAGCGGGTGAAAAAGGCCGAGGAACTGAAGGCGTTCGATAGCGCCGGCTACCGCTACAACGCGGCGCTTTCCAGGGGCAGCGACTGGGTATTCACGCGGGATGAGGCCCTGTGAGCCGGACCGGGTTTCCGGATGCACCGGCCTGTGCGCGCAATCGCGAGCCGATCCTGGCGCACCTGCGCCGCCTGTTCGCCAACTGCAAACAGGTGCTGGAAGTGGGCAGCGGCACTGGCCAGCACGCCGTTTACTTCGCGCCGCGGCTGTCGCACCTGACCTGGCACACGTCCGACCGCGCGGAATACCTGTCGGGTATCCGCGCCTGGCTGGCCGCGGAGCCGGCGGAAAACCTGCGCGAGCCGCTGCAGCTGGACGTCAGCGGCGAGTGGCCAGCGCTCGCGCTCGACGCTATTTTTACCGCTAATACGCTGCACATTATGTCGGCCCAATCGGTGCAGGACTTCTTCCGCGCACTGCCGCAGGTTCTCGAACCCGGCGGCTTGCTGGTGGTCTATGGCCCGGTGAAAATCGACGGCGCCTTTGTCGGCCCCACCAATGAAGATTTCGATCGGCAGCTGCGCCAGCGCGATCCGCACAGCGGCATTCGCGACCTGGAGTGGCTGGATCGGTTGGCGCAGGGCGCGGGGCTGGTGCGCGAAGAACTGAATGACCTGCCGGCCAATAACCAGCTGATGGTGTGGCGCAGGGTGAGTGAAACGGAGGGGAGTAGTAATGCCTGATTGGTTTGAAACAGCAATTGCGATCACATTCGCGATCGGCGGTGTCTTTTTCTTTGCCAAGTACCGCGAGACCGCCGCGGCACTGGAAGAAAGCGAGCGGATGAAGAAACGTCTCTCCGCGGATCTGAACCGCTACCGGGATATGCCCCGCCTGCGCAGTCTGCGCGACGCGCTGGTGGCCGCCGACGCCCTGCCGGTGGACGATGAAGGCCGCGAACACCTGCTGCTGCGTGACGGCGACTTACAACTCCACCACCTGACCCTGCGCCGCCAGTGCAACGCGGTCAGCGAGGGTGAAACGGTCACCTATACCAAAAACGGTGAGGAAGTGGTGCTGGGCGAGCTGGAATAGCGCCGGGACGGCGGTTCAGGCCGCCGTCTCTGAAACCAGTTTTTTCGGCGGGAAGTGCAGTGTGAAGGTGCTGCCGCGTCCGGGTGTGCTGTCGACGCTCAGTTCGGCGCTGTGGCGCAGCAGCACGTGTTTGACGATGGCGAGGCCCAGCCCGGTGCCGCCGCTGTCGCGTGAGCGCCCTGCGTCCACCCGGTAGAAGCGCTCGGTCAGACGCGGAATATGGAACGGATCTATGCCGATTCCCCGGTCCGCCACAGCGAAGTGACCACCGCGCCCGTCGACCCACCAGCGCAGCTTGATCGGCCCCCCGGCGGGGCTGTATTTCACCGCATTGAATACCAGGTTGGCGAAGGCGCTGTGCAATTCGGTGGCGTCGCCGACCAGTGTCGCGTCCTGTGCACACTCCACGCTGATCTCGTGGCGCCCGCTGCTCAGACTGCGGGCTTCGCATGCTATCTGCTCCATTAGCTCCCTTATCGCCACCCTGTCCCGGCCGCTGTCGCGCTCGGAAGTTTCCAGGCGCGCCAGCAACAACAGGTCGTTGACCAGTGTTGTCATGCGCTCGGTCTGTTCGCGCATCTGTGTCAGGGGCTTCTGCCACGGGGGCGGTGCCATCCCGCTGCCCTCGAGGGTTTCGAGATAGCCGGCGATGACTGTCAGCGGCGTGCGCAGTTCGTGGGAGACATTGGCGACGAAATCGCGGCGCATCTGCTCCAGGTTGTGCAGCCGGGTCACGTCGCGCACGATGACCAGCGCCTCGTCGCGGCCAAACCGCGTGACTTCCAGCTGCAGCGTGCGCGCGTCGTTACCCGGTGCGGCCATGGTCAGGGGGCCGGGGGTACTGCCGCTGCTGTACATGTAGCGCACGAATCCCGGATCCCGCACGAAATTGATCAGCGGCTGCCCGGCGTCGTCGGTGCGCAGGCCGAGCAGTTCGCCGGCGGCGGGGTTCCACCAGGCCAGGTTGCCGTCATCTTCCAGCGCCACAATCCCCTCGCGCAGTGCGCTGGTGCTGTCCTGGACCCGGCGCAGCATCGCGTGCAGCTTCTGCTTTTCGCGCCGGTGGCGGCGCTGGATGCGGTAAAAGTCGTCGGAGATATCGCCCCAGACGCCGAAACTGGTGGGCGCGGGGCCGCGGCGGCCGTTGCTCAGCCAGCGGTCGAAGCGGCTCTGCTGCCAGAAGATCCACACCAGGTAGATCGCGAGGCCGAGCGTCAGGGCCAGCAGCCAGCGATCGGTGATGAAACCGAAGATGGTGCAGCCGAGGGTAATAACAACAAAGCGCGAAAACTCGCCGATACTGCGGTCCAGCATAGTCGTGCCGTTTTATGCGGATTTGCGCGGGATATTACACCCTTTCAGCGGTTTGCACCGAAAAGCGGTAGCCGGTACCGCGCACTGTCTGGATATAGCGGTCGTGTCCGTCCACGGCCAGCGCCTTGCGCAGGCGGCGGATATGCACGTCGACGGTGCGTTCTTCCACATAGACATTGCCGCCCCAGACGTGGTCCAGCAGCTGCGTGCGGGTATAGGCGCGCTCCTGATGGGAGAGGAAAAAAGTCAGCAGGCGGAATTCCGTCGGGCCCATATCAACAGCCTGGCCGTTGATGGTGACACGGTGGCTCAGCGGATCCAGAACCAGTCCGCCGGCGGTCAAGGGTTCCTCTGGTGTGGAGGGGCCGGCGCGGCGCAGTACCGCTTTCAGCCGCGCGACCAGTTCCCGCGGGGAAAAGGGTTTGGTGATGTAGTCGTCGGCGCCCGTCTCGAGGCCTTTGATCTTGTGGTCTTCCTCGCCCTTGGCGGTGAGCATGATGATCGGCAGCGCGGAGGTGAGCTCGTCGCGCTTCAGGCGACGGGCCAGCTCCACACCGGAGACGTCCGGCAGCATCCAGTCGAGCAGGATCAGGTCGGGTTTTTCATCAATGACCAGCGCGTGCGCGGCCTGGGCGTTCTCCGCCTCGATACAGCGGTAGTCCGCCATTTCCAATGCCACCCGCAGCATGTCCCTGACTGCGGCTTCATCGTCGACGATTAGGATCGTTTTACTGTGCATCTGCCTGCCATAGCTTCCTTTTCATTACGCCCATTTAACGGCATTACCATGACAAATATATGACGAATGTAAAGGCGTCCCCAGTCGACTCTCAGAGCAGCAAATAGTGGAAGAATATTCCGGCAAATACCGCTGCGCCGACCCAATTGTTATTCAAAAATGCACGAAAACAGGCATTGCGCTCCCGGTCCCGCACCAGCCATTGCTGGTAGCCGAACAACGCAGCGGCGACGGTGAGGCCGCAATAGTATGTTAGACCGAGTTCGAAACGCTGGCCGATGAGTAACAGCGCGAACAACGTCAGCAGCTGCAGCATCCCGGTCATGGGTCGGTCCAGCTCGCCAAACAGCACTGCAGTGGATTTGACCCCGATCTTCAGGTCGTCGTCGCGGTCGACCATCGCGTAAAAGGTGTCGTAGCAGACGGTCCACAGCAGATTGGCCGTGAACAGGACCCAGGCCTGCGGCGGGATCTCGCCGTTTACCGCGGCAAAGGCCATCGGGATACCCATGCTGAAGGCGATCCCCAGCACCAGTTGCGGCAGGTTGGTGAAGCGCTTGGCGAACGGGTAGCAGAAAGCCACCGCAACGGCGGGCAGCGACATCAGGATGGTCAACCGGTTGGTGGTCAGCACCAGCAGCAGCGATACCAGGCACAGGCTGACAAACAGCAGTACGGCACCGCGGGGGGTGACGCGGCCAGTGGCCAGCGGCCGCTGTGCGGTGCGCTCGACGTGACCGTCGATACGGCGATCGGCAAAGTCGTTGATGGCGCAGCCAGCCGCGCGCATCAGCACCACGCCGAGGGTGAACACGGTGAACAGGTGCAGGCCCGGCCAGCCCTCCGCCGCCAGCCACAGCGCGCACCAGGTGGGCCACAGCAGCAGTAGCGAGCCGATCGGCCGGTCGAGTCGCGCCAGCTGCCAGTACGGCAGCGCTGTGGGCCAGCGCTGGGTCAGTTGTTGGGTAATCACTTTATTCCCCCGTTGCCGATTCGAGTTCGCCGCGGCCATAAGGCGCGGCCTCAGGGTGGAAAGCGCCGAGAAAGGTTTCCGCCACCAGCAGTGGCTTGTCCCGCAGCCAGAAGGTTGAGCGGCGGCCCCAGGCACTATCGCCCTCGCCCGCCAGCGCTTCCAGTTTGCAGGACGGATTGCGGCGCAGCCGGTTCAGCGCAATGGGGCCGCGGCGGATATCCGGTTCGCTGAACAGCAGCTCTCCGAGCGGTCGCTCGTCGAGGCTGCGCAGGTAGCGCGACTTGCCCTGCAGGCTGCGCAGAGGCAGTACGCTACGCGCATACACCCAGGGCTGGCCGCGGCCGCACAGCAGTACTTCGCGCACCAGGGCGCGGCTGCGGTCGCGCAGGTCCAGCGCGCGCCGCTCTTCCAGGCTGGGCTGCTGCCAGCGCTGGCTCAGCAGGCGCACCTGAAACTGGTTGCCGCTCAGGTGTTTGAGCGCGGCCGTCAGCGAGCCGGGATGTTGCAGCCACGGCAGCAGTGACGCGGGTGGCTGCTGGTGCAGTGTTTCCAGCGGCCGGGTAAACCAGTCGCCAACCGGCTCAAATGGAGAGTGATACAACGCAAACTCCGCTCAGGACATAAAGACGCCATTGTACCCGTTGCGCCGCGCGGGAAAAGGATCGGCGGCGCACACGCTTTTGCCCACGGGGGCCGCTGTCGATATAGTGGCGGTTTGCACAGAATAATTGCGGGCGAGAAGGCGCGGCCCCAGGCGCTCCTTCCGCATCGACCCGGAGACAGATTTCACTATGGGACTCACCACCAGAATCCTGATTGCGATGCTTGCGGGCATTGTGGTCGGCGTGTTGTTCAATTTCCTCAATACGAGCCAGGTACTCGGTGCCGGCGCAACCGATTTGGTGCACCGCTACCTCACCGAAGGGTTGTTCGATGTCGTCGGGCGAATTTTCATTGCGTCGCTGAAACTGATGGTGGTGCCGCTGGTGCTGGTGTCACTGGTGTGCGGGGCCTGCGCCCTGTCCGAAGGACACCGCATTGGCCCGCTGGCCGGCAAGACATTGCTGCTCTACCTGCTCACCACTGCCGTTGCCATCTCCCTGGCGCTCCTCGTGGCACTGGTGATCCAGCCGGGCGTGGGTGTGGATATGTCACTGGCCAAGGATGTGACTTTCGAGGCGAAGGAGTCTCCGCCGCTGTCGGAAGTACTGGTGAACATTTTCCCGACCAACCCGGTCGAGGCGATGGCCCGGGGCAATATGCTGCAGATCATCGTCTTCGCACTGCTGATGGGCTATGCGGTAGCGCGCTGCGGCGAGCCGGGCAAGCGCATGGCGGGCTTTTTCAATGACCTCAACGAGGTCATCCTGCGCATGGTTGGCGTGTTGATGGTATTCGCCCCCTACGGTGTCTTCGCACTGCTGGCGAAGACCTTTGCGACGCTCGGGTTCGATTTCCTCTTGCAGCTCGCCAAGTATTTCTCCGTGGTGCTGTGTGTCCTGCTGCTGCACGCGCTGGGTGTTTATTCGCTGTTACTGAAGCTGCTGTCGGGCCTCAATCCGATCGAACTGTTCAAGAAGATGCGCCCGGCCATGGCATTCGCGTTCAGTACCGCCTCCTCTGCCGCCACGATTCCGGTAACACTGGCGACTGTGGAAAAGCGCCTGGGTGTGGATAACAAGATCGCCGCCTTTACTGTACCGCTCGGTGCGACCATCAATATGGACGGCACGGCGATCATGCAGGGCGTGGCGACAGTGTTCATCTCGCAGATGTACGGTATCGATATCGGTCTCACCGGCTACCTGACGGTGATCCTGACCGCGACCCTGGCTTCTATCGGCACGGCCGGTGTGCCCGGAGTGGGCCTGATCATGCTGGCAATGGTATTGCAGCAGGTGGGTCTGCCACTGGAGGGGATTGCGATCGTCATGGGAGTGGATCGCCTGCTGGATATGGTGCGCACCGCGGTAAATATTACCGGCGATTCCGTCGTCAGTACGATTGTGGCGAAAAGCGAGGGCGCCCTGTCCGAAGAGACATTCAACGACCGCAACTACGACAGCGTGGCCAACGGCGGTTTCATGGGCGCCAGCGCCAACTAGTTCCTTCCGGGCTAGCGGGACGGGTGGTGCATTGTGGCCACCGGTCCCTCTTCACTGTCTGAGTCGGCGATGATATCCCGCAGATCCCCGGCTTCCAGGCCACCATCAATCTTGCGGACGATCTTGTCAGTCATTTCTGTCAGCGCCTGCTTGATAGCAAGTTCCGTGGTGTCTTCCGCCTGACCGCCATTGCGGGGGGTCTTGACCTGGTAATTTTTGCTGATGCGCATCTTGGTGAGGTTCAGGTCTTGCTGCTGTACGACATTGCCGGCCGTGTCTCCCAGCTGGTACTCAAAGCTACCGGATAGCTCCACGGTGCCCTGTTCCACCTCGTAACCAGCTTCGGACTCCAGGTTGCTGAAATGCTTGACCACTTTGACGTTCAACCGGTTGTGGAGCGTCAGGATTCCTTCGCGTTTGACCAGCGGTACTTCCTCGTCGGTGAAGTAGGCGTTCAGACGCGCATTCAGCGTCTCCTCCAGGTGCTGGCGATATTTTTGCAGGGCTGCATCCTTGATCGCCTTCAGGTCGTGGGCGCCGCCGGACTGGGCCAGCAGCACCGAGAGATTGGCCCCCGTTACCGGCATCGGCACGTCGATGGTGATATCCACCGGTGCTATCTCGAGAGTGGGTGTCTGGACGTCATCGCCGAACAGCGAGGCGTGGGCACTGGAAGCCAAAGCAATGGTCAGCAGGCTGGCGAACGCCAACTTGCTGGGTGAGATTCTCGTCACTGGTGTCTCCCTGGATCGTCTGTCCGCGGCGAATGAATTTCGCTCTACAGTATGATGAAGAACCTAAAGGCTGCCATTTCAGGGCTTCAAGAGCAAAAAATTTCCGCGACTGGTAAGTCAGTACCTTGTTTCTGTGAGCGCGACCACTGTTTGAACAATTTTGATTTGGTAGTGCTCCGGGGCGAATTACCCCGCGGCCAGCTCGCGCAGGGCGTCGGCTTCCAGGTTGTCCTCAACGCGGTCGATCAGCCGCTTCACCAGGTTCGTCAGCGCCCGGTTGATGGCCGCATCAGTGGTGTCATCGACGTTACCGTCCCGACCTCTCTTCACGCGATATTTTTCCCGGACACGCAGGTCGCCGATATCGATGTGCTGTTCGCGCAATGGCGCGCCAGCGGGGTTGTCGAGGCGGTAGTGGAAATCGCCGCTCAACTCGATAGTGCCCTGCTCCACCTCGGTACCACCGTCCTGCTTCAGGTTGTTGAGCTGCTTGCCGATGGAAATGTCCAGATAGTTGCGCAGGGTCAGGAAGCCACCTTCCTGTACCAGCGGGACTTCTTCATCGTCGAAAAACTCCTGCAAGTGTGTATACAGGATGCGCTGCAGTTCGGCGGAAAACTTGCGTGAAGCCTTTTCTTTCATGGCCGTCAGGCTGTTGCCCTTGCCGGCCTGGGCCAGCAGCAGAGCCAGGTCGTTGCCCTGTATCGAGGTGGGGGCATCCAGCGCGATTTCCGCCGGTTTCAGGGTGAGGCTGGGGGTGTGTTCACTGCCGCCGAAGCCGAGAAAGCCGCCTTCGGCCGCTGCAGTGCAGTGGGCAAACAGAAATAGCAGGCTCGCGGCGAGCGACCTGTACCGGGGGAATGGATGCACGAGACTCTCCGTGTACTCTCAATTTTTATCGCTGTTATCGAATCGCTGCTGTCGGCTGGTGCCGGTCTTTTTGTTTTGTCAGCGTTGTCAGGCTGCCACTAGCAGCGGCGGAGCGCAAAAATATTGGTGACCGGAAAGGGGGTGCTGGTTTCGGAAATGGACCGGTTGGTCAGGCTTCCGCATAGCGGGGTTTGTTCTGCAGCCAGCGCGCGATCAGTGCGCGGCGGGCACTTTCATCGAGGGCGGGAGCGGCGGCAATGCGCTGTACCTGGGGCAGGAGGTGGGCGTCGCGCTGCAGGTCGGCAATACGGTGCTGGATCTCACCGGTCTGGCGGGTGCCGAGGATCTCGCCGGGACCGCGCAGGCGCAGGTCCTCTTCGGCGATGGCAAAACCGTCGCTGTGCTGGCGCAGCGCCTGCAGGCGCGCGCGGCCATTCTGCGACAGCGGGGTACCGTACAGGAGCACGCAATGGCTGGCGATGGAACCGCGTCCGACCCGGCCGCGCAACTGGTGCAGCTGGGCCAGCCCGAGGCGTTCGGGGTTTTCGATAATCATCAGGCTTGCGTTGGGCACGTCCACGCCCACTTCGATCACCGTGGTTGCCACCAGCAGGTCCACCTCTCCGGCCTTGAAAGCGGCCATGACCCGCTCCTTCTCATCCGGCTTCAGGCGCCCGTGGACCAGCGCGATGCGCATACCTGTCAGTACCTCCGCCAGTTCATTGGCTGTGGTCTCCGCGGCCTGGGCCTGCAGGCTTTCCGATTCCTCGATCAGTGTGCAGACCCAGTAGGCCTGGCGGCCTTCCGCCACGGCGGTCTGCACCCGTTGCATGACTTCCTCGCGGCGCTCGTTGGAAATGGCGACGGTATTGATCGGCTGGCGGCCCGGAGGCAGTTCATCGATCACCGAGCAGTCCAGGTCGGCGAAGGCGGACATGGCCAGCGTGCGCGGAATAGGCGTGGCGGTCATGATCAGCTGGTGCGGCTGCAGGCGCCCGGCTGCACCATCGGCGCTGCCCTTTTCACGCAGTTCCAGCCGCTGACGCACGCCGAAGCGGTGCTGCTCGTCGATGATCACCAGCGCCAGGTTATGGAAAACCACTTCGGGCTGGAAGAGTGCGTGTGTACCGACCACAAGTTGCGCCTCGCCGCTGGCGATGGCGGCGAGCTGTGCGCGGCGCTCGGCGGCCTTGAGGCTGCCGGTCAGCCAGGCCACGGAAATACCCAGCGGCTCCAGCCATCCACAGAAGTTGCGCCGGTGCTGCTCGGCCAGAATTTCCGTCGGTGCCATAACCGCCACCTGCGCGCCCGTGCCGATGGCCTTCAGGGCGGCGAGCGCAGCCACCAGGGTTTTGCCGGCGCCGACGTCACCCTGCAGCAGGCGCATCATCGGGCGGTGGCTGGCCAGATCCTCGGCAATTTCCGCGCAGACACGCTGCTGGGCACCTGTCAGCGAAAATGGCAGGCGGCTGAGAAAATCCCGCTCGAGTGCCGCGTTGGCGGATAGCGGCGGCGCGGCGATGGCGGCGTTGCCGCGGCGTACTTCCAGCAGGCTCAAGTGGTGGGCGAGCAGTTCCTCGATGGCCAGGCGCTGCTGGGCCGGGTGCTGTCCCTCCGCCAGTTGCGCCAGGTCGACGCCGGCGGGCGGTGTGTGCAGATAGCGCAGCGCGTCGGCGAGGGGATAGCGCATGGCCGCGGGCAGGAGTTCAGTCGGCAGCAGTTCGGTGACACCGCCGCGCTCGAGCAGATCCAGCGCCTGCAGCATCAGGCCGCGCAGACGGCCCTGGCTGACACCCTCGGTCAGGGGGTAGACCGGGGTCAGGGTATCCGGGTGCGGCGCGGTTTCTTCGCCGACGATTTCGGTTTCCGGGTGGTACAACTCGAGACCCGCGCTGCCGCGGCGCGCTTCGCCGTAACAGCGCAGGCGCGCCCCGCGCGCGAAGCGGTTCTTCTGTGCCGCGGAAAAGTGGAAGAAACGCAGCGTGATGGTGCCGCTGCCGTCCTGCAGTCGTACGACCAGGCTGCGGCGGCGGCCGAACACCACGTCAGCGGCGCGCACCTCCCCTTCAATTACCGCATCCAGGCCGGGGGTCAGCGCGGCGATGGGCGTGACGCGGGTGCGGTCCTGGTAGCGCAGGGGCAGGTGGAACAGCAGGTCCTGGACCGTGGACACATGCAGCTTGCCCAGCACCTGGGCGAATTTGTCGCCCACGCCCTTGAGCGCGGTTATCGGCAGTTCGGCGAGGTTGTTCACGTTCGTGTTACTGATCGCCGAGCTGGCACTGGCTGATCGCCTCTCGCAGTATGTCGATGGCGCGGTGGCGCGGGAAACTCGCGCGCCAGGCCAGCGCGACGGTGCGCTGGGGTGCGGGCGGCGAGAACGGCCGCGTCGCCAGCAGGCCGCTGGCATATTGGGACGCGGTCGCGGCGGACAGCGGCAGCACTGTGATGCCGAGACCCGACGCCACCATATGGCGCAGGGTTTCCAGCGAACTGCCGTCGGCGGCGGTGCGAATCCGGCCGCTGCCGGCCTCTTTCTCGATGGAGTGCTGTAACTGCGGGCAGGCTTCGAGTACCTGGTCGCGGAAGCAGTGGCCCTCGCCGAGCAGCAGGACATTGTCCTGCGACAACTGGTCGGGATCGATGCTCTGCTGAGCGGCCAGCGGGTGGTCGGCGGGCATCAGTACCACGAACGGCTCATCGTAGAGGGGCTGGGTCACCACATCCGGCTCGGTGAACGGCAGTGCGATGATGATGGCGTCCAGCTCGCCCTTGCGCAGCCGCTGGCGCAGGGTGGCCGTATAGCCTTCCTCCACGTAGAGCGGCATGTCTGGTGCCAGTTGCTGTAATTGTGGAATGAAGTGCGGAAATAGATAGGGACCGATGGTAAAAATGGCACCTACGGACAAGGGGCTGGCCAGTTGGTCCTTGCCAGCGCTGGCGATGTCCTTGATCGCCGCCGACTGTTCCAGCACCAGCTGCGCCTGGGCCACGATCTGTTCGCCGAGCGGCGTCGCCTGCACCCGTGTCTTGGAACGTTCGAACAGCGCGACACCCAGTTCCTTTTCCAGTTTTTTGACGGCGATGGACAGGGTCGGCTGGCTGACGAAGCAGCGCTCGGCGGCGCGGCCGAAATGCTGCTCCTGGGCCAGGGTCACGATATAGCGCAGTTCATTGAGCGTCATGATTGAGGCAATTAAGTTACCGAAAGCAATAGTAATTATTCATGATTAATCGGCCCGTGGCCAACCTGAAATGCAATCGACAGTGAGGCCCGGTCGAATGAGGAAAATTTGCTATTTGTGGGCCTAGTTAAGCGATAAAGGCGCAATTTTTTGCTATACGTGTAAAGTCACAAAGCGTGGAGTATCGCCATGGGCATTTTCTCCTGGATTATTCTCGGATTTATTGCCGGTGCGCTGGCCAAGTGGATCATGCCGGGGCCGGATCCGGGCGGCTGGATTGTCACCATCGTCATCGGTATCGTCGGCGCCTTTATCGGCGGTTGGATTGGTTCCCTGGTGGGGATTGGCGGTCCGGTCACTGGATTTGGTATCGGTGACATAGTGACGGCCACCATCGGTGCCATTATTTTTCTGGCGATTTACCGTATGCTCAAACGGCGTAGTCATTGAGCGACACCCGCCGCTCGTGCACCCTGCCCGCGGCGGCGGGCCGTCAGTACCTGACAAATGACAAATAAAGAACCCGCATCAAAGCGGCGTGTATTCGAAGGGCCGAACCGCGACCTCGCCTGATACGGCGAACACTCGCGGAGCTGCGGGCTTCTTCACTGGAGTAATATAAAAAAGGGGAATGTAGCAAGAGGGGTGCGGTAATGGCCCGATTCCTTGCTGGGACTGCTATGGCACAAGAAAAACTATGGATTTTCGGCTGCGGGGACCTGGGCGCGCGTCTGGCGCTGCAATTAAATCGCGAGGCATACAGTGTTAATGGAGTGCGGCGCAATCCGCTGGTTGCCCTGGCCACCAAGCGTCGTGCGGATGTGGTGAACTGGCGTCGCGGCGATGCCACCAAGCCGGAGGATGTCCAGGGGCTGCTGGCCGAAGGGGCCGATGTGATCCTGGCGACCTTTACTCCTGACGAACACACCCAGAGCGGCTACCATCGCGCCTATATCGATACTGCCACCGCCCTTGCCGAAGTACTCCCCAACCTCCCCCGCCCACCGCGCCTGCTGATCTGGGTTTCCTCCACGCGGGTCTACGGCCAGTGCGGGGACCAGATGCTCGACGAGCGCGCACCGCCCCAGCCCAGTGGCTTCCAGGGAGATATCCTGCTGGCGGCGGAGGAGATCATCCGCAATGCAGTGCCCACCACCTGCGTGGTGCGCTTTGCCGGTATCTACGGACCGGGCCGCGACCGGTTGCTGTCCCAGGTGCGCGCCGGCCGCTGTGCGCCACCCCAGCCCCCGCAGTTCAGCAATCGCATTCATGTCGACGACGCCATTGGATTCCTCATTCACCTGATGGAGCAGCACCGCGGAGGCTGGTCGCCGGAGCAGCTCTATATCGGTGCCGACTGTATGCCGGTGCCAATGCACGAACTGCAGCAGTGGCTGGTCAAGGCGATGGGTTACACCAGTGCCCATTTGCGCGAATTCGTGCAGACCAGTGAGCGCCGCTCGAAAAAGCTCAGCAATAAACGCATGCTTGAGACCGGTTACCAACTGAAATACCCGGATTACCGCAGTGGCTACAGCGCCCTGCTGGAAAGTGAGCGCTGACCACTGCCGCCGAAGCGGGCCCGGGCGTACCGGGCCGGCGCCGACTCTCTGGATCCCCGCCTTCCCCAATGAAAGACAGAACTTTCTGGCAGACCCCGAAGGCCGGCAATATCGCCCGGCTGAGAAAACACACTGAACCGCTCACAGCGCTGGCGCCCGACCGGGTGCGGGTCGATGTCGCTGCCGTTGGGCTCAATTTCGCCGATATCTTCGCGCTCACCGGGCTCTATTCTGCGACGCCCACGGGGGCTTTTATCCCGGGGCTGGAATTCTCCGGAACGGTACTGGAAAGCGGTGCCGCTGCGACGGAATTTGCGCCCGGGGATCGTGTGATGGGGGTGACCCGCTTCGGCGGCTACAGCTCGGTGATCGATAGCGAGCCGGACTACCTGATACGCCTGCCGGATGCCTGGAGCTTTGCCCAGGGTGCAGCGTGGCCGGCGCAGACACTGACGGCCTGGTATGCCCTGACCCGGCTCGGCGCGCTGCAGGCCGGACAAGAGGTGCTTATCCACAGCGCGGCCGGCGGGGTCGGGCTGCAGGCGATGAAGCTGGCGCGCGCGCTGGACGCTAATCCGCTGGGCACGGTAAGTAGCGCGGATAAAGTCGCCTGCCTCGGGGAGCTGGGATTCGACCGCGTCCTGATACGGGAGAAGCCGTTTGCACGGCAGCTGCGGCAGCACAGCCTGCACTTCGATCTGGTGCTCGACGGCATCGGCGGCGAGGTCCAGCGGGCCAGTTTCGATGCGCTTAATCCGATGGGGCGGTTGGTGGTATTCGGTGCGGCGGAGTTTACGCCGAGAGGAAACCGGCCGAACTATTTGAGCGCCCTGTGGCGCTACCTGCGCCGCCCGCGCTATGACGTCATGGATATGATCAGCAGCAACCGTTCGGTGCTGGCTTTCAATCTGATCTGGCTGTGGGAGCAGAAGGCGCAGTTGCGAGCGCTGCTGGCGGAGCTGGGGGATATTGCCCTGCCACCGCCGCTGGTCGGTCATCGCTTTGCGTTCGGGGATGCCCACGCCGCCCTGGATCTACTGCGTTCCGGGCGCTCAGTGGGGAAAGTGGTGCTGGAAACGGGCGACTGACGCCGCCCGCTTGTCGGATCAGATGACCATGATCCCTTCTGCCTCGAACAGGGCGCCTTTCGGCAATTCCTTCACACCCACGGCGGCGCGCGCCGGGTAGGGTTTTTCAAAACACTCGGCCATTATCTCGTTCACGATAGCGAAGTTGCTGAGGTCGGTCAGGTACAGGTTCAGCTTCACGATATGGTTGAGGGAGCCGTTGGCGGCTTCGCAGACGGCGCTCAGGTTCTTGAATACCTGGCGGGCCTGGGCGGCGAAGTCGGTAGAGACAATTTCCATGCTCTGCGGATCCAGTGGAATCTGGCCGGACAGATAGACGGTATTGTCGACCTTGACTGCCTGTGAATAACTGCCGATGGCCGCCGGTGCGCTATCTGTTTTTATGACGGCAGGATTGGGCATGGTGTACTCCCGTGGCCTCTATTTTGGCCGCTTGCTGGAAAAGAAAGCGGGAGAATATAGCGCGGTTTGTCGGGGAATGGGAGAGAGCTGGCTTCCCGCCGCAGGATTTGCGTCAGCCATCCACGCTGGGCGCCTCTGGCGAGATCGCCCTTTTAAGCTTGGTGGGGGATTCGCAAAGGTATCCGCGTGTGTGGCCCCGGAATCTCAGCCGTCCGCGGCAAAGAGCAGGTTGCGGCAAGCCGAGGCGATAATCTAGGGGCGCGCAATCCGAATCACTGCGGGCAGGTTGCGCAGACGCTTCATGACTCGCGCCAGGTGCACGCGGTTGTTCACTTCCAGCGTCATGGCGATCACGCTGTTGTGCGCGTCTTTCTCGTCGACGTGAATCTGCTCGATGCTGGCGCCCTCTTCGGTAATGCGGGTGGCCAGACGTGCGATGATGCCGCGCTCCGATTCCACTTCCACACGGATATCGCCGAGGAACTCTCCCTTCACGTCCGGTGACCAGTTCACCGTCATGATGTTTTCCGGGTGCTCGCGGAATTCATTGGTGTTGCGGCAGGTGTCCCGGTGAACCACGACGCCCTTGCCGGAACTGATATGGCCGATGATGGTGTCGCCGGGAATCGGGCGGCAGCAGCGCGCGAAACTGATCAGCATGCCCTCCTGGGCATCGATGGTCAGCGGCGACGAAATATTGCTCGCCTCGGTCTCCTCGCTGCCGGACGGTACCAGCAGCTTGGCCGCCGAGAAGGCCACCTTGTTGCCGAGCCCGATCTCCTCCAGCAGTTTCTCCAGGGTCGCGCACTTGGTTTCCTGCAGACCCTTCTGCAGTTGTTCCTCGCTGAGGTCCTGCAGGCGGATGTTGAATTTACCCAGCGCTTTTTCCAGCAGGCGCCGCCCCAGCGACACGGAATCGTGGTGGCGCTGGTGCTTGAGGAAATGGCGGATGGCACTGCGGGCCTTGGCGGTGACGACGAAATTGAGCCAGTTGGGATTGGGCTGGGCGTTCTTGCTGGTGAGGATCTCCACCTTCTGCCCGCTCTCCAGCGGCTGCGACAGCGGCGCCAGGCGCTGGTTGATGCGCACCGCCACGCAGGAATTGCCCACGTCGGTATGCACCGAATAGGCGAAGTCCACCGCGGTGGCACCGGCGGGCAGGTCGATGATTTCGCCTTTGGGTGTGAACACATAGACCTCATCGGGGAAGAGGTCGATCTTCACATTCTCGATGAATTCCAGCGAGTCGCCCGCGCGCTGCTGCATCTCCAGCAGGCCCTGCACCCAGCGGCGCGCGCGCACCTGGCTGGTGCCGCCGGTGTTGATCACCTTGTCCCCGGAGGCCTTGTACAGCCAGTGGGCGGCGATGCCGCTGTTGGCCATCTCGTCCATTTCCTTGGTGCGGATCTGCACCTCGATCGGCACCCCGTGCATACCCAGCAGCACCGTGTGCAGCGACTGGTAGCCGTTGGATTTGGGGATGGCGATGTAGTCCTTGAACTCGGAAATGACCGGCTTGTACAGGTTGTGCATCACACCCAGCACGCGGTAGCTGGTGTCCACACTGTCGACGATGATGCGGAAGGCGTAGACGTCCATGATTTCCTTGAACGACTTCTTCTTCGCACGCATCTTCTGGTAGATGCTGTACAGGTGCTTCTCGCGACCGATTACCAGTGCGTCGATGCCCTCGCGCTGCAGGCGCACCTCGATGGCGTTCTGGATTTTCTCCAGCAGCTCCTTGCGGTTGCCACGTGCGGCGACCAGGGCAGCGCGCAGCCGGCTGGCGCGCAGTGAGTGGATCGCGAAAAAGGCGCGATCCTCGAATTCGATGCGCACATCGTTCATGCCCAGGCGGTGGGCGATGGGCGCGTAAATTTCCAGTGTCTCGCGGGCGATGCGCGCGCGCTTCTGTGGCTTCAGGGCGCCGAGGGTGCGCATGTTGTGCAGGCGGTCGGCAAGCTTGACCAGAATGACGCGGATATCCCGCGCCATCGCCAGCGCCATTTTCTGGAAGTTTTCCGCCTGCTTCTCCGCCGGGCTGTCGGTCTCGAACTGGGTCAGTTTGGAGACGCCATCAACCAGATCGGCCACTTCCTCGCCGAACTGCTCTTCCAGCGCGGCCTTGGGAATCCCGGTGTCCTCGATAACGTCGTGGAGCATGGCGGCAGCCAGGCTCTCGTGATCCATGTGCATGCCGGCGAGGATGGTCGCCACGGCGAGGGGATGGGTGACGTAGGGTTCGCCGGAACGGCGCTGTTGGCCATCGTGGGCCTGCTCCGCGTAGAAGTAGGCGCGGCGGACTATCTGGATCTGATCGGGAGGGAGGTAGGACGAGAGGCGGTGGGCCAGACTATCGATGGTGTGCAAAGCCGCGCGCGCCTCTCAGTTCCCGGGTAAATCGTAAAATGGCTTACAGGTCCTGCTCGGACAGGTAGACCGGTGCGGAGACGGACTGCATCGGCGCCTCGTCTTCATCCGGCTGGTCTAGAATGCTGGCGTCGACAAAGCCTTCCTCGATTTCGCGCAGGGCGATTACCGTGGGCTTGTCATTCTCTTCCGGCACCATCGGGTCGCGGCCACCGGTCGCGATCTGGCGGGCGCGCTTGCTGCCCACGATGACGAGTTCGAAGCGGTTGTCGACGTGCTCGAGGCAATCTTCAACGGTAATACGTGCCATAAACTTACAGTTCCATTCAGCAGTGCCCACAGGGGCGAATTCGGTACGCGGCCACGGCGGCCGCCGGACCGGAGATTTTACCGCAGTGCGCGGTGTACGTAAATCGAACAACCGGTCCGGAGGCGTGGAAAGCTCTGTTCGGCGGCCAGTCAGTCGTGGCGGAGCAGCGCTTGCAGCAGGTCGTTGTAGCGCTCCTGCTGGTGCACCAGTCTCTGTCGCTGGGCGGCGATCACCGCGCGCAGTTCGGCGAGTGCCTGGTCGAAGTTGTCGTTGATCACCAGGTAGTCCGCCTCGACATAGTGAGACATCTCATCGATGGCCTGGTCCATGCGCCGCTCGATCACGCTGTCGTCGTCCTGGCCGCGGCCGGTCAGGCGTTGGCGCAGGGCCTCCTGTGACGGCGGCAGGATGAAGATCCCGACCGTGTCCGGCAGCAGCCGGCGCACCTGGGCGGCGCCCTGCCAGTCGATCTCCAGAATCACGTCGCGGCCGGCGGCCAGGGTCTGCTCGACCCACTCTTTCGAAGTGCCGTAGTAGTTGTCGAATACCTGTGCGTGCTCGAGAAAGGCGTCCCGATCCAGCATCTCCAGGAACTGTTCGCGATCGACGAAATGATAGTTGACCCCGTGTTCCTCACCCGGGCGCCTGGTGCGGGTGGTATGGGACACCGAGACGGTGACGGCGCTGTCGCTGTCTACCAGTGCCTTGACCAGGCTGGTTTTCCCCGCGCCGGAGGGCGCGGACACGGTAAAGAGAGTTCCTGTTTGCACAACTGATCCTGTATCCGGGCGAATGCGCGGGCATTATAACCGGCTGTGGCGGCGGGCAAAGTCGCGAACGGAGATGGGACTGGGGAAAAGGCTGATCCCCGGCCGGGCTTGGGGGGGAAGTGTTGGGATTTTCAACCCTGCGGTACCGCGTGCAGCGCTGAAACCCGGCCGGGGTCACCCTGCGGAAGGTCTGCCGGACACCACAAACCCCCTGTGGCCGGTTTCACTTCCTGTTGCTAATCGCTAACGACAGCGACTGTATCCTCTTTGTCCGTAAAAGCCAACCACCACCACGAAAGTCCGCTGACCAGCACATAGGCTCCGAGCGCTACAGAAAGTGCCGAAGGCAGCAGCGGCACCACCGGCAGCAGCAGTAACAGGCGGCCCAGTTCCCAGTAGCGGGCCAGACGATGATTGTCGAGGATGCGGCCGTTGACGATCAGTCCCAGCGCCAGCAGCGCCACCGCCAGCACCTGTTGCCCGTAGTCCATTTTCTGCGCGTACCACAGTAGTGGCAGTGTCGCGGCGGAGTAAAAAATGTGTTGAAGTAGCGCGTAAATGCGCCTAGCTCCGCTGATTTTCGGGTCGAAACGCTCGAAATGCTCCAGATCGCAGGAGGGCACCGGCATTGCCGCTTCCGCATCTGCGGGGCGGTAGCCGGTGCGGCGGAACCACAGGGTGAACTTGTCCCACCAGCTCTTGGTGTACCAGGCATCCAACGCCATGCGCTTGTAGTGTTGCAGGTTGGCCGCCAGTGGATCGAAGGAGTTCAGCGGCTTGCGCACGCCGTAGATGCAGGGCTCGTTGTCCAGCTCCTCCTGGTAACTGCCGAACAGGCGGTCCCAGATAATGAAAACGCCGCCGTAGTTTCGATCCACATAGACCTTGTTCTGGGCGTGGTGTACCCGGTGGTTGGACGGGGTCACGAAGATCCACTCCATCCAGCGCACCTTGGGGAATTTCTGCGTGTGTACCCAGAACTGGTAGATCAGGTCGATGGCGCCGGCAGTGATCAGCAGTTCCGCCGGCAGGCCGATCAGCAGCAGCGGCATGTAGAAGATCCAGCCGATGGGCAGGCCGCCGCTGGGCTGGCGCAGCGCCGTGGTGAGGTTGTAGTCCTCGCTCTGGTGGTGCACCAGGTGGTCGGCCCAGAACAGGTTGATCTCGTGGGCGATGCGGTGCTTCCAGTAGTAGCAGAAGTCGTAGGCCACCACCGCCAGCAGCAGGTGCCAGGGATTGCTTGCCGACCAGTTGAAACCCACCGCCTCGTAGTAAGGGGTCAGCAACTCGTACAGCGGGATGTAGATCAGCAGGGTGATACCGGCGCGGATCAGGCCGGTGATGCGACTCAGGATACCGGCGCTCAGGCTGCCGATGGCGTCGTTGAGCCGGTACAGGCCCCAACCGCGCCAGCGATCCAGCGCGAGTTCCACCAACACCGCTATCAGGAAGAAAGGAATCGCCAGGGTGACAAGGCTCACAACGTACCTCTTTATTCTGTTATCTGGTCGAATTGTCGCCACTTTGCCACAGGCCCTGCATGGCGCCTAGCTGTTAAAGGATGCGATTTTGAAATCCGTTAGATTTTGTTGTCCGCCGCGGGCGTTTCGCCTGTTGTGACCGTGCAAACTCGTTGGGATAATTTTGCCGACTGGCATTGCCCGGTCAATGCAGGAAATAACAACACTAAAGGAAGCTTCATGTCCTCAGTAGCAAACCCCTACGCCTCACCGCAGGCCGCCGATCTCACCACGGGCACCGGCGATACCCCGGTCCAGCCAAAAATATTTTCCTTCTCCGGGCGCATCGGCCGCCTGCGCCTGCTCGCCTACTCGATAATCTCCTCGTTCACGTTTGTCGTGATCGGGGGTCTGTTGGCTGCAGTTCTGGTGCCGGTCAATCCGGCCGCGGGCTGGCTCATTTATGTACTGGCAACGATGTTGAGCATGGTCTATGGGGTTGCGCTGTATGTGCGCCGCCTGAATGACCTCGGCCAGTCCGGGTTGTGGGTGCTGTTGATGTTTGTACCCCTGCTCAATTTTGCGCTGATTATTTACGCGCTGTTCTTTCGCGGCGATGAGGGTGCAAATGCCTACGGACCGCCGCCGACGCCGAATGCCGGCGGCACTGTGGTCGCCCTGATCCTTGCCATATTCATGGGGGTTGCCATTATGGGGATGGTCGCGGCCGTCGCCATTCCCGCGTATCAGGATTATGTCGAGCGCGCGCAGCAGGCACAGTCGCGCTAGTGAAAACCCCCAAAAAAGCCGCTCTCATGAGCGGCTTTTACTGGCGGTCGGCGTAGGAGCATCCGATATTCTGCGCCTCCCGGTCAGTTTGCCTCGATCACGTCGTTTCCCGCTGCTCGCCAGGCTCCCATGGAGCCGAGAAATACCTCCGCGTTTTCGAAACCGCTACGACGCAGTATGGAGGCCGCTATGGTCGCGCGTGCACCGCTGGCGCACATCACGGTATAGGTGATTTCCTTGGAAAGCGTTCGCAAGTGTTCCGGCAGGTGCCCGACATAAATGGCCTTGGCTCCGGGGACGATCCCCTCATCGACTTCATTCTTGCCGCGCACATCCAGCAGCTGCCAGCCTTCCTCCCCGCTTTCCACGCGCGATTTCACCCTGCTGACGTCTACCACGGGTACGCTGGCAAACGGCCGCGCGGCGGCAGCCCAGCCCGGAAGAGCGGTGTTCAGAAACCCCCGGACCCGGTCGAAACCGATGCGGGCGAGATGACGGGCGGCCTCCTGTGCCTGCGCGCTGCTGTCCGCAATCAGGACAATGTCATCGTCGGCGCGCAAAAACCAGCCCGCGAACGCGGGAATCATGTCGCAGGGAAGTGCCAGGCTGCCAGGCAGATGCGAGCCGAGGTAGGCAGTGACTCCGCGCACGTCGACCATCACCGCGCTTTCGCTCAACCTCTCCAGGTCGTCGGGGCCGAGTGCGGCAGGTGTCACCAGCCGGGCCGCCGGGGCGCCTCCACTGAGATTGAGCTGTTCCATGTTGCGGAAATACGGCGGCTGCTCGTGGTGTTCGGCCAGTTTTTTCGCAATGAACTCCTTGCGCTCCTCGATCTGTAACATCGGGTTGTTTTCCCGCTCGTAACCGAGTGTGGAAAAATCGCGATCGGCCATGTTGTCGCCACACACCGAGCCAGCGCCGTGTGCGGGATGGAGGATGGCCTGGTCGCCCAGTGAGAGAATTTTCCTCAAGCTGTCATAGAGCAGTCCGGCAACTTCTTCTGCGCGGTCGGGGTAAAAGTCCGTGCGCCCCACATCGCCCACAAACAGCGCGTCGCCGGTGAAAACGCCGACCGCCTGCTTACCGAAGTTCTGGTCATAAATCGCATAGGAAAGACTGTCATCGGTATGGCCGGGTGTTTCCAGAACTTTCAGTAACATCGAACCGAAGGTGAACTGGTCGCCCTCGCGCACGGTATCCGCGTAAGTGACCTCGTCAGCGGGGTTGGGGCCGTGATGCACGGGAGCGCCGGTCAATCCGGCGAGGATGGGTGCACCGGATATCAGGTCTTCGTTACGGTGGGTTTCAAAAATATGTGTAATCCGGCAACCGCGCTCGCGAGCCTTCTCCGCGTAGATCTCGCAGTCCCGACGCGGGTCGATCACGGCAGCTTCACTGCCGTCGCCGATCAGGTAGGAAATCTGCGCCAGGCCCGGCGACTTGATGGATTCCACAAACATCGCATCTCCTAAATTTCGCAAGACTATGTAAATGGGGGAAGCGTTGTTCGCATCCTGTGTAAATTCACTGAGGGTAGCCTGGCGGCGCTTCAACCCCTTCCGCGTGGATTTTTCCGACAGTTCGTTGGCTTGGCCTGCTTTACCGCCCACGAAAAGAGTGCTGTGCCTTCACGAAGTGTAGGGGCGGACGAATAGCTGCGCACAGCCTGTCGGTCTGTCTCCGATCGTTTTTGACGGAAAGGTGACGTTGCCTCCGCGACTGCGAATACACGGCTAACAACCGAAGCTGTCTGGCGGGATTCGCCTTTTTTGAACGGTTGCATTGCTGCATCGAAAAATCCACTCGCCAGTCGATGGGGCCGGGTCTGGCGTCGACACTTGAACCTCGATAACAGGTGCTTCAGGTCAATCCATCCCCCCGCCCGAGAAGGGCGCTGTAAACATCTTTTCAGTGAGTAAGCGATCCGCATACTGAGTGTTGCTAACCCAACTGCCGTGAGAGCCCTTCCGGCAGTTTTATCTTTTTTATTTGACAAGTTTGATTACAGGTGTAATCTGTAAATATTACACTTGTAATCGGAGGCTGGGATGATTGAGGTAAGCGATAGAGAATTTGAAGTGCTGGAGGCAATTTGGGAAGGCGCGCCAGTCACTGCCAATGAGGTGGTCAGCCGCCTGAATAAAAAAAGCGCATGGCACGATAAGACTGTCAAAACCCTGCTTGGCCGCTTAGTGAAGAAGGGCGCGATTACCTTTCAACGCGAGGGACGGAGTTATCTCTACTCCCCCTGTCTTGCCCGAGAAGAATATGTGCAAAAGCAAAGCGCGGGGCTGGTGGAGCGACTGTTCGACGGAAAAATTGGTGACTTTGTGGCGGGGTTTGCCACCACCAAGAAGCTGAAACACAGCGACATCAAAGAGCTCAAGGCCTTTATCGACAAGTGGGAAAAAGAAAATGACTGAATACCTGCTTCTCGCGCACTGGATGACGACCGGTTTTCTACTTCTCATGTGTTGCGTCGAGGTATTCGCACACCGCTGGACCGGCTATCGCTTTGTCTACGGTCTATACGCGGGACTCCCCTTACTGGTGTGTTTCACATTTTTTCTTCAAACGAATGCCTCTTCGATTCACCTCCCTGAGGTCATGGCTTCCTTGTCGGTGCGCAACAATGTGCCGGTAGCGGTCTCCAGCCATGTGAATACTCTGCAGTGGGTGTGGTTTGTGGGAGCCGCCATATTTCTTGCAGGTCTGGTTCGTCAATGGATGACGCTGAATCGGCTGTCAGGCGAAAAAATACCACTTGGCTCCATGGAAGCGCTGATTTCAAAAGAGGTCAGCAGTCCGTGCCTGAAGGGCATCTTTCGTCCGGTCATCCTCCTTCCAAGCAACTACCAAGAGAAATTTACGGAAAACCAACTAGCGTTAATCGTCGCGCATGAAAAGGTGCATGCCCGACGGATGGACAACCTCTGGAATATCGTTGCGCTTGGGATGCGGGCAGTATTCTGGTTTAACCCCTTCGTCTGGTTTGCGTATCACCGCTTTCGCCTGCTCCAGGAGCTTTCCTGTGATGAAGCCGTATTGGCCGGACAACCGCCGGCGGTACCACTGGCCTACGCCAAGGCACTGTTGACGGCATCGGAGTTTCCCCTCGCTAAGCAACCACTATGTACACACTACGGAGATAAGAAAATGATGCTTAAAAGGATGAATTGCATTAAATCTGCTGGTTTGATTTCAAGGGGTGCTCAATGGCTGGCGCTGTGCGTGATGCTCGCAGTCAGTGGTTCTATCAGTGCTATCGCGGCAACCGGTGCACCTTCGGAAGGCACGGATCCGATGCGCAAGACGACGGTACCGCCGAAGTACCCGAGCACCGCCATGGAGGCAAAAGAGGAAGCGGAATTGATATTGGAATTCAATGTCGACGCCAACGATGGACATCCGTTTGATATCCGGGTCGTCGATAACACGGCGAAAGAAGAGTACCGGGCGGGCTTTGACAAGGCCGCAATTGATTCGGTGAAGCAGTGGCGATATGAGCCCAGCGGCAGGGTGCGATACAACGTGCGTGCCAAGATCAGTTTCAAACTGGCAAGGTAGGCTTAAGTCAGATGGGAAGGTAAGGGACAGTTAGGAGGCGAGCAGATTGTTTAACTCGATATCAAGTATCTGCTCGCTTGTTCTTTTCTTCAATCCAGCGACTCATGAACTCCTCGGCACGGTGCTCGGTGCGCCGGAGAATGCGTCCCCAGATATTGCGGTTGCGATGTGCGTCCAGGTTTGCGGCGATGGTTTCGAGCCGTTGGATAAACGCCGCGGCGTGGTCGCTGTAGCGAAACCCGCTTTCAAGCGCGCGGGTACCCGCATCGCGCACCGCGAGCCAGTCAGTTTTATTTTGATAGAGCTGTGCCGTGGTCGCCGCAAACCGGTCCGGCGCGTCGCTCAGGGCATAACCCCATGCATCTTGGGGAGCCATGGACTCGGCGCCGATGGGCGTCGTGAGTGTGGGTGTGCCGCTGAGCCAGCCGTCCAGTATCTTGCCCTTTTGCCCGGCGCCAAAGCGCAGCGGTGCCAGGTTCAGTCGGTAGCGCGCCAGTGTGGCCAGCGCATCCTCGGTACGGCCATGCACCCGCAGTCCCGTCGCCGGGTCACTGAGGCGATGCATCGCGTGATCTGAGTAGGCGCCGTACACGTGGCATTCCACACCGGGCAGCAGTGAATGCAGCTGCGGCCAGACTTCCCTGGCAAACCAGGTGGTGGCATCGCGGTTGGGCGCGTGCTTGAAGCCGCCGATCATGACCAGGTGCTCGCGCTCGTCGAAGCCCGGCAGCGTCGCAGGGTCGGGCAATTCCCGCACCAGAAATGGCAGGTAGTGCAGTTGCCAGTCGGGCAGGCAAAAGTGCTGCTTGAGCAGCTCCACCTCCACCTGCGAGATCATCACGGCGAGATCGCAGCGCGCCATGGCTGCTACCTCGCGCTCGGCGATGGGGTGAAACAGGTTTAGCGGCTCACCGCTCTTGAGCGCCTGGTGGCGCGCCTCGCGCAGGCTGTGGAAATCGCTGGTATCGAGCAGCGTGAGCGCTTGCGGGCACTGCTCCCTCACCCGCCAGCCGAACTGCTCCTCCATCATGAAGCGATCGTAGATCACCAGTGTAGGATTCAATGCGCGTACCCAGCGATCAAAGCTGGCGTCGTTGACCGCCACCGGGTGCTCGCCATAGCCGGTTTTGGCCTGAAAGGGCGTCGGCTGGGCCGGGCTGGCGATTTCCACCTGATAGCCCGCCTCCGCGAGCAGGTCGAGAATGTCCAGTGTGCGTCGACCGGCGGCCGTGGAGGTGGGTTCGGGCCAGTGCTTGGCGATCAGCAGCGCCCGTTTGGTGGGCGCGCTCATGATCTGGCCGCGGAATTCATAAGACGCAATGCCGGAACGGTTTTATCGGCCATCGAGGGAGAAGAATGTGTGACCGGCGTGTACAGATACATCGCGGGCTACTCGATATTCTGCACCTGCTCCCGCATCTGTTCGATCAACACCTTCAACTCAACGGCTGCCTGGGTGGTATCCGTCACCACGGATTTTGACGAGAGTGTATTGGCCTCGCGGTTGAATTCCTGCATCAGGAAGTCGAGGCGACGGCCGATGGCGCCGCCGCCGGCGAGGACGCGGCGGGTCTCGGAGACATGGGCGTCGAGGCGGTCGAGCTCCTCGTCCACGTCCGCCTTCTGGGCGAGCAGCACAATTTCCTGTTCCAGCCGGTCACGGTCGAGGTCGGCGAGCAGGTCATCGAGGCGCGCGCGGAGTTTTTCCCGCTGCGCCTGGAGAATCTGTGGCAGCAGTTCGCGCACCGAGGCAACCTGCTGCTCGATCTGGTCGAGACGCGCCTCGATGAATTTGCGCAACTCGGCGCCCTCGCGCTCACGGTTGGCGCTGAGCTGGCTGAGCGCTTCGCCAAATGCGTGCAGAATGGCGCGGGCCTGTTCCTCGGCGTCGGTCTGCTGCTCGGCGATCACGCCGGGCCACTGCAGTACCTGCAGCGGATTGACCGGTGCCGGCTGGGAAATCTGCGCGGATACCCGGTCGGCGGCGCCGACCAGCGCGCGCACCAGGTCCTCGTCCACCTCGATCGAGGTTTCCACGCCGGCGTTGGATTTCAGGTTGAGGCTCAATTCAAGCTTGCCGCGGGACAGCTGTTTGCGCAGCGCTTCGCGCAATTGGGTTTCCAGCGCGCGCGCCGTTTCGGGCAGGCGAAAGTGCGGTTCCAGGTAGCGGTGGTTGACCGAGCGCAGCTCCCAGATGGCGGTACCGGTGGCATAGGATGCCTCGGCGCGCCCGAAGGCGGTCATACTGCGCACACTTTTGCTGGCCATGATTATTCCCCTACAGGCTTCGGAATTGGCCGGGCATCATAGCACGTGCCTGCGGCACGGTAGTGGCCAGGTATATAATGCAGAGCTTTGAACGAAAATCTGAGGTGAAACATGCAGCGTCCCAGTGGCCGCAAGCCCGAACAGTTGCGCTCCGTGCGACTAACCCGCCAATTTACCCGACACGCCGAAGGCTCTGTGCTGGTTGAGTTTGGCGATACCAAGGTGCTGTGCAACGCATCGGTGGCGACCGAAGTACCGCGTTTCCTGCGCGGCCAGGGCAGCGGCTGGATCACGGCGGAATACGGCATGCTGCCGCGCTCTACCGGATCGCGTATGGCGCGCGAGGCGGCGCGCGGCAAACAGGGCGGGCGCACCGTGGAAATCCAGCGCCTGATCGGCCGCTCCCTGCGCGCGGCGGTGGACCTGACGCTGCTGGGCGAGCACCAGATCACCATCGACTGCGATGTGATCCAGGCCGATGGCGGTACCCGTACCGCGGCAATCACCGGTGCCTGCGTCGCATTGGTCGATGCGCTGCGCTACATGCAGCGGGAAAAGATGATCGCCACCGATCCGCTGAAAAACATGGTCGCGGCGGTATCCGTCGGCATCTTTGAGGGAGAGGCGGTGCTGGATCTGGACTATCCGGAGGACAGTCGCGCCGATACCGATATGAACCTGGTGATGGCGGAAGATGGCGGCATGATCGAGGTACAGGGCACCGCCGAGGGCGCGCCTTTTACCGAGAACCAGTTCGCCGAGATGCTGGCCCTCGGCAAGGCAGGTATTGCCGAGCTGGTGGCCCTGCAGAAAAAGGCCCTGGCGGAATAAGTGGAAAAGCCGCAGCCGGCATAGCGCCGGTTGCGGGCATTGGTCAGACTTCCAGGTCGTAATCCATGATCAGCGGCAGGTGGCTAGAGAAGTCCACATTCTTGTTGATGGCGCCGTACTCGATGCGGTTTTTCAGCGAGTGCGAAACGATTTGCATGTCGGTGCGCCAGCCGTCGCCCTCCCCCACCCTGCCGTTCGGCCACCAGGTGAACTCGTCTGCGTCTTTCACCACCTTGCGGAAGGCATCGACGTAGCCGATCTCGTTGAACAGCTGATCCAGCCAGCGTTGTTCGTGGCGCATGAAGCCCGGTGTGTCCTGGTGATCCTGCCAGTTCTGCACGTCGGCGCGGCGGTGGGCCATGCCCCAGTTGCCGCAGAAGATAAAGTCGCGACGCTTGCGGCTGATCTTGTGCAGGTGCGCCTGCATGTCGTCAAAAAACTGGACTTTCTTTTCCAGCGAGGGTTCGTCAGTGGCCGCCGGTGCCAGCAGCGAGCCGACGCTCAGGCGCTCGAAATCGGCCTGCAGATAGCGGCCATACATGTCCTCGCCGTTGGCAAAACCCATGCCGAAGATGATGGCCTTGGGCTGGCTGCGGGTATAGATGGCCACGCCGTTCTCGTGGGGCGTACCCGAATCGAAGAAGTAGCTGTAGTAGCCGTCCGGATGAAAGATCGGGTGATCCAGTTCTGGCTCCAGCGAGCGCAGATCCTGCAGACAGATGATATCCGCGTCCTGGTCCGCCAACCAATCGTAGAGGCCGCGCTGAGCTGCCTGATGAATGCCGTCTACCGACAGACTCACTATTCGCATTATTAGCCCCTTACCAGCGGACTGTGTATCATTAGTAACATTATGTGCATGCCTCTCCCCAAAGGTTCCCGCGGGGAGGACTCCCTTCACCTTAGCCAATAGTTAACAAATTTCCATGCAGCAGTATCAGCGCGATTTTATCCAACTGGCCCTGAATCATCAGGTGCTGTGTTTTGGTGAGTTCACCCTGAAATCCGGCCGCCAGAGCCCCTATTTTTTCAATGCCGGCCGCTTCCACACCGGCGCCGCGCTGGCGGCGCTGGGACAGGCCTATGCCGAGGCGATACTCGCGTCGGGAGTGGAGTTTGATGTCATTTTCGGGCCGGCCTATAAGGGTATACCGCTGGGCGCGGTGACCGCCGTGGCGCTGGCGCAGAAAGGAGTCGATAAGCCCTTCTGCTATAACCGCAAAGAGGCCAAGGATCACGGCGAAGGCGGAACCTTAGTGGGTGCGCCGCTTAATGGCAAGGTTTTGATTATTGACGATGTCATTACCGCCGGTACCGCGGTGCGCGAAGTGATGCAGATCATCGAACAACACGGGGCTGCTGCAGCGGGTGTCGTCATCGGCCTGAACCGCCAAGAGAAAGCTGGTGAGGACTGTGAACTCTCCGCTATTCAGAAGGTGGAACAGCAGTACAATATTCCGGTAATCAGTATTGTGCAGCTGGATAATATAATCAGCTATCTTCAGGAGGAGTCGCAGGACAGCGAAACCCTGACAAAAATTGTGGAATACCGGCAGCGCTACGGCGTCTCCGATCAGTAATACCCGCCTGCCGGGGGGAGAACTGCGGCCGGCCCGACCAACCAATTTAGCGAGATGCGCGATGAAAATCGCACCAGCAACAACATCGATACTTCTGGCGACGGCACTGTTGACGGCCAGCGCCGGCAATAGTGTGCACGCCGCCCAGGCCAATGCCGGGGACAAGGTTCTGTACCGCTACACCAACGAGCACGGCGTACAGGTACTGGACGATAAGGTGCCGCCGCGCTATGTGGCCGGTGGCTACGAAGTGCTGACCATTGGTGGCCGTGTGCTGGAAGTCGTGCCGCCGCAATTGACCGGTGCCGAACTGGAGGCGAAGAAGCGCCGCGAGGCCCAGCAGGAGGCAGATAGCGAGTTGCTCAAGCGCTATAACAGCGTTGCCGATATCGAGAGTGCGCGGTCGCGCAAGCTGGCCATCGTCGAGCAGGACATCGCCATCATGCGCTCCAATATCGCCAGCCTCGGCAAACAGATCGAACAGGAAGAGACATCCGCCGCACGCACCCAGCGCAATGGTGGCAAGGTGGCACCGGAGCTGATGAAGCGCATCGATAGCCTGCGCGAAGAGGTGGGTGTGCTGCGCGAGCGCCTGGCGCGGCGCGAGCAGGAGGAGCAACAGCTCAACAAGGAATTTGATCGCGCTGCGACGCGCTATGCGGAAATCGCCGGCAACTGATCGGCCCGACAGGCCGCGAGCCACATCTGCCTGAGGGGGCGTTCAGCCCCGCCTGCCTTAAACCGGCACCGCCGGTTACTTGAGCGCTGCCAGCGCCGTCTCCCGGAAAAATCCCGCCACCAGCACTGGCCACTGCTCGGCCCAGTATTCGGTGGGTTTGCGTTTGAAGCCACTGCGCACGTACTGCACGATGCGGCCCTCGGCGCTCGCCAGCAACAGGTTGGCGGCGCCACCCAGCGGGATGGCCGGACGCAGCTGCTCGCGCAGTTCCGCCTCGCGCAGAATCTGTTTGAGCTGGGTTTCCAGACGATCAAAAAACTGCAGGATGCGTCCGTGCAGGCGCTCGGTCTCGCCGGTCAGGGCATCGCCGGTCAGCAGGCGGGTAATGCCCGGGTTGCGCTCGCAAAAGGCCAGCAGCAGGTGCAGGATTTTCTGGCAGCGCCCCAGTGCCGTGGGCTCGTCCTGCAGGATCAGGGACACGCGGCTGAAGATGGTGTCCTCGATAAACTCGATCAATCCCTCGAACATTTTCGACTTGCTGGGGAAGTGGCGATACAGCGCCGCCTCGGAAAAACCCACTTCCTTGGCCAGGGCCGCGGTGGTGATGCGGGCGCCGGGGCTGGCCTCCAGCATATGTGCCAGGGCCTGCAGTATCTGTTGACGCCGATTGATCTTTTCGCTGCTCATTGAGTGCCTTTCAGCCGGCCTGCCGCCGGGTGTCGATTTTGTTGTTGTTGCCGTGCGCTCTGCTGCCTGCGGCGGCGGAATCCTAACGATTCGCCGGCCTCGCTTCAATTGCTATCCGGCGAATGGGCCACTGCTGCCGCCGGAATCAGGCGCCGTTATTGGTGATCAGGGTGCCGACGCCGGTATCGGTGAAGATTTCCAGCAGTACCGCGTGGGGCACCCGCCCGTCGATGATGTGTGCGGAGTTCACCCCGGCTTTTACGGCGTCCAGGGCGCAGGCAATTTTTGGTAGCATGCCGCCATAGATGGTGCCATCGGCGATCAGGCCGTCCACCTGCAGGGTGGTGAGGCCGGTCAAGACCTCGCCATCCTTGTCCTGCAGCCCCGCCACATTGGTCAGCAGCATCAGCTTCTCCGCCTTCAGGTACTCGGCGATTTTGCCGGCAACCAGATCGGCGTTGATATTGTACGAGGCGCCGTCCTTGCCGACGCCGATGGGCGCGATGACCGGAATAAAGTCACTGTGGATCAGCATATCGATCACATCGGTGTTGACGCTCTCCACTTCGCCGACATGGCCGATATCGATGATCTCGGACGCGTGCAGACCGGCAGTCTCGTTCTGCATCTTGAGTTTCTTCGCCTTGATCAGCAGCCCGTCCTTGCCGGTCACGCCCACAGCGCGGCCGCCATTTTTGTTGATCAGGTTGACGATCTGCTTGTTCACGGTGCCGCCGAGGACCATTTCCACCACGTCCATGGTCTCGCTGTCGGTCACGCGCATGCCGTCGACAAAGCGGGATTCGATACTCAGCTTTTTCAGCAGCTCGCCGATCTGCGGGCCACCGCCGTGCACCACTACCGGGTTCATGCCCACCAGTTTCATCAGGATGATGTCGCGGGCAAAGCTGTTCTGCAGCGCCTCGTCCACCATGGCATTGCCACCGAACTTGACCACCACGGTCTTGCCGGTAAAGCGCTGGATATAGGGCAGCGCTTCGTTGAGTACCTGGGCGACGCGCAGCGCCGACTTGCTATCGAGTGACATTACATTCCGTTCCTTTTACACAAGCTTCCAGTCCGGCACCGCGAGTTTGGGATCGACGGCTTTCAGCTGCGCCATGATCTGCTGGCGGATGCGCTCGAGGGCCTCTTCGGTTTCCGCCTCGAAGCGCAGCGTCAGCGCAGCACCGGTATTGGAGGCGCGCACCAGACCCCAGCCGTCGGCGTATTCGATGCGCAGGCCGTCGGTGGTATTGATATCGGCTTCGCCGAAGTCGCCCTGCTCCTGCAGCTGCTGGACGATGGCAAACTTCTCCTGTTCGTCGACCGGCACCAGGACTTCCGGCGTGCTCGCCAGTTGCGGCAGCGAGTCCAGCAGTTCGTCCAGGCTCTGTTCGCGCAGCGCCATGATTTCCAGAACTCGCGCGGCGGCGTAGATGCCATCGTCAAAGCCGAACCAGCGGTCCTTGATAAAGATGTGCCCGGAGAGCTCGCCGCCGAGGATGGCACCGCTTTCGAGCATCTTGGTCTTCATCGGCGCGTGACCAGTCTTGCCCATGATCGGGCGGCCGCCGTACTGGTTGACCAGCTGGGCCACCGCGCGGCTGCTCTTCACATCGAAAACGATATTCTCGCCCGGGTTGCGCGCGAGGATGTCCCGGGCCAGCAGCATCAACAGCTGGTCGGCCCAGGCAATGCGGCCGGAGGCGGAAATCAGCGTGACGCGGTCGCCGTCGCCATCGAGGGCCACGCCCAGGTCGGCGCCGGTCTCGGTGACCCTCGCAATCAGCGCCTCGAGATTTTCCGGGCGCGACGGATCCGGTGGGTGATTGGGGAAGTTGCCGTCGATCTCGCAGAACAGCGGCGTCACCGCGCAGCCCAGCTGCTCGAACAGCCGCGGCGCCAGTACCGAGGTGGCGCCGTTACCGGCGTCGACCACCAGGTTCGGCTGTCCCGCCAGGGCGACGTCGTTGAAGATCTCGTCGATATAGTTCTCGGTAATGTCCTGCTCGCGGTTGCTGCCCTTGCCGCTCTTGAAGGGACCCTTCTGCATCAGCTGGTGCAGGCGTTCGAGTTTGTCCCCGGCCAGAGAGCGACCCTTCATGACGATCTTGAAACCGTTGTATTCGGCGGGGTTGTGGCTGGCGGTCACCATGATGCCGCTGCTGGTGTTCTTGCCCTTGGCGCAGGCGTAGTAGAGCAGCGGCGAGGGGACCAGGCCCAGGTTTACGCTGTGGCAGCCGCTGTCGAGAATCCCCTCCACCAGGCAGTTTGCCAGCAGTTCGCTGCTGTTGCGGCCGTCGCGACCCACCAGCAGGACTTCCTCCCCGGCGTGTTGCGCGAGGCTGCCGAGTGCGCGCCCCAGCTGGTAGGCGAAGGGCTCATTGATTTCCTGACCGGCAATGCCGCGGATATCGTAGGCGCGGAATACATGTGCGGGGAAATCGGTACCGGCCTCCAGTTCAGACTTTTCCGGAACCTCTGACTGCGCTGCAGCGCCGGTTCGGGAGCCACCGGCGGTCGGCGCCGCCGCTGCAGTCAGCGGCACGGTTTCCGCCTGGCCCGGTTTCAGCAGGGGATAGTCGGAACTGCCGCGGGATTTCTTGCCCCGGTCGCGACGCTCCCAGGGTGCCAGCGTATCGCGGGGCATGAACCGCAGCAGCAACAACAGGGAAAGGACCAGGCCGATACCGCCGCCAATCCAGCACCAGCTGGCACTGATACCGTGCTGCTGCACGAAGGGCTGCCCGGCGTGGAACGCGACGCTCAAGTGGCTGCCGGCCACGTCTGCGCGACGCAGCGCAGCGGTGCCTGTGCCGGACTTCCACAGCGTCTGCGCTGGGCCATCGGCAAATTTCTGTATCAGCTTCACTTCCCCATCGCCGCTGTCCAGCGGGTGCAGGTTGCCGGCGAAGGCATCAAACGGCTGGCTGACCAACAGTACACCCTGTTTCAGGGCCACGACATTGTGCAACTGCCACCGGTTGTCGACGCCGGTGCGCAGGAATTCCACCGGCTGGGTCTTTTCCTCGCTGCGCTTGAGCAGGTCCACAAGGGCGAAATTCAGCGCCGGAGCAGTACCGGCCCCGACCCGCACGTCCTGGCGGGCAAAATACTGGGCGGATGCCTGCGCCGGCAGCGTTTGTGCGCCGGGTAAGCTCGCCGGGTTGAATTCGCCCTCGGCCAGCTGGTGCAGCTTCTGCTCGCGGTGCTGGAACAGTGTGTTCAGTTGCGCGGCGTACTGCTCCGCCCGCTGTTGCGCGGCTGTTTCGATCTGCGCGGCGCTGCGCGGATCGATGACATTGCGTTCGAGCAGGTAGGTGCCGCCCAGCCAGGCGACAGCGGCCAGTGCTGCGGGGAGCAGCAGGCCGCTGTGAATCAGGGGTAATTGATCTTTGTCTTTGCGTGAAGCCACGGAAAATTTCCAGTAACGCGTCTTGTTATTGTGTCAGCGCCCGTTCGGCGATGAGGTTTATCAGTTGTTCTGCCAGCTCGGTTTTCAAAGCGGGCGGCAGGCTGGTGCTGCCATTGGCGTCAATGACGGTGACGGTATTGCGGTCGCTGTTGAAGCCGCTGTCGGCGGCGGTTACGTCGTTGGCAATAATCAGGTCGAGCTTCTTGCGCGCGAGTTTGGCTTGCGCGTGTTCGACGACCTTTTCCGTCTCCGCGGCAAATCCGACGGTAAATGGCCGCCGCTGCGATCGCCCGGCGATGCCGGCGACGATATCCGGATTCTTGACCAGGGCCAGCGAGTCGCGCTCGCTGTCGTCCTTTTTCTTGATCTTCTGCGCCGAGACCTCCGCCGGGCGAAAATCTGCCACCGCGGCTGCGCCGATAAAAATGTCGCACAGGTCGGCGGCGCGCTCCGCCGCATCGCGCATGTCCAGCGCACCGGTCACATCAATGCGCTTCACGCCGGGCGGCGTAGCGAGCTGGACCGGCCCTGCAATCAGGGTTACTTCAGCACCGGCGCGCTGGGCGGCGGTAGCCAGGGCAAAGCCCATTTTGCCGGAACTGTGATTGCTGAGATAGCGCACCGGGTCCAGTGCCTCGCGGGTCGGACCGGCGGTGATGGTCACTTTCTTGCCAGCCAGCGACCGCTGCGGCCGGAACAGGGATTCGACCTCGGCGACCAGGGCGTCGGGTTCGAGCATGCGTCCCGGGCCGACGTCGCCGCAGGCCTGGCTGCCGGCTGCCGGGCCCCAGAAAAGGACACCGCGTTCGACCAGTGTCTTCGCGTTGGCGGCGGTGGCGGCGTTGCGCCACATCGCCTGGTTCATCGCCGGCGCCACGGCCAGCGGTGCCTCGCTGGCGAGACACAGGGTGGTCAGCAGGTCGTCGGCCATGCCGCAGGCGAGCTTGGCCAGCACCTGCGCGCTGGCCGGGGCGATCAGGATCAGCTCGGCCCATTTGGCCAGCTCGATATGCCCCATGGCCGCCTCGGCGGCCGGATCCAGCAGGTCGGTGTGGACAGGGTTGCCGGACAGCGCCTGGTAAGTCAGCGGTTGCACGAACTCCCGCGCGCCGGCCGTCATCACCACGCGCACGTCGGCGTCGCGCTCTTTCAGGCGGCGCACCAGGTCGGCACTCTTGTAGGCGGCGATGCCACCGCTGATGCCGAGCAGTATGCGTTTCTGGGCCAGGGAAGACATAGGTGCTGTATCCGAAACAGTGTTTCCAAAATAGGGCGAGCAGGTAAGATTAGCATTTCTGCGCCTGTTCATATAAGGCAAAGCGCCGCGGGCAGCGGCAAAAGCTCAGGGAGGAGCTATGGCAATCACGGACTGGCCGGCGGCGGAGCGCCCGCGGGAGAAACTACTGGAGCGGGGCGCGGCTGCGCTCTCCGATGCCGAGCTGCTGGCGATCTTCCTGCGGGTGGGGCTGCCCGGGGTCTCCGCCGTGGATCTGGCGCGCCAGTTGCTGGCCGAGTTCGGCGGCCTGCGGCCGCTGCTGGAGGCGGAGCGGCGGGAGTTCTGCCGCGCCAAGGGCCTCGGCGACGCCAAGTTCGTGCAGCTGCAGGCGGTGCTGGAAATGGCGCGGCGCCACCTGGCGGAGACGCTTGCCCGCAGCGACGCCCTGTGCAGCCCCGGCGCGGTGCGCAGCTTTCTCGCCGCCCAGCTGCGCCACCGGCGGCGCGAGGTCTTTTGCTGCCTCTATCTGGACAGCCAGCACCGGGTGATCGCCTTCGAGGAACTGTTCGAGGGCACCCTCAACGCGGCCAGCGTCTACCCCCGCGAGGTGGTGCAGGCGGCGCTGCAGAAGAACGCTGCGGCGGTGATCCTGGCCCATAACCACCCTTCCGGAGTCAGCGAACCCAGCCAGGCGGATATCTGGATTACCGAGCGACTGAGCCAGGCACTGGCGCTGGTGGATATCAAGGTACTCGACCATATGATCGTGGGCGAAGGGGAGGCGCTGTCGTTCGCCGAACAGGGGCTCCTGTAGCGGCGAGGGCCGGAAGGGCTAAAAAGGGTCATTTTGCTGTACAAAACTTGCTCCCCCCGACCTGTTCTGGTATAAAACGCCGCTCTTTGCGGCCGGGCCAGATTCTGAACAGTTTCCGCCGCCGCCCAGGAACCGGATTAGAATCCCGAATTGATGTTCCCGCACTCCCCTCAGCTATGGTCGGGGTCAGGCGGGCACGCTAGAGTTTTGAAGAGGCCAACAGATGTCCAAGGTATGTCAGGTTACCGGTAAGCGCCCGGTCACCGGTAACAATGTATCCCACGCTAAGAACCGCACCAAGCGTCGCTTCGTGCCCAACCTGCACAGCCACCGCTTTTGGGTAGAGTCCGAGAAGCGCTTTGTGAAGCTGCGCGTCTCCGCCAAAGGTATGCGCGTTATCGATAAGCGCGGTATCGATACCGTACTGAGCGAGCTGCGCGCCCGCGGCGAAAAAGTGTAACTGGCGGTAAGCCCAGCTAAGAGATCGGAGACAAAACAATGCGTGACAAGATTCGTCTGAATTCCAGTGCCGGCACTGGCCACTTCTACACCACCACCAAGAACAAGCGCAACATGCCGGAAAAAATGGAGATCAAAAAGTACGATCCCGTTGTTCGCAAGCATGTGATGTACAAGGAAGGCAAAATCAAGTAATTGATTGACCCTACCGAAAAAAGCCCGGCCAGGCCGGGTTTTTTTACGCCCGGAGAAAATGCACTGGTATGCCCGAACTACCGGAAGTAGAAACCACCCGCCGCGGCCTCGCCCCCCACCTGGAGGGGCGCGTGGTGCGCTCGGCTGCGGTACGCCAGCGCCGCCTGCGCTGGCCGGTGGACCCGGATTTCGAGCGGCGCATCGCCGGCGCCCGGATCCTGTGCCTGGAGCGCCGCGCCAAGTACCTGCTGGTGCACACCGACCGCGGCTGCGCCATCTGGCACCTGGGCATGTCCGGCAGCCTGCGTATGGTGCCGGCGTCGGAGCCACTGAAAAAACACGACCACATAGACTGGGTACTCGACAGCGGCCTGGTGCTGCGCTACCACGACCCGCGCCGATTCGGCGCCCTGCTGTGGACCGACGAGGACCCGGTTGCCCACGATCTGCTCGCACACCTGGGCCCGGAACCGCTGTCGGACGATTTTGACGGCGACTACCTGTTCACGGGTTCCCGCGGACGGCGCCAGTCGGTGAAGACCTTTATCATGGACGGCCGCATCGTCGTCGGAGTCGGCAACATCTACGCCAGTGAGTCGCTGTTTCTCGCCGGCATCCGTCCGGACCGGGAGGCCGGTTCCATTTCCCGCGCCCGCTACCAGCGCCTCGCCGCGGCGATCAAGGAAGTACTCGCCCGCGCCATCGAGCAGGGCGGCACGACACTGCGCGACTTTATCGGCGGTGACGGCAAGCCCGGCTACTTCGCCCAGCAGCTCAACGTCTACGGCCGTGCCGGCCAGCCCTGCCCCGCCTGCGGCCGCCCGGTCCGCGATATCGTGTTGGGGCAGCGCAACACTTTCTTCTGTAACCGCTGCCAGCGCTGAAACCGGGGCACAAAAAATGCGGATACCCGGGCCCCACCCGGGTTGTCGAATTCCAGACGGATGATGCGCCTCTCCTATACTTTTCCGGTGACACGAATCGCACCGGGAGAGAAAAATGACGTGGGAAGGGATCCGTCGGGGCGGGCTTCTATACACCCTGATTGCCGCCGCTGTATTGGCGCTGGCAGCCTGCGGCCGCGCCGGCCATGACGGCAGCGCGGAAGATGTGTCCTCCGGCGCCAAGCTGGTGCTGAAGAATGCCTATATCGTCACCCTCGACCCTCAGCGACCGCAGGCTGCTGCCATGGCCCTGGATAACGGAAGGATTCTGTATATCGGTGCTGAAGAAGGTGTCGACAAGTTTGTCGGTGCGCATACCCGGGTCGAGGATCTGCAAGGCCGCCTGGTACTGCCGGGATTTGTCGGGGCCCAGTTGCACGCGTGGGCGCTGGGTAATCGGGTTGATCTGCGCGATGCCGCCAGCGTGGGTGACTGCCAGCAGCGTGTGGCGGAATTTATGCGCACCCATCCGCAGCGGCAGGTGATCGTCGGCCAGGGCTGGAACGCGGGTATTTTTACCGCTGGCGGGCCGCACAAGGATCAGCTGGACCAGGTTTCCGATTTCTACCCGATTGTGCTTTTCTCCGGCGACCGCGCTAGCGTCTGGACCAACTCCGAAGCGTTGGCCGCCGCCGGTATCAATCACGATACGCCCAATCCGCCCGGTGGCGTCATCGAAAAAGATGAAAATGGCCTGGCCATCGGCCTGCTGCGCGAAGAGAGCGCCATGGCGTTGGTGGAGAAAATCATCCCGGAAAATACCGCGGATGACTACCGCGCGGAACTGCGCGCCCTACTGGCCGAGGCCGGCCGCCGCGCGGGCAAGGCGGGCAGCCTGGCCGTGGGCCAGTGGGCGGATTTCACCGTGCTGGATAAGAACCTGCTGCAACTGCCGCTGGTCGAGAGCACCACCGCGACCGTGTGGCGCCGCTACCAGCGCGGCGAGCTGGTGGCCGGGTCTCACTGACCCAGCGCACTGCCCTCGCGGCGCGGGTCGGCGCCGCCGTACAGCTTGCCGTCGTGCAGCGCAATGGCGTGGATGCCGCTGTTGAGCTGGTGCTGAATCACCCTGTGGCCGAGTTTTTCCAGGCCATCAATTGTAGTGGCGGAAAAGAATCCCGGCTCCAGTTCCACGGTGCTGCCGATTGCAGCGATATTTCCCGCGGCCACCGCATCGGCGATCGGCATACCCAGGCCCAGGTGGTACAGGATGGTGCGCGCGGTGTAGTCGATGATACGCGAGCCGCCCGGCGACCCCACCAGCAGGCGCATGCTGCCGTCCTTGTTGAACACGATAGTCGGCGACATGGACGAACGCGGCCGCTTGCCCGGCTGGATGCGGTTGGCTACCAGGGCGCCGTCGGCATTTTTCGGCGTAAAGGAAAAGTCGGTCAGCTGGTTGTTGAGCAGGAAGCCCTTCACCATCAGTCGCGAGCCAAATCCGGTCTCGATACTGGTAGTCATGCTGACACCATTGCCGTAGCGATCGACGATCACCAGGTGGCTGGTGTTGGGCAGTTCCGGCGATTTGGCCGTGAGGCGCTTCTCGTGAAACGCCTTGGGTTTGCCCGGCACCGCTGGTGTGGCCGCGTTCGGGTCGATCAGCTTAGCGCGCTGCACCAGGTAGCCCGGTGCGACCATCGCGTGGCTGGGCACGTCGACAAAGTCCGGGTCGGCGGAATAGGTATTGCGGTCGGCGAAGGCCAGTTCCGAGGCCTCCGCAAACAGGTGGGTCAGCTCGGTGCTGCCGGCCTTGTACTGATGCAGCGGGAACTGTCCCAGCATGCCCAGGGTCGCGCCCACAGTGGTGCCGCCGGATGAAGGCGCGTCCGCGCCGCAGACACGATAGACCAGGAACTCCGCACAGATAGGTTCCCGGCGTTGCGCCTGGTAATCGGCCAGGTCCCGCAGGGTCATAACGCCGGGGTTTTCCGGGTCGTTGCGCACGGCCTGAACAATCGCGCGGGCGATGTCACCGCGATAAAAATAGCCCGCCCCCTGTTCGGCAATCAACTTCAGGGTCTTTGCGTACGCGGGGTTTTTCAGGATGTGGCCGACCGGCAGGGGTTCGCCATCGGCATCAAAGAAATAGTTGCGAATGGCCGGCCGCACTGCCACCTGGGGCAGTTCCTCGAGCAACTGGTGCAGGCGCGGCGACACTGCAAAACCGTTTTCGGCGAGTTGGATGGCGGGTTGGAACAGAGTGGCCCAGGGCAGTTTGCCATCGCGCTTGTGAGCGAGTTCCAGCATGCGCAGGACACCGGGAACGCCGACAGAATTGCCACCGATCACCGCCTTTAAAAATGGTCGCGGCTTGCCGTCGCGCATGAAGTAATCTTCATCGACGCCGGCGGGCGCCTTTTCGCGGCCGTCGTAGTAGTTCAGTTGCTTGTCGCCGGCGCGGTAGCTCAGCATAAAGGCACCGCCACCGATACCGGACGATTGCGGCTCCACCAGTCCCAGCACCATCTGTGCAGCAATGGCTGCGTCCACCGCGCTGCCGCCGCGGGCAAGCATCTGCTCGGCGGCGAGGCTGGCGTGAGGGTTGGCGGTAACCGCCATGAATTTACTGGCAGTGGCCGACTTGACCTCGGTGCGCCCGGTGGCGACTTCCGGCTGGATTTCCTGGCTCGCAGACGCCTGTGCGGCTGTGACCTGCGCGGCTGCGCCCTGCGCGGTACCGGCCTGCGCGGCTGCGCTGGAAAGAACGAGAAGAGCGAGTATCAGATTGCGCACGAAACACTCCGGGGGACTGTGAAAATCCGTCCGAGTGTAACAGAAAGCGCCACGGAGCCCGCGGGGGGCTCCAAGATCGGGTTACTTCTGGAATTTATCCAGCAGTGCCCGCTGAACCGCCGGCGGTACGAACTTGGTGACGTCGCCGCCGAGGGAGGCGATCTCACGCACCAGCGAAGAAGAGATATAGGAGAGGTGCTCGGCCGGGGTCAGGAACAGGCTTTCCATATTCGGTGCCAGTTGCCGGTTCATATTGGCCAGCTGGAACTCGTATTCGAAATCGGACACTGCGCGCAGACCGCGCAATACGCCGTAGGCATCCACCTGGCGCACCAGGTCGGCGAGCAGGATATCGAAGCCGATCACCTCGACATTGGGCAGGTGGCCGAGCACTTGTTGGGCCAGTTCCACCCGCTCGTCCATGGTGAACAGCGGATTTTTGCGCGTGCTCGCGGCTACCGCCACGATTACGTGATCGAACAGCCGGGCGGCCCGCTCCACCAGGTCCATATGACCATTGGTGATGGGGTCGAAGGTTCCGGGATAGACGACTTTTTTCATACGTCAGCTTTCCGAGCGGGGCCGAATGGGACGCGCATGGTAAACAATTTGTGCGGAGGGCTCAAAATCTGTAACGAAAGGCCTCGTGGCTTTGCGCAGATCCCGGCGGCACGAGGGGCAGCCGGGGTCACGACGACTCGGGCTGCCCACTGGTACAGTGCGGCACAGGGATGTGCCGTCATTGGCCGATAGACCAATGCGAGCGGCGCCGGGGTGCCGGGGTCAGGACGACCCAGGCTGCCCACAGGTAAATAACCGCATCTGCACCTGCCCGGCCTTCTTTTCCTTCTCCAGTTGCCAGCCCGCCGGTGTCACCAGTTGGTTGTCCCGCGGCGTTTCCACATAGACCAGTGCGCCGTCCCGCAGGTGCGGTGCCAGAGCGGTGAGAGCTTCCTGCCACAGGTCGCCGGCGAACGGCGGATCCACAAACACGATGTCGTAGTCGCCCTCGGCCCGCGTCAGGAAATCCGCCGCACTGCTGTGGTGCACGCGGCCGTTGTCCGCCTGCAGGACTTGCAGCTGTTCCGTCAGTGTCTGCGCCGCGCGCCGGTTGAGTTCGACAAAATCCACCGCATCCGCGCCCCGCGACAGCGCCTCCAGCCCCAGGGCGCCGGAGCCGGCGAACAGATCCAGGCAGCGGGCGCCCGGCAGGTGGAACTGCAGCCAGTTGAACAGGGTTTCGCGCAGGCGGTCGCCGGTGGGGCGCAGGCCCTCGACCGGGGCGAACTGCAGCTTGCGCCCGCGCCAGCGGCCGCCGATGATGCGCAGTTGTGACTGGCCCTGGGGGGCCGGATTGTGCGCTGGGCGCCTGGATGAGTTTCGGGGCAAGGTGACTCTCTGGTAACTCTCTACTGGGGACTTGAGCGGTGCTAAGATTAGCGCCTTTCTGACAGCGGTACACCCGGACGCACACATGATCTTTGACTTCCTGCGCAAAAAGAAGCCCAAGCCCGACGAAGCCGGGCAACCCGTCGACAGCAAGGCGGAAGAAGCCGCCGAAGCGGAAGTGCCGGACGCCGGGGTAGCGGAAGAGGTAGCGGAGCAGGAAGAAGCCACCGCGCAGGCCGAATCGCAGGCGGACACTGCGCCCGAACCGGAACCCGAACCCGTAGCGGAGGCACCTGCAGAACCGGCGCCCGAGCCGCAGAAAGAGCAAAAGGTTGGCTTTTTCTCCCGCATCCGCCGCGGCCTGAGCCGCACCAGCGGCCAGTTTGCCGAGGGTATGGGCAACCTGTTCCTCGGTGCCAAGGAAATTGACGAAGAGCTGCTCGAGGAGCTGGAGACCCAGCTGCTGATGGCGGACGTGGGGGTGGAAGCCACCTCCGAAATCGTCGAGCGCCTGACCGAGCGCGTCTCGCGCCGGGAGCTGGGCGATGGCGCGGCGCTCTATGGTGCACTGCAGGACGAGCTGGCGCAGCTGCTCGATACTGTCCAGGCGCCGCTGGAAATCGATACGGCCAAGAAGCCCTTCGTCATTTTGGTCGTCGGCGTCAACGGTGTTGGCAAGACCACCACCATCGGCAAACTGGCGCACCGCTACCTGAACCAGGGCAAGTCGGTGATGCTGGCGGCTGGCGACACCTTCCGCGCCGCGGCGGTGGAGCAGCTGCAGGTCTGGGGCGAGCGCCACGACGTGCCGGTGGTGGCCCAGCACACCGGTGCCGACAGCGCCTCGGTGATCTACGACGCGGTGCAGTCGGCCCAGGCCCGCGGCATCGATGTGGTCATCGCCGATACCGCCGGGCGCCTGCACACCAAGGCCAACCTGATGGAAGAGCTGAGCAAGGTGCGCCGCGTAATGGGCAAGCTCGACGACTCCGCTCCCCACGAGGTACTGCTGGTACTGGATGCCGGTACCGGCCAGAACGCCATCAGCCAGGCCAGCCAGTTCCGCGATGCCGCCGGCGTCACCGGCCTGGTGTTGACCAAGCTCGACGGTACCGCCAAGGGCGGGGTGATTTTCGCGCTGGCGCAGCGCTTTGGTATTCCGGTACGCTTTATCGGCGTGGGTGAACAGGCGGAAGACCTGCAGCCGTTTGTCGCGCGCGACTATGTCGCCGCGCTGTTCAATCGCGAACCGAGCTGATTTCCGGCGGGCGCCGCCCCGGCTGCGCCCGCAACACATAATAAAAACGCTGCGACCACTGCATGATCACCTTCGACAACGTCAACAAACGCTATGAGTCCGGGCAGGATGCGCTGGTGCGGGTCAGCCTGGACATCGAGCGCGGCGACATGGTGTTCCTGACCGGGCACTCCGGGGCGGGCAAGAGCACGCTGCTCAAGTTGCTCACCGCCATCGAGCGCCCTACCCGCGGCAGTATTCTCGTGGCCGGACAGAACCTCAACCGCCTGCGCAACGGCCAGGTCCCCTATTACCGCCGCAACCTCGGCATCGTCTTCCAGAACCACCAGCTGCTGTTCGATCGCAGTGTGTTCGAAAACGTCGCCCTGCCCCTGTCCGTGGCCGGCTGCAGCAAACGCGAAGTGGGTCGGCGGGTGCGCGCCGCACTGGATAAAGTCGGCCTGCTGCACAAGGAAAAGCACAATCCGATCGTGCTCTCCGGCGGTGAACAGCAGCGCGTCGGTATTGCCCGCGCGGTGGTGAACAAGCCGGCGATCCTGGTGGCCGATGAACCTACCGGCAACCTGGATCCGCAACTGTCGGCAGAGATCATGCAGTTGTTTGCCGATTTCAACGCCGTGGGCGTCACTGTGATGGTGGCGAGTCACGATCTGGAGCTGATCGCGCGCATGAAACGCCGCGTGCTGACCCTGCAGGCGGGCCAGTTGATCTACGATGGAATCCCGAGCCGTGAACCAGCGTATTCATAATTCCCCGCGGGCGACCCGCACTGCCCAGCGCCCGCCGGCCGAACGCGGCCCCGGCGCGGTTGCCGCACGCACCAGTCTCGGCGACCGCTGGCACAGCTGGCTCGGCCACCACCGTGAAATGGCCGGTGAATCCCTGCGCCGCTTCTTTGCCACGCCGCTGGCCAGTGGCATGACCGCACTGGTGATCGCCATCGCCCTGGCCCTGCCGGCCGCCCTGCAGCTGGGGCTGGTGAACTTCCAGCGCGCCGTGGCCGGCTGGGACGGACAGCCACAGATCTCGGTATTCCTGCACAAAGACGTGCGCGACTCGGTGGTGCAGTCCTTCGCCGATGAACTGCGCGCGAAACCCCTGGTGGCGGACGTCACCTATATCTCCCCGGATGATGCCCTGGCCGAGTTCCAGCAGAGTTCCGGCTTGGCTGATGCGCTGACCGGCCTGGATAGTAATCCGCTACCGGCGGTGCTGCTGGTGCGCCCGCGCAACACCGCCAGCGCGGATCTCGAGGCGCTGGCCCAGCAGCTGCGCGACAGCGCGCTGACTGACTCGGTGGTCCTGGATATGGCCTGGGTGCAGCGTCTGGCGCAACTGACCGAGCTGGGGCGGCGCCTGTCTGCCGGTTTGGCCCTGCTGCTGGCGCTGGGGGTGCTGCTGGTGGTGGTGAACACCATTCGCCTGCATATCGAAAACCGCCGCGAGGAGATACTCGTGGTCAAACTGGTGGGTGCCACCGATGCCTTTGTGCGCCGCCCTTTCCTGTACAGCGGCCTGTGCTACGGCTTTTTCGGCGGCCTGCTGGCCTGGCTGCTGGTGGCCGCCGGTGCCGCGCTGTTGTCCGGCCCGGTGGCCGGCCTGTCGGCGTCCTACGGCAGTGGCTACACCCTGCACGGCCCCGGTATCAGTTACCTGCTTGGCCTGACGGCCGGTGCGGCATTGCTCGGCCTGCTCGGTGCCTGGGTGGCCGTGGCTCGGCATATCAAGGCCATAGAACCGCGCTGATTGCTCGGTTCGTCTGCGCCGAATTCGACCGCTTTGGCGGCCGATTCCGATGCCCGTGGCCCCTGCGTGCGTGAAGAAAGGTAAAGCCCCTGTGCGGCGGGGAACCCATCCTGTGGATAACCCCTCTAAGAGCCCGGATTTCAACGCATTGCGGCGCCCCCATCCGGACTTCCTATGGCGGTCACGCAAGTGCTACACTGAGGCCAATTTGTCGCTTGCCGGCCCTGTGCCCGCAGCGGCGGCCGCCCGGTCATCAACCGGTCCGGCACGAGAATTCAGAGAGGAGAGACCCGAATGGGAACCAGCCTACAGCCCGCCCAGATACTGTCTCCGGGTGCCAATCTCGGCGCCTATATCCAGACAGTCAGCGGCTTCGACGTGCTGTCCGCCGACGAGGAGAAGCGGTTGGCGGAAGATCTCTATTACCGCGAAGACCTGAACGCCGCGCGCCAGCTGGTGCTGTCGCACCTGCGCTTCGTGGTGCATATCGCCAAGTCCTACTCCGGTTACGGCCTGAACCAGTCCGACCTGATCCAGGAGGGCAATGTCGGCCTGATGAAGGCGGTCAAGCGCTTCAACCCGGAGAAGGGTGTGCGCCTGGTGTCCTTTGCCGTGCACTGGATCAAGGCCGAGATTCACGAGTTCATCCTGCGCAACTGGCGCATCGTTAAAATCGCCACCACCAAGGCGCAGCGCAAGCTGTTCTTCAACCTGCGCGGTCAGAAGAAAAAGCTGGCCTGGCTGACCAACGACGAGGCCAAGGCCGTGGCCGCGGACCTGAACGTCGATGTGGCCCACGTCCACGAGATGGAGGGCCGCCTGGCCGCCCACGACGCCGCCTTCGATGCTGGCGTGGACGACGATGATGACAGTGCTTGGCAGGCGCCGGCGCACTATCTCGAGGACCGCCGTTTCGATCCGGCCGCCCAGCTGGAACGCGACAACTGGCAGGAAACCAGCCTCAACAGCCTCGCCGCCGCCATGGAGCAGCTGGACGAGCGCAGCCAGGATATCCTGCGCGCACGCTGGCTGAGTGAAGAGAAGTCCACCCTGCACGAGCTGGCCGACAAGTACGGCGTATCCGCCGAGCGAATCCGCCAGCTGGAAAAAAATGCCATGAAGAAAGTACGCGTGGCGATGGAGGCTTGAGAGAAAGCCTGATCCGCGCACTGCCTTCGGGCACAAAAAACCGCGCAGCAGCGCGGTTTTTTTATTGGTGGAACATTGATTGGAAAGTGGGAGATTTCCGGTGAGCAAACTCTACTTATTGCTGGCCGCGCTGCTCGGCGGCAGCGGCGTCATTCTCGGGGCATTCGGTGCCCACGGCCTGCGCGGGAAAGTCGCTGACAACCTGCTCGAGGCTTACAAGACCGGCGTGCACTACCAGCTGGTACACGCACTCGCGCTGATCGGTGTCGCGGTGCTGATCCAGCAGTGGGGCGAGCGCACGGCCCTCGCCGTCTGCGGCGCCCTGTTCTTTGTCGGTGTGCTGTTTTTTTCCGGCAGTCTCTATGGCCTGACCTTTGGCGGTCCGCGCTGGCTCGGTCCGGTGACGCCGCTGGGCGGCCTGTTGATGATTGGCGGCTGGGTGGCCCTGTTTATCGCCGCGCTGAATCTCTCCAAATAATTCCCGGGCCCGGGGCCCTACAATGTCAGCTAGTTAACGCGGAGGTTTGGCGCGTCCCCGGGGCACGCCAACCTTCCAGCCAGTCAATAAATTCGCATTCGAGGTCGCGAAGCATGCAAGACGAGTCCGCGGAAGACTTTCCCTACCGCACTGAATACAAGAAGAAATCCATCCGCAGCTATGTGATTCGCGCCGGGCGCATGACCGAGGGGCAGCGCCGCGCTTTCGACAATTACTGGGGGCCCTACGGTCTGTCGCTATTCGATGGTCCGCTGGATCCACAGGCGGTTTTCGGCCGCGCTGCACCGCTGGTGCTGGAGATCGGTTTTGGTATGGGGGACTCGCTGCTGGCGATGGCCGAGGCGGAACCGGACAAGGATTTCATCGGCATCGAGGTGCACCCACCCGGGGTAGGCCGCCTGATTAACAACGCCGGCAAGGCCGAGCTGAAAAACCTGCGCGTCTATATGGCCGACGCGGTGGACGTGCTGAACGACTGCATCGATGACGGCCTGCTCGACCGTTTCCAGCTGTATTTCCCCGATCCCTGGCACAAGAAAAAGCACCACAAGCGCCGCATCGTGCAGCCGGAGTTCGTGCAACTGATCTGCGCCAAACTGAAAACCGGTGGCCTGCTGCATATGGCCACCGACTGGGAAAATTACGCCGAGCATATGCTCGAGGTGCTGGAGGCCGAGCCGCAACTGGAAAATACCGCCGGCGCCGGCAACTACGCGCCGAGGCCGGAATTCCGCCCGGAAACCAAGTTCGAGCGCCGCGGCCTGCGGCTTGGCCACGGGGTCTGGGACCTGCTCTACCGCCGTAAATAAACGGCGCGGTGTTGCCAGGGATGGCGGCGCATTTCGGGTGGCTCCGTGACGTTTTTTTGACAGCCACTGGCGCGCCGTTGTGCCGCGCCAATGTCTGCTATCTTCATTCAGACCCACTGCCGGTAAAAGGAACTTCCGGAGCCCACAATGACAAAAAGCCGCCCGCTCGCCCCGATTGCCTTCAGCGTTTCTGTGCTGGCAGGCCTGTGCAGTGCGCCGTCACTGGCAGATGAAGAAACCACCCTGAATCTCTACCTGAACGGTGGCCAGTACTGGTTCAGCGGCGACCGCCTCGATGGCTCCCCTTTCGAAGGTTATGACCTGGAAGATACCACCGGTGGCGGCGCCGGACTGGGCTACAGCGTTACCGATCGCTGGGCGTTAGAAGGCGTCCTCGATTATTTCAGTGCGAAAGTCGAAGACCTCGACGAAAAGGTCGAGGTGTACAACTACCACATGGATCTGTTCTACCACTTCGCCGGTCGCTTCTGTGGCAATTTCTGCTGGCAGCCTTATGTCGCCTTCGGCGCTGGGGAAATACGGGTGGACAACAACGATTCCTACGACGATGCCTTCGACTGGCACGATCGCCAGACCATGGTCAATCTCGGTCTGGGTGTGAAGTACAAACTGGGGCCGCGCTGGCAGGCCCGCGGTGATGCGCGACTCTTCCAGGGGGTGGAGCACGGTGGCCTGGATGGATTTGTCAGTATCAGTATCGGCTACCAGTGGTACGAGTACCCGCGCATTGTGCGCGACTTTGACGGCGACGGTGTGTTTGATGATATCGATGGCTGCCCGCAGACGCCGCCCGGCATCCCGGTGCACAGCAACGGTTGCCCGGGCGACTCCGACTACGACGGTGTACCCGACTATCTGGACCGCTGCCCGAGCACGCCGGCGGGGACAGCGGTGAACGAAAACGGTTGCACGACACCGATTTAACGCCGGCGCCGCGATGCGTCGGCGTTTCCCGGCTCAGTCTCCGCGGGCGTCCTCCAGCTGCTCGCTGATTTCCAGCCACTCCATTTCCAGCGTGTCGAGGGTCTCGCGCTGTTCCGCCTGGGAACGATTGAGGCGCGCTATCTCGTCCTGCTGGCCGCCGCTGTAGAGGTTTTCATCGGCGAGCTGTTCTTCTACTTGTGCCAGCGCCTTTTCCGCCTGCGCCATCTGTTGCTCGATGCGTTTGAGCCTGTTGGTCAGTGGTTTCAGCTGTTCGCGCAGGGCCGCGGCGGCACGCCGTTGGGCTTTTTTGTCCTCCGTGGGGGTATCTGCCGTCGCTGCCTTCTCCTCGGCCTTTTCATTGCGGCGGAAATTCAGCAGCCACTGCTTGTAATCTTCCAGATCGCCGTCGTAGGGTTCCGCGCGGCCGTTGGCGACGAGCATGAATTCGTCCGCGGTGTTGGCGAGCAGGTGGCGGTCGTGGGAAACCAGCACCACGGCGCCGGGAAACTCCGCCAGCGCCAGGGTCAGCGCGTGGCGCATTTCCAGATCCAGGTGGTTGGTCGGCTCATCGAGCAGCAGCAGGTTGGGTTTCTGCCAGGCGAGAATCGCCAGTGCCAGCCGCGCCTTTTCGCCACCGGAGAATCCGCCCACCTTTTCAAACACCCGGTCGCCGACGAAGCCGTAACCGCCGAGAAAATCCCGCAGTGACTGCTCACTCGCGTCTGGGGACAGGCGCTGCAGGTGCAGCAGCGGCGACGCGGCGCCGTCCAGCGCCTCCAGCTGGTGCTGGGCGAAGTAGCCGATCGCGAGGTGTTCCCCGCACAGGCGCTCACCGTGCAGCAGGGGTAATTCACCGGCCAGGGTCTTGATCAGGGAGGATTTGCCGGCGCCGTTGGGGCCGAGCAGGCCGATGCGGCGCCCGGGTTGAATGCCCAGCTGCACCTTGCGCACGATCACCTTGTCCTCGCCGCCGCTGTCGCGATAGCCAATATCTGCCTCGCGCAGGTCGATCAGCGGGTCGGAAGTCTTGTCCGACGACGGCAGGGAAAAGCGGAACGGCGAATCGATATGCGCCGGCGCTATCTCTGCCATGCGGTCCAGCGCCTTGAGTCGGCTCTGTGCCTGCCGGGCCTTGGTCGCCTTGGCGCGAAAGCGGCGCACGAAGTCTTCCATGTGCGCGCGCTCGGCCTGCTGCTTCTCGTACTGTACCTGCTGCTGTGCGAGCCGCTCGGCGCGGGTGCGTTCGAAGGCGCTGTAGTTGCCACTGTAGAGCACCAGGCTCTGTTGTTCGAAGCTGACGATACCGTCCACCACGGCATCGAGGAAGTCGCGGTCGTGGGAGATGATCAACAGGGTGCCGGGAAAGCGCTGCAGCCACTGTTCGAGCCACAGGGTCGCATCCAGGTCCAGGTGGTTGGTGGGTTCGTCGAGCAGCATCAGGTCTGCCGGGCACATCAGCGCGCGGGCCAGGTTCAGGCGTATGCGCCAGCCACCGGAAAAACTGCGCACCGGTCGCTGCTGCTCGCTGTGGGCGAAACCGAGGCCGTCGAGCAGTTGTGCCGCACGCGCCGGCCCGCTGTAGCCGTCGATTGCCGCCATGTGCTCATGCAGTTCCGCCAGCTGCCGGCCGTCGGTACCATCGCTCTCCGCGCGGGTCAGTGCCGCCTGCAGTTGGCGCAGCTCGGCATCGCCATCGAGTACATAGTCGAGGGCGCTCTGCTCGCCGGCGGGAACCTCCTGGGCCATATGCGCAATGCGCCAGCCCGCGGGGATCTCCACACGACCCGTGTCGCTGTCGATTTCGCGCAGCAGCAGTTTGAACAGGGTGGACTTGCCGCAGCCATTGGCGCCGATGATGCCGACTTTGTGACCCGGGAAAATCCGGCAGTCGGCTTCATGCAACAGTTCGCGACCGCCGCGCTGGACGGAGACACCTTGCAAATTGATCAAAGAAAAAACCTCACGGGCCCATGCGGATGCTAGGCTATTCGACATTAAAGCGGTCGCGATTTTAGTGCTAACGGGCCCACCATGACAAAAACCGCCCCTCCCTCCTCTTCGCTGCAGAACCCCCTGTGGCAGTTCAGTCTCGATTTCTACCGCCACGAGGAGGTCCAGCAGTTCCTGCTGGACTGCCAGGACCGAAAAGGGGCCGACGTGTGCCTGCTGCTGTGGGCCAGCTATGTGACCGCCTGTGGGCGCCAGCTGAGCGAAGAGAGCTGGCGGGTGGCGGACCGGGGGTTGGCACCGCGGCGGCGCATGATTTCCAGCGTGCGCCATCTGCGCCGTTGGCTCGGACGGCTGCGCCCGCGCTCACAGGGACTCTACGACTGGTGCAAGCGCTATGAACTGAAGCTGGAGCAGCGGCAACTGGCGGCGCTGTGGAAATTGCAGGAAGAGACCTGGCCGGAAGATCGGCCGGCACTCGAACTGGCGGGGCAGCAATACGGTCTGCTGCAAAAAGAACAGGCCCGCTGGGCGGGCCTGATCAATAGCTTTGGCGCGCGGCGGGCCGGCACCTAGCGGGACTTACTCGTCGCCGGACTTTTCGCTGGAAAACAGGCTGTTCGGCGGAGTCATCGGGGTGATGCTCGGAGCCGGAGCCGTCTTCGGCATTTCGGCGGGCTTCTGCTCCGCTGCCGGCTCGCCGCCAAGCGGGCGCGATTCCGGCGTCTTGCCCATAATCGGGGAACCGGATTCCGGCTTGGTTTCGGGTTTGCTTTCCGACTTCACTTCGGCCGGCGCAGCGGGCTTGGGTGCGGCGGCTGGCTTGGCGGCTGCCTTCTTGACCGGGGCCTTCTTGGGCTTGGGTGCTTTCTTTGCCGCGGGCTTGGCTGCAGCCTTTTCGGCCGGGGCTTTCGCGGCTACGGCTTTCTTGGCCGGTGCCTTTTTGGTGGCAGCTTTTTTCGGGGCTTTTTTGGCCGTGGCCTTGGCGGCCTTTTTCGCTGGTTTCGCTGCAGTTTTTGCTGCGGATTTCTTCGGTGCCTTGGCAGCAGTGGCTGACTTCTCCGCGGCGGCCTTTTTGGCTGGCGCTTTCTTGGAGCTGGCTTTCTTTTTCTTGCCTTTGCCGGCTGTAGCTTTTTCCGCCTTGGCTGCTATTTTGCTGATAGTCGCCGCGATCTTCAGTTCGGTTTTTGCAGCCGCTTCCGCCTGCTTGGCTTCCGCCGCCGCGTCCTTGGCCATCTTCAGTTCTGCGGTGAGCTTGTCTACTGCCGCTTTGGCGGTGTCCACGCGCTGCTTCACTGCAGCGGTTTTGCTCTTCTTCGCGGCGGCGCGGGCGCTCACCAGCTTGGTTTTGGCCTTGGCCAGCTTGCTGTTGGCAGCAGTTACCGCCTTGGCCGTCTTCTGCGCGGCTTTGCCGGCATCGGTGGCCTGCTTGGCTCGGGCCTTGTCGAGTTGGTTGGTGAGCTTGGCGATTTGTGCTTCCAGTTCTGCGACTGGATTAACAGCTTTACGTTTGGCAGCCATGGGTAAATATCCTGAGTTTTAATTTCGATTCGGCGCATCCGGGGATTAATAGATGTGCCCGACGTTGATGCGGTTGCTACCGCGTTCACAGATCCATGCACTGATCGGTTGCCTCGGAAATGGTTGACCACCCCTGGAAATTTTCCGACGCAACAACAGATGGAAGCCTGATAATAGCGTTGTTTTTCAAAAAAATGTATGCCGTAAACCGGGAAAAAAAGCACCGATTCGCGATTTTTTGGTAAATGGGTCGGGAACTTATGGGCAAAAATGGTGCCCTTGACCAATTGAGGCTGTCGGTATGCACCGGCCGCCGCCATGGGTTAGACTTGCACGGCACTGCCTGGCACGCTGTTGTGTCGGCGTCGAGTTATGACCCGGGACGCTTTCCGGCATTGGCCGAGAGGCCATGTACAAATTAATAAATGCATCACGGATAAAGAGACAAATCCCATGAATAAACTTCCTTTGGCTGCTGCAGTTGCCCTGGGCCTCGTGCTGGCCGGCTGCAACAAACAGGAATCCACGCAGACCGCCGAAGTCGCCCTGGATACCCACGAGAAAAAGGTCAGCTACATCATCGCCGAGGATATGGCCAAGCGCCTGCAGACTCAGGATGTAAAACTGGATCCCCAGGTCGTGCTGATGGCTCTGAAAGATGTCGAGGCCGGCCGCGAGTCGCGCCTGTCCGATGAAGAAAAGCAGAAGGTGATCGCAGTCTTCCAGGAGAAGATGCAGTCCAAGCAGCAGGAAATGCTGGCCAAGCAGGAGAAAGAGTTCAAGGCAACTGCCGAGAAGAACCTGGCGGAAGGCAAGGCATTTCTGGAAGCGAACGCCAAGAAAGAAGGCGTGAAGACCACTGACTCGGGTCTGCAGTACAAGGTCATCACCGAGGGCAGCGGCGATACCCCGAGCGCTGACAGCGTGGTTGAAGTGGACTACAAGGGTACGTTGATCGACGGCACCGTATTCGACAGCTCCTATGCCAAGGGCGAGCCGGTTCAGTTCCCGGTGAATGGCGTGATCAAGGGCTGGACCGAAGCGCTGCAGATGATGAAGGAAGGCGCCAAGTGGGAGCTGTATATTCCCGCCGACCTGGCCTACGGACCGGGCGGTGCCGGCGGCATGATCGGCCCCAACGCCACACTGATCTTTGAAGTGGAACTGCACAAGGCGAACGTAAAGCCGGGTGACGACGCCGCTGCGGACGAAGCTGATAAGGCGGACGACGCTGATCAGGGTTCCGATCAGGAATAAGCGTTATTGCCGGATATGAAAAAGGGGCCTCTGGCCCCTTTTTTAATGTCTGGTAACAACAATGTCGGGTAACGGCGGTCGCCGTCAGGTTGCAGTTACGATGGCAGCTGGTTCTTGTGCGCTGTATGCAGCACCGCGATCATCTGGTCCTCGGACTCGAAGCGGGTCTCCAGCGCTTCGCCCAATTGCGAAAGGTCGCCGGGCAGACTGGAGAGGTCGTCGGTCTCCAGATATTTATCATTGAAGTCGACGGCGACATCGGTGGTGCTGTCGATTTCGCGGTAGAGTGCGCGAGCCCGATCCAGTGCGGCTTTGTCGCCAAAGTCCTGCCCTTCGCGAATCAACTGTTCATAGACCTCGAAGTGACCGGCCGAGATGTAATCCATCAGGTACTGGCACAGCTGGCGGAGATTTTCGTCCACCCCTGCATCGCCCTCAGTGAATTCTTTTTTCTCTGACAGCGCGCAGAAGCGCACCAGGAGCGACTGACGGGAATGCAGCCAGCGGTCGATGATGTCACTCACCCCACCCCAGCGCTCGTGTGCGGTCTTACAATTTTCCAGCATGTCCGAACTTCCTTTTGTTGCTTTTACTGCCATCGCCGCCCGTTGGTGCTGCCCGAAACAGCGCGGGTGCGGCCTTCTAATTTAGTGTCAGCAGGCCCTATGGAAGATAGGAGATTCGCCCGCCGCCGGCAAGGAAGCCAGCGCATTGAGCGCCAAAACCGGGTTGGTTAACATGCGCTGCTTCTCATCAGCCCGAGGGGCCGTATCGACCATGTATCTTCCAAGCCATTTTCGACGCGAGGCGCGTCCCGACCTCTACCGGCTGATTCGTCAATTTCCACTGGCGACCCTGGTCACCACTTCCTCTGCGGGCCTGTGCGCGAATCACGTGCCATTGCTTCTGTCTGTCGCCGAGGACGACGGCGTCACCCTGCGCGGGCATGTCGCGCGGGCTAACACTCTGGTGCGGGATCTCGATCAGCCTGTGTCCGCCATGGCGATCTTCACCGGGCCGGATAGCTACATCTCGCCGTCCTGGTACCCGGCCAAGGCGGAACACGGCAAGGTGGTTCCCACCTGGAACTACACCGCAGTCCACGCCAGTGGCCGCCTGCGGCTGGTGGAGGATCCGCAGTGGCTGGCAAAACTGCTCGACGATCTCACCGCGCAGCAGGAGGGCGATGCCGCTGATCCCTGGTCGGTGGACGATGCACCGCAGGTATTTATCCAGCGCCTGTCGTCGGCGATTGTCGGTATCGAGCTGGCGGTCGAAACACTGGAAGGCAAGTGGAAAGTGAGCCAGAACCAGAGTGCCGATACCCGCGTCGCGGTGGCAGATGGACTGCGCGAACGCGGCCGCGGTGCTGATGCGGCCATGGCCGAGCTGGTGATGGCGCTCGAAGACTGAGCGCGGACTCGCGGTTAACGCAGCAGTAGCGGCAACAGCAGTGCGGTCAGCGCGCCGCACAGGCCCATCGCCAGTGCCGCAAAGGCGCCACACAGGGCGCTGATCTCCAGCGCGCGTGCGGTACCCACTGCGTGCGCATTGATGCCCAGCGTCAGGCCGAGGATGCGGTCGTCGTCGATACCCATCCGCTTCAGTAGTGGCGGGCCCAGTACCGCACCGACGACGCCGGTAAACACGACGATTCCCGCCGTCAGGCTCTCCACCGCGTGAATTTTTTCCGCGACTGCCAGCGCGATGGGCGTGGTGACCGACTTGCCCGCGAGCGCCAGTATGACCGTGTGCCCGGCGCCAAACAGCATCGCGAAGCCGACGGCCACCAGCGGGGCCAGCGCCGCGCCCACGACCAGCGTGATGGCCAGCGGCCAGCCGGCGCGGCGGATGATGCCCAGGTTCTGCTTCAGCGGCACCGCCAGCGCCACCACCGCCGGACCCAGCAGTGCGTAGAGGAGTCCGCTCGCGCGCTGGTAATCGGGATAATGGATGTCGACTGTCAGCAGCACCACGGCCACCAGCGCGCTGGCACCGACGATCGGGTGCAGCAGTGCCGTGCCCGTTGCGCGGTAGAGTTTCAGTCCGAACAGGAAGGCGGCGAGATTGAGCGGCAGCACGAACAGCGGGCTGTGCAGGAAGCCGGCGATGGCATCACTCATCGTTGTGCCTCGCGTCGGCAGACTCCAGCAGTTTTTTCAGCAGCAGCGCACACAGGGTGAGGCTCAGCAGCGTGCCGAGGATGGTGGCGGCGAGCAGGCCCAGCCAGTCGCCGGCGTTCAGGTCGCGGAGAAAATAGAAACCCACTGCGGCGGGCAGGAACAACAGCGCCAGCAGGCGCAGCAGCAGATCGCTGACCAGTGCGATACCGCGGGGCACGCCCCCGTAGAGCATCATTCCCAGCAGCAACAGCAGCATCCCCACCACCGAGCCGGGAATCGGCAGTGACAGCAGCGCGCTGATCCAGCGGCCGACTACTGCGCAACCGGCCAGCGCCGCCGCGCCGGACAGCCAGTGCGCGAGTTCACGCAATTGCGGGGGAATTGTCTGCTTCAAGGCGGCTACCAGTTGGCGCGGACGGGCGCGCGGGCGCACCCGGTTGGAGGGCGATCAGTGTTTACGGAAGGCCTGCCACACGCCGAAGGCGATGATGCCGGCAAAGCCCACTGCGGACCAGCCGGGAATGGACAGGCCCAGCCAGGTCCATTTGATATCCGCGCAGTTGCCGTCGCCGGTCAGCAGGGTCTTGATGACGTCGCCCAGTGGAAAGGCATCGATCATGTAGGTGATGCCCGGGCCACAGGCCGGCACCTGGTCCGCCGGCAGGCTCTGCAGCCACAACTGGCGACCGGCGAAATACAGCCCGCCCATCGCGGACAGTGACACCAGCAGGCCGTAGATGCGCCGCCCGATCGTGGCCGGGTTGTGCAGGAAAGCAACCAGCGATACCAGCCCCACGGCCAGCAGCATCAAGCGCTGGCTGATACACAGCGGGCAGGGTTCCAGCCCCATGGCAAATTCAAGATAAAAGGCGGCGCCCAGCAGAAATACGACGGCGAGGAATACCAGCAGGAAGGTAATGCGCGGGTTAGGTAGGCTCATGATTTATTGGATCCTGAATAGTGCAGGCGAAACTCGACGGCCTCGCGATTCAAGTCTTCAAATAGTCGATCAAATTGGTGTTGCAGAGTTCCCCCGGCGGCGATCAGTTCCGGCAGCGCCTCGTGCAAAGGCACCGGCCGGCGCAGGCGCTGACCGACACGTTCCAGTGTGCGCGCGATTACCTGCGGGTCGCCATAACTCTGCAACAGTTTAAATTGCTCAGCGCGGGCGATAAACGCCTGCGCGCGCGGCGGAATATACCGGCTGCGGGCGTGAAAGTCCTGCCAACATTGGTCACAAAAGGCGTCGAGGGGCTGCGGGTGGTAGCGGGACCACTGCCGGCTGAGCAGGTGATCGAACCAGATATCCATAATGATGCCGGCGTAGCGGCGCCAGCTGGGATCCAGCAAGGTGAGCGATTCGCGGTGTGCGGGGTGTTCATCGGTGGTGACATCGATGCGGCGGTGCAGGCGGATGCCCGCTTCGATCGCGGCGGGCCGCTCGCCGGTCAGGGGACCTTTGACGAAATCCCCCAGCAGCCCGCCCAGGCGCCAGTCCGGATCGGGGCCGGACAACAGCAGGTGGGCGAGATAGTTCATCGAAGTGCCCGGCGGCCGTTACCGCTGGCAGAAGATGTACTGGGCATAGTATTTGCCGAGGAAATCCTCGAAGCTGCCCGTGTCCGCGTCTTCCACCGCCCTTTGTTTGCGCAGGGACTCCTCGGCCTGCCCGGCGAATTCCCGCTGTTCACTGTCGTCGAGCGGGCGCTCGAGGAAATAGCGGCGGTGCTGCTCGGCCTTGTCGGCGGCCCACTGGAAAAAGCTCTGCTTGTTTTTGCGCATCTCCGCCAGTATCTGCGCGGCCGGGGTCGGCGCTTCACCGCTGACCTTGGCCCGTTGCGCGTCGATAGCGCGGCTGTAGTCGTCGCCGCTCCAGGCGCTGTCGAGGAGCTCGGCGATGGGCGCCATCTCATCGAGCAGGCGCCCGGCCCAGTCGGTGAGTTTCAGTTCGCCGCCATTGTGGATCAGCTGCAGCTCCGGATCGCGGCCGCGATAAACGATGCGGTTCTGGTTTTCCTGTACCGCGCGGTAGTCGGCATCGTCCGTCTTGGGGCTCTTTTCCAGCAGGCAGTGCAGCAGGAAACTGTCGAGGAAGCGCATCTGCCGGGCGTCGATACCGAGCGGTGCATAGGGGTTCAGGTCGAGGCAGCGCACCTCGATATATTCCACCCCGCGGTTGTCCAGCGCCGACAGCGCCGTCTCGCCCATCTCGGCCGGGTTCTTCGGGCGGATCGGCGAGTAAAACTCGTTTTCAATCTGCAGTAGCCCTGTGGACAACTGCTGGTAGTGGCCCTGTGCATCTTTAACGCCCTGCGCGTGATACGGCGCATAGGGCCGGCTGATGGCCGCGCATAGCGTGGACAGGTAGCTGGGCAGGTCGTTGTAGCAGACGATCAGCGACTGCTGGGCATCGCTGTTGTAGCCGAGGTCGCCCATGCGCAGCGACGTGGCGTAGGGGGCGTACAGGGTGCGCCCATTATCGTCGAAGCTTTCCAGGCTGTGCTCGCGGCCTTCGACAAAGGAGCCGCACACCGCCGGCGCGGCGCCGAACAGGTAGATCAGCAGCCAGTAGTGGCGGCGGAAATTGCGGATCAGGTCGAAATAGCGGCGCGTCTTGAAGTCGCGCAGGGATTCGCTGCTACCCTCGTGCTCGTGCAGCCAGGCCCAGAAATCGTTCGACAGGGAAAAGTTGTAGTGAATGCCGGCGATGGTCTGCATTGCGCGGCCGTAGCGCAGTCCCAGTCCCAGCCGGTAGACAGTTTTCATGGTGCCGCTGTGGGAGCTGCCGTAGCGGGCCACCGGAATATCCGCGTCCGCGCCGATACGGCACGGCATGCTGTTTACCCACAGGCGCTCGTCGCCAATCTGGCTGTAGGTGTAGCGGTGGATCCGGTCGAGGATTGCCAGTGCGCCCTCGGGTGTGGCCTCCGGCGGCGTGATGAATTCCAGCAGCGCCTCGGCGAAATCCGTGGTGATGCTGTCGTGCGACAGCGCTGAGCCCAGCGCCTCGCTGTGAGGGGTCTGCGCCAGGGCGCCGTCCGGTGTGACGCGCAGGCTTTCCTTTTCGATACCGCGGCGAATGCCCTTCAGCAGTTGCAGCGTCTGTGGTTGGCGCAGGGCGGCCAGATGGGGATTGGGCACTCGGTTCTCCTGGAGGCTGTCGGCACCTGGCATGGCGCTGTCGCTTGTGCAGGCCGATATGGGGGTCGCCGGGGACTTTCTCAAGTCCGCGGCGAATCGGCGATCAGGCGGCGGAATTGGATTTGGCCGCACCCTCTTCCGGTTGCTGCGGCTCTATTTCCGGCGGCTCGTCCGGTGCGACTTCCGGTGGCTCGTCCGGGGTGACCTCCGGGGCCGGCTCGGGGTTCACCTCCGGGTTGGTCGACGGCGGCATTTCTTCCGGCGCGCCCGGCTCAATCTCCGGCTCGCCCGCCGCTTCCGCTTTGACCGCGGGTTCGCCCAGGGCGTCTTCCGGCACTTGCGGCTGGCCCTTGCCGTTCACTTCGCACTGCAGCAACTCGATGCGCAGGCTCACGTCGCGGGTGTTGGCTTCGAACATCTGGTTGATGGCGACATCTTTGTATTCGCTGCGGAACAGGCGAATAGCCTCGCGGCCGTCAATCCACTCGTTGCTTTTGCTCAGGAATTGTTGGTGCTGGTTGGTCAGCACGTAGACGTGACTCATGCGGGTGTAGAACTTTAACGCTTTGATAGATGGGCAGTGTAGCGACGGGGGCTGGATGGCTCAAGAATGGCAGTCAATTGCGCGACGGGAAGTCGCCCCCGCGGGTCGAGACGCGGGGGCGGATTTGGCGGGTCAGAGTTCCGTGAGCGGATAGTGCGCCGGGTACGGCAGTCGCGCGGCGCCGCTGTCCACGGCAGCGCGTGCTACCGCGGCCGCCACTTCCGGCAGCAGGCGCGGATCCGTGGGTTTGGGCAGGATGTAGTCGGCGCCCAGACTCAGCTCCACGCCGCCGTAGCCGGCGCGTACGGATTCCGGCACCGGCTCGTGAGCGATCTTCCGGATGGCCTCGATGGCCGCCAGCTTCATCTCCTCATTGATACGCACCGCGCGAACGTCCAGCGCGCCGCGGAAGATGAACGGGAAACAGAGCACGTTGTTGACCTGGTTGGGATAGTCCGAGCGGCCGGTGGCCATGATCAGATCGTCGCGCACGCTGTGGGCCAGCTCCGGGGCAATTTCAGGGCTCGGATTCGAGCAGGCGAACACCACCGGGCGCGGTGCCATGCGCTTCAGCTGCTCGGCGGACAGCAGGTTCGGGCCGGACACGCCGAGGAACACGTCGGCGCCCTCGATGGCGTCGTCCAGTGTGCGCATCTCGGTATCCCGCGCCCACTCGCCCTTGTAGGCGTTGATGTCGGTGCGCCCGGCGTGGATGACGCCGCGGCTGTCGAGCATGGTGATCTGCTCCTTGCGCGCACCGGCAGCCAGCATCAGTTTGCAGCAGGCGGTGGCGGCGGCGCCGGCGCCGAGGCACACCATGCGCACCTCGTCGATCTTCTTGCCCTGGATCTCCAGCGCGTTGAGCATGCCCGCGACGGTCACGATGGCGGTGCCGTGCTGGTCGTCGTGGAATACTGGTACCGGACAGCGCTCGATCAGCGCCTCTTCGATATGGAAGCACTCCGGCGCCTTGATGTCCTCGAGGTTGATACCGCCGAAGGTATTGGCGATGGCGGCCACCGTCTGGATGAACTGCTCCGGGCTCGCCGTATCCACCTCGATATCCACCGAGTTGATGTCGGCAAAGCGCTTGAACAGCAGCGATTTACCTTCCATCACCGGCTTGGAGGCGAGCGGCCCCAGGTTGCCGAGACCGAGAATGGCGCTGCCGTTGGAGATCACCGCCACCAGGTTGCCCTTGCCGGTGTATTTGTAGGCCGCTTCCGGATCCTTGGCGATTTCGCGCACCGGCTCGGCGACACCGGGGCTGTAGGCCAGGGACAGGTCTTCCTGGGTCTGGGCCGGCGTGGTCAGTTCTACCGACAGCTTGCCGGGTGTCGGCAGCGCGTGATAGTCGAGCGCGGCCTGGCGCAATGAATCCGTCATCTTGGAAAGCTTCTCTTCGTTAGAATGCTGCGGGCGAAAATCTGGCGTTTCGCCCGGGTTACTGCGGGGTCGGAGAGAATAACCGGAGGCCTCAGACGACACAAGGCTAAAAAACAGGCGAATGGATTAATTCCTACTAATTTTGGCAATAAACTCTGGGTACGGCGCAATACGCTGGCTTTTATTTTGCGGATGCCGGGATGTATATTTCGATCTGTGGTCGATGCGCCAGCCTTTCACTTCTATTTGCAGCCCTTGCCAGTTGCGCCGGACAAGCTGGCCAGAATCCCATCTTTCATCCGGGCGGGGGCTCGGCAGGCCCTCCGCAATTGGGCCGGTGCCTCCGAGCGGGAAAGCCCCGGATTTGTCCTTGCTCCATGGAGAATGATCGTTCTACACTGGTGCTCATGAATAGAAGCCAACAGACCGAACCGCTCGAGAGGCTCCTCCACTGCACTGAACAGCTGATCTACCGAGGCGGGATCTGTGCTACGGGGATGGATGCAATTGTGAAGGCTTCCGGGGTCTCGAGGAAAACCATCTATAAGTATTTCGGTACCAAGGATCGCTTGGTGGCCGAAGCGCTGAAGCGGCGGGACCTCCGCTGGATGGCTTGGTTTGAGATGGGCCTCGAGCGTTTCGCCGGCCCGAAGGCCCAGTTACTGGGCGCCTTCGACCTGCTCGCCGAGTGGTTCGGCTCAGCCGATTTCCACGGCTGCGCCTTCATTAATACCGCCGGAGAGGTGTGCGACCCGGAGGACCCGGTGCGGCAGGTCGCCAGGGCGCATAAGGAAAAACTGCAACGCTGCCTGACGCAGCGATGCAGCCAGCTCGGCGCCGACCAACCGCAGCAACTGGCCGGACAGCTTTTGCTGCTGATCGATGGTGCCATTACCAACGCCCTGGTGTCGGGCAGGTCCGACGTAGCCGCGGATGCGCGGCGTGTCGCCGAAACCCTGCTCGTGGCCGAGGGGCTGTAGCAACAGGAAATCAACAATGTCGAATGAACAGCGCCCACCCCTACCCCCGTTCACGCTGGAGACCGCCACGCAAAAGGTCCGCCTGGCCGAGGACGGCTGGAATAGCCGCGACCCGGCGAAGGTGGCCAAGGCCTACAGCCTGGATACCAATTGGCGCAACCGGGCTGAGTTTGTGCAGGGGCGCGAACAGGCCCAGACCTTCCTGGAGCGCAAGTGGCACAAGGAACTGGACTACCGCCTGATCAAAGAACTCTGGGCTTTTACCGGCAACCGCATAGCCGTGCGTTACGCCTATGAATGGCACGACGACAGTGGCAACTGGTTCCGCTCCTACGGCAACGAGAACTGGGAATTCGACGACAATGGCCTGATGGTCAACCGCTATGCCTGCATCAACGATCTACCCATCCAGGAGAGCGAGCGCAAATTCCACTGGCCTCTGGGGCGGCGCCCAGATGACCACCCGGGGCTCAGCGATCTGGGCTTGTGAAGCAAATACGGTTGTCGCCAGAGCCATCGGGGCTCTGGTGGCCGGGGCAAAGAAAAAGGCACCGAGGGGTAACCCAGGGTGCCTTTTTTGCTCGTTCGCTGCGCGGTGTCGCGCGGCGGCCCGAACTTACTTGCTGATGCGGCTGCCGAAACGCTTCTTGAAGCGATCTACGCGGCCGCCGGTGCTGGCTTCACGCTGCTTGCCGGTGTAGAACGGGTGGCACTGGGAGCACACGTCGATCTGCAGGTCCTGGCCCAGGGTGGAGCGAGTCTTGATGGAGTGACCGCAGGAACAGGTGGCGGTCACTTCGGTGTAGTTCGGATGGATATCTGTCTTCATGATGGCCTCTTTCGACACCGCCACTCGATCTGTTGCCGGGCACGGGGTCGTCGTTGGTGCAGGAACCACAGGGATTCCGGCCTGTTTAAAAAGTCGGCGCATACTAATCAGATTAGTCGCGCGGTTCAAGCACTATCACGAAACGGCCGGTCGGCTTATCTGCGCTATCATGCGCCCTTCGAGCCAGCAGTAGGGGGAGGATCAACTTGGCGTTCGAAGGGGGGAAACCGGCAATTCTGCGGCTGGCGGTGCCAGTGCCGCTGCGCCGTCTGTTCGACTATCTGCCGCCGGACGGCGTGGAACCGGCCGGTCTGCAGCCGGGCCAGCGCCTCTGGGTGCCCTTTGGCGGGCGCAAGCTGGTTGCCGTACTGGTGGATATCGTCGCCGAATCACCCCTCGCACAGCTGAAACCGGCGCTGGAGCTGGTCGACAGCGCCCCGCTGTTCGACGAGCGCAGCCGCGCCTTCCTGCACTGGGCCGCCGACTACTATCAGGCGCCGGTGGGGGAGCTCTACGCCGCCGCCCTGCCCGCCGCCCTGCGCAAGGGCAAGCCCGCCGATCACTGGGCCGAGCAGTGGCTGCAGCTGACCACTGAGGGCAAGGGCCTGCCGGAAACGGCACTGGCGCGGGCGCCGAAACAGCAGGCGTTACTGCAACTGTTATTACAGGGCGGGCGCCAGAGCCGCACTCAACTGAAGGCACTGGGCCACTCGACCACTATTATTCGTGCGCTGCTGGACCGGAACCTGGCCGAGTGGATTCCGGGCCCGACAGTGCCGCCCCCCATCACGTCCGGGGAGAGCGCCGAGGCAGCGCCGCCGGAACTGAATGAAGAACAAAAGGAGGTGCTCGCGGCCATTCCAGCCGCGGGCTTCTCCGCATCGCTGCTCGAGGGCACTACCGGCAGCGGCAAGACCGAAGTCTACCTGCGCCTGATGGAGCGGGTGCTGGCGGACGGTCGCCAGGCGCTGCTGCTGGTGCCGGAAATCGGCCTGACCCCACAGACCCTGCGCCGCATTGCCGCGCGTTTCCCCGGCCACAGCATCGCCGCCCTGCACTCCGGTCTCGCCGAGGGCGAGCGCGCCCAGGCCTGGCTGTCTGCGGCCGTCGGCCAGGCGGATATCGTTATCGGCACCCGCTCGGCGATCCTGACGCCGCTGCCGCGGCTCGGCGCCATCATCGTCGATGAGGAGCACGACGGCTCCTTCAAGCAACAGGATGGCGTGCGCTATTCGGCGCGTGACCTGGCGCTAGTGCTGGGGCGCAATGCCGCGGTGCCGGTGTTACTGGGTTCCGCCACGCCATCGCTGGAGAGCCTGCACAATGCCCTGTCCGGCCGCTACCAGCATTTGCGCCTGGTGCATCGCGCCGGCAATGCACGCCCGCCACAGATTCACGTGGTGCCGACGCTCGGCCAGCAACTCGAAGAGGGGTTCGCGCCGCAGGTGTTGCGCCACATCGGCGAGACGCTGGCGCGGGGTGAACAGGTGCTGGTCTTTATTAACCGCCGCGGCTTCGCGCCGGCGCTGACCTGTGACGACTGCGGCTGGCTGGCGGATTGCCCGCACTGTTCCAGCAAGCTGACCCTGCACCGCCGCCAGCGCCAGCTGCGCTGCCACCACTGCGATTTCCGCCAGCCGGCGGTCAACACCTGCCCCCAGTGCCACAGCCGCAATCTCAATGCATTGGGTGGCGGCACCGAGCGCAGTGAGGACTTCCTTACGCACAAGTTCCGGGATTTCCCGGTCATCCGGGTCGACCGCGACACCACCGCGAGCAAACAGGCGCTCGATCGCCTGCTGGAGCCGGCGCGCAACGGCGAGCCCTGCCTGTTATTGGGCACGCAGATGCTGGCCAAGGGGCACCACCTGCCGCGGGTCACGCTGGTGGTGATCCAGGACGCCGATGGCGGGCTCTTCAGTGCGGATTTCCGCGCGCCCGAGCGCACCGGTCAGCTGCTGGAGCAGGTGGCCGGCCGCGCCGGTCGCGGCGACCTGGCGGGACGGGTGCTGGTGCAGAGCCGCTATCCGGAACACCCGCTGCTGCAGTTGTTGCTGGAGCGCGGCTACGGCGCCTTCGCGCGGCAGTTGTTACAGGACCGGGCGGCGGCACAGCTGCCACCATTGCGGGCCATGGCGCTGGTACGTGCGGAATGTGAGGAACCCAAATGGGCAGAGGCCTTTCTCGCCGAGGCGCGCACGCAGATGCAGGCACTGGCACCGCCATCGCCGGAGCTTTCCTACCTGGGTCCGGTACCGGCGCTGCTGGAGCGCAAGTCCGGGCGCTTCCGTTTCTATGTCCAGGTCACCGCTGAGCGGCGCGGCGTACTGCAGGGACTGCTGGCGCGATTCTGCCAGTGGGCGGAGGGCAACCGGAACCGCCGCCTGCGCTGGGCGGTGGATATGGATGCGCAGGAACTGTCCTGATGCGGCGCCGGCAAATTTAGTGCCGGCAGACCCTAATGACGCCGAATAGCGTTACAATTCGCGCTACCGCCGTATCCAATGAAGAATTACAGGAAAGAGACTTCCATGAGCCGTCGCAATGCCAGTCGCCGCAACAATTCCGCAGGCAAGCCCGCCTGGGTCTGGTTCGTGCTGGGGAATTTTGTCGGCGGCTTCGTGGTGTTCATCATCTTCCTGAACGGCCTCAAGCACGACCAGGCGCCCTCCTCCGCACACCGGCCGCCGGCGCCCGCAAAGCAGCAGGCGGAAGACAAGTCCGACGCGCCGCGCTTCGATTTCTACACGCTGCTGAAGGAAAACGAAGTGTCCGTGCCGCCGCCGAAAGATGCCAAGCTGGCGCGCCACAACAGCAAAAGCCCCGCCGAAGAGCCGGGTGTCCGCCCCAGCCGCGACCCGCAAATGACCTATATCCTCCAGGCCGCTTCTTTCCGTGACAAGGCGGAGGCGGAAAAGCTGCGGGCGAGGCTGATGCTCGCCAATCTGGATGTGAAAGTGGAAAGCAACACCGACAGCCGCGGCACCTGGAACCGGGTACTGGTCGGCCCCTACGAAAACAGTTCGGAAGTATCCGCGGCGCGCGAGACCCTCGCCAACATGAACCTGATGCCGCTGGTGCTGAAACGCCCGCTCAAGTCCCAGTAAGCGTCATCACGGCGCAGTTTCCCGTCTAGTCCCGCTTGTTTATTGCAGCGGTGAGCGTACCAGCTTGCGCGTCAGCCAGTGGGCCAGTGGCGCGATCACCGAAACCAGCGGAAACGCCACCATCCAGGCCACGACAAACGCGTGCAGCCAGCGCCACAGGAATCCGTCCGCCAGCCCGGTATTGATGAAGGTGATCACCCCGGACATCAGCAGTGACATCATGCAGGACATGAACAGCGCGAACACCAGCGTGTAGAAGCGCGAAGACAGTGCGGCCAAGGCGAAACTCCAGTCAGTGACAGCGGGCGCGCATTATAGGCATTTGCCCTGCCGAAGTTGAAATTCCCCTCCGGTGACCACACTTACAGAAGTCAGAACCGATTCACGCAGGGGGAGCGGCCGGGCGCCGCTCCCCCTGCAGTATGCAGACAACCCGGGAGCCCCCTGTGGAACAGTATCGCGGAACCACCATTCTCTCCTGCCGTCGCAACGGCAAGGTCGTCATCGGCGGCGACGGGCAGGTCTCCATGGGTAACACCATCATGAAAGGCAATGCGCGCAAGGTGCGCCGCCTGCACAACGACAAGGTCATCGCCGGTTTCGCCGGTGGCACCGCCGATGCCTTCACCCTGTTCGAGCGCTTCGAGGCCAAGCTCGAGGCTCACGGCGGACAGCTGACCCGTGCGGCGGTGGAGCTGGCCAAGGACTGGCGCACCGACCGCGCCCTGCGCCGCCTCGAGGCGCTGCTGGCCGTAGCCGACGAAACCGCTAGCCTGATCATCACCGGCAACGGCGACGTGATTCAGCCGGAAGACGACCTGATCGCCATCGGTTCCGGTGGCCCCTACGCCCAATCGGCGGCCCGTGCGCTGCTCGACAATACCGAGCTGGATGCCCGCACCGTCGTCGAGCAGGGCCTGAAGATCGCCGGCGATATCTGCGTCTATACCAACCAGAACCACACGATTGAAGAGTTGAGTTACTGACGCAGTGCGTTAACCCGAATTGAAGGCCGGTTGCTGGAGCGAGGTTTCGAAACCTGGCCCGGTCATCGGCCGCCACCCGTTAATGAGAAAGCGGGTCGGCGGAAAGTACACAGCAAGTTTGCGACCGAGAATTCCTATGTCCCAATCCCAGATGACCCCCCGCGAAATCGTCCACGAACTCGACCGCCATATCGTCGGCCAACAGGATGCCAAGCGCGCCGTGGCCATTGCACTGCGCAACCGCTGGCGGCGCATGCAGGTGAACGAGGAACTGCGCGCGGAAATTACCCCGAAAAATATCCTGATGATCGGCCCCACCGGCGTGGGCAAGACCGAGATCGCCCGCCGCCTGGCCAAGCTGGCCGGTGCGCCCTTCATTAAAGTGGAGGCGACCAAGTTCACCGAGGTCGGCTACGTCGGTCGCGATGTAGAATCCATCGTCCGCGACCTGGTGGAAATGGCTGTGAAGCTTGAGCGCGAGAAGGCCATGGCCGGTGTCGAACAGCGCGCGCTGGACGCCGCCGAAGAGCGCGTGCTCGACGCGCTGCTACCGCCGGCGCGCTCCACCGAACCGGGCGACAAGGATTCCAGTACCCGCCAGACATTCCGCAAGAAATTGCGTGAAGGCCAGCTCGACGACAAAGAAATCGAAGTCGATATGGCGATGTCACCGATGGGGGTGGAAATCATGGCACCGCCCGGCATGGAGGAAATGACCAACCAGCTGCAGGGCATGTTCTCGAACATGAACCAGGGCAAGACCAAGAAGCGCAAGCTCACGGTCAAGCAGGCCATGAAACAGCTGACCGACGAGGAAGCCGGCAAGCTGGTCAATGACGAGGAAGTGAAAACCCGCGCAATCCAGACCGCCGAGCAGAACGGTATCGTGTTCCTCGACGAAATCGACAAGGTCGCCAAGCGCCAGGAAAGCGGCGGTGCCGACGTATCCCGCGAGGGCGTGCAGCGCGACCTGCTGCCGCTGATCGAGGGCTGCACCGTCACCACCAAGTACGGCATGATCAAGACGGACCACATCCTGTTTATTGCATCCGGCGCCTTCCACCTGTCCAAGCCGTCAGACCTGATTCCGGAACTGCAGGGCCGGCTGCCGATTCGCGTCGAGCTGGACTCGCTCACGTCTGCCGATTTCCAGCGCATTCTCACCGAGCCGTCGGCCTCGCTGACCGAACAGCAGAAAGCGCTGCTGGCGACCGAGGGGCTGCAGCTGGAATTTTCCGAAGACGGTATTCGCCGTATTGCCGAGGTGGCTTTCGACGTGAACGAGCGCACCGAAAATATCGGCGCGCGCCGCCTGCACACGGTACTGGAGCGGCTGCTGGAAGAAATTTCCTTCGATGCTGGCGACGGCCACAAGACAGTCACCATCGACGGCGCCTATGTAGACAGTCACCTGGGCGAGTTGAGCCAGGATGAAGATCTGTCCCGCTTTATTTTGTAACGGCAAATTTATCCTCCCCTCTCCCGCTTGGTCGGGAGAAGGGAATTAAAAGAAGGTGACAGTGAAGCCAAAAAAAATTCGCCTCAACCGCGCAGACAAAACCCTGCAGATTGAGTTCGACGACGCAGAATTCGAACTGCCGGCGGAGTATCTGCGGGTCTACTCGCCCAGTGCCGAAGTGCGCGGCCACGGTGCCGGTGAGGGTGAGCTGGTCAGCGGCAAGATGTATGTCGGTATCGAGAATCTCGAAGCGGCCGGGCGTTACGCGCTGAAAATCACCTTCGACGACAGTCACGACAGCGGTATTTTTACCTGGGAATACCTGCGCGAGCTGGCGGAGAACTACGAGGCCAACTGGCAGAATTATCTGGAGCGCCTCTATCGCGCCGGCAAGGGCCGCGACCCTGACGAAAACCCCGTGAAAATTATTGGCTGAAACATTCGGATAACATCACAGTCGCAAAAAATTCATGTAGCGGTCATGAAAGGCGGCTGTCGTGTAATGCCACTGTCACGCAGAGCCGATTTACTCCCCGCTCGAAAATAATTTTGAGTTGGGGGGCTTCCATCATGATTCCGTTTTCCAAAAAACCGCTGGCACTGAAGCTGGGTTTTATCCTGGCTGGAATAGCGCTGATTCCCGCCTGCAGCAACGACAACAACAATAATTCACAGGCAACGCTACCGCCAGCGCCGGAAGAAGGTGGTACCGTCGAGACGCCGGTGGTATCCCTGAATTTTACCGGCGTGCCGGCGCCGAGCACCGATAGTGAAAAACGCCAGATCCTTGCCTCGCCAATGGTGGAAGTGAATGGCGAAGAATACGCAATCGGCTATCACACGCTGCTGCGCTCCGGTGATTCCGTCAATGGCAACGTCGTCTTCGGCCAGCTGGTAGACGCCGCCAATCAGCCGCTGTACGGCGAAGACGGCATGCTGAAAGTGACCGATGCCAACGAACACACTTCCCTGTTGCCCATCGGCGACCGCCTGTTTTCCGTCTCGCAGATGGAAACCCGCCCCGGCGCCATGTTCCTGATGGAACTGGATCAGGATGCGGAAAATGGAGAGCTGACCGCCAAGGACCTGTGGCAGATCGACCAGTCCGGCGTGGACGGCGGCTGGGTGCACTGCGCCGCATCGGTGACTCCCTGGAACGCTCACCTCGCGTCAGAAGAATACGAGCCGGATGCCCGCGCCCTGCCCACCAGTGTCGAAGTCGAGGGTGACGGCTATGCGAAGGGTATGTTGAGCTACTACGCCGATCCGGCCCAGTGGAACCCCTACTTTTACGGCTGGAATATCGAAATCAATGTAGCCGCCGAGGGTGACGCCGCGCCGGCAGCGGAGCTGACCAAGCACTATGCCATGGGCCGCCTGGCCTTCGAACTCTCTTACGTGATGCCCGACTCCAAGACGGTTTACATGACCGATGATGGCACCAATGTGGGCTTCTACATGTTCGTCGCCGATACCGCCGGTGACCTGAGTGCCGGCACCGTTTATGCCGCCAAGTGGAACCAGACTTCCGCCGAAGGCCTGGGCGCCGCCGACCTGGAGTGGGTTTCCCTGGGGCACGCCACCGACGCCGAGATCAGCGCTGCGGTTCACGGCGGCGACGGCGTACCGGCCACCACGTTCGACGACATCTTTACCGTCGACGGCGAGGGTTGCACCGAGGTCGCTGCCGGCGGTAACACTGAATGCCTGAGCCTGAAGCCGGGTATGGAAAAAATTGCCTCGCGCCTGGAGACGCGTCGCTACGCCGCACTGATGGGCGCCAGTACCGAATTCCGCAAGGAAGAGGGTGTTACCTTTGATCCCGACGGCGGCAAACTGTATGTGGCCATGAGTGAAGTGCGCAAGGGCATGACCGACGGCGCCGGCGCTATCCAGCTCGCCGAGGAAAATGCCTGCGGCGGTGTCTACCAGCTGGACGTAGCCAGCGACAGCGACATCGGTTCCGATTATGTCGCCACGCATATGAGCGGCCTGATCGGCGGTATCCCGACGGTATATCCCTCTGACAGCCCCTTCGCCAGTTACAGCTGCGACGCGGACGGCCTCGCCAATCCGGACAACCTGACCTTTATCACCGGCTACAACACGCTGATCATCGGTGAAGACACTGGCTCCGGCCACCAGAACGACGTCATCTGGTCGCTGAATCTGGATAACGTGGACGCCGCCGATCACACCGCTGGCCTGACCCGTATCCAGACCACGCCCTACGGCTCCGAAACCACTTCGCCCTACTGGTACCCGAACATCAACGGCTTCGCCTACCTGATGAGTGTAGTCCAGCATCCCTACGGCGAATCCGACGGCGACCAGCTTGCACCCGGCTCACTGGAGCACCGCGCCTACACCGGTTATGTGGGTCCCTTCCCGGCCATGGATGTGAATAGCGCCGAATAATCTATTCGGCCAAATCCGGTGCCGCGCCCTGGCCGACGTTTGCCGGGGCGCGGCACTTCCGCTTTTTTCGGATTCTCGTTATGCGCGCAATTTTCCCGGCGGCGATCACCGCTGTCCTTATCGCCGGTGGCGTCGCCGCAGCCTCGGTAGCCATCGAAAAGCAACCGGACAATCTGGGCCGGCTCTATCTCACCAACCCCGCGGCAGTGACGCCGCCCCAGTGTTACACCAAGACGGAAAACCCGGGCGCTACGGCGAGCAATCCCTGCTACGTGTGCCACACCCGCAGCGAAGCGCCGAACTTTACCAACGACGTGGATCTGCAGCTGGCCTACGACTTTGCCGCACCGGCGCGGGCCAACCACTGGCGCAACCTGTTCAAGGACCGCTCCGCCTATATCGCGTCGGTGAGCGACGAGGAAATCCTCGACTATGTGCGTGAGGACAATTATCGCACGGAAAACGGTCGCATTCCGCTGGCCGAAAAACTCACCGAAAACCTGCCGGCGCACTGGGACGGCAATCACAACGGGCGCTGGGATGGCTATGTGCCGGATGTGGGTTTTCATTTCGATAGCGAAGGCTTCGATCGCAACGCCGACAACAAACTCACCGGCTGGCGCGCACTGGCCTACACGCCCTTTCCGGGGACTTTTTTCCCCACCAGCGGCTCCATGGACGATGTGCTGATCCGACTGCCGCAAATTTACCGCAACGACGAACAGGGCCAGTTCGACGAAACGGTGTACCGAATCAATCTGGCGATTGTCGAGGCACTGATCAAACGCCGCGATGTGGCCATCGATCCCGTCGATGAAAAGAAATTGCAGGTCGACCTCGACAAGGACGGCGAGTTGGCCATCGCCCGGCGCGTGACCTACGACTGGGCGCCGCTGGAGCAGCGCTATATGCACTATGTCGGTCAGGCGCGTCTGGCCCAGCAGCACAAGGAGGCCCCGCTGTCCGGCGGCGCCTACCCGCTCGGCACCGAGTTCCTGCACAGCGTGCGCTATATCGATGTCGATGCGCAGGAGCGGGCCACAATGGCACCGCGCATGAAGGAGCTGCGCTATGCGCGCAAGGTGCGCTGGGTGACCTATTTCCAGCACCGCGAGCTCGCCGCGGGTGAACTGAAAGAGGCCCACGATTTTCCCGACCGCATCGAGCCCGTGGTCGGCGATATCGAGCGGGGTATCAGCAACCGCCGCGGCTGGCGCTACAGCGGTTTTATCGAGGACAGCCGCGGCGACCTGCGCCCGCAGTCCTACGAGGAGCTCGCGAGCTGCGCGGGCTGCCACGGTGCCATCGGGGCCAATGTCGACGGCGGCTTTGCGATGACCCGCAAGCTGGATGCCGGTAACAGTTTCCAGCGCGGCTGGTATCACTGGTCACAGAAAGCGCTGGCCGGTCTGCCGGAACCCCGGCGCGCCGACGGCGAGGGCGAGTACGCCCACTACCTGCAGCAGGTGGGTAATGCAGACGAATACCGCTCCAACGGCGAGGTGCGCGCGCACTTCTTCAACGAAGACGGCACGCTGAAAACCGCGATGCTCGACAGGTTGGCGGACGATATCAATGTACTGATCATGCCGTCCCGCCGCCGCGCGCTCGACCTGGACAAAGCCTACCGTGCAGTGGTCGAGGAGCAGAGCTACCGCGAGGGGCGCGACGCGGTGCTGGCACCGCGGCAAAACCTGTACCGGGAAGTGGCCGAGGGACAGAAGACTGGGGTGGAGCGGGTATCGTTCTACCGCTAGAAGCAATTTCATAGCTACTGCGCGTGCACCTGGCGGCGTTCGGCGGCGCTGGTACGCCAGCCACCCGCTCGCTACGCTATGAAACAGCTTCTCGTCATGAAAAGTTTCTGTGGTTGGTCACGCTTCTGTAATATGCCCCTTATCTAATTGGCGCATTTCTTTTCTTAGCTTTCGGGGGTAACGGAATGATTCAGAAACATCTCGCCGCGGTGCTATCTGCCGCGGCAGTACTCGGCGCCTGCAGCGCCAGCGTCGCTGAACCCGCCGCGGACAAGGCGGTTCTGCCAGCGAACCAGCTCAACAGCCACTGGTATGCCGACGCGGAAAAGGTGTTGCAGCAGGCCGAGCAGCGCCAGGTCAACCACAAGCGCGGCGCGGCGAAAAATATCATCCTGTTCCTTGGTGACGGCATGGGTATCTCCACCGTCACCGCCGGGCGCATCTTTGCCGGCCAGCAGCAGGGCAAGAGCGGTGAAGAGAACCTGCTCAGCTTCGAGCGCCTGCCCTACAGCGGCCTGATCAAGACCTACAACACCAACCAGCAGGTGCCGGATTCCGCCGGCACCATGAGCGCGATCATGACCGGGGTCAAAACCCGCGCCGGCGTGCTCAGCGTGGACCAGAATGTGCTGCGCGGAGACTGTGCTGGTAGTCGCGGTCACGAACTCAACAGCGCGCTGAAACTGGCGGCGCTGGATGGCAAGGGCACTGGCGTCATCACCACCGCGCGGGTCACCCATGCTACCCCGGGTGCCACCTATGCCAATGTCGCCGAGCGCGACTGGGAGTACGCCGCGCCCAAAGGCTGTGTTGATATCGCCGCGCAGTTCGTGGCCTTCCAGCCCGGCAACGGCCTCGACCTGCTGATGGGCGGCGGCCGCCGCAACTTCCTGCCGGAAAATTTCACCGATAAAGAGGGTGCGCACGGCAAGCGGATGGACGGCCGCAACCTGGTCGACGAGTGGAAGAAGCGCTACGCCGGCGGCCCGCTGCGCGCGCACTATATTGCCGACGAGAAGGGATTCGACAAACTGGATAGCGCCCACACCGACAAGTTGCTGGCGCTGTTCGATCCGTCGCACATGCACTACGAGGCGGACCGCAAAAACGACAAGGCCGGCGAGCCATCCCTGTCGCAGATGACGGCCAAGGGCATCGACCTGCTGCAGAAGCACAAGGATGGCTATTTCCTCGTGATCGAGGGTGGCCGTATCGACCACGCCAACCACGCCGGCAATGCCTACAACGCGCTAAATGAGACCGCCGAGTTTGCCCGCGCGGTGCAGGTGGCGATGGACAAGACCGATCCCCGCGATACGCTGATCGTCGTCACCGCCGATCACAGCCACTCGCTTACCATGTCCGGCTACGCCACTCGCGGCAACCCGATTCTGGGCCTGGTGGTGGGCAATGACGCACACGGCCAGCCGCAGGAAAAGCCGGAGCTGGCGGAGGACGGCAAACCCTACACCACCATCCACTATGCCAACGGCAAGGGCTATGCCGACCTGGGTGATGAAACAGACGCGGACGCCCGCTACGACATGCCCACCCGCGCCGGTCGCATCGAGCACGCCGATGTGGACACCACCGCGCCCGGTTACCACCAGGAAGTACTGGTGCCCCGCGATGGCGAAACCCACTCCGGCGAGGACGTGGGCATCTGGGCGCGCGGCCCCAGCGCCGACCTGCTCACCGGTACCCACGAACAGAACCTGATCTTCCATGTGATGGTGCACGCCGGCGGCCTGCTGCCGGAATAACTGGCGCGGCAATCGCGAAAAAGCCCCGGCAGTGGTGACGCTGTCGGGGCTTTTTGCATTCTGTGACTCGTCGGCAGAACTTCTGCTATTATCCCGCCCGCAAAACCTAAGGGGTGGCTAAAAGCCACTTCATAACGACTGCGCGTGCGCCTGGCGGCGATCAGCGGTGCTCGAAGTGCTCATGTACTTATGTACATTCCGCTTCCTGCGCTCCGGTGACCACCACCAGACACCCGCTCGCTACGTTATGAAGCGACTGTTAAAGCCTGAGATGCTCCACGAGCAAACCCTTGAACCTGATCCGGTTAATACCGGCGTAGGAATAGGTAGTCTTTGAAATTCCTCCTCCGTCGCACTCCGGGTCTCTTTCACTCTGTTTCCACTGAGAGAGAACCATGAATCAACTATCGAGAATAAAACCGCTTGCCTGGTCAATCAGCCTTGCCTGCCTGTCTGCGGGACAGGTGACCGCGGCCGAGTCTGAAAACAAAGCCCTCGAAGAAGTCATTGTCACCAGCCAGCTGCGCATTGCGAACCAGCTCGATATCCCCACCAGCGTCAGCGTTCTCGACACGGCCGCGATTAGTGCCCGCGGCGCCGGCAATCTCGACCAGCTGCTGAACCTGGCTCCCAACGTCAATTTCGCCGCCGGCGCCTCCCGCGGCCGCTTTGTACAGATTCGCGGTATCGGCGAGCGCAGCCAGTTTATCGATCCGGTCAATCCGTCCGTCGGCCTGATTATCGACGGCATCGATTTCACCGGCCTCGGCCTGGCCGCCAGCACCCTGGATATGGATCGGGTGGAAATCCTGCGCGGGCCCCAGGGCACCGCTTATGGCGCCAACGCGCTGGCCGGCCTGATCAGCATGACCAGTCGCGCGCCCACGACCGAATCCGAAGCGAGTGTTTCCGCGGAGGCATCGCGGTACAACGGCCGCGCTCTGTCCGCGGCTGGTGGCGGCGCGCTAACGGACAAGCTGAGTTACCGCCTCGCCGCGCGCAAGCAGCAGTCCGACGGCTACATAGACAACACCTACCTCGGCCGCAGTGATACCAACGGTATCGACGAGTCGGTGGCGCGCGGAAAACTGCGCTACCAGCCGAATGACGATCTGCAGTTGGATTTCACCGCACTCTATATCGACACCGACAACGGCTACGACGCCTTCTCGCTGTATAACACCCGCGAAACCCTGTCCGACCAGCCCGGCTGGGACCGGCAGGAAACCCTGGCCGGCTCGGTGATCGCCCAGTGGAGCGGCAGCGAACTGTTCACCGTGAAAGGCACACTCAGCACCGCCAGTTCCGATACCGAGTACGGCTACGACGAAGACTGGACTTATGTCGGCTTCCACCCCTGGGAGTACAGCTCCACCGACAACTACCTGCGCGACAAGGACAATGTCAGTGCCGACCTGCGCCTGCTGTCGACGCAGGCCTCAAAGCTATTCAACGGTCGCAGCAGCTGGGTAGCCGGGGTCTATTTCCGCGATGAAAGCGAGGGCCTCGAGCGCAACCGCAGTTTTACCAGCCAGTTCGATACGCAGAACGCCGCTGTCTACGGCCAGCTCAACACAGAACTCAGCAATGCCATCAACCTGATCACCGGCTTGCGGCTCGAGCGGCGCGATGCCGACTACGCGGATTCCCTCGCTGTGGATTCCGACAAGAGCGAAGACCTGTGGGGCGGCAACATCACGCTGGAATACCACTACAGTGACAACACCCTGGTCTACGCGACGGTCTCCCGTGGCTACAAGGCCGGCGGCATCAATGCCAGTATCATTTCGGCCTCCGCCACCAACCCGGCCATCAGCAGCGACGAGTTTGCGTTCGACACCGAACACCTGCTCAATTACGAACTCGGCCTCAAGGGCAACTGGCTGGACAGCCGCCTGCAGGCACAACTGGCGGCCTTCTATCAGGACCGCAGCGACGTGCAGGCCAAGCAGTCGATTTTCGATCCGAGTGATTTTTCTTTCGACGACTACCTCACCAATGCCGCCGGCGGTGAGACCACCGGCGTGGAAGTGGAACTGAACTATCTGCCCACAGATTCCCTGCGCCTGTTCGCGTCGCTGGGCTGGTTGAACGCGGAATTCGTCGACTTCGTCAGCACGTCCCATGTGGATGCGCGGGATGACTACAACGGCATTGCGCTGGCCCCGGTGGATCTCGATGGCCGCGACGTGGCCCAGGCACCCAACTACCAATTCTTCACCGGCACGGAAATTTCGCTGCTGCCGCAACTGGTCCTGCGCCTGGAGGTCGAGGGCAAAGACAGCTACTACTTCTCCAACAGCCACGACGAGAAGTCGAAAGCCTACGAGCTGCTGAACGCGCGCCTGACCTACACGGGTAGTAACTGGGATGTCTCCCTCTGGGGCAGAAACCTGACCGATGAGGATTACTACACTCGTGGCTTCTACTTCAGCAACCAGTTCGGCAACAACCCCGCCAACGGTTATGCGCCGGAAACCTACTACCAGTTCGGCGAGCCGCGCGTGGCGGGTGTCACCGGTACCTATACCTTTTAACCCTTTGCGCAGGTGGGTGGCCCGATTGGAATTGAACCGCCCCACCTGTCCGCGGACTACCGCGAGGAATCAACGATGAAACTCTCCGTCGAAATCAGCATGTACCCATTGAAGGATGAGTACATTCCCGCGATCCAGAATTTTATCGATCGCCTGAACCAGCACCCGCAGCTGCGGGTCATCACCAATACCATGAGCACCCAGGTATTCGGCGACTACGACCAGCTGATGGATGTGCTGAAACAGGAAATGCGCGCGTCCTACGAACAGTTCGGCCGCGCCATTTTTGTGTGTAAATTTATCGACGGCGACCTGGCGCCGGAAAATCAAGATGTTTGATAACGACATCGGCAGCGCCATTGCCAGCGCCTTTGCGGCGATGTCCGGCTGGGAGATCGTCGCAGTTATCCTGGCGCTGGCCTACCTGCTGTTGGCGATGAAGGAAGAGATCAGCTGCTGGTACGCGGCCTTTATCAGTACCGCGATCTACCTGTTCCTGTTCTGGGACGTCAGTCTGCTGATGGAATCCGCGTTGCAGGTGTTCTACTTGTTGATGGCTGTTTACGGCTGGTGGCAATGGCGCTTCCACAGCGACAAACAGCAGGACCTGCAGATACATCGCTGGCCGCTGCGCACCCACCTGCTCGCCTTCGCCGCGGTGGGGGTGCTGACGCTGCTGTTCGGCACCGTGCTGAGTTCGTCCACCAGCGCCGCCCGTCCTTTCCTCGATTCGTTCACCACCTGGGGTGCCGTGATCACCACCTATATGGTCACGCGCAAAGTCCTGGAAAACTGGCTCTACTGGGTTCTGTTCGATGGAGTGTCCATCTATCTGTATATCGACAGAGGCCTCTACCTGACCGCCCTATTGTTTGTGCTCTATGTGATCATTGTAATCTTCGGCTACTTCCAGTGGCTGGACATCTACCAGCGGGAACAGGCTGGTGGCCCACTGTCGCCTCAAGGCCGGGGACAACCCGCTACTGTCGCTCTGGAGCCGTGACATTAACGACATGAATGCGCCGGAGTCCGAAATCATTCCGCCTGACTGGCAGCGCTGGAGTCGCGTCCGACCCAGCCTGCTGCGACCCCTGACCGGCGGCTTGACCAACCGCAGCTTCCTGATCGAAGCAAACGGTGAGCGGCTGGTACTACGCCGGAACTCCCCGATCAGCGATGCACTCGATTTGAATCGCAGTGCCGAGGCTGCTGCCCTGCGCTGCGCCGACTCAGCCGGAATCTGCGCCCCGGTGATTTACTGCGATCCCAACCACCAATATCTGGTCACACGCTTTATCGAAGGGCGGCAGTGGGGCGATCCAGAAGCGGCTTCATTGAAGCAGCTCGCACAGTTATTGCGTCGTATCCATGCGTTGCCCGCCATTGATGTTCGGCTGGATATTGAGGAAAAAATTGCGAACTACTGGCGCTCGATAAACAGGCGCGCGGACTTTTGCCAAAAACTATGGGAGCTCGACCAAAATGTCCGTCGACATATTGCTGTTGCGCATTCCCTAAGTGACAGCGACTGTCTATGCCACAACGATCTCGTGATGACGAATCTGATCGTCGCCAATAGAGAAAATCTCTACGCGATTGACTGGGAGTACGCGGCCATGGGTGACCCTTTTTATGAGCTCGCGGTTATAACAAAAGAACATGGGTTGAACAGACAGCAACAGCGAATGCTAATTGCGGAATACTTGAACCGACCTGTGGGGAAGTTGGACGAGATGCGACTCGATCACTGGCGATTAATCTACGGTTATTTATCGGCGCTTTGGTACGCGGTTCAGTGGTGTACTGGATCCATGAAGGATGCCAGCATCTACGATTGCATTACCAGCAGAGTCACCCATTTGTTCGCACAGAGCGCTGCCATGTCGCAGTGATGTGCGAGTATTGCGCACAGATTCAAGCAGACTAACAGCGAAAAATGATTCGCCTGTCGCCAGATGCGAAACGGCTGATGCGTTCACTCAATCTAATTGCCAAAATTCAATTAATATTTTTCCGTCTAAATCGACACCAAATCTGTATTGATCTATTTGGCGCCAAATTCCCTGCAGGTCGATGTGTAATCAAAGGAGTTATGATAAAACACCGTCGATAATTCAAAAATTAAATAAGAGCGTCCATATGGGTTGGAAAAATATTTTCTCGGCAATAGCCACCAGTGTATCCCTAACGGCATGTGGCGGCGGTGGGGGCAGCAGCGGTGGAGGCGATGACACGATTTCTCCACCAAACAACCCGGCACAATATTCGGTATCAACGGCTGTCCAGTTCGGCGGGTCTATCGTGCCAGCGAATGCGACGGTGGAAAGCGGAGATACAGTAGCATTCACCATTACACCCAGAACGGGTTATCAGGTCAGTACTGCTAGCGGCTGCGGTGGCACGCTGGACGGCCTGACTTACACCACCGGCAGTGTCACCGGGAACTGCGAAGTCAGTGTTACTTTTGAAACCAAGACCCGCGCAGTGCCGACTTCTTTCGTGATTGATCCGGCCAACCGCAGGTTGATCGGGCAGTTGTGGCAGATGCCATCTGATGCGGGATGGTACAATCCGTTCGTCGTCATGGGCCTCGATGACGACAGCTATGACTTCATTTCTGTCTCGGATAATTTCCCCTACTGTGGACTTCTTGCCCTGAATCCAGCGCGGAACGAAGTTATCTGCCCGGAAATTTCAGACAGTCAGTTGAAGCTGACCGCTGTTGATATGAGTTCAGGTGTACAGCGGTTGCTGCTTGGCACCAACCTCAGCATCGATCCAGCAGAGTGGTCATATGCCATGATCACCGATGTAAAAGCATCCGCAGACAATACGAGTCTGTACTTGATGCTGGTGTACATGTCAGCAATCAGTTATGACAAGAACAGGACCGTCATTTTCCGCTACGACTTTGCCGACGGCAGCTTGACCAAGTTAATTGACGGATACGCGCAGTCCGGGGCGAAGGTGGCGGCCGACACTTTTGCTCTTGCCGATAACGGCATTCTGACGATCAACAGCCAATTGGCCGGAGGTGCTGACGGAGATGACCATCTGAGCCTGATCGACTACGCCGGTGCAGATGTTAGTGACATTTCTGCACCGTTCAATCTGAATGCAAGCCGCGTTACTATCGGCGAAGGGAGTAACGCTGCTTACGTCGTTGGTTACAACGGCATTGCTAAGGCCGACATCGCTGCGGGTACCCAGCAAGTCCTGTCACTGGAATCTGAAGAGCAACTCTTCGGTATCGATCAACTGGGATCTGTAGTACTTGATAAAGCCACCAATAGAATTCTCGTCGGAGATTCCAGTTTTGATTATATTTTCGCAGTCGATACCGAAACCGGTGAGCGGTTCGAGTTTGCCGAGAATGGAATCGGCACAGGTAGGCACTTGTTGGCGCCCAGAGCGATTGAACTGGATGAATCCAACCAGCGTGCGTTTGTACTCGACGACGGGGGCAACACAGGCGAAACCCTGTTCGAAATCGACCTGGTAACAGGCGATCGGACTGCCCTGGCGCGCTTTAATCTAGCGTACAATTATGTTGCGCAAGACCTCGTGCTCGATATCGCTGGAGGTCGCATATTCGCGGTTTTTGACGATGAAGTTTATGTGGTCGCACTCGCGGATGGCACCATTACGCCATTGACGGGCGGCGGATACCAGTTCACCGGCGCAAGTCTCGACGAAGCCGGAAATCGCCTGCTGGTGACCGATGCCCCTTCGGACTCGGTATTGGCTATCGATTTGGCCACGAATAATATGACGGGCGTTTTTTCATCGCCAGATATAGATGCGCCAGTCGATGTCGAGCTGGACGATACTTCCGGGCTTATGTACATCCTGTCCCAGGGCAATGGTCAATTGCGTACCTATGACCCTGACACGGGCACGACCGCGCTGCTACTGGATAGCTGCCTGGAAGATAAGGGAAGGAACGCAATGGATCCCAGCGTTGGCACCGTACAAGCGATGGTGCTGGATCCGAATAACCCATTGATCTGGATCTCGGGGGACTACCTGATGCGATTCAACCTGGAGACAAAATCGTGTTCCGTAATGCCGCACAAGTACTACGGGAATGGTCTGGTCAGTAACCTCAGTATCATGGATGCTGAAGCGGCGTCCGACGGAAAGCTTTTCGGAACCAAGTTTAATTATGTCGTCCAAATAGACTTTGAGTCTGGCGAGTTGGAAGCGATTTCTCGATAACCGCACAAGACTGGCGCTAGAAAAGTAATTGGAGTTAGAGCTAAATTTTTTCTGACTCCAATTGCCTGCCGACGGAAATCGGAGCGTTATCAAATTCGAAAACTTTCACATGATAGGCTGGGAGTGCATTGCTAAAGCGCTCCCACCTATTAGCTGATGTTGAATTTGGTTTTCTAGCATCGTATTCCGAATTGTCTCTCAGCACTCTATAGCCCTTCTTACCCTACCCGGTTTTATTTCTTAAATTGACGCGTACCAATTAAATATCCACAGACACTTGGATATTGTTGTCGTTTGCAAATTTGGCGTCTTCCAGTTGATCAGTACCAATATTGCGGAAATTTGAAGTACTTCAAATTTTCCCGGATATCGGGGATTCCCCTATAGAGACTCAAAAAGTCCTCTAATTATCATTAGTTGGGATTGCTGGCGTCTGTACGTATTGAAGAATCTCCCTATCTGTCGCAAAGGGTAAGGGAAAAGGCGAAAAGCCGGTTTTCTTTCAATTGCTTTTTCTTCTGACGACAAAGAAGTTCGCCTGATTTACAGGGCGTCTTTAACTTTCCGACTAAAGCATTTCCGGCGATCAAAGAATTGCAGCGGGCCAAAATCCGAGGCACCGATATGGGTCGTTGCGCGACTCATTCTGGTGCGTGTTCGGGGGGACCTTGTTCCATTCAGCCATGAAAGAAATCAGATTTTGAATCTACTGACTATGTATGTATCACGTTTCTATGCGTAGAGAGTCAATAAAAATTTTAAATCACAATTAGGGTTATTAAATATGAAGAAGCTATTCAGAGTGAGCCGCATTGCCGCGGCAATGCTCACTCTTTCCGGGGGAATGATGGCGGCGTCTGCCATCGCGCAAGAACAGGCACTTAGCGAGGAGCCTTTTTCCGGAGAGTTAACCTTCACACTGATCACGGGGGACAAAGTCTCCGCCGTAGTGAAAAGTGACGGCCAGCTTGCGGGTATTCGCCTGCTCGGTGAAGACGGCAGTGAAGTGGTTACCAGTATCTATCAATATGGCAATGACACCTATGTAGTGCCGCCAAAGGCGCAAAAATTGATAGACGCAAAAGCCGTCGATCTGGAGCTGTTTAATATCAGCAAGCTTTACCAGGGCGGTTACGATGACAAGTCGACCAGCAAGTTACCGGTCATTATCGAGTATACCGATGGCACCCTGGCCGGGTCCGCAACACCGGAAGTGCTTAACGGCATGTCCCTGACCGGTGAAATTGAAATTATCGATAGCGCGGCCTTCGGTATCGAAAAAGACCAGGCCGCCGAGCTCTGGTCCAAGCTGACCGTCGACAGCAAAATCGAAGGTGTCTGGCTTGATGCAATATTGCATGCGCACAAGGTCTCTGCTTCCAAAATCCTGACACCCACGGTACCGCTGACCGGTGCGCGGGGTGAACATGCGGCTGCATTTGATGGCAGCGGTGTAACCGTCGCCGTTCTGGACACTGGCTACGACGTCGAGCACGCGGATCTCAATGGCCAGGTACTAGTCTCAAAAGATTTCACCTACTCCAGAAACGGTGTCGATGATCTCAATGGCCACGGCACTCACACCGCCACGACAATCGCTGGAACCGGCCTGGAGTCGGACGGCCTGTGGGCGGGTATGGCACCCGGTGCCAAACTCGTGGTCGGCAAAGTGCTGGGCAACACCGGCGGCGGTTCGACCTACGGCATCATGAACGGCATGATCTGGGCAGTGAATCAGGGCGCCGAAATTGTCAGCATGTCCCTCGGTGGCAGCGCCACTTCCTGTGACGGCCCGATGGTGGACCTGGTGGAGGCGTTGAGTGACAAAGCCCTGTTTGTAATCTCTGCCGGCAACAGCTTCACCCGTGAAACTGTCGGATCACCGGGTTGCGCGCCGAGTGCGCTGACCGTGGCCGCCATTGATCGCGACAACCAGACCGCGGTGTTTTCCTCCCGCGGTCCCTCGCCGGATGGGCACACTGCCAAGCCCGACATCGCCTCCCAGGGTGTGGACGTGGTTGCCGCGGCGGCCGGCGGATTCGGTGACACTGGCTATGTCTCCCTTTCCGGTACTTCGATGGCCGCGCCCCATGTCGCCGGTGGTGCCGCCATCCTCAAACAGGCGCGACCCGACCTCGGCCCCCGCGATCTTAAAGAGGTACTGACTTCCTCTGTCACGCCCAGCGACGCCCATGTGCTCGAACAGGGCGCCGGACCGATGGATGTGAACCAGGCCGTCGTGCAGGCAGTGGTTGCCGCACCCAATCAGGAGCTGGGTTATTTTGCCTACGGACAGCAGTACGGGCTGACCGAGACCTCGATGACACTGGAAAACCTGTCTGGAGAAGAAAAGACGTTCAAGCTGAAGCTGGATCTGATCGGCGAAGACGGCTCTACGGAATTACCTGCTACCCTGGCTGGCCTGGGCATAAAATCCATCACGGTACCCGCACACGGCAATGCCGAAATTCCGCTCTGGATCGATCCAATGGTGGGTCTGCGCAGTGGCGCCTACGGCGCAATCACCGGCCGCGTGGTCGGTACCACCACGGGCAATGATGACGAGCGCCTCGCAGTACCAGTGTCTTTCTGGATTGACCAGCCTTCCGTTGAACTGAGCTTCAGTCTGACAGACCACCGCGGCAAGCCGGCGAACTCGCCGTCGAAAATCTACCTGATGAACGACGAGGATGACTGGGGTCGCTATGTGTCGGTGACCAACGGTATGGCCAGCGTTGAAGTGCCTGAGGGTAACTACAGCATTGTTGCCAATATCATGACTTACGATAACGACAATGCCTTCGGTGGCCTGGTGGAATCCGCGGCGCAGATGGCAGTTTTGCGCCGTAAGGTCGAAAGCGACACACATATTGATTTCGATGCGCGTAACGCGCAAAAGGTGGAGTTCAAAGCCGGCCAGCCTCTGGCACCGCAGGGATATTCCTTCGGCTTTACTTACGCACTGGACGACGCCAAGGTTGCTAAGCTCGCCGCCATGGAACTGGCACCGGACTACGTCAACGACTTCTACGCCTGGTCCCAGGGCCATGATGATCGCTTCCGCTCCTTTGTCACGACCCGCGCGGTGGCTCCGGAAACCGTGATGACGCTGGAAAATGGTGAAGCCCTGGATTACGTCAACCAAGGCCTGGCACTGGGTTTCCACGGCGAAGGCAGCGCGGAACTCGTGCCCGTCGGTGACGCCGGATACAGTACAGACTGGTCGCAGTTCGATCTGGACGGCAAAGTCGCGCTGATCGCCAACCCCTATTACCTGACCTCATACATGATCGGCAATGCCATGAATCACGGCGCCATCGGCGTGATCGGATATCGCCCGGGCACCCACGGTCGTTACAAAGGCACTATTTCAGGTACGCCGAAGATCCCGGTCGTCGCGGTCAGTGCCGAGCAGGGCGCACTGATTCAGGCCGAGGTAGAGGCCGGCAATAACCGGGTCAGCTGGTCCGGCATAGCCCCGGAACGCAGCCCCTATGCCTACTCCATCAATCACATTACCGATGGCCATATCGATAGCGGGCTGGTGCGGATACACGAAGAGCAGATGCACAAGATCAGCGCCGCCTACTATTCACAGGATGGTGAGCGCCCGGCCTGGACCGATGTCATGGCCCTGACCAACAGCACCGGCGAGTTCTACTCCACCGGCAGCCCCCAACTGGTCATGACGCCGGTGGTGCGCGACGAGTATTACACGGCCACCAGCAAGAACGCCTGGACCAATATCGTCATGCCGGGCTCGCGACTGAACAGCAATGGTGGCTACTTCGATGGTGCCCGCCTGATGACTGCGGGCGCTGAAGAGGAGACCACCTGGTTCAAGGGGCCCCGCGGTGGCAGCCTGCTGACCAGCGGCTCGGCCATCGCCTATCGCGATACCAACGTGCTGCACTTCAGCATCCCCTCGTTCGGTGATGCAGCAGGCCACGATGGCAGGGGCGGTTACAGTGGCTCCTCTGCGTACGGCATCAAGGTAAATGGGCAGACCCAGTATCTGGATAGCGGTATGCTGACGGCTGCGGATAGCACCAGAGAAATCACGTTGGAAATTCGCTACTACCCCAGAGGTGTGGGCGAGCGTTCACCGGTCAAGGACAGCCTCGGTTCCCTCTACCAGGGCATCTATACTTTCACGACAGACGCCAGCCAGCAGGGGCCGCAGCCGATTCTTGTGCCGGTCGTTGACCTGCCGTTGAGTCTCGAAAACAGCGCGCCCGCCGGCGAGCCGATGGAGATCAAGCTGTCAGGCGTGATGGATAGCAGGGGCGTAGTCGACCTGTCCTCGGTTTCTCTGCAATACGGTTACGGCCAGGAGTGCGTGGTGGACAATGTCTACGCCTATGTCTACTGCCCTGTGTACGACAAATTCTCCGCGAACAACTGGGTGGATGCCGAGGTGAAGCAGGTGGATGGCGAGTGGATTGCCACAGTGCCCAACGCGGCGGACGCCGGTGAGTTTGTGCATCTGCGCGTGGAAATGAGTGGTTATCAAGGCAGCCATACAGAGCAGGTCACCATGCGTGCTTATATGTTGAATTGATTTTTTATCCTCATTAAAAAGGCCGCTAATGTGTCTGCATTAGCGGCCTTTTTTGCGATCTATTTGATGGTGATCACCGAGAATCTATTCTCGCCCATTAATTGGCGTGTTCTTTCTCGATCAGATAGCTCGCAATGCGCAGTTTATCGTCGAACGATTTCCCCTGAACCAGATAGCGGCCATTGATGAGGAGCGACGGGGTGCTGCGGATCTGGCTGCGCTTCATATGTTCGGTGGCGCGGCGGACCTTGGATTTGACGCCGAAACTATTCATTGTGGCGACGAATTTCTGCGGGTCTACGCCGTAGGCCGCGTAAAACTCCGCGATCTTGTTTTCGTCGGGCTTTTGCCCCTCACCGGGAAGCTTGTGTGTGCGGTGTACGGCGTCATAGACCGCCTGGTGAGTCTTTTCCTCGATGCCGAGAACCTGTGCCGCGTAGAAGACATTTGCATAGACGGCAAAGTCCGGGCGGAAGGCGGCCGGAATATGCACCACTTCCACGTAGGGTGGCAGTTTTTTCGTCCACGCCACGAACTTGGGCTCGAAACTGTTACAGGCCGGGCAGATGTAGTTGAAGAACTCTTCCACGACAACCTTGCCGTCCGCGGGGGCCAGCGGGCGGCCATTCTGGATCTCGATGTAGTCCTTCCCGGCCACTGGTGCTGCCTGATCCTGTGCGGAGGCAAATGCACTGCCAAGCAAGAGCAGGAGTGGCAGGACAAACAAATTCTTCATTAAGGTCTCCTTCGGTAACGACGAGTAAAAATGGGTGCAGGGCAAGATTATGGCATGCGGCTCCCAAGATGAGGCAAGTGTCAGAGGGTTCCTCTGACGCCATTGGGCTCATTCGTCTCCAGAATCCGTTGAATCGCTCCCGACTGGTGCTTATCTTCGCGCGCCGTAACTGTACGGGAGCTGAATTGATTGTTAAACGAGCAGTGGTGGGTGCGCAGTATCCATGAAGAAATTAAGACTTCTACTATGCCAAGACTATGCTCAACTCCCTGTCCCTGAGGCCATTAACTTCCAGCTTGGTGATGCCCTCCCTGCCAACTAACTCCTCTGCTTTAACGAAAAACAAAAAGGTACGAGGTCTTCGCTCTTTAGTATTCCAACCGAAAACAACATACTTTTTATCTGCCAGATAATCCTGCTCATTTTCCTTGAATCCACCAGTAACGAGGGATCCATTTGGATCATCTGAGGATGTGGCAGTTACGTGTATTAGTCCAAGGTCACTTTCCACTAAGACCTGATCTTTATGCCCCGCGGAGTTAACACGACTGAAAACTAACTCTGCGCTTTTACCCATACTCTCTAAATGGACCTTTACAACCTCAGCGAGAGAGCGTTTTCTTTCTGAAACAGTTTTCCCTGCGATCACTTTTAATACTCGGTAAGAAACTGGCGATAAACACCGACCGCGGAAAGCCCAGGCGTTATCCCACTTAGCGGTTCAGTAATCCTTTTACAGCATTGGGCAAATCCGCCGGGAAAATCACATTCTTGGCATTGTCAGACTGGGACAGCTCCGACAGGGCCTCAATATAGCGCTGGCCCAACAGGTACATCACCGGCATTTCCTGGTCGCCGATGGCGTGGGTCACGCGCTCGATGGCTTCGCGGCTGGCGTCGGCCAGGACTACCTGGGCCTTGGCGTCGCGCTTGGAGGCTTCCAGGCGGCCGTCGGCCTCGAGGATGGCGGCCTGCTTTTCGCCCTCGGCGCGGGTCACGGTGGCGCGGCGCTGACGTTCGGCAGCGGCTTGCTCTTCCATCGCTTTCTGCATGGTGGCGGACGGGTTGATATCCTGGATCTCGACGGTCTTCAGGTTGATGCCCCAGTCGGCGATATCGTCGGAGATACCCTCTTTCAGTTTGGCCTTGATCAGGTCGCGGGAGGACAGCGCCGAGTCGAGCGACATCTCACCGACGATGGAACGCAGCGCGGTTTGCACCAGATTCTGGATCGCTATCTCATAGTCTTCAACGCCGTACACCGCTTTTTCCGGCGAGACGATGTTGATGTAAGCCACGGCATTGGCAATGATGGTGGCGTTGTCCTGGGTGATGACTTCCTGCGAGGGAATATCCAGCACGATATCCTTGGTGGTGACCTTGTAGGGAATCTGGTCGATATAGGGGATCACCACATTCATGCCCGGCGGCAGGGTTTTGTGGTATTTACCCAGGCGCTGCACGATATGCTTGGAACCCTGCGGCACGATGCGCACGCCCTTGGCGATGGTGATGACAACCAGCGCCACCAGCGCCAGTACTACATATAAACCTTCCACTACTTTCCCCTCCCAGGGTCAAAAATTCGTTGTTTGATCATTGGTTGTTGTTGTGCCGCACTGTGTGCGGGCAGCTGGAATTCAGAGTCGCGTGACGATCAGTGAATTGCCGGAGATATCCGTGACTTTCACTCGGTCGCCGATGGCCACTTCTTCCGTGCAGATAAACAGCCACTCTTCCTCGCCGAGAATCGGCGCCGGGAATTTCAGCTTGCCGCGATTGCGTCCGTGGTTGGATTCGATCGCCATGCCCACCTGGCCGGCCAGCGCTTCCGCGGCCATGCCCGACAGGGAGCGGTTTTTCCAGTTGGGGCGGATATATTTGAGCCAGCCGACCAGCAGCGCGATGGAAATGCCGGCCCACAGCAACAGCTGCAGCGTGATAGGCATATCCACGACGATCAGCAATGTGCCGATCAGCAGCGCGGCGAGGCCGAACCAGAACAGAATGAAGCCGGAAACGAAAATTTCCGCGGTGACCAGCAGCAGGCCGAGTACCAGCCAGTGCCAATAGGCGATGTGCGCGTTGAGCCAGTCCAGCATGTTGGCAGAGTCTCCCTTTCACTGTGCAAAGCGTTGAGATGATTATGCCAAATATATCGTGTCCGGCGCTGAAATGATCTCGCAAGCCGACCGGCGGTAGTCACCGTTTAGCGCGAATCGGCTTTCAATGTGAATGATTTTTCGACAAAGAGGTCGCGCCCCAGCCGTTCGGTGGTCTCCCGTAGTGCCTCGTGCTGTCGCTTCGCGCGTTTCAGTAGTGGTGCCAGTTCGGCACCCAGTACGGTCTCGTTCTGGCGTAATAACTCGCACAGCAGGGTCAGGTCGCGCCAGTCTCCCAGCGCCTGGGCGAGTTCCTTCAGCGGCTTGCGCCGCCCGCGAAGTGCCCGGGGGTATTTTTTCTCCAGCAGGCGCGTGTGATACCAGTGGTCTTTCACCCGCTTGCGGTACTCGTGGAATTCCGCCGCGGTTTCATTTTTGAGCGCCCGCTTCATCGCCTTGCGCGCGCGCCTGTAACCGCGCCGGTATCCTTTGCAGGCGCACGGCCAGTCCAGGCTCTCCAGGGGCCAGCCGTCAACGCGCGCGGCGCCCTGGCGCAATTGTTCCGCCGCTTGTTCCATCGCCTGCGGGTCGGCGCCATGGGCCACGCGGGATTCCAGAAAGGCCATGATGTCCGGGAATTCCTCCGCACTTGCCAGCGTCAGCAGCGCGTCGCGTATCGAGACCGCGTCGCGACTGCCGGACAGGCTGTTGGCGAGTTCGCGGTAGTGGGCATTTTCCTCGGCGTAGAGGTCGCCGATATCGCGCCGGACGAGGCGCAGCAATGCGCGCATTTTCTTGCAGTGCTTGCGCAGCGCGTGCACGGCCTCCTCTTCGGACAGTTCGGCGAAGTCGCGCTGTGCGGCCGCCAGTTGCCACCGCGCGGTCTTGTGAAGGGTTGCCGGCAGGGTAATGTCGCCATCCAGCTGATAGGCCATGCTTCTCTCCGCCACTGCGTTCTGTGCGTTTCACCGATCTGCTCGCGGTAAAGTTTAGCGAGCGGCGGTGCCGCGGCGGCCCGGTCAATGTACAATGGCGCCCCTATATTTGGCATAACAGTGGCTCAGCAGGCTCAGCATGAAGGATCGCAAGACCACCCATTTCGGCTATCAAGAGGTACCGGTAGACGAAAAGGCCGGCCGCGTGGCAGATGTCTTCCACTCGGTGGCGGCGCGCTACGATGTGATGAACGACCTGATGTCCGGCGGCATCCACCGGCTGTGGAAACGGTTCACCATCGAGCTTTCCGGTGCCCGACCGGGACAGACGATTCTGGATATCGCCGGCGGTACCGGCGACCTGACTGCGCGCTTCTCGCGCATTGTCGGTCCCGAGGGCCAGGTGGTGCTGGCGGATATCAACGAGTCGATGCTCAAAGTGGGCCGCGACCGCCTGCTGGACCGCGGCATCGCCGGCAATGTGGTGCCGGTGCAGGCGGACGCCCAGTACCTGCCGTTCCCCGACAATACCTTCGACTGCATCACCATCGCCTTCGGCCTGCGCAACGTCACCGACAAGGACCTGGCCCTGCGCTCTATGCTGCGGGTGCTGAAGCCCGGCGGGCGCCTGCTGGTGCTGGAGTTCTCCAAGCCGCAGTCGAAGCTGCTGGAGAAGGTCTACGACCAGTACTCCTTCCGCCTGCTGCCGTTCATGGGCAAGCTGGTGGCCGACGACGCCGACAGCTACCGCTACCTGGCGGAGAGCATCCGCATGCACCCGGACCAGGAAACCCTCAAGCAGATGATGCAGGACGCCGGTTTTGTCGACTGCGAATTCCACAACATGACCGGCGGCATCGTCGCCCTGCACAAAGGCATCAAGCCCTAAGGTTCCATCGCGAAGGAAGCTACCGTGGACCCAACACTGCGTAGCGGCTTTGACGCCGCCCTGGAAACCGCGATCAACGCGGCGCTGCAATACGATCCCGGCACCCGCGCCCGCCTGGGCAAGCTCGATGGCCGGGTTATGGCGCTGCACCTCACGGCGCCGGCGCTGGAATTTTTCCTGTGTATCGAAGGCGACCAGGTGCGCGTGCGCAACCATTGGGAGGGCACCGTCACCACGGGCCTGACCGGTTCGGCGATCGCTTTCCTGCGCCTGCTGCGCGACTCGAACGCCACGCCGGCCAAGCTCGGTGTGAGCATCACTGGCTCCAGCGCCCTGCTGGCGGAACTGCAGGCGATACTGCGGGATCTGGATATCGACTGGGAGGCGCCGCTGGCGCAACTGGTCGGTGACGTGCCCGCGCACACGGTCGGCAATGCCCTGCGTTCGGCCAGCCGCTGGCTGACCGCCAACCTGCAGCGCGCGCCGGAAGCCGCCGCCGAGGCAGTCAGTGAGGAGTGGCAGATGACTCCGCCGAAGGCGCAGTTCGAGGCGTTCGCCGAGGACCTGGCCGACCTGGCGCTGGCCACCGATCGCCTGGACGCGCGGGTGCAGATACTGCGCGAGCGCTTCTCCCGCCGGGGGGACGCGTAGTTTTGCCGGTTACACGCAGTCTTACCATCGCGCGGGTGTTCCTGCGCTACCGCCTCGACGATCTCCTGCCGGCGGGACGCCGCCCGCTGTGGCTGCGCGCGCTGTGGGCGCCGATGAAAATCTTGCCGCAGCCGAAAATGGGCCGCGGCGAGCGCCTGCGCCGCGCACTGGAAGAGCTGGGGCCCATCTTCGTCAAGTTCGGCCAGCTGCTGTCCACGCGCCCGGATCTGCTCCCGCCGGATATGGTCGAGGAGCTCGACCACCTGCAGGACAATGTGCCGCCCTTCCCCGTCGACCAGTGCATCGCGCGCATTGAGGCGGCGCTCGAGGGCAGCGTCGACGAACTCTTTGCCGATTTCGAGCGCGAGCCGCTGGCCTCCGCGTCGGTGGCGCAGGTGCACGGCGCCGTACTGAAGAGCGGCGAGTCGGTGGTGGTCAAGGTGCTGCGCCCCGGCATCGACAAGATCATCCAGCAGGACCTGCGCCTGCTGCGCGTAATCGCGCGCTGGATCCAGCGCTTTGTGCCGGACGGCCGCCGCCTGCGCCCGGTGGAAGTGGTCGAGGACTACCGCCACACCATCGAGGGCGAGCTGGACCTGGTGCGCGAGGCCGCCAACGGCACCCAGCTGAAACGCAATTTCGCCAATTCCCCGCTTTTGTATATTCCCGAGGTGCACTGGGATTACACCCGCGAGAACGTGCTGGTACTGGAGCGCATCGACGGTATTCCGGTGACCGACCTGGCGCAGCTGCGCGCCCAGGACACCAATATGAAACTGCTCGCCGAGCGCGGCGTGGAGATTTTCTTCAAGCAGGTGTTCGAGCACAATTTCTTCCACGCCGACATGCACCCGGGCAATATTTTCGTGTCGCGCCAGCACCCGCAGCGGCCCCAGTACATCGCTATCGATACGGCCATCGTCGGCAGCCTGTCGCGGGAAGACCAGTACTACCTGGCGCGTAACCTGCTGGCGATGTTCCGCCGTGACTACCGCATGGTGGCGGAACTGCACGTACAGAGCGGCTGGGTGCGCGCGGACACGCCGGTGAACACCTTCGAGGCGGCGATCCGCGCCGTGTGCGAACCGATCTTTGAAAAACCGCTGGGCGAGATCTCCTTCGCCCGTGTACTGATCAGCCTGTTCCAGACCGCGAGGCGCTTCGATATGGCCGTGCAGCCGCAGCTGGTGCTGCTGCAGAAAACCCTGCTCAATATCGAGGGGCTCGGCCGGCAGCTTTATCCGGAACTGGATCTGTGGAAGACTGCCCATCCATTTCTCGAGCGCTGGATGCGTGAGCGCATTCACCCGAAAACGATACTCGGCGAAATCAAGCGCTACGGACCGGAGTGGCTGGAGAAGTTTCCGCAACTGCCGCAGCTGGTTTATTCGGCGCTGGACCAGTCACGGGAACTGGCACCACAGTTGCAGGGTATCGGCGAACAGCTGGCGCTGAGCCACCGCCGCGGGCGCCGGCAGTACCTGCGCCGGGTCGCCGGTGTGCTGCTGGCCGCCGGTACCGCCGCGCTGATCGCCCCGGGCTGGCTGGCACAGCTGCCGCCCGCAGGCTGGATTACCGGCGTGCTGGCGCTGGCGCTGCTACTGTGGCCATGAGGATTGCGGTAGACGCCAACCTACAATAATTAGACAAGGTCTGAAGGAAGGGACATTGACGCAGACAGATCCGAGCGCCGACTTTATCGACCAGGTCACCTGGAACAGTGACGGGCTGGTACCCGCGATAGCGCAGGACGCCAAGACCGGGCGCATACTGATGATGGCCTGGATGAACCGCGAATCCCTGGCGCTGACAGTGAGCGAAGGTATTGCCGTCTACTGGTCGCGCTCCCGCGGTAAACTCTGGCGCAAGGGCGAGTCGTCCGGGCACACCCAGCAGGTGCGCGAGATCCGTCTCGACTGCGACGGCGACACGGTGTTGCTGCTGGTAGAGCAGCAGGGTGGCATCGCCTGCCACACCGGTCGCACCAGCTGCTTCTACCGCGTGCTGGAAGACGGCAACTGGCGGGCAAACCAGCCGGTTATCAAGAGTCCGGAAACCATTTACAAGTGAGGGCCCTATGAGCGATCTGCTGCGCGAACTGGACGCGGTGCTCGCCAGCCGCAAGGAAGCCGCGAACGCCGACACATCCTACGTGGCCAGCCTGCACCACAAGGGCCTGAACAAGATTCTGGAAAAAGTCGGTGAGGAGGCCACGGAAGTGATCCTCGCCGCGAAGGATGCGGAACACGGTGGCGACCGTCAGGCGATGATTGCCGAGACCGCCGACCTCTGGTTCCACTCCCTGATCATGCTCTCGCACCTGGGGGCGGATTCTCAGGATGTTTTACAGGAGCTGGGGCGTCGCTTCGGTCTCTCTGGGCTGGAAGAAAAGGCCGCGCGCGGCCAGTCGCACGGACAGCGTCAGGAATAATAGAAACCAGGCCCCCCAATCCGTTTGGCGGGCATTGCTATCAATCAGGAGAAGGTTATGGGTTTTGGCGGAATTAGCATCTGGCAGCTGTTGATCATTCTGGTGATCGTCTTGTTGCTGTTCGGCACCAAGCGTCTGAAAAACCTCGGCGGTGATCTCGGCGGTGCCATCAAGGGTTTCAAGAAGGCCATGAAAGACGAGGGTAAGGAGTCCGAAGAGGAGTCGGAAAAAGATGCCGACCGCTTGCAGCACGACGAGCCGCAGAAGCCGGGCACGGATTCTGTGAAAGACAAGGACAAGCAGTCCCAGGACAAATAACGCGAGCGTTACTCCGTGTTTGATATCGGCTTTTTTGAACTCCTGCTGGTCGGCATCGTGACGCTGCTCGTCGTCGGGCCGGAGCGCCTGCCCGACGCCGTGCGCACGACCGCGCGCTGGTGGTCTGGCCTCAAGCGTACGCTGCACAATGCGCGCGAGGAACTGGAAAAGGAAATCGGCGCTGACGACATCCGGCGGGAACTGCACAATGAGCGCATCATGCGCGAGCTGGAAGACAGTCGCCGGGAGATGGAGCAGGCCATTGGCAACATCGGGCAGGAGGTGCAGCAGCCGGAGGTATCCAAGTCGCAGCCCCATCCGACGGTCGAAGCCGAGGATTACCTGCCGGAAGAGGATGAAAACGCGGAGGATCTGCAGGATCCGGAATATCCGGAACACTGGCACGACTTCGGCGATCCGGAATTCAACGAGCATCACCCGGACCACTTTGTCGATGAGGTGGAAGAAGTTGCCGACGTCGAAAAAGAAGAGCCGCCGAAAGGGAAAGACAGCCAGTCATGAGCGACCAGCCCGACAATAACGAGGCCGTGGAAGAGAGTAACCAGCCGTTCATCGATCACCTGATCGAGCTGCGCAACCGCCTGCTGAAGACGCTGGTCGTGGTGGTTCTGATATTTGCCTGCATGGTGCCCTTTGCCGCCGAGATCTACCACTTCGTGGCCGAGCCGCTGCAGGAGCGTCTAGTAGCCGGCGCGGGCATGATTGCCACCGAAGTAACCTCGCCCTTCTTCACGCCGTTCAAGACCACCTTCGTTCTGGCATTTTTTGTCTCGGTACCCTTTGTGCTCTATCAGGCCTGGGCCTTTATTGCCCCGGGCCTATACCAGAACGAAAAACGTTTTGCGGTTCCGATCCTGATTTCCAGTGTCATTCTTTTTTATGCGGGCATGGCGTTTGCCTATTTTGTGGTGTTCCCGATCCTATTCGAATTCTTCGTCAGTTCGGCGCCCTCGGATATCAAGGTGATGCCGGACATCAGCCGCTATCTGGACCTGGTGCTGAAGCTGTTTTTCGCCTTTGGCTTTGCTTTCGAGATACCCATTGCCACGCTGCTGCTGATCTGGAGCGGCGTTGTGGATGCCAAGTCGCTGGCGGCCAAGCGCGGTTATGTTATTGTCGCCTGTTTCGTGGTGGGTATGTTGTTGACGCCGCCGGATATCCTGTCCCAGTCCCTGCTCGCGGTGCCCATGTGGCTGCTGTTTGAGGTGGGTATCTTTTTCGGCCGTTGGATCAAGTCGGCAGAAAAGCAGGAAAATGCCTGAGGAGCAGCGCGGCGGAATGCGCATCGCACTGTGCGCCGCCGCGCTGCTCCTTCTCTTCGCCACCCTCGCCGCCCGCGCGGCAGATACGCAGACCGAATGCGTGATCCTGCTGCACGGACTCACCAAAGATTCCACCAGCCTGCAACCGCTACAACGGCAACTGATTGACGCCGGCTTTTATGTGGCGAATATCGACTATCCGTCGCGGCAGCTACCCATCGCCGAACTGGCACCGCTGGCCATCAATGCGGGGCTGGAAAAATGCCTGCGTGTGAATGCGCATCCCATTAATTTTGTCACTCACTCATTGGGCGGCATTCTGGTGCGTTTCTTCTATGAGTACCGTTCCGCCGATAACGTGCATCGGGTGGTGATGCTGGCGCCGCCAAACCACGGCAGTCGCATCGGTGACCTGCTGGACCATATCCCTATCATCAAGGACATCAACGGCCCCGCAGGTCGACAGTTGGGTACTGGCGTCAACAGCGTGCCACTGCAGTTGGGGCCGCTGCGCTTCGACGCCGGCATCATTGCCGGAAACCATTCGTTGAATCCGCTTGCCTCGGTGTTACTACCCGGGGAGGACGACGGTCGTATTTCCGTGAAGAGTGCGCAGGCCGAAGCCATGTGCGCTTTTCTGGTTTTGCCGCAGACACATGGCGGCATTGCCGCAGATCGGGAGGTGATACGGCAGGCGGTAACCTATTTGCGATGGGGATTTTTCACCGGGGAGGCAGCACAGCAATTTGACTGTGCCGCAGATGGTTAGGCGCCGCTTGAGGCTCGCGGCTGTTATTCGACGGCGCTGCAGCCTTTTAGCACTGTCGCGGTCTCTATTTCGCCCAGCTCCTGTAACTGCAATATGCCGCCGTCGCCTTTGCTGTGCCAGCGGTAGCCTGGCTGGCCCTTGTCGGCCACATACAGCACACCGGAAGCCGCACGCTCTTGGTGCATCGGTACCAGCTTGTTCTGGAAGGCGAGTGTCGCCATCGAAGGCCCGCTTTGCGGCATGACATATTTGACCTGCAGTGTTTCGCTATTTTCACACTGGTAGTCAACCGTCCGGATATCCACGGATGTTTCTCTGCCATCGTGATTACAGCCGGCGACGAGCGCCGCGCAGACGATGCAGGTTAGGGTCAATCGATACATACTGCTTGATCCTTGCTGAAACTCTTCGAACAGGCTGCCACAGGTTGGAAAGCCGCGAAACGAAAAAATTCCGGTCGCATCGCAAAAATTCAGCAGTAGATCAGCAATTGGGCGTCAGCTGAAAAGGTATCAGCGTTCCTCGCGTATATTGCGCAGCGCCAGCCGCAATATATAGGCCGCCATGACACAGACAAAGGCGATGATGCCCAGGCTCAGCAGCCCTGACAGGCTGGTAAACAGGTCGATCCACGCGTCCATCTCGGTTCTCCGCTTAAATCAGTTAACTCGGGGTCAGAATAAGAACTTGCGGAAATGGTGCCTTGATTTGGATCAAGCGGCATGGCGGTTGGATAGCGCTGATGGCGTTTATAGGCTCACAGGTTTGTGGCTATGATGATACAGGTCAGCGACGCGGCGGCGAGCAGGAGCAGTTCCCGGTACTGCCGCCAGCGCGGCAGCAGTGAAAGCAGTGCCAGTGGCGGCAACAATACGGCAATAATGCCGAGCAGGGTGTCCTGTCCGAAACAGACACGCACCAGCCGCAGCCAGCAGATGGCGGCAAAAACCAGGGCGAAGATGGTCAATAGGGCGGCGACGGGCTGCATGCCCGTACCGGCGGCTGCCGAGTCCATGCCTGACTCCTTCAGGATCAGCGGCGAATAAAACACGGGTAATAGAGTGTATAACAGCTATCGGTGGTCGAATCTGTCGCGCCTCGTAATCTTCTGTGCGGCGCTGTGCACAATGGGAATTCTGGCGGGTTGTGAAACGGCGAGTTACTACACCCAGGCGGCGACGGGGCAGCTCCGTATCCTCGCGGCCCGGGAGCCGATCAGTGACGTTACCGCCGCCGCCGATACCAACGAAAAACTGCAGAAGCAGTTGCGGCTGGTGCAGTCTATCCGCGCCTACGCCAGCGGCGAACTGCAGCTGCCGGTAGGCCGCGCCTACGGCTCCTATGTAAAACTGGAAGAGGAATACCCGCTGTGGAACGTGCTGGCGGCGCCGGAGTTTTCCCTGTCGCCGAAGCGCTGGTGCTACCCATTTGTCGGCTGTGCCAGCTACCGCGGCTATTTCAGCAAGGCATCCGCACAGGCCAAAGGCAATGAACTGCTCGCGAAGGGATACGATGTCTATCTGGGACCGGTTCCGGCCTACAGCACACTGGGCTGGTTCGACGACCCGATATTGTCGAGCTTCGTCAACTGGTCACCGGAGCGCCTGGCCGGGTTGCTGTTCCACGAGCTGGCGCACCGCCGCGTGTATATATCCGGCGATACCCAATTCAACGAGAGCTTCGCCACCGCGGTGTCGCAAATTGCGTTGCCCGACTGGCGGAAGCGTTATGGTTACAACGGACCGGCGGCCAACCGCATTGCCCAGGCGCTGGCGGTCAATCACCTGATGCTGGCGACACGCAAGCAGCTGGAAACGGTCTACAAGGCGGATATCAGTGATGTCGAGAAGCGCACGCGCAAGGCGGCCACACTGGAGCGACTGCGTGCCTGCTACCGCAAACTGTCGGTGGGCTGGCCCCACCCGGAGCGCTACCGCTATTACATCGACAAGACCAACAACGCCACGCTGGCGCTGGTGGCGGAATACCAGTCACAGGTCCCGGCATTCAAGCAGCTGTATCAGCAGAGCGGCGACTGGCCGGCGTTTTACGACGCGGCGGAAAAGCTCGGCAAGCTGGACAAAAAGACGCGCAAGCAGCGCATGTCCGCGCTCACCGCTGCGTATCAGGATTCCAGCAGGAAAGTGACCGGGCCGTCGTTTGACAGCGAAACCTGCATGTCTGCGGCAAACACGCCGGTGGCGACCGGCGAGAACTGAGCCCGGGCGCGCTCGACGAAGTAGTCGTAGAGCTCCTCGGCTTGTTGCGGCGTGGCGCCGCGGCTGAAACTGGGGCGCAGGCCGCGGGCCGTTTCCGCCACCAGGGTGAACTGGCTTACCACCAGCAGCCCACCGCCCGCCTGCTGCACATTCAGGTTCATGCGGCCGCTGTCGTCGCCGAATACCCGGTAGTGCAGTACCTTGTGCAGCAGCTTGTCCGCCGTCTCCCGGTCGTCACGCGACTCCACGCCGAGTAGCAGCAACAGGCCGCGGTCTATGGCTCCCACGGTTTGGCCGTTCACATCCACCCTGGCGTGACTCACACGCTGAATCAGTCCTCGCATCATTCTCTCGATTTTGTCAGTGGTTTTGCCGCGATCGCCGCAGGTCCTCGGCTCGTCTGGCGCGTGCTGGAACCTGCGGGGGAAATGCCATAGATTAGCCAAGGTCAAGAGTTGAATAAACCGGAAACCACGGTATGAAAAAACAGATTCTAATAATGGCCGTCAGTGCCCTGGTGAGCTCGGTCGCGCTCGCGGCGGGTTACCCCAAGACGCCCACCGTCGATCAGACCGACGACTATTTCGGCACCAAGGTGGCGGATCCCTACCGCTGGATGGAAGATCTGGATTCGAAGCAGGTCAAGGCGTGGGTCAAGGCGGAAAATGACCATTCATTGCCGCGCCTGAAAAAACTGCCGGGCTGGGACAAGCTGAACAAGCGCCTCGGCGAGCTGTGGCAGTACGAGCGTTTCGGTGTGCCTTACAAGAAGGCCGGCAAGTATTTCTATGAATACAACGACGGCACCTGGGATCAGAGCGTCTTCTATGAGACGGGTAAGCTCGGCAAAGACGGCAGCGTGGCGCTGGATCCGCGCAAGCTGAGCGAGGACGGCACCATCGCCGCCCGCCGTTACAAGGTCAGCCCCACGGGCCGCTACCTGGCCTACGGCACCACCGACGGCGGTACCGACTGGACCGACTACCATGTGCGCGACCTGAACAGTGGCAGGGACCTGAAGGACCTGCTCAAGGGTATCAAGTTCAGCGGTGTCAGCTGGGCCAAGGACGAGTCCGGTTTCTACTACAGCCGCTACCCCTTTGTAGACAAAGCCAAAGACTCAAGCCGCAGCGCCGACGACAGCAAACAGGTTGCGGTGTACTTCCACAAACTCGGTGAGCCGCAGAGCAGCGATCGGCGGATCTACAAAATTACCGGCCACGACGACCGCAACGTCTACGCGGAAGTGAGCCACGACGGCAATTACCTGGTATTCAATATCGACCAGGGCTACGACGTGAGTGGTGTTTACTACAGGGACCTGCGCGATAAGAGCGCGAAGGTGGTCAAGCTGCTCGACGACTGGGACGGGCTCTATTACTACCTGGGCAACAAAGGCAAAACCTTCTATTTCCAGACCACCGCCGATGCCCCGCTGGGCCGCATCATAGCCGTGGACCTGGACCAGCCGGACAGAAAGCACTGGCGCAACCTGGTGCCGGAACAGAAAAATGCGCTGCAGGGCGCCTCCCTGATCGGCGACCGTTTCGTGCTGCACTATCTGCAGGATGCCAAGTCGGAAGTGGTGGTGACCGATTTGAACGGCAAAAAACAGTACGAGCTGAAATTGCCCGGCATGGGTTCTGTTGCCGGGTTCTATGGCGAACCGGATGATCCGGAAACCTTCTACAGCTTCAGCAACTTCATTACGCCGCCGAGCGTCTACCACCTGAATGTAGAGACCGGCAAAAGCGAACTGTACAAGGCGCCCGACTACCCGGCGGACTTCTCCAACCTGACCGTGACCCAGCACTTTTACAAGAGCAAGGACGGCACACGCGTGCCGCTGTTCCTGGTGTCGAGAAAGGACATGAAGAAAGACGGCAGCAATCCCACGCTGTTGTACGGATACGGTGGCTTCAATATCGCCATCACCCCCGAGTTCTTTACCCGCTTTGCCGGCTGGCTGGATATGGGCGGCACCCTGGCCGTGGCCAACCTGCGCGGTGGCAGCGAATACGGTGAAGCTTGGCACCAGGCGGGAACCAAGACCCACAAGCAGAATGTGTTCGACGATTTCATCGGCGCGGCCGAGTGGCTGATCGACCAGAAGATCACGTCGCCGAAGAAACTCGCGATCAGCGGGCGCTCCAATGGCGGCCTGCTGGCGGGCGCAACCCTGACCCAGCGCCCGGATCTGTTTGCCGCGGCCCTGCCGGCGGTGGGTGTACTGGATATGCTGCGCTACCAGACGGCCTCGGCCAATGCGCGCCAGTGGTCCAGCGACTACGGCCTGAGCGAAAACAAAAAGGAATTTGACGCGCTCTACGCCTATTCGCCCGCGCACAATACCGTCAAGGGCAAGTGCTACCCGCCGACCCTGATCACCACTGCCGATCACGACGACCGTGTGGTGCCCTGGCACAGCTACAAGTTTGCCGCGGCGCTGCAGCGGGACCAGGGCTGTGACAACCCGATCTGGCTGGCGATCGAAACCCGCGCCGGTCACGGTGCCGGTAAGCCGATGTGGATGCAGGTGGAGGACTTTGCCAACCAGTGGAGTTTCCTCGCCGACCACCTCGGAATGAAGATCGACTGATCTCAGGCAGGGGCTCCGTAGAGAGGAGGTGCGGCGGCGGGCAACCGGCAAAAAACCTGAGCGGTAAATATTTGCCAGATGCCCGCCGCTGCACCTTTGTCGCAAGTGATCTTTTGCGGGGATATAGCGGGATGTGAGGAGCCGCAGTGCAGAATTTTGCAAGTACGGTTCGATTCTCCCAGAACGCTGAATAGTCCAGCGGGGTGGTGGCAGGCGTTCGGGAAATATTTGCCGATGAGGTTTTTTCCCGAACGCCTGCCATCACTCCTCTCCGCACTCACAGAATGACTAACTCGACAAAGAGATTACAGTTTGAAACATGCATTTATCACCGGCGGTACCGGTTTCCTCGGCGCCAACCTGATCGAACAGTTGAAAGCCGACGGATGGAAAGTGACTGCCATGCACCGCCCGTCGTCGGATATCCGCCGCCTGCAAGCGCTGGGTGCCGAGCCGGTGCCCGCATCCCTGGATGATCTGGATTCACTGCGCGCGGCTGTGCCGGAAAAAGTCGACGCAGTGTTCCATGTGGCTGCCAATACCAGCATGTGGCGCGGTGGCAATGCGCAACAGTGGCGCGACAATGTGGAGGGCTCGGCCAATATCGCGCGGATTGCGCGGGAGAAAAATGCCGGCCGGATGATCGTCACCAGTTCCATTTCCGCCTACGGTTACCAGCGCGACTGCATCGATGAAAACAGCCCACAGCTGGCCGACGACCCGCGCAGTGGTTATCTGTATACGAAGAAGCGCGCGGAGCTGGCAGTGCGCGCGGAAATCGAAAAGGGGCTGGATGCGGTGTTCCTGAATCCCTGTGCGATTGTCGGCAAGTACGATACCAGCAGCTGGGCACAGACGTTTTTTATGATCGAAAAGGGCCAGCTTCCCGGCGTGCCACCGGGGCGAGGCTCTTTCTGTCACGCCGGTGCGGTGGCGCGCGCCCATATCAACGCGTATCACCGCGGCCGCTGCGGAGAAAATTATATTCTGGCCGGGACCGATGCCAGCTTCCTGGAGTTCTTCGGGCGCATTGCCGCACTGCTCGGCAAGCCGGTGCCGCAGCGCACCACGCCCGCCTTTGTGATTCGCACCGTGGGTTGGCTGTCCGACAGCTGGTCGCGCATCAGCGGACGCGAGCCGACAATCACGCCGGAAAAGGCCGCGTTGATCACCCGGCGCGTGGTGGCGAGCAGCGCCAAGGCCGAGCGGGAACTGGACTACCGCACCGATCTGGAACTGGATTCGATGCTGCGCGAATGCCGCGACTGGCTGGTAGAACAGAAGCTGCTGGAAACGTCCGCAGCTGCCACGGAGGGTAGTCAGTGAACCGCCGCAACCTACTTTTCACGCTGGTCGCACTGCTGCTGATACTGCAGCTGGTCCAGCACTATTTCCTGTCCGGTGCGCAGTAGCATCGGCAACCCTGGAGGGAACAATGGCGGAAAAACGTTGTGGCTGGTGCCTGAGTTCACCGCTGTACCAGCAATACCACGATGAGGAGTGGGGCCGTCCGGCTACCGACGACGCCACCCTGTTCGAGTTTCTGCTGCTCGAAGGTGCCCAGGCGGGACTCGCCTGGATTACGGTGCTGAACAAGCGCGAACACTACCGCAAGGTATTCGACGGCTTTGACCCGCAGAAAATCGCGCGCTACTCACCGAAGAAAATTGAAAAACTGCTGCAGGACCCGGGCATCATCCGCAACCGGTTAAAAGTGGAGTCCGCCGTCAGGAACGCCCGCGCGACGCTCGCGCTCTGGGACGCCGGCCAAACCCTGGGAGAGTTCCTGTGGCAATTCACCGATGGCCGGGTGCTGGTCAACAAGCGCCGCAGCCTCAAGCAGGTGCCGGCGACCACGGCCGAGTCCGATGCGATGAGCAAGGCCCTGAAGAAGGCCGGTTTCAATTTTGTCGGCTCGACGATCATGTACGCCCATATGCAGGCCACCGGCATGGTCAATGATCACCTGGTGACCTGCCCGGCCCACCGCGAATGTCTCGACGAGGCCGCCGCAAAAAAACTGCTGTAGACCGCTGATCTGCCGTCCCGGTTGCCTTATGCTGCGGCAATACAGAACTCAACAACGGAGGAGTCTGCCGGATGGATATCAACGAGTTGGTAAGTGAGTACTGGCCGCATCTGATGGTGCTGGCGATCGCGCTTGGCAAGGCGATCCTGATTCTGATCGCCACCGGTTTCGCCGCGCGTCTCGCGCGCCGGGGCGTCCAGCGCCTGTCGGGGCGCCTCGACGCGACCCTGATCCCGGTGCTGTCGAATATGGCCGTGTGGGGCGTTTATATCGTCGGCCTGCTGATGGTGCTGGGCAGCTTCGGCGTCAACACCACCAGCCTGGTCGCACTGCTGGGTGCCACCGGCATCGCCGTCGGCCTGGCGCTGAAGGATACCCTGCAGAATATCGCCGCCGGTTTTATCCTGCTGGGATTGCGACCCTTCCGCGTGGGAGATTTCATCCAGTTCGGCGATATCATGGGGACGGTGCAGGAGGTGGGGCTGTTTACCACCCAGCTGGATACCACCGACGGCCTGCGTATTTCTGCACCCAACAGCAATGTCTGGGGCCAGACCCTGACCAACTTTACCCGCAACGCCACCCGCCGTATCGAGATCGTCGCCAGCATCGCCTATGGCGACAGCATCGACACCGGTATGGAAGTGCTGCGCCGCCTGGTGGCAGAAGAGGAGCGCATCCTGCCGGAACCCGCTCCGGCCTTTGCCGTGCGCGCCCTGGCGGACAGCTCGGTCAACCTGCACCTGCGCGCCTGGGCGCGCACCGACGAATACTGGGATGTGTACTGGGCGCTGATGAAAAAACTCAAGCCCGCCCTGGAGGCCGAAGGGCTGACGATCCCCTTCCCGCAGCGGGAATTGCATATCGTCAACCAGGTCGCCGACCAGCGCCGCGAGCAGACAGTGCATGAATAACCTGTTCGCAATAGCACCGCTGACCTGGAGCGGCGTGCTCACCGCCATGCTGTGTGCCGGGGCCATCGGCCTGGAGCGACAGTTCCGCGGCAAGCCGGTGGGTATCCGCACCTCGATCCTGATCGTACTGGGCACCTACGCGTTCACCGCGCTGGCGGTCTCGGTCGGCGGCGGCGCCGACCAGGCGCGGGTGCTTGGGCAGATCATCACCGGAATCGGCTTCCTCGGCGCCGGTGTGATGCTGGCCCGCGACGGCGTCGTCGTGGGTGTGACCTCGGCGGCGACCATCTGGGTGCAGGCCGCCATCGGTACGCTGATTGGCTTCGGTGCCCTGGGTACGGCGATCACCCTGGCGCTGCTGGTGATCTTTGTACTGCTGGGAGTGGATATCCTCGAAAACTACTCGTCCCTGCTGACCCGCGGTGTCCACGCCCGCTACAAGCGCTGGCGCAAGCGCCGCGAGCTGGTTGGCTCCGCGGATCCCAGCGAGAACTGAAGCCGGTCCCGGCCCGGCCCCGAGCGCGGGCCGGCACTCTCGTCCCACAATTCCCTCCGCTCGGCGCAATCGCGCCGCGGCGACTGCCTGCCTCAATCGACTCCCGTGCCTTTTCGTGACAAAGTAGCGGGCGATTTTTCCGTATAAAAAATGACCGAGGCACCATAATGCGTATCAAGTTGCCAACTCCCGTGACCCGGGGCCCCCTGATCCCCAGCCTGCTGGCCCTGGCCGTACTCAGCGGCTGCCAGCAGATGACCGAGGTCAGCGCCAACCAGCTGCAACCCGGTAATGTCGCCGCCACAGCCGGCACCCAGAGCGTCGATCAGGCGACGGAAACCAAGCGCCTGAACCAGTGGTTCGACGCGCGCTACGAGGAAGAGCTGCAGTTCAGCCCGATGGAACTGACCGCTCTGGGTCGCAAGGACAAATACGACCAGATCGACGACATGAGCGAGGCCGCCGATGCGCGCGAACTGGCCTGGCAGGCGAAAACCGTCGAAGACCTGAAGAAGAATTTCGACTACGACAAGCTGACCAAGGCCGGCAAAGAATCCTACGACCTGTGGGTTTTCCAGTACAAACAGGCCAAGGCCGCCGAGCCTTTCAAGCGCTATTCCTATTTCGCCGGTGAGCTGGGCGGGCCGGAAGACTCCCTGCCGTCCTTCCTGATCAATTACCACAAGGTGGATTCCGTCGAGGATATGCAAGCGTATATCAAGCGGATCGGCGGTATCAGCCGCGCGATGGGACAGCGCCTCGAGCGCGCCAAACTGTCGGCTGCCGACGGTATCCGCCCGCCGCGCTTCGCCTACGATCTCGCCGGCAAGCGCGCGCACAATGTCATTACCGGTGCCCCCTTCGGTGGCGAGGGCGATTCACCGCTGTACGCCGATGCCAAGGGTAAAATTGAGGCCCTGCAGAAAGCGGGCAAGATCGACCAGGCCAAGGCCGATGCGTTGCTGGCCCAGGTGCGCAAGAGCCTGACCGAGAACTTCAAGCCGTCCTACGATGCCTATATCGCCTGGTTGAAAGCGGATCGCAACAACGCCAGCAAAGAGGCAAAAGGCGTTTCCAGCCTGCCCAACGGCGCGGCTTACTACCAGAACCGCCTGGCCTACTACACCACCCTCGACCTGACCGCCGACCAGGTACACCAGATCGGCCTCGACGAGGTGGCGCGTATCCGCAAGGAAATGGAAACGATCAAGGACCAGGTTGGCTTCAAGGGCAGCCTGCAGGAGTTCTTCAACTTCATCCGCACCGACAAGCAGTTCTACTACCCGAATACCGATGCGGGCCGCGCGGCCTACCTGAAGGAGGTCAGTGGGTTCCTCGACCAGGTCACGCAGAAGCTGCCCGATTATTTCGGCATACTGCCCAAGGCCAAGCTGGAAGTGAAACGCGTAGAGGCTTACCGCGAAGTGGATGGCGGTGCCCAGCACTATCAATCCGGCACTCCGGATGGCTCGCGCCCCGGCGTCTACTACGTGCACATGTCTGACATGGGCAGCAATTCGAAGACCGATATGGAAACCGTTTCCTACCACGAGGGTATCCCCGGTCACCATATGCAGATCTCGATCGCCCAGGAACTGACCGGTATTCCGCAGTTCCGCACCCAGGCACACTTCACGCCGTATATCGAGGGCTGGGCGCTCTACGCCGAGAGCCTGGCGAAGGAGATGGGCCAGTTCCAGGATCCCTACCGGGACTTCGGCCGCCTGACCGCGGAAATGTGGCGAGCCATCCGCCTGGTGGTGGACACAGGTATGCACGCCAAAGGTTGGAGCCAGGAGCAGGCGGTACAGTACTTCCTGGATAACTCCGCGGTGCCGGAAGGCGCGGTGCGTTCGGAAATCCGCCGCTACCTGACCCTGCCGGGCCAGGCGACCTCCTACAAAATCGGCATGCTGAAGATCCTCGAGCTGCGTGAGCACGCGAAACAGGAACTCGGTGACAAGTTCGATATCCGCGGTTTCCACGACACGGTACTCGGCGGCGGCGCTCTGCCCCTGCCGATGCTGGAGACCCGGGTGAACCGCTGGATCGAGCAGGTTAAAAACAGCTGATCCCCCTCCAGTGAGGGCACTGCCGCCGCCTGGCGGCAGTGCCTTTGCAGCCTTCCCCATTTTCTGTGCCTCCCATTCCCCCTGATCCCCCCTGGGTTCGACTTGCCTGTTAAATCGTGGCAATCTCGATCGAGTGCCCACCAGTATCCCGAACGGCCCAACATTGCCTGGCCGGATACTGCCCACCAAAAAAATAACAGGGAGTCAGTCTATGGAAGCCAATATTTACCAGCCACCGGCGGCGGAATTGCAGTCGGAGTCGACTACTACCGCACGTGAATTTTACGTGGTTTCCAAAACGAAATTTCTTGTGCTGATGATCGCTACTTTCGGCATTTATGAAATTTACTGGTTTTACAAAAACTGGAGCCTCTACAAGCGGGCCAACAACGAAGATATGTGGCCGGTCCCGAGGGCCATCTTCGCGATATTCTTTGCCCACTCGCTGTTTCGCTTAATGGATAGCCGCGTGCGGGAAGCGGAAAAAAATATTTCCTGGAATCCGGAATGGATGGGCGCGGTCTATGTGTTGGCAACCCTTGTCAGTACAATCGCGGATCGGATCTCTACAAAGATGCCAGAGTATTCGGTGCTGGATGTTGTCAGTCTCGGGCTCTTGCCATTGATTACCTGGGTACTCTACCGGGCGCAGTCGGTGGCCAACCTCGTTTGCGGTGACCCGGAAGGTAAAAGCAATGCCCAGTTCACAGCAGCCAACTACGCCTGGACTGTTATCGGTGTGGCGGTGTGGGCGCTGATGGGCTTAGTGCTTTACGAGGCCTATACCGGATATTCCGCTTAAAGGGTTTAACGAAGGGTAATCGATGGGAACTAATCGCGTGGAGGCGTTCAGCGACGGCGTTATTGCCATCCTGATCACCATCATGATTCTGGAAATGAAGGTACCCCACGGTGAGACGCTCGATGCTCTGCTGCCGGTTGTGCCGGTGTTTCTGAGCTACATTTTGAGCTTCATCTATTTGGGCATCTACTGGAACAACCACCACCATATGCTCAGCACCTCTGAGCGGGCGACCGGTCCCATCCTCTGGGCAAATCTGCACCTGTTGTTCTGGCTGTCGCTGATTCCATTTACAACGGGCTGGATGGGTGAGAATCACTTCGCTGCCGCGCCGGCAGCGCTTTACGGCATAGTATTGTTGATGGCGTCGGTGGCCTACTGGCTGCTGCAGCATCTGATCATTGCGACCCAGGGGCCAAGCTCAATCCTGAAGCGTGCCATTGGGAGTGACTGGAAGGGACGGCTGTCGCCGCTACTCTATGCCACGGCGATACTCTGTGCGTTTCAGTGGCGCTGGCTGTCCATGAGTTTGTATGTGATCGTGGCGCTGATATGGCTGCTTCCCGACCGGCGTATCGAGAACGTTCTGGCCGACCGGCCGGGGTGATGAAACAAACTTAAAATCACGGAGAGAATTCAGTGACGCTTTGGAAAAAAATAATGATCTGTCTGCTGCTTGTTGTCGCGGTACCGGCACTGGCAGATGGAACACCCACAAAAATCGTCGTGCACGCGCGGGCCAAGGATGCCAAGTTTATTGGTACCTCCATGGGCGGTGCGCTGGTGCGCATTCGCGATGCGGACAGCGGGCGAATTCTCGCCGAAGGCCTGACCAGGGGCAGTACCGGCAATACCGAAAAAATCATGCAGCAGCCACACATGCGCTACGGTTCCATTAGCGAGGGGGCGGCAGAATTCTCCACGACGCTGAATATCAGTGAGCCGGTATTCCTGACAGTGGAAGTGCTCGCACCGCACAGTAAGCGTCAGGCGCAGGTGCTGGCGCAGACCCAGACCTGGCTGGTGCCGGGCAAACCCATCGACGGCGATGGCCTGATTGTCGAAATCCCCGGCATGGTAGTGGATGTGCTGGCACCGCAGACCCACAGCGTCGCGGCCACCGGTGACAGCCCCTTCGAGATACGCGCCAATGTGGTGATGATGTGCGGCTGTCCGCTGACCGCCGGCGGCCTCTGGGATGGGGACAAGCTGGAAGTCGCGGCGATCATCAAAAAGGATGGCCGGCCTCTCAAGACGGTACCGCTCAAGATGCAGGAGCAGGCGAACACCTTTGTCGGTACGCTGCCTTCGGCGGCGCCCGGCGTGTATCAGCTACTGGTCTATGCCTACGATCCGCGCTCGAAGAATACCGGCGTCGACCAGACGACGTTTATTGTTCGCTAGACGGCCTTTGTGTGGCCGGGCTGTCGTGCCCGGCCATATAGCGCCAGCCGGATAGGCAACAAATTGGGGCTATCCTCTTCAGGGCGGCGGCTACCGGAAACGTCCGTCGCCCTGCTTTGAGGAGAGCTGCCAATGCGAAAAATTACCTGGTATTCCCAGGTCGCCAAATCGGCGGCGCATTTTTGCGGTCGCCCACGGGTCTTTGTCACTGCGGTCATGATTATCCTGGTGTGGGGTATCTCCGGACCGCTGTTTCATTTCAGTAATACCTGGCAACTGATCATCAACACCATCACCACCACGGTGACTTTTCTGATGGTGTTCCTGATCCAGAATACCCAGAACAGGGATACCGAGGCGATCCAGCTGAAGCTGGATGAACTGATCCGCGCGACGCAGGGTGCGCACAACGCCCTGCTCGACCTGGAGGAACTGGATGACGACAGTCTGGAGGAATTCCGGCAGCGCTACGAGGCACTCGCCGCCGAGGCCCGGGAAAAACTCCGCCACGGCCAGAAGGACACCGACACACCGGAACCCGGTTAGAGGTACCGCGTGAACTCCAGGGAGCAGGAAAACCTGCAGCGCGAGCACGAACCGGAGAATATTGCCCGCCGCCTGCAGCAGGCACCGCGCGCGCACTCGGTATCGGACTTTGTCCTCGGTGCCATCGACGGCTGCGTCACAACGTTTGCGGTTGTCTCCGGTGCTTTCGGAGCCGGCTTTGCCCCGGTTGTCGTGCTGGTCCTCGGTTTCGCTAACCTGATTGCCGATGGCTTCAGCATGGCCGTGAGCAATTTCGAAGCGGTCAATGCCGAGCGCGATCATGTCGATGCGGTGCGCCGCACGGAAGAGGAACATATTCGTATCGTTCCCGAGGGGGAGCGGGAGGAAATACGCCAGATATTTGCCGGCAAGGGTTTCAGCGGTGAGACGCTGGAAGAGATTGTCGCGACGATCACCGCTGACCGACAGCTGTGGATAGAGACAATGGTCAGCGAGGAATATGGTCTCAGCCCCTCGCGTTACCGTCCCCTGACTTCGGCGTTCGCCACATTTTCCGCCTTCGTTCTGGTCGGCACCGCGCCACTGTTGCCGTTTCTTGTCGACGCCCTTTCGATGACGCTGCAGTTTGCCATCAGCGCCGCACTGGCGGCGGTGATGTTTTTTGTCATCGGTATGTTGAAAAGCCTGGTTTACGCGCAGCCGGTACTGCGCTCGGGCCTGAAGACGTTGCTGCTCGGTGGTGGGGCAGCGGTGCTTGCCTTCCTGACCGGTTATGTACTGCGGCATCTGTTCGGTATCGATGCGGTGTGAGGCCTGGAGGTAGTAGTTTTCTACCGGATTTCAATCAGCTGAGTCATTGCACCGGGTTCGACAATTTCGACAGGAGTCGCGTTGTCTGTAGTCGAAATCCGGAGTGTGTTTCAATTCGATTCCAGTTCCCTATGCTGGTATTTCGCGACCGGTGCCTGCGTTCTGCAAATCTGGTCGATATGGTATTTCGGCCGGCGCTTCACCTCTTCGTAAAGCTTGGCGATGTACTCGCCGATGACCCCCACGCATAACAGTTGTACGCTGCCGATAAACAGCAGCGGCAGAAGTATGGATGCCCAGCCCGGTACCGCGTTGTCGGTAAACAGGCGCGTAACCAGTACCCAGGCGATGACCGCGACCGACAGTGCGCTGGAGACGACGCCGAGCACGGTGATCGCGCGCAGGGGCGCGGTGGAAAATGCGGTGATGCCACTCCACGCCAGGGACAGCATGCGCCGCAGCGGGTATTTGCTGTCACCGGCGGCGCGCACGCGGCGTTCGTATTCCACCTGCGAGGCGGTAAAACCCAGCTCGCGCACCATGCCGCGCAGGAACAGGTTGGCCTCGGGATATTCCAGCAGTGCATCCAGTGCGCGGCGCGACAGCAGGCGGAAGTCGGCGTGGTTGAAAACCAGGTCCACGCCGAGCTTGTGCATGACCTTGTAGTAACCCTCCGCGGTGAAGCGCTTGAAGAAAGTGTCCGTTTGCCGCTCGGTGCGCACGCCGTATACCACTTCGCTGCCGGCGGCGTAGTGCTCCAGCATGGCGGCGATGTTGTCGGCGCCGTCCTGCAGGTCCGCGTCGATACTGACCACGGCATCTTCCACCGTCTGGCTGAGCCCGGCGTGCAGCGCGTTCTGGTGTCCGCGGTTGCGCGACAGGCGGATGGCGACGACGCGCCGATCGTGCGCGGCGATAGCCTCCATCAGCGGCCAGGTGGCGTCGCGGCTGCCGTCGTCCACCAGGTAGATTTTCGATGTCGGTTGAATGCGCCCGCTGCCCTCGAGCTCGTCCATCAGTTGCAGCAATTCGCTACAAGTCTCCTGCAGGATCTCCTCCTCGTTGTAACAGGGCACGACGATGGCGAGCGCGGGTACCTCTATTACTGAATGGCTGCGGGACATTATTCTCTCCGGTAGATCCAGTACTGGTGCAGGACGAAATTGCTGGCGAGGGTGATTGTGGTGGCGATGATCTGCGCAGCCAGGTAGTGCAGCACTGTCTGCAGTGCAGCGAAACTGGCGGTATTGAGTCCGAGCCCGACCAGCGCGACGAGCAGGAAACGGGGCAGCGTCTGCGCGTGCTGGCGCTGGCTGGTAAACGTGAAGTGATAGTTCAGCCAGTAATTGGCGCCGGCGGACAGGCTGAAGGCGGCCGCCGAGGCGAAGACCGGATTCGCGTAGAGTACCTCGATAAACAGGATCAGCAGCCCGTACTGCAACAGTGTTGCACCGCCTCCCACCAGGGCGAAACGCGCGAAGCGCCACTGCAACAGGCGGTCAATCACCGGTGCTTTCCTCCACCTGCATATCTGCGCCCTGAGGTACTGCGGCCAGGAAGTGGGCTGCAGCCCACACGGCGTGATCGTAATTGCGGCTGCCGAGTGGCTGCACCAACAGCGTCAGCGAGTCAGCACCGTCGAGGGGCAACAGCACCTCGCCGGGTTCGCCCCAGGCAAAAGTGCCGCTGTCGTAGGCGGTGGCCCCATCCAGCAACACCTTGAACTGCACCAGGCCGCGGCGGCCGTCGTCGTCATCGAGACCGAAGCGGCTGTAGAAGTAGCGGGCGCCGTCGGGAATGCGGTAGCGGGTTTCACTGGGTGCGTGTACCCCGAGTCCGTGCGCGTAGCGGTGCCCGTGAATTTTAAGGGGCCCGCGATCGACGGTCTTATCCAGCCCCAGCCGCCCCCAGCCCTGGCGGTGGTAGTCGGCGTCCAGCTGACTCAAATACAGCGTGCCGGTGTGCGAGAACTGGTTAGCCAGTGCCTGGCGCTGCCACAGATAGCTGCCGCCGGCACAGCACAGCAGCCCCGCTGCCGTCAGGGCGGCGACGGTCGGGCCATGCGGCGGGAATGCGCGCGGCACCGCTTCACGTCCCCGGTGCCGGCGCAGCGATAACAGCAGCGCGGCCTGGGCCAATAACAGGCCCTCGGCGGGTTTGCGGTAGCGCCCCTCGTTGACGGCGATAGGCAATAACCCTTGCACGAATATCCACGTCAGTAACAGGACCGCCAGCAGGCGCGCGTTACGCAGCCGGCGCCAGTAAAGCGCACTGGCGGCGAACAGCAGCAGCGTCAGAGGCGCCCACAGCCAGCGCATCTGGATATTGATGCGGTCCAGGCTGCGCTCGGTGTTCTTGTCCGGCCAGGAGGCGCCGAAGAACAGGTAGATCAGGTTTTCTCTGGCGATCCACAGGTAGCGGGAAACCGTCAGCGGATACTCGGCCACTGCCCGCTGCCAGTCCTCGCCACCCTGGTCCAGGTCGATGTTGACCTCGGCGGCACCCCGGCGCGCTGTCTGCCATTCCGACAGCGGCTCCAGGGGCTTCTCCCCGGTCGACGGTGAGGCGAACCAGTAATTCCAGCGCTCGCCGCCGCGCCGGTAGTGGATATTGATCTGCTTGTGGCCGGAGCGAGTGTAGATGGAAACCAGCTTGCCGTTGCCATGGGGGGCAAAGATTCCGAGCTCTTGGTAGCCGCGCACAGTCAGCGGGCCGAGGATCAGGCCGAGCAACAACAGCGCGTAGCCGGCCTTGCGCCACTTGTCGCCCTGTTCCAGCCACAGCCAGGTGCAGGTCACTGCCGCCAGTGGGATGGCAATGCCTCGGGTCAGGCCCGCCAGTGCCCACAGCAGTGCCATCAACAGGAAGCTGCGCAATGTCTCTTTGCGCCGGCAACGCCAGCTCGCCCACAGCGCCGCGCCGAGCAGGGGCAGCAGCAGGGTTTCCTGCATGAAATAGCCGTAGATGGCGATCCACGACGGCAGCAGCGACAGCGCCGCCCAGCCAGCCGTGGCGAGCTGTCGGCTCGGCTGCAGTTCCCGCAGGAAGCGATACCAGACCCAGGGGGTGCACAGCGACAGCAGCGCGGTGTAAAAGGCCACCAGCAACGGGTCTTTCAGTGTCAGCTTGCCTAGCACGCCGATATACAGCTGGTAGAGGACCGGGTCGGTGAGCGCCATCGGATCCGCGCGCAGCGCGTCGATGCCCTGCTCCCAGTGGCGCTGCGGATCGCTCCAAAGGTGGTCGACGGGATTGAACTGCAATACGTAATCGATGCGCAGCCAGGCGCCGGCGAGGATCAGTCCGTACAGGATTGCGTACAGGACATTGGTGGAAGTGAGCTGCAGGCTGATTGGCGACAGCCGCGCCGCAATAGCGTCGGTCCAACGGTGGCCGGGAGCGGTGGCGGTTTCCAGCGAGTGGCTGTGCATGGAGTTTGCCCCCGGATTATTGTTGTTGGACTGGCAGTCATTTTAACCACAGGCTCGTATCGGCTGCGTTGAATAGCGCGCCGATTACGCGGCCAGGGCAAGTGTGCTCTTAAACTGGTCCCCGCATTCGCGCCATTGTTGTCCAGTGACTTGGCCGTCAGGTCTTGCCTTGGCAATGCTACAGAATGTTGCGGACGGCGGTGTCAGGTCAGAAGCAGGGCACTGCCTCGAGCCCATCCGCCAGGGCTGCTGGAACCTGGGAGTCAGTTGTCGACCTGGCCTCCTATCACACCGAGTCATCCTTCACTTAATAATATTATGGTTGACATGTAATGCGTTGTTTTGAATTATGGTTGTAATTTAACGGGTGCGGCGGTGTTGATCGACACCATCTCCCCTGTGTATCCGCAAGAGGGTCAAGGCCATGCAATCTATCGTTATCGCAGGTTACAAGCGTTCGCCGTTCCACTTTGCGCGCAAGGGTGCGCTCATTGATGTGCGGCCAGATGATCTGGCTGCGCAGGTATTGCGCGGACTGGTGGAATCCCTGGATCTGAATCCCGCAGAGATTGAAGATGTGATCATGGGCTGTGCCTATCCCGAGGCGGAACAGGGCATGAACGTGGCGCGCATTGCCAGCTTCCGAGCGGGTTTTCCACAGCAGCTCGGTGGCGTCACCATCAATCGTTTTTGCGGATCCTCCATGAGCGCAGTGCACTACGCCTTCGGGCAGATTGCCGCCAGCGCGGGTGAGGCCTTTATCTGCGCCGGCGTCGAATCGATGACGCGTGTGCCGATGGGCGGTTTTAATATCTCACCGAACCCGACACTGCTGGAGTCTTTTCCGCAGGTGTACATGGCGATGGGCCACACCGCCGAAGAGGTGGCGAAACGCTATGCCGTCAGCCGTGGCGAACAGGAAGCGTTTGCGGTTGAATCGCACGCTAAGGCGGCCAGTGCGCGCGAACAGGGCCTGCTGACCGCGGAAATCACCCCAGTAGAAACACCCAGCGGCCCTGTCTTCGAAGACGGTTGCATTCGCCCCGGCACCGATCCGCAAGCGCTGGCACAACTGAAGCCGGCATTCGACGGCACCGTGACTGCAGGCACCGCGTCGCCGCTGACCGATGGCGCTGCCGCACTGTTGGTGTGTACAGAGTCCTTCGCACGCAGTCGCGACCTCGAGATACTCGCGCGTATCAAGGCTGTAGCAGTGGCCGGCTGTGCGCCGGAAATCATGGGAATGGGCCCGGTATACGCCACGCGCAAACTTCTAGAGCGCGCAGGCCTGAATATTGACGATATTGGCCTGATGGAAATCAACGAGGCATTTGCGAGCCAGTCGATCGCCTGCGTGCGGGAGCTGGGGGTGGCTATGGACAGGGTCAACCTGCACGGCGGCGCAACCGCGCTGGGGCACCCGCTTGGCGCCACCGGTGCGCGCATCACCGGCAAAGCGGCAGCGTTATTGCGCGACAGCGGTGAGCGCTACGCGGTGGCGACCCAGTGCATTGCCGGTGGCCAGGGCGTCGCCACGCTGCTCGAACGCGTGGCATTGTAAGCGCAATTTGTCCGCGGTGGATTTGACGTTAAGATGATGGGTAACATCTGAAGCGAGAGACTTATGCGCTATTCCAAAGAGCACAAGGCCCAGACCCGTGAGCGTATCGTCGAGGAGGCGTCGCGGCGATTTCGTCGCGACGGCATCGGCGCCACAGGCCTGCAGGCTTTGATGAAGGCGCTGGGCTTGACCCACGGGGGCTTCTACGCCCACTTCAAATCCAAGGACGAGCTGGTGGAGACGGCACTGCAACACGCCGTGGCAGAGCGCGATACAGCGGTGGACGAGTACATGGCCGGCGAACATCCGCTGGAAACGCTGATCGATCAGTACCTGTCCGGAGCCCATCGTAATCACGCAGAGCAGGGCTGCCCACTTCCCACCATGGCCGCCGAACTGGGGCAGCGCGGCGAGCCCAGCGCGACGACAGATCAGTTGGTGAAAAAACGGCTGCAACAGATTGCCGGTGGCCTCGACGGCGACGATGCCGATGAGCGAAGTATGTTGATACTGGCTGCGATGGTCGGGGCCTTGCAGTTGTCGCGTAGCGTCAAGAGCAAGCGGCTGTCGAACTGCCTGCTCGAAAGCACCGGCCGGTTGTTAGGTGAAATGACGGCAGAGGCTTGAGCCGACTTGCGGAGCGGGAGCTATGCGATACCGATTGCGTGGTTGCGACACCGGGCCGCGGTGCTGCCGGGAATACTCATTCCAATCCTCGGGCTGTGACGGCGGTCTGACTCCAGTTTTTGCTTAAACCGCGACGACCTGGTTCCGCCCACCGTCCTTGGCGCGGTACATGCGCGCATCCGCCTCGGCCAGCAACTGGCCGTGAGTGGCGCTGGCGGGGTCGCCCTCGGCAACGCCGAAGCTGATGGAAACCTTTACCGGCGGGTCGTAGCGCTGGCTCAGTGCCTCGACTTTGTCGCGCAGTTTCTCTCCCAGAATACCGCCGCCCTGCACGTCGGTGTTGGGCAGCAGAATCAGGAACTCCTCACCGCCCCAGCGCGCCACAATGTCATCGGCGCGGGTATTGTCGCGCAGAACCTCGGCGACATCCCGAAGCACACGGTCGCCGAAGGAATGCCCGTGGTTGTCGTTGATGCTTTTGAAATTATCCAGGTCGCCGATCAGCACTGTGTAGCGCCCGGCGAGATGTCGGTTGCGCCGCTCCAGCTCGCTGATTGCGCGGTAGGCCTCGCGGCGATTGGCGAGGCCGGTCAGTGCATCGGTGCTGGCGCGATTTTCGAGTTCCTGTGTCAGCGTTTGCAGCAGTTGCTGGGTCTGGTGGCGGCTGCTGTCGAGCAGGGCGGTGAGCGCAGTCAGAGCACCAAAGACCGCAATAAAGCGCGCCCGATAACCGGTGTCGTATTCCGCAGTGAGACCGGGAAAGTCCGGGTAGAAAAGTACCAGCGCGGTGAGGCCGCCAACGGCCAGCAGCGTCGCGGTGCCGCGCTTGTAACCGTAGAGATTGATAAACCCCGGCACCAGCATTACCGCCCACATCAGCCCGGTATTGTTCACGCCGCCGGACAACAGCAGATAGAAGTACAGAACCAGCAACAATACACCCACGAGAAAGGGCGTTGCGCGACTGGGTCCGACCATGTTGATGGTGATGTAGGCGCCGAGAATCAGTGCAGCCACGCCGAACAGTGTTATGGTCTGCAGAAGGTCGCCACTGGTCAACGCCATTACCGCCATGGCACCGGTAATGGCGAGGCAGAAAATCAGCATGTAGCCGGAGGCCTGGATGCGTCGGCGCAACTCGATCTGGCGCGCTTCTTCCAGTGGGTCGCGGAGAGGAAAATCTTGGTTGAGCCCTGAGTTCATGGGGGTCCTTGTCATTGTGAGCCCATTACCTCCGTTGGACCCGGGCCGCACATCTTTTGGGCGGCTATCATTTATTCTTTACCTATTGCTGACACCGCAACCGCGCGGGTAAAAGTAAAAAGTCCCCAGATTGGCCATTTTAAGTGTGAACGCGGTCGAGGTATCCGGTCAGTATAGGGGGAATCACTGCGGCGCCAAAGTGCCGGACTATAGTTTCATCAGTACAGATACAAAAACGTTGATCCAGTGAGCAATCTGATCCTGACCTCCGGCAATATCCTGACTTTGCGGGCCGATGCGCTGGTCTGCCCGGCGCACAAGCACCTGGTTTGCGGCCGCGGACTCTCGGCGCAGATTTTCGAGCGCGGCGGCGCGGCGCTGGTGGCGGCCTGCGAACAACAGTCGGAATGCGCGGTGGGAGATGCGCGGATTACCCGCGCCTATGGGTTGCCGGTTAAATACCTGTTGCATACGGTGACGCCGCAATGGAGCAGTGGCGACCAGTGGGGCGCCCAGGCAGTGGCGCAGTTGCGACAGTGCTACGAGCGCGTGCTGGATCTGGCGCTGGAGAAAAAAATCTCGAGCGTGCTGTTTCCGGCACTCGGTGCCGGGACCAACCGCTTTCCCCATGTGATTGCCGCCCATCAGGCGCTGGAAGTGCTGCATCGCCGCGCGGGGGAGTTCGACCGGTTGACCGTCTGCCTGCACACACCGGCGGCACTGGCGGAATGGCGGCAAGTGGATCAGCGATTCTTTAGCCGCTGAGGGCCTCCCGCTGGCACCTGGGCAACGGCGCCGTTGTGCGCGTTATGACCCTCTGGCCGCAATGCGAAAATTTTGAAACGCGCAGCAAAACAGCGAGAAAATAATAACAACCAACATTTATCAGGCCCCCGATTCCGATCAGGGGTTATGGCTGTCGGCGTCATCGACGTCATGACAATTACGCATTCGATACCCTGCCCTAAATGTTAGTGGATGGCGGAGTAAAAACGGGCCTCATATTCCTTTTTCTATTTTCTGTAGATCCATCTTTTAGCAATATTCCGACGTTGGCTGCAAAAAATTCGGCCAAGAATTTATTTCCGAAATACTAGATCTCGATCACTACTGCCTTGCCAATACCCTCCTGGATACCACGATCAACTTGTTCTTGCTGGAGCGCAGCGGAAGCGATATCAACACAAACCTGTACACCCGCGCCAGCGGCAACGTATAGAGCAGGTTCTCAGAGAGCGGGATGCCGCGCCACTTCCTGCACCTGCTCAGTTTGGCGATGCGGACTACCGAGTGGCGGTTGTCGTGGCTTGGGGTAAGTTCCGCAAGCGTTGTTTCATCGATACGCATCCCAACCTGCAGCGACTACTGGAATTTTTTCGGGAAGATTCGATTTTTGGGGCGACCGCGCCGCCAGCTGCCTAAGCGTTCAGCGGGATTAGAGTCATTGATTGTCCGCGCGTGGTGCAACTGATTAATTATCCTGACTTTACTGGTTTTCGTGGCTCAACTGATTTTATCGTGAAGTCCGCACCGAGCTTATCGGTAGACTTCGCGATAGTAATGTTTTCCAATCAGTTCGTTCGCAGGGATTATTACTTAATCCATTGCGTTCATCGCGATGATTTAGCTCAATTCTATCTATGCGTCGAAATTTTGCTCCACAAAACAATAAGCGCTAATTGGAGAGATACTATGAAGGTCCAACAAATAGTTACTTCGCTTTCCCTGGCCGCACTGGCCGGCAGCCTGGGAATGCCTGCATTTGCGCAGACTAGCGGCGATGGCAAGGAAGTGATTGAAGAAGTGGTTACCGTGGGTTCCAGAACTAAACCCCGTTCCGTGACAGAATCCCCAGTGCCGGTAGATGTGCTCAATGCGAATGACCTGGCAAAATCGGGCAGCAGCGATATGCTCGATTTGCTGAAGGGCTCGGTTCCATCCTTCAACGTCCACGACCAACCGATTAGCGATGCTGCTTCGATGATCCGCCCGGTTAACATGCGCGGCCTGTCATCTGATTCAACCCTGATTCTGCTGAATGGCAAGCGCCGTCATCGCGCCTCTGTCATTGCCTTCCAGGGTGGCGGTCTGAACGATGGCGCCCAGGGACCGGATATCTCTGTAATTCCCAGCATCGCGCTCAAGCAGGTTGAAGTGCTGCGCGACGGTGCTGCGGCCCAGTACGGTTCAGATGCCATTGCCGGGGTGATGAACTTTGTGCTGAAAGACAATGCCGAGGGTGGTGCTCTGGAAGTCAAAAACGGCGAGTTTTTTGAGGGCGACGGCCAGACTACGACCATGGCGGGCAACTATGGTATGCCCATGACCGATTCAGGATTCCTGAATTTAAGTTTCCAGATGAAGAATGCTGATGCCACCTCTCGTTCGGTGCAGCGCCCGGACGCGCAGGCAATGATCGACGCCGGCAATACCGCTGTGCCGGAACCGGCGCAGATTTGGGGTTCGCCCAAGATCGAAGATGACCTGACCCTGTTTGGCAATTTCGGCATCGACCTGAAAGATGGCAGCGAAATTTACGCGTTTGGCAACTATTCCAACCGCATGGTGGACGGCGGATTCTATTACCGGAACCCGAATGGCCGTGATGGCGTATACACAGACGGACCGGTTCGACTGGTCGGCGCATTGGATGGCAATGCGGCGAGTTGCGATGCCTACCGCACAACGCCACTGGCGGATGGTTCCGATATGGTGACTTCCGGGTTAATGGCTGACGATAACTGCTTCGTCTTCAACAAAATGATCCCCGGTGGTTATACCCCCCGCTTTGTCGGCGACATTACCGACACCTCAATTACCGCGGGTCGTCGCGGCGAGTTTGCCGATGGTTTCATGCAAGGATGGGGTTACGATGTCAGCGGCTCTGTTGGTCGTAACGAGGCGGAATTCGGTCTCAACAACACCATCAACCCGTCGTTTGGCCCGGACAGCAAGCGCAATTTCAATACCGGTGCTTACATCCAGCTGGAAAAGACGCTGAACTTCGACCTGCAAAAGCAGTTCGATACCCTGAGTCTTGCCATGGGTACCGAGTGGCGTGAAGAGTCGTTCCAGATCATCGCTGGTGAAGGCATGTCCTGGCAGGTAGGACCGCTGGCAGAGCAGGGCTTCAATATCGGCTCACACGGATTTGCCGGCTTCTCGATTGATTCCGCAGGCACCGCAGAGCGCAGCAACTACGCGCTCTATGTGGACCTGGAGAACCAGGTCACCGATGACCTGTTGCTGGGCGGTGCAGTGCGCTACGAAAACTTCGATACCTTTGGGGATACCGCGAACTACAAACTGGCCTTTAACTGGCAATTGAGCGACAACATCGCCTGGCGCGGCTCCCACAGTACCGGTTTCCGTGCACCGACCATGGGGCAGGCTTCTGTGGTCAATACCCAGACCTCCATCGTCGGCGGTCAATTGACCCAGGCGCAAACCCTGCCGGCGCCCAAGCTGGGTGAAGCAGAGTTGACGCCGGAGGAGTCGGTTAACTTCGCCACTGGCCTGGTCATTTCAGCAGGCGCTGTCGACCTGACCATCGATGCCTATTACATCGAAGTGGACGACCGCATTGCGCTGACCGATAACGCCGCACCCACCGACGCCCAGCGCGCGGCCATGGCGGCCGCCGGTGTGCCCAATCCGGAGTTGATCGGACAAATCAACTATTTTGCCAATGATTTCGATACCGAAACCTCCGGTGTCGATGTGGTGGCAACCTATGGCGCGGAGCTGTTGGGCGGCGCCACCGATTTCAGCCTGGCCTACAACTGGAATAAGACCGAGGTAATCGGCGGCGATGCCACCTGTGGTGGTGCCTTTGTGAATAACCAGGGCGAGATCTGTAAAGCGGTCCGTCTGGAGCGCGGACTGCCAGAGCATCGCGCTTCCTTCACCATGGCGCAAAACTGGGACAAGGTCAGTGCCTTCGTGCGCGCAAATTACTATGGTGAGTATGTCGGAGTTCACGCCGACTGGTTCGGCGAGCAGCTGGGTTCTGCGTTTACCGTCGATATGGAAGCTACCTTCCAGGCAACACAAGCGATATTCCTGACCGCCGGTGCGTCTAATCTGTTCGATGAAAAGGGCGGAAAGATCGATGGCTCCATCGTTGGCGAACCGGATAACGTGCTGGGTGGTGTGTACTACGAAACCTCGCCCTACGGTATTGGCGGTGGTTTCTATTACCTGAAAGCGAGCTACGAGTTCTAAACCATTCCGCTGTTTGGCGAATAAAAAAAAGCGCCCCGAGGGGCGCTTTTTTTATTTGCGCCCAAAGGGCGCTGGGTGAGCATCCCGCAAAGAATTACTTCTTCGCGCGCTTGCGCATGTTTTCCTGCAGGATCTTCTTGCGGATTCGAATGCTTTCTGGAGTCACTTCCACCAGCTCGTCGTCCTCGATGAACTCCAGCGCCTGCTCCAGGGTGTGACGGATCGGCGGTGACAGGGTCAGCGCGTCGTCGGTACCGGAGGCACGTACGTTGGTGAGCTGCTTGGCCTTGGTGGGGTTTACCACCAGGTCGTTGCCGCGGGAGTGAATGCCGATCACCTGGCCTTCATACACTTCTTCACCGTGGCCCAGGAACAGGCGACCGCGATCCTGCAGGGCGAACAGGCCGTAGGCCAGGGTTTTGCCCTTGGTCATGGAGACCAGCACACCGTTGATGCGCTTGGCAACGTCGCCCACCTTCACCGGACCGTAGTGGTCGAAGATGCTGGTCATGATGCCGGAGCCGCTGGTGATGGTCAGGAACTGCGAGCGGAAGCCGATCATGCCGCGGGACGGCACAATAAAGGTCAGGCGCACGCGGCCCTTGCCATCCGGTTCCATGTTGGTCAGGTCGGCCTTGCGCAGACCCAGCTCTTCCATGATCGGGCCCTGGTGCTGCTCTTCGACGTCGATCACCACCTGCTCATAGGGCTCCTGAATCTCGCCGTCGACGATTTTCTGGACCACTTCCGGGCGGGATACGCCCAATTCGAAACCTTCGCGACGCATGGATTCGATCAATACGGACAGATGCAGCTCGCCGCGCCCGGAAACCTTGAATTTGTCCGGAGAATCGCCCTGCTCCACGCGCAGTGCGACGTTGTGGATCAGCTCCTGGTCCAGGCGATCCTTGATATTGCGCGAGGTTACGTACTTGCCTTCCTTGCCCGCGAACGGTGAATCGTTGACCTGGAAGGTCATGCTCACGGTGGGTTCGTCCACGCTCAGGGCAGGCAGTGCCTCGGGGTTTTCCGGGTCGCACAGGGTGTCGGAAATGTTCAGTTCACCCACGCCGGTAATACAGACGATGTCGCCGGCGCTGGCCTGTTCCACTTCCACGCGCTCCAGGCCCAGGTAACCCATGACCTGCAGGACCTTGGCCTTGCGCTTGTTCTCTTCGCGGTCGAGGACCACCACCTGCTGGTTCGGCTTCAGGGTGCCGCGGGTGATACGGCCGACACCGATGACGCCTACGTAGCTGTTGTAGTCCAGTGCAGAAATCTGCATCTGGAAGGGGCCGCTCTGGTCGACCTGAGGCGGAGAAACCTTGTCGACGATCATCTGGAACAGCGGGGTCATGTCGGCCGCCATGTCGGTGTAGTCGAGGCCGGCGATGCCGTTCAGGGCGGAGGCGTAGACCACCGGGAAGTCCAGCTGCTCGTCGGTGGCGCCGAGGCTGTCGAACAGGTCGAATACCTGGTCCATGACCCAGTCCGGGCGTGCGCCCGGGCGGTCGATCTTGTTGATGACGACGATCGGATTCAGGCCCTGCTCGAAGGCTTTCTGGGTCACAAAGCGGGTCTGTGGCATGGGGCCATCCACCGCGTCGACCAGCAGCAGTACCGAGTCCACCATGGACAGTACGCGCTCCACCTCACCGCCGAAGTCGGCGTGCCCGGGGGTGTCGACGATATTGATGCGGTAGTCGTTCCAGCGAATGGCGGTGTTCTTGGCCAGAATGGTGATGCCGCGCTCACGCTCCTGGTCATTGGAGTCCATCACCCGCTCGGCGCCCTCATCGCGGCGGTCCAGGGTGCCGGACTGGGACAGCAGTTTGTCCACCAGGGTGGTTTTGCCGTGGTCGACGTGGGCGATGATCGCAATATTGCGCAAGTTGTCTATCACTGGATGCCTCTAGGGGTAAATCGCGAAGTCGTGTGTAAGTCGCGGGAAATCTAAGGGGGCGGGGGCTGACGGGCAGCGGCACTCCGGCCAAAGGCGGCGATTATAGTGGCGAAGCGTGACAACTGCGAGCGGAAATTGCATAAAAAATGACCAGAATCACCCCTTTTGACGGTAGAGGTGATGTCCGGAGCTGTCCCGGCGCCGTGAGGCAGCGAATGCGGCCCGCCGGTCAGTCGGGCTGGTGGGGCTTGTGCGGGCGGAAGACGCCCACGTTGCGGTAGCCCTCATCGAGCAGATGGGAGGCGTGCAGCTTGCTCATGACGCCGCGGGCGCAGTACAGGAGGTAGTGCTTGTCCTTGTCCAGCTTGGCGAATGCCGTGCTCAGGCGGTAGAACGGGATTGTCTCCACGTCGGCGCCCTCCAGTTCCAGCGGATCCACCTCCTCCTCGGTGGGGTGGCGGATATCGATGATCACGGCGTCGCCGGGTTCCGCGCTGATTTCCACCGGGGGCGCGTCTTCCTGTAGATCCTCCATTACCTGGTCGATATTCTGCAGCGCGCGGTTGCTGATGGCCCGGTCGAGGACGGCGAAATCGAAGTGGCTCTCCTCCTCCTCGACCCGCTCGCGGCGAGCGCGGGTGGTGGGCTTGACCGAGATCACGCCGCAGTACTCGGGCATGTTCGCGGCGAACTCCTCGGTGCCGATCGCGCGCGAGGTGCGGATGATGTCGGTCTTGTCGCTGGTGATCAGCGGGCGCAGCACCAGGGTGTCGGTGACGCTGTCGATCACGGCGAGGTTTTTCAGGGTCTGGCTGGATACCTGCGCGATTGCCTCGCCGGTCACCACCGCGTCCACCTCCAGCTCGTTAGCAATGGCGGTGGCGGCGCGCAACATCATGCGCTTCAGGATCACGCCCATATGGGAGTCGTCGACGTTTTCCAGGATCTCCGCAACGACCTCGTCAAACGGCACCGTGACGAAGCGCACCCGGTGGGAGGCGCCGTAGCGGTTCCACAGGTAGTAGGACACCTCTTTGACACCCAGCTCGTGCTGGCGCCCGCCCAGGTTGAAGAACAGGAAGTGCGTACGGATGCCGCGCTTCATGGTCAGGTAGCTGGCCACGGTGGAGTCGAAGCCGCCGGATACCAGGGACAGAACCGGATCCTGGGTGCCCAGCGGGAAGCCGCCGAGGCCCTGGTGCAGCTGCTCGATGATGTTCAGCTTGTCGTGGCGGATCTCCAGCTTGACGGTGATATCCGGGTTTTTCAGCTTCACGCCCTTGGCGTCGGTGTGCTGGTTCAGGCCGCCGCCGACGTACTGCTCCACGTCGAGGGACTGGAAGTCGTGCTTGCCGGTGCGCTTCACGCGCACACAGAAGGTCTTGCCGGTGAGCTTGTCACCCCAGAACTCGCGGGTTTTCTGGTAGATGTCATCCATGTCGCCGAGGGGGAACTGGCGCACGCGGGCGAAATTGGCGATACCCGGCGTGTGCGACAGCACTTCTTCGATGCGGTCCGACAGGTGCGCGACGGCGTCCGGCGCGATCACGTCAATTTTCTCCCAGTCCTTCTGTACCTTGATGCGGTCGTCCACCTGTCTCAGCAGGCTGCGCAGGTTGTCGGCGAGCTGCCGCGACATGCGCTTGCGCACCGGATTGCTCTTGATGGTGATTTCGGGGAAGAACTTGACGACAAAGTGCATGGGAATCCGTGAGCTACCGCAGATTGATGGAAAGCACGGCATTATAAACTAGGAGTTGCCGAGTTGGTCGTGCACTTGTTTTGTGCGCCACCGGCCGAATGTGTGCCATTTTGGTGCGCACCTTGGTGGCCGATGGGCCACTTTACATCTATTCTGCTCCCGGCGGTGCCGCGCTTCGGTGCGTGCGCCCCGCATAGCGCGATTCTGCGCCACTGCCCCAATTTGGCACACTCCTTGCTTTATCATGGATTAATAGAGGTCGTCAGCAGCGCAGAGCATCGGGCTGCCGGATCACTAAGAAAGAAAGAGTACACGCCACCTTAACAGGGCTGTAGCGAACACATTACTTTTCAAGACCTGGAGGACAGCAATGTCAGCGAAAACGCTCGGTTTGATTAAAGAGAGTGAAGCCAAGTGGATAGACCTGCGCTTCACCGATTCCAAAGGTAAAGAGCAGCACGTTTCCATTCCGACTTCGGAAGTTGACGGCGAGTTCTTCGAAGAAGGCAAGATGTTCGACGGCTCCTCCATCGCCGGCTGGAAGGGCATCAACGAATCCGACATGATCCTGATGCCGGACGATGAAACTGCCGTTCTGGATCCGTTCACCGACGAGAGCACCGTGATCATCCGCTGTAACATCGTCGAGCCGTCCACCGGCCAGGGTTACGAGCGCGATCCGCGTTCCATCGCCCAGCGCGCCGAAGATTACCTGAAGTCCACCGGCCTGGGTGACACTGCCCTGTTCGGCCCGGAACCCGAATTCTTCGTGTTCGACGACATTACCTGGGGCGCGGAAATGGGTGGCGCCTTCTACAAGATCAACTCCGAGGAAGCGGCCTGGTCCTCCGGCGCCAGCTACGCCGAAGGCAACATGGGTCACCGCCCGGGCGTTAAAGGCGGTTACTTCCCGGTTCCGCCGGTCGACTCCCTGCACGACGTGCGCGCCGCCATGTGTTCCGCCATGGAGCAGATGGGTCTCGTTATCGAAGTACATCACCACGAAGTGGGTACTGCCGGCCAGTGTGAAATCGGCGTTGGCGCCAACACCCTGGTGAAGAAGGCGGACGAAGTACAGATCCTGAAGTACTGCGTACACAACGTGGCGCACGCCTACGGCAAGACCGCCACCTTCATGCCCAAGCCGCTGGTAGGTGACAACGGTTCCGGTATGCACGTGCACCAGTCCTTCAGCAAGGACGGCGTGAACCAGTTTGCCGGCGACGCCTACGCGGGCCTGTCTGAAACTGCCCTGTACTACATCGGCGGTATCATCAAGCACGCGCGCGCCCTGAACGCCTTCACCAACGCTTCCACCAACTCCTACAAGCGTCTGGTACCGGGCTTCGAAGCACCGGTTATCCTGGCCTACTCTGCGCGCAACCGTTCCGCCTCCATCCGTATCCCGTACGTGGCGAGCCCGAAAGGCAAGCGCATCGAAGCGCGCTTCCCGGATCCGACCGCCAACCCGTACCTGGCGTTCGCCGCCATGCTGATGGCCGGCCTCGACGGTATCAAGAACAAGATCCACCCGGGGGATCCGGCGGACAAGGACCTGTACGACCTGCCGGCGGAAGAGCTGGCCGAGTACCCGACCGTTGCCTCCAGCCTGGAAATGGCTCTGGACGCGCTGGACGCGGACCGCGCCTTCCTGACCGAAGGCGGTGTGTTCTCCGACGACGCCATCGATGCCTACATTGACCTGAAGCGTGAAGAAGTTGAGCGTCTGCAGATGACCACGCACCCGGTAGAGTTCGAACTCTACTACTCTTGCTAATCGCCGTCGGCGATTCCGCCCAGATGCAGCCGGTGCCTTCGTGACACCGTTCGCAACTGGCAGCAAAAGCCCGCCCCGTAAGGTGCGGGCTTTTTTATTGGGGTTAAACTGATGCGGCCGGCGTCCGCGGCTTGCCGCCCGACACCGCCGCCGGCGGCGCAATATCCGGGCTAGCCTTTTATTGGTAGGCTATCGTCAATTCCCTGAGCAGGAGCGGCCCGGGGCCGCGAAAGAGATGCGATGAAATTCCGAAAACTGTTCGCAGTGATTTTGTGTGTGGCACCGCTGGCTGCCGTGGCCGGCGACGACGGTTACGTCGACGACGCGGCAAAGCAGCCCGACAGCGGCGGACACACCATCTACAAATCGGTGGGCCCGGACGGCAGTATCGTATTCAGCGACACACCGCCGAAGGGCGGCAAGGTGGAAAAAGTCCACGTCGGGCCGACCAATGTGCAGCCGATTGCACTGCCGCGGCCCCTGCCGGTGCGCAAACTGTCGCCGAAGAAGAAAAGCCCGAAGCAGGACCAGTACCAGGGACCGTTTAGTATCGCCATCGTCAGCCCGCAGGATGGCGCCACCATTCCCCCGGGGCAGCGTTTTATCGCGCTGCAGGTGTCGGTGGATCCGGTGCCGCAGGACGGCTACCGCTTCTATGCCGTGGTCGATGGCCAGCCCTGGCAGGGCGGCTCTGCCGGCACCAGCCTGGACATCTCCGCGCTGGAGCGCGGCAGCCACAGCGTGCAGGCGGTCCTGACCGATATGAGTGGCAACACCGTGCTGGCGCAGTCGCAGCCGGTCACCGTTTACGTGAAGCGCCCCGGTGGCACCATCCCGGACAACCCCGCTCCCCGCGCTACCCCCGCACCCAAGGCGCCAGTGGCGCCGGGTATCAACCCGCCGAAAAAGTCGCGCACTGGCTACAACGGCTGATTTCTCTACGGTTCGCGCCTTCGGGCGCGGTCCGCAACCACCCTCCTCCCGAATTCATGCTGGTCTTTTTCTGATCAACGCACCACAATGGTGCATCAATGGCTAGTGCGAATCAGGTCTGCCTTGCGATGGCTCATGGAGTGCCAATGACCGTCGCGAGGTGCCGCAGCCTGCCCCGGCAGGGTTCGGTCTGAACGGCCCCGGCGGCTTCCCGCCGTCGATCTGGCGGTGCGCCGCGCGGGCTCCGCCCCGTTCGGGGTCAGCCAAACCCGAGTAAATGTGCCCCCGGCACTTTTGTGCGCCATTTTGGTTTGCTTCTTGCACTGTGCTTAACAGACGCCTTTACAGGCCTTAACAGTTCGACGGCAGAAGGCCGCGCCGTGGCGCCGCAGGTGGGGAAACCACCGCCGCGGATCGCGCAGGCTGCCGAATGACACCGGAACGAAACAGATGCTCAACGATCGCCAGTTGCGCCAGTTGCTGGATAGCCTGACCTCCGCGGTTCTGGTACTGGATGACAGCTTGCTGCTCTGCTACCTGAACTCCGCCGCCGAGGATCTGCTCGCCGCGTCGAGTGCGCGGGTCAGCGGCCAGCCGCTCGCCGACGTGGTGCGGGAATCTGCCGCTGCCGAAAAGGCGATGCGCAATGCCCTGGCCAGCGGCCAGAAGTACACGGTGCGCCGCGCCAGCTGGCGCCTGCACAACATGGAAACGCGCACGGTGGATTACTCGGTGAGCCCGGTGCCGGAGCTGGGTTTGCTGCTGCTGGAAGTGCAGTCGATGGATCGGCTGTTGCGCATCGCGCGCGAGGACGCGCTGATCAGCGCGCAGGAAACCACGCGCAACCTGGTGCGCGGCATGGCGCACGAAGTGAAGAATCCCCTCGGCGGTATCCGCGGCGCGGCGCAGTTGCTGCAGCGGGAGCTGCCGGACGAGGAACTGGCGGAATACACGCAGATCATCATTGCCGAGGCCGATCGCCTGCGCAATCTGGTGGATCGCCTGCTGGGCCCGCACAAGCCGGCCAAGATGCAGCCCACCAACGTGCACGAAATTCTGGAGCGGGTGGCGCAACTGATCGACGCCGAGTGCGAGGGCGAACTGAAAATCCGTCGCGACTACGACCCGTCGATACCGGAATTCCCTGCCGACAGTGAACAGCTGATCCAGGCGCTGCTGAATATTGCGCGCAACGCCATGCAGGCCATCGACGAGAGTATCGGCTTCAAGGCTGGCGAGATCGTCCTGCGCACACGTATCCAGCGCCAGTTCACCATCGGCCGGCACACCTGTTCGCTGGTGTGCCGCATCGAGATCGAAGACAACGGCCCGGGCATTCCCGAGGACATCCGCGAGCGGATTTTCTATCCGATGATTTCCGGGCGCGCCGAGGGCTCCGGGCTGGGCCTGTCGATTTCGCAGAACATCATCAATCAACACCGCGGCCTGATCAAATGCGACAGCCGCGCCGGGCAGAGTGTCTTCCAGGTTTATCTGCCGCTGGTTAAAGAATAACGGGATACGGGAAACTGCAGCATGAACAATCGCGTATGGATTATTGACGACGACCGCTCGATCCGCTGGGTGCTGGAGCGGGCGTTGAACCGTGCCGGTATCGAGACCAAGTGTTTTGAAAACGGCGATCGCGCGCTGGACGATTTTTACAGCGACTCGCCCGATGTGGTGATCAGCGATATCCGCATGCCGGGCGCCGATGGCTTCAAGTTGTTGCAGCGCTTCCAGTCGGAGCGCCCCGCGCTGCCGATCATCATCATGACTGCGCACTCGGATCTCGACAGCGCCGTCGCCGCCTATCAGGGTGGCGCCTTTGAATACCTGCCCAAGCCGTTCGATGTGGACGAGGCAGTGGCGGTCACCCGCCGCGCCCTGGCCCACGCCAGCGAGCAGCAGGGCGAAGAACCTGTCACCATCGACAGCGGCAACGGCAGCAAGGAAATCATCGGCGAGGCGCCGGCGATGCAGGAGGTGTTCCGCGCGATCGGTCGCCTGTCCCACTCCAATATCACTGTCCTGATCAACGGCGAATCCGGTACCGGTAAGGAGCTGGTCGCGCAGGCATTGCACAACCACAGCCCGCGCAAGAGCAAGCCGTTTATTGCCCTGAACATGGCCGCGATTCCCAAGGACCTGATGGAATCCGAGCTGTTCGGCCACGAGAAAGGCGCCTTTACCGGTGCCAGCGCCCAGCGCGCCGGCCGCTTCGAGCAGGCCGACGGCGGTACCCTGTTCCTGGACGAGATCGGCGATATGCCGGCGGAAACCCAGACGCGCCTGCTGCGCGTTCTCGCCGACGGTGAGTTCTACCGCGTCGGTGGCCACACGCCGGTGAAAGTGGACGTGCGTATCATCGCCGCCACGCACCAGGACCTGGAGCGCCTGGTCGAAGAGCACAAATTCCGCGAAGACCTGTTTCACCGCCTCAACGTCATCCGCATCCATATCCCGCGTCTCGCCGACCGCCGCGAAGATATTCCGCGCCTGGTGCGTCACTTCTTCAACAGCGCCGCCAAGGACCTGGGGGTGGAGCCGAAAATCCTGCTCAAGGAAACCGAGGAATACCTGTCGGGCCTCGACTGGCCCGGCAACGTGCGTCAGTTGGAAAATACCTGTCGCTGGATCACCGTCATGGCCTCCGGTCGCGAAGTGCATGTCGAAGACCTGCCTCAGGAATTGCATCAGCAGGGCGCCAGCAGCGAAACGCCGCAGGACTGGCAGAAGGCCCTGCGCCTGTGGGCCGACCAGGCGCTGGCCAACGGGCGCCGGGAAATTCTCAGCGAAGCCGTGCCCGCCTTCGAGCGCGCGCTGATCGAAATCGCCCTCAAGCACACCGCCGGCCGCAAGCGCGACGCCGCCGAACTGCTCGGCTGGGGACGCAATACGCTCACGCGTAAGCTCAAGGAGCTGGGCATGAACGGCGGCGAGGCTGACTGATCGCGGGCCGCACCCCGGTTAATGCGCCGCTGGCCCCCGAGAATTACTGACTGACATAGGACTCCGGGCGGGCGCCTAAGGCGGCAGAATTGATGGGAAAGCGGGCAGAATACCGGCGTTTAGGCCACACTTGGCTAAAACGCCGGTGCAGTCCATGTTTCTCCGTGACCCCTTTAACGCCCTATCCCTTACCGCTGTCTGTGCTGCTTCCATTTTGCTGGTGCTGATAGCACTGGCGGTTGGCAATCTTTTCGGCCGTCGAACGGCGCGTCGCGGTAAATCTGGAGATGCGTCGCTCGGCAGTGCGGTGGCTGCCACCCTCGCCCTGTTGGCCTTTATGCTGGCCTTCACCTTCAATATGGCCGCTAATCGATTCATTCAGCGTAAGGCGCTTTTATTGGACGAGGTCAACATCATCAGCACTACCTATCTGCGTGCTGATTTACTGCCGGCTCCTGAACGCAAGCGCGCGAGGGCGTTGCTGGCGGAATATGTGAACTTGCGTGATTTTCACCCGAGCAAGGTTGTCGACTTCGAAGAGCGTCTTGTGCGCAGCGAGGCGATTCAGCGTGAACTCTGGCAAATTGTCGGGCAGCTCAGCACATCGGGTTACGACGGTCTGCGACTGCGGGGTTTCTACGAGGTCCTGAATGAGCTGATTGACTCCAATACGTCGCGCCTCTATGTTGGCATCAACTATCACATAATGCCCCCGATCTGGGCGGCGTTATACGTCATCACAGCTTTAGCCATGTTCGGCATCGGCTTCCAGCAGGGTGTGGGCCGCCGGGGCTCGTTGCAGGTGGAGTTGTCCCTAGCGCTGGCCTTTTCCGTGGTTATTGTCATGATTGCCGACCTGGATCGGTCTTACCAGGGTTTATTAATAGTGGAACAAACGCCGATGTCGGAACTCAACGAACGGCTTCAGGCATCGCAGCGCGCGGCGCACTAGAATCTCCCCATTCGATTTCACGATCTTTGTATCCAATGGCAAGGTGTCGTCACCGGTGTGCGGCGCAGCGAATGTTCGGACTGCGGCAACAGAGTTGCCTGCCTGGTTCCTATACACTGTGGCTTGAGTTCGATATAAATAGCTGAATTTTTAGTTCTCAGCGAAAGCTGGAAGACCCATAGGAATATCGCTGCGTGTTGTCAGCATAAGTCCCTGCAAGAATCGATTTAGAAGTCGTTTTTGCAATATCCCTCAGTCAGCATCATCGGGGCGATAAGCAGATGGGCTTACTTCACAAACGTATGCCTCAATAAGTATTGTTGAGTGTGGTAAGAATGGTTTTTCTATGAATACAGCTAATTTGCTATGGGGCCTGGTTTTTGGCTCTATTGGTCTGGGTTATTTCCTGTACGGTAAAAGACAGTCTAATGTTGCAGCTCGCCTCGCAGGGATTGGGTTGATGATCTATCCCTACTTTTTTGAAAGTTCGCAAGCACTGGTGCTGGTTGGTCTTGGCTTGATGCTGCTGCCCAAGTTTGTCGATATCTAATTATTCCTTGCCAGTAGACGCGATAAAAATAATCCAACAACCCATGAAGAAATTTCTGTTTTTGGCCATCGCCCTGCTGCTTGCCTACAGCTTCCTGCAGCTTCAGGATGCGACTCCCCCGGCTGTTGACCAAACTCCCAGCATTTATAACAGCGCACTGCAGACGGCCTATAGAAACCGGCAAAGCGATATACAGGTCGAGGGTCGGGGTACTGTGATCAAAATTCTATCCGATGACCTGAAAGGATCCAGGCACCAGAGGTTCATCCTGGAGCTGCCCAGTGGACAAACGGTTTTGGTCGCCCACAATATTGATCTGGCACCGAAGGTCAGTGATCTGCGTAAAGGAGATACCGTCGTCTTCTACGGGGAGTATGAGTGGAATGCCAAGGGAGGGGTGATTCACTGGACCCACCGCGATCCGGAGCGCCGCCATGTCAGTGGGTGGTTAAAACACCACGGCAAGATCTACCAGTAGTGACCGTTGCATTGTCAACGGCGCCCTGCCTCTCCCCGCTGACAACCTGATTTCCCGCATGGAGAGTTAAAAAATGAAAATTGCCATGGTCGGACTGGGGGCGATTGCACAGAAGGCCTATCTCCCGTTGATGGCGCAAATGGGCGGTGTCGAGCTGGTGTTGTGTAGCCGCGATGCGGATCGCCTGCAGTCACTGTGCGAGCGCTACCGCGTAGTCGAAATCTGTCGCGATTACCGCGAACTGCTCTCGCACCGCGTGGACGGCGTTATGATTCACGCGGCCACTGAAGTGCATGCGGAAATGGCCGGTTTTTTCCTGAGAAATGGTATTCCCACTTTCGTCGACAAGCCGCTCGCGGACAGTGCCGAGGCCTGCGAGCGCCTGTACGAGCTGTCGTACAGCCATCGGCAACCGCTGTATGTCGGTTTTAACCGTCGCCATATTCCAATGTTCAACGCGCAACTGCCGGGTGTCCAGCAGGGAACGCGGATGGATTTGCGCGCGCTGCGCTGGGAAAAACACCGCTATGATATGGCCGGCGATATGCGCACCTTTATCTTCGACGATTTCATCCACCCGCTAGACAGCGTCAACATTTTCGGCAGGGCGCATCTCGATAATACCTATGTGACCTTCCAGCGCGACGGTGCGCAGCTGGCCCGCGTCGATGTGCAGTGGCAGCACGGCGCTACCATGTTGCATGCCTCGATGAACCGGCAGTTCGGAATTACCATGGAACACGTCAGTGCGCAGCTTGCCAATGAAGCCTACGAATTCGACTCGTTCGTTGAAGGGCGCCGCTGGAAAGATGGACAGGAGTCCCGACTGGCGCTGAAAGACTGGACACCGATGCTCGCCAGCAAGGGTTTCGCCGGGATGCTGGACGAATGGCTTGCGGTGGTTGAGAGTGGAACATTGGATCCGCGCATCGTCGAGCGCAACCTGGCGTCCCACCAATTGGCCGAATCACTTTGCCAGTTTATCTGTAGACCCATGAAAAAAGCAGCGGAATCCGCTGCTTTCGTCTGAGTAAAGATAGGGCACCGGCATTACCGGGTTGCCTCTATATCTCAACCTTTTCTGGCAATTCCCAGCTCCCCCAGGGTCTTGGCGATATCTTCAGCGCTGGTGGCCGGGTGAATATCCTTGTCGATCTTGGTGATGCGTCCGTCTTTGCCGATATACACGGTGATGCGGCGGGCGATATTAATCATCGGCATACGCACGTCGTAGGCCTTTGCCACGGCGCCGTCGGGGTCACTGAGCAGCGGGAAGTCGGCTTCGTGCTCTTCAGCAAACTTCTTGTTCGTATCCACTTCGTCAGTGCTTGCCATAAAGTAGGCAACATCATATTCGCGGATCAGGTGGCCGTTCTCGGCGAGGGATTTACACTCGATGGTGCAGCCCTTGGTAAACGCCTTTGGATACCAGGCGACCACGACTGCTTTTTTGCCCTTGAAGTCTGCCAGTGAATAAGTATTGCCGTCCGATGCCTGCAGGGTGAAGTCAGGAGCGGGTTCGCCAACTTCCAGCGCCATCAGTGGCAGGCTGGTGAGGGCGGCGAGCAGAAATCCCAGTAAGCGTGTCATAGCGTCTCCTAGTGGTTCAGTCGGTATTTGTTGTCGTGTGACCTTATGCTACCGCGTGTTCCGGCAGAAGCCACCATTTTGTTTTGTCGCCAGCGGCGGGCGATGTGGCCGGCCCGGCAGCCTGAAACCTGTATACGCGTGGCGGCTGATGACAGATCACGGTGCCAGAGGTTTCGCTGTCGCCGGATAACACTGCTGTTGCAGGATGCGGGGATTGCGGCGACGCAGCATCGCCCGCAGCCGGCGGCGGAGAGGGCGCATCTGGGCCAGAATTGAGCAGTGGTAATGAACCGTCCAGATTTGGAAGTCACTGCATGATCGATTTCGTCCACACTGCCGGCAACCTGTTTCACATTGTTTCCCTGCCCTTTGTCTATATCGGGACTGTGTTGGTGGTGCTGGCCTCACTGATGGTGGGCATCGCCATCGGGCGTCGCCATCGCCAGCAAAACCGCGAGGCGAAAGACTCGTCGGTGGGCAGTGCGGTCGCCGCGTCGCTGGGGCTTCTGGCTTTCCTGCTCGCGTTCACTTTCAACCTCACCGCGAATCGCTTCAACCAGCGCAAGGCATTGCTTCTGGACGAGGTCAATGCCATCCATACCACTTACCTGCGCGCGAGCTTTCTCGAGGCCCAGGCGCAGCCGCGCGCGCGAAAACTGTTGCGTGAATATGTGGAATTGCGGGATATCGATCCGGTAAAGGACAAGGTGACGGACGAGGACCTGGCGCGGAGTGAGGCCATCCATGAAGCCCTGTGGGCGCTGGTGGACGAACACCTGCAGCATCGATACAGCCCCGGTTACCTGCGGCAGTTTGTTGAACCGCTCAATACGGTCATCAACTTTCACTACTCGCGGGTGATCGTGGGGCTGGAGTACCGCATCCCGGGGCCTATCTGGCTGGCACTCTATTTTATGACGATACTGGCGATGCTGATGATCGGTTTCCAGTTCGGCATCAGCCGCGGACGCTCTCTGAAAGTGGCCCTGGCCCTGGCACTGACATTTGCCACCGTGATCGTGTTGATCGCGGATATGGATCGCGCATTGGAGGGGCTGCTGACGATAGATCAGCGCCCCATGGCGGAACTCAATAAGCTGCTCAAGAGTTCGCAGCAGTGAGGAAAGCTATGGTTCAAGCTCCGCTTCGCCGGAAGTGTTGATGAACTCCCGCATAAAGATTTCCCAGAAGGCCATAAACAGCGCGGCCAGCAACGGGCCTATGGCGAAGCCGCTGATACCGAACATCATCAGGCCTCCCACGGTGGAAAACAGGACAATATAGTCCGGCAACTTGGTGTCGCGGCCCACGAGGATGGGGCGCAGGATATTGTCGACCAGGCTGATAACCAGAACGCCGAACAGCATCAGCACCGATGCCTTGACGATATCACCGGTAGCGTACAGGTAGAGAGCTGCGGGAAACCAGATGAGGGCAGCGCCGACTGCGGGCAACAGCGACAGCAGTGACATCACCACACCCCACAGCAGCGGCGCGGGCAGGCCCAGGATCCAGAAAATCAGCCCGCCCAGGGTGCCCTGGGTCACGGCGACGACAAGGTTGCCCTTGATGGTCGCGCGCGTGACTTCGGCAAACTTCGCCAACAGCAGTTGCTCGCGTTCGTCCCCCAGCGGCATCGCGCGGATCAGCAGCGCCACCAGATTCTCGCCATCGCGGATCAGGAAGAAGGTCAGGTAGAGCATCAGCCCGAGCATGATGAAAAAGTTGAGCGTGTTCTGCCCCAGTGCCAGAGCGTTGCGCGCGAGGAAGCTGCCGGCGTTCATCAGGCCGTTGAGCAGGCGCGCCTTGAGCTGATCGAAGTCGATACCGATGCGGTCGAAAAACGCATTGATACCGGGGAAGGCGCTGCGTACCTGTTCTATCTGCTGGGACAGGTCGATCTGGCCGCTCTGGGCCTTCTGGAAAACGCTGACCCCTTCATTGATAAAGGAGCTGGCTACCAGCAGTACCGGAATCACCACCAGCACAATACAAATTAGCAGGGTCAGCAGCGCGGTCAGATTGGGCCAATTGGGGAATCGCCGCAGTAACCGCCGGTAGACCGGATAGAAAATCAATGCGATGGCGCAGGCCCAGAATATCGGCGTGAAGAAGGGCTTCAGCAATAGCGCGAATGCGAGTGTCACCAGCAACAGTGAAAAAATAAATGAGCGCCGTTCCAGCTTTTCGTGCACTGCCTGTATCCCTCGATTATTGTTATCGCGCTATCGCCCTGGTGCTATGCAGACCCGTTCCCGCATCGCGCCTATGTAAGCAGAAGCCGCCGCTTTTTACCAGTGGCCGTCAGCGCTTACCAGCGCCGGTAGCCGCAGGTGTCTACATGGAAGCGGATGCCGCTGTAGATCCCGAGCCCCACGTCCCACTTCTTGCCGACCTTATTGTGGATTTTGCGCAGTTTGGGCACCAGCTGCTTGCGGGTGTAGTTCCGCTGCGGAATCATATCCAGCCCGCAGAAGTGCATGTGCTTGCTGGTTTTTGCTCCACCGGCCTTGGCGTTGTACTTGGTCGTGCGCCAGCCGGAGAGGACTGTGACGGGGCCGATTCGCGGGATGATTTCCTTCTGCAGCACCCGCAGGGTTGCCACCATGCTCGGCCAGTACTTGGGCGGCGGGATGGCGAAGGGTGGCTCGCCCACCTCCTGCCAGTCGGAGCCCTGTCGGAGCAGTTCATAGAGGGGGACCACCTGGTCCACCTTGTTTTGTTGCAGGTAGTTTTCCAGTTTGGCGAAGTTTTCCCGATTGTCCCCCTTCTGCAGAAATTTTTCGAAGGCGCTCTGTGAAGCTGCGGCGTAGCCCTTGATATCGTAGACCTCGGGAATCGGCCGGTACTCTACCGGGGTAACAATCCGTTCCGCCAGCTCGCGCACCTTGTCGACCGTCAGTACCACCAGCACGATTGTTCCCGCGAGCACCAGCAGGGTGATCCAGACAAAGCGGCGGCGCTCGATGTGGATGTCGACAAATTCGTGGTCTTCGGTCTCTTTGATATCCATCGCTGTGTGATCAGGTGACCGCGGTTACCAGGTGCGGTAACCGCAGGTGTCGATATGAAAGCGGAGATTGCTGGAAAAGCCGAGACCCATATGGCTCGCCGGGCCGAGCCGCGCGTGCAGGGCTTTCATTTCCTCGATCAGTTCCTTGCGGCTGATGTTGGATTGCGGCACCAGGTCCAGGCCGCAGAAATCGCGGTGCTTGCTGCTGCGGCTGCCGCCGGTCTTGCGGTTGTAATTGTCGGTGCGGTAGGCGGACAGCACTTCCACCGGTCCAATACTCGGCACCAGTTCGTCGCGGACCAGCGTCAGAGTTGTGACCATGGTGGGCCACAGGGACTCCGGGGCGATGGCGAATGCGGGCTCGCTGATATCCAGCCAGTCGGTGCCCTGACGCAGCAGGCTCTGTGGTTCGACAACCTCGCCGACGCCGCGGCGGTCGAAATAATCCAGCATCTGCGCAAAGCGCGCGCGGTGGTTACCCTGGCGCAGAAAGCGGTCGACACTCTCCTGGGTGGGCACCCGGTAGCCCCGGAGCTCGCTGTAGGGCTTTTCCAGGGACTTCACATAGAGGTACAGCCACAGCGCGCCCACCACGGCCATCAGCACCACAGAAATTCCGGCCACCACCCAGCGGTTGACCCATCTGCCCGGCGGCATTGGGCGAAAGTGAAACTCGACTTTGGATATGCAGTTGTCTGCGGGCATATCGCTGACTCGCGCGTACTGCGATAAGAAAAAAACGCGGTTCGCCGACAACCTGGATCGGTGCCCCTTTATTCACTATAGCCGTTAAAAATGCGCCGCCGGCGCCATCAATGCGGTCATAAAAAAAGCCCCCGCGGATGGCTCCACGGGGGCTTTTTCGCAGGCATCAGGGCGGGCTGTCGCCCGCCCTGTCGGCCGTTAGGCTTTCGGGCCGGCGGCCTTGACGTCGTCGCTCACCTTGAACTTCTCGATGTTCTCGGCGAACAGCTGGGCCAGCTTGGCAGCCTGTGCGTCGTAGGCGGCGCTGTCGGCCCAGGCTTCACGCGGGTTCAGGTACGCTTTGTCTACACCCGGGACTTCCAGCGGGATGTCCAGGTTGAGGATATCCAGGTGCTCGGTTTGGGCAGCTTCCAGCGCGCCGCTCTGGATCGCGGCGACGACAGCGCGGGTGACCGGAATCGGGAAGCGCTTGCCGTTGTCGCCTGAGCCGCCGGTCCAGCCGGTGTTGACCAGGTAGACTTTGGAGCCGAAGTCCTCGATACGCTTCATCAGCAGGTCGGCGTATTCGCGCGGCGCGCGCGGCATGAACGGCGCACCGAAGCAGGTGGAGAAGGTCGGGTGAATACCCGCTTCCGCGCCCAGCTCGGTGGAGCCCACGCGGGCGGTATAGCCGGACAGGAAGTGGTAGGCCGCGGCTTCCTTGGACAGGATGGACACCGGAGGCAGTACACCGGAGACGTCGCAGGTCAGGAAGATCACGTTCTTCGGCTCGCCGGCCTGGTTACCCGGCTGGCGCATGACCACGTGCTCCAGCGGGTAGGAGCAGCGACCGTTCTCGGTCAGGCTGGTGTCGTGGTAATCGGGGGTGCCGGCTTCATCGGTCACCACGTTTTCAACGATGGCGCCGAAACGGATTGCGTCCCAGATGACCGGCTCGTTTTCCTTGCTCAGGTTGATGGTCTTGGCGTAGCAGCCGCCCTCGATATTGAACACGCCGCCCTTGGCCCAACCGTGTTCGTCATCGCCGATCAGGTAGCGATCGGGGTCGGCAGACAGGGTGGTTTTGCCGGTGCCGGACAGACCGAAGAACAGGCACACATCGCCGTCTTTGCCCACGTTGGCCGCGCAGTGCATCGGCATCACGTCTTTTTCCGGCAGCAGGAAGTTCTGCACGGAGAACATGGCTTTCTTCATTTCGCCGGCGTAGCGCATGCCCGCCAGCAGAACCTTGCGCTGGGCGAAGTTGATGATGACCACAGCTTCGGAGTTGGTGCCGTCGCGCTCGGGGTCACAGACGAAGTTCGGTGAGTGCAGGATGCGCCACTCTTCCTTGCCCTTCGGGTTGTACTTTTCCGCGCGAATGAACATGTTGCGCGCGAACAGGCTGTGCCAGGCAGTCTGGGCGGTAACGACGACGGGCAGGTAGTAGTCTTCGTGCTGGCCGACGTGCAGCTGCTGCACGAAGTTGTCGTGGCTGGCGACGAAGTCCTCGACGCGGTTCCACAGGGCATCGAACTTTTCCTGTGGGAAGGGGCGGTTGACGCTGCCCCAGTCGATGCTGTCACTGGTGGAAGCCTCTTCCACCACGAAGCGGTCCGCCGGGGAGCGGCCGGTACGTGCGCCGGTCTCGGTGACCAGGGCGCCGGTATCGGACAGCTTGCCCTCGCCACGTGCCAGAGCCTGCTCCACCAGTTGCGCCGACGCCAGGTTTTTCAGGACCTGCATCGTCTCGTCGATCTGTGCCATTCGTCGATTACCCGTGAGTTGTATAAAGAAAACATAGTGCCGCCGCGGGTGCGGGAATCGCGGCGCCGAAATTCGGGGGGCGCATTATGGCAAACTTCAATTTTGCCGGGTAGAAAAAGTGTTTATTTTTTAATCGTTGACAGCGTTGTCAGGTGAAATTTTATCTCACGCAATTCGTCTGATCGATGATGTAAAAATACTACATTGAATTAATGAATAAAGGGCTGAAAATGCCCGTTTTTCGGCGGTTTGCGAAAGCGCTGGTGGGTGTGGTGCCGGTGAGTGGGGATTTCGTGCTGGGGCCACTTTCATCGCCCGGGTTGTGGGACTTATTGGCACCAGGGTTTCCACGGGAATCCGCCGTTTCACTACCCGAATCAGCCAGGGGGATTTATACGTTTTATAGTCCCTTTGCCACCTATTGGTCACAATCATGGGTGGGCAGCGAGGCGACCGGCGCGCCGCCCGATCCCCAGGGGATGACCGGCGGCGCGCGACTGACATCAGTGCAGGGTGTGGGGCGGGGCGTTGAACAGGTTTTCGATCTGGTCGCGATCGAAGCGGTACTGCGCATTGCAGAACTGGCAGTCGGCAGTGATCTCCCCGCCCTGCTGCTCCAGCAGCTGGTAGACATCCTCGGGGCCGAGCGAGATGAGTGCGCGGGCACTGCGCTCGCGGGAGCAGCTGCACTTGAAGCGGATATTGGCGGTACCCAGCGCCGCCGGCTTCAGCTGGTGGAACAGGCGGTGCAGCAACTGGTCGTGGGGCACTTCGTGCAACTCCTGGGGGGTCACGGTTGCCGCCAGGTGTTGCGCGGTTTCCCAGGCGTCGCGGTTCTCCTCGGCGCTGGCCGCGTTGTTCCCCGGCAGTACCTGCAGCATGATGCCGCCCACCGTCTCCGGGCTGGATTCAATCCAGAAGCGGGTTTCCAGCTGTTCGGACTGGGTGAAGTAATCCTCCAGGCACTCGGCCAGCGTATCTTTTTCCAGCGGCACAATGCCCTGGTAGCGTTCGCCGTCGCGGGGTTCGATGGTGATGGCGAGGGCGCCGCGATTGCCGATCAGCTGCTGCAGCGTGGCCGCGTCGTCGATCTGGGCTCCGTCGGCCACGCGGGCGATGCCGCGCAGGTCGCTGTGGTGGGTGCACTCGGCCAGAATCAGCGGTACATCGCCCTCGCCGCGGGCCTGCAGTACCAGCAGGCCCTCGAATTTCAGGGTGGTCGACAGCAGGCAGGCGGCGGCGAGGAATTCTCCCAGCAGTTGCGCCACCGGCGGCGGCAGCTGGTTGTTCTCCAGCACGGCGCGGTAGGACTCGGTGAGCGTCACCATCTGGCCGCGGATATCGTGTTGGGAAAAGATAAAGCGTTCCAGCTGATCGGACATGGATCGATTGCCTCGGTTACAAAACCGCGGGATTTTAGAGGTGCCTGTCCCTAAATGGTAGTTCGCGCGCGCGACACAGTTAGCCGCAGACGCGGCTGATTTCGCGCTGCAATTCGGCGGCGCGCTGCTGGCGTTCGCGCTCGGTGATCTTCACTTCTTTGCCGTTGGCGTCGACGAACATCACCCTACCCTGCAGGATATGTAGATCGCGCTGCGCTTTGCGGCAGGCCTGCGCCACTTGCCGGCGCTGCTGCTGGGCCTGCTGGCGCTGGCGACTCTCGTATTGCTGCTGCAGATTGGCCTGCTGCGTGCCGCTGGCAGCCTTATGCGGGGTTGGGGCATCTGCGCTGTTGATCGGTCGCAGCTTGTCTTCAATATCTTCCGCTTTGGCCGACTGCGGTGGGCGATCGCCGAAGTGCACCTGCCCGTCGGCGTCCACCCAGCGATAGAGTTCTTCGGCGTCGGCACTGGCGGCGGTGAGCAGCAGCGCGCAAAGACAGATCCGTGTTGCATTCAACATTTGCCTTCCCCTTTCAAATGGTAAAAAAGCGGTGCTTAATCGCCGCTGTCTTTCTGTGCCAGCGTACTGAACAGTCCCTGTGAGTGACGCTGGGGAATATGGTAGGTCTGCAGAATCATCGGTTGCTGTTCGCGCGCAGCGGCGGCGTCCAGCACCATGCGATATCCGGCTTCGTCGCGCAGGTCCACGAACGGCTGCTGATTGCTCTCCATCAGGCGGGCGAAGGTATCGAAATCCGGTACCGGTTGGCCGTTGACCGAGTCGATGATCCAGTTCTTCCAGTCGTGGTAGCCGAGGTTGACGGCGGCAGGCAGGACCTTCAGCGCCACGACCAGTTCGCGGTGCTTGGTATCGCTCCACTGGTTGCGCGCGTAGAGGTAATCAATCGGTGCCTTGGAGTGCCAGTTGTTGCCCCAGCGCTTGATCAGGTTCATGTTCAGCGGCACGAATACCACGCCACCGTAGATGTAATAGCGGGGGCGCTGGTCGTACTGTTCGCTCAGCACCAGCGAACGCGAGGGCGGCGGCGCCGCCAGGGTGATCTGCGCCTTGTGGATCTCGCCATGGCGGGAGAAGCGCACCGGCAAGGTGTCGCCCACGTGGTGTAGGTCCACTGCGTAGTGGTAGTTGGTGCGCTGATTCTCGCGCCACTCCACGGTGCGATCGGAGGCGATAGGGTAGCCGTCCACCGCCAGCAGCACGTCTCCGGGCTTCAAGACTTCGGCGGCGGGGGTATCGGCGAAAACCTTCACCACCAGCGCGCCCTCTTCGTCATCGGAAAGGCCCGCCTCCGCTTTCATCGCCGGGCTCTCCATGCTCTGGGTCACCGCGCCCAGTTCCGGGAAGCCCTGCTGCACGCCATCGACGGCATCTTCCAGCACGTGCTCGATCACGCTCGGCGGCACGAAATAGCCCAGGTTTTCCGCGCCCTGACTGTGATTGGTCTGCATCGCCACGCCGACGATGCGGCCGTTGGAGATCACCGGGCCGCCGCTGTTGCCGGGATTGATGGCGGCATCAATCTGGCCCGCCATCAGGTAGCTGTCGGCGTGGGCGTAATACTGGTGTTCGACCCTCGAGAGCACGCCGCGGGTAATGGACAGGGACTTGCCGCCCATCGGGTAGCCGTAAACCGTGACCTCTTCCTGCAGTTCGGGCAGCTTGCCCAGGGCCAGCGGGCGGGTGCCCTCGAAGAAACTCTCGTCCTCGACCGTAAGCAGCGCCAGGTCCGCCTCGTGGGAGACGAACTGCACCCGCGCGCGGAATTTCTGTGCGTCGCCATGGCGCTGTACCTGGATATAACTGCCGTTCGCCACCACGTGGGCGTTTGTGAGTATTCGCTCACCGCTGATGACAGCGCCGGAGCCCGACAGCTGCTGCGGGTTCAACAGAGCCCAGGGGTTGAAATAGTCCGGCGCAGCGGCCGTGGTGTAGATCTTGATGATGGAGCGCTTGAGCTGCTCCTGTTCGCTGTCGGCAGCGATGGACTGCACGGCGAACAGCATCAGCAGGGCGAGGGCGAGGAGTCGTTTCATCTTGGACCGCTTGTCTTTTCGGACTGTTGTTATCTCTGGTTGCGGGGCCAGTTTAGCAGTTGCCCCGCCAGTTGGGCGGACGGCTCCACTGCGACGGCGGATAAAGCGTGGCGAATCAGTCCTGTTCGCGCAGAAAGCGGTGGATCTGCCGGCGCTGCTTCTTGTTCGGTCGCTCGGCGCGAATGCCGGCGTTACTGGCCTGGCGCTCGACGCGGGCCTGTTCGCGCCGCGCCGCGCTGGTCTCGGTTTCCCGATACAGCGTGCGGGCGATGTCGGCGCCGCGGCGCTGATCCGACAATGCCAGCACCTCCACGTCCACCTGGTCCCAGCCCTGGCGGATAGTCAGTGTGATACCGGTGGTGATTTCCTTACTGGCTTTGACGCGCTGACCGTCCGCGTGGACCTTGCCGCCCTCGATGGCCTGCTTGGCGATGCTGCGGGTCTTGAAGAAGCGGGCGGCCCAGAGCCATTTGTCGATACGTACTTTTTCCATGGATTACTTCGTCGGGAGTCATTTGGGAGCGGGGCGAGCTGAAAGCGCGGCTTGTGCGATCAGGGCGTCATAATCTCGTCGAAATGGTGGATCGCCGGAAACTCGGCGATATCCCGCAGGGGGCCGCGGCTGTCCGGCTGGCGGATGCACAGCAGGTGGGCGATACCGTAGTCCCGCGCGGCGCCGAGCACCTGCAGGTTGTCGTCCACGAATAGGGTGCGGCCGGGATCGAAGGGTTGGCGTTCCTGCAGGGCGTGCCAGAACAGGCTGCTTTCCTTCGCGTGTCCCAGGTCGTGGGAAGAAATTATCTCGTCCAGCCACTGATCGATACCAGTGATCTGAAGCTTGTGGCCGAGGCCATCCGGGTGGGCGTTGGTCGCTAGCAATGTGCGCTTGCCCATACTGCGCAGGCTGCGCAGGAAGGCGTCGGTATGGGGGCGCAGGGCGATGCGTTCCTCGATCTCCCGGTAGATGGCGGGCACATCCAGTTTCAGGGCGTCGGACCAGTAGTGCAGGCAGTACCAGTCCAGGGTGCCCTTGAGCTCGTCGGTCAAGCGGGTCACCAGCGCCTGTGCCTCGACCAGGTCGATTCCGTTGGCTTGCGCATAGCGCAGGGGCAGGTGTTCCATCCAGAAATGGTTGTCGTAATGCAGATCCAGCAGGGTGCCGTCCATATCCAGCAGCACCGTATCGATCCGGCTCCAGTCCAACATGTTCACCTCGAATGGCCGCCGCGTACGGCTTAGCTTAATTGTACAAAAAAACGGCGGCCATTATGCCCTCAAGCGCCGCGGCTCGCCAAATGTGCGCGGATCGTGCCCACCACCAGCAGTGCCTGTGCGACGTAGTAGGTCAGCATGATCCAGCTGCCGGCCAGGGGCACCGGATCCACGAAGCGATTGAGCGCGATCAGCGCATCGGACACCAGAAAGGTCACCGCCCCGGCGAACAATAGTGAAGACCCACTGCGGTGGGCGGCGGCGGACAGTGCCATGGCCACGATTGCGCCCATGTAAACCAGCACTGGCAGAGTCAGCTCGCCGGCGCCGGGCAACACCTGTTTGGCCAGCAGCGCCGCCGCGGTCGCGACCGCCAGCCCGCGCAGGGCAAAACGGCGGCTGCCGAACTGCGCCGTGCGCAGGAAGTTGCCGGCGTAGGTCAGCTGGGCCAGCAGGAAGGCGCCGAGACCAAAGACAAACTGGTTGGGGAATTCCAGCGCCAGCAATACGTCGCCCAGTGCCGAAAAGCCCAGGGCGGCCAGCGTCAGTACGCGGGTGCTTCCGGACAGCTCGCGCCGGGCGATCACCGCGAGGAGCGCGATGGGCACGATTTTCAGGGCGGCCATCCAGGTGCCGTTCAGGCCAATGCCGTCTAGGAGCATGTAGAGCGCGGCGCTGGCCACAAAGGCGGCGAGCAGGCCGTTATTGGAGGCCGTGGGGGTACCCGTGTGCGGGCTGGCTGCGGTGGCGGTCATATTGGGGCTCGTGTTTTTGTTGGTTTTATGGTGTGCTCGGCGGCTCAGTATTCGGCAAAGCCCGCGGTGGTGCAATCATCGCCGCGCGCTATTAACGCGGTATATTCCGCATTCCAGCTCGTGAACGAAAAGGGAGAGCGTCGCGCATGAAAGCAGCCAATATCCTCGAAACCATCGGCAATACGCCCCATGTCCGTATCAATCATCTGTTCCGGCCGGATATCGAGGTATGGATGAAAGTGGAGCGCTTCAACCCCGGCGCCAGTATCAAGGATCGTATTGCACTGTCGATGATCGAGGCGGCCGAGGCCGGCGGCGAGCTGAAACCTGGCGGCGTGATTATCGAGCCCACGTCGGGAAACACCGGTATCGGGCTGGCGATGGTGGCGGCGGTCAAGGGCTACCGGCTGATCCTGACCATGCCTGAATCCATGTCGGTGGAGCGCCGCAAGATCATGAAGGCATTGGGTGCGGAACTGGTGCTGACGCCCAAGGAGACCGGTATGCCCGGCGCTATCGAAAAGGCGCAGGAGCTGCTGGAACAATACGACAACAGCTGGATGCCACAGCAGTTCCGCAATCCGGCCAATGCCGAAGTGCACCGCCAGACGACTGCGCGGGAAATCATCGAGGATTTTCCCGAGGGGCTGGATTACCTGATCACCGGAGTCGGCACCGGTGGACATATCACCGGTTGCAGTGAGGTGCTGAAGCAGGCGTTTCCGCAGCTGCAGACCTTTGCCGTGGAACCGGAAAAATCCGCCGTGATCAGCGGCTGCGAGAAGGGGCCGCATCGCCTGCAGGGTATCGGTGCCGGCTTTATCCCGGACATTCTCAATATCGGCACGCTGGACGGCACCATCCAGGTCACCGAAGAGGAGAGTTTCGCCATGGCGCGCGAGTGCGCCCTGCGCGAGGGGATTTTTGTCGGCATCTCCTCCGGCGCCAGCCTCGCCGCAGTGAAAAAGCGCGAGGGCGACTTTGCCGCCGGCAACCGGGTGCTGGTGTTCAGCTACGACACCGGTGAGCGCTATCTGTCCATCGAAGATCTGTTTCCCGCCTAGAAACTATCCACAGCTACTGCGCGGTCGCCTGGGGATTGTCGGCGTGGCCCGGTGCCGGTGAGTGCGTATAATGCGGCGTTCAATCAAACGGGGGGAGTTATGGACAAGGCATTACTGGAACAGGTCATTGATATCTGCGCTCGCGCTGGCGAGGCGATTCTCGAGGTTTACCACAGCAGCGCCGAGTTGGAAGTGGACACCAAGGCGGACGACTCCCCGGTGACCGCCGCCGACCTGGCGGCGCACAACATCCTTGCGCCTGCGCTGGCGAAGCTGCTCGACGGCGTGCCGGTCCTGTCTGAGGAGCAGGAAATGCCGTCCTTCGAGGAGCGAGGCCAGTGGCAGCGCTACTGGATTGTCGATCCGCTCGATGGCACCAAGGAATTCATCCGCCGTACCGGTGAATTCACCGTCAACGTTGCCCTGGTCGAAAACGGCGAACCGGTGCTGGGGGTGGTCTATGTGCCCGTGTTGAACATCACCTATGCCGGTTGCAAAGATGGCGGTGCCTTCAAGCGCACCGCCGACGGCGAAACGGCGATTCAGGTGCGCAGCCTGCAGCCGCGCCTGGATGCCGGCGAGCCGGTGGAGCTGGTGGCGAGCCGCAGCCACGGTGCCGGTGCGGTGGACCAGCTGGTGGAATCCATCGAATCCGCGCTGGGCAGCGTCGCCTGCAAGAATATGGGCAGTTCCCTGAAGTTGTGCCTGGTGGCCGAAGGCGCCGCCGATCTCTATCCGCGCCTGGCGCCCACCTGCGAGTGGGACACCGCCGCGGCTCAAGCAGTGGTGGAGGCCGCCGGAGGTATCGTCGTGGACGAACAGTTCGAGCTGCTGCGCTACAACACCAAGGACTCCCTGCTGAATCCGTTTTTCTACGTAATCGGTGACCAGTCATTCGCCTGGCGCGAATTACTCACCAAGTAACCGCCGATCTACTAAGCTTTACTGTATTCCTGCGGGCGTATTGCCCGCGGGGACTTCAACCTTTGGAAGTTTTCGACGCCGTCAGTCGCAAATTCCGGTCGAGGTAGAGCTATGTCCCAGCCCGCCACTGCCCACGTAAATCTCAGTGATGGCGATATCCGCCAGCTGCGCCAGCAGCTACAGGCCGAGATCACCTGGCTGCAGCGCCAGATGGAAGAGATGTTCGATGCCGACAGCGAACTCGACCTTTCTCTGCAGCAGACCTACAAGGAAATGATATTTTCCCGGCGTGCCCTATTAGGGCGAATTCCACGCTGAGAAAAATATTTTTCAATTAAGAATTTCTTTGCGAATTAATTCTCTTTTCCCGCCGGGTTTACCGCGCCAACTTGCCACGAAAAAATAAATTCCGTCTACGCTTGGTGAGTTAACGCGATAAGAGTAACTCCCAATGCGATATCCGGTTGTGGTTCACAACATTGAGTACGCCGGGTTCGGTGCAATAGCGCCGGATCTTCCCCACTGCCATTGCCACGCGGATACCCTGGATGCCACTTTGCAGAAAATGGCCGAGACCATTCTGCAACGCCTGGAGGAGTTGCGGGCCGCCGGGGAAACCCCTCCCCCCCCGGGGCAGGTCGACACGCTGCGCACTAATCCCGCATTCGCCGGCGGTATCTGGGCAATCATCGATGTAGCTCATGCACAGTCCGCGTCTTCGCCGAAAACGGAGCGTTGACTGAAGCACTGCGTGTCCGAAAGTCCGAACAAGAAAGCCGCCAAGGAAGGTAGTGATGAAAAAGATTTTGTTTGTGCTCGCGATGCTGTGTTCTGCCACTGCCGCCGCGGTCGAGTGGAATAATCCGTTCGAAGGTATCTGTGCCGGCGAGTACCGGGTGATCGGCACGCTCGGTGCCGGTGTTGGCAAGTTGCAGATCAACCGGGATCAGGACACTTTTGCCTACGGCAGTGTCGGTATCACGCCGGCCATTGGCCTGTGGCAGGTGGAATTGCGCTATTCCTATTTCGATGACGGCGGCGTATCCGTGGACCAGTACGGCGTCAATTTCAAAGTGGACTTCACCCTGAATTGCGACGTGCAGTGTCTCTACTGGATGGCGGGTTGGAGTTACGGTGATTTTAGTGTGGATACGGTGCGCAGGGATGATCGCCGTGTCATTGTGCCGGTGTACCGCGACGGTAGTGACAACTACTGGAACGCCGGTGTCGGCTACCGCTATATGTGGACGCGGGATTTCGACACCTCCATCGAGTACAACTACAACGATGTAGGGCGGGTGACCGATTTTGATCTCGGCCACCTGCGCTCGCTAACGGTTAATTTCAGTTACCGTTTCTGAATACATTCATAGCTTCCGATTGCGGCCACGGACGGCAATCGGAATTGCCAAACCTCTAGAAACTGTAAACCCCCTTCAGCCACAGAGTCCGGCCCGGCTCGTTAATCCGGGCAAGCTGGTCAAATCCGGGAATGGCGACACCGGCGCGACTGATGTGCTCGGCGTAGGTCTCGTCGAGTAAATTGTCGACGCCGGCGGTGATCAGCACCACCTTACTCGCGCGCCAGCCACCGTTGATGGACAGTACATCGGCGCCGTCGGTGGGGCCGAAGTCCTGGCCGGCGATATTGCCCTTGCCGATATCCACGCGCTCCTGGCTGGCGATACTGCGCCACAGGATGCCCGCCGACCACTGGGGCAGTTCGTAGTAGAGACCCAGGCGCGCCTCCAGCGGCGGCAACTGGGCCAGGGTGGTGTCGTCGCTGTCGTTGGCACCGCGCACCGAGGATACAGTCAGTTCGGTGCGCCAGTTGTCCTGCAGTTGGTAGTTCAGGTCCGCCTCCAGGCCCCAGGAGCGCGCGTCGATATTGCGCACGATACTGGCGCCGCGCATCTCGTTCATGCCGCCCATCGAACCCGTATTCATGCCCATCTCCATACCCATAGACTGGGCCGGCTTCATAAAGCCGGTCTGGATCATCAGGTAGTCGTCGATGGTGTTGGCGAAGGCGGACAGGCTCGCGGATAGCCGCTCGCCGCTGTAGAGGTAGCCGACATCCAGCTGCGTGGTCTTCTCCGGAGCTATACCCAGCGCGCTGACGGAATCCTCGGTTTCCTTGGCGAACATCTCCCAGTAGTCGGGGAAGCGCTCGGTATAGCCGAGGCCAGCGTAGACGGTGGCGGAACTGGATGGCGCGCTGTCCAATGCAAATTCGTAGCGCAGGAAGCCGCTGTGTAGCTGCTCCTCGCGGTTGTCGCCGGCGGTGGGGTTGGCCACCGACTGCATCATCGACAGCATTACCAGGTTGCGCAGGTCCTTCACTTCCCAGTTGTCCACCCGCGCCCCGGCGATCCAGCGGCGGCCGGGAACCGGCTCCCAGCTGGCTTCGGAGTAGAGTCCCAGCTGCTGGAATTCGGCATCGGCGTGCCGAGCAAGATTGCGGTAGCCCAGTGCCTGCGGGCCCATGGCGTTGAGGTTGCGGTGGCGGTCGTCGCGGGCATCCAGCCCCAGGGTCCACTGGATATCGTCGGTCGGGGTCAGCACCAGTGCCAGCTTGCCACCGGTGGTCTCACGATCGGGGTTCATCACCATCGGCATTGCCATGGCGCCGCCGGGTTTGCGCAGACTGTAGTTGTCCATCACGTGGTCGACGTAGTTGTAGTAAACCTGCATTTCGACCGACTGCAGCAGCTCGCCGATATTCCGCCGTGAATAACTGGCGCTGTAGTTTTCCCGCGCGAACTTGGCACCGTCCACACCGCGGTCCGCATAGGCCGCCTCGCCGTCGCCGCGGCTGGCGCTGAGCTCGTAGCGGGTGTCGGCGTCCGGCGTCCAGGCGGCGCTGAGCTGGCCGTTCCAGCGATCGTAGTTGGAGTGCACGGTGACGCCATCGCCGTCTTGGTAGTCGTCGGAAGAAGCGCTGGTGGCGGAGCCGCGCAGGGAGAATTCCGGCGAGCTATAGCTGGCGTCGACGGTGCCGTCCCGGCGGCCGGCGCTGGCCGCCAGCAGGCTGCTGTGCAGGTGCCAGCCGGCCTCGGCCGGACGCTCGCGGTCGCGCTCAAACAGCACTACGCCGGCGGAGTTGCCCGGGCCGTATTTGACCGTCTCCGGACCCTTGATCACTTTGATGCTGTCGAGGGTCTCGGGAAAGATATAGGCGGTCGGCGGGTCCATACGATTGCTGCAGCCGCCGAGAATGGTCTCGCCATCGATCAACATATTCAGGCGCGAGCCCGCCATACCGCGGAGTACCGGGTCGCCGTCGCTGCCGCCCTTGCGGATGACAGAAAAGCCGGCGATGGTCTTCAGGTAGTCGGCGCCATCGTTGGCGGGCAGCGGCTGGCGGGGTTTCTTGGGGTCGGTGGACAGGTTCAGGGGCTGTTGCGTCTTCACGCCGGTGACGACCATCTGTTCGATACCGGTGTCGCGCTCGTTGTCGGCCCCGGTATTGGCTTGGGCCCCGGCAGCGCAACTGCAGCAGGCGATGATCGCCAGACTCAGCGCTGAGCGCAGTGGCAGTTTGTTATTTCGAGCGATGTTCATTGTTTTTTCCCGTGCAGGCGCACGCGCACGCCGCGCGGCGGCCGCGCATACGAAATTTTTTATCGGTTGGTGTGGCTTATGCGAACGGGAAACATGGCGGCGCGCGGCCGGGCGGCAGCACATAGTCGCGGCTGAGCGCCGCTGTGGTGGCGGGCGCGGGGACCGGTAGCGCTGTGCCGCTAACGGACAGCAGCAGGTCGGGGGACGGCGCTGTGGCGAGGCCGGCCACGGCGGAGAAGTTACAGTGGTTGTCGGCGAAGGAGTGCGCGGTCAGCGCATCGTGATGGTGGCCACCGTGGTGGTGGTGCTCGCCCTGCTTTTGGGGATAGTCACGCTGCAGCCACTGCAGCAGCAGGGCACTATTCCCGTCCCCGTGACAGAAACCGTAGGGGGCGCCGGCGCTGAGCGGGGCCGGCATAAAGCCGGCCGGCACCAGGCCGCGCACGGCCAGGAACAGGCATAACAGCAGTACCGCCTGCCCGCGGGACAGGCGAAACTGGCTTTTTCCCAGCTGTCTGCGCTGTGTCATGGCGCCGTTACTTTTATCTTCGAGCAAGTACAGCGCAACTAGCGCTGGTTAGCGGAACAGCCGCTTTAACTTGGCGCTGATGCCGTGGAAGAACTGGTGCTTGCTGCGGGCGCTGTCGCCGGTCAGGAAGTTGATCTGGATCGCCTGGCGTCTGCCCTCGAAGCTCGGGTAGCCGTGCCAGCAGTTGTCGGTCACCTTGAACGCCACCAGTGAACTCGGTCCGGGCAGCAGTTCCTCGACGTAATCGTCCATATCAGTGCCGTTGCGCAGGATGCGCAGGCGGCCGGTCTCCGGCTCCCAGTTCTCGTTCAGGTACACCAGGACGGTGATCACCTTGGTCTTGGAATCGGTATGGATACGTCCGTCCTTGGCCCGGGAGTAGCCGCGCAGGGTCGCCATCATCGGCTTGCCCGCCAGGTCCACGTCGAATTTCTCCTCGATGATGCGGCGCACCTCGGGGCTGTCGAACTCCTCGATGAACTGGCGCAGCTTGGCCGGGGTATCGAATTCGGCGAAATTGAAGCTGCCGCCCTGGTCCAGCGCCGGGAACTCGTCGATCAGGGCCTGAATATGCTCTGGCTGGACTGAGCGCTCCAGGTAGAAATACGGATAGGGATCGGTTTTCACCGCGGCGGACTTGAGTTCGGCGAGGTTGAGCATAGGTCTGGACCACTCGGTAGTTGAACAGCTTGTTCCTGATGAATCTGCGGCGGGCGGCCGCGGGCGTCCTGCGGGGGCGGATTATACGCCGGTGGCGGCCGGCCGGACAGTGCAGCTGGCTTGGGGGCGGTCCCGCTGCCGGTGGCCGCCTGCTCAACAGCCTGATCGGCAAATGTTTCGCAGACGGCCCCCGGCAGCGGGGCCTGCGCATTGAGTTCTTCGGGGAGGAACGGCTTCGGAGTTGCGGACTGCCAGTTTGGCACATGCCGGGGCGGGGTACGCCTTTCCGGGAGCGTATGAGACAGGGATGCCGATTACGAGCCTAGGGCCGGCCCCGCGAGCGCAGCGAGTGCTGTGGGTCCAGGGATGTAGTAAAGGGGGGCGCCTAGCCCGCGTCTCGGAAAGGCGTACCCCGCCCCGGCTCCCCGAACCGAGCCTCAAAGCTTGACGTCAGATACGCCCGCTGCGTTTGAGTCGCCAGTAGTTCTCCACCAGCGCCATATGCAGCTGGTCCGGCTGGGTGTCGACGACAATCACATTGCGCGCCTGCAACTGCTGCAGCAGGCGCGCGCGGCGTTGCAGGAAGTCCTCGGCGGCGGCCAGTTCGAGCGCGTCATTGAACTGCCGGACCGGTCGGCGGCGCAGCGCATCCACGGAGGTTTCGCGCAGGCTGGCCACCATCACCAGGTGCTGGCGAGACAGCAGTTGCACGGCGCCGAGCAGCTCGTCGCTGTCCTCGTCACGCAGGTTGGTCACCAGGATCACCAGCGCGCGACGGTGGTGGTCGGCGAGCAGTTGCTGGGCGGCGCCGGTGAAATCGCTGTTGGCGGTGCCGGAGTGCAGGTCGTAGACGCCGTTGAGCAGCAGATTGATCCCGCTCTCCCCCTTCACCGGCGGCAGCCGGCCGCCGTCACCGCTGTG
>NZ_JACZCR010000002.1 GCF_014904735.1 Microbulbifer hainanensis | reverse complement strand
CTCAACAGCCTCGTCGGCAATCGTTTCGCGAGCGGCCCCCGGCAACAGGGCCTTAGCGGCGGACAGCAGTATTTCCCCCCCCCCTGCCTCCGGGTCTTACTTCTAACTCATTCCAAATCCGACTGGTTCTTATAATAAATATAAATTGATGTTATTCAACGCCCGGGGCTAGACTGCGCCAATCAAAAAACGAGGAGATACGGCGATGGCCGGGCAGACGCTCTACGACAAACTCTGGCAGGACCACCTGGTAAAAAGCCGCGAAGACGGCACTGCACTGATTTATATCGACCGTCACCTGATTCACGAGGTGACGTCCCCGCAGGCGTTTGAAGGCCTGCGACTGGCGGGTCGCCCACTCTGGCGCAAAGACTCGCTGGTGGCGACTCCCGATCACAATGTGCCCTCCCATGCGGCCGAGCGCGCCGCCGGTGTTGCCGGTATCCGCGACGAGATTTCGCGCATCCAGGTCCAGACCCTGGACGAGAACTGTAACGATTTCGACGTGGTCCAGTTCGGTATCAACGAGCCGGGGCAGGGCATCGTGCACGTGATCGGCCCGGAGACCGGTGCGACCCTGCCGGGCATGACCGTGGTCTGCGGCGATTCCCACACCTCCACCCACGGTGCCCTCGGTGCGCTGGCGCACGGTATCGGCACCTCCGAGGTGGAGCACGTGATGGCCACCCAGTGCCTGATCCAGAAGAAGATGAAGAACATGCTGGTGCGCGTGGACGGCGATCTGGGCCCGGGCGTGACGGCGAAGGACGTGGTGCTGGCCATTATCGGCAAGATCGGTACTGCCGGCGGTACCGGCTACGCGATCGAGTTTGGCGGTTCCGCCATCCGCAGCCTGTCGATGGAAGGCCGCATGACCATCTGCAACATGGCGATTGAGGCGGGCGCCCGCGCCGGCATGGTGGCCGTGGACCAGGTCACCCTGGACTATGTCAAAGACAAGCCCTACGCGCCGCAAGGCGAGCACTGGGACAAAGCCGTGGAAAACTGGAGTCGCCTGCACTCCGACGACGACGCAGTGTTCGATGCGGTGGTCGAGCTGCGCGCAGAGGATATCGAACCCCAGGTGAGCTGGGGCACTTCCCCGGAAATGGTCGCGCCGGTCAGCGCGCTGGTACCGGATCCGGCGGGCGAGGCGGATGCCACCAAGCGCGCCGGCATCGAGCGCGCACTGGAATATATGGGCCTGGCTGCGGGCCAGAAGATTACTGATATCAAACTCGATCGGGTATTTATCGGTTCCTGCACCAACTCCCGTATCGAAGACCTGCGCGCAGCGGCGGCAGTGGCGAAGGGCCACAAGAAAGCCGACAGCGTGAAAGAGGTATTGATCGTTCCGGGTTCCCAGTCGGTGAAGGCGCAGGCGGAAAAAGAGGGCCTGGACAAGGTCTTCGTCGAAGCCGGATTCGAGTGGCGCGAGCCGTCCTGCTCCATGTGCCTGGCGATGAACGCGGACAAACTGGGCGCGGGCGAGCACTGTGCGTCCACCTCCAACCGCAACTTTGAAGGTCGCCAGGGCTACGGTGGCCGCACGCATCTGGTCAGCCCGAGCATGGCGGCGGCCGCGGCAATTGCCGGTCACTTTATCGATGTCCGTGAACTTGAGCTTCAAGGGGAGACTGCATAAATGAAAGCCTTTACCCGACACGAAGGGCTGGTGGCGCCGATGGATCGCGCCAACGTCGACACCGACCTGATTATTCCGAAGCAGTTTCTGAAGTCGATCAAGCGCACCGGCTTCGGCCCGAACCTGTTTGATGAACTGCGTTATCTGGACGAGGGGCAACCGGGACAGGACCATACCAAGCGCCCGCTGAACCCGGAATTTCCGCTGAATTTCCCCCGTTACCAGGGCGCTTCGGTACTGCTGGCGCGCAAGAATTTCGGCTGCGGTTCCAGCCGCGAACACGCACCCTGGGCGCTGGATGACCACGGTTTCCGCGCGGTGATTGCGCCGAGCTTTGCCGATATCTTTTTCAACAACTGTTTCAAGAACGGCCTGCTGCCGATCGTGCTGGATGAAGCGGTGGTCGATCAGCTGTTCAAGGAAATGGAAGCGCAGGAAGGCTACACGCTGACCATCGATCTGGAGAAGCAGCAGGTCATCAAGCCGAACGGCGACACCATCGATTTCGAGGTAGACGCCTTCCGCAAGCACTGCCTGCTGAACGGCCTCGATGATATCGGCCTGACCCTCGAGGATGCGGACGATATCCGCGCCTATGAAGCCAAGCGCCGCGAGCAGGCGCCGTGGCTGTTCGATGCGGTCAAATAATCGGAATTAAGGAAAGCATTGTGAGCAAGAAAATCATGATCCTGCCGGGCGATGGTATCGGCCCGGAAATCGTCGAACAGGCAGTGGCAGTACTGGAAGCTGCGGACAAGAAATTCAACCTGGGACTGAGCTTCGAGCAGGGCCTGATCGGCGGTGCCTCCATCGACGCCCACGGCGAGCCGCTCACCGACGCGCAGCTCGAAGCGGCGGGTAAGTGCGATGCGGTACTGCTCGGCGCCGTCGGCGGTCCCAAGTGGGACACGCTCGAGCGCGACATCCGCCCGGAGAGAGGTCTGCTGAAAATTCGCAGCAAACTGGGGCTCTACGCCAACCTGCGCCCGGCGATCCTGTATCCGCAGCTGGCCGACGCCTCCTCACTGAAGCCGGAAGTGGTTTCCGGCCTGGATATCCTGATCGTGCGCGAACTCACCGGCGGTATCTACTTCGGCGAGCCGCGCGGTATCCGCACGCTCGAAAACGGCGAGAAGCAGGGCTTCAATACCTACGTCTATACAGAGTCGGAAATCGAACGCATTGGCCGTACCGCTTTTGAAGCGGCGCAGAAGCGCGGCGGCAAGCTGTGCTCGGTGGACAAGGCCAACGTACTGGAAGTGACCGTGCTGTGGCGCGAAGTAATGGATCGCCTGGCGCCGGAGTATCCGGACGTGGAGCTGTCGCACATGTACGTGGACAACGCGGCCATGCAGCTGGTGCGTGCGCCCAAGCAGTTCGACGTGATGGTCACCGGCAATATGTTCGGCGACATTCTGTCCGACGCAGCCGCCATGCTGACTGGATCCATCGGCATGCTGCCGTCGGCATCGCAGAACGAAACGGGCTTCGGTCTGTACGAGCCGTGCCACGGTTCGGCACCGGATATCGCCGGGCAGGGCATTGCCAACCCGCTGGCGACGATCCTGTCGGCAGCGATGATGCTGCGCTACTCCCTGAATATGGGCGACGCAGCTGACGCCATTGAAAAAGCCGTAAGCAAGGTTCTCGACGAAGGACTGCGCACCGCGGATATCTACACTGAAGGAAGCAGCAAGGTATCCACCGCGGAAATGGGCGCAGCAGTGGTGGCCGCTTTCTAATTGACGCAGACCTTTTCTCTATCGTCGTTCCGGTATTTGCCGGAACCCACAAGGACACAGAATTAACAGGATACTGCAATGAAAAAGGTAGGTTTTATCGGCTGGCGCGGCATGGTCGGCTCCGTACTGATGGGGCGCATGCTGGAAGAGAATGATTTCGCACATATCGCGGAGCCGGTTTTCTTCTCCACCTCCAATGCCGGCGGCAAAGCGCCGGACATCGGCCGCGAAGTGGCGCCGCTGGGCAACGCCTTCGATATCGACGCGCTGGCCGAACTGGACGCGATCGTCAGCTGCCAGGGCGGCGACTACACCAAGAAGGTGTTCCCGCAGCTGCGTGAAAAGGGTTGGGATGGCTACTGGATCGACGCGGCCTCCAGCCTGCGTATGGAAGACGATGCCATCATCGTACTGGATCCGGTCAACCGCGGCGTGATCGACAAGGGTATCGACGCCGGTGCCAAGAACTTTATCGGCGGTAACTGCACCGTCAGCCTGATGCTGATGGGCCTCGGCGGCCTGTTCAAGGAAGGCCTGGTGGACTGGGTTTCCGCCATGACCTACCAGGCGGCTAGTGGTGCCGGTGCCAAGAATATGCGCGAGTTGATCGCGCAGATGGGTGCCATCCGCGACGGCGTGGCCAGCGAACTGGCCGACCCGGCCAGCGCCATTCTGGAAATCGACCGCAAGGTGGCCGAGAACATGCGCTCCGCCGACTTCCCCACCGCGGAGTTCGGCGCGCCGCTGGCGGGCAGCCTGTTGCCGTGGATCGATACCCAGCTGGACAACGGCCAGAGCCGCGAAGAGTGGAAAGCCCAGGCCGAGACCAACAAGATCCTGCGCACCGAAACCACGGTACCGGTGGATGGCACCTGTGTGCGCATCGGCGCCATGCGCTGCCACAGCCAGGCGTTTACCGTGAAACTGCACAAAGATGTCCCCATTGCCGACATCGAGCAGCTGATCGGCTCTGCCAACGATTGGGTCAACGTTGTGCCCAACGAGCGCGAGGCCACACTGCAGCAGCTGACCCCGACCGCCGTGACCGGCAAGCTGGATATTCCGGTGGGTCGCCTGCGCAAGCTGAACATGGGACCGCAGTACCTGTCCGCGTTTACCGTCGGCGACCAGCTGCTGTGGGGCGCGGCGGAGCCGTTGCGCCGCGTGCTGCTGATCCTGCTGGGCAAGCTGTAGTCGAGGTAATCCGCGCCGTTGGCGTATATTTCTGCGTATACTTTGCGCCAGCGCACGTTAAGCCGCCCCGGTAGCCCCGGGGCGGCTTTCTCCTTTCTGATCCATGGGTATAATCGCCCCGCATTTTTTTGCCCCTCCAACTGACGAAGTGAATTGATATGTCGGAATCCGATCGCGAACTGGTCATTGTCGGTGTCGATAGCGCCGCCTTTTCTCCCCTGCTGGAAGTGCTGGAGGAGCGCAAGGTGATCGGCGCCGAGCAGCTGCGCCTGCTCGACGAGGAGGACAGCGAGCCGGATCCCCAGGTGTTTGCCAATCGCAGTGTGCCCGTGGGTGCGCTGGAGAAGTTCACCTTTGCACCGGAGCAGGTCGTGGTTCTGCTGAAGGGCGGAGAGGCCGGGCGCGCCGCACTGGCCGCGGCCGAGGCTGCCGGTGCCTGGGTGCTGGACGGGGCGGATAACACCCGCGGCGACGAGAGTGTCACGGTGGTACACCCGCTGCTGAATATTGCCGATATCGCTGGCGCCGAGCGCCGCGTGCTGGCGCTGCCCGCGGCCGGTGCGGCAATGGTGGCGGAGGCACTGGCGCCGCTGCGCGACAAGCTGCAGGCGGTCGAGGTACAGCTGAACCAGCCGGTTTCCGCCATCGACAAGGCCGCCGTGGACGCAATGGCCGCGCAGACGGCGCGTATGTTCAACGGCCAGGAGGCCGAAGTGGATCCGGCCATCGGACACCGCCTCGCATTCAATCATCTAAGCTCCAGTGAAGCGCTGCTCGCCAGCGGCCACAACCTGTCCGAGCTGGCCCTGGTGCACGACCTGCGCCGGCTTCTCGGCGATACCGTCGCCGTGGATGCCTGTATCAATACGGCATCGGTTTTTCACGGCCAGCTGGCCAACGTGCGAGTTGTTCTGCAGGAGGATGCCGACCTGGCTCAGGTGAATGCGCTGCTGCGCAATGGCGCGCGCCTGAAAATGTCTGAGCGACCGTCGGCACAGGAAGCGGTTGGCGGTGAGGAAACGCTGATTGGTCGCGTGCGACAGAGCCTGTTAAACCCACGGCAGGTTAATTTTTGTGCAGCTTCGGATAATTTGCGCAAAGATCTGGCGATGAACTGCGTACAGATTGTTCACTTGTTGCTAAAAAACCACTGATAATTAATACTTAGCCGTCATAGTGAAGGTTTATTCTTAACTTTCGTTCGACGGTGGGGCGGCGATAAATTCGCCAGTTAATCTCGATTGTTGTTGCGACAATCGTTGTGTTGAACGTTTACTGTACAGTGATGGGGTTGGTCGCAGGCGCGATTTGCGATGCAACCTGGTGATTCTAACAATAAAGGGAATCGGATATGCGTGTGCGAAAGCTGGCGCTAGCGGTAGGTCTGGTCAGCGCACTGGGTGGCAACGGGGCTCTGGCCCTCGGGCTGGGTGAGATCAAAGTGAACTCTACCCTCAATCAGCCCCTTAATGCGGAAATCGGTCTGCTGCAAACTCGCGGTCTCGGCGATGGCGAGATCAAAGTGCGTCTCGCCAGCCCCGAAGACTTCAAGCGGGCCGGGGTAGACAGAACCTATCTGGCCAGCGAGCTGCGCTTCGAAGTGGATTATTCCAACGGCCAGCCGATTATCCGCATCACGACCCGCGATCCGATTCGCGAACCCTACCTGGATTTCCTCGTGGAGACCCGCTGGCCCAGCGGCCGCCTGCTGCGGGAATACACCCTGCTGATGGATCTGCCGGCCTTCTCCAACAGCACGGCGCAACAGCCGGTGCGCGCCGCCGAACGCGAGCGCCAGCAGGTACGTCGCGAAGCGCCGCAACCGCAGCAGCGCCCGGTGCAACAGCCCACCCGTCCGGTACAGCCGGCGCCGACCGCCGAACCGCAGCAGGCGGAGCAGCCCGCTGCAGAGGAACCGATGGAGCTGCAGCGCGAGGCCCAGCCGAGCCGCGAAGCCGTTGCCGAGAGTGGCAGCCAGGTCTACGGACCGGTTTCCTCCAATGAGACACTCTGGGAAATCGCGCTGCAAAATCGCGCCAGCCGCGAATTCTCCGTCCAGCAAACCATGCTGGCCATTCAGCGCCTCAACCCCGAGGCGTTCATCAATGAGAACATCAACCTGCTGAAGAAAGGCGCGGTGTTGCGCCTGCCCAGTACCGCAGACATGCGCCAGCTGTCGCAGCAGGAAGCCATTTCCGAAGTGGCCGTACAGAATGAAAGCTGGCGCCAGCGCACCGGACAGAGCGCCACTACTGGCGCTCCGCTGGACGCCCGCGCAGCCTCGGAAGAATCCACCGAGAGCGATGTGGTTGAAGGCCGCGTGAGCCTGGCCGCGCCTGGAGACAACGAGTCTGTCACTTCCGGTTCCGGCAGCGGTGCCGAAGACAGCGAAGCGCTGTCCGGCGAGCTGGCGGTGACCGAGGAAGAACTGGATAAATCCAGCCGCGAAAACGCGGAACTGAAAGACCGTATCTCCGAGCTGGATGAGCAGATCGACACCATGGAGCAAATGGTCGAGGTCTCCAACAGCGAACTGGAAGCGGTGCAAACGGCTGCTGAACAATCCAATAACGCTGACGAAGCCGCTGCTGAAACTGACAGCAGCACCGGCGCCGAAGACACGACGTCACCGGCTGCAGCGGAAAGCGCGGAAGAGGAGCCGGACTCCACTGCAGCGCCGGCCAAGGAAGAGCCCGCTGCAGATGACCAGCGCAATCGCGTTGTGCCGGTACATACCCAGCCCGAGCCCACGCTGATGGAGCGGGTGATGGACAACATTGTGTTCATCGGTATCGGCGCAGGAGCACTGCTGATCGGTCTGTTCGGCTTTATGAGCTGGCGTCGCCGCAAGGAAGAAGAGGAGGCCATACGCCAGGTCGAGGCCGAAATGGCCGCAGAGCGCGCCCTGGCAGACGCACCGGAAGAATCCGCGGAGTCGGATGATCACCTGGCCGCGGTCGAATCCTTCGAAGCCAGTGACAGTTTCGACATGGGCGACCTCGATGAGGTGGGCACCGACGATCCTATTTCCGAGGCAGAAATTCACCTCTCCCTGAGCCAGTACGGCGAAGCCGAGAGTAAGCTGCTGAAGGGACTTGCACAGGACCCGCAGAACGTCGACGCGCGTCTGATGCTGCTCGAGGTCTATGCGCACGAGCAGAATGTCGACAAGTTTGATGATCACTACCGTCAACTTCTGACCGTCAGTGATGGCCCGGCAGCCGACCGCGCTGCACGCCTGCGCGAGAGTATTGCCGGTGCCGGCGCATTCGAGGCGCCGGAAGTGGATTTCACCAGCGAATCCATTGAGGCGACACAACTGGACGATATCAGTGCTTCATTCGAAGACGATTTTGCCAGCGACGATTTCACCTCCAGCACTTCTAGCGAAGAGGCGGACTCCTCACTGCTGGACGACCTGACCATGGATCTGTCCGATGACAGTATTTCCACGTCCGATACTTCCGGGGAAGAAGAGTTCTCCATGGACCTGGACCTGGATCTCGAGGGCGATAGCGCTGGCGAGAGCTCCCAGGAACTGGAAGCCGCAGATGACGAGTTCAATTTCGATGACCTGATGTCCGGCGACCTGGATCTGGGCGAGCTGGATCTGGATGCCGGTAGTACCGAATCCGGTGACGCCGCTGCAACAGATTCCTCCGAGGATTTCGGCAGCATCGATTTTGACAGCGGCAGTCTGCAGCTCGACGAAGATGAAGCCGGCCTCGATTTCGATCTGGATCTGTCTCCGATGGAAGAGGGTGACGACAGCGAAACCTTCCAGTTGGAGTCAGACGACAGTGCAGCGCCCGCGGCTTCCACGGCTGCGGAGCCTGCGGATAGTTTGGATAGCGACGACCTGGAGAGCTTCGGCGGCGAACTGGACGGCGAGCTGGACCTCGATTCCATTGATCTGGACGACATAGCCGGCGAACTCAACCCAGAAGAGGCGGCGCCTGCGCAGTCTGCCAGCGACGTCGCTATGGCCCAAGACATCCCTGCTGCACAACCGGCAGCGGAGAGTCAGGCGGCCGCTTCAGACAGCACTGACGCGGACTTCGGTGATCTGAACTTTAATCTGGAGAGCGACCTGGATTCAGAGCTGAATCTGCTCGAAGGTAGCGACGAAGTCAGTACCAAGCTGGAGCTGGCCCAGGCCTACCTGGATATGGGAGACAGGGACGGCGCCAAGGATATCCTCAACGAGGTTGTCGAAGAGGGCACTGGCGAGAACAAGGCCCGCGCCCAGGAAATGCTGGAGCGCATGACCTGAGTCATCGCTGCCAAATTTCCGGAAAAAACCTCGCCCTGGCTGCGAGGTTTTTTTATGGTCGCTGTTTGGTCGTGTTCCGAGAGTGAATGTCGGGCTGGATAAAGCGGTGGCCACTTGCCCGATGTGTGAAAGAGAAACGGTATGACGCGCGAATATATTTACAAGCCCAATGGTGAAGTGCCTCCCGGTGAACAGCTGCCGGAAGGGCTGCGCCGTATCGCCCTCGGGGTTGAATACTGCGGTGCGCGCCTGCACGGGTTCCAGAAACAGAAGTCCGCCGCCGAGACGGTGCAGGCGCACCTGGAAAACGCCCTGTCGAATATCGCCGCAGAGCCGGTGACTCTGGTCTGCGCCGGCCGCACCGATGCCGGCGTACACGCCACCGGCCAGGTGATCCATTTCGATACCAGTGCACAGCGCCCGGCACGGGCCTGGGTGCAGGGCGTCAATACCAAGTTGCCGGATTCCGTGCGGGTACACTGGGCGCGGGAAGTTCCGGCGCAATTCCATGCGCGCTTCTCCGCGCGCGCGCGCAGCTACCGCTACCTGATTCACAGCGCGCCGACTCGCTCGGCACAGGCCGCCAGTGAAGTGACCTGGACCCAGCACCCGCTGGATCTGGATGCCATGGGCGCCGGCGCACAATACTTGATCGGCGAGCACGATTTCACCAGCTATCGCGCCAGCCAGTGCCAGGCCAAGAGCCCGGTGCGCGAGATTACCCGGCTGGATATCGCCCGGGTCGGCCAGCTGATCGTCCTCGAGATCAGTGCCAACGCCTTCCTGCACCATATGGTGCGCAATATCACCGGCGTACTGATGGCGGTCGGCCGCGGCGAGCGCGACCCGCAGTGGGTGAAAGAAGTGCTGGAGGCCCGCGACCGCACCGTGGCCGGCGTCACGGCGCCGCCGTTCGGACTCTACCTGGTGGATGTGCGCTATCCGGAAGAGTTCGATCTGCCGAACTTCGAGCCGGGTCCATTGCTGGTGCCGCTGCCGCTGGGCGCGCTACCGGTTTAACTGCCCGCTGTATGCGAGAGCGGCCTCAGGCCACAATATGTGGTTTGCTTCAGGTCGGCTGGTTGGCAGTCGGCCCGGCTTGTGCGTTGCGCATTTCGTGCTCTGCGCCAATCTGCTAGTATCCCGTGCTCCCTCATTTTTGAACGGCCGGTCGGCCGTGAACCAGGCACCGGACGGCTCGAGCGAAGCGATGCGAGTAAAAATCTGCGGTATCACCCACAGCGAAGACGCCAGAGAAGCCAGTGCGGCCGGGGCGGATGCGTTGGGACTGGTGTTCTATCGCAACAGTTCGCGGTTTGTGAGTGTCGAGCAGGCTGCCGCAATTGCGAGTGCGGTTTCCCCCTTCGCGACCCTGGTCGGCCTGTTCGTCGATGCCGATCCAGCCGATGTGCGCGATGTTCTCGAGCGGGTACCGCTGAACCTGTTGCAGTTTCACGGCGACGAATCGGCAGAGTATTGCGAGCAGTTCCACCGCCCTTATATCAAGGCGCTGCGCATGAGGGCCGATCTCGATGTGGCGGCGGCCATGGCCGCGCATCGGCGCGCGCGCGGCTTCCTGCTGGACGCCTATCGACCCGGCGTACCCGGCGGCACCGGCGAAACTTTTGACTGGCAGCGGGTGCCGCGAAATAGTGGGCGGCAAATCATACTGGCCGGGGGCCTGAATCCGGGGAACGTGGCCCGGGCCATCTCGGCGGCCCAGCCGCAGGCGGTGGATGTTAGTGGCGGAGTCGAGGCGGCACCCGGTCGCAAGGACCCGGAGAAAGTCCGGGCATTTATCCGCGCGGCCAAGAGCGCGTTTGTGGAAGCTTGAATGGGCACAAGCCTGAATTGAAAAGGAGCAGTAGCGTGAGTGAGCAAGCTGGTAAGAGCGGCGAAATAGATTTTTCCGCCTATCCGGATGCCAGTGGGCATTTCGGTCCATACGGTGGCCGATTTGTATCGGAGACATTGATCGGCGCGCTGGACGAGCTGCGCGAGATGTACAACCGCCTGAAGGACGATCCGGAATTTGTCGCCGCCTTCGATTACGACCTGGCCCACTACGTCGGCCGCCCGTCGCCGCTGTACCTGGCTGAGCGCCTGACCGAGAAGGCCGGCGGCGCGCGCATCTGGCTCAAGCGCGAAGACCTGAATCACACTGGTGCGCACAAGGTAAACAACACCGTCGGCCAGGCGCTGCTCGCCAAGCACAGCGGCAAGAGCCGCGTGATTGCCGAAACGGGCGCCGGACAGCATGGCGTCGCCACTGCCACCGTGGCTGCGCGCCTGGGGCTCAAGTGCGCCGTGTATATGGGCGCCGAGGACGTCAAACGCCAGTCTCCGAATGTGTACCGCATGAAGCTGCTGGGCGCCGAGGTGATCCCGGTCGAATCCGGCTCCAAGACCCTGAAAGATGCGATGAACGAAGCCATGCGCGACTGGGTCACCAATGTCGACGATACCTTTTACATCATCGGCACCGTTGCCGGCCCGCACCCCTATCCGCAACTGGTGCGCGATTTCAATTCGGTGATCGGCCGCGAGGCCCGGCGCCAGAGCCTGGAAGAATTCGGCCAGTTGCCGGACGCCCTTGTGGCCTGTGTCGGCGGCGGCTCCAATGCCATCGGCCTGTTCCACCCGTTCCTGAACGACAGCGATGTGAAAATGTACGGTGTCGAAGCTGGCGGTGAGGGGCTGGCTACTGGCAAGCACGCGGCGCCGCTGAACGATGGCGTGCCCGGTATCCTGCACGGCAACCGCACCTACCTGATGGAAGACGACGACGGCCAGATTATCGAGACCCACTCGGTGTCCGCCGGTCTCGACTACCCGGGTGTCGGTCCAGAGCACGCCTGGTTGAAGGATATCGGCCGGGTGGAATACGTCACTGCCGACGACAAGGAGGCGCTCGATGCCTTCCGCACCCTGACCCGCTCCGAGGGGATCATTCCCGCGCTGGAGTCCAGCCACGCGGTGGCTTACGGGCTCAAACTGGCGGCCACCATGTCGCCGGAGCAGAATATCGTCGTGAACCTGTCCGGGCGCGGTGACAAGGATATTTTCACCGTTGCCGCGATTGACGGTATCGAAGTCTAACCAGGAGTGGTGCCGTGAGTCAGGAACAAGAAAACAGAATCGACCGCCGTTTCGCCAAGCTGCGCGCCGAGGGCCGCAAGGCGCTGGTTACCTATATCGTCGCTGGTGATGGCGGCCTGGAAAACACCGTGCCGCTGATGCACCAGCTGGTGGCCAGTGGTTCCGACTTGATCGAACTGGGAGTGCCTTTTTCCGATCCGATGGCCGAGGGCCCGGTGATCCAGAAGGGACACGAGCGCGCCCTCGCGCACAAGGCCTCCCTGCGCAAATGCCTGGAAATGGTGGCAGAATTCCGCCGTGATGACGGCGAGACGCCGGTGATCCTGATGGGTTACGCCAACCCGATCGAGAAGATGGGCGCCGAACCCTTTGTTGACGCGGCGCTCGAAGCGGGTGTGGACGGCGCCCTGACCGTGGACCTGCCGGCGGAAGAGGCGGGCCCGCTGAATGAATTGCTGGCCGCGCACAACCTGCGCAATATTTTCCTGCTGACCCCCACTACCAGCGAGGAGCGCATCGAGTCGATCACGGGCCTGGCCAGCGGATTTGTCTACTATGTTTCCCTTAAGGGGGTTACCGGCGCCGGCCACCTGGACCTGGATTCCGTGCGTGACAACCTGGCGCGCATTCGCCGCCACACGGCGCTGCCGCTGTGTGTCGGCTTCGGTATCAAGGATGGGGCTTCCGCGAAGGCGGTCAGTGCTCACGGCGATGGCGCCGTAGTGGGCAGCGTCTTGGTGTCCGCAATCGGCGAGGCCACGGACGCAGAAGCGGCGCGCCAGCGCGTGGCGGCACTGGTAGGTGAAATGCGCGGCGCCCTGGATAGCTGACCCTAAGTATTTTACTTGGCCAGAAAGACCAATTTAGCGGCTGAACTGGCCAAGCCTAGTTTTTGCGATAGTGTTTTAATTCTCAGCCTGAAACCCACCGGTCGAAAAAACGACCCAGAAAACATCGGGATTTGGTAACAAGATGAGCTGGTTAGAAAAAATTGTTCCCTCGGTGATTCGCACCGAGCGCCGCAGTGGCGCCAGTAAGGTTCCGGAAGGTGTCTGGAAAAAGTGCGTCAAGTGTGACGCCATGCTGTATCGCCCGGAGCTGGAGCGCAACCTGGATGTGTGCCCCAAGTGTAATCACCACCTGCGTATCGGCGCGCGCCGCCGCCTGGATATCTTCCTCGACGAAGAGGGCCGCGAAGAGCTGGCCACTGATGTGCTGCCGGTGGACCGCCTGAAATTCAAGGACGTGAAAAAATACAAGGATCGCCTCACCCAGGCACAGAAGGCGACCGGTGAAAAAGATGCGCTGATTGCCATGCGCGGTACCCTGCAGGGCAAGCCGCTGGTGGCCGTGGCTTTCGAGTTCGCCTTCCACGGTGGCTCCATGGGCTACGTGGTGGGTGAGCGCTTTACCCGTGCCGCACAACTGGCCCTGGAAGAGCGTATTCCGCTGGTCTGCTTCTCCGCCACCGGCGGCGCGCGCATGCAGGAAGCGCTGATCTCCCTGATGCAGATGGCCAAGACTTCCGCGGTACTGGAGAAGTTGAAAATGGCCGGTGTGCCCTACATCTCCGTGATGACCGATCCGGTGTATGGCGGCGTTTCGGCGTCCCTGGCACTGCTGGGTGATATCAATGCCGCCGAACCTGGTGCCCGCGCTGGATTTGCGGGGCCCAATATCATCGAGCAGACCATTCGCCAGAAGCTGCCCAAGGGCTTCCAGCGCAGCGAATTCCTGCTGGATCATGGCGCCATCGACATGATCATTTCGCGCAACGACATGCGCGATACGATTGCGCGGCTGCTGGGCAAATTGTCCTGGGGCTGATCGCCAGCTTACATCGTTGGAATATCGGGTGGGGCCATTGCGGCCCCACTTTTATTTGTGCTGCCAATGTTTGTGCCGCGAATAGATCGGACCCGGGCGCGAAGGGCACCCGGGTTCTACCACAGTTCAATCAGTGATCGACGACGCCCATGACTGACCTGCAACAATGGCTCGCCCGCCTGGAGCGGCTGCACCCGACCGAAATCGAGCTGGGCCTCGAGCGCGTGTCCGCGGTGGCGCGCGCACTTGGGGTAGTGACGCCCGCTCCAAACGTTATTACCGTCGCCGGCACCAATGGCAAGGGATCCTGTGTTGCCACCGCTGAGGCGCTGCTGTGCGCCGGCGGGCGTACCGTCGGTGCCTACAGTTCGCCGCACCTGTTGCGCTTCAACGAGCGGGTGCGGATCGACGGCCGCGAGGTGGAGGACGCGGAGCTGGTGCGCGCCTTCGAGGCTATCGAGGCGGCGCGCGGCGAGATCAGCCTGACCTATTTCGAATACACGACCCTGGCGGCGCTGTGGCTGTTCAAGCGCGCGGGTGTCGAGTTCGCGGTGCTGGAAGTCGGTCTCGGCGGGCGCCTGGATGCGGTCAATCTGGTGGATGCCGACGTGGCGGTGATTACCAGCGTGGCGGTGGATCACGAGGCCTGGCTCGGCAATGATCGCGAGGTAATCGGCGCTGAGAAAGCCGGGATTCTGCGCGCGGGTCGCCCGTTTGTCTGCGCCGACCCGGAGCCGCCCCAGTCGGTCATCGATGCCGCATCGCGCACCGGGGCGCAGACCTGTTTTATCGGCCGCGACTTTTTTGTCGATCGCGACCCGGCTGGCGAGCGCTACCGCTTCGGAGGGCTGAGTTTCGCCCTGCCGGACATCAGCCTGCCGCGTCCGAGTATCGCGGCTGCCCTTACCGCGTTGTCGCTGTTGCAGGCATTGCCGGCGAGCGGTGTGGAGTCGGCGCTGGCCGGTATCCGCCTGGCCGGGCGCTGCCAGCAGCTCCGTTGGCGTGACCGGGACCTGTTACTGGATGTGGGGCACAACCCCGCAGCGGCGACCTATCTGGCCCGGTGGCTGAGTGAGCATCCTGTGACCGGTGAGACATACGCGCTGGTGGCGGCGATGGCGGACAAGGATCTGCCGGGGCTGTTCGCCCCGCTGAGCGAGCTGGTGACCCGCTGGTATCCGGCCAGTCTGCCGGGAAATGCACGTGCGGCAGACTGCGGTGCGCTGCGCGATGGTCTGCAGCGGGCCGGGGTGGTTGACCGGGTCGCGGACGGGGAGTGTCCCGCGGTGGCCGAACGCCTGCAACAGGTGCTTTCCGGCATGGGGGCGCAAGACAGGTTGCTTGTCTTCGGTTCCTTCTTTACTGTGGCGGAAGTTTTACAGCAGATACGAGATGACGGCGATGGCGAGTCGCGATCCTGAATTTACCGGTCGGCCCACGCGGCGGGGCAGGCTGAACGATGGCTTCAAGCAGCGCATTGTGGGCGCGCTGGTGCTGGTGGCGCTCGCCGTGATTTTTCTCCCGAGCCTGTTCGACCGCGAGGGCGCGCGCTTTATTGACGTGACCAGCCAGATTCCGCCGGCACCGGATATCCAGCCGATTGAGATCGCCGCACCGGAACCGGTGGCGGATGCCGCACCGGCGCCGCCGGTAAACGAGGTCTTCCAACCCGATGTGGTGGAACAGGATTCCATGCCCGCGGCCAAGCTGGATTCATCTGAACCTGTAAAGAAGAAAGAAGAGCCGAAAAAGTCTGAAGCCGACGCTATAGCGCAACAGAATTCCGCGCCGGTTCTCGATGACCGCGGGTTGCCAATTTCCTGGGTTGTGCAAGTGGCTGCCTATCGCGACGAAGCGCGGGCGGACAAGCTGCGCAGCCAGTTGATGGACGACGGCTACAAGGCCTATACCCGCGCTGTGACCACGGACAAGGGCCGCTTCGTGCGGGTGTTCGTGGGCCCAAAGGTTAGCAAGGCCGATGCCGAGGCGGTCAAACGCGAGCTGGACCGGCTACTCAAGGCGCAGACTCTGGTATTGCGCTTCAAGACCTGACCTGGTTCTGCAGGCCAATTCGAACATTCCGGATCCTAATTTCGAAGGGTTTTGCGAACAGCTTCACGCGACAAGTCCCTTAAGTTAGAATGCGCGCTCTTCGCGGCGGCTGCCGCACGGCAGGTAGGACTGGATGAATTGGGCTGACTGGACCATTCTGGCAATCGTGGCCATTTCCACACTGATCGGTCTCAGCCGGGGTTTCGTGCGCGAGACCCTCTCTCTCCTGACCTGGGTTGCCGCTTTTTTTATCGCGATGATGTTTCGCGACGAGCTGGCGCCGCTGCTCTCCAATCTTGTGGATACTCCTTCACTGCAGGCCATTGCTGCCTTTGCCATTTTGTTCATTTTTACCCTGCTGGCTGGAGCCGGCCTGAACATGACGCTGTCGGCGTTTGTTGAGGCCACGGGGCTGTCCGGTACCGACCGGGTACTGGGCATGGTGTTCGGGCTGGTGCGCGGTGCAATCGTGGTGCTGGCGCTATTGATACTTGCGCCGGCGCTGGTGCCGGTGGAGCAGGATGCCTGGTGGCGTGAATCGGCGCTGATCCCGCACTTCCTCGGTTTTGAGGATCGTGCGCGGGATGTGGCGGATGCCATCAAGGATCTCTTTGTGCGGGAAACTGCCCATTGAGCAAACCGCACTGCGGTTGTCATCGCCAAGTGCGGGTGACCGGGATGAAAGCCGGTAAATAAATTGTTTTAACGGAGCGGCAGCGCCGCTCTTTCTCGACCAGTAGGGCCAAGACTATGTGTGGTATTGTCGGTATCGTCGGTAAGAGTGACGTCAACCTGCAGTTGTACGATGCGCTCACCCTGTTGCAGCACCGCGGGCAGGATGCCGCCGGCATCGTCACGTGCGATGGCGACCGCCTCAACCAGCAGAAGGCCAACGGCCTGGTGCGCGATGTGTTTCGCGCGCGGCATATGCAGCGCCTCACCGGTAACTTCGGTATCGGCCATGTGCGCTATCCCACCGCCGGCGGTTCCGGCCCGGCGCTGGCCCAGCCCTTCTACGTCAACTCCCCCTACGGCATCGCCATGGCCCACAATGGCAACCTCACCAACAAAGACCAGGTGATGGAGGAAATCTATCAGCAGGACCTGCGTCATATCAGCACCGATTCTGATTCCGAGGTGCTGTTGAACGTGTTTGCCCACGAGTTGCTCGCGCAACACAAGCTGCAGCCGAAAGCCGAGGACGTCTTCACCGCGATGCGCGCGGTGCACAAGCGGGTGCGCGGCGGTTACGCCTGTGTGGCGCTGATCGTCGGCTACGGCATCGTCGCCTTCCGCGATCCGAACGGCATCCGCCCGCTGGTGTACGGTAAGCGCGAAACCGACAAGGGCACCGAGTACATGGTGGCATCCGAATCCGTAGCCCTGGATGTTCTGGGTTATGAGCTGGTGCGCGACGTGGCGCCGGGCGAGGCTATCTATATCGAACTGGATGGCACGGTACACGCGGAGCAGTGTGCGGAAAATCCGTCCCTGAATCCCTGTATCTTCGAGCACGTCTATTTCGCCCGCCCGGACTCCATCATGGACGGCGTTTCGGTACACAAGGCGCGCCTGCGCCAGGGCGAGCACCTGGCAGAGAAGATCCTGCGCGAGCGTCCGGATCACGATATCGACGTCGTGATCCCGATTCCGGATTCCGCCCGCACTGCTGGCCAGACCGTTGCTCACCGCCTGGGCGTGAAGTTCCGCGAAGGCATGGTGAAGAACCGCTATATCGGCCGCACCTTTATCATGCCGGGGCAGAAACAGCGCAAGAAATCTGTGCGCCAGAAACTGAACGCTATTGAACTGGAATTCCGCGGCAAAAATGTGCTGTTGGTAGATGACTCCATCGTGCGCGGTACTACCTGTAAGCAGATTATCCAGATGGCCCGCGAAGCGGGAGCGGCCAAGGTGTATTTTGCCTCCGCCGCGCCGGCGGTGAAGTTCCCGAATGTCTACGGCATCGATATGCCGTCCGCCGAGGAGCTGGTGGCTCACGACCGCAGCACTGAGGAAATTTGTGCGGAGATCGGTGCCGACTGGCTGATCTACCAGGACCTGAAGGACCTAGTGGAGTGCTCCGCTGAGGGCAACGACAAGATCGAGCAGTTCGACTGCTCTGTGTTCGACGGCAACTACGTCACTGGCGACGTGGATGACGAATACCTGCAGGAGCTGCACGCAGCGCGCAACGACGCCGCCAAGCAGCAAAAGGGCGGCAGCGCGCTGTAACTCCCTTCGTTAATTTCTACTCGGTGGCGGCCCCGCTGCCGGTGGCCATCCGCTCAACAGCCTCTTCGGCAACCGTTGCGCGGATCGCCCCCGGCAGCAGGGCCTGCATTT
>NZ_JACZCR010000019.1 GCF_014904735.1 Microbulbifer hainanensis | reverse complement strand
CGGGCGGCAGCCGCCCGCCGTCACCGCTGTGGGCAAAGGCGTGCAGCCCCACGGCGTCGCCCTGCTTGATGGCTACGTAGGCGGACAGCAGCACCGCGTTGAGGGCGTGGTCGAAGTGGCTCAGCGCGTCGTCCTTGGCCCGCATACGGCGACCGCAGTCGAGCATGTAGACGATTTCCTGGTCGCGCTCGTCCTGGTATTCGCGGCTGATCAGCTTGCGCATCCGCGCGCTGGCCCGCCAGTCCACCTGGCGCTGGCTATCGCCGCGGCGGTACTCGCGCAACTGGCGGAAGTCCATGCCCTCGCCGCGGCGCTGCTGCTGGTGCAGGCCCAGATAGCGCAGGCTCTGCTCCGTGCTGAGGGAATGCAGCGAGGAGATGCCGAGAAAATTCGGGTAGACCTTGACCGCCTCGGTTTCGCCGAGGAAGACCTTTTTCTGCCATAGCCGCCAGGGGCTCTCAGCCCGTACCTCGATGCAGCCGAACCGGGCCAGGCCGCGTCGATGTGGTACCAGCGGGTATTCGATGTCCACGGCCTGTCCCGGATCCAGCTGCGCGCGCCGCGGCAGTCCGCGGGCGCTGAGTTGCTCGGGCAGCTGGTCGCTGACCTCCAGCGTCAGCGGGCGCGGACCGTCGTTGCGCAGGGTCAGTGTTACCCGGTTCTGAACGCCGAGGGCGAGGTTCCCCGGCAGCCGGCGCGCGCCCTGCAGACCGCGGACCCGGTTGCCGGTAAGCCAGTCGAGCAGCGCCGCGGCGAGCAGCAGCGCGCCCACTCCCCACCACAGGTCGGCGACGGTCGCGGCCCCCTGGGGCATCCAGATGCGGGTGGCGGAAATGGCCAGCGCGGCCAGGCACCAGTAATCAAGCAGTTTGACCAGACGGTTGCTGGGGCGCGCGGCGGGGCCCGGCGCGACTACCGCGCGGTCCCCGGCGATGCTGGCGCCACCGGTAGTTGCCGTCACAGTCGCGGCGCCTCCACGGAGTCGATGATCTGCGCCAGCACGCTGTCCGGCGTTTCACCGTCGATTTCCATATCCGGCGACAGGCCCACCCGGTGACGCATCACCGGAATGGCCATGGCCTTGACGTCGTCCGGCAGCGCGAACTCGCGCCCTGCCAGCAGCGCGTTGGCGCGGGCCGCCTGTAGCAGGCCAATACTTGCGCGGGGACCGGCGGCGCGGCGCAACTGTGAGGATTCGCGGGTGGCGCGCACCAGCCGTACGGCATAGGACAACACCTGCTGGTCCAGGGCCACCCGGGGTACCAGCGCCTGCAGTTGTCGCAGCTGTTCGATAGTCAGCTGGCCGGGCAGCGGCTGCTCCAGCTGCCGGTCGATACGCCCGCTACTGGCCGCGGCGGCGAGCCGCAGTTCGGCGTCGAGGCTGGGAAAATCGATCAGCACCTTGAGCAGGAAACGATCGAGCTCGGCCTCCGGCAGCGGGTAGGTGCCTTCCTGTTCAATCGGGTTCTGGGTCGCCAGCACCATGAAGGGCCGCGGCGTCGGCAGTGCCTCGCCGTCGATGGTGACTTGCTTCTCCTGCATCACTTCCAGCAGTGCCGCCTGGGTCTTGGCCGGGGCGCGGTTGATCTCGTCCGCCAGCAGCAGGTTGGTAAACACCGGGCCGCGGCGCACTTCGAAGCGGCTTTCGGCCATGTGGTAGATGGCGTGGCCGGTGACGTCTGCGGGCATCAGATCCGGTGTGAACTGGATGCGGCGGAAGTTGCCGCTGAAACAGTTGGCCAGCGCGCGCACCAGCAGCGTCTTGCCGAGACCGGGAACGCCCTCCAGCAGCACGTGGCCGGAAGCCAGCAGTGCGACCATCACCTGGTCGACGACGTTTTCCTGGCCGATCAGCAGCCGGTTGACGGTGTTGCGCAGCTGCGCCAGTTGCGCCGTGGCCGCCTGCCAGTTGGGGCCGCTGGTCGGGGCGGTCTCGTTCTGGGTTGTTTGGTTCGGGGTGGTGATGTCGCTCATAGGACTGCCTCTATTTGCTGCAGGTTGCGCATGCATTCGGTAAAGGTCTCCTCGCTCTGTGGCAGTTCGCCCCACAGGCAGGAAGCAATCTGGGATTCGCTCAGGCCGGTTTTTTCACTCAGCTGCACGCAGAGTTTGCGCCGCATACCCTGGCCGGCATTGTCGCCACGGAGCCGGCGCAGCAGGCGGCCGCGATAGCCGCTCAGCAATCCGGCACCCCGATCGGCTCGCCAGTAGTAGTGGCCGCATGCTGAGACGTGTTCGAGTAGAGACCGGCGTGCGGTTTCCGGTTCCGCGGCGCGCGGCCCGAAGCGTTGCGTGCGGAACAGCAGCCAGGCGAGTAAAGCGAGGCCGCCGGCGATAAAGAATTCCAGCGCATAGCGCCGCGCCAGTACCGCCAGCGAATCGAACCGCGGGCGGGTGAGCAATATGAAGTCGCCGTCTGAACTCAGCTGGCTGAGCAGGTAGGCGTGATCGAACTGGCCGATACGCTCCGACTGCCACAGGCCCGCGTCGGTCATCAGGGTGATCAGCCCCTCGCCGCGCTCGAATTGCATAAAGGGTACGCCGGCATCCTGGCTTTCGATCACTGCCCAGAACACCGGATCAGAGGGCTGCGGTGTGGACGCCGCATTATTGTCAGTGTCATCATCGAAGACCGGGTGCCATAGCAGCGTGGCTGGATTGAAATAAACCCGGTAGTCCGCGTCATTGGCATCCGCGAGGGTGACCAGGTGAGACGGTTCCACTTCCGGGTCGCGCGGAGCCTCCGGCTCCTCTTCCGCCTTCGCGGAATCCCCGGCATCGGTTTCTGTGTCTTCGCCTTCGCGCAGTTTGCGGTTGTGTTCGCGCAGCAATTCGCTGGCGCTCTTGCCGTCGTAGTCCTCGATGTCCTCGCCGAGCAGTTCGCGCAACGGGTTGGCGAAGTAGGCGTCGCCGTCACCCTCGACCACGCTGGCCCCGAGTTCGTCGAGCAGCCAGTCGTGCTCGCCGTCGTCGAGTTCGCGGGCGACCACAATGGCGTGACCGCCGCGGTCGATCCACTCGAGCAGGTCCCGCGCCCGTTCGCTGTTGTAGATCTGACTGCTACTCGCCAGGAACAGGGTGTCGTCGACATCGAGACTGTCCAGTACGGACAGGTTATCGGCGCGCCGGCTGCGGTGGCCGCTGGCGGCGAGATATTGCTCGGCGGCCAGATAGGGGTTGCGCCGCGCTTCGGCGCCCCAGCCGCGGTCCACTTCTTTGCTGTAACGTTCAAAAAAGGTCAGCCAGTATGCGGTGACGCCGGCTGCGAGCAGCAGGCCCGCGCCGATCAGCAGTCGTTTAGTGCGCATCGGCAAACACCTCCTGCCACTGGCCGCAGAGTTGCTCCAGCCGGGCACTCGCCGGTGCGCGATGGGCGTAGGCAATTTGCTGCCAGGCGGCGGTCAGGTTCTGCACGAAAGTGGCAAGCGTGCCGCTGACCGGACGCATGTCCTCATCGGCGCCGCCATCAGCCGGTTGCTGGCGCAGGCTCACCAGTTGGGCGCATTCGCTCTCGGTCAGGTGATCGCCGAATTCAAACTGGTAGCGCTCGATCAGGTGGGACAGCGTGGCGCGATAGAGCAGGCCGAGTCCGCCGCGCTGGTCGCCGGCGCGCCACAACCGCAGTACTTCGGCGCAGACGTCCGCCGGCAGGCTGGAGCGGCGCACATCCAGGCCGAACAGAGTTTCCGGTGCGGCTTTTGGCGGTGCTTTCGGGCGGCGGCGCAGGCGCAGGCCCTGACGCAGTGGATCGCGAAATTGCCACAGTAGGTAGAGCACCAGAGCGATGGCACCGCCCCACAGCAGCAGCTCGATCAGCCCGCCGATCAGCGGCCCGAGACTACCGTATGACGAGGGTTCGTCCTCCCGATCGTCGTCCTGCCCCAGGCTTTCGAGCCATTCGATGAAGTTGATCATCCACTCGGGAAATTCATCTTCCTGTTTCTCGGTATCCTTGAGACGCCAGCCGTCGACTTTTTCCCTGCGATGGAAATCGTCCCCAGAGAGGATCTGGTCGACGCTCTCCCGCGCTGCTTCCGGAGTCCTGGGAGCCTCGGCGCGCACCGATCCTGATGGTGCCATGGTGGCAAGGCCGAGAACGCACAACAGCAGCAGTTGCGCGACGACGGTGCGGGCTGACTGCTTTTCCGTGCGCTGGTGGCGTTGGCGCAGGTTGCGGAACTGAATCTCGATATCCCAGGCCTCGAGTTCGATGCGCCGGCCGATATACAGCGCAAATCCGGACACGATATAAAACGGCGCGACGGCGGCCATGACCAGCAGGTAGAGGCCGTTCAGTGCCCACTGCAGCCACAGTTCGCCGCTGGCGAGGAACGGCAGCCAGTCGATTTCCACCTGTTCGGGAATGAACAGGTAGATCAGGGCCATCAACGCCAGCGACAGGAACATCTCCACGTGGGCGCCGGTCACCGTCAGCCAGGTTGCGGCGCTGGCGTGTTTGCGGTGCAGCACATTGATACGCGCACTGCGCGCGGCGCCGCTGCTCTGTTCCAACAGTGTCACCGGCATATCGAAGGCGCGGGTCGGCGACAGTCGGCGCCAGGTGAGCCACGCAAACCAGTCGCGCAGGTTTTGCCGGGGGAACTGCCGCAGGGCACCGGCGACGGAAACCGACTCGCCGAACAGGGTGCGGCTGGCGATAAACAATGGCAGGCGGTCGTACACCGGCTTTAGCCACCACACGAGAAAAATGGCCAGACTGGGAGAGTCCCACAGCCACACTGAGGTAGCGCCAAAGACCAGTGCGGCCGGCAGCAGCCAGACAACGAACAGCGGCCACCACTGCCGTCGGGCCAGTGCCACACCGAGATCGATGGATTCCCACGGCGAGCGCAGACGCGCGCGTACGGCGAGGCGATTAAGATCCACTGCGCAGCTCCTTGTGCCCGTCGCCGTCCACGCCTCGACCCGCCAGTGCGAAATAGGCGAAGACCAGCAGCCACAAGGCCGCGCCTACAGCCAGCTTGACGGCGATGGCCAGTTCGGTACTGGAGGACCAGAAGGCTTCGAGGAAGGCGGCGATCACCAGCATCAAGAAAGTACCGTAAACGATCTTCATCGCCTCGATACTCGCCAGGCGCAGCGCCACCAGCCGGCGGCGGCCGCCGGGATCGATCAATGATTGCCCCAGTCTCAACCCGGCGGCACCCGCCAGTACGATGGCGGTCAGCTCGAAGGCGCCGTGGCCGATCACGAACGGATAGAAAGTGGTGACAAAGCCCACCCGCGTGATATGCCCGAACACGGCGCCCAGGTAGACGCCGTTGAAGACCAGGAAAAAGATGGCGCCGATGCCGAACAGCAGCCCGGCGGCAAAAGTGCGGAAGGCGATACCGATATTATTCTTGATATAGAAGCCAAACATCATTAAGTCGGAATCGGATCCGCGCTCGCGACCGAGCACGCTGTTGCCCGGATCGTACATGGACTCGAACTGCATCACCTGGTCCGGTGACATCACTGCATAGATGAGGGCATCGTTACTGTAGCTGCCGATGCCCATCACCAGCGCCGGCAAGACGAACAGTGCAGTGGCGAGCCACACATAGCGGATCTGCGCGCGCACTGCGCGGGGGAAACCGGCCAGCAGGTACCAGAGCCAGGTGTTGCGGCGCAACGTCTGCTGCTGGTATACGCGGTGGTGGGCAGCCATGACCAGGCGGTTGAGGCGATCGATCAGCTGGTTGGTGTACTGGCGTTCCTTGGCCACCGCCAGCTGTTGGCACAGCGCGCGATAGGCCACCGGGAGGTCCAGCGTCCCCTCGCCGCTCTGTAGCCACTGTTCCAGTGCATTCCAGCGGTCTTCGTATCGGTTTTCAAAGTCGCGCTGTTTCATTTACCACCCAGTAACCAGTTGCCCACGGCGCGCAGGTAATTCAGTGCGGCGCGATCGGATTTACCGGTGACCGGCTGGAGCAGGTCGGCGAGCTCGCGCTGGCGGGCATCGCTCAACTCTCCGTGGCGTTCCGTCAGGCTGATGACCGCGAGCTGGTCCTGCAATTGCAGGCCCCGCGGGGGTGCGAGGGGCGCCACATCTGGAAGGGAGGTCTGCCTGTGTTCCGCCTCCCGATAGACCACGAGAGTGCCGGCCGCCATATCGCCGAGACGCTGGAAGTTGCGGTTGAGGGTCATACTGATCACACCGGCCGCATAGGCAAACGGCAGGAAGTCGGCAAAGCGCAGCAGGTTGCGCAACAGCGAGGCGCCCCAGGAGATGGGGGTGAGGTTATCGTTGACCACCATCAGGCCGAACGCCTTTTTCCCCGGTGTCTGTCCCCCGCGCATCACCTCGAAGTACACCGGATAGAACCACTCCAGTAGAAACGAGCAGACGAGCCAGATCCCCATACCGGCGCGGTCGGCAAAGGCCAACGCAATACCCAGCCCGGTAAGGACCAGCGAGCGGTAAAAGACATCAACGGCAAAAGCCAATATGCGCGGCACCGGCCCAGCGGCCTGTGCGCGAAGGTCGATTCCCTCGGGGGTCTCGACGTTATAGGTGGTGTCCAGCAAACCACCACTCCCCAGTAATTGTGATTGTTATGATTTGGTTTCCGGTCCCGCGCCAAACATGTTGCGGTAGACGATCCCGTAAGCGATGGATATCAGCGGCACCACCCAGATCAGACCGATCAGCAGCGGTATGGAGCCGGCAATGATCAGCAGAATGACGACGATAGCGAAACCGAGGAATGCGAACCAGTGCCGGGTGATGGCTTTGCGCGAACTCTCCAGTGCCTGCCAGGGGCCGAGCCGCTTATCCGCGATCAGCGGGATCATCATCATATAAGCGACCAGCAGATAGACACCGGGCAATATGAGCAGGGCAAAACCGATGGAAACCATGACCCACATCAGCAGAGTCCCGGCCATTAGCGGCAGGGTTTTATCGAAATGGGCAAATACCTCTCCTGCGGAGGTCTGTTCGCCGCGGCCGATCTTGACTCCAACCATTGTCATACCGGCAACCAGTGGTGCAGAGACGAGGCCGACAAACAGCTGATACAGCACCTGCGGGCCGACAGCAATATTGTCGGCTTGTTCGATATCGTACGGTGTCACGCCGAAAATTTTCTGGCCGACGAAGCTGATGATCGCAGCCGCGATTGAATAGACGATGGCGGCGAGCCAGATGGTGCCCTTGTTGCCCCTGGTTCTTCCCCAGGCTTCGCTGAAGATTTCACCAATCGAAAGTCTGTATTCCCCGGCAATGCCCTTTTCCAGGGAACCGTAGCTGCCCTCTTCCTCACCGGTCGTCAATTGAGACTCCGGGGGCTTGTAAATGTCGCTCATCGAATATCCATCCACTATTCCCTGTAGCTCGATATAGAGCCTTGCGGAGAATATGGCACAGCCGTCGCTGATGGACAATGCCACGCCACACACGACAGCGGCAAATTAGGTGATGGCGCAGGTAGACGATAAAATTTCGCCCAGCATCAATCCGGGAGTATGCAATGAAGAAGTGGCTGTGGATTACGCTGTTGGCGCTGATGGTGGTGGCGGCTGGCTATGTGGCTTTGCCCCGTTATACCGTCGCCAAGCTGGAAGAGGCCGCGCGCGCGGAAGATATCGAAGCACTGCAGCAATATGTCGACTTTCCCGCATTGCGTGACAATTTGAAAGTCAGGGTGCAGCGGCATCTGGTGGAATCTATGGGCGATTCGGTTCCGCCCGAGTTCGGCGAACTCCTCACCGCCGGTACCAACCTGTTTATTGGGCCGCTGTTGCGTCAGCTGGTGACTCCCAGGGGGATCAGCGACTTGTTGCGCGGTGGCAAAAACCTGCAGGCGTTCGAGCGCGAACTCTACCGGGAGTCAATGGGCGATACCGTTAATCCTCCGCCCGATGATGTTGAGCAGAGCGGCGACTGGCAACTGCAGGCTTGGCGATTCACCGGCCTGAATCAGGTGTCTGCAGACTACGGGGAAAACGGCGAGGTGGCACTGCGCCTCATCATGGAGCGCCAGGGGCTGCATTGGCGCCTCGTCGATATCGCGTTGCTAAATGACGAAATGGAAAAGCAGTAGGGAGACACTATGCAAATGCAAGATTCGGTCAATGTGTTCGGCGATCCACTTCAGCCCTGCAGCATGGATCCGGTCACCGGTTTTTTCCGTGACGGTTGCTGTAATACCAGTGAGCAGGATGCTGGCTCGCATACTGTCTGTGTCGAAGTGACAGAGGAATTCCTGATGTATTCCCGCAGCCGCGGTAATGACTTGAGCACACCTGTACCGGAATTCGGCTTTCCCGGTTTGGAACCCGGCGACCGCTGGTGCCTCTGCGCTGCTCGCTGGCTTGAGGCACACCAGCAGGATATGGCACCGCGGGTCTATTTACAGCGTACGCATGTCAAAGCACTGGAAATTGTACCGCTGGCTCTGCTGCGTCAGTACGCTGTGGATCTCAATTGACTACCAGATCGTATATATGAAATGTGGAAATCCTGGATTGGTTGCTAATCCAGGCCTCTCGAAATTTGGTTATCCAATCTAAGTACCAATTTCAAACGTATTAAAGTAAATGTTGTAACGATATAGAAATACTGCCGAGACTGGTTCAGAAAATTCAAATGAAGACGTGTGTTCAAGTTAGCCTGGATAAATTGCACGAATTATCCAGCTAATTTTTAGGCCTGACTTTGTTGGCGAAATCGACAAGGTATCACAGCGTACTAATTAGGTTTTTATTTGTACGTGTTTGGGGGTAAACACATTTATTTGTGCATTTCGTCACATTTCTCTTGACCCAATTCCCAGCTTGAAACAACATATTTTAGCGCCGCTAAATACCTCAAAAGGCTGGATATCACGCCCTGATAATCCAATCGTTTAGAAATAAAAGCGGTTGTGTATTCAGTTGGTACGAATACTGCAGATAATACTTATATAGTTTATTGATTTGGCCATAAACGGTTAAAAGGACCGGAGCATAATCTGCCGAGATCGGTATATGCCTCCGTAATAAAATTGAAACGGGCAGAGGACGCCTGGGGGGCAATGCAACGAAGCTGTTGCATTGTATGTATAAAGGTAGCGATGGAAGCGCTGCTCATCCTCTTAATCGCATTCTGCGAGTTCTCCACTTTTTTCATTGAAATTTTTAGCTATCACAAGGAAGTGAAATAGTGTCCGAAAGGGATTGCGTGTGGAAGATATAGCAACGGAGCCGCCCTCCTCTCTGGCAGCGCCGCTTCAATTATCCGTAATCATTGTCAATTATCGTACGCCGGCGATGACTACAGACTGCCTGGAAACTCTACTGCCTGAATTGGAAGATATCGACAGTCGCATTTTTGTCATCGACAACGATTCTGGTGATAGTTCTGTTCCAGATATACAGAAGTGGTTGCATGGCAGAAGTGCCCGTGAGAGAGCAAAGGTCGAACTGATACCGTCAGAGCATAACGGTGGGTTTGCTGCAGGTAATAATATCGGTCTGCACCGCGCGCCGGCACAATACTACCTTTTGCTAAATAGCGACACGCGGGTGCGTCCCGGCGCGATTCATCGGTTACTGGAAGCCGCATCGAAAAATCCCGAATGTGGATTGCTTGGTCCCCGACTGGAATTCCCCAACGGCGAGCCTCAGGAGAGCTTTTTTCGGCAACATGGTGCCGCCAGTGAACTGATGCGCGGCGCTCAGTTGAGTCTACTCAGCCGCGTTCTGAATCGCTATGTAGTAGCACTCACTGTCGACGATCATGAAAGCACCATTGAATGGACCAGCTTTGCCTGCGTGCTGATACGTGGAGAAGTGCTGACGAAGATCGGCCTCCTCGACGAAGGGTACTTCATGTATTTCGAAGATGCGGAATTTTGCCGTCGCGCCGTTAACGCTGGTTGGAAAATAATGCACGACCCGAGAGCGCGGGTCGTACATCTCCGCGGAGGCTCTTCTCCAGTCAAAGACCGCTTGGTGCGACGCAAACGACTGCCGCGATATTACTACGAGTCCAGGGCCCGCTATTTTCGCCAGAAAGGCGGGATCGGCTACCTGTTTCTGGTCAATTGTCTGTGGCTAAGCGGACGCATTCTCTGCCTGCTCAAGCGACTCGTGGGAAGAGCCGACCGAGGCGCAGTACGGGGCGAATGGCTTGATCTTTGGATAGGAAGCCGTACTCCTTTATCGCCTGTAAGTTACTCCGCGCGGACGGGAGCAAACTATGAGTAGATCCCTTCCGGACTTTTTTATAGTCGGCGCTATGAAGTCGGCAACGAGTTCACTACACGAGCAGCTTGCGGCATTGCCCGGCATCTTCATGTCGCAGCCGAAAGAGCCTAATTTCTTCAGCGACGACACGATATTTTCTCGCGGGAAGGATTGGTATCGGGACTGTTTCGCCGGCGCGGCTGCCAATGATCTTATCGGGGAGTCCAGCACCCATTATGCAAAATTGCCGGATTATCCTAATGCGTTGCCACGATTGGTGGAAAGTGTTTCGGAGGCGAAGATTATTTATGTTATGCGCCATCCGATCGAGCGCCTGGTGTCTCAATATATTCACGAATGGAGCCAGAATCTCATCACGGATCCCATCGATGTGGCGATCCGGACACATACGCCGCTGGTGGACTACAGCCGCTATCACTACCAGATTTCTCCTTACCTGCAGACTTTTGGGGCAAGCAGCGTCTTGCCAGTATTTTTCGAGCGTCTGAAATTATCGCCCGATACAGAACTCAGGCGTATATGCCGGTTTATCGGATTGACGAACCAGCAATGCGAGCAAGTTCAATGGCGGCAGGATCAAGCTCCCAGCAATGTTTCCAGTGAGAGAATCCGGAAGTTTCCGCTATATCAAATACTCATAGAAGCCTCTCCCATGCAGATGATCAGGCGAAAACTGGTGCCCCAATCTGTACGTGACGCTATAAAACGTCGCCTAACCATGGCTCAAAGGCCGGAAATTTCCCTGCAAGTAACAACTGACCTCGAATGCATCTTTGATCACGACCTGAAAAAACTGGGGCAATTATTCAATGTGGATCTCAACTGTGCCAATTACCGGGAGCTTGTAACTGGCAAGCCCCTCGATTGGGTCAATCGAGAGGTAATCCGTGAAAAGGTGGAGTGTCTCGGGGAATGACTATATTGCCAACGAAATTCCGAGATGCAGATACCGGTGTTGTCGTCATCGGCAGAAACGAGGGGCTTCGCCTCCAGCGCTGCCTGGAATCTCTTTCAACACAGATACAACCGGTCGTATATGTCGACTCTGGTTCCAGCGACGACAGCGTAGAGCAGGCGCAAAAGCGCGGCTGCCACGTATTGAACCTTGATACCGCCAAGCCATTTACCGCGGGTAGAGCTCGTAACGAAGGTCTGTCTCATCTGCTCCGAAGCTATCCGAAGCTAGAGTATGTGCAGTTTGTCGATGGCGACTGCGAACTTCAGGCCGGCTGGCTTACTGCTGCAAGAACTTACCTGGTGGAACATCCGCGCTGCGCCATCGTCTGCGGACGTCGCCGCGAACGCTATCCGAAGTGGTCAGTCTATAACAGGCTCTGCGATATGGAGTGGGATACTCCTATCGGAGATGCGGCCAGCTGTGGAGGGGACTTCCTCGCACGGGTAACCGCACTGCGTAACGTTGCCGGCTTCGACCCAAAAGTAATAGCTGGTGAAGAACCGGAAATGTGCTTCCGACTCCGGCGGATGAACTGGGCAATAGCCCGAATTGAAGCGGAGATGACCTTGCACGATGCTGCCATGGCGCGATTTTCGCAGTTTTGGCAGCGTGCACGAAGAAGTGGCCACGCTTATGTCCAGCTTGCAGTCATGCACTGCGGTGAACCGGGAAGGTTTCAGCAGCGCGAAGTGGCCAGTATTCTGTTCTGGACTTTGGTGCCGCCGCTGGGGGCGTTACTGGCAGGTACCCTGGCCGCCCCCGCGGCATTGCTGCCGCTGTGTGCCTATCCGCTGCTGTGGGTAAAGATTTTGTGCGGCCGGCTCCGTGCCGGCAGCGCCATGGCGAGCGCAGCCATCTATGCCACGTTTATCCCAATCGGCAAATTTGCTCAGTGCGTGGGTGTCACGGACTTCCTGCGGCGCAAGGTTGCGCAGCAACAGTTTCAAATTATCGAGTACAAATAGCGACAGAAATATGCGAATTGCCTATTTCATCAATCAGTATCCGACGGCCAGCCACAGTTTTATCCGTCGAGAAATTCTTGCTCTTGAGCGGCGCGGCTTTGATATACAGCGTTTCGCCCTGCGTCGCGACTCTGCCAAGATTGTCGATGCCGAAGATCGCGCTGAAATGGCGAGAACCCGGTATGTCCTTGAGCAGCCGCGACTGCGGATCCTGTTTGACACGTTGCGCGAGGCGTTGCGCTCACCGTGGAAATTTACGCGGGTAACCTGGCTCGCGATACGCATTGGCACGCGCTCCGATCGGGGTGTACTCCGACACTTGGCTTATGTGGCAGAGGCCTGCCTCCTGGCGCGATGGCTGAGGGAGGCGCGCATTGATCACCTGCATGCGCACTTCGGCACGAATTCGGCAGCAATCGCAATGTTCTGCGACATGCTCGGAGCAGCCACTTACAGCTTTACCGTCCATGGTCCGGAGGAGTTCGACAAGGCGGAGTTTATAGCTATAGGCGAAAAAATCCGGCGCGCAAAATTTGTCGCGGCCATTACATCATTCTGTCGCAGCCAACTCTATCGGCAAGTGGATGCGGCGGAGTGGGGCAAGATACACCTGGTGCACTGCGGTCTCGATCACAAGTTCTTCGATGCAGATACCGGGAACGATGAGGATTCAGAGACGGTATTTACGTGTATCGGCCGGCTGTGTGAGCAAAAGGGCCAGCTGCTGTTACTGGATGCTTTTAGGGAACTGGTGGACAGCGGTACCGCGGCCAAGCTGGTCCTGGCCGGCGATGGCCCTATGCGTGGCGCCATCGAGCGGCGAATCGCTGACTACGGATTGCAGGATCTGGTACAGATCACTGGCTGGATCGACGGCGATCGGGTACGACAATTACTGCGCTCTTCCAGAGTTATGGTGTTGCCCAGTTTTGCCGAAGGGCTGCCGGTGGTGCTTATGGAGGCCATGGCGATGCAGAAACCGGTGATCACCACCTACATCGCAGGTATTCCCGAGCTGGTGCAAGACCAGGTAAACGGCTGGCTCGTTCCGGCTGGCTGCAGTGATTCTATCGCACGCGCACTGCACAATGCGCTGGAAACTCCTGCGGCCGTGTATCGGCAGATGGGTAGTGCCGGTCGTAAGCTGGTCGAGCGCCGACACAATGTCGATATCGAGGCGGAAAAGCTGGCCGGTCTGTTCGGCGGTGCACCATGAGCTGGACGGTAATCATTCTTTCCGTCCCGGGCGCACTGCTACTGATCTGGAACCTGCTCTGGCTGCTGGAGCTGCTCGCAGCACTGTTGCGGCATCCACGGGAATCGATTGCAAGCGCGCAGGCAGTCAACGCACTGGACTACACGGTGTTGATACCAGCTCATAATGAAGCGTCTGTGATCGCCAATACGCTGGCGTCATTGAGCAGGCAGCTGGACGACCGCGGTAGCGTGCTCGTGGTTGCCGACAATTGTACGGACAATACCGCCGAACTGGCGCAGGCAAGCGGGGCCCGGGTTATTGAGCGGTTTGACAGCGACCGGCGAGGAAAGGGCTACGCATTGCGTTGCGGCCTCGAGTTGCTCGCTGAGGCACCACCCGAAATCGTGGTCGTGCTGGACGCCGACTGCCGTTTCGACTGCGGGGCACTACATCAGCTGGTTGCCTGCGCCAACAAGAGGCGTTGCCCGGTGCAGTGTGATTACCGGATGCGCGTCGGCCGGGGGGAATCCCTGTCGCGACGGGTCGCGCATTTTGCTTGGCGGGTGAAGAACAGTGTGCGGCCTGGCGGCCTTTCTAGGCTGGCGATGCCCTGCCAACTGACGGGTACTGGAATGGCTTTCCCGTGGGAATGCATTGACGCACAGGACATTCCGGTTTCTAGCATTGTTGAAGACATGGTCCTGGGCGTAAACCTAGCACGCCGCAACCAGTTTCCCAGTTTTCTGCGGGACGCGGTGGTTTCCAGCGAGTTTCCAGAAACCGCCTCGGCCGAGCGCAGCCAGCGCGAACGCTGGGAGCATGGCCATTTGGCCACCATCACTGAGATAGTACCGAAGACGCTCATGCAGGCGCTGCGCGATCGCAATTGGCGTTTGGCGGCGCTGTGCGTCGACTTGTCAATTCCACCAGTGAGCCTGCTGGCTGCGCTGAACTTTATCTACTTTGTCATCGCCGCCTGCCAATACTGGATTGCCGGCACCGGCGGACTGCTGTACCTGTCCATGATTGCATGCGGGTTACTGGCGTTCGCGGTAGTCGCGGCATGGTGGCAGTGTGGGCGAGATTTGTTGGGGCCGTTGGAACTACTCAGGATACCAGCCTATATCGTGCAAAAGCTAAGCGTCTACACAGGCTTTTTTACAAAGAGACAAGGCGAGTGGATTCGCACCGCGAGGAAATGAACCCCGCTGAGAGCTGCCTCCATACCGGTTGACGCAATTCGTTCTCGATCGGTAAGACAAGCGATCACGCTTTTCGAATACAAATTCGAATTGGAAATTTTCAACAAAATTAACTGTGAAAGAAATATATAAATTATCAGGGGATTATAATGATCACGTCTTCTTATAATGAGTTCTTACCCATAGAAAAGCTAAACAACATTTCGATGCAAGAGTCGGAAAAATATCAATCTGCCTATCCATTTTCTCACGGAGTATACGATAACGTCTTTTCCGAAAATCTCTTGGATCAAGTCATAGAGGAATTTGAAGAGGGGGAGAAGCGTTGGAAGACGTTTGATTCAAAGTACGAAAAAAAACAGCAGATGAACCGTGATCTGAGTCTCGGCTCAATAACCCGGATGTTTATACATAATCTTAATTCGGCACCATTCCTTGAGTTCTTGGAAAAGCTAACAGGAATAGAAGGTCTTATTCCAGATCCATATCTACATGGCGCCGGTCTGCATAAAATTGAGAGTGGTGGCAAACTAGGTGTGCATGTTGATTTTAATGGGCACAAAAGAATGAATGTTTACCGCCGGCTAAATGTACTTATTTATTTAAACAAGAACTGGGAAAAAGATTGGGGGGGAGATTTTGAACTGTGGGATGCAGAGACAATGACCCGTCAAAAATCTGTTTCTCCAATTTTCAATCGCATGGCAATATTTTCAACCTCATCCACGAGCTTTCACGGTCACCCTGAACCGCTAAATTGTCCACAAGACAGAAGGCGAATATCTCTAGCACTATATTACTACACTGCCAATGATCCGGGAGAGCAAAAAAAAGAATTACATAGCACTTTGTTTCTCACCAAAAGCGGAAAGGCCGAACAAATATATAAACAGAACGGTAGGCTTCAACGAGTGAAAGCGATGTTCTCAAATTGGAGAACAGGCAGTCGGCATGTTGTCCCGCGATTGAAGTAATGAAGGGAGTCTCAAAATGAATAACGAACCTAACGATTCTATTCTTTCTCGCCCGCTATTCATCGTAGGCCCATTACGATCTGGGACAACATTGCTCAGATTGATTCTTGATCATCACCCGCAAGTAAATATATTCGGTGAATTTGAATTCAGTGTCTCACAGGCGATAGGAGAAAAATGGCCATCTATCCCTGACTATAAAAATTTTTTTAAAAATGATAGAGCGGCTCTCCAATTCGGCTTGGAACTGAATGATCAACTTGGCTATGAGGACATCCAGAAAGATTTTTTACGTCAACTGCATAGCAGAAAACCGAGAGAGATAATTGGAGCTTCCATCCATTCGCGAATAGACCTCCTTCCAAAGCTTTGGCCCCGGGCACGGTATATCAATTTATATAGAGACCCAAGAGATGTGGCACGGTCATGCATTGGTATGGGATGGGTTGGTAACGTCTACTATGGCTCGGATTACTGGATAAAAACAGAAGAGCGAAGAGAGTATCTGTTCAAGTGCGTGAAGCCAGAAAACATGATTGGCATACACTATGAAGATTTAGTCAGATCCCCTCGGGAAAATATCGCAAAGATTTGTGGTTTTATTGGTATCCCTTACCGGGAAGAGATGTTGGATATCGAACGCGGTTCTTCGTATAAAGCGCCTGACCCGAGATTCGCTGAGCAATGGCGACTGAAGCTCAGTGATAGAGATATTAATTATGTAGAAAATCGATGTGCAGAGCGCATGCAAAGACAGGGATATCAACTAAGCCAATCTAATTTGTTACCACCAAATCTATGGATACGTTGGTATCTTGCGCTGCAGAACAGAATTTATCGGGCGCATTTCCATATACGTAGATGGGGTATCACGCTCTGGTTTGCAAAGAAAATTGCAAATTGGACAAGAAGTTATCAATTACAGTCGTGGGCGGCAATTCGCATAAACAAAATCGACAGCAGGTATTTGAAATAACAGACTAGAGTGAGAAAAGTAATAATATCCCTTGGCAGAAGAAATAATGATGGATTAATTAGGTTTCGGCTACAAGGTTATCAAAGACTATTTAAAAGTTTTTATTGGATAACGGCGAAAGCAAATTTCCAAAATTAATTATTGGTCGATGCATCAATAAATACAGTTTGCTAATTGAATATCAATAAAAATATAGGACAAGCGGCACATGGATCAAATAGTAGACCTGGGGTTTTGTCAGCTACACCCGTTGAATATGGATTCAGCAGTTGACTATATATTGGAGCTAACCACATTCGCTGGTGCACAAATTGTAGTGACACCCAATATGGATCATGCGCAGAGATTATCCCATCAGAGTGTCAACACCAGCCTACAAAATGCTTATGCTGATGCCAGCTTGTCACTATGTGACAGTCGCATACTCCAAAAGCTAATTCAGTGGTCAGGACTAGCACCACCCCCTGTTGTCACTGGTAGCAATTTGACCGAAGTGCTATTTGAACGGGTACTCAATGCCACTCATGAAATTTTGATCCTAGGAGGATCAAAAGATGTATTTGAAGGCCTGAAGCTAAGGTATCCAACATTAAATCTGCAACACCATAATCCCAGCATGGGATTCATAAGAAATGAAGATGAAATAAATCAGATATGCGAATTGGTTAGAGAGAGTAATGCAGATTTCATATTTATTGCATTAGGTTCCCCGCAACAGGAGATACTGGCTCAAAGAATAAAACAGAGAGGAATCGATAAAGGAGTCTTGCTATGTATTGGTGCATCATTGTTATTCCTTACGGGCCATGAAAAACGAGCTCCCGAGTGGATGCAATTACTGAGAATGGAGTGGTTCTACCGCCTATCACGAAATCCTGGTCGCTTGGCTGGTCGTTATTTTCGGAATTTCTTGGCTGCCGGAAGAATATATCTAAAAATTAGAAGTGCAGCTAAGGGATAAGTCTGATTTGAAAGGTGAGTAGCTGAACTTAAATGGCAATAAATCATTATTTGAGGTATTGCAGAAGAAGACTTTAGATTTATTCTTCTCACTATTTCCGTGGCTGAGTTCAAAAGCACGGTAGAAATAGTCTAGGGGCAAGTAGCATGATCAAGTCTTAGAGTAAAATCTGTAAATTTTTTAGCATCGTATATGATTGTTCAACCAAATTGTAAATAAATGCCGAATACATTCGCTTATCTAGCATTACTTTTATGGCCTGTTCTTTCAGTTGTCTTCTATTTGCGCACTAGTGCTCTGGCCGCGACATTTTGGACTGTTGTCGGTGGGTATATGTTTCTGCCAGTAAAAGTCAGTTTTGACCTGCCTCTGTTACCGGAACTTAACCAGGAAACTATACCGGCGCTATCAGCACTGTTCGGTTGTGTCGTTATAAAAAAAATTCCATTTAATTTTTTACCGGAATCGAATATAGAAAAATTTATTGTAATTATTCTGTTATTAACCCCGATAGTGACAGTTCTTACAAATCTCGATCCCGTTTTAGTCGGGTCTGATTTAAGACCGGCACTACAATACAAACAAATTATAACCATGCCGTTAATAGTGTATTTAAAAATAATCCCATTTCTTTTGGGGCTATCTCTAATACGCTCTAAAATTGATTTATTGAAATTGCTCCAGCTTATGGTATTCGCGGGCATAATATACTCACCTCTAGTACTGTTAGAAGTTAGATTGAGCCCCCAGCTGCATACTTTTGTGTATGGTTTCTTCCCACATGAATTTAGCCAGCAGATACGACTTGATGGATTTCGGCCGGTTGTCTTTATGGGGCATGGGTTACTTGTCTCGATTTTTTACGTAGCCGTATTCTTGTGTGCTGTAGAGCTGAGTAAGCATAGGCGCAAATTATTGGGAATTCCTGCTTGGTTAATAATCATATACCTTTCACTAGTCCTGATGTTTTGTAAATCTGTTGGAGCTTGGGGATTAAGTTTATTTGGTTTTTCCATAATAAATTTATTTGGATATAGAGGGCTTTCCAGGATTTCGCTTATTCTCGCTTTATTAGTGATTTTCTATCCGCTACTCTCTATGGCCAATTTATTCCCACATAAAGAGTTCGTTGACTTGGCGGGCATGTTTGGAGGGGATCGCGCCCAATCTTTAGATTTTCGATTTTTTAATGAAAATCGTCTTATAGAACATACCAGAGACAAATTACTTTTTGGTTGGGGTGGATGGGATAGGAATCGGCCTGAAGGCATCGTTACAGATGGATTCTGGGTTATCCAATATTCGACATTTGGTATTGTAGGGTTCGTCGCGATATTCGGATTAATCTTATCCCCCGTGTTTAAGGGCCGGAAATCGATTCAGATGATTAGCGAAAAAGAGCTTCGTCGGTACACCGCGTTCGCAATGTTTTTTACCGCACTTATGACAATTAACCAAATCCCCAATAGTTCTATGTATAGCTGGCTATGGTTCTTTTTGGGGGGGATGGCCGGGTTCTCAAGCAAATTTAAGAGAACAGCCTGCAGAAGAAGGCATAGTCCAGTAGCTAGAAATTTGCAAAATAAAACTGCGAGTCTAGAAGAGGCAAAAGTACAAGCTTGAGTATCGCACCAATCACAGCGATTGGTTCAATAATGTTCTAGATGACTAGAAATTACTGTGTTTCATATGCAGAGAGCTAATACTGACCGATTGGGTTCAATTTATGAAAGTTTTATCCCGACCTTTTGGCCACCTTCCAGCTTTTGCATGAGCCTGAGGCTGCACCATGAAATAAGCTAATGCGTGAGCTCATTAATGTAATAAGCAATGGATTCGACCAGATACCAGATACTCCTGCGGAAATATCAAAAATACATATTTCTTACACTGTACTTGTAATTTGAAAGTGTGCTCCTATCAAGCCGCTGATAGATGCGATTTCTCTATACCTTCAGAATCTTACAATTCATCACCAGATCTCGATTATCCTTGGGTCAACCTAGTGATGATGCTATTTTTAAATCCCAATCCCTACAGTCACAGTTCGCCATTCGCGAGCGCTGAGTCCGTATCAAGTAAACCTTGACTGAACAATATTAGCGATTCCAGCTGTCTGGAAGTTCTCGCCCTAGCCATTTTTCTAATTCGAGGTTAGCAGACTGGAAGTATTCCAAAAGAAATTGTCTAGTCTTCTGATCTGGCTTACCAGGAATGTCCGCGGTGCCTCGCATATTTTTTGCTAAATAGATAGCTGGTCGGCTCATTATTACGTTTGAATAAACCAATCTTGCTAGTGATTTCGGAATAAAATTCTTGGCCAGCTTGCCCGCATTTGTAGATTTTGCTTTTTCCCAGATAGATCTCATTTCTCGACGGCCGGTTAAATCTCCAGCTGGGTTTGCGTGCTCCATTTTTACGTCAACCATGCGAGAAACACCCAAGAAGTTAAATATCTTCTCCATCGCAATATGTACGTCCTGTAGTAAGTCTTCAAATAGAAGAACGTGTATTTGCGATCTTGGGAAAAAATTCGTGTAGCGATCTATCTGCTTAAAAAACAAACTGGCGTCGAGTATTTCTGGATATTCCTTTATAGCCTCTTCAAAAGGCAGTGATTTACTCCCTGCCGCCACACGCTCATTCATTCTATGCAAATAGTGTGACCAGCAGCGTTCAGCTGGATGACGAAGCAAATACAAAATTCGTACATCCGGATTTTCTTGATGCAGACGTTCCGGTACCTCCTTATAAACGCAGGCACGGGAGTATCCAGTTGAACATTCTCCGCATAACTGGTTTGGCTTGGCGTCCAAGAAGAGCGAGCTATACCAACTATAAAAACCATCATCACCAAATTTCTGCGAGAAATATTCTGGCTCCTTCGGTTGCGTGAGAAACAAATCAGGATGCGTGTCCAGCATGCGGTAAAGACTAGTAGTGCCTGCCTTCATGGCACCAATAAGTACAAAGTCAGGTTTTTTACTCCACTGGATCGGTAGCTCTGCAAGTGACGTGTTCATAGAGATAAGTAACCTAAGCACAATAGTGCAATCGTTAAGAAAATAACTGAAATATCCACTTTAAGTGTTATTGTTTTGTGGTGAGCCAATATCGAAGTCACTAGAACCCAGCCCAGCCATCTGGAAACTACCAGCCCGTAAAGCAGACCTGGGATGCCGGCAATTAGGATACCTATCGCCATGCCTGAAAACACCAAGATTGTGCGCGTACCCGTAATGCACATATGCAAGTATGAATTCCCCTTCGCTAAAAGGGCTCGCTCGCTGGTTGCCACGAGTACTTGCGCGACTGTCCCGATTGCTAAGATTTGCGCCATCCAGCCGGCGGATTGGTATCTTGAGTCATAAAGTAATCCAATGATTTCCTGACCGAAGAGTGCAATCAACCAGAGCGGAAGAGAACCCAATATTGCGATAGCAAAGCGTAATTGAGCGGTATCGGCTAGCTCTGTATCACTGTTCGACCTATACATTTTTGCATAGAGAGGGAAAAGTATATCGGTGGAAAGCCGAGTGATCAGTTCTAACACTACCACAGAGCTGAGCGCTGCAATCGAATAAATACCGAGATCACGTGTTGTCAGTAACTTGCCCAAGACAATTTTATCTGCTTCAACAAAAAGAAATGTCAAAGCCGTTGAAATTAAGATCCACCGACCAAAGCGAAAAATCTGGCGCGCCTGCTCTTTGTCAATTCCCCATTGATCCGGACGGCGTTCAGGCAACAAATGGCGGCTTAGTAGGCAGGTCATTAATGCAGTAACCGTTCCGCCAAACACTAGCGCCTCCACTCCGGGAGAAATCCAGGCCCAGGAAAGCATCACTGTGAAACCGGCGAATTTTGACGCAGCCTCAAACAAGACTTTGCGTTTTTGAATAACATGACGAACTGTAGAGTAAACCGCAGTAGATTGAATTCCGAGAATGACGCTACTGGCTCCTGTCACAGGAATTATCCAGAGCAATTCAGGCTGGTCATAAAAGAGTGCGGCTGGATACGCGAGTAAGGATACAAGCGCCCAAACACAAACCCCTTTGATAATCTGGATGCTCCAGACTGTATCCAAAAATTTAGGATTGTCACCATTTTGGTGATATATCACGTTACCCCTGAGTCCAACATCGGCAAACATCGAAACGCCTTTGTTAACTAAATACGATAGAGCCACTAATCCCAATATTTCCGGCGCCAGCAATCGTGTTAACGTAAGGCTGCTAACCATGCGTAGAAGAATTGCAAACGCATGCCCGCCAATAATCCATAAAGATCCCTTAAGGGCGAGCTTTCTAAATCTCTGTGAAACGCTATCTAAAGGTAGGGTTTCGGTCGAAGAGGTCGAGTATTGCATTCAGGAGTTTTCGTACAAAGTAAAATATCTACTGGCAGGTTTAAGGAAAAATATTAAACGTTCAGTCAAGATGAGCAGTAATCTGGGCGAGAAAAAATGTATCGAGGCTCATCGTAAGTAAAAACAAACTGGGATTAATGATACGAGTTATTGCCATACATAGTCATTCTATTTTAGTGGGACGTTCTTGCCAGTTTGTTCAGCGAGATTGGGAAGACCTGTATGATGCAATCACCCAGTTAATCCGACGGCTAACATGAAAGGTTCATCAAGATTTAGTTGGTAGAGTTAAGCTGGATAGGAGTCAAAATGTCACGCGGCCAGTTCTACCAGCTAATTCATACATCTTAGCAGACTGGATGGTCTGAAATTCGAAGTATATCCGTTGCACTATACTGGGGCGGCTGGACCGCAATGCCTTCATTTATAGTGCGATTGATTCTTGGCCTGGGTAGTTTCTCAAGAATTAGCTACAAACGGGATCTCCTGAACGGAGGAACGCGACTGATTTCTGAATCTGATAGCTCTTGTGTGGCTGAAGTGGGCTAAATCTTGCAGGAAAGAGATGCAGCTTTTTAAAAGCAATGAAGAGTTGTGGAAGATAAAGTGCTTAAAAATTCTTGGCAGAAGAAAATGGAAATTTGGAAGGCTCTTCTCTCTTGTATTCTTCTGTAATTGATTATCACTGATAGCGTAAGGCACTATAAAGTATCTGTAGCACAGGCAAAATTGGTACGTTTTTGCTGGCGCCAACTGGTACGGCGCGAAGTTCTTTAGCCGTGTTTGCAGTAAGAAGAGGCAGGAACAGAAACTTTAGATTATTAAAAAATTGAAGTGTCGTACCACTTAAAATTATTTTTGATAAGTGGTTCACAAATTGTTGTTTTATGTTCTTCGTACGTATACTCTCGATTGCTTGTTGATGGCAGGGATCTAAAGATCTATCTATTCGAAGTTGCGCCGTCAATTACATTTAATTGAGACGATCAAGGGGATAAGTCACCGTATTCGGTACGATTGTAAGTTTTTGACTGCTTAGAGCCAATGTTGAATATGGCACTAATAATGGATCGGTAGCCGATGTGAATACGGAAATTAGATGTCCAGATAATTGTGTATTAATTGCTGTAATTTTAAGTATCTATTGGTCAATTATCTGAAGGCAAGTCTACGGCAAAAAACTAACTGAATTCGCAAGGCAATGGAAGCTACTTGCGATTATTACTTATTGGAGGGGGAGGATGCACCAGGGATGGATCCGTATGGGCCGAAGTGGCCTGGCTCTTGTGTACAGGTTGCTCGATAGCCTGTTGATTTCTCTTTTATTGTTAGCTTGCCTCTTGGCCTTCGACCATAACATAACGAAAGATTGGTTGATAATCGGGCTTATCGGTGTTTCAGGTTTTGCCTTTCTTGCTGAATCCGTCGATCTCTATCGCTCATGGCGAGCTGACGGTTTTCTTAAAATGTTGGGTGCCACCTCGTTCGCCTGGGTCGCTGTCTGTTCTGTGCTTTTATTGGTGGGTTATTTTGCCAAATTGGGGGCCGATTACTCGCGTCTGGTTATAGGTTGCTGGTTCGTTACCGTCCTTTTCGTGCTCTGTGTCTGGAGATTTGCGCTGCGCCAGCTTTTGTTCTACCTGCGCGCCAGAGACTGGAATACCCGCTCTACGGTCATTGTCGGAGCGACTTCTTCGGGGGGCAGGTTGGCTCGCGATATCATATCAAATCCTGAGATTGGGATTCGCATAAGAGGCTTCTATCGGGCTTATGGTGCCAGTGAAGATCGGCAGGGTTTCGAAAAGGAAACAGGACTCAGATGCCTGGGAAATACTGAAGCCGCAATCAATGACGCACGTAGTGGAAAGCTGGATCTGGTCTATATCGCCCTGCCGATGAGAGACGAAGACTGCATTGCAGAAATACTGACAGGTCTTGCTGACAGTACAGTTACTGTTCACGTGTTGCCAGACTTTTTCGTGGCAAATATGCTTCATGCCCGACTTTACCAGGTCGGAGAAAGCAACCTCTTGAGTGTCTATGATACACCGATAGAGGGTCTGAACAGCTGGCTTAAGAGACTGGAAGACCTGATCCTCTCTACCGTTATTCTACTTCTTCTCACTCCATTGATGTTATTTATAGCGGTTGGAATCCGGTTGTCATCACCAGGTCCGATAATTTTTCGACAGCGTCGATATGGGTTAGACGGTCGCCAAATTGAAGTGTGGAAATTTAGAAGTATGACATGCCAGGATAACGGTAATGTCGTAGTCCAGGCGCGGCGAAATGATCCCAGAATTACTCCTTTCGGCGCGTTTTTACGTCGCACCTCGCTGGATGAGCTTCCCCAGTTCCTGAACGTATTGCAGGGCAGTATGTCGATTGTCGGCCCTCGGCCCCACGCGGTAGCTCACAATGAGCAGTATCGCTCATTGGTTAGCGGTTACATGTTACGCCATAAAGTAAAACCAGGTATTACAGGGTGGGCACAGGTCAATGGTTGGCGGGGCGAGACAGACACATTGGACAAGATGAATCAACGGGTAAAGCACGATCTCCACTATATCAGGAACTGGTCAATATTTCTCGATATACGAATCGTCCTATTGACGATTATCAAGGGGTTTACTGGAAAAAACGCCTACTGAAAAGGCAAGTTCTCATCCAATAATTTCAATGGAATGATAAATGAAGCCCAGGACAAAGTGCTGTGTGATATCTGGCGTGCTCTTCATGTATCTGGAGACTCCCTTTGCCAGTGCTGCAGTGGAGTTGCCGGCAGGCATCGATTTATCGCCTGAGCTGAGTATGACATACCAGTACGATGACAATGTTACGAATAGTGCAGATGGCATTATTGAAAGCTGGGTCATCGCGACTCACGCGGCGCTGAATCTTGAGGCGATCGATCAGGTCGATAAATATCGATTAAGTTATAGCGCGGATCACGGCGAATACCAGGCAAGTGATGAAGATACATATACGGATCAGACACTTTCCGTAAGCGCGGATTGGAATATCAACAGCCGGATGCGAACCGCATTATCAGCTGGTATTGAAGACGCACACGAACAGCGAGGTACTGGCTTTTCCCAGAGTCTGGGCAACCAAATAGCGGCTCCTGAACGGTTTATTGCCAGGGATATCAGTGGCTTAGTGGGATACGGGCCAGACAGTAGCCGGTTACGCTTTGAAATAACACTCGGTACGAATACCAAGAAATATGATGGTGCAGAGAACCGGCAACGCGATAGAGGCAGCGATTACGGCGGAATCTCCACCTATATTGCAGCGGGCGGGAAAACCGAACTCGTAGCGGAGATAAAGCAGCGGCGTATCAACTACGATGTCCTGGCTGACAGTGGAAGCCAACTCGACAGCAGGGAAACAGGCTATCTTATTGGTGTCGACTGGCAAAGCGCTAAGACTGCCTTGAAACTGCGTATCGGACACCTTAATAAAAAATTCGAGGATGTCGAACGGGAAGCCTTCTCGGGACCGAGCTGGAAGGCTACCGTCGAATGGAAGCCCCTGAGTTACAGTACGCTTGCATTAAGCACCGAACGTAAGACGGACGAAATGCAGGGCTTCGGTGACTATTTAAATGTGATAACAAACTCTCTTGGCTGGGCTCACCAGTGGGGGAACCATTTCTCAACGGACATCACATACACCCAAGAAAATCGTGATGTAGAAGGGGCCGTTGATGTCGATCGTAGACAAAAGCTAAAGGCAGCCGATCTAGTCCTAAACTATCGTGTTAATTACTGGCTATCGTTTATGGCGGGTATTGATCATCGCCAACTGGAATCGAATAACGATTCTTTGGATTACCAACGCAAACTGACTTACATCGGGTTCAATGTTGCGATTTAAGTATCTGTAATAGCAGGCAATGTAATAATGAGATCATGTCAAATTTATTCCATGTTTAAGCCATATTTTATTGTATTTATTAGCGGCTTATTTATATCCGTCTTAGGCTTTGGTCAGAAGGTTTACGCACTAAGTGAAGCGGACTACAGACTCGGTCCCGGCGATCGGATTAACATAAGAGTCTACGGAGAAGAAGACCTTACGCTCGATACACTGTTAAACGACAGTGGTGTCATCAATTATCCATTTCTGGGTGAGCTTCAAGTCCTGGGCCTGACATCCAAGGAGTTGGAAGGGGTTATAACTTCTGGGCTTTCCGGTGATTATCTGGTGAGACCCATTGTCCATATATCCATTGTGGAGTACCGGCCTTTCTTCATTGATGGGGAAGTTAAGGTTCCCGGTGGCTATCCATTCCAGCCTGGCTTGACTATCGGAAAAGCGGCCGCCCTGGCCCATGGATTTACGGAGCGCGCCTCAAAAGACAAGATTTATATAGTCCGTGGTGCAGAGGAAAGTCAGGAAAAAATAAAGGCGGATATCTCGACCAAATTAATGCCGGGAGACATCGTTACCATAGAACAAAGGTTTTTCTAATGGAATCCAAACTGTCAAATGGATACGGTCCGGGTCAAGATGAATTTGTAGATGGAGAGTTAGTTGACCTTCGGAAGTATTGGCGGGTTACCCTTCTACATAAATGGAAAATTGTGGCTGCTACCATAGTCTTCGGCGCAGTTGCCGCTGCAGTTTTGCTGGCGCTAGCACCACGATATCAGGCAACGGCTATATTGAGTTTCGAAAACGGACAGGCAAACCTCGTCAAAATTGAGGATGTATATGAGTCTGGCAATCAGAATCGAGATTATCTCAAGACCCAGGAAGAGATTATAAAATCACGAAAAATTATCGATCGTGTTATAGATAAACTAAATTTGATTGAAAATGAAGAGTTCAGTATTGCCGAGAAAGGTGGCAGTTTTCTCCCATGGGCAGTTTTTAAAGGCACAGGGACGGAAAAGGAAGGTGAAGATGTATCTTCATCGTTAATAATTACCACTTCGACAGAAGATGAAAAACATTTAAAGCAAAAAGATATTGCTCTTCCCAATGATCTTGGGTCAGAGTTATTAACAGAATCTGAATCGGATATTGCCCAAAATAATACCTATTTGATAAGACCAGAATTGAAGGTTGGAAAATCATCCAATGATCAATTACGGAATATCGTTGCAAAGGAGTTTTATCGACACTTAAGCGTTGAAATGGTGCGAAACACCCAGTTAATTAAGATTACATTCGAATCGGAGTCTCCTGAATCTGCTGCCCGGATAGCCAATACGATCGCGCAGGTTTACATCGAAGCACAAAGAGAAGCCGGTGAAGAAGTAAGGCAGCGTGCAACCGCATGGTTAAACGAGCGTCTGGAGGCCGTGCGTACAAAATTAGAAGAATCAGAAAAAGCGCTGCACGATTTTCAGGAGAAGGAGAATCTAGTCGATCTGGATGGCGGGAAGCCTCTTACTGTTCAGGAGCTAAATGAAACGACTGCCCAATTACTCGAAGCTCGACGCAGGACGCAAGAAATATCCAGCATTCGGAGCCTGCTAAGTCAGGGGAAAGCAGACCTAAGTGACCTCACAGCTTTGCCTGGCGAACAATATCGTGCTGCTATTCAGGATTTGAAACGCGCTGAATCTGACGCGGAACGTCGCCTTGCGGAGCTATCCCTTCGGTATGGCAAGAAGCACCCAAAAATAATTATCGCGAATAGTGAGATTGCTTCGATTAGGAAACAAATTTCTGATGAGAAAGAGCAGTTACTAAAAGGTATAGAGAACGAATACCAGGCCGCCCTGAAGAATGAACGTTCTCTCGAGCTGGAGCTTGAGAAAATCAAGCGCGGTTATCAGGCCGCATCTATAAAAGAAATCCAGCATGCTGAACTAAAAAGGAAAGTAGAAATAGATCGGGGCTTATATAAGACATTCCTTACAAGAGTCAAGGAAACTAGTGAGGGGAGTGGCTTTGATAGCCCAATAGCTCGGCTTGCCGATCCGGCGGTTGCTCCGAGCGCGCCTGTTGATAACAAGCTCGTATTAATTGTTACCTTGACTATGTTGGTTGGTGTTGCAATTAGCGTGATTATTGCAGTCTTGTACGAATTCCTCTATGACAAGGTTAGAGGGCCCGATGACGTTGAAAACGTGTTAGGACATAACCTTTTTGGAGTGATACCTCTTGTTAAGGGAGCAGCGAATAATCGCTTGTCACTGCGTACCTATTTTAGTGAAGAGAACTATAGCTTCGCAGAGGCGGTGCGTACATTGCGTACGAGTCTGGTCCTCTCCCATTTGGACTCTCCAGCAAAAATTATTGCAATTACTTCTTCTATTCCTGGCGAAGGAAAGACAACGGTTTCCCAGTGCTTGGCCTTTTCCCTCGCGCAGATGGAAAAAGTACTTTTAATAGATGCGGATTTGCGCCGCTCTACAATTGGCAGGACATTCGGGCTGTCACCAAAGCGAGCCGGCCTCACTAACTTGATTTCTGGGAAGAAAAAGAGCGAAGAATGTATTTATCACGATAAAGCTTCTGGTCTGGACGTTATGCCAGCCGGCTCACTTCCACCGGATGCTCAAAGAGTGTTGGGGTCGGTCGGATTCGCCAATCATATCAAGCTTCTATCTCGAAAGTACGAGCGTATCATCATTGATACTCCTCCCGTACAGGCAGTAAGTGATGCCTTGCTGATTTCGCGTGTTGCTAGTGCCACCCTTTACGTCATAAAAAGCGGTGTTGCCAGAAAGCGTGTTGTCACTAAGGGAATTGAGCGTTTAGAGAGAGCAGGTACCTCTATTGATGGTGTCATTCTTAGTCAAGTGGACCTCAAAAAATGTTCAGAATACTCAAGCGAATATTATGGTTTTTATGGTGATAAATATGGATATGGCGCACCAGACCAAGTATTCGATGGAGACCCGAGACCCGTGTTAGATAGTGAAAAGCCTGCGGTTATCCGTGAGGCTGATTCCGACAAAGGTTGCCAGGCGTTGCCCAGGAATAATCTTCGAAGAGTGGAGACAGTGTGATCGATCTTCACTGCCATTTGCTGCCAGGGATTGATGATGGTCCTCGTGACATGGGGCAGGCGCTAGCGCTTGCACGGGCAGCGGTGGCAGATGGTATAACGCATGCTGTTGTGACGCCGCATATTCATGTCGGCCGATATCAAAATAGCCGGAGGTCCATCGCGCATGATTGCGTTGTAATGCGCGCCGCACTCGAGCGTGAAGGCATTGATCTGTCGCTGAATTATGCTGCTGAAATAAGGGTATGCGCAGAAATTCCTGGATTGGTAACGAAAAACGAATTGCCATTTCTTGGTTGCTGGCACGGCTTTCGCGTTTTGCTACTCGAATTGCCGCACAGCCATATTCCGCACGGTACAGAGCAGTTGTTTTCCTGGCTTATAGATAGGGGTATCAGGCCATTAATTGCGCATCCTGAAAGAAACCGGGATATTTTGCGCGACTATAATAATGCGATAAACCTCGTGGATAGGGGGTGTATATTCCAGGTGACCGCAGGCTCGCTGATTGGTCAATTTGGTGAGGGGGCCAAAGCGCGGTCCCTTCAGCTATTGAGATCAGGTCTTATTACGTTGTTGGCAACAGATGCTCATCATCTTGTGCGAAGGCCGCCTAACTTGAGTGAGGGGCGCAGGATGGCAGAGAAATTAGTCGGTGAGTCGAGATCCTGGGATCTGGTCTGGACCAATCCGGCAGTTATAGCTGCCAAACAATTTACCAGTTCTCTTTTTGAGTCACGCTGGGCTTCTTAAACTCGTTATCTTGTAGATATTAACTGCATCATTTTGGGGCGAATGTGTTGATACGTGAGACGTTCTGCACCCTTCCTTTGAAGTAACGGAGCCTATTCTTATTCCAAAGTTGGATTTAATAAATTGAGGGTATGTAGGGGAGAGTATTATCGGCGCGGAATAAAGTGATCTACATCACTTTGGAAAGATTTCGGCGGATTCTGCTTCCGACTGGATTGGTTCTATTCAAAAGCTCCGATTACTTTTGTGTCGTCATGATCTATTGCTGGCACGCACGGAGTTACTATGTTATTGCGTTCTGTTTTCATCTTGTTGATCTGTTTCTCTCTGGCCGCGTGCAATGGTGGGAGGGGTAACGGCGATAACGGCGGTGGTTCGAGTAGTGGTGGTTCCAGCGGTAGCTCAAGCTCTGGCTCGAGTTCGAGTTCGAGTTCGAGTTCGAGTTCGAGTTCGAGTTCGAGTGGCGGGAGTGGCTCATCCAGTAGTGGCTCCAGTAGTAGCTCGAGTGGCAGTTCAAACGACAATGCTGGATCCGCGCCGCACGAAACTCTCTGTTTAAAGGGGGGAGTCAGTAGTGATCCAAATGGCCAGTATGAACTGCCCGAACTGACGGAGGGACCTGCGTCAGACCATACCGGTATCATGATGGAAGAACATATGGCTGCATTGGCGCTAGTGGACTATACGCAAGCGACGCATGCTGCTGTAAGGGATGGTGACTGGTGTGACCCAGAGACATGGCATAACAAGGAGGTTCCGGGAGATGGTGCGCGCGTCGTTATACCTGAAGGTCGCCTGGTCACTTATGACGTAATATCACCCTCGCGACTGAAGACTTTGCGTGTCGATGGCGAGCTGTGGTTTTCGACGAAAGATTCTTCACAGTTGATCGTCGATACACTTTATGTGGATCGCCGTGGTGAACTTGTTATCGGCACCGAAGATCAACCTCTCCAGCCGGACGAGTATGTCAATATCCTATTTGCTGATAACGGTGATATTGACGTCAATTGGGACCCTATGCTATTGAGCCGCGGGATGATCGCTCATGGTAAAACAATTGTTCATGGCAGTCGGAAAACATCATTCCTTAAAGTTAGTGTGAATCCGGTAGCTGGTGACGATTTTCTGGCTTTGGCAGAAATACCCGTAAATTGGCGCATAGGGGATACTATCGTTATCACCGGTACGCAGTATTCCGGTTGGAAATGGGACAATGACTTACGCCAGGCGACTTACCACGGAACCCGTGATGAAGTGCGCAAGATAATGGCAATCCAGGATGATATCGTTACTCTCGATAGTCCACTGCAGTACAACCATCTTACACCACGCGCAGATCTAAAAGCGCGTGTTGCTAACCTCTCTCGGAATATAGTCTTTGGCTCTGAGAGCGATATATTGCTCCCGGTAAATCAGAGGGGTCATGTTATGTTTATGCACAATCCCGATGTCGATGTCCGATATGCCGAGTTTCTCAGGCTAGGACGGACGGATAAATCTGTGCCGAGCTTCAATGTGGAGGATCTTGATCAAGTAAGCTCCGATAGTAACGTCCGTGGCCGCTATAGTTTTCACCTTCATAGAGCTGGAACGGAAGACCCACGACATCCTGCGGTGGCAGAAGGGAATTCTGTTTTTGGTTCGCCTGGGTGGGGCTTCGTGCATCACGATAGTAACGCAGAGTTTTACAATAACGTTAGCTTTAATACATTTGGCGCAGGATTTGTTGCCGAAACAGGAAATGAAATAGGCTCTTGGATTCATAATCTCGCGATAAAGGCTGAAGGCAATAACGCTTTTAATCCCAAGAACGGAAATGATCGAGAGGCCTTTGATATGGCCCGAACAGGCGATGGTTTTTGGTTTCAGGGGAGGATGGTACGCAGTGCAGATAATGTCGCTGCGAGCGTGAATCACGGATTCGTGTATTTCCATCGGGGATCAGGTATGTTGGATTTTCCTGCAGATCATTTTATGTTGCCAGAGGCTCTCGGCTACGGAAGAAATGCAACACCCGATGATGTTCCTATCCGGAACTTCTATGATAATGAAGCGTTCGCTTGTACCGTCGGCTTATATGTTGTTAAAGCAAGCCCTATGCAGCAGCATGACATCCACACGATCTTTGAAAAATTTCGTGCTTGGGAAGTCCGGGCAGGCGCTGCTATCGAATATACATCGCACTATTTACTAAAAGACTTTGATCTTATTGGCAGTACTCCTGAGGCTTATCGGGCGCCGCTTTTTGGCATTGAATTTGGAAAAAACACTTCCGATATGGTAATCAACGACGCGAAAATTGAGTCCTTTCCAGATGGTATCCGGCTCAGCAAGGTTCAGACCAATTCGGAAAATTTAGGGCTGGATCAGTTTGTTGTGATCGATGCCGATTTTTCTGGCGTTACCACACCACTTGTAGATTATGATGAAGCAGTAGATTTGGTAATGGATTCCAGTGATTTGGTGCCAAATCGCTTTATGATTGACCTTGGAAATGATGGCCACTTCGAATATATGAGTGCTTCAACTACCGCCGGATCTGGGGTTGAGTACAGTGGTGAAAAAACCGATAGTATTGGTGTTAACCCGCTTCCGGGGGGGGCAGACGAATTGGGCGTACCCTTTTATGACATGATCGCTTTATTGGAGAGGGATGGTTATTACCGAGATCCAAATGGCGATGCCTATGCAATTGTAGAGAATTACTTTAGCGACCGTGCTACCGCCGAGATTCATAAATACGGGTTCAAAACGTATCTTGGCCCGGAGGTGGATGCAGCTATGCAAAGTCCATATACCGCATGGAAAGGAGCGATCTATCGCGGCGAAATCGATCTGGATAGCAGCCCACCACTGGGGAATGATGATTCTGCCGAGGTTGTTGCTGGAACCGAGGTGACAATTGATTTGCTGGCAAACGACACGGATCCCGATGGCGATTCGCTAAAAGTAGACGGTATAGTGCACCCGAACTACGGAGCCGTTTACGATAACGGCGACGGCACCATTACTTATAAAGCGATCGGTGGATTTACTGGCAGCGAGGAATTCCGATACTGGGTAACGGATGGCCAAGGCAACTTCTCGCCGGCACAGGTCACGGTAACTGTGACAGCACCATAAAGATCAGAGTACTGCCGCCCATTCAGGACGGCAGAAAATCAATGGAATAGTTGAGTGTCGTTTGCTCGACATTATCCGCACCGAAGTTGATCAGGCGGATCCGCGCAAGAAGCTTGTGTTCCAGTGCCGGGCTATCCAGTTCACTGCTGATCAGCTTGATCGCCGAAATACTGCCATTGGCCTCGATGACCAGCTGTACCGTCACTTTGCCCTGTAGTGTCGGGTCACGCCGGAGAGCGCGATTATAGATTGCGTAGATTGCCCCTTTATTCGCTTCCATGATGCTGCGGATGGCGGCTTCAGCCCTCGCTGATTTTTCCCTCCGAACTTTCTTGCCCGCTTCCCGGGCGGCGCCACTCGCCTGCGCAGTCTTAACAACCGTGGTTTCGCGGGCGGCCAGGGCAGCACCGCCTGTGTTGCGACTTAGCTTGGCGGTATTCACACCACCACTCGAGGTCTTAGAGCGATCAGAGATTAGCGAACGGTCGATGGTTTGGGCTCTGGCGGCACCGGCTGTCAGTTGGCCGCCACTGACTTCCGCGACATTTACGCTCTCGCGCATCGCCAGGAGATCATCCTGCATCTGCATTAGCCCGCTGTTGGCGGCTTTTTCCCGAGCCAGCTGAACCTTGGCGGCCGGTGGTTTTTCCTTGGGTATCGGCTTTGCTTCAACTTTCTTGGCTACCGGCGCTTTCTTCGGCTTTTTCTCGACCTCTTTGATTACAGGCTTGGGTATGGGCTTCGGTTTGGGTAGTGCCTTCTTTTCGAGAATTACCCGTGCCAGCTGCGGCGGAACCCGTTCGGCCTGTTCGCGGCTGAGTTCCGGAATAGGTATCAAAGCTACGGTGATTCCCAGCAGCACAAAGGCGATGAGACCGTTACGCAGATAGCGCCGGAATCGCTCATCCTCTGCTGCTGAAGCAGACCAGGGCAGCACGGCATCCTGCAATTGCCAGGGGGGAAGCGGAGTTCTCATTGCGGTCGCCATATCAGCCGTCGACCCCCGGCGGATCTTCTGGTGATGTCTGGTTGACCGCAAAGGCCATATCGCGGAAGTCCGCTGCCGCGCATGTACGCATAATCTGCCGCAGGAGTTCATAGGGCACCATTTCGTCGCCCATGATGGTCACAGCGCGTCCGGCCGCCTCTTTATCCGCCGACAATGGGCCGGCGCGGTTGGCGAGGTATTCGAGCTCCCTGAACAGCGGTTCGATTTTATCGGCATTGAGATCGATGTCGTCGACCTCTGCGACCAGCCGTTCTCCAACATACAGCTGCTGGTTGTTGACCCGGACGAGGGCGGTCATCTCCGGTTTCTGCTGTGCGGTGGATTCCGGCAGCTTGATGGTTTTATCAGTCTGCAGCACTTCGACATCAGAGGAGTTCACCAGTAGGAAGAAAACCAGAATGGTGAAGATATCCATCAGGGAAACGAGATTGAGTCTTGACTGCTGTTTCTTCTGGCGCTGTTTACGCTGCTGCAGTTTGGCGCCCACATTTAAATTCATGTTATTGCCCCGCTGCCGTTTGTACCAATTGTGTCGCAGCCGGCGCATCGCCCAGGGATATCTGCGGGAAGAGCTCGGCATCCACTACGGAGGCGGCTACCACAGCGCGGTAGCTGCGGGCGGTATCCATCGCTTTAACCAGGGTTTTGTACGGTGTATGGACTTCCGACAGGATGACCAGGTCCTTCTTCTCGATGGATTTTTCGGCGAGCTGCCGTTTCACTTCCTGCAGTACATTCGACATTGTTGAGAAGTCCGGCTGGCCGTTTTTATTGGGGATGCGTTTTACCCGCATACCGGCCGGATAGTTGATGTCGATATGATCGTGTCGCAGCACCACTTCCAATTGGCGGTTTTCTTGCGCGCTGGCACTGGCCTCGCTGAGCCCCGGCAGGTTCAGCTTGAGTACGGAAATGTGCGAAAACACCATATTCAGTAGCAGGACAGGAACTAGAATTGTCATCAGGCTCATAAATGAGGTGATATCCAGTTCCGCATCCGTGGAAGCCCGCCGGCGAAGATTCAGTTTGAGCATAATTGCCAGCCGTCAGCTTTTTGCCGCTTTCTGTTCTGCCATCTGAATCCGCCCCATGCTGAGCAGGTTCAGGTATTTCACACCGGCCATCTGCAGGCTGTCGACGATCTCGTTGGTCTTGTTCTGCAGCATGGAATAGAACAGCAGCAGCGGAATGGCGGAGATGAGACCGAAAGCCGTGGTATTCATGGCGACGGAAATACTGGAAGAGAGCATGGACGCCTTTTCGGATGGGTCGGCATTGGCCACTGCCGTAAAGGCGGCAATCAGGCCCATGATGGTGCCGAGCAGCCCCAACAGAGTGGCGATATTGGCCAGGGTTGCCAGGTAGCTGGTGCGTTTTTCCAGCCGCGGCACCGCTTCGAGAATGCCTTCCTCGATTGCCAGGGCAATGTTTTCGTCCCGTTTGGCGTACTGCAATGTCCCGATACCCGCGGCAGCGATGCGTCCCATGGCGGCTTTGTTTTCACGGGCGAGCTGCAGGACGCCGTTGTAATTGCGCTTCTGCAGCATCGGCAGTACCTGTTGGTAGGCGCGACGGTTGGCGGTCTTCGCCAGGGACAGGAAAATCCAGCGCTCCACGACCATCGCCAGGCCGATGACCAGCACCAGGGCAATGGGGTACATGAAGGGACCACCGTTCTGAAAAAAGCGCAGCAGCGCCTGAGTGAATTCCATATGCCGACCTCCGGGCGATTCTATGGTTACTGTTTGGATTCTATTTGTTGTTCTGACTGCATCTGCTCGATTTCACGCTGCAATTCTGAATATTCGCGGTGTGCAAACACGTCGCCGATCGTCTGTGGCAGGCTGCTTTCCAGCCGTTTCAGGCTGTCCGCCTGCTTCCACGGAATAATGTAGAGGACATTTGGTTCCTCGCGGTTGCCGATGATTGTCGATTCAAGGTTGACCGCCGCCTCTTCTGCAGTGGCGGGTGCGGCCAGCACGCTGGCCAGCATCAAGGCTGTTATTGCTTTGTGGGCCACGTTGCGCATCAGAGTCTCCGCTCCAGTTCCACGATCCAGCCGGAGAGTTGCTTGTCCGGCTCCTCGAGTGCGGCCTGGGCCGCGCGATAGTGTGGCAGAGCCTTGTCCGGCTGGTGCAGGTAGAGGTCGTACAGTATGCCCAGGTTGCGATGCGCATCGCCGTAGTCGGGCCAGCGCTGCAGCGCCGCTTCATAGCACTGCCGGGCCTGGTCAAATCGACCGGTATCGCGCAGCAGCGCCGCCAGCTGGTTCCAGGCAAAGATGTTGTTATCGTTGACCTCAATGGCGTGGCGCAGACTCTGTTCCGCTGCCTGTGTCTTGTCGGCGCGCTGCTGCACTATGCCCAGGTTGAGCCAGAGCCCGGACAGTGTGGGCCAGGTTTCTGTCAGCTTGATTAATTCCGCTTCGGCCTGTGCCAGATTTCCGTCGTTATAGGCCTGATGTGCAATTTCCATTCCGTCTCTTGCGGCCTGCGGAGCGCGCTCCGGCTCTGCGAGATAGGGATTGGCTGTCGCTGTGGCCGCATTGCCAGCAGTATCCGCAGGTGGCGTCGTGACGGAACTACAGGCCGCGAGCAATAGTATTGTTCCCGCGGCGAGGCTCCTTGCGATCCAGTTGGGGCGATAAGTCTGGGCGTCAGTGCAGTGCATCGCTCCACTCCAGAGTTTTTTCCTGTTTCTGGTAACGCGCCGGCAACAGCCGCGCGAGGGAGTCGAAGCTGCGCTTGATCCACCCATCGTAAATGCCGTCGCTGGTTCGCTGGATGTTGGCCTCGTGCAATTCGATCGCCTTTTCCTCGAACGGGTAGGCCTGCTCTTCCAGCAGGATTTCATACTGCTCCAGTTCCAGCGCATTCAGGCCGCGGGGGCGCTGTGAGTCCATCAGGTCGCGGCTGAGCTGCCGGTAGACTTCCGCCAGGCGAAAGTTGGCCTGGGTTGTGAACTCGGCGATATTGAACTGAAGTACTTTGCGATAATCCGCGACGGCGGTATCCATTGCCTGTTTCTTCCTGGCGAGACTCGGTTTCAGCGGCAGGCGCAGCTGCAGTTGCGCAAAAGCCTGGTAACTCTGCTCGGCCAGCGCACTCTGGCCGTAGGCCGCCAGGTAGCGACCGCGGGGCGAGGTATCCCCGTTGCCGGCCAGTTGCTGCAACCAGCGGTTGCGCTCGCTATTACCCTCTTCCAATAGCTGCGTCAGTTGGTATTGCGCTTCCAGCCGTTGCTGCGCCGGTTGCGGCCACTGGGTGCTGTACTGGCGGTAGGCGTCGATCGCCTTGGATTTTTCTCCGGCTTCGCGATAGGTTTCCGCGGCCATAAACAGGGACTGTCGGCGCACCTGTGGATCTGAATCCCCGGCAGCCAGACGCATCAATTCATCGGCAGCGGCAGAAGGTAACTGCAGTGCCTGGAAAATGACGACGGCCTTGGCCGCGAGGGTCGGGGTGAGTCGGTGCGCCGGATAAAAGCGTCGGAAATCCGCCAGCTCAGCACTGGCCCTTTGCCATTGCTGCAGTTCAATCAGCTGGTTGATGGCATCATACTGGGCCGTTGCCGCGATCTCTGTGCGGCCGCTGTCGCGGATGCGCAGCAGATGTTCCAGGGCACTGTCATTGTCGCCCTGCTGCTGCGCCAACTCCGCCTGGCGATAAATGGCGGCCTGGAGACGCTGCTGTGCTGCGGTGTGGAGACTGTCGCCGTCGGCACTGAGCTGCCAGGCAGTGGTATAGGCCTGTTCCGCATTGGCAAAGTCCTCGAGCGCAAAATAACTGTGGCCGCGGATCATGGCGATCTGCTGTTGTTGTTTTATATCCGGCTGCGGTTGCCAGAGTGCCGCGCGTTCGGTTGCGGCGATAGCTTCCACATACTGCGACTGCTGTAGCAACTGGTCCGCGGCGGCGAGTAATACCGGCAGTGCACGGGTATCCCCCGGCCATGATTCGGCAAACTTCAGGCTCGCCTCAGTATTGCGCTTCAGCCACAGGTCCCGTGCGACGGTATTGCCGGTAGCAGATTGGCTCTGCATCTTCGTAGACATGAGGATAGCGGCATAACCGGCTTCGGGGCCGCGCTTGTTATCTTTGTATTGCCAGGCTACGTCGCTGTATGCCTGCCACGCGCGGGCGTATTCACCGGCCTGTTCCAGGCACTCTGCCATCAGGAAAACGCGTTCCGGTGTGGCGCTGTCGTCGGGAAAGGTATCGGCAAACTGTTGGTAGAGCGCCGCTGCGTCGAGAAAGGCGCGACGGGACTGTGCGGCCAGTTGCCGCTGTTCGCGCGCGCTCTTGCTGCGCTGGGTCGCCAGTGCCTGGGCACGGGCGTGATCGAACTGCGCGAGCTCTGTGAGCCACGGACGCAACCAGCCGCGCAGCCTGTCGCGCTGCTCCGCGTCGGCGTGCTCCCAGTAATCGCTGCGGATTCCGTAGCGCTGTACATACTGTCGTTTGGCCGGCAGGACTTCGTCGTCGAGCCTGGCCTTCTGTAATGTCTCGATGGCGCGAAGATGTAGGGCCGGCGCTTCGGTGCTCTGTGGGTAGTGTTCGACAAATGCGAGGAATGCATCGGCACTTTCGCGATAGCGTTCCTTGTCCGCGTACCAATCGCCGAGGGCGCTGTACAGGCGGTGTTGATACGGTCGACTGCCGCCTGCCGGATTGAAGGATTCGATGGCCGCGGCACCGCCCTGGTAACTCAGGTCCAGTGCCAGGCCGCGCAGGCTGTCCTGCGCGAGCCGCTGTTGTCCTTGCGGCAGCTGCGCCAGCGGCGCGCGCTCATTCAAGCGGTCGAGGAGGTCGAGAAATGTTTCTGTCGATGCGCGGTAATGCGCCGATTTAAGCTGTGACCAACCGAGCATATAGCGCGCATTGTCGGCGAAGGGGCTGTCCCCATCGGTTTCCGTACGCTGCAGCAGCGCGGTGAAATCACGCGCTGCAGCGTCATGGTCCCTGCGGTTGAACGCCGCTTCGCCGCGGCGGAACAGGACTTCGCCGATGAACGGGGACTCCGGTGCGGCACTGGCAATGTCCTCGAGCGCCTGTAGCGATTGCGTCGTCTCGCCGTTCAGCGCGCGGGCCCGCGCCAGCCGGTAGAGAATATAGTCGTCGTCCGGTGCTGCCGCCGCCAGTGCCTCATAGCGCTGCACCGCGCTGTTGTAGGAGACCGCCGTACCCGGATGCTGCGCCTGCTGCTGTTCCAACCGCTCCATTTCCAGGTCCGCCAGCCGCAGCTGGATCTGTCGGCGCGTATGCGGATCCATACTGCTCGCCAGGGCCGCTTCATAATTGCGCTGCAGTTCGGCGATATCCGGCTGCGGCACGGTGATGGCGGGTTCGGCTGGCAGTGTGGCGGTCGGCAGGTTCGCGAGGGTAGCCGGCGGTTGGTTACTGCAGGAGGCAGTTACAGCGCAACTGATGGCGAGCGCGAGAATCTTTCCGGAGTGGCCGTACAATTGCTTACGCATCGTCGTTCCCCGTTTCCAACACCGGGGCAGCGGGAGCGGCCTGAAGGGCGCTGTCCTGTAGTCGGGCAATGGCGAGCCGGCTGTGTGCCATGTACTGCTGAATCTGGCTACGTTCGCGATTCAGGGCGGCGAGGACATCGCGACGTATTGAAGCCTCAATAGTCGCGGTGGCATCGGCGATGGCATCGCGCTGTTTCGCCAGGCGCGGTGTGGCGCTTTCGACCTTATTCTGCAGTTGCTGGAGCTGCGGCGCGCGTTGCGCAATCTGCTCGACTTTCCGCTGGCGCGCGGTGGCCAGCTGAATTTGTTTGTCGAGCCCACTCAGGGTCTTGCGCTGTTGCCACAGGTTCTCGTGATACTGCTCGCTGGCACGCCATAGAAGGATACCGCGCGCGCGTTCCAGGCTGGTTGCCTGGGTATCGCGTGCCATCCCGCGGGGCGCGAGTTTGCGGTAGCGGGCTTCTGCGTCTTCAATTCGCGCCAGTGTTTTGGCATCGGTACCGCCACTGGCACGCAGTAGTGCGAGAAAATCTCGCTTGTCTTGGATCCGGGTCAGTGCACTTTCCAGTGCCCGGTACTGCTGCTGGGCAATTTCCACCTGTTGATCGTACTGCGCACTGTTATAGCCATCGACGATATTACGTCGGCGTTGTTTGCGATCGGCAATCAGCTGATCGAACAATGGCAGGCGCTGTTGCCAGCGATCGATGACCTGTGCGAGCTGTTGTAGATCGCGCAGTTCCGACAGGCGCAACTGAAAGGCGTCGCTCTCCAGGATGTGGTGCAGGTAGCGGCGATTGTCGCGCAACAGCGACGGCGTCTCCGCCAGTTGCAACCATCCGTAGCGCTGGATATCGGTGTCCTGCGTCGGCACAAACTGCAGCGCGCTCACATCCCTGACCAGCTGCTGCAGTTCACTGAGCGACGCGCGGTACTGCTGCTCTGCCTGCTGATAGGCGACCAGTGCGGCTTTGGGGCGCTGCAGCTTTTCGTAGCTGAAGGGCAGTGCCACCAGTGCCTCGCGGGCCGCTGGTGTGTTGCTGTTGCGATCGCGCAGAAATTGCAGTGCGTCCACGGCCGTCTGGTATTCGCCACTGTTGATCGCCGCCCAGCTCATGCCGAGTAGAGCGCGATCGGCCCAGGCGGTGTGCAATCGCACACGGCGGAATTCTTCCAGTGCTTGCGCATAGCGCTGCTGCAGCGCAAAGGCGTATCCGGCACCGATATGAGTGCGGTCACGCAGGATTTCGATTTCACTGGATGCATCGCTTGCGACCGCCAGCGCACTGGCCAGCTGGTAGTAACGCACCGCTTCGCCGTAGCGTTGCGCACGCGCCAGTGCCGCAGCGATATTGATTTGCGCGAGCACGCGTCGGCTCGCCGACACCCTATCTTTGTCCAGATTTTCCAGGCGCTGTTGTGCCGTTGCGATGTCACCGCCGCGCAATGCGAGGTTCACTGCCAGCGGGGTTTCAGCGGCTGCGCCGGAGTTCTGCAGATATTCGGTACTGAGGGACCAATTCTGCTGTCGATAGGTCAATTCGGCGAGTTTCAGCCAGGCGACGTGGCGGTAGCGGGCAAGGGATTCCGGATCGCCATCGGCTTTTTCCAGCTGCCGGGTAAACAGGTCCGCGGCGCGCTGCTGCATGCCAAACCCGAGGCTGATTCCACCTTCGATCAGTTCCGCGTTGTCCGCATGCACGCGGATACTGCCGCGCTGTCCGGCGACCATCAGGGTGCTCAGCGCGTCGAAATAGTTACCCTGGAAATAATCGTACAGCGCGACCCCGTAGGCCATGTCCTGGGCCTGGGTATATTTTTCGTCACCAATGGCTGCGGTTGCGGCGCCGAACAGCGCTGCCGCCAGGGAGATTCTGTTGACCAGGGATCGATACAGCATCGCGGGTCAGGGCGCCGGCCACTGTACCAGCTGGAATTCCGGCTGCTGTTTGCCGGCGGAGTCGGCAATGCGCAGCTCGATCACCGCCGGTTCATCGGTTTTTTCCAGCTCGAGATTCGCCGCGCGCTTGTACTCGCGTCCCTCCGGACCGATGCCGGTAAAGAACGCGGACACACTGTAGGTGCCGGCCTTGAGGTTGCCCTTGTACAGCGGCTGGATACCGCCGCGGATCAGCGCATTGCGCTGGTGTTCCGTATACAGGTGGCTGGCGGTGAGCTTGTTGTCGATCTGCAGTTTTACCGCATCCAGTTTAAAGTAGTGCCCCACGTCCATCGAGACATAGACCGCGATCTGGCTCTGCGCCGGATACAAAAGGTCTTCCTCGAGAATCAGCAGGTCGCGGTTGAGCTTCAGTACCTCGCCTTTCAGTGCCTCGACATTGGCAGAGGCCAACGGGCCCTCTGCGGCGATGGCCGGTAGCCCTGCGATAGCGGCGAGGACAAAAATCAGTGACTGGATACAGCGGCTCATGGGACTGCCTTTTCATTTGGGCTTGCCGGCGGGGCGGCCGTTGGCGGTATGCGGTTCAATGCAAATTATCTCAGGGGATCATGAATTCGTCGTGATCCTGTTGGCATTTTTCTTATGGCGACAGTGCCAATTCCCGTTAACGAATGGCGGCCAGCAAATGCTCTGCTTAGTTGGGCTGTTCGAGTCCGCGACTGAAATACAGGTGGCGGCCGCTGTCGATCACGATGGCTTCGAACCCCGGCAGACGATCGATCAGTGCCAGCCCTTTTTCCCGCCCCAGTACAAAAACGCTGGTGGATAACGGGTCTGTATCGAAACCCTGCGGACCGATAATACTGACACTGATCAGCTTGTCGCTTTGTGCGGACTCACCCTGTACTTCCGTACCAGCGGGACGGCCGGTCGCCGGGTTGAAAATATGGTGAATACGCGTGTGGTGATCGTCGATAAAGAACCGCTCGTAATCGCCGGACGTGGAGATGGCGGTATCCTGCAGCGGAATAACAGCGGCATTTTTACTCTTGTCGCGTGGATGGCGGATGCCCACCAGCCAGGGTTGGCCGCGCTTGTCGCCGAGCATGCGCGCATCACCGCCGGCACTGACACTGGCATTTCGCACCCCCGCCTGCCGCAGAATCGCAATGGCGCGGTCGACAGCGTAACCCTTGGCGATACCGCCCAGGTCGATTTGAGTTTTCGGGTTGTCGAAATAGAGTGTCTGTGCGGCCTTGTCGAATTTCAGGTGGTGGTAGTTCAGCGCTTTGATCAGTGCGGCGGTCTCCGCCGCATCCGCTTCCTTGTGCTGGCGGAAATCGTAAAGCCGGCCGAGCGTCGCATAGGAAATATCGAAGGCCCCACCAGTTTCCTCGCTGTACCAGAGCGACTTGTCGATCAGCGAGGCGAGCTCCGCGGATAGCTTGACCGTCTCGCGACCGGCGGTACGATTCACATGGGAGAGTTCACTGTCTTCCTTGTAGGGCGACAGCTCGCCATCGAGGCGGCGGAACTCCGCCATGACCCGATCGATGAGCTGATCTGCACTGGCTGCATCTTCGTGCCACAGCTGCACCGTCACATCGGTGCCCATAACGGCCTGCTTTTCGTAAAACCACTCGGCATGCGATTCTGGGGTAAACAGCAGTGCGGCGCAGCACGGCAATAAATACTTCAGTAATTTCATGTTTAAACGATCGGTGCAAAGGCAGTCATGCTGTCCATCAGGGTACTGTTGCCGAGCCCGTGATTGGGAAAAAGGGTGGCAAAGTTGCCCTGCTCGCCGTGCAGCGCCATATAGTTCAGCACCACGGTTTCCACCAGCAGGTTAACATTGTTGGCTGCGGGGCTGGACGCTGTTTCCACATCGCCGGACGGGCGCATGTAGCCGAGCTGCTGGTGCAGCGCCTGTTCGTCGGCACTGCCGCCGAGCAACTGGGGCCGGCCGGCAGGGTTGTACACGAGGAAGAAAGACGCAGCGGTCTGCTGGTTGTCACCGGTCCAGACGCCCTTGCCGCGCCCCTCCACAGAGTCGTCGACCATACCGTTACTGAACACCGAGCCGTCGCTGAACACATAGATCATCAGCGGCTGATTGCGGCGCGCGGCGTATTCCAGGCAGGCGCCGATACAGCGACCGGCGCGCAGGTCGCGCATCTCCCCGGTGGCGCGGTCACCGGTGTGGTAATCGTAACCACCCATGGAAATGGTACCGGCGCCGGCGTAGCCATTGACCACCAGTTTCATGGTGGCGGCGGTTTTCTGGAATTCGCGGTCGTTGCCCAGTTCGGCGCTGGTAAAAATACCGCTAGGGCCGACGATATCCGGGTCCGTTTCCGGATTCAGCGCGCCGGGGTCGCCGAAGCGGTCCGCCAGATCGGCACTTTTCATATAGCCACAGCGCACCATGTCCTTGATCACGGCGTCGGCGGATACACGGGTATCCACCTTGCCGAGCTTGGCATCAGATATGCGGTACATGGATTCCATTACCGCGACGGTATCCTCCTGACTGAGCAGGCCAACCAGGTCGCCGACATCGACGAGTCCGGTGACATCGGAAGCGCGGTCCACCTTAGTGGGGCGCACTTCCGGATTGATCATCGACATGGGCGCGGCGGAGTTGCCGCCGGACTCGCTGGTGCTCGAGCCGATCAGCGCCAGCAGCGAGCCGTTGGCGCCGGCGCGGTTGATGCCGTACATGGGATTGTGCGGATTGTTGCCGGTATCGTTTTCCGAGCGCGCGGGAATGACCGCACCATTAGTAGCCGCGGCGGTGCCGGCGGCGATCTTGTCGAGAATGCCGCGCAGCATGCCGCTATCGCTGTGAAAGGCCAAGCCGAGATCGCTGTTGATGAAACTACTGCCGGCAGTGGCGGAGACGGACGGCACCATATCGCCGGGCAGGCCCTGCTTGCCGTAACCGGCGGTGCTGAGGAAATCCATCTGCCCGCCCTGCTTGCCGACCAGCACATTGGAACCGGCAATATTGGCACCGCCGGCCAGGTCGAAACAGATAAAGGGAACCTTGCCGGCACCGGTTGCGCTGACGTCACAGGGGCCGCCATTACTCTTGCGCAGATCCTCCAGATCCTGCGACAGGGCTGCATAGGCGTTGCGCGGATCGGCGAACAGGCTGAATACGGATCCGCCCAGCACCGTCGCGAGTCCCGCGCGGAATCCCTGGCCGAGAAAGTCCCGCCGTGTTACCGGGCGGTGGTGATCCGGATGGCGCAGAGGCTGGTCCAGGTCGAAATGTTTTTTCTTGCTCATTGGCTCCGTCCGCGGTTCGCCGGCAAATCGGTTTTTTGTCCGGTATCGCAATTAGTGAATCAGGATCATCGCGCTGCCCATGGCCGCGGCACAGGTGGCCTTGACCGTGTTGGCGGTGCGGTCGCTGGCGCAGCCGCTGCCGCAGGCGGTCATGCCGTCGATCAGGTTCGAGAGTTCCCCCTCGACCGCGGACAGGTCCGGCGCCGTCGACAGCTGTGAGGTGACGCCGTCGTGCCAGGTGATCTCGTGGGCGAGCAGGTGCGACATCAGCGGGTCGATAATCTGTGCGCGTTTCGCCGCGCTGTCGAACGCGGTATCGGCCCCTGCGCTGAAATCAAATCCGGGGAAGTAGCTGGCGCGAAGGGCGGTCGAGTCCACCAGTGTGCTGCAGTATTTCACCGCCAGCTGGGTGATGCCCATCTGCTGGGCGGCCAGGAAACCGCGGATATCGCTTTCCACCGGCAGCTGGCGTTTGACGTTTTCCCAGGTCTCCACCACGGCCGGTTCTGTGCGCGGCACACCGGTGGCGCGGGACAGGGCTGCGTTGATCTGCTCGAAACGGCGCAGGCCGATACGCGGCTGCGGATCCAGGTCGGCGGGCGCAGCGGGTGTCGGTGGTATCGGCTCGACGCGGGTATAAGTGTCGCTGCCGAGGCGCTCGAAAGTCAGGAAAAACTCGTCGTATTCCGGCCCTTTGTCGAGGGAAATGATCGTGCCCAGCGGTGACAGCAGCTGCCCGGCGGCGGGCGTGTAGCCGCTGCCAATGGAGGTGGACAGGTTTGCCCAGGCCTGGCCGACTTCGGCCTCGCGCCCGTTGATGCCAATGCGCATGCCCTCGATGGCGATGCCACTGGGATCGACGCTGTCGTCGAGGCTGATGAAGGTCGGCTTGCTGAACAGGTAGCCGTAGTTGTCGTACTGCTGGACCTCGAACATCACGTAGCTCTCCGGCACGCCGGTCTGCTCTTCGACCTTGAACAGCAGCAGGTATTTTTCGCCCACGCCCGCTTCGAAATTGGTGGCGATATCCTCTGCCGACAATGCGCGGGAGTGAATTGCCAGCAGGCGCACCGAGCCCTCCCAGACATTGTCGTTGGACACTTCGCTGCCGAGCGCCAGCGCAAAAGTATCGTCCCAGGTGCTGAGCAGGTCGGCCGCGGCCGGGTCGACATCACCGGTGTACTCGCCATTCACGTAAAGTTTGCGCCCGTTGACCGGATCGTAAGTGGCGACCACATGCTGCAGCGTGGCCTGGGCGCGCTCCGCCATGTCATCGGTGATCAGTGCAGGCATACCGTCCGCGTCGGTGCTGTCACTGCGATTCTGGAAGGTGTAGTTGTACATCGCCTGGCCGAGGGTGAAATTGCGGATATCGTTACCGCCGGAGTAACTGACGATGCGTGCCGGGCCCTCCTGGGCGACGTTGGCCGGTGCCACCCAGGCCTCGATAGTGTATTCGCCGGTCGCCGAGAGGGTGTCGTAGAGCTTGCGGCTGGTTGCGGTCGCTCCCTGGGCCTTGCCGCCCTTGAGCTGGATACCCCAGGAGCCGAGCCATTCCACGTCACCGGACAGTTTCAGGTCTATGGCTGGGTTAACACCGGAGGTGTCGTAGGCTGTGGTGCCGGTTCCGGTCTTGAACTCGTACAGCGCGATGGCGTTATTCTCGATGCGGCCGCCACTGCTGGCGACGATGCCGTCGGTCAGCAGCAGCGCCTTGCTGATTACCCAGTCGGGATCGACGGCGGTCAGCGGAATACTGTCGGCGAACGCCTGAATCGCAGCCTTCATCTCGTCAGCGTTGTCCGCGCAATTGTCCCAGCAATTGTGAAATTCCTTGCCGAGGCGCACCACAAAGCGCGAGTTGGCGGGGTTGTCGAGGTTCATCTTGACCTTCGCCGCCTCGTAGGCGTGGTCCACATCACCGCTGGCGAAATAGGGCTGCTGCGGTGTCGCCGCGTCTTCACTGTGACAGCCGGCGCAGTAGCCGCGCAGCAGCGGATAGACGGTGGTGGAGAAATTACTGCTGGATGCGGGGAAACTTTTGCTCGCGCCCACCGTGCGCTCAACCGGTGGCGTCAGCGTAATACTGTTGACGAGGCTGCCACTCGCGCGGGCCCACTCCTCGATATAGTTGGTGATGATCTCCGCACAGGCATCGGCACTGGACAGCCAGCAGTTGTGCCCGCCGCCCACCTTGGTCACCAGGCGCGAGTCCGCCGGGTTGCTGAGATTGACCAGCTCGCGCCCCGCATCGTAGGCCGCATTGATGTCGTCGCCGCGGACAAAATGTGGACTCTGGTTGCCCTCAACGTGGCAGCTGCCACAGCGGTTCTCCGCGGCGAGGTTATCCCAGATATAGCGTTTGTACTGTTTGACGTCCTCGGTTTCCGGTGCCGGACCGGAATAGGTGGCACCGCCATCGCCGGTCGGGTTGGTGTTCGGCAGTTGTTCCGTATCCTGGCCGCTGCCGCCACTGCAGGCGGTCGCCAGCGTAGCGGCGAAGAGCAGGCTGGTGATTGTCCGCAGCGGTCGAAGAGTGACGTTGGCGAGCTGCAGGATTTCCATTGTTGTTTTTATCATCGGTTTCAGTCTCCCGCGCAGTAAACCGCAGTATCTGCGTAGACCCGCTTCAACTGGTAACCGCTGTTGCCGAAGTCGTCGGCGATGGTCTGCACGGCGCTGCGGTCGGCGTCATCTTCCGGTGCGCGCAGGCAGACTTGTCGAAATACCTTGGTGACCTGGCACTCGGCAAAGGCGCGACTGCCGGCCAGTTCCCGGCCGAGGGATTTGGCACCTTCGCCACTGCCGGGTAGCGCACTGCTCCAGCCCAGATGCGTGTTCGGTCCCTGGCGCCAGTAGTTGTTCCAGTGGTCGTCCGGTGTCACATAGCCGTAAGGAAAGTTAGCACTGTTGATGTGGTATTTCTTTTTGACCCGGGTTCCGGTGGCCTCGTCTGCCTCGTCGGCGCTGTTGTAATCCAGGTGGCCGCTGTCGCCTTCGGGGTCGGCGTCGGTATCGTAGACAAAGTCGTAGTAGGCAAACGCCTGGGCCATTGGGTCCATACCGCTGTGGCAACCGATACAGTTGTTCTGGAATACGCGGCTGTCACCGCCGGGGCTGCGGCTGACGTCCTGGCGGATACGGTCCGGCGGGCGGCTGGTGTCGTGCACCTGTTCCATATCCCGACACAGGTGATTGAGCAGCGTGTAGCGGAACATCGCGCGGTTGGTACCGGCGATAAAAAATGCCCGAGCGCCGGCGCGGCTGGTGATAACACCGGCAGTGGCTTCTGCGGGCAGACCGGTGACCGAGGATTGGCTTTGCTGTACGAGGGAGTCTTTCAGCGAGTAACCAGCGGCCTCAAGTGCTTCATAGTGATCGTTATTGCTGTTGCTGTATGCGGGCAAGCCGAGGCTGCCGTCGCCGGTATAGAGAATATTCCCGTAGAGAATTTCGCGGAAATCGAGATCGTCGCGGACAGTGCCAATCACGGTGGCCGTATAGTCATTCAATGGCGCGAACACATTGCGGTCGCGGTTGGTCCAGGGTGTGGCGATATTTTTCAGCGTGACATTATAAAAAGCATCGTCTTCCATGGCCGTGTAGGCGGCATCGATGGCGTTGCCGCTATCGATTTCTCCGGCCATCTGCTGCAGTACTTCCTCGGAGGGTTTTACTCCGGTGAGACGGCTGTACATCTGCAGGGCCTGATCCTGGGCGGCGGCACCGGCCAGTCCAGACCACAGCAGGGAGCCCAGCAGTGCGCCGGTAGTCAGGTGGCGGCCGGTGCGGGGAGAAAACGGTAACTTTTCCATTGGAAAGATAACTTGGTCACGGTAATTGGCTTCCGATACTAAAGCCCACGCTTTTTTTTACCAGCAGTGGTGACGGGAAGTGCGTTGTGGTTGGCAAAATTTGTGTGTTCGACTTGAGAGTTTACGGCGCAGCGGGGAGAATTTGACGGGTATAAAATTGATAGCAATGACTGGTACGAATAGGGTGATTTTATCTGCAGTAGTCGTACCTCTATTTTCGGGGTGACACTAATGAAATTTATTAAGTTTTTGTCGGTGACCCCGTTACTGCCAATGCGCAGTTCTGTACCAGTTTCAAGGTCATAAAAATGAAATATATTTTTGCACTGCCGATGGTCCTGTTACTGTCGGCGTGCAGTGGGGGTGGTTCTTCTTCCGGTGGTGAGCAGGCGGAAGATCCGGTCGTGGTGGATTACCCGGTCGCTTTCGTGCGCCGCACACTGAATGTCGAAGACGATGGTGCCCTGAGCGAAGACGATATCTATTCTCCTGGTGCCTTCAACCCGGGCGCGCAACTGGTATTGAAGGACCGTGCCACGCCAAGTGCGCCGGAGACGGTTGTTACCGCCGGCCTGTTTGACGGCGACTACGATGTAAAAGACCTGAACGTCTCCCCGGACGGCTCGCGTCTGATCTTTGCCATGCGCGCGCCGGAAATCGAAGATGCGGATGACGATGAGCAGCCTACCTGGAATATCTGGCTCTACGACCGCGAGAAAAGCACGCTCGAGCGCGTGATCAAATCTGACCTGATTGCCGAGGAGGGGCAGGATATCGCCCCGGCCTTTTTACCGGATGGCCGCATCGTTTTCTCTTCTTCCCGCCAGCGCCGCTCCCGCGCCCTGCTGCTGGACGACAATAAGCCGCAGTTTTCTTCTCTGGCAGAAGACCTGCAGCAGGAGGCTTTTGTCCTGCATGTGATGGATGCGGACGGCTCCAATATCCAGCAGATTTCCTACAACCAGAGTCACGACCTGGATCCCACTGTATTGAACGATGGCCGCATCCTGTTCGGTCGCTGGGACAATATGGGCGGCGTCGACAACCTGAGCCTCTATACCGTCGAGCCGGACGGTACCGATCTCGCCTTCCTGTACGGTTATCACAGCCAGCAGACCGGCACCGGCCAGAGCGATGCGGCCTTTGTGCAACCGCGGGAAATGCCCGATGGCCGCCTGCTGGCGATTCTGCGCGCGCCGGAGGGAATCAGCTATGGCGGTGACCTGCTGGCAATCAACAGCGCCAACTACACCGAGGCCTACAGCGAACCCGAGGGCGAAGGTGAGCTGGTGGGCCAGTTGTCTATTTCTGTCGAGCCCGTGGTCACCGATGGCAGCCTCTCGCCACACGGCCTGTTTGCCTCTGCCTGGCCGTTTTACGACGGCACCAGTCGGTTGCTGGTCAGCTGGAGCGAGTGCCGGGTACTGGAAGTGGCCACCGGGCTGCCACGTCCGTGCACCGACGAGTGGCTGAACACCGCGGATATCGAACCTGCCGATCCGCTCTACGGCCTGTGGATCTACGACTACAGTGCCGGCACACAGTTGCCGATCGTGGTGGCGGAAGAGGGGGAAATGATTTCCGAAGGTGTCACTCTCGAGCCGCGTACTGAACCCACTTACCTGCCTGAGCCGGTACCCGGCATCGACGTGGACACCGATCTGGTGCAGGAAGGTGCTGGCATTCTGGATATCCGCAGCGTTTACGATTTTGACGGCGAGGACATCGTCGGTATCGGCGAACTCGCCGACCCGCTGCGTACCACTGCCGCGGAGCGCCCCGCGCGCTTTCTGCGCGTCGCCAAGGCAGTCGGTATTCCCGACGATGACACGCTGGATTTCGACCGCTCCGCATTCGGCCGCAGCCGTGCCCAGGGCATGCGTGAGATTCTCGGTTACACACCGATACAGCCGGACGGGTCGGTGCGGGTCAAGCTGCCGGCGGATACGCCGCTGGCGATTGCCGTTGTCGATGCGGATGGGCGGCGCCTCACCGGCCGCCACCGCAGCTGGCTGCAGCTGCGCGCGGGCGAAGTGCGCAGCTGTAACGGTTGTCACAGTGCCAACAGTGAAGTGCCCCATGGCCGCCCCGACAAAGAGCCGGCGTCCGCCTGGGCCGGCGCGGCCACATCCGGGGCTCCCTTCCCCAATACCGAATCGGCACTGGTCGCGGAAATGGGTGAAACCATGGCGCAGCTGCTCGCGCGCATCGCCGGTGAAGCGGAGCTGGAGGGAGACATCGCCTTCAGCGACCTGTGGACGGATCCGGCGGTGCGCGCCAAGGATTCGAGCAGCAGTATTCCCTATGCCGACCTGGCCACACCGCTGCCGATCAGTGCCCCCTGCCTGGACAGCTGGGACAGCAACTGCCGCAGCATCATTCACTACCCGGAACATATCCAGCCATTGTGGGAGCGGGAGCGTCAGGTGACGGATAACGCGGGAACAGTTCTCGAGGATCACACCTGCACCGGCTGTCACTCCACCCGCGATGCCAATGGCCTGCTGCGGGTTCCGGCAGCGCAGCTGGACCTGACGGCCACGCCCTCGCCCGCCAATGCGGACTGGATGGCGTCCTATGTCGAGCTGCTGTTCGACAACCCCACCCAGGAACTGGTGGACGGCGCCCTGCAGGAAATCCTCGTGCAGGACCGCGACGACAACGGCAACCTGCTGTTCGAAACCGACGAAAATGGCGAACTGATCCTCGACAGTAACGGCAATCCGATTCCGGTGATGGTGACTGTGGATATCGATCGGTTGATGGGTAATTCCGCCAACGGCAGCCGCTTCTTTGAGGCGTTCGCAACCGGCGGTGTGCACGACGGTTATCTCGAACCTGCGGAGTTGCGCCTGATTTCGGAGTGGCTGGATATCGGTGCCCAGTACTACAACGATCCCTTTGCGGCGCCGGTGAACTAACTATGAATCGACTGGCCGCTAAATTCCGTCGTTCGCGCCAGCTGTTTTGCGGCGCAATGGCGGCGTTGTTGATTGCCGCGAGTGCGCAGGCAGCCGAGCCACAGGCGCGCCCGGCCCATGTGCCCGCTGGTACGGAACAGGTCACCGTTGGTTCCCCCTATATCGACATGCACACCGGCCCCGGCCGCGGCTATCCGGTTTTTCATGTGGCGGAACACGGCGAGACCCTGTGGTTGCTGAAACGGCGCACCGACTGGGTCAAGGTTACGCTGCGGCGAGGCCAGACCGGTTGGGTGCGCATCATTGATTTGAACGAAATCTACGGTGCGGACGGCGAGCAGGTGCAGGTGCGGCTGCCGGATTTTCGCGATATCGAATCCCGCCATTTTCACCTGGGGTTTGCCTACGGGGATTTTGACGGTGCCGATTCCATGGGGGTGTCGCTGGGTTACCGCTTTACCCGCAACCTGTCCGCGGAACTGCGCGCTACCCAGGCGGTGGGCGCCTTCTCCGACAGCCAGACTTACCAGCTGGCGGTGTTGCACCAGCCGTTTCCGCACTGGCGCCTGTCCCCGTATTTCATGCTCGGCACCGGCCTCAATATCACAGCACCCAATGCCACCATCGTCGCCACCGAAGATCGTCGGGATACGGCGATGCTGACTGGCGTGGGGGTAAAAACCTATCTTTCGCGCCGATTTGCCCTGCGGGCAGAGGTGGCCAATCACTACCTGCTCACGTCGCGGGAAAACAATCAGGAGATTGTCGAATGGAAACTGGGTTTCGACGTTTATCTGTAGCGGTATTACTGTGCGTGTCCGCCGCGGCGGCCTTGGCGCAGGACAGTGACGATCCCCTGGGCGAGCTGATCTCACCGGACCTGGAGCGCCGCGAGATCCGCGAGGCGCAGATCGATAGTGAGAATATCGAGATCACCGCTTATCTGGGCGGTGTGATGAATGTCGAGGATTTCGGCTCCAACCCGCTCTATGGTGGCGCACTCGCTTATCACATCAGCGAAGACCTGTTTATGGAGGCGGCCTACGGTAAAACGGAACTTGGGGAATCCAGTTTCGAGCGTCTCAGCGGTGCCGCGCCCCTGCTCACCGACGAGCAGCGTCAGCTCAGTTACTACGACCTGTCGCTGGCCTGGAACCTGTTTCCCGGCGAGTATTTCCTGTTCGACAAGTGGGCGCTGAACAGCAGCCTCTACCTGATCGGTGGTGTGGGAAATACTTCCTTCGCGGATGAGGAGCATTTCACTTACAACATCGGCGCCGGGGTGCGTGTGCTGACAACGGACTGGCTGGCATTCCGCCTGGATGTCCGCGACCGGATTTTCGAGCACGAGATATTTGGCGAAGCTCAGAATACCAATAACCTGTCGACCCAGCTCGGCGTTTCCATTTACTTTTAACCTGAACAGGATCGTTCGTATGTTCCGTTTTGTTGCGACTGCCGCGATGGCGCTGTCGATGGCCTTTTCCGTATCCGTAGCCACTGCTGCCGAGCAGTCCCCCGACTTTACCCTGGCATCCAACAAGGGCGACAACCTGCGTCTGGCGGAGCAGCGCGGTACTGTAATCATGCTGAATTTTTGGGCTTCCTGGTGCGGACCCTGCCGACAGGAAATGCCCCTGCTGGAAGAACTGAACGAGCGCTACGCCGCCGCTGGTTTCCAGGTCTGGGGTGTCAATGTGGATGCGGACCGGGCGGATGCGGAGCAGATGCTGGCAAAGATTCCGGTGGATTTTCCGGTGTTGTTCGATGGTGCCGGTGAGGTCAGCAAGCTGTACGGCGTGGACGCCATGCCCAGCTCGGTCTTTATCGACCGCGACGGCAAGGTGCGCCATGTGCACCGCGGTTACCGCGACGGGGATATGGCCAGCTACAAAAAAATCATCAAGGAACTGATCCGGGAGTAACGCCATGTCGCGTTCGCTGCTTCTCGTTGCCACCGCGCTGCTCCTGCTGAGCGGTTGCACCGCCACACCATGGGTAAAACCCTACGAACGCCAGTACCTGGCGGATCCGATCATGAGCTTTGACCGGGATCCCGTGGCCGGGCGCTACATGAACCACGTCTATGAAGCGCGGGAGGCGGCGCGCGGTGCCGACGGCGGCAGTGGAGGCGGCTGTGGCTGTAACTGAGCAATTTCAGGTAGCGAACCCGGATCGTGGAGTGGCCGGGTGCGATAGAGTTTTGCCATATATTGCCGGCACTCTGCTGGCGGTACTATCCGGATTTGCCACCGCGGCGGTATTGCCGACCGAGCGCGCCGACTCCATGTATCACTCGTACAGCGGCGGGGGTATTACCATTGATGGCCCGTCCCTCCTGGTGCGCAAGAATATCGGCAACTCCGTATCCGTTTCCGCCAATTACTACGTGGACATGATTTCCGGGGCCTCCGTCGACGTGGAGGCGACAGCCAGCCCCTATTCGGAACAGCGCGATGAATATTCACTGGGCGCCGATTACCTGGTGGACCAGGCCACGCTCAGCCTCGGATATACCAACAGTTCGGAGAACGACTACGAGGCGAATACCTATTCGTTCGGTATCAGCCAGGGTTTCTTCGGCGACCTCAGTACCCTGGGCCTGAAGGTGAGCTACGGCAGCGACGATGTCTACCGCAATGGCGACGACAGCTTCGCCGAACAGGCCGAGCATCGCCGCTACGCGCTGAGCTGGAACCAGATCCTCACCCAGAAGTTGATTGCCGAAGTCAGTGTGGAAACCGTTGCCGACGAGGGTTACCTCAACAACCCCTACCGCAGCGTGCGCTACCTGGACCCCTTCTCCGGCAATGGTTTCAGTTACCAGCCGGAGCTGTATCCGACCACGCGCAATAGCGATGCGCTGGCGGTCCGTGGCAAGTACCGGCTGCCCTACCGCGCCGCAGTCAAGGGGGAATACCGCTACTACGCCGACAGTTGGGGCGTGCGTGCCGACAACATTGAATTTCTCTACACCCACCCGCTGGAAGAGAAAGACCAATGGATCCTGGAAGGTAAACTGCGCTTCTACCAGCAGACCGGAGCGGATTTCTACAGCGATCTGTTCCCCTACCTGAACGCCACCAGCTTCCGCGCACGGGATAAGGAACTCAGCGACTACAGCAGTGCTTCAATCGGTTTCGGGGTCTCCTACCTGCTACCGGACCGCTGGTCGCTGCTGGACCGGCGAAATACCGTCAACCTGCACTGGGATTACATGCTGTTCGATTACGACAATTTCCGCGATGTCACCGTCCACGGCGGTGAGAACACGGTGCTGGCGGGCGAGGAGCCGACTTACAGCTTTGGCGCGAATGTGGTGCGGCTTTACTGGTCGGTTTGGCTGTAGAAGTGATAGGCCTGCCCGGTGATACCGGGCAGGCGATTTAAGGTCTGCCGGCTGAGAAATCAGAAGGCGTAGTCGAGGGCCAGGGAGGAAACCATCGGCTCGACTTCGTCGGTTTTATAGAGAGTGTGGTCCAGGGTGTATGCCCAGCGGCCAATGCGCCAGCTCACGAAGGCGCCGAAATAGGCGTCCTCTCCGGACAAATCACTTGAAAGGCGCGACTCCTGATAGTTCGAGTAGGTGTCGTATATATTATCTGCGTCCAAGCTGCCAGCCGGATCTATCAGTCTACGAGTGATATTGTCGTAGACGTAATTTACTTCTGCTCGGGTATTCCAGAGGCTGATGCCTGCACGGACGCCTGCAGAAAACTGGCGACTCGCATCCGTACTTAACACGACGCCCAAGGTCCTGGTACTGCCGCTTATTTCAGCTTTATAAGTGTCAGTTTCACGACCCTCATATCCCAGTGTGGCCAGGTTTCCGTAGTAATTGGGATAGCTGTAGCGAACATTGTGCTCACCAAAATTGGTATATCCGGCCTCCACAGCAACGTAATTGTTGATGCGATAGCCAATATTGATGCTGTATGAACGCGGATTCTCGAAATCGACGGATTCTGAAACCCCCATTTCAGATTCAATCGTGTCGTGCACAAAACCCTCTAATTCACCGGCGTCAGGATCGGTAATCCCAAAATTGACACGACCGTACCAGTCGCCTTCCAGGGTTGCTGCTCCTGCATTGGCAGAGGCGAGTAATGCGGCAGTTAGGACCAACTTTTTCAAGGAAATATCTCCCTATATTCTTTTATTTCAACGGTAGGATGTTCCGCATTCATTTCATGCGGCGCTAAATTTTCCCTGGCGGAGAATACATTGTTTCCTTCATTTAATCGATTACACGAAAGTACAGGAAACAGTTCGCAGTTCTAAACTTTTTGTTCGACCATGGTTACGCGACCACTTTGCACCATGGTCCAAAGTATGTTCGTGACTTTCATGCCAAAACTGATACTTGATCGTATTCGCGGTATTTAAGAGGGATCGAAATGACAAGGGTATTGCTTCCCATCGCCGACGGTTCCGAGGAAATCGAAGCCGTCACCATCGTCGATGTACTGCGCCGCGCGGGCGCAGAGGTCACCCTGGCATCGGTGATGCCTCAATCACGTATAACCGCGTCCCGCGGTGTTGTGATCGAGGCGGACTGCCTGCTGGATGAATGCGCGAATACATCCTGGGACTTGATCGTATTGCCGGGCGGTATGCCCGGTGCCGAGCATCTTCAGACGAGTAAGTTGTTGGGGAAAATGCTGGCGGAGCAGCGGGATGCCGGCCGCTGGCTGGGAGCCATCTGCGCGGCACCGGCGGTTGTCCTCGGGCGACATGGGCTAATCAAAGGCTATCGCGCCACTTGCCACGCGGGCTTTCGCGATGAACTTCACGCCCAGGTCTCGGAGGTATCTGCGGATAGAGTGGTGGTGGATCGCAACCTGATAACGAGCCAGGCGCCGGGCACCGCCATGGAGTTTGCCCTGCAGTTGGTTGCGTGTCTCTTTGGAGAAAAAGTTGCTGAACGCGTTGCCGTCCCGATGGCCTGTGCCAGTTCTGCCCCGGGCTAGTCGGTGGCCATCTGTCCTTGATGGCATTAAATGCTTAACGTCTAGTTAAGCGGTACATCCCTGTTCCGCTGAGCCTTTGAATTGTTTCGGGGATTCAGAGACTCCCGTTTACGATGCCCCCGTGGCGTATTTCCCACAATAGCCCCAAAGGGCTATTTTGAAGGCATTTTCTTACAAGAGGCCATCGGTAATACATTTGGTAATCAATTGTCCGGAGTTCTTGCAACCCGACTTCTGCAGAATGTTTTTTCGGTGATTCTTGACCGTGTTGGTCGAAATATTCAATGCATTGGCGATATCCGGTGTCGTCATTCCCTCGGAAATAAGGCGGATAATTTCCATTTCCCTGGCGCTGAAAATCGCCTTTGATGGAAGGGGGACTGTGGTCTCTCCGTCGATTTCGATGTTCAGAAAAGACGGTTCGCCGAACATCCCTATAACGGAGAGCAGGCGGTTATTGTTCTCGGTGAGATGGCTGATATCGGTATGAATATTCAGGGATTTGGAGAGTCGACCATTCTCATCGGCGGTGAGCATGATTGCCTGGTGATTGAACAGTCGGTAGGAACCATCAGCTGTCCTGAATCGGAAGCAATAAGAGATTTTGTAGTGTTTGCGCTTTTCCGGCGCGATGATTCCATACACAATCTCTACTGCCTTGGCTTCCGCCCTGGCAACGAACTCCATATCATCCGGGTGTACCTGGTCCAGTACGTTCTGGAAACTGACGGTTTGCGGATCGAGGCCGTGAATATCGGCAATAGTGGGGCTGGCGTAATTGATCGCCATATCGACGAAGTCGACGATATAGAAATAGAAGGGCCCATTGCTGAAAATAGAGGAAACCAGTTTATCCAGTTCAAACCGCTCCAACTCTATGTGCTTCTCACTGAGAGCGTGTCCCGATCGACGCCAGACGGACTTCAAAAGCTGGGTATTGGGTTTCGTGGTATCCATTCTTATTTTTGCTGACTTTGCTTTTCTTTTGCGTTGTGCCGTAGCTTTATCATTCGCATCGCAAAGTTACGCCGCTATTCGATTTTTCATTGAGGGTTTGTTCAACCTCTTGATACGCAATTTGCAATAAATGGACCTTTCTTGAGCTTCATTAGCCAAATATCCTCGTATAGGTATTGAAACCTATCACACAAATAATGTGATTTTAATCACATTTTAAGTCTTGTGTGTACGGTTTCGCGAGATATGTCCCGGCTGTCGCGAATCGCCAAATGGACTGATTAGAACTGGTATGCAGATACACGTGATATGACTGAAAGACACGTTAATCAGCTATGGCGTTGGGCAGATGGGGGCTTGAGCTCGTGCCTCCCGCATGGTCGTCGGCTGAAAATAACTCTGGGCTTCAGTTTTCCGTGGGGCAAGCCGGCTACACCATGGTGGTGGGAAGAGCCTTTGAGCCCCTGTGAATTTCGATGCTGTTGCCTCTGCCAATAGCGACCAGGCCGTCGAAAAAACCTGTTTACAGGAACCCAAACCGGGCATAAATTACCGGCGAGATCCCTGGTGGGCCCGAGCATTCGGGTCCCTTCCCACCTGCGGCTACTCCCAACAGCCGCGTCGGCCCCAAATGGCCTACAGGCCCGATTATCCCAGCGGATTCCAGCCAGACGGGTTCCATGCTCAGTTATCGCCACGGTTTTCATGCCGGCAATTTTGCCGACGTGCTGAAGCACCTTGTGCAAGTAGAAATACTGGCGCATATGCTCAAGAAGGATAAAGCCTTCGACTATATCGACACACATGCCGGCGCCGGCCTCTATCGTCTCGGTACGGAAATGGCCGCGAAGAACCAGGAGTACCAGACTGGTATCGGGCACCTGCTGCCGGATACGGGGCAGTGGCCGGAAATGGCCTGCTACCTGAATGCGGTGAAGGCGCACAATCCGGATGCACAGCTGCAGTTCTATCCCGGCTCGCCGGCGATCGCCGCCGACCTGCTGCGCCCCTATGACAGGGGCTGGCTGTTCGAACTGCATCCCGCCGACAGTGAGCACCTGCGTAAAAACTTCCGCGAGCGGAAGCAGTTTATCGTACGCCAGCAAGACGGCTTTCGCGGCCTGTCGGCACTGCTGCCCAGCCAATCCCGCCGCGCCTTTGTGCTGATCGATCCGCCCTACGAAATGAAAGCGGACTACCAGCGAGTGGTGGAGGCGCTAAAACTCATTCACCGGAAGATGTCTACGGCCACGGTCGCCATCTGGTATCCCGTGGTTGATCGCAAGCGTATCGAACAGTTGCAGCGACAGATCGTTGCCACCGGTATCCGCCGAATTGTGCAGTTTGAGTTGGGCATAAAGAAAGACAGCGCCGGACATGGAATGACATCGTCCGGCATAATTGTGCTCAATCCCCCGTGGACACTGACAGAAACGATGGGCGCACTGTTGCCGCGGCTGGCGGAGGAAATCAGTGAAGATGGCGGTGTGCACTATCGCTGTGAGACATTGGTACCGGAATAATAGATTGAGCCGGTTTGAATTTGCACGCTTGGTGATTGGGTCAGGCTGAGCTCATCGTGCTACAAGGTAAAGAGCGTTAGATTGCGCTCACGCCGGGCTGAGAGGTAAACAAAGCGGGCATCTTCACGAAGGGAAATGCACTGCGGTCAGATCGTCATGCAGTGATCGGCCGAAAGTCCTCACGATGATGAGATTAAGCGGTGCTTTGTGTTCGCGCGTCAGGTCGGCATCGCCAGATAGCCGTGGTGCACGCAATAAAAAGCCCGGAATATTCCGGGCTCTTCGGAGGCAAATACTGGCTGGCAATCAGCTCTTCCAGAACTGCCACCATTTTTTGCTGTGTTCTTCCCGCGCAGCCTGGCCTTGCTCAGAACCCTTGTCGAGTTCTTTTTGTTCTTGCTCGGCCTTTTTCTCCCGCTGCTTTTCCATGCCCTTGTGTTCGTCTTTCATGCGCATTTTCTCTTCCTTCATGCGCATCTTCTCTTCTTTCATCATCTTGTCTTCTGCGTCGGCGTCGACCATTTCTGCATGCTGCTGGCCATGCGCCTCGGCTTCAGTGTGCTTCATTGCAGCCATCTTGCCATGCTCTTCCATCATCGCATTTTTTCCGTCGGAATTGGCTTCCATCATTTTGTGATGGGCTTCCATTTGCTCTTGGGAAGGTTTGCCCTTGTCGGTAGTGTCGGGCTTCTGAGCCAGAGCGGGGGCAGCGGCGAGTGAGACGATTACGGCAGCTAAAATAGACTTGTTCATAAGTGGCTCCTGATAGTGGTAGCGATCGGTTTAACTATTTAACAATACTGGTTAGATCGTGAAAATTAGTTTCGTTACCGGAGTGCACCGATTTTTTCTTGTGAAGTCGCTTCGTTTTAAAGTGATCGCAAATGACAGTCATGAATGGCGGCTTATCGAGAATAGACAGCCTTGCAGCCTTGCAGCCTTGGGTCGTTTTTCGCCGGTTCTATAGTCTGCTGCACCCAAGCGTATTCTGGGTGCTCCGCCCGATGACTATTTCGAAAGATCAGCATCAATATATGGCTGAGAGCATTGATGATACGTCAATTCGCAATGGCGTGTTCGCCGGACCATAACATAAAAGGGGGTTTGATTTCGCGCCCGTTGGATACTGAGATTGATGAGGGGCTGGAGGCGCAATATTCGGAATGGTCTGGGGTTGTTCTTTCCCGGCGGGCTTCGCGATGTGGGCTCGTTGCAAATCGCTGGCGCGATTAGTCGAACCACATCGGTGGTTCTCAACCGCTTCCCGTTACCTAAAAAGCCCTGCTTTTCGGCCTAGGCTTCGGAGCCGCGGCGTCGAGGCGGAATAATCGGAACTGTCTAATGGCTGTTACGCCCCTGCGGGCATCGCGCTTGCGCGCTCGTTTCCAATTGCTGGCGTAATTGGTCGAATCACATCGGTGATACTCAACCACCTCTGAACAACAGATACAAAAAAGCCCCACCCTTTCGGGTGAGGCTTGTTTTGTATGGTGCCCAGAGGCGGAATCGAACCACCGACACGGGGATTTTCAATCCCCTGCTCTACCGACTGAGCTATCTGGGCTTCGCGTTTGCGGAGTGTCTCCGGCGTCGCGAGGCGCGTATTAAACCCGCTCCCTGTGCCCGAGTCAAGCCTTTGATTGCTAAATAGTTTTCTTGTAAGTGAGCGCTCACTTTTTAGGCGTTTTGATCGTCTTCCGGTGGCACGTAGCCCTCGGCTTCGTCGTAGCTTTCGCCGCTGAGGAATTTCTGCATCTGCTCACCCAGATAGGCGCGGCTGGAGGGCTCCATCATATTGAGGCGCTTTTCGTTGATCAGCATAGTCTGGTGCGCCATCCACTCCTGCCAGGCCTTCTTGGAGACGTTTTCGTAGATGTCCTGTCCCTTGGGGCCGGGGAAGGGCGGCGCGTCGAGGCCTTCCAGTTCCTGTTTGAACTTGCGACAGAATACAGTTCTCGACATGGGAGTCTCCTCGTTTTAAGTGCCGGACTGGGTTTCCAGCAGCGGGGCCTGGAAGGCCGCCAGTTGCCGGGCCAGCTTTGCAATCGGTGCCGGCAGGCCCAGTTCCTGAGCCGCGCGGGGGCGGTTGAGTTGGCGCAGTTTATACCAGCCGCTGCCCGCTTCCGCCACCTGCCCTTCGCCCAGTATCCGGCGCTGGGACAGCTGCACCCATACAGGCGCTATATCCAGATGGAAATGGGTGAAAGTATGGCGCATGGGTGGCAGGGGCTGGACCCGCTGCGCGTGCAGATCCCGGGCGGCCAGCCACTCCTGTGCGCTGGCTTCGCCGCCGTCGTCCCCGTCGAGTTGCGGCGGGCACCAGAGTCCGCCCCAGATACCGCTCGGCGCGCGCTGTTGCAGATACAGTTCGCCGTCGTGTTCGAGCAGCAGCATGGTGGTGCTGCGCACCGGTTTGTCTTTTTTCGGTTTCTTGCCCGGGTAGGCCTGCGGGTTGCCCTGCGCACGGGCCGCGCAGTCTGCCGCCAGCGGGCAGTCGTCGCAGCGCGGTTTGCTGCGGGTACACAGGGTGGCGCCCAGATCCATCATCGCCTGGGTGTAATCGTTGCAGCGTTTTGCCGGGGTATAAGCCTCCGCCAGCTGCCACAGCTCCTTTGCGGTCGCGGTCTGGCCGGGCCAGCCGCCGACGGCGTGGAAGCGGGCGAGCACCCGCTTGACGTTGCCGTCGAGGATCGGGGCCTCTATTCCCATGCTGATACTGGCGATGGCGCCGGCAGTGGAGCGGCCGATTCCGGGCAGGGCGCTGAGAGCCTCTACATCGCGGGGAAACTCGCCGCCGTGCTCGGTCATTACGGTCTGGGCGCACTTGTGCAGGTTGCGTGCGCGGGCGTAGTAGCCGAGACCGCTCCAGTGGGCCAGTACCGCATCCAGCGGCGCCCCGGCCAGGTCCGCCAGTGTGGGGAAGCTGGCCATAAACCGTTCGAAGTACGGGATCACGGCGCTGACCTGGGTCTGCTGCAGCATGATTTCCGATACCCAGACCCGATAGGGGTTGATGTCCTGCTGCCAGGGCAGGTCCTTGCGACCGTGGTGGTCGAACCAGGTGAGGATGGCTTGTGGAAACTGCTTGGGCGACATCGCTGGCTTTCGGTCGGTGGTCTTGGGTGAAGTAGAGCGAACGGAGTCTAACAGAGCGGGGGGCGGAGATCGCCTGTCGGGGCGATCCCGGAATCAGGCGGGGCGGGACCTGAGGTCCGCCCCGCGCGATGAAGGGACGTGTGCGATCAGCGCTTGAACAGACCCTTCAGCTTGTCCTTCAGGTCTTCGACCTTTTCCTTCACCTTGTTGCCGTACTTCTTCTCGGCCTTGTACTTGAGCTCGTCGCGGAGCAGGTCGTCCAGTCGGCGGCTGTCGGGCTTACAGCTGGTGGCACCGGCGTCGGCGAAGCTGTCCTTGCAGCGCAGGGGCAGCGGGCGGTTGCGCCAGCGGTCATTCTTGACGCTGCAGCCGTCGGCGGAAGTGCGCTCGCCGACCAGGGCCAGGCCCAGGGCAAAGTCGAAATCGGCCTTGTCCAGGTCGATGGTGCCGTCGCCGGTCAGGGCGATATTCTCAACGCCGGCGAGGACCTCCTGCACTTTTACCTGCTTGCCCTCGACAGTGATATTGGCGCGCAGATCCTGCAGGCGGGTGCTGCTCGGCCATTCGCGTTCCGGCAGCGGGGTCTTCTCGGCGTAGCTGACCAGCTGACACATGCCCTTTTCCAGGTTGAACGGCGCCAGCGACAGCTGGTCGCTGGACACCTGCACCGCGGCGCGGAGCTTGTCCTGCAGTTGCTGGGTGTCGCTGCCACTGGTGCGCGCGGCCCAGTTTACGTTGGTGCGCCCGGAGATCTTGACCCGGTCACTGGGGAAGAGCGCCTCTTGCACCTTGGAAATTTCCACGCCGGCGAGGCCGCCGCTCAGCTCGGCCTGGGCCGACTTGCCGCGGGCATTGAACTGGCCGTTGCTGTTCAGCTCGCCACCATACAGGTCGGCGGAAAGTTTCTGCAGGCGATAGAGGCCATTGTCAACGTTGAGCTGCAGTTGCGGGCTGTCCGCCTGCAGGTCCAGAGCCCTCAGTTGTTGCAGCGAGATATCCAGATTGGCGGTAAAGCCGCGCATCGCGGTAAGTGGCAGTGGTGTCGGCTCCGCGGGAGCGGCTGTGTCGGTTTCCTGCGCTTCCGCTTCCGGCGCCGGTGGTGGCAGGTAGTCATCCAGCACCAGCTTACCGCCGCGCAGGGTCAGGTCCAGCCCGGGCATGTCGCCGTTGCGCAGCTGTGCATTACCGGCAAAGGTGGTGTCGTCCAGGGCCAGCTGCAGCGGCGTCAGGTCCAGCTTGTTTTCTGTGCCCTCGATACTGGTGGTGAGTTTGAAACGCTTCAGGGCATCGGCGCTCTGGGTAACCAGTTCGGTGCCAGTTACCGCGAGCCAGGGGCGCAGGGGTTCGACGTCTGCATTGACGTTCATCTGCACCTGCCAGGGTTTGTTGGCGGCGGTGCGGCGCACATGGCCGCGCAGGTTCATCTTGGCCGCAGCTTCGCCGCTGCTCAGTGTGAACTGCAGTGGCTGCAGCCGCAGGCCGTTCAGTCCCTCATCTAGTGCCAGGGAGCTGTCCAGATCCAGCTGTACCGGTTGCTTGAGTGCAGTGCCGGAAATCTGTGCGCTGGCCTCTACTTTGCCGGGCTCGCCACCCGGTACCAGGTTGTCGGCGCTCACATGCAGCTGATCGACGCTGTACTCTGTCTTGTTGCTGGCGTCTGTGTAACTCAGGCGCCCATCTTCGATGCGCAGCTTTTCCAGGGCCAGGTTCAGTTGTTGCCCGCCCTGTTTTTCCGCTTCGTCCGGCACTTCGAGTTTGGGGGGCTGGTCGGCGGCCTGTTTTTTCTGCGCTTCCATGGCGTCGCTGAGCAGCTCCCAGTTGCCACGTCCCTTTTCGTCGACGGTCAGGTCGATCTGCGGGCCGAGCAAAACGATTTCCTTGGCCTCGATACGGCGCTTGAGCAGCGGCATAACCGCGACACCCACCGCAACTTTGTCGGCGCGCACCAGCGGCTGATCCGGCTGGGGCAGTGGGGCCAGCTGCACGCCGTCCAGTTCCAGCGCGATGTTGGGCCAGAGTTGCCAGCCGATATCGCCATCGAGTTTCAGGGAGATCCCCTGTTTCGCCGCCATTTGTTCCAGTTGGGGTTTGTACTGGTTGATATCCAGCCCGGCCAGCAGCCAGGCGACAGCACCGGCGAGCAGCAGGAAGACAAAGAGGAGAGCGATAAAAGTGCGTTTGATCCAGGCCATGGAGAGCTTTATCCCTGTTTTCGAGAAAGAACCGTTTGGGAACCTTGGAATTAGGATGCCGGGCGGAGCCCGGTGTTCCCGAAAACGGTGCGCCTACAATAATGTTTATCGGGCTATTGTAGAAGAAGTGGCCCCTGTTCCGGTATACAGGGGCCAACTGGTTGGATGATTGAAGCCGTTACGGCTTAGAAAATAAACCGGATGCCCGCTTCGATACTGCGTTCTGTATCCGGGGCGTAGTCGCGCAACAGCGAAGTGGAGTTGCGGATTTCCTGATTCAGCAGGTTGTTGCCGTTGACGAAGACTGTGGCATCTTTGCCGCCAATGTCCAGGTCATACTGCGCGGTGAGATCCATGCGCGTGTAGCCGTCCGTGGGTTCTTCGAAGGCGCCCGGGCGCGTTTGCCCGGTGGCGTGAGATGTGCGCCACTCCCAGTTCCACTGCTCGTAGTCGCCGCCCAGCGCAAAGCCGAAGCGCAGTGGCGGCAGGCGCGGCACGTCGCGGCTCTCGCCGGCAATGCGGTTAGCGAACTGGGCGCGCACGCTGTCGCCGAACAGTGTCAGGCTCAGGGTGTCGTTCAGGGGGATTTCCACCGATGCTTCGGCGCCATAGAAATTGGCGTCGCGATTGCTGTAGCTGAAAATGCCCAGGCCGCTGTCCGGGTCATCCATGCCGGTATTGCGCGCATAGATATAGTCGCCGATATGGTTGTAATAGATGCTGGCCTCCAGCTTGGCGGCGTGCCATCCCTCGGCATCTGCGTTGTGGTGGTGGTAGCCCAGCTCCAGGTTGACGGAGTTTTCTTTGTTCAGATCCCGGTTGCCCAGCAGGTAGCGGCCCTCGGCCACGTGCACGCCGTTGGCAAACAGCTCTTCCTGCACCGGCGCGCGCTCGGCGCTGGTGAGTCCCAGGCTCAGGTGCTGGTGATCGGTAAAGAAATACTGCAGCGCGCCGCTGGCGCCGAGCAGGCCGAAGTCCTCGGCATCGCCGTTGTCGGGATCCACCGACACGTGTTCCAGGCGGCCGCCCAGATCCAGGTGCCACTTGTCCCAGTCCCGCTCCTTCATGACGAAGGCGCCGGCGCTCTGGGTCACTGACGGAGGCACGAATGCCTCGTCGCCCAGCGCGGCAAAATCCTTGTTGGACAATTGCAGGCCGTAGGCGCCGCGCCATTCCTCGCCACCGTGGGTGAGTTCGACACGGCTCTCCCAGGTGTTGTTGGTGAAGCGGGTGCCGGGGGCGCCGCCCTCAAGTTCCACGTGCTGGTAGTCGGTGTAGCCGAGGCGGAACAGCAGCTTGTCCCAGTAGTCGCCGTCGAAGCGGTGCTCGCCCTTCATATCGTAGCGGGTCT
>NZ_JACZCR010000018.1 GCF_014904735.1 Microbulbifer hainanensis | reverse complement strand
CCCGGGGCGGCGCCGCCCGCCGGCGCCTCTTCCTCGTGGCCGTGCTCGGCACCCGGTGGAATGCCGTAGTTGTTCTCCAGGCGGTTGACCGACAGACCCAGGTAGCCGCTGTCGGTGATCCAGGAAACGCCGCCGCTACCGCTCCTGGCGCGACTGTTGGTGTTGGCGATGTAGCCGTCGGTATTGAAGTCGCTGTCGCTCTCTTTCAGTGCCTCGCCGTCGAGGGCCTTGCCCGGAATCTTGGTGTCGTCGTTCTCGCGGTAGACGCCGTCTACATACCAGGCCAGGTGATCGCCGAGCCCGTTGGACAGGCGGAATACCTCGGCGCTCTGGTTGTTGCCGGTGTCGTGGCGCAGTTCGACGGCGCCCTCGAGCTGCTCCGGCTGCTCGCTGGGAATGCGGCCGTCAGTGACGTTGACCACGCCGCCGATGGCGCCGCTGCCGTAACGCAGTGTGGCCGGGCCACGCAGTATGTCGATGCGCTTGGCCAGCAACGGTTCGATACTGGCGGCGTGGTCAGAGCTGGTGTTGGAGGCATCGGCGCTATCCAGGTTGTCGTTCAGTACCTTGACCCGGTTGGCGCTCTGGCCGCGGATCACCGGCAGGCCGACACCGCCGCCGAACGAGGCGTTGGCCACGCCCAGCTGGCTCTTCAGGGTCTGGCCGAGTGTGGACGAGGCGGCATTGCGCAGCTTGTCGCCGGCCAGCACCGATACCGGTGCGCCAACGGCATCGGCGGGCTTGTCCAGCGGCGAAACGGTGACATTGACCTCTTCCAACTGATCGCCGGCGGTTGCGGCGTAAACGGCGGGCACGGCGGAGACAGAAACGGCGCTGGCAATAGCCAAGGCCAGTTTGCGGGTGTTATTCATTACTTTTTACCTGCAATACAGTGCGACGACGAACGGAATTAACGCCGTCGCCGGGAATTTAGAATTTGGTTCTTTTCGCGTGTATTACAGGAGTGGCGGGGCGCGGGCGCTCTGGCGCTCGGGTTGGCAGTCGCCGGGGACCGGTGCGTGCTCATCGCAGTAGGTGACGACCGGGGCCGGCTGCGACAGCTGGAACTCACTGCCGGCGGCGGCGGGCATGTGGTTGAAGCAGAGTTCGCAGAACTCACCCGGCTTCTTGTTCAGGTGGATATGTTCCGCCAATATCGGCTGTGCCGCGAGCAGCGCTAGCAGCAGCAACAGACTGGCCCAGAAACGGGACCGTTGGCGGGTGTACATATTCATAGGGCGCTATGATATGGGCTCCCTAGATTGAATCAAGTTTCATCTGACACTATCCGGTCACAGGAGCCCCGTTTCACCCTATAATTCGCGCCTTCTGTCTTATTCGCCCCAAAAGTTTTTCCCAACGAAAAGGATGACATCGCCGATGCGCAAGGCCAGCGTCAACCGCGACACCCTGGAAACCCAGATCAAGGTCAGCCTCAACCTCGACGGCGACGGCCGCGGCCAGTTCGAAACCGGTGTGCCCTTCCTCGAGCATATGCTCGACCAGATTGCCCGCCACGGCATGATCGACCTGGACATCACCTGCAAGGGCGATATCGAGATCGACGACCACCACACGGTCGAGGACATCGGTATCACCCTGGGCAAGGCGATTAGCGAAGCCGTGGGTGATAAAAAAGGCATGACCCGCTACGGCCACAGCTATGTGCCGCTGGACGAGGCGCTGTCGCGGGTGGTGATCGATTTTTCCGGCCGCCCGGGCCTGGTGATGAACGTGCCTTTTACCCAGAAGCGCATCGGCAATTTCGATACCGAGCTGTTCTACGAATTCTTCCAGGGCTTCGTGAACCACGCGCTGGTGACGCTGCATATCGACTGCCTGCGCGGCCACAACGCCCACCACCAGGTGGAGACGGTATTCAAGGCGTTCGGCCGCGCACTGCGCATGGCACTGACGCCGGATCCGCGTATGGCCGGCACCATGCCATCTACCAAAGGGGTGCTGTAGGTTATGCAGCGCATCGCGGTACTCGATTACGGCATGGGTAACCTGCACTCGGTGGCCAGTGCGTTGCAGCGCGTCGCGCCGCAGGACGAAGTCGTGTTGGCGACCCGACCAGAGCAGGCAGAAAGCGCCGATCGCCTGTTAGTGCCCGGCGTGGGTGCCATCCGAGACTGTATGGCGGGCTTTATCGAGGCCGGCTTCGAGCCACTGCTGCGCGACGCCATCGACTCCGGCCTGCCGGTGCTGGGCGTCTGTGTAGGCATGCAGCTGATGATGCAGCGCAGTGAAGAGAACAACGGCATCGACTGCCTGGGGCTGTTCCCCGAGCCGGTAAAATTTTTCGGCAACGATCTGCGCGATGAAAACGGCCAGCGCTTGAAAGTACCCCACATGGGCTGGAACCAGGTTGCGCAGACATGCGCACATCCGCTGTGGAGTGGTATCGACGATGGCTGCCGTTTTTATTTTGTGCACAGCTACTATGTGCCGGCCGATGGAAATAAAGCTGTTGCCGGACGCACCGAATACGGCGTGTCACTGGCCGCCGCTGTGGCGCGAGACAATGTGTTTGCGACCCAGTTTCACCCGGAAAAAAGTGCCGATGCCGGCCTGCAGTTGCTGAAAAACTTTGTCGGCTGGAATGGCCGAGCCTGATCCGCACTCTTATTCCTGAGGCGGCCGAGGGCCGCTGCTGTAACAACTCAATTCACCGCAGACGTAAAGACAGACCATGATCGTAATTCCCGCAATCGACTTGAAAGACGGACAATGCGTGCGCCTGCGCCAGGGCGAGATGGAAGACGCCACGGTTTTTTCCGACGACCCGCTGGCAACCGCGCAGCACTGGGTTGACCAAGGCGCGCGCCGCCTGCACCTGGTCGACCTGAACGGCGCCTTTGCCGGCAACCCGGTCAATGGCGAGGCGATCAATACGATCGCGAAACAGTTTCCGGATCTGCCGGTGCAGATCGGCGGTGGTATCCGCGACCTGCACACAGTGGAGCGCTACCTGGACGCGGGCGTTACCTGGGCGATCATCGGCACCGCCGCAGTGAAAGATCCATCCCTGGTCAGGGAAGCCTGCCGCGAGTTTGAGGGCCATATCATCGTCGGCCTGGATGCCAAAGATGGCCTGGTGGCCACTGAGGGTTGGGCCGAAGTCTCCGATGTCCAGGCGACCGAGCTGGCCAAGCGCTTTGCCGACTGCGGTGTCAGCGCCATCGTCTACACCGATATTGCCCGCGATGGCATGATGCAGGGCGTGAATATCCCGGCCACGCTGGAAATGGCCCGCGCGGTGGACGTGCCGATCATTGCCTCCGGCGGCGTCAGCAGTATCGAGGATATCGAGCAGCTGCTCGAGGCGCGGGAGATCGCCGGTGCCATCACCGGCCGCGCCATCTACGAAGACAAGTTGGACCTGCGCGCGGCGCAGCAACTCTGCGACGACTGGAATAAATAGTATGGGCCTCGCAAAGCGCATTATTCCCTGTCTCGACGTCGATGCCGGCCGCGTGGTGAAGGGCGTTAACTTTGTCGATATCCGCGATGCCGGTGACCCGGTGGAGATCGCCCGGCGCTACAACGAAGCCGGTGCGGATGAAGTGACTTTTCTCGATATCACTGCCACCCACGAAGGCCGCGATACCACGCTGCATACCGTGGAGCAGATGGCTTCGCAGGTATTTATTCCGCTGACGGTCGGTGGCGGGGTGCGCAGCCTGCAGGACATCCGCAACCTGCTGAACGCCGGCGCCGACAAGACCGCGATCAATTCCGCAGCGGTAAAAAATCCCGAGTTCGTGCGCGAGGCCGCCGAGCGCTTTGGCAGCCAGTGCATCGTAGTCGCCATCGATGCCAAGCAGGTCAGCGATGGCAATTGGGAGATCTTTACTCACGGCGGGCGTAAGCCCACCGGCATTGACGCGGTGGAGTGGGCAAAAAAAATGGCCGCTCTTGGCGCCGGTGAAATCCTGCTGACCAGCATGGACAGGGACGGCACCAAGAACGGTTTCGACCTGGCGCTGACGCGTGCGGTCAGCGATGCGGTGCCGGTTCCGGTGATCGCCTCCGGTGGCGTCGGCAATTTACAACATCTGGCGGAAGGCGTGCTGCAGGGCGGCGCGGATGCGGTACTGGCGGCGAGTATTTTCCACTTCGGCGAATACACGATCGCCGAGGCCAAGGCATTTATGCAGAGCCAGGGTATCGAGATGCGCCTCTAGCAGGCAACGCGGGTGAGAAGCGGCGAATCAGTTTCCGTGCTTTTTTCGCCACTGCCGGGCGCGCTGGTTACCGAAAGGATGGATAACGGCGCCGCCCTGTTGGCCGGAGGATGCGGCGGACCCGAAGAACTGACGCACGGCGCGCTGTGCCTCGTCACGGCAGGGGTAGGGGCCGAAGCAGTCACCGCCGCGCACCTGGAAGTACCAATCATCCCCCAGTTTGTAGAAGCGGTCAGAACGCGAAGGAATGGGGGCATCCTCCTCGCCTGCGCGGTACTGCTGCATAACCACCTTCCGCAAAGCCGGCATGGACAAACCTCGCTCGGCCTTTACTGCTGACGACTACTGTAATTTCCGCGGTTGCCGGGAATGTTCATCCCGGCCGTATGTTATCGGGTACTGGCTACGTGCTCGCGCAGTTCGTGCTGCCGCTGGGCGTAGAGATTGAGGCCCTTGAGTACGTTGAGCGCTTCGAAAATCTGGTTGTCGCGATCCAGCCAGTCCTCGCGCCCCTCTTTCTCGCGCACGCGATCTGCCGCATTGCGCTCTTCACCGCCGTTACCGTTGCCCAGGTGTCCGGCGAGATCCGCTTCCGTGGTGCGCGCGGCCTGCTCCAGGCGCGTGATCTTGACCCGTTCGACCACGATATCCGGTGTGATCCCCTGGGCCTGAATGGAGCGGCCGTTGGGGGTGTAGTAGAGCGCAGTGGTTAACTTGATTGCGCGCTCGGCGTTGATCGGAATCACTGTCTGTACCGAGCCCTTGCCGAAACTATCGGTGCCCATCAGCACCGCACGGCGGTGGTCCTGCAGAGCGCCGGCAACGATTTCCGCAGCGGATGCGGAGCCGTCGTTGATCAGCACTACGATTGGGGCGCCCTTGATCATATCGCCGGGTTCGGCAGAGTATTTCAGGTTGGCAGATTCATTGCGGCCTTCGGTGTAGACCACCAGGCCGCTGTCGAGGAAGGCGTCGGCCACTTCCACCGACGACTGCAGCACGCCACCGGGGTTGTTGCGCAGGTCGAGGATCAGCCCTTTCAGTTCGCCCTTCTTCTGCAGCTTGGTAATCTCCCGCGCGACGTCTTTGCCGGTATCGATCTGGAACTGGCTGATTCGCAGGTAACCGTAGCCCTCGTCGAGAACTTTGCTGCGCACGCTGCGCACGCGCACGGTATCGCGTTTCAGGGTGACGTCGAAGGGTTCCTTGTGGCCCTTGCGGCCGATGGTCAGCGTGACGCTGCTGCCCTTGGGCCCGCGCATCAGCTCAACCGCCTCGTCGAGGCCGACCCCGCGCAGGGACTTGCCGGCGAGGCGCAGGATCACATCGCCTGACCTGAGCCCGGCCCGCGAGGCGGGCGTGTCGTCCATCGGGGTGACGATGGTGATATGGTCGTTTTCGATACCCACCTCGATACCCAGCCCGGCAAATTCGCCGGTGGTATTGGCTTGCAGGTCGTCGAAGGAGGCGCGGTCCAGGTAGGACGAGTGGGGATCCAGGCCCTGCAACATGCCCTTGATCGCGTATTCGAGCAGTGTGCTGTCGTCCACTTCCTCGATATAACCCTGACGGATCTGTTCGAACACCTTGGCGAAGCTGCGCAGGTCCTCCAGCGGCAGCCGGGTGCCCGCTTGCGGAGCAATTTGCTCTGCGGGATCGCCTTCACTGAGTCCCATCAGCGGCAAGACAGTGAGGGCGGCGGCGCCGAAGAAGGTGGTCAGCGCTTTGGGAGTGAACATGTCGATGAGACCTCTGCCTTATTTCTTCCTTTCTTTGCGAAAGTGTAGACCCGGGGGGCTGGCAGGGTTTTCAAGTTGGCGGGGAATTCCGCAGCGTGAAAGCGGGTTGCTGTGACCGTTGTTTCGCGATCCCGAGACTTCAGTGCTGTTCCAGGAACATTTTCAGCGCTACAGCATTGTTGTGGTCCGGATCGCGTGCGGCGTAGACCAGTGTCAACGAGTGCCCATTACAGGCTTTCAGAAGCGATTGGATCTCATCCGGTTTGTCGCGCAATTCTTTGTGGTAGCGCTGGTAAAAGGCGGCCCAAAGCCGGGGATCGTGATTGAACCACTGGCGCAGCTCGTCGGACGGTGCCAGCTCCTTGCGCCAGTCGTCCAGTTGTAGGGATTCGCGGCTGGCACCGCGCGGCCACAGGCGATCCACCAGCACGCGGTAGCCGTCGCTCCGCTGCGGCGGTTCATAGGCGCGTTTGCAGTGTATGGATTTGGGCTTGCTCACGGTGACCGCGTTGCCTAAGGGCCTTTTGTCAGCCTAGCCGGCTTGCAATGGCGTGAGCGAAAGTAGTGACTGCTCCGGCGTCCATTTCTCGCTGCCCTTCTCCCGCGAGGAGAGGCGCACTATGTCAGTGGGTTCAGCGGCGACACCAGATGGTGGGGTCCTGGGGTTTGCCGCGGTGGCGGATTTCGAAGTAGAGACCGCTCCGTTCGAGGCCGCCGCTGTTACCCACCCGGGCGATCACGTCGCCGCTCTCCACCCATTCGCCGAGGCTGCGGGTCAGTGACTGGTTGTGGGCGTAGAGGCTCATATAGCCGTCGCCGTGATCGAGGATGATCAGCATGCCCTGCCCGCGCAGGTAGTCGGCGAAGACCACGCGCCCGCGGTGAATGGCCTGCACCGGGGTACCCTCATTGGCGCGGATGGTAATGCCCATCCAGGTAAGTCCATTGCTGCGGCGCTGGCCGTAGGCATTGGTGCGTTGGCCGTGGGTGGGCCAGTGCAGGCGCCCGCGCTGTTTGGCGAAAGGCTGCTGGTCGTGGGGACTGACCAGCGAGGCGATGGCGCGGCCCACTTCATCCACCAGTTTCTGCAGGCGCGAACGGTCGCTCTTCAGCTGCTGCAGTTCGCCACTCTTGTCGGCCAGCCGCGCGGCGAGCTTGTCCAGGGTGCGCTGGCGGTTGCGCTGGGCGCCGACCAGCTGCTGTTCCCGGCCCTCCAGCTGCTGCCGCTCGCCGTCCAGTGTGTCGCGCTCGCGCTCGATGGTGGTGCTGACGGTGTGCAGGGAGGTGAGGGTGTCGAGATAGTCGTCGATGACGCGGCTGCGTTCTTGGAGGAAGTATTCGTGGTAGCGGAGCTGGCGGGCGATGTGTTGCGGATCTTGCTGGTTGAGGAGCAGTTTGATCTGCTCCTGTTTCCCCAGTCGGTAAGCGGCGGCGACTTCCTGCTCGACCCGCCGCTGCATACTTCGCCGCGACTCTTCCAGCTGTTTCTGTTCTTTTTTCAGTTCCTGCAGCTTATCCGTGCGGCTGCGCATGTCGCTCTTGATCTTGTCGACGCGCTTGTGCAGTTCGGAGATATCCTTTTCGTTGTCCTCCAGGTCCTTGAGCAGCTGGTCGCGCTGGCTCTTCACCTGGTTCAGTTCCTTCTGTAGGGATTCGATGCGCTGCTTGATTTCCTTCAGGCGCGCCTGCTGGTCCGCGTCCTTGCTGTCGTCCGCCAGCGCGGGCAGGCACAGGAGTGCGGTCAGTATTGCGGCTAAAAGTCTCGTCATCATTGGTCGAATTGCACCAGGCTGTGGCCAGTCATTTCCGCCGGTTGCGGCAGGTTCATTAACGCTAGCATGGTCGGCGCCACGTCCGCCAGACTGCCGCCATCGCGCAGGCTCAGTTTGCGCGCGCCGACATAGACGAACGGCACCGGCAGCGTGGAGTGCTGGGTGCTGACCTGGCCGGAACCGGCATCGTACATCTCTTCCACGTTGCCGTGGTCGGCGGTGATCAGCACTTCGCCGCCGGCGGCCAGCGCCGCATCGACCACGCGGCCGACGCAGCTGTCCAGTGCTTCCACGGCCTTTACTGCGGCCTCGAAAACGCCGGTGTGGCCGACCATGTCGCCGTTAGCATAGTTGCAGATGATGGCATCGTAGTGGCCACTCTCGATTGCCGCGACCAGCTTGTCGGTGACTTCCGGCGCGCTCATCTCTGGCTGCAGGTCGTAGGTGGCCACGTTCGGCGACTTGATCAACTCGCGGGTCTCACCGGAGTATGGCTCCTCGCGACCGCCGCTGAAAAAGAAAGTCACGTGGGCGTACTTTTCGGTCTCGGCGATGCGCAGCTGGGTCTTGCCCTGGTCGGCCAGGTACTCGCCGAAGGAGTTCACCAGGTTCTCCGGCGGGAAGGCGCAGCTGGCGTTGATATCCGCGGCGTACTCGGTGGTCATCACGAAGTCCGCCAGTTTGGGTGTAGCGCGGCGCTGGAAACCGTCGAAATCGGCTTCGGTAAAGGCGCGGGTCAGCTGGCGCGCGCGGTCCGGGCGGAAGTTCATGAAGACCACGGCATCGCCATCGGCGATCGGCGCCGCGTCGCCGATGCGGGTCGGGGCAACAAACTCATCGTTTTCACCGCGCTCGTAGGCGGCGGCCAGCCCGGCGAGGGCATCCGGCGCGCTGTGCTCGGCTTCGCCGAGGGTCAGCAGGTCGTACACGGACTGGATGCGATTCCAGCGCTGGTCGCGGTCCATGGCGAAGTAACGGCCGGAAAGGCTGGCGATGCGCGCGCTGCCGACGGAATCGCACACCTGCATCAGGCGCGCCAGAGTCGGCTCGGCACTGCGCGGCGGTGTGTCGCGGCCGTCGAGGAAGGCGTGCACGTAGATCTTTGTGGCGCCGCGCTGGGCCGCCAGGGTGATCATCGCGACGATATGGTCTTCGTGGCTGTGTACACCGCCCTCGGACGCCAGCCCCATGATGTGCACGGCGCTGTTGTTGGCGATGGCCTTGTCCACCGCCGCGGTATAGGCCGGATTGCGGAAGAAGTCGCCATCCTCGATCGCCTTGTTGATGCGGGTGAAGTTCTGGTACACCACGCGGCCCGCACCGAGGGTCATATGGCCCACCTCGGAGTTGCCCATCTGCCCCTCCGGCAGGCCCACGGCCATGCCCGAGGTCTGGATCAGGGTCTTGGGGCGGGTCGCCCAGATCTGGTCCCACACCGGCGATTTGGCTGCGTAAATCGCATTGTGCTCGGGGTTGTCGCTGTGGCCGAAGCCGTCCAGGATCAGCAGGATCAGGGGACGTTTTTGGGTAGATTGCTCAGCGGCCATAGCGAGAGTGTTCCTTTGCCGGTGGATTCAGTCGGAGGACGCGGATTTTAACCTGTTTGCGCACCGTTTAACCATGTCAAAGGCCTCAGTTCCGCGGGCTTGCGACACAATTTGCTGGTTAAGAATTCGCCACAATCGTGTATACTCCCGCCACATCGGGCGTCACCGGGCGCCGGAGTGACAACAACAATTGAGCGGGGCGGCGCGGGACTGCGGCGGACCGATAAGGAAGCGAAGTGGACTTTTTCGTTTTTATCAGCGAACAGTGGATGCTGGTCAGCCTGCTGGTCGTACTACTCTATGCACTGGCATTCAGCGAGCGCGTCCGCGCGGGTACGCCGGCCTCGATCCACGAGGTTACGCGGCTGATCAATACCGAGGATGCGCGTATTCTCGACGTGCGCGACCGCAGTGAATACAGCGCCGGCCATATCGTCGATTCCGTGCACATCCCCCACGGCGAGGTGGCGGACCGTATCGGCGAACTGGCGCCGCTGAAGGGCAAGACAGTGATTGTCGCGGACAAGATGGGCCAGCACGCCGGCGCCGTCGGCCGCCTGCTCAAGAAGCAGGGCTACCAGGTGCGGCGCCTGCAGGGCGGCATGGCCGAGTGGGCCAACCAGAACCTGCCGCTGGTCAAGGGCTGATCGCCAACGGCGGCCGAGCGCTGAGGTTTAGCATGCAAGATATCGTCATATACACCACTCGCTTCTGCCCCTTCTGTATCCGCGCCAAGCAGCTGCTGGACAGCAAGGGTGCCAGGTATCGGGAGATCTCCGTCGACAACAATCCCCGCCTGCGCGCGGAGATGACTGCCAAGGCTGGCAGCCGCACGGTACCGCAGATCTGGATCGGAAACCGCCATGTGGGCGGCTGCGATGAGCTGATGGGCCTGGAGCGCAGCAGACAGCTGGACAAGCTGCTGCGCTGACCCGGTTTGTCCGCCAGCGACAATTCGGCGACAAATTCGTTTTTCGGCCTTGAAACGGTATTCGAAGGCCCCATTTGAAAGTCTCATTAGGGAGTCTTTCTCACGGAAGGCAGAATCAAACCATTAATATAAAGAACAGGCAGTAACATGGCTGAAGAACAAAACGGCGCAGCGTCCAACGCAGAGGCTCCAAACGTACAATTCCAGATGCAGCGCATCTACCTGAAAGATCTCTCCTTCGAAACCCCGATGGGTGCCGAGGTCTTCAAAAAGCAGTGGCAGCCCCAGGTTAACCAGGAGCTGAACACCAAAACCGCCAAGATCGACGAAGATCTGTACGAAGTGGCGCTGACTCTGACCATCACCGTGAAGCTGGAAGAAGAGACCGCTTTCCTGGTGGAAGTTCAGCAGGCCGGCCTGTTCACCGTGAAGGGCCTGGAAGGTCAGCAGCTGGCTCAGGCGCTGAACACTGCCTGCCCGCAAATCCTCTTCCCTTACGCGCGCGAAGTGGTGGATAACGCGGTCACCAAGGGTTCCTTCCCGGCCCTGATGCTGCCGCCGATCAACTTCGACGCCCTGTTTGCCGCGGCTCTGGCCCAGGCACAACAGCAGGCCGAAGGCGCCAAGGAAGAGCAGGCCGAGGCCTGATCGACCCCAGCGCATCGCGAAAAAGGCCCCAATCGGGGCCTTTTTTCATTTGGGCCTTCCGCCGGGCGTATCCTGCGTCCCGGTGAAACGGTGCCCATGACGTTTTATTTTGCCGGTGGATCGCATAGGCTCGGGTTCAACGGGATGACACGAGGTGTTCAATGCAGTGGGATTTACCGCACCCCTATGTCTGGAGAGTCACCGTGCAGCCGGAGCATGTCGACGGTCTGCACCACGCCAACAATGCCGAATATGTCCGCTGGTGCGAGCGCGCCGGCTGGGCCCACAGTGTCGAGCTGGGGCTGGATGTCACTAATTACCAGGGTCTCGACCGCGGTATGGCCATTCGCCAGGCCGAGTACGACTATATACTGGCGGCCAGGGAGGGCGACGAACTGCTGTTCGGCACCTGGCTGACAAAAGTCGACGGGCGCCTGAATATGACCCGGCAATTCCAGGTGTTCCGCGCTGCTGACGAGGCGCTGATACTGCGCGCCCAGTGGCAGATGGTGTGCATTGAACTGTCCAGCGGCAAGCCCAAGCGCATGCCACAGGTATTCAAGGATGTGTATTGCCCGGCGGTCGTCGCTCCCGACAGCGCTTGAACCCAAGGCCTCATACGCAGGAGATATTCCGTGAGCGAAGATCCCATAACCCTGACCGCGAACACCGGTGCCCTGAAGGGCAAGACCATCTTTATCACCGGCGCCAGCCGCGGTATTGGCCGTGCCATCGCCCTCAAGTGTGCCGCCGACGGAGCCAATATCGTTATCGCGGCCAAGTCTGCCGAGCCGCATCCGAAACTGCCGGGTACCATCTATTCGGTAGCCGAGGAAGTGGAAGCCGCTGGCGGCAGGGCCCTGGCGCTGCAGGTGGATGTCCGCGTGGAGGAGCAGGTCGCCGAGGCCATGCGCATGGCAGCGGAGAAGTTCGGCGGTATCGATGTGGTGGTGAACAACGCCGGCGCCATCAACCTGACCAGTGTCGAGGCCACACCGCCAAAACGTTACGACCTGATGCAGAGCGTCAACAGCCGCGCGGTCTATCTCACCGCCCACCTGGCGATTCCATACCTGAAAGAATCCAGCTGCGGACATATTCTCAGCCTGTCGCCGCCAATCAACCTGCAGCCGAAATGGCTCGGCCCCTTCGCGCCCTACGCGCTGTCCAAGTTCGGTATGACCATTCTCAGCATGGGCCTGGCGGAAGAGTTGAAGGAGAGTGGTATCAGTGTCGCCACCCTGTGGCCGCGCACCCTGGTGGCTACTGCCGCGATCGAGTTTGCCGTGGGCAACCGCGAGATGTTTGAGCAGAGTCGCAAGCCGGTGATCATGGCGGATGCCGCCTATGAGATCCTGCAGACACAGGACGGTACCCTGAGTGGCCGCCAGTTGATCGACGAGGAAATACTCGGTGAGCGCGGCGTTACCGACTTTACCAACTACGCACACAATCCGGCCAAGGCGGATCAGCTGGCCGTGGATCTGTTTCTCGATACCTGATTGGTTTCACGGGGGGAGGTTTTGACGTGACCAATGACAGCGATATTTTCCAGGATGCCCTGGGGCAGCTCGGCGACGTAAAGCCGCTGGTCCGCGAGCGCCAGGTAGCGCTGGCGAAAGACGCGGATACGGGGCTCAACCAGCGCGCCCGCCGCGAGGCGGCCACCGCGGAAACTGCCGCTGAGCTGAACCCGTTGACCGGCGAAGGCGTGGATCCGGTGGATCCGTGGGATCCGCTGGAGTTCAAGCGCGACGGTGTGCAGAACGGTGTCTATCGCAACCTGCGCCTCGGTAAATACACGGTAGATGCGCGCCTCGACCTGCACCGGCACACCGTGGAGATGGCGCGCCGCGCGGTATTGGAATTCGTGCGCGATTGCATGGAAGCCGACGTACGTTGCGCGCTGATTACCCACGGCAAGGGCGAGGGCCGCAAACAGCCGGCGGTACTGAAAAGCTGCGTCAACGCCTGGCTGCCACAGCTGCAAGAGGTGCTCGCCTTCCACAGCGCACAGAAACAGCACGGCGGCCTGGGCGCAACCTATGTGTTGCTGCGCAAGAGCGAGCGCAAGCGGCAGGACAATTTGGAGCGGCACCAACGGCGCCGTTAATTATTTGTGACAGCTTCAGATTTGCTAATGCGTGACTGATTGCACGTATTGGCGTTACGGAGGAAAAAGTTGGGAAGTGAATCGGAACCTGTAATTTGCCTGTCATTTTGAATGGGTAGATTGCCCACACAACACAGCGCTTGTCCGGTTTGGCCGCATTGCGGTAACCGGTTGAGTCAGGGTTGTTCTTCTCTCTTTGGTCCGCACAGTGCGGATGTTTGACCCTTCTTGATTGTGATTGTTTGGCGGCCGTTTGGCCGCCATTTTTATTTGTGCGCTATGCAGAGGCGGAGCCGGTTATTTCGGCATTTCTTCGATGCGCTTGAATTCCAACCGCGTCGCACCGTGGTCACCCTGCATGATCAGTGAGTCTCCTTCCATTTTCATGGAGTCGGTCTGCGGCAGGGCTTTCAGGTAATCTTTTTCCAGTTCACTGCTGTCGCGGGTGTCACTCATGCGGGAAATTGCCGGTACCTTGGGCCAGGAAATCTCGCCGTCGGCAGAAACCGCAAAGCGGCCAATATAGGGGTTGGAGCCGGCGCTGCCGCGTACATAGCCCAGTTTATCGCAGGTGAGGTAGGGGCGATCCCGCCACAGTTTCTGCCACAGCAGGCGCGAGCGGTGCTCGCGGCCATCGACAGACAGGCTTTCCAGCAGCCACTGATAGGCGCAAATCGAGGAGTCTTCCGTAATTGCAGTCTCCACCGACTCCGGCTCTGACGCACCGAACATTCCGCAGCCACTGAGGCTGGCGAGCAATACGGTGGTCAATAGCGAAGGCAGCTTGCCGCAGATTCGTAACATGGTGCTTGTCTCGTTATTTTTGTGACATTTAACACCAGAATGGCCGGCACGTCTGTGGCCGGGTTCAAGGCCCCACCTTGATATATTCGATATAGATATCTCCGGCGGGGTCGCGCAGGATCAAACGGCCACCGCCGGACTTGGTAAAGGCCTGGCGGGTACCGGCCAGGGCGCGCAGGTAGCCGTTCTCCTGCTGCATCAGCGGTTCCGGCCCGGCCATCTTGGTGGAGGCGAAACTGGAAGTATCCCAGAGCATCTGGCCATTGTCAGTGATCTGCACGGAGCCGCGATAGGTATTGATGCCGCTCTTGCCCATCACGTTACCCTCTTCGTTGCAGACGAAGGTAAAGCGCGTGTTGTCGTCGACGGAGACGGCCTCTCCATTGACTCGCAGGCGCTTCAATTGCCATTTGTGCCCACAAACTGCACTGATATTACCGGCAGTCTGTGTGATTTGTGGCTCCTTGGTGCCCATGTCGATACACCCCGCCACGACGACAGCCAGTCCCACCAGCCACAGTTGTACTACCTTGCTCATTTGCGTCTCGCTCCCTGTCCGTACAGGTGAAAGCTTAGTTGCTGTGAATTGCCGAGGGGAGGCCTGCGGCGACAAGCTATGCTTGCTGTATGGCCGCAGCAGCACTGCGGCCGCTGTTCACAGGGAAGTTGCACACATGTTCAGGCGCACCAAAATCGTCGCCACCTTGGGCCCGGCCACCGACAATGCGGATATTCTCGCACAGCTGATCGCGGCGGGTGTGGACACGGTACGACTCAATTTCTCCCATGGCATTGCCGACGACCACCGCCGCCGCGCCGAACAGGTTCGGGCCGAAGCGACGCGCCAGGGCCGCCACGTCGCCATACTCGGCGACCTGCAGGGGCCCAAGATTCGGGTGGGTAAATTCAGTGAGGGGCGCGCGCAACTGGAGCGCGGCGCGGAATTTGTGCTGGACCCGGACTGGTCGGCGGGCGGTGGCAATGTCCACGGTGTTTCGGTGGACTACACCGAGCTGGCGGACGACTGTACCGTCGGCGATACCCTGCTGCTGGATGATGGCCGCCTGCGGCTGACGGTGCTCGAGGTCGACGGCCGCCGGGTGCGGACTCGCGTCGAAGTGGGTGGATGGTTGTCCAATAACAAGGGCATCAACAAACTGGGCGGTGGCCTTACAGCGCCGGCGCTGACGCAAAAGGATCGCCAGGATATCAAGGTCGCCGCGCAGCTGGGGCTGGACTACCTGGCGGTCTCCTTCCCGCGGGATGCCGCCGATGTCGACAAGGCGCGCAAGCTCCTGGCCACCGCCGGCGGCAGCGCGCATATCGTCGCCAAGATCGAGCGCGCCGAAGCGGTCGCCAGCGACGAACATCTCGACCGCTTGATCCTGGCCAGCGACGTCATCATGGTGGCGCGCGGCGACCTTGCGGTGGAAATCGGTGATGCCGAACTGATGGGGGTGCAGAAACACCTGATCCGCCGCGCGCGCCACTTAAGCCGTGTGGTCATCACCGCCACCCAGATGATGGAGTCAATGATTTCCAGTCCGGTGCCGACCCGCGCGGAAGTCTGCGATGTCGCCAACGCCGTGCTCGACGGCAGCGATGCTGTGATGTTGTCGGCCGAGACCGCCGCCGGCGATTACCCGGTGGAAACGGTCATGCACATGGCCGAAGTCATCATCGGGGCGGAAAAGCACCGCGCCTTCCGCCGCCCACCGCGGGTGATGCAGGACAATTACCCCGCCGGCGATGCCTGCATCGCGATGGCGGCGATGACCATCGCCAACCACTGCCGCGAGATCAAGGCAATCATCTGCCAGACCGAAACCGGTAACACCGCGCTACTGATGTCGCGGGTACGCTCCGATATCCCGATTTTCGCCTTCTGCCGTCACAGCGCCAGCTGCAACCGCGTTGCGCTCTACCGCGGCGTCGACCCGGTGCTGATGGAAGTGGAAGGCCTCGATGGCATCACCCGCGATACCAGGGCCATCGCCCACCTGAAACAGCGCGGACTGCTCGAGAGCGGTGATTTCGTACTGGTTTCGCGCGGCTATCACCAGGATATCGGCGGCAGCACCGATACACTGCGCATCGTGCGTATTGATTAGTCCTAACTTCCCGCCGGCACGCAGCGCACCAGGATCTTGGTCTCCAGCTCCTGCTCGACGCAATTGAATTGCTGACCATTCATGGTCAGTGCTTTGGGGCTCCCATCGGGCGCGGTTGTCGAACAACCGGCAACTCCTGTCGCCATGGCCACTGCTAGCAGAATACAGCGGAATTTCTGCACCGCAGATACCTCGTGACTTTTTACCTAACAATCAAATATTTCGGTCCGGCCGCTCTCGCGGCGCCTTCGGCCCTGAAATATTTGATTTCCGGGTTAATGGCAGGCGCTATTTCCGCCCGCCTGTTCTGTCAGCCTAGAGGAAGCAGCCGTCACAGTGAGGTATTACCCGCCAAAATGTGCAAAGCCACGTCAGTCTATCGTGTGAACCGCGCGCTATCACACGTATCCGTCCTTGCCTAAAATGGCCTTTCGATAGTTATGACGACAGAGGGGAACCCATGAAGGCAGGATATTTTTTCTTTTCTGCAATGGTACTGCTGGCGGGTTGCGGAGCCGACGAGCCGCCGCAAACGCAAAGCGCCGCGGAGGAAGGCCAAGCGCAGCAGGAGACGGAGAAACCGGGCGGCGTGATTCCACAGTACCAGCTCGATGCGCTGGAAAAGGCGAAAAAGGTCGAGGACCAGTTGCAGGAAGCGGCGGAGGAGCGCGCAGCTGCGGTGGATAACCCGTAAAGAAAAAAGCCGCCGTTAAAACTAACGGCGGCAAGACTTAGCTCACTGAGCTGGGGGCGAGGACGGCCCCCTGGAGAAAACGCGCAATCTGCGCTGTTGGGTTCAGAAGTTGTAGCTACCGGTCAGGGCGATGGTGCGCGGTGCACCGTAGTAACCGGTCACCAGACCGGCAGAGTTGTACCCGGCGTTGCGGTACTCCTCGTCCCGCAGGTTCTTGCCCTGCAGGGACATTTGCCACTGGCCGTCGCCGCTGAAGAAGGTGGCACCGGCATCGACCAGCGTCACGCCATCGGTATCCAGCAGGCTCGGTGCAGCGTAGATCTGCATGGCGCCGCGGTAGGAGGTGGACGCATTCAGCACCAGATCGCCGCCGGCCACCGGCATGGTGTAGTTGAGCTGTGCCAGGGCCGTCTGGGTCGGGCTGTACTGGAAGGCGCCCCACTGGTCGGCCACGTTCACACCACCGCTCATCACCTCGATGTAGTCGGTGTCGGTATAGCCGTAGACGAAGTTCGCATTCAGGCGGTCGGTAATGCTGGCCAGCATCTCCAGCTCGAGACCCTGGATTTCAGAGCTACCCGCGTTGATCACCGCGCTGGCAAAACCCTGGGTTGCCGGGGAGAAGTCCTGCACGGTGACCTGCATGTCGTCGTAGTTGGTGTGGAAAACGTCGGCATTCAGGCGTATGCGGTTGTTGAACAGCTGGCTCTTGATACCCAGTTCGAAAGTCTTGGCTGTTTCCGGATCGTAACCGTTGACGGTTTCCGGCATTACCGAAGCGTCGCCGCGCATATCGAAGCCGCCGCTCTTGAAGCCGGTGCTGTAGCTGGCGTAGACCATGGCCTCTTCGTTTATCTGGTAATCCACACCCACCTTCGGTGAGAACTGGCCCCAGGTGTCGTCGTTGCTGTAATCGGTCAGGATGCCCATCGGATCGGCAGCGGCCGGGGTGCCGTCGTAGTGGTCGGCGAACATCGGTGAGTAGAGCCCGTCGTAGTTGGCCTTGAATACACTCGCGGATTTTTCGTCGCGGGTGTAGCGGCCACCCAGAGTCAGGTTCCAGCTGTCATTCAGCGCATATTCGAAGTTGGCGTAGGCAGCGATACTGGTGGTATCCACCGCGCCGCTCACGTTCTGCGTCAGGCCGTTCGGGAACACTGTGGGCAGGATGTATTTGTAGATATCCAGTACCGCGTCGAAGCCGCCCTCGGCGTGACCGTCGTAATAGTAGATGCCGGATACCAGGTGGGCGTTGTCGCCGTTCCAGGTGAGCTGGAATTCCTGAGTGAACTGGTCATCCTTGTAGTAGGCCGGCACGTCGAAATCCGGACGGTTGGTGCTGTCGAAATCGATATTGGTGTCGGTGTCGCCCTTGCGCGAAGAAGTGATGGACTTGAGGCTCAGGCTGTCGGAGATGGTCCAGTCGGCGGTCAGGGACATACCGCTGTTTTTCACCGAGTTGTCAGAAGGCATGTTGGAGCTGTGGTCGTAGACGCTGCTGGGGGGAGTTTCCGGTCCCCAGGGGGTGTCGACCATCAGGTAGCCGAAGCGCGCGTTGGAGTCGTCCTGGGTGCTGTCTGCAGCCAGGCGGATCCACAGGGCATCGGAAGGGTTCAGTTCCAGCGACACGCGCCCGCTGAGTACGTCCTTGTTGTAGTTTTCCGCACCGGTCACGGTGTTTTCACCGTAACCGTCGTGCTGGGAGCTGGCTATGGCAAAGCCGATATTGGCGGTTTCGGACAGGCCGGTCTGACCGGCGATCACCAGGTCGCGCTGGTTGTACGAGCCGATACCACCCTTGATCTTCAGTTCGGTATCACCGGTTAGTTTTTTGGTGACATATTTCACCGCGCCGCCGATGGTGTTCTTGCCGTACAGGGTGCCCTGCGGGCCGCGCAGCACTTCGATACGATCCACGTCGTAGACATCCATCACCGCGCCCTGGGGACGGGCTACATAGACGTCGTCCACATAGATGCCCACGCCGGGTTCAAAGCCCCACAGCGGATCCTGCTGGCCGATGCCGCGGATAAAGGCAGTCAGCGTGGAGTTGGTGCCGCGGCTAACCTGCAGCGTGGTGTTGGGGGTGAGTTTCTGGATGTCGGTCAGGTCGGTGACACCGTTCTCGGTCAGCGCATCCTGATTGAAGGCGGTTACCGCCACCGGTACTTCCTGCAGGGACTGCTCGCGCTTCTGCGCGGTTACGGTGACTTCTTCGATGCCGGTGTCGGCATAAGTAAAACTCGCACCACAGGCGAGCAGGACGCCGGCGGCAATGGGGTGAAACTTTATTGTCTTCTTCATGGCTCTCTCCAATCACCAAATTTATGGTTATTTTTGGTATTTGTATCTATCCGGTAGTGCCACTGTAGCTACTAGAAAGCGAGTTGCCTGCTAGACCAAGGTATGACGTTTACCGGGTCCGGGATGGAGGACAAAAATCAGCCGCTGGGGTATGTTCTGTATTCCGGTTGTTGATTGACTCGTGGCCGGGATTTTGGGTCTGGTCATGATGCCGGCCGGCGCCCATCGAAATACAAGAATAAATTAGGTGCAGCCTTTTGTTTAGCCTGACTTCGCTGGCCGCCGTTGGCCTCGCCTACCTGCTGCTGTTGTTTGCCATCGCCTTCTGGGGCGATCGTCTACCGGCAGAACGCATCCGCCCGATCAAGCCGGTGTTGCTGGCACTCGCCGGTACCTATACCAGTGCCTGGATGTTTTTCGGCACGCCGGCGCAGGCAGTGGAAGAGGGCTGGTTGCTGCCGCCCACTTTCGTCGGTGCCACCCTGATGCTGGTCATCGGTGCACCGCTGCTGACCCGCTTTGTGCGGCTGTGCAAGCGGCAGGGCTCTACCTCGATTGCAGATTTTATCAGCGCGCAATTCGGCGGTTCCCAGTGGCTGGCGGCAGTCGTCGCCGTGCTCGCGCTGGTTGCCATACTTCCCTATTTGGCCCTGCAGCTGCGCGCTGTTGCGGACAGCTTCCTCTTATTAACGAGCCGGGGAGAAATCAGTTCCTCGACGGTCACCGCGATCGTCAGTGCAACCCTGGGTCTGTTTGCGCTGCTGTTCGGCACGCGCCATATCGACAGCTCGGTTCACCGCAACGGCATGTTACTGGCGGTCGCGTTCGAGGCGCTGATCAAAATCGGTGCCTTTGTCGCCGTGGCCTGGTTCGTGCTGAATGGGGCCTTCGACGGCGGCGCCGATCTGGCACGGGCGGCGCTGGCTAGTGAGCGGGTGGCTGAACTGCGCGAGGCGCGTCCGGCGGATACCGGTTTCTGGGCGGTGGTGGTGCTGGGCATGGCGGCGATGTTTTGCCTGCCGCGCCAGTTCCACCTGCTGATGATCGAAAGTGACGGCGAACAGGATATCGGCCCGGTACGCAAACTGATCCCGCTGTACCTGGGCATCCTCGCCGGGGCGATCCTGGTGGTCGGCTACGGCGGATTGCTGTGGCTGCCGGAAAGTTACGGTAACCCGGAGCGCTTCGTGCTGGGTATTCCGCTGCAGAGCGGTTCCTCGCTGCTATCCCTGCTGGCGTTTATTGGTGGCCTCTCCGCCGGCTCCAGCATGGTCATTATCGCCACCATTGCGCTATCGACGATGATTGCCAACACCATGGTGGTGCCCTGGTGGCTGCAGCGACTGCAGGCGCGCCCTGCCAGCCAGGCGCTGGGTTCGGACCTGCGCAGGGTGCGCCGCGCCATCATCGCCCTGATTATGCTGGCTGCGTTTATCGTCAACGAGTGGATCGGGCCGGGGGTGCGGCTCGGCACTTTCGGTCTGCTGTCACTGGCACTGGTGGCGCAGCTGGCACCGGCGATGATTGTCGCGGTGAGCTGGCCCAGTCGCTGGCTGCGCCTGCGCTCCGCCGCAGTCATTGGCGGCCTTGCGGTGGGCGCCTCCGTGTGGGCACTGTCGGCGCTGCCCGCTGCGCTCGGCAAGCCGGACCTGCTTGCGAATTTTCTGCGCCTGGAATGGAGCGCCCTGTCGATCTGTTGCGTGTTCGGGCTGGGCCTGAATGCGGCGACATTGCTGGCGGGTTCTGCGCTGCTGGATATGTGGCAGCCCCACAGCCGCGGTGTTGATGAGGCACCGGTGAACAAGGCCCAGCTGCGCGAACTGCTCGCGCGCTTTGTCGGCGATGATGCAGCTGCGCGCACCTTCGAAAACCTGCAGGGGGCAGACACGGGCGAACGCTCCCCGCGGGACTACCGGGTGGTGGTGGAAAAGGTACTTGCCGGTATCGTCGGTTCTACCAGTGCTCGCCGCCTGGTGCGCCAATACAGCGGTGCCGGCGCCAGCGCCCAGACGCTGGAACAGGCGTCGGCGATCTATCAGTTCGGTCGCGGCCTGTTGCAGAGCAGTATCGACAATATTGACCAGGGCATTTCCGTAGTGGATGCCAACCTCAATCTGGTGGCGTGGAACCGTCGCTATGTGCAGCTGTTCGCCTACCCGGCGTCGATGATCTATGTCGGCCAGCCGGTTGCGGAACTGGTGCGCTACAACGCCAAGCGCGGTGAGTGCGGCCCCGGTGATGTGGAAGTGCACGTGGAGAAACGCGTGGAACACCTGAAGGCCGGTACTGCCTACCGGGTGCAGCGCCACCGCACCGACGGTACCGTGCTGGAAATCCGCGGCAACCCCCTCCCCGGTGGCGGCTTCGTGACGACCTATACCGATGTCTCCGACTATCAGCGCGCCCTCGGCGAGTTGACCGAGGTGAAAGATTCGCTGGAGCAGAAGGTTGCCGCGCGCACCGCGGAACTGCAGAAGCTCAACAGTGAGCTGCATGCGGCCAGTGCCGGCAAGACCCGCTTCCTCGCCGCTGCCAGTCACGATCTGGTGCAGCCGCTGAATGCCAGCCGCCTGTTCCTCGATGCGCTCACCGCGCGCCAGCTGGAAGACGACAGCCGCAAACTGCTGAATCGCGCCGACCGCGCGCTGGCGGCGGCGGAGCAGCTGATTACCGATATGCTGCAGATTGCGCGCATGGACGCCGGTGATATCCACCCGAAGCTGCAGCCCACTGCGCTGGACCGCATTCTCGCCGAGGTGGCGGATCAGGCGCGTGTCGCCGCCGGTGCGCGCGGTATCGAGCTGCGCTATCGCCCCAGCGATCTGTGGGTAATGAGCGATGAGAAAATGCTACGCCGCGTAGTGCAGAACCTGCTCGACAACGCGGTGAAGTACACGCGCAGCGGCGGTGTGCTGCTGGCTGCTCGCCACCGCGGCGACGGTGTTTCGCTCGAAGTCTGGGATACCGGTTGCGGGATCGACATGTCGCAGCAAGAAAACATATTCCGCGAGTTCTGCCGGCTGGATATTCCCGAAGGGGGGATCGAGCGGGAGCACGGCTATGGCCTCGGGCTTGCCACGGTGGAGCGCCTGTGTCGCCTGCTGGATTCCCCAATCAGCCTGCGCTCGCTACCCGGCCGCGGCAGCGTATTCCGCGTGCAGCTGCCGCAGGTGGCTTCTGCGGCGCGCCCGGTACAGGCGCCGGCATCATTGCCGCCGGTGTATTCCGACCTGCAACTGCGGGTGGTCTGTGTGGATAACGAACCGTCGATCCTCGAGGCGATGGATGCACTGCTCAGCGGCTGGGGCTGCGAGGTCGAATGCGCGCGCAACCGGCGCGAGGCGCTGGCCCTCGCCCAGCCGGACCTGTTGCTGATGGATTTCCACCTGGACGACCAGGCCGTCGACGGCATCGCCCTCGCGCGCCAGTTGATGGGCCACTGGGACGGCAATGTGCCCTGCGTGATTATCTCCGCGGAGAATACCGACCTGGTGAAGAACCGCGCCCAGCGCGCCGGCTGGCAGTTCCTGCAGAAGCCCCTGCGCCCGGCGGCGCTGCGGGCCCTGCTGCAGGCCCAGCAGAAACTGATGGCGCGGCCTGCGACCAAGGTCGTATAGCGGGGTGGGGGTGCCCGGCGCACCCTATCCGGAATGCGATGATGAAGATGTGACAACCATGAAAAAATATCTGCTCGAAATACTGATGTTCAGTGCCTACGCACTGTTCGCTGCCTCCTGGGTCAGCGGCGCCATTCTGACGCCGGACATCCAGTCCTCTTTTGGCGAGGAGGGCTTCGCCAATGCCACTTGGGGTAGCAACGTGATTACCCTGGCAAAAGTCGCGGGCAACCTGGCGGCGGCAATGCTGCTGGTGCGACTCGGTGCCAAGCGCGCCTTTACCCTCGCCATGGTCTTGATCGCCGTCGGCGGGCTTGGAGCCCTGGCGGGCGACTACAATGGCTGGCTGCTGTCGCGGCTGGCGCTGGGCCTTGGCGGCGCGCTGGCGATTGTCTATTTCAACCCGGTGGTGCTGCACTATTTCTCTGCCGCAGAGCGGCCGCTAATCAACGGTATCAACGCGGCCGCCTTCAATACCGGTAATCTGCTCGCGTTGCTGTCTACCGGCGCGCTGACCGCGTGGCTCGGCAACTGGCAGTCGGTGGTGGCGCTCTACGGCGTGATGCTGGTTGCGCTGGCGGTATTGTGGTGGCTATCCGCGGAAGATTTCTCCCTGTCCGGCGGTGGCAACAGGCCGGCGGAAAAGTACGGTCTGCTTGAAGGCATGCGCGAAGCCTTTAACTGGTGGTTGCCGCTGGCCTATTGCGGTGTGCTTTTCTGCTATATCGCCGTGTTTGCACTGTTCCCGCTGATTGACGGTTTTGCCGTGGCCAGCAATCACCTGTCCGCAGTGATGATTGCCGCGGGCATGGTGGGTACTGCCGCGGGCATTGTTGTCACCAAACGCTATCCGCTGCGCCTGCCGGTGCTGCGCTACGCTGGACTGGCACTGGTGATTTTCGCCGCGCTGATGCTGGTCAGCCGCAATCCGTTCATCGCCTATGCCGCAGCGGCGCTGGCCGGTTTCTTTATGTTCCTGCCGATGACCGCACTGGTGACCCTGCCGCAGGAACTGCCGGGAATGACTCCAGCGCGGATTACGGTGACCTTCGCCATGTTCTGGTCTATCTCCTACACCGTTGAAACCGCATTGATGTACGGCGCCGGCGTACTCGCCGACAGCAGTGGCCAGCCGGCGATGGCTGCCTATTTCGCCGTGGCCTGTTCTGCATCGCTGTTCCTGGTTTCATTTGTATTGCCGGAAAGCGGCAGAAAAGCAACAGTAACGGAGGCCGACAATGGCACAGAAAGCGCGACAGCTTAATCCGCAACTGGCCGAGTGGTTGCAGGCCGTCAATGCCCAGGTGGCGCAGTTGAAGGCGGCGGGTTTCGAGCCGACACCGATTACCGCGCGGGAAAGTCTCGCCAACCTGACGCGCACTTTCGTCGAGCCGGGGCCGGACATGGCCGTCTGCGAAACCCTGGTGCACGGTGGCGAGTACGCGGTTCCGGTAAGGATTTACCGGCCGGAAAACATCGAGCCGGGCCCGGCGATCATCTACTGTCACGGCGGTGGTCATATGGCTGGCAGTGTCAGCGTGTACGATCCGATCTGCCGGCGGCTGGCGGAAGCTTGCGGGCGCACGCTGGTCTCGCTGGAATATCGACTCGCCCCGGAAAACCCCTACCCCGCCGGCCTCAACGACCTGATGAGTGTGGTGCGCGGGCTCGGTGCGGCGCTGGATAAAAAGCAGGTAGCGCACGACAACCGCTGGATCCTGATGGGGGATTCCGGCGGTGGCGCCCTCTGTGCCAGCGCCAGTCGGCTGCTGCAGCACCGCCCACACAACTTAGCCCAGGGCGCTGAGAGTTCTATCGCCGCACAGGTGCTGATCTACCCCAGTCTCGACTACACGATGCTGCAACCGTCCATCGAGGAAAACGGTAGCGGTTACCTGCTCGAGAAAGAAAAAATCCTCTGGTACTTCGATAATTATTTCCAGAACGCGGAAAACCCGTGGCAGGCATCACCACTGCACGGTGAGTTCACTGCGAAACTGCCGGCATCATTGGTGATTACCGCGGAGTTCTGCGCGCTACGGGACGAGGGCCTGGCCTATGTGGAAAAATTGCGCGGTGCAGGTGTCGACGTAGAGGCGCTGCATTTCGACGATATGATTCACGCGTTCGTCAATCTGGAAAAGCTGGTGCCCGAAGCCTGCGCGAAGTTTTACCGCCACGTAGGCGAGTACGTACGCGGTATCCGCTGATTCAAATTGGGAGTTGGGATGGCGGCGTCTTCCCGCCTCCCATCCGCAAATGAGAGATGGAAATGTCGCAGAGTGTGCGGGTCAGGACAATTGGGTCAGCGACTGTGCTTTGCGGATCAGCTGCTTGCGGTCGCGCAGCTCCAGCTTGCGCAGAATGGCCGTTACATGACTTTTTACCGTGGGTTCGGTGATGTCCAGTTCGTAGGCGATCTGCTTGTTGAGCATGCCCTGCGCGATCATCTGGAAAATACGCAGCTGCTGTGTAGTCAGTCGCGACAGCCGCTCGGCCAGGGATACCTCTTCCGCTTCCGCCATTGCCTCCGGATTGAACCACTGCCCACCGGCAAAAATACTTTCGATACACTCGACGATCTCATCGGGCCGGGCGGTTTTCGACAGGAAGCCGCTGGCCCCAAAGCCCGCCGCCTGCTGGACCACCGGATTTTTGTCGCTGCCGGAGACCACGACGACCGGGACCGCCGGAAAATCGTTGCGGATCTGTGCGAGGCCGTTGAAGCCCTCGCTGCCGGGCATATTCAGGTCGAGCAGGAGGAGGTCGATATCGGTATCCCGGAGGTGCGCGAGAGTGGATTGCAGGTCTTCACTCTGCAATAGCTCGCAATCCGGGAACTGGCGCGACAGCGTGGTGACTAGCGCGTCGCGGTAGAGGGGATGGTCATCAGCAATCAGCAATCGGTAATTCACGTCACACCCGATACATTGTTTTTATAGGGTGTGGAAGATACTACTGTGCGGTCCAGCCTCCGTCCACCGGCATTGTTGTGCCGGTGATGGTGCTGGCAAAGTCGCCACACAGGTAGAGCGCCAGGGCCCCGATGGCCTCCGGGCTGGTGGCCTTGACCATCGGCTGCTTGGCGCCGATCAATTGTGCCTGCGCGGCGTCCAGGTCGATCTCCTGTTCCTGCGCAATGGATTCAATCTGCGGCTGAATCAGCGGTGTCTCCACCCAGCCGGGGCAGATGGCATTGGCGGTCACGCCGCAGTTGGCATTTTCCAGTGCCAGCACCTTGGTGAGGCCCACCAGGCCGTGTTTCGCGGCGCAGTAGGCAGCCTTGTGCTCCGAGGCTACCAGGCCGTGCACCGATGCGATATTCACGATGCGCCCCCAGTTGTCGGCGCGCATGGCCGGCAACAGGTCGCGGGAGAGATAAAACGCGGCGCTGAGATTGATGGCGATGATTTTCTGCCACTGCTCGTCGGGGAATTCATGTGCCGGTGCCGTGTACTGCACGCCAGCATTATTGACCAGTACTCCCGGATTACCCAGCGCCTCGCGGGTTTCGGTAACTAACTGTGCGCAGCCGGCTTCGCTGGCGATATCGGCGTTACTGAAACCGCAATTCACCCCATAGTCCGCGCGAAACTGTTGCAGCAGGCTCTGTCCCTCTTCGGCAGAGACCAGTCCATGCAGCATGACCGGATAGCCTTCCCCGGCCATGGTGTGGGCGATAGCGAGTCCGATTCCGCTGGTGGAGCCGGTGATTAGAACTGGTTTATTTTTATTCCGCTGCACTGAAAAACTCCCGCGGCTGTCTGGAGCATAGGCTAACCGCCGGTGCGGCGGGTACCGATGCCATCCTGCTTAAGTTGGTAAAAATCTTAACAGCGGTGCGGGAGGGGGTCTGTATGACCAAGGTATGAGAGCAGCGCTTCCGGCATCAGCGCCGGCCGCGCTGGAGCTGCTGTCCACGCTCGCGGCCCTGTCCGTCGCCGCGCAGGTGATAACTTCCGGGATGGCGCTGCACTCTGTACCGGTGATGCCCACTTTGCGGAGGGCGACTGCCGCGCAGCCGTTGGCGGGAATGTATGTTCTGCCTGCCGCGTGCCCGCGGCTGGCCTTGCAATGGGTACACCCTGCCCGCCCGGTGCTCGCTGCCGGATCGGTACACTCTGCCAATGTGCCGGTTGTCGTGCGCTCGAAGTCCCCCGTTTATCCGTTGCCGGTTGCCATCCAGTCTTCGACCATCTATTCGATAGCTGCGGTGCGCGCGACCGGTGCTACGGTAAACCTGTTGCGGGCGATGGTGGCGATAGGAGTAATGACCGCGGTAAGGACGGTAGCGCTTGTAGGGGTGGTAGCGGTGGAGTCGACCGTAATAGCGGTTCGGGTAATAGGGGTAATAATAGGGCAGGTAGTATTCCCGAGTGGAGTAATAGAGGTAGCTGCCGCCGGACGGATAAACATAGGGAAGCGCGTCTTCGGCGTAACCACCGCGGTTGTACGTGCTTCCTGTGGATGGATAGTAATAGGGCCCGGAGGAGAGCTGGCCGGCCGGGAGCGGAGTGGCCGCATAGTAATAGTTGCCGCTCGCGCAGGCACCCAAAACAATTGTGGTGAGAACTACTGCGAGCATTCCGCCTCGCCTGAAAATGCTATTCATCATTTGGCTTCCGCTCGACGCGATATCGCAGTAACCCTACCTGCTGGCTGCGGTGCCAGTTGCGACGGGACTTGGTGGGAGTGCGACCAGGGCCTCAGTATCCGGGGCCGGTGCGAGGACCGGCCCCAGGCTCAGAGTTGCCTAACGGCGGCGTCCATGGACATGGCCACTGGAGGGGCGATGATAGCTGCCGCTGGGACGGTGATAGCTCGGGCGGCCGGGACGATAACCGGGGCGATTGTAATAGCGGTGGCCGCGGTAATAGTTGTGTCCGCGATAGCGATAGTGGCCGCGGTAGTAGGGCCGGCCATAATAGCGATGGTAACGATAATAGCGCGGCGATGAGTAGTAGAGGGAAATACTACTGGACGGATAGTAATAGGGAGAATAGTAGCCGTTGGAGTAGTAGCTACCACCGTAGTAGCCGTCTGTTGCACAGGCACCGAGGGTCAGTGCCGTGCACACCGTGACGGCTATCAGCCCGGTTTTGATGACTCTCTTCATAACGCAATCTCCTAATTTGGGAAAAACCCGTTGGTTACGGCATTCCCTGCGGCACCGCTGTGTCGCTCGCCAGTCGATTGGTTGTCGGCTCGATCTGAAAGATTGTAATAATCCGAAGTTGCATCAGCGCGGTCGTGGGCGCGGCGGCGGTGCTGCCGGTAACGGATACGGTCGCGCGCTGGGTGGTCGATAGTGTGAACGGGGCGAACGGTAGTAGCCGCGCGTGTAGTAGCTGGTGTCGCGGGCGTTGTGACACACCCCGTTGGGATGGCAGTGGTAGTAGCGGCTGTTGGCGCGTTGATAAAGATATGCGCTGGAATGGTCCGAACTACCGGTCACCGTGCCCGTGTCAGTGCAGGCCGGTAAGGACAGCGATGCTGCCGACACCAGCGCGTAGCCGGCACTGGAAAGCAGCAGCTTCCGGGGCAGCAATTTCATTTAGACCTCCGCACCGGGTGGCGGGTAAAACGTCTATTAATCAGCCTAGCAGGCCTGGCGCAAATTTCCTCGCAAAATTCCTCAAGGTGTCCTGAATTTGCACATCAATGAAGTGAACACGATAGTGTGGGGGGACGCAGGAAAGAAGAGTCGGAGCGATTCAATCCGTAAGCAGTGAGGTTGTATGGTTGCCGGAATTAAACGCGGTTTTCCGTGCTCAGGCCATTAAGGTGCGAATATCTTTTGCGACCATCGTTCAGCAGGGCCCGTTGCCTATCCAGATAGTTAAATCCCGTCAGGTGCAGGCGGCTGGCGTGGTGCCGGAATGGCTTGCCGTGGGCGGGCAGAAATATCGCGGCCCCGGTAAGCGGGGCCGCGATGAAGGACGGTCAGGCAATACTCGGTAACAGCTGTTCTGCCGCAAAGTGATTGTATTGACCGCCGGCCAGCAATTGCTTGGCCTCTTCAATGTCCGGCGCGAAGTAGCGGTCCTTGTCGTAGAACGGCACGCGCTCGCGCAGTGCGGCCTTGGCTGTTTCCAGTTTTTCCGTGGTTTTCAGCGGGGCGCGGAAGTCCAGGCCCTGACAGGCGGCCAGCAATTCCACGGCGAGAATGCCGCAGGTGTTGTCGGCCATATCGCGCAGGCGGCGGCCGGCGAAAGTGGCCATGGACACATGGTCTTCCTGGTTGGCGGAAGTCGGCAGGGAATCCACACTGGCCGGGTGGGCCAGGGATTTGTTTTCACTGGCCAGTGCCGCGCCGGTGACCTGGGCAATCATAAAGCCGGAGTTCACCCCGCCGTTGTCGACCAGGAACGGCGGCAGGCCGGACAGGTTGGAATCGATCAGCAGGGCCATGCGGCGCTCGGACAGCGCGCCGATTTCCGCCAGAGCCAGCGCCAGGTTGTCGGCCACCATCGCCACCGGTTCCGCGTGGAAGTTGCCACCGGAAATGATGTCGGAGTTGGCCGGATCCTGTTCGTCGGTAAACACCAGCGGGTTGTCGGAAACGCCGTTGGCTTCCGCCAGCAGTACTTCGGAGGCGAAGCGGATCTGCTGCAGGCAGGCGCCCATGACCTGCGGCTGGCAGCGCAGGGAATAGGGATCCTGCACCTTTTCGCAGTTTTCGTGCGACTCGCCGATTTCACTTTTCTCACCCAGCAGGTCGCGGAAAATACCCGCTACGTCGCGCTGGGCCTGTTGGCCGCGCACCGCGTGGATGCGATCGTCGAACGGGCGGCGCGAGCCCTTGGCCGCTTCCAGTGTCAGTGCACCGGTGACCAGGCCGCCGGCGAACAGATCTTCTGCGGCGAACAGTCCCAGCAAGGCAAAGGCGGTGGAAGCCTGGGTGCCGTTCAGCAGTGCCAAGCCTTCCTTCGGTGCCAGCGTGATGGGTTCCAGCCCGGCTCTCTTCAGGCCCTCCGCAGCTGCTTTGCGCTTGCCGTCAATAAAGCACTCGCCCTCGCCCAGCAGCACCACGCTCATATGTGCCAGCGGTGCCAGGTCGCCGGAGGCGCCCACGGAGCCCTTTTCCGGAATCGCCGGGAATACGCCGGCATTGACCAGTTTGATCAGCGCCTCGATCACCTGCGGGCGCACTCCGGAAAAACCGCGGGACAAAGAGTTGATCTTCAACACCATCAGCAGGCGCACGGTAGCCTCATCCATGAAGTTGCCGGTACCGGCGGCGTGGCTCAGTACGATGGCGCGCTGCAGGGTTTCCAGGTCTTTCTTTTCAATGCGGGTGTTGGCCAGCAGGCCGAAACCGGTATTGATGCCGTATACGGTGCGGCCCTGCTCCAGTACTTCCGCTACGGTTCTGGCGGAAGCCTCGATGGCCGGGTAGGCGTCTTTGGCGAGGCTCAGTTGTACTGGCTCACGGGCAACACGACGCAGTTGTTCCATGCTCAGTTGGCCGGGGGTGATTTCCAGTTTGTACATAAAATTATTCACCGAAAATAAATTCTTAAGTTCAGATCGGAAGTCGTTTCACGACGTAGCGAGCGGGTGGCTGGGGGTATTCGCCGGAGCGCAATAAGCGCAACGTACTGGTAGTACGTGAGCATTATGAGCACCGCCGAATACTGCCAGGCGCACGCGCAGTAGTCGTGGGACGGCTTCCATTAGTCCTTCAGCATCGGCAGGTCCAGCCCCTGCTCCTTCGCGCATTTCTTGGCGATGTCGTAACCCGCATCCGCGTGACGCATTACGCCGGTGGCCGGGTCGTTCCACAGTACGCGGCCGATGCGCTTGCCGGCGGCCTCGGTGCCGTCACAGACGATGACCACGCCGGAGTGCTGGGAGAAGCCCATGCCGACGCCACCGCCGTGGTGCAGGGACACCCAGGTCGCGCCGGAGGCGGTGTTCAGCAGCGCGTTCAGCAGCGGCCAGTCGGATACTGCGTCACTGCCGTCCAGCATGGATTCGGTTTCGCGGTTGGGGCTGGCCACGGAGCCGGAATCGAGGTGATCGCGGCCGATCACGACCGGCGCTTCCAGCTCGCCGTTGGCGACCATTTCGTTGAACGCCTGCGCCAGGCGCGCGCGGTCCTTCAGGCCGACCCAGCAGATACGCGCCGGCAGGCCCTGGAACTGGATGCGCTCGCGGGCCATATCCAGCCAGTTGTGCAGCTGGGGATTGTCCGGAATCAGTTCCTTAACCTTGGCGTCGGTCTTGTAGATATCTTCCGGGTTGCCGGACAGTGCTGCCCAGCGGAACGGGCCGATGCCCTCGCAGAACAGCGGGCGGATGTAGGCGGGCACAAAGCCGGGGAAATCGAATGCGTTCTCGACGCCTTCCTCGAAGGCCATCTGGCGGATATTGTTGCCGTAGTCGAGGGTCGCCGCGCCGTGTGCCTGCAGGTCCAGCATTGCCTGTACCTGGATGGCCATGGATTTTTTCGCTTCCTTGACCACCAGCGCTTCGTCGGCCTTGCGCATCTCGGCGGCCTGCTCCATGGTCCAGCCTTTCGGCAGGTAGCCGTTCAACGGGTCGTGGGCGGAGGTCTGGTCGGTGACGACGTCCGGCTGGATGCCGCGCTCGACGATTTCCGGGAAGACGTCGGCGGCATTGCCGAGCAGGCCGACGGAAACGGCTTCGCCTTTTTCCATCGCTTCGTTAATCATCGCCAGCGCTTCGTCGAGGCTGGTGGCTTTCTTGTCCACATAACCGGTGCGCAGGCGGAAGTCGATACGGGTTTCGTCGCACTCCACTGCAATCATGCAGAAGCCGGCCATGGTGGCCGCCAGGGGCTGGGCGCCGCCCATACCGCCGAGGCCGCCGGTCAGGATCCACTTGCCCTTGGCAACGCCGTCGAAGTGCTTGCGCGCTACCGCGGCGAAGGTCTCGTAGGTGCCCTGCACGATGCCCTGGGAACCGATGTAGATCCAGGAGCCGGCGGTCATCTGGCCGTACATGGCCAGGCCTTTTTTATCCAGCTCGTTGAAGTGTTCCCAGTTGGCCCAGTGGGGGACCAGGTTGGAGTTGGCGATCAGTACGCGCGGCGCGTCGGCGTGGGTCTTGAACACACCGACGGGCTTGCCGGACTGGACCAACAACGTTTCGTCCTCTTCGAGGCGCTTCAGGACTTCAACGATCTTGTCGTAGCACTCCCAGTCGCGCGCGGCGCGGCCGATACCGCCGTAAACCACCAGGTCTTCCGGGCGTTCGGCGACGTCGGGATGCAGGTTGTTCATCAGCATGCGCAGCGGCGCTTCGGTGAGCCAGCTCTTGGCGTTCAGGGTGGTGCCGGTAGGCGCGGCAATCTTGCGGCTGGGATCGTGGCGTTTATCGGTCATGGTTACCTCGCAGAAGTTTTTTCTTCAAAGCGTTCAAATAATTTAGGCAGGTGCGCCAGCGGTCGCGCCTGCCGGTGAAAATCGTTAAAAACGGAGTTGTGCACCGAGCCGGTAGCGCTTACCCGGGTGTACCAGGCGTGCAAAACTCACCGTGCCGGCACTGCTTTTGGTGCGCCGCCAGATCTGCAGGCAGGCGCTGTTCGGCTCGATATTCAGTGCTGCGGCCACGTCGGGCTCGGCCGCGATCGCCTCAACGGTAGTGTCGGCCTCGGTCAACGGTGCGACCCGGGACAGGTAGGCGTTCGGTGTCGTGGTACTGAAGTCCTGCTGCAGGTAGTCCGGCGCCAGCGACGGATTGGTAAAGCGCTCTTCCCACTGGATCGGCAGCTCGTTGTCCCGGTGCACGATGATCGAATGGAACACGCGTGCCTCTTCCGGCATGGCCAGAGCGCGCGCCACCTCTGCCGGCGCGGCGACTTCCTCCAGTTGTAGGATTTCGCTGCTATAACTGTGACCGCGGGCGGAAACTTCGTCGGCGATATTGCGGATTTCCAGCAGTGAGCCCGCCGGCACCGGTTCGGCCACGAAGGTACCGAGCCCCTGGGAGCGCATCAGCACGCCCTCGTCGGTCAGCTCGGACAGCGCGCGGCGCGCGGTCATGCGACTGACGCCGAAATCCTGCGCCAGCTGGTTCTCTGACGGCACCTGGAAGTGCACCGGCCAGTTGCCGGACTCTATCTGCTGGCGGATATGGCGCTTGATGGCGGCGTAACGGGGTTCATTCGTCATAGCTGAGGGCTTTTTACCCGGCGCTGAGGGCTCTTTGCCAGCCGCTGAGGGCTCTTTGTCAGCCGCTGAGGGCTCTCTTGCAGTATTCATAGACTCAGGTACAGTGCTGTCCTTACTTGTATATGGTTGTATATACAAGATCGTGGCTACTATGGTGGCCCAGCCCAAAAGAGTCAAGCCCGCCGGCCCCCGGGCCCCGGTATTTGCAAAACCGCTCGCCCCCAAGGGCAGAGCGACTATGGTTAGAAAAGGAAAACCGCGCCGCCCGGATGCCTACAAGCGCCCTGTGCGAGAAAGCTGGTAAAAAAGAGAGCCTATGACAGAACGCTGCGACCTGCTGATTACCAACGTCAATGCCGCCACCATGGATCCGTCCATTCCTGGTGGTTATGGCGCCGTGGAAGATGCCGCTATTGCCGTGACCGGCGGCAAGATCGTGTGGCTCGGGCCGCGCCAGGAACTACCGGAAGCCGCCGCCGACCAGATGGTGGATGGCGAAGGCCAGTGGCTGACGCCGGGCCTGATCGATTGCCACACCCACTTGGTTTACGGCGGTCACCGGGCGTCCGAATTTGCCCGCCGACTCGGCGGTGAAAGCTACGAAGAGGTGGCTCGCTCCGGCGGTGGCATCCTGTCGACTGTGCGCGCTACCCGCGCAGCCACTGCCGAACAGCTGTATCGCGCCGCCGAACCGCGCCTGCGCGCGCTTCTTTCCGAGGGTGTCACCACACTGGAAGTGAAATCCGGTTACGGGCTCGACCTCGACACCGAACTGAAGCAGCTGCGCACTGCGCGCCGGCTGGCCCAGCACTACCCGGTGGAAATCACCACCACCTGTCTGGCGGCCCACGCGCTGCCGCCTGAATACGACGGCCGTCCGGACGAATATATCGACCTGGTGTGTGAGCAGATACTGCCCGCCGTAGCCAGGGAACAGCTGGCCGATGCTGTGGATATGTTCTGCGAATCCATCGCCTTTTCCGTGGACCAGTGCCAGCGTGTGATCGACTGTGCGAGGAAATTCGACCTGCCGGTAAAAGTGCACGCGGAACAGCTCGCCCACACCGGCGCGACCGCCATGGCGGCAAAGGCCAGCGCACTGTCCGTGGACCATATCGAATACATTACCGATGGCGATGTGGCGGCGATGGCCGATAGCGGCACCGTTGCGGTACTGCTGCCCGGCGCCTTCTACACACTGCGGGAAACCCGCGTCCCGCCGGTGGACAAGCTGCGCGCCTCCGGTGTTTCCATGGCGCTGTCCACCGACCTGAATCCCGGCAGCTGCCCCATGGCCTCGCTGCGTCTGATGATGAACATGGGCTGCAACCTGTTCGGCCTGACGCCGGCGGAAGCGCTGGCCGGGGTGACGCGTTCCGCAGCGCGCGCACTGGGCTTGTGCTGTTCCCGCGGCGTACTGCGCCCGGGGCTGCGCGCCGACATGGTGCTGTGGCCGATGGATACTCCCGATCAGCTGGCTTACGAAGTGGGCGCGCTGAAACCGGCGCAGATTTTCTTCGCCGGTAACACAGTAGGAGGCAGAAATGTTACAGCTGGCTGATATGCGCCTGTGGAGTGGCCGCACCGATAGTGAAGACGGCAAAGCCGGCGAGCGCTGGCACCAGCGCATTACTCCGCTGCAGCTCGACAGTGCCCCCGGGCTCGCGATCCTCGGCTTTTCCTCCGATGAGGGGGTGCGCCGTAACAAGGGGCGTATCGGTGCCGCCAAGGGGCCGCGTATCCTGCGCCTGGCCATGGCCAATCTGCCCGCCACTTTTGACGCGCCGATATACGATGCCGGCAACGTGAAGGTGGAAAAGGAAGATCTCGAGTCCGGCCAGTCCCTGCTGGGTGCGCGCATTACCGAACTGTTGAGCGGCGGCCACTTCCCGCTGGTGCTGGGCGGCGGCCACGAGATCGCCTACGGTAGCTACCAGGGCATTGCCCGCTGGATGCGCGAACTGCACCGGGACAAAACTCTCGGCATCATCAATTTTGATGCGCATCTGGATCTGCGCATCCCGAATCCCAAGGGTTCATCCGGCACACCCTTTTACCAGATCGCCGAACAGTGCGAGATCAACGGCCGCGACTTTCACTACCTGTGCGTCGGTGCCGCCGATAACGCCAACACACCGGCGCTGTACAACCGTGCCGATGAACTGGGTGCGCAGGTAATTCGGGACCGCGAGATCACGCCGTGGAATCTGGACCGGGTAAAGCAGCAGATGCGCGAATATATCGACGGAGTGGATTTCGTCTACCTGACCGTATGCCTGGACGTATTTCCGGCCGCCGTAATGCCGGCCGTCAGCGCCCCCGCCGGGCGCGGTGTGCCGCTGGAACTGTTTGAACCAATGCTCGATACCGTGCTGGAGTCCGGCAAGGTCTGCATGGCGGATATCGCCGAGTTCAACCCCTACTTCGATATCGAGGATCACGCGGCGCGCACGGCGGCGCGGGTGGCCTTTCAGATTGCCAATGGCGCCACGGCGGCCCGCCAGATATAACTCTTTGGCGGTGTGATTTCAGCATATAAATGCTTAGGGGCAGGGCGGGATGCTCTGTGCCCTACGGCGTAGATGCGCTGGGCAACTATAAATACGTTGCGGTAATTATGGCGATGCGCTGCGAACAGGTCAGAACCGTTTTTCAGTATCATCTGAACGGTCGCGGTCTGGGAATTGTCTCCATAGCCCCTCCCGGCAACGTTTAATCAATTTCCGCGCGAAGGCTTGGCGAGCTGATGAACAGTGCGGTGCATCTGCCACAGTATCGGTCTAAAAATCCCGTCGCACGGTCAGACGACCGAATTCGGGTGGGCTGAGCTGACCCTCGAATTCCCGAGTACCCAGGTAGCGGGCAAATGCGAAGCGCCATTTGCCATAGTCGGCGGCGATGCCCGCTCCAACACCGGCACGCAGAGGCCGGCGGTCAACACTGTGACTGTCTTTCCAGGTATTGCCATCCAGGGTGATATCCTGCACCACCGCTGCAAGGTCCAGAATCACAAACCCGTGCATTTTCCACTGTGGGGAGAAATTGTGGCTGGGCTCAGGGGCGGGCCCCGTCGCCGCTTGCAGTAGTGGTGCGCTGCCGAAGTTGTCCGGTAGTGTCGGGCCGAAGCGCCACTCGACGCCGGCATTGGCGCCGGTTTGGAGGTTACCGAGGCTGCCGCCGCCGTGCAGAACCAGGTCCTGTTGCCAGCGGTCGTGCCCGGTGCGCACCAGCGAATAGCGAGAAAACCATTCCGAATGCAGGCGGAATACCGGTTCGTCCGCAAGCTGATTGTCCCAGCCGTGGAACCGGTCAGAGCCCACCAATTTGTGCACTCCCCGCTGTATTTCCGCGGCTCGAGCCGAGGGCCCGACCATACCCAGGTAGAGACTGGTGCTGTGCATCGTGTCTGCGTCGCGGCCGTTGTATTGCAGTCCCAATAAGAAAACACCTGCATAGGGCTGGTCGTCCGCGATGATATCGCGCCGCCGCCAGTCGCCCGGCGTGTAAATGTCGTGGCTGATAGTGACGCTCATGTTGTAGTCCCGGTATCCCTGCGGTCGCAGCCAGCCGGTCCAGTGGTTGATACTTCGGTAACCCGTGGGTAGCCGGGTATCCTGCCAGTCGTCCACGGTCTGCGAAAGAAAACCGATTTCCACCCCGTTTGAGTAGCCGCGGTCACTGCCGGCGAAGAGGTCGTTGTCGACGCGAAGAATGATCGCCTGCAGGGAAGCATCGTACTCCGCTGCCGCTTTCTGCTCGCTGGCGGATGCCGGTGTAGTGAGGAATATTACCGTCGCGACCAGCATCAGCAGGGCAGGCCACTGAAGGATTAAAAAATGTTTTAAGGTGGAAAATAGTCTGTGGGAGTTTCGGTGCTGCCGCGTGGCCACCGTCGATTTACTGCGTGGATTCATGCCGCTGTTCCAAATACCTCTGAAGCGGAAATCTCCGCGGCGTCTCTAGTGTGCGGGCGCCATTCGGATCGGCACTATTGTGTAACTACGCGCCACCGATGGCGTAATCGGAATCTCCACGAAACTTGCCGTTTCCTGCACTTTTACCTTAGGTATCAGATTTTAATAACCAGCGGTTACTGGAACTGGGAGATGAGAAATAAGGGTTGGCCAGCGGACAGCGGCGGTGGACTAAGGGTCGATCAAGATGGGCGTGCCGACTGCAACCAGATTCATGAATTCATCCATCTCCCGGTTGGTCAGCGCGATACAGCCGCTGGTCCAGTTGAATCGTTGCATGATCGGTGCGAGCCAGCCCAAGCGGTTGCGCTGCCCATGCACCATGACGAATCCACCGGGGGACACGCCCAGCTTGGCCGCATTCCTTTTGTCTTCTTCATTGGGATAGGAGATGTGCATCGATCGATAAAAGGCCGAGTCCTCCTTTTTATAATCCAGCACATAGCGCCCTTCCGGCGTTTTCTGATCGCCTTCCTGCTGCTTGTGCCCCTCCGGACTCCTTCCAAATACGACATGGTAGGACTTAACGACCTGCTCACCATCTAGCAGATACATCCGGTTCTTCGACTTGGCCACTCTGACCAGGTCGACGTTGGCTATAGCAGGGCTGGATAAAATCATCAGTAGCAGGGTGATTCCTTTCGCAGCATGTAATAGCTGAGATATGAATGACTTGGCGAAAAAGTGAAACGCTGAAAGCCGGTGCAGATTCACTACAGGCAACCGCGCTAACTGCCCAGTGAGAAAAAGATCCCTACAGAAAGCTCGGCCCAAACGGTGAGAAAGCCCACTAAAATAATGACTGCCAGAGGGGCTAAATACCTTGAAGGGATCTTTCTGGCCAGAATAACGAACAGGCCGCCTGAAAGCATGATCAGGGTGCCCATCGCTATAAAATCAATGGCCATCCAGTGAACCTCCGTAGTGACTTGCATGGCTATTAGAGGGGCCAGCAGTAGTAAGCAGGTTCCGAGGCCCATCCAGGCGAATATACTATTTTTCTTAAGTCGTTCTCTCACGGATACATTCCCTGTAGCTTAAAGTCCGTAGAGGTTTGAAGAATCAGGGCGGATTCAATCCAATTGCTATCTGAGTCTTCACTTGGCTCCGTTCATGATGTCAATCATGGATGATTCCACTTCACTCGCAATCGCAGCCAGTGCTGGGTCGCTGGATAATGCGCTCAGCATTTCAGCCGGCTTTATATAGCCAATCTTCACCGCCCCCTGTTCCGTGTAGACGGAAATTCTGCAAGGTAAGGCCATATTCAGTCGTACATCAATCGCCAACACTTTCGCCGCTTGCTGGGGATTGCAAACTTCAAAAACCCTGCATTCTTCGCCGTAGTCGATGCCTTTACTTCTCAGTGTCTCGCCGAGGTCGTGGATATGCAGAACACCAAAACCATTGTTCTTCACCGCCGCCTCAAGATCATTAGAGGCAACTTCGAATGATTTTTTGCTTTCGATAATGCTGTACATATTTCTTCTCCTGGCTATGGTTTTTCAGTTCACGTGGCGCGTAAATTAAGCCACTTCGTGAGGAGGTTTCGGCTTGAATGATCAGGCAGAAACCGAAGTTGATGCAAGTAGCTGCCATGCAATCGCCACCTGAGCGAAAAATCCAACTGCGAAAGCCAAGGTACGGAGCCACGGAATCGCGAAAGTATACGCAATGGCATGTACCACTCGGGACCAGAAATAGACAACGCATGCGCTAACGGTTGTCGAATTGCTGATGCCGGAGAACTGCGCGATCAGAACCAGAGTTGCAAAGACCACCAGGTTCTCGACGGCATTGGAATGCGCCTTTATCAAACGGACGGCCCAAGGTGACTGGGGCTTGGGATTGGCGGGATATCCGACGGCGTCGGATAAGCCCCAGACAGCAATCCGATCCAGAATGTACGGTACCCATAGTACTGCCGTAAAAGCGGTAACGAGCGTCAAGTAAAGAAGTTCACTGTTCATAACTCTGATCCTTTAGATGAACGGGGTGCGGATGGCTGCACTTATTAAGCGGCACCTTTATCAAGTGCCTCTTCGTGTAGCTTCAGAGCCTTGGCAGCTAAAATGGCTCGTTTCATGGTCGATGACAAGCACATTTTAGAAATATCAATTTCATATAGGTAATCTGCTATAGCCGATTCGGAGTAGCCATTCTTTATGAGTTTTCGGACACCCGCTACGTAGCCCCGGTATTCACCGCGACCCCAAATCTCATTATTAACCCCAATTGGATCCCAAATGTAGTAGGGAACCTCATCGACTCTACGCTCAAGTCAATCGCTTTCAATTCATTTCATTGGAGACTTCTCTTAACGTCGAGGGAACGTCGGGCAATCGTTTCGCCCGAGGTGCTTTTGAACGGCTCCACGCGGTTCTCCGTTGGAGCCGTGGAGGGGCTGAGTGGATTTGATGCGGCGTCCGATGTTGATCTGCCGATTGGATGGCGTCTCCTGATCAGTCCGGCTTGATGTTCTGATTCATCCTGAAGAGGTTCGTGGGGTCGAATTTCTTTTTGAGCTCCAGCAGACGCGTGTAGGTCGGGCCGTAGGCCGACTCGATGCGATCGGTTTCGTCCTGCGTGAGGAAGTTAATATAGGCGCCGCCGCTGGCGAAAGGTTTTGATTTGGCAAAGAAATCGCGCGCCCAGGCAATACAGCGCTGGTCATCATCTGCCGAATCCCATCGTATGTGCACGTTTAGAACATAGTTGGCGTCCCGGCTCGAGTAGGCCATCGCTTCGGGAGCGGGGCGGCATGTAGCACCGCCAATTGAGGCAATAAAGATCTCGGACTGGGGTGACGGCAGCTTGCCAGAGTATTCGACTGCGGTGTCAATCGCTCCGTCGCTGAGCTGCGTGAAGTTATGTGACTTCCAGTAGTTGCGTGCTCCCGGGGTAAGGAGTGGATCGAAAGCTTGCTGCCAGGCGCAGAATGGCTCCACGCCAATGTGCTCGCCATGAGCCGTGCCGAACTCCCGTAGCGGCTCGATGAGCTTCTCGCCTTCGGTTGGATCCCCCGTATAACACAGTGCCAGGATAACGACTGTCTGCCCGTGGACCGCCTCCGGTAGGAACGGTAGTGGGGGCGCCATCCGAGCCACCATCCAGATGCTGAGCTCTTCCGGCGCCGTCTCGGTGAAGCGGGCGAATTGCGTGATTACCGACTTCGCCTGGTCGAATGGGAATACGATCAGCCCGCTCAGCACATCCGGTCCGACGGGGTGGAGTTGGAACTCGAACTGGGTGACGATGCCGAAGTTTCCGCCGCCCCCGCGCAGTCCCCAGAACAGGTCAGCATTTTCCGTCTCGCTGGCGCGCAACTGACGGCCATCCGCGGTGACGACATTCGCGGACAGCAGGTTATCGACGGTCATGCCGTATTTGCGACTCAACCAGCCGAAGCCGCCACCAAGCGTCAGGCCGGCTACGCCGGTGGTCGAGTTGATGCCAACTGGAGTGGCGAGGCCATGCTTCTGGGTCGCGGCATCGAGATCAGCGAGGGTGCAGCCGGGTTCGACTGTCGCGCGTCGCGACTTTGGGTCCACCTGGACCTGCTTCAAGAGCGAGAGATCGATCATGAGGCCTTCGTCGCAGATGGCGTTGCCGGCAATATTGTGTCCGCCGCCACGAACCGAAACGAGCAGTTCATTCTCGCGGGCGAGGTTGACCGCTTTGACGACATCGTCAGCCGAGGTGCAGCGGGCGATCATTCCGGGTTTGCGGTCTATCATGGCGTTCCAAATCTGACGTACCTCGTCATAGGCCGGGTCGTCGGGCAAAAGCACATCGCCATCGAATTGATTTTTGAAGTCGTCGATCTCTGTTTGTTTCAGGGCTTTCATGCGAGTTGCCTTTCATATTTGCAGAATGCAAGTGAACGCTCGGTTTAGGAACGGCTGTAGTACAGCGTAAGTCGTCCCAGCCGCATTTTCAGCGGCGACTACAGCCGCTTGATATGTTTCAACCTTCTGACCTTTTAAAGCGCCAATACAGATCGGTTGTAATTAATGGAAGTAGTGCGCCGCTATGGCCACGGCACGTTGAGAAATCAATACTTCGCCAGCAAACATGGAAATGGGTAATGACGTCTCAATCACTTTGAATATAGCCACTATCACCACTAGCGAGCCGAACAGTGATTTAATCGAGCCAGTTATTTTCAATCGAATCGAAATTACTACGCTAACCATTATTGCGAACGAAACTATGCCTATTCTTGCGCCTGTTCCATTAGGACTTGCGAAATCATTTGCCGTCTGGCTCCCACGTCGACCGGTGCGCTAAGTACAATGCGGTATCTACTGCGAAAAGGAGAAGGGATGCCAGTCTGCCGACAATCGATTTATTGATAGTCAAATCCTCTGACATTGAGAATTAGCGATGATTACTGCTCAGGTTGCTACGTGCAGGCGCACATCCGTATTGTTGCGGGTGGGGTTGGAGTAGGGGCATATCTGGTGCGCTTTAGCACCAGTCTTTTGCGCCCGACTGCTCCGGTCCGGGCAAAGTGACGTAGAGATCGATATCCGGGCCCAAGCCGATGCCAGAAGGCTACCAAACCTCGACCAAAATGAGCTGTTGGCCGTCAACTGCAGTGTCTTCTTGGATGGCCGGCGTTCTGAAGGTGTTTGGTCTCTGAGGTCCAGAGAGTTCGCAGTATCTCGTGTGCGGAGGCGGAAGATGAGGGCCCAAGCCCAATCTGGCTTAACGACTCGCGCCTGCCCCCGCTGAGACCGCCCTTGCGAGAGTACGAGTCTACTTTCCGGGTCTCCCGAGGGCGAAGCTCCGCAGGAGCTCCTTGGTCATCGGCCTCAGGTTTTCGATCCCCTCGTAGGGCATGCCGTATGTCGGCGGCCGATCCGGGTATTTCCGCTTGTAGGCTGGGTGGCGCTTGACCATGTTGGCGAACTGGCCGACCGCACAGAGTCCGTACTTGATCGAGTCAGCGGGGCGCTCTTCGCGCAGATCGCGGTAGAGGTCGAATAACTTCGCTGCGATCGGATTCGTGCCTGGCGAATCCGCTCACTAGGATGATGGAGCAAAGTATCCTCCAGCGCATTTTCAATTTCGCTTCGATCATTGAGTGGAATTTTATACATGAAATTAGCCAGCTCTACTCCAGATGCCCGCAGCTGTTCCATCTCGGATTTATTTAAATCCCCTTCGCTAACCAAAACTGGATAGTTTGCCGACTTAATTATCGATTCAAGCTCCAGATATCGGTTCCTTGCGATTGCAAATATGACCATTTTTAACGCCGATGTTCAGCGGCCGGTTTGGAGTGCAACGGAAAGCCGGTCCGGTGGAGGCCCGCCAGGGCCGGAACGAACTGCAACTACTTGTTATGAGCCAGACTGAACCTCTCTCACGTAGCTCGAAAATTCCGGAAATGCTTCAAACTCCGTTTGCAAACCAACCCACGCCCGCTTATAAAGCTTGCTTCGCAATGCTCGATTGATTTCTCCCTGCCAAATCAACCAAATATCTTTGTTGAGGTATCCCCGTTTCCAGAGATAGAACTCTTCCGAACATAGGTTCAGGTACCGAAGAATGCATTGTTTTAGTTCCTGATTTTCCTCAGGTAAAGGCTCACTATCTAAATTAAGATCAGTTATCCGTCCTTGGTATGACTGCATTATCTGGTCATATCGACTTGTATACTCTAGAAACAACTGCGCATTCATTTGCCGCCTATAAGTGTAGACAGCCCAAAATATAGAAATCGATGTGAACAAGAGACCTGCGAACGTAAGCATATATTCCTAAAATATCCGTAAAGCTCATAACAGTGTATTAGGCGGCGAAGTGTCGTGTTTAAATGCGACACTTTGTCGCCTATCCCCGAAACTTTAAATTGAACAATATCTGATCTGCGCAAATAAGGCGCCGTAAATTCAATTGTTTATATCGGATTATCGATAGTGTGTATAGCGTCTAAATACGCAATGGTGTCGTATATCCCCGGAATTTCTTGGTTCAAACGCGACAGTTGAGGGCAAGATTTATATCGAACGGAATTACAGGTTGGAAGCGGGATGGCTGCTGCAAATTTACGGAGTGTGGATCTTGCCTCGGAGCGTCTTGCGGCCCTGTCATGCGGGCAGAAGCGCGGGAGTGGCAGTGAGCAGAAACCGCTAAGCAGCGGATTTACGATTAGTGTTTTTTTATTTCTCAGGGCGAAAAAAAAAGGCCCCTAGCGGGGCCTTGGATGGATGGTGTTAACGGAGATGGTGTTTCAGCGCTGTCCCCGCCTGATCCAGCGAATCCTGAACGGCCGCCACTTTACTCAGCGGATTCAGTAGTCCGAAGTCGTGAATCATGCCGTTGTAGCGTACGGCGGTGACGGTTACGCCTGCGTCGTTGAGCTTGCGTGCATAGGCCTCGCCTTCATCGCGCAACACATCTTTTTCCGCGGTCTGTATCAGAGCCGGCGGCAGTCCCTTGAGTTGTGCGTTAGTGGCGCGCAGGGGGGACGCATAGATCTCAGCCCGCTGTTTGGGATCGGTGGTGTAATTATCCCAGAACCACTTCATCATGTTGCGCGTAAGGAAGTGCCCTTCGGCAAATTCCCGGTAGGAGGCAGTGCTGAAGTTGGCGTCGGTCACTGGCCACAGCAGCAGCTGGAAGCGGATTTTCGGCGTGCCCTTTTCCTTTGCCATTAAGGCGACTACCGCCGCCATATTACCGCCGACGCTGTTGCCCGCCACTGCCAGGCGCGAGCCATCCACACCGATTTCCTTGCCGTGTTCTGCCACCCATTTTGTCGCAGCGTAGGCCTGGTTGATCGCGGTCGGGTAGTGGGCTTCCGGCGATGGCGTGTAGTCGACATAGACTGCCGCCGCACCGGAGCGATTGACCAGATCGCGGATCAGGCGTTCGTGGGTCGGGTAGTCGCCCAGTACCCAGCCACCGCCGTGGAAAAACATAAATGCCGGCAGTGTTTCTCTGGTGCCCTTTGGCTTAACAATGGTGAGCTGCAGGGGCTTACCGTCAGCCTGGATGGTTTTTTCCGATACCTCCGCTGGCGGTAATTGGGCGCCCTGCTGGGCGCCCGTCAACACTGCGCGGGCATCGGCTGGTGACAACTGTTCGAGCGGTTTGCCGCCGCCCTGCTCCAGCGCTTCGAGGAACTGTTGCGTGTGCTGTTCCACTCCCGGGGAGCCAGCGCCGAAGGCGACGGCAGTATCCAGGGCAAAGAACAGGGACAACAGCAGCTTGGATACAGATGGCTTTTTCATGACATTTACCTCTGATTCGTTGGGATCAACCCGGCCTCATTTCATGTGGAGACGTGCAGGCGCACTGCCACGTTGTTGCGGGTGGCGTTGGAGTAGGGGCACACCTGGTGCGCCTTTGCCACCAGATCCTCTGCAACCGCCTGCTCCAGTCCGGGCAGGGTGATGTAGAGATCGATATCCAAGCCAAAACCGTTGTCGGTCGGGCCGATCCCCACTTCGCCGCGGACGCTGGCGTCTTCCGGCACTGCGATTTTTTCCTTGCCGCCGACAAATTTCATCGCGCCGATAAAGCACGCGGAGTAGCCTGCGGCAAACAGCTGTTCCGGGTTGGTGGCGTCGCCGCCGGGGCCGCCCAGTTCTTTCGGCGTGGTCAGTTTGACGTCGAGAATGCCGTCGGAAGATTTGGCCTGGCCGTCGCGGCCGCCGGTGGCTGTGGCTACTGCTGTGTAGAGAACTTGCATGGCGCTTTACCTTAATTGGTGATGGAGCGGTTTAAGTTGCTGTGCTGGGCACGGAAAGAAAGGTAGCGCGATAACAGTTAGCGCGATAATCAAATTTGGCTATGACCTTGATAGTCTCGATCCAAAGGTGAGGAATGGCGGTGCCTGTCGGGACTTTGGGGGTAATGTGGCCCGTTAGTCAGTATCGCGAATCAGGCTGTTGAGCGCGTGCCGCACTGTCTCTATCTGTGCCTTCAGCTCGCGGGCGGCGTTGCGGTCGAGCCCGCTGGCGCGCAGTACCTGAGCGGGGATATCGGCGGCGCGCCGTTGCAGGGACTTGCCCTTGGGAGTAAGGCACAGGTGTACCCTGCGCTCATCTGCCGGGTCGCGGCGGCGGTCGATCAGTGCCTGGGCTTCGAGCCGTTTGATCACCGGGCTCAGGGCGCCCTTGTCCTGGGCGAGTCGCCCGCTCAGTTCGGTGACAGTGATGCCGTCGTCCTCCCACAGTACCAGCATGATCAGGTACTGCGGATAGGTCAGCCCCAGTTCTTCGAGCAGTGGCTTGTACAGTTTGCTCATGGCCAGCGAGGTGGAGTACAGGCTGAAGCATAACTGGTTGTCGAGCTTGAGCGCATCGTAAGGATTTTTGGCCATGGAATTCTGAAGGGTAACGGTTGACGAATGCATACCAGTTTAACGTAACTGGCAGGAATATTTATCCGTTGGTGACGCGGCGGCCAACTGGAACAAGCAGTTTGCTTGGTTTTGGTACGAGTGTATAGCCAGAAAAAAAAGCCTGTGCTAATTTCAAATTGATGTATTCAGGAAGTGTTGCGGAGAAAATAAAAATGAGCCGCAGCGGAAATTGGTACGCTTCCGTCTCCGTACCAGTAACGCATCCATGGCCATTGATTATTTGCGGTTCTCCATAAGCGGCCCAGTGCCGCGCGGACAATAAAAATAACCCTCTGGAGAGACCGATGAACAAAGCCCATCTGACTGGACGGCGTCCCCTCGCGCTGGCGATTGCCATTGTGGCGGGCGCGGGAGCACCGGCGTTCGCCGAAGAACTGGCCCTGGAAGAAGTCACGGTAACCGCACAGAAGCGCGAACAGAATGCGCTGGAGGTGCCGGTGACTGTGGACACCTTTTCCAGCGAGGACATGGACAACACCAATGCGCTCAAACTGAGCGATATGGCCGACTATATTCCCGGATTCGATGCCGGCAGCGGGGTTACCCAGTCGGCACTGAGTATCCGTGGCATTCAGAGCTCGAGCATCAGCGCTGGCGGCGATCCGTCGGTGGCGGTGTTTTATGACGACGCCTATGTGCCGAGCCCGGCCACGTCCATGTCGTTTGCCGACATGCAGCGGGTGGAGGTATTGAAGGGGCCGCAGGGCACGCTGTTTGGCCGCAACGCCGCTGCGGGTACCGTCAATATGGTGCCCAACCGGCCGCAGGCGGATTTCGATGCATTTGTCTCCGCGCGCGTGGGCAATTATGGCCTGCAGCAGCTCGAGACCATGGTCAATGCGCCGGTCAGCGATACCTTATTTTTGCGCGGCAACCTGATGAGTTACCAGCGCGACGGCTTTGTCGAGAACGTATACCCCGGCGGGGTGGATTCCGGTTCCGAGGACATTCTCACCGGACGCGTGTCGGCCTGGTGGGATATCAGCGACAACACTTCCGCACAGCTCTCCTATGACTGGGACGACGTGGACAATGCGCCGCGCCAGGCCATCGGCGTCAGCCCCTACAGTTACAACCTCGATCCCTTCTCCGGCAAGGTTGAAAACGACGTGATGAACGGCGAGGAAACCCGTTCCATGTCTGCGGTCAATGCCAAGCTGATGCACACCTTCAATGACACCTGGAGCCTGAAATGGGTGTCCAGTTATCGCCAGTGGGAAACCTCCAATATCGAGGAGGAGGATGGTACCGCGGATGTCAGCCGCTACCTGGATACCAACAATATCTTTGACTCGGATATCAGCTATCACGAACTGCAGGTGAATTTCACCGGCGATCGCCTGACGGCAGTGATGGGCGCGAACTACTCCCGCGAGAATATTTACCAGAGTACCGATGTCACCGCGACAGCCAGCTCGGTAACACGGCTGGTGACTGCCGATATCGTCAACGACCCGGCCCTGCGTGAACAGATCGCCGGTGGTGCGGCGCTGTCGGTCGGCGGTTACCCGGGAGACGGCGGTATCGGCGATATGGCTGCTGGCCAGGCGCTGGCGGCGCTGGATACGGTCGATCACCTGTGGGAACCGGACGACTGGGCGACCTTTACCAGCCTGATCTCCCCGGCTATCGGCGGCAGTGGTCCGCTGCCACAGACCAATGATATGTACGACCTGCTGGCCTACAACGTGCTCGGCACCGGCATGCTGTTTGGACCCGATTACGCCGGCCAGAACTGGGTGGAGCGCGTCGAGAATACCGGCGACTTCACCAACTGGGGCGTCTACTTCGATATGGATTACGCGCTGACCGACAAGATCAACGTGCTCGCCGGCCTGCGCTACAGCACCGACAAGAAATCCTTTACCTGGCTGACGCCGGGCACCAGCTATCGCGACATCCGTCCGGGTGTTGAAGAGGTGATCTTCTCCAGCGCCGACAACTACAACGTGGGCGAGGGCCTGCGCGAGGCCAGCGACGAGTGGAGTGCGACCACCGGGCGCCTGGTGGGCCAGTATCACTTCAGTGAAACGGCAATGGCCTTCCTGTCCTACTCCACCGGTTACAAATCCGGCGGCTTCGATTCCCTCAACCTGCTGACCGCCGACACCCCGATCGAGCCGGAGGAAGTGGACAATATCGAGCTGGGTGTGAAGGGCGATCTGCTCGACACCCTGCGGGTACAGCTCAGCTATTTCGATATGACGGTGGACAATCGCCAGCGCGGTGTCGAGAGTAAGGCGCCGGGTTCAGCCAACGCCCTGCCGCGGGTGATCAACGGCGACCAGCAGTTCAACGGCTTTGAAGTCACCGTCGACTGGCTGCCGCTGGACACCCTGCGTCTGGGGCTGGTGACCACCATCCGCGACCAGGACTCCAAGTGGGATCCCTTCTACGATGCCCAGGGCGAGCTGCAGGAAGACCGCGACAAGTCCTCCACTAACACCGCCTATACGCTGGCAATGGACTGGGCGCCGGTCATTCCGGTCGGTTCCGTCAATGTGCACATGGATTACATCTTCGCGGAGAACACCGACGAGCTGGAACCGGGCTACCTGGCCAGCTTCAGTGCCATCGATGGTGTCGGCGTGGATGACAAGCGCCTGAACGGCCGCGTGTCCTGGCAGAGCGACAGCGGCACCTACGAGCTGGCACTGTGGGGCCGCAACCTGCTGGACAACGAGCGCGCCGGTATTCCCAGCGGGCGCACGCTGGATGTGTTCGGTACGCCCTACACTTCCATCTCCGAGCCGCGCACATTTGGTGCAGAAGCGCGCTATAACTTCTGATCGCCACCCCGCGGGAGCCGCAAGGTTCCCGCGGGGTCATCCCATCCCGCCGTCTACTGCCCCTGCGCCTCTTCCGGCCGCAGTGTCAGCACTTCGAATCCGTCCGCCGTTACCAGAATGGTGTGTTCCCACTGGGCCGAGAGCTTTCTGTCCCGAGTGATTACTGTCCAGCCGTCCTTCTTCACTTTGGTCTTGCGGCTGCCCTGGTTGACCATGGGTTCGATGGTGAACGTCATGCCCTCTTGCAGTACCACGCCGCTGTCGGGGCGGCCGTAGTGCAGCACACTGGGTTCCTCGTGCATCTCGCGACCGATACCGTGGCCGCAGTATTCGCGCACGATACTGTAACCGCGCCCTTCCGCATGGCGCTGCACGGCATGGCCGATATCGCCCAGGGTCGCACCGGGACGCACCGTCTCGATGCCCCGCCACATGGCTTCGTAGGTGGTCTGCACCAGTTGCCGCGCCGCCGGAGACACGTCGCCGACCATATACATCTTGCTGGAGTCGGCGATAAAGCCGTTCTTCTCCAGGGTGATATCCAGGTTGACGATATCGCCGCTCTTCAATACCTGTGAATCCCGCGGCATGCCGTGGCAGACAACTTCATTGACCGAGGTGTTGAGGGAATAAGGGTAGTCGTATTGGCCCTTGCTCGCCGGGCGCGCGCGCAGCTCGTTGACGATAAAGTCCTCGACGCGGCGATCGATGTCCATGGTGGATACGCCCGGTGCAACAAACTCGTCCAGCATGGCGAAAACCCGCGCGAGCAGTTGGCCGGACTCGCGCATCAACCGCTGTTCCGCCGGCGTCTTGCGGAGAATGTTATTCATTGACGAGGGATTCGAGGGTCGGCGCCGGGTCGCGCAGGAGCTTTTTGCACAGTTGGTTGTAGGTCAGCTCCGGATTCAGTTCGGCGAGCATGCCGATGCGCACCCAGAACTCCGCCTGCGCATTGATTGAGCGCGCCATCACGGCGCTGGCCCGGCGTATCTCGTCGTGGAGTTGGTCGGATACTTTCAGGATACCCATGGCCTTTGTCTTCCTTTTCCGGAGCTATACGAACAAGAAGGATATACGAAGCATATATGAAATGTATATTCCTGTCGCGGCGCGACGGAGGTTTGATTCCTGCTATGCAACTTATTGCATAGCAGGCTGCTCGGCGTTAAGGTGAACTGATAACAACAGGAAAAACACGAGGTCGCCCCGTGACCGCATCTGCACCGGCGCAAAAGCGCAATGCCCCTCAACCCAGCCGCCTGCGTATCGGCCGGCGCTACCGGGCCAACCGGCTCGAGGGCCCCTACGATGCCGTGGTGATCGGCTCCGGTATCGGCGGCCTCACCACTGCCGCCCTGCTGAGTGCCACCGGCAAAAAAGTCCTGGTCCTCGAGCAGCACTACACGGCCGGCGGTTTTACCCACGCCTACGACCGCAACGGCTATGAGTGGGATGTGGGCGTGCACTATATCGGCGACGTGGGCAAGCACCCGACCATGACCCGCCAGCTGTTTGATTTCCTCTCCGCGGGCCAGCTGCAGTGGGCACCGATGGACGCGACCTACGATCGCATCTGTATCGGCGACGAACAGTTCGACCTGCGCGCCGGTCGCGAAGCCTTTGTTGCTGAACTGTTGCGACATTTTCCCGGCGAGCGCGCGGCCATCGAAGCCTACCTGGAACGTGTCGCTGCCGTCGGTCGCGCCATGCCACTGTTGACCATGGAAAAGTTGCTGCCGGGCTGGTGCGCGCCACTGGTGTCGCTGCTGAAAAAGTGGCGCCTGCCCGCCTACCTGAACAAGACCACCTACGAGGTGCTGCGCGAACTGACCGACAATGAAAAACTGATTGCCGTGCTCACTGGTCAGTGGGGCGACAACGGCATGACGCCGAAGACCGGCAGCTTCATCATTCACGCGCTGATCGTGAAGCACTACCTGTACGGCGGTTATTACCCGGTCGGCGGCGCCAGCAAAATTGCCGAAACGATCATTCCGCAGATTCAGGCTGCCGGTGGCGAGGTGTTCACCTATGCGGACGTGGATACCATTCTTCTCGACGGCAATCGCGCCCGGGGTGTACGGATGGCCGACGGCACCGAAATCTCGGCGCCGCTGGTGATCTCCGGAGCGGGTGTGTTCAACACCTTTGAAAAACTGTTACCGGGCAGTGCCAGCGAGCATGCCGGTTACAGCCGGGATCTGGAAACGGTGCGGCGCTCGATGGCGCATATCTGCCTGTATATCGGCCTGCAGCGCACCGCTGACGAGCTCGGCCTGCCCAAAACCAACTACTGGCTGTATCCGAGTACCGATTACGACGGCGATATGCAGCGGTTCCTCGACGACCGCGATGGGGAAGTTCCGCTGGTCTATATCTCTTTCCCGTCCGCGAAGGATCCGAGCTTTACGCAGCGTTATCCGGGGCGCGCCACCATCGAAATTGTCGCCCCCGGCAAGTACGAATGGTTTGCCGACTGGCACGACAAACCCTGGGGCAAGCGCGGCGACGATTACGAGGCGTTCAAAGAGGACCTGAGCCAGCGCTTACTGGAGCAGCTGTACAGGTACTTCCCACAACTGCGCGGCCAGATCGACTACTGCGAACTGTCGACACCACTGTCGACCGACTATTTCTGCCGCTATTCCCGCGGTGAAATCTATGGTCTCGATCACGATCCCAATCGTTTCGAGCAGCCCTGGCTGCGACCGAAGAGCCGCATCAAGGGCCTTTACCTGACTGGCCAGGACATCATGAGCTGTGGCGTCGCCGGTGCCATGTTCGGCGGCCTGGTCACCGCGCAGAGTATTCTCGGCTGGCGTAAGGGGCTGCCGCTGCTGCGGCGGGTCTTTGCCAGGCAGCCCGGGGAGCGTTCGGCCCGAACGGCCACCGCCCAGTAACCGCTTTCTGGTCGCGGCGCCCCGAACATTGCATTCGGGTGCGGCCGCGTGCCGCATCCCTCATTTCCCTCGATAGATCCGGCGCGGCCAAATCTATATGATGAAATCTGTCGTCATGTTTGCCGGCCGGTGTCGGGCAATGGAAAAACAGAGAAAAGAATAATGCAGTTAATCTCCAGGGGAATTGTCGCCGCCGCTGCGTTGGTGATGTGGGTTGTTTCGCCGCTGTCTTCTGCGGATGCGCCGGTCAACGGAGCCGACCACTTCTCCCAGGCGCCGCGCCCGGACTGGGTGAAGCCTGTCGCTGTCGATCTGGACAAGGTCGCGGGCGGCGACCAGAGCGTCCGTTTTGTGCTCTCCGATACCCAGATCAACCTCACCGGCAAAAAAATGCAGCGGTTCGTACACCTGGCGGTACAACCCCTGAACCAGCAGGGGCTGCAGCAGGTTTCCAATATCAGCATCGGCTTCTTTCCCGCCTATGAAGATCTGGTAATCCACGATATCAGCGTCTACCGCAACGGCCGCAAAACCAGTCGCCTGGATATGGACGACATCAAGCTGTTCCAGCAGGAGAACGAGCTGCAGAGCGACATGTACGTAGAGGGTTGGACTGCACTGTCGATCCTGAAGGATGTGCGGGTCAACGACGTGGTCGAGTACAGCTACACCGTGCGCGGATCCAACCCGGTACTCGGCGGGCGCAACTTTGGCTGGGAGGCACTGGGCTGGGGCGCGCCGGTGGAACACCTGTTTGTCAGCCTGCTGCGGCCGCAGCAACTGGATATCCATTTCCGCATCAAGGGTTCCGATGCGCAGATCCGCGAAACCTCAGAGGGCGATCTGCGCCGCCATTCGGTTGAGCTGTTCGATACCGCGGCGATCAAGTCGGAAGATGGCACGCCTTCCTGGCTGTCGATCTATCCGTATGTCGAATATACCGAGTACGGCAACTGGTCCGGCGTCAATCAGTGGGCCGCCGGCCTGTACCAACTCGACGATACATTGCCGGCGGATTTCCAGAAGGTGCTGCGCAGCCAGGGCGACGGCGACAAGCTTGTGCAGGCCGCCCGCATCACCCAGTGGATTCAGAAGAATGTGCGCTACTTCGGTATCGAACACGGGGTGAACTCCCATATGCCGAGTCCGCCCGCGGAAACCCTGAGCCGGCGCTTCGGCGACTGCAAGGACAAGACGGTGTTGCTGGTCGCCGCGCTGCACGCCATTGGCATCGACGCCAAACCGGCCCTCGTCTCGACCGAGTCCAACCTGAACCTGGATAAAAATCTGCCGTCACCGGGGCTCTTCAACCACGTGATCACGACTTTCCGCTACGGTGGCAAGCGTTACTGGGTGGATCCCACCGATAACAGCCAGCGCGGCCCGATCGAGGAAATGTCGCTGCCCGACTTCCACTGGGCGCTGGTTGTCGACGGCAAGTCGGATCGGCTTACGGAAATTGCGCCTGCCGTTCCCGGGCAGCGGCAGGCGTCAACCGACATCGAGGAGGTCTTTACCCTGGGTGACGACAGGGACTCGGCGCACTTCAATGTCAGCACCACCTATACCGGCTGGAAGGCCGAACAGATGCGCAGCTATTTCGGTTACTACAGCCGTGAAGAGGTAGCGAACAATTTTCTGCAGTATTACGCCAAGTATTTCCCGGCGATCGAATCCAGCGCACCGATCGAAGTGACTGAATCCGATGGCCACAATCGCCTGGTCGTGACAGAGAAATATTTCCTGCCAAAAGTCGGTAAGCCCGGCAAAGGAAAAAATGTCGTCAAGTTTGTCGCGTCGAATGTCGCCGATAACTTCAGTCTGCCGGCGACACGTCAGCGCAAGCACCCCTTTCAGCTCCCGGGCGAATTCACCATCCACCAGAAGTTGCGTATCGAGGCAAAAAGTCCCGACGATATCCTGTGGTATGAAAAAAATAGTGGCTACGCATCGGAAAACCAGTGGTTCAAGTTCACCCGCAATGTCGATGCTGAAAAAAATACAATTCAGGTGGAATTCAATTACAACTCACTGGCGAAATCGATACCCGGTGAAGACTTCGCCACATACCTGAGTGATCTCGACCAGCTGGATAGTGAACTGGCTTACTCGGTTTGGTTCTCATCGAACGTAGGAAGCGACGCGCGGAAGAACCGCCAGCAGCGCCTCAAGGATCTGGCGCGAAACCTGATGAACAAGAAGGGAGGCGCACAGTGAGAGCCATCAGCGCAGTGAGAGCCGTCAGCAAAGTGAGAGCCATCACCACACTGATACTGGCGGGGAGCCTGCTGGGCGGATGTGCGGCCGGCCCCACGGGCAGTACAGGAAGCGACGTCGCCGCCACTGGTGATGCCCGTTTCGCCGCTCTGTTGCGCCAGTACAAGCAGCAGCCGGACTCGGTGCCCTTTGCAGGTTTCTGGGAGGCATATCTCGCCAGTTCCCAGATCGAGGATACCGCGGGCAAGCATGAGGCTTACCTGCAACAAATGGCGAAAGTGGATGCCGGGGACCTGGCCTGTACAGGCGTCGACTGGCAAACACTGACCGAGCAGAATTTTGCCGCGCTGGAACCGCACCTGTCAGCCCAGGCCTGCTATGAATCCTCCGGTAACGAAGCGGCAGCAGATTTCCAGGCCGGCGCGGTGCGCTACCTGCTCAGCGGTATTCTCGGCAGCGCTGACGGCGAGAGCTACGACACGGCCTACGAAATCGCCATGTGGGACGACGCCAGGGATATTGTCACGCTGGCTGGATACGAGGTGGTCGATGCCTACCTGAAAGTGACCGGGGCCGGTCAGGGGCTGTACTACGTTGTCGTAGCGAACGACACCGAGAGTGGCCAGCAGAAAAAAATCTACTTCCAGAATCAGCGGGCCATTCACCAGTTGCTGGGTATCAGCTTTCCCTTCGCTGGCGTGACAAATGCCTATGTGAAGCGTGTGATTGAACCGCTGTCCGATCAGGATCTGGCGGCACAGGTCGGCAAGGGCATACTGCTCGACGATGCCGGCAAGGCGGAGCAGGCGGCCGACATTTATCTCGAAGCCGTGGGCAACGGCAGTCAGGTTGCCGAGTATCGATTGGGCTTGCTCTGCCTGAAAACCGATCTGCAAAAATTTTCCCGTACCGATTGTGCGGATTTCCTGATTTCCTCCGCGGAAAATGGCTATATGGACGCGCTGGTTGGCGCCGCCTATGTACAGCGCGAGGGGCTCGGGGTTGAAAAGAGTGAGCAGGGATTCAACCAGCTAATGCGGGCTGCGGCGGGCAAGCTGCCGCCGGGTGAAGCCTGGCTGAAGCTCGCCGATCTCTACGCTGGAGATGCCGGGGCGGAAAACACGGCGGCCCGCGACGAGGCGCTGGCGAAGGCTGCTGAGCAGGGCTCGGTCAAGGCCGAATACCGTTTGCTGCAGCGACAGCTTGAGGGTAAGCAGGCGGACATGACGTCGATTATCCCGGCGATGAAAAAACTGGCCGACGGGGGATATGTCCCCGCCCGGGTGGCGTATGCGAGCCTGATTCTGCGCAGTGATCACAGGTCCAAGGACGACGCCGAACAGGTAATGGAATATCTGCAATCCGCGGCGAGCCTTTCGTCCCAGAATGCCAACAATATGCTGGCATGGATCTACGCCTACGGCGCTTTCGGCCAAAGCGACAGTGCTAAGGCCATGGAGTACTACCGGCGCAGCTCGCTGATGCCACGATCGCAACGCGCTCTGGCTGCGGCGTACCTGAAAGGCAACGGCATCCCGAGGGATCTGTCCAAGGCCATGGCCTGGTATTTCCTTTGCGCGGAGGGCGGTGATACGGAGTGCTACTTCGAGCTGGGCAAACTGTTCCAGATGGGCAACGACAAGGGAACAGAGGCCGCCGCGAATATGTACCAGATTGCGGCCGATGCGGGACACGCGGGCGCACAAGAAAAGCTTGCGCTCTTGTACGAGCAGGGGAGCGGCGTCGCCGCGGATCCGGACAGGGCGCTGAAGCTTTATGCGGAGGCCGTGCAGCAGGGCAATATCAGCGCTGCCCTGAATCTTGGCGATTTCTACCGCGATGGCAAGTATGTGGCGCGCGATGTCGGCAAGGCCATGGAGCTATACGAGACAGCAGTGCCGGCCAACGCCGCGGCGCCCGACCGGATACTGGCGCTGTGCGATGAATACGCCGCTCAACTGCAGGGCTGTCCCGAAAAACATCAGTACTGGCAGGCCTATCGGGCGGTGCGCCAGGGTGGGGTCGCAGACAAAGACCAGGATCGGACACTGGCAATCGTCAAGGGTATGCCGCTGTTTGATGCCGCCATTCCCGTTGCAGACTTCAAGGCACTGCTGCGGGAAAAAGATCTGCGCGTGATCGGTGAATGGGACTCCGGATTTATTGTCATGGAGGCAATGCGGACCCCCGGACTGGATCTGCCCGCGCTGGCGTTCTTCTACAAGAGGGAAGGCGATGCGGTATTGCCGGGTATCGGACACTTCCAGTTGCTCGATCAGGCAGAGCAGATTATCAACAAAGGTGCCTTACCACTGGGTGAGGCCATGCTGGAAGCACTGCTGGAGCGCGAGCCCGACAACCTCCGTGCCATCAATAACCTCGCCTGGGCACTGGCAATCAGGCCCACGGCTACCGATCGGGATATCCAACGGGCTGCGCAACTGGCTCAGCGACTCAATATGCAGTCGCGTTGGAGTGACTGGGCCTATCTCGATACGCTGGCCGCCATCTATGCCCGTTCATCCACCTTCGACAAGGCGGTGCAGACGCAGGAATACGCGATTTACCTGGCGCGGGCCGCGGAAGCAACGGAAGAAACGGTTGCCGGTATGGAAAAACGCCTGGCGTTATTTCGCGAGGGTAAGACCTATATCTTACAGTGATTTTCCAGTGCCGCCCTGCGGCTTGCCGGGTGTTGACCCAAACGGGGGATGTACGAAGCATGGTCCAGATAGAAAGCGGAACTCAATACTTTGATAAATCGTTTACAAAGCTGGAGCTGGCTTCGATGGATTTCGCAGAGGTGGAGTTCGAGGCGTGCCGGTTTTATGGCTGTGATTTTTCCGAAACTGCATTCGAGCGCTGTAAATTCATTGACTGCGAATTTCACCAGTGCAACCTGAGCCTGCTGAAGCTGCCGCTCACGCGGCTTTCCGAGGTGGCGTTCATCGAGTGCAAACTGGTCGGCGTTGACTGGACCAGAGCCAGTTTCCCGTCGCTGAATCTGGATCTCGGGCTTTCCTTCAAAAAGAGTATCCTGACCGATAGCTCCTTCTTCGGGCTCTCCCTGAGTCATCTGGTGCTGGACGAATGCAAGTTGCACGGCGTCGATTTCCGGGAGGCCACTCTTGTCGATGCGCAACTGACGCAGTGTGACTTCAGTGGCAGCCAGTTTATGCGTACGGACATGCAGGGCGCCGATCTTAGCGGTTCCCATGATTTCCATATCGATATTTTTGAAAACAGGCTGGCCGGCGCCAAATTTAGCCGCTACGAGGCCCTGAGCCTGTTGGAGGTGCTGGATATCGAGCTGGTGGATTAGCCCCGAAAATCCACGCTGTGCGCGCAGGGTTTGCGATTAAACGAACTCCGACGTAATGGTATCCCGCCTTTCCCAGTGGTAAATATTGAAGATCCACCGAAATGGGAAATGAACATGGGCGCGTTTACTTTTTCCACCACCAGAACCATCATCAATGAACCCGGCGCCGCCGAGCGTCTGGGGTCGCTGTGTGCGGACCGGGGTGTGACTTCGGTGCTGCTGGTCACCGATGCCGGCATCGTAGGGGCCGGGCTGCTGGACGGTGTCGCGCCCGGCTTCCGGAATGCCGGTATCCGCCTCGGCGTTTTCGATCAGGTGGAAGCCGATCCATCCGACGACACCGTGCTCAAGGCGCTGGCTGCAGCGCAGGAAATCGATGCGGAACTGGTGATCGGATTCGGCGGTGGCAGCTCGATGGATGTGGCCAAGTTGGTGGCAGTACTGGCTTGTGGCAGCTGCACACAGGCACTGGCGGAACTCTACGGCGTCGACAATATCCGCGGTACACGATTGCCGTTGATCCAGGTCCCGACCACGGCGGGCACGGGTTCCGAGGTGACACCCATCGCCATTGTTACCACCGGCGAGACCACCAAGGCCGGTGTCGTGTCGCCGGTTCTGCAGCCGGACATTGCCCTGCTGGATGCGGCACTGACGGTCGGCCTGCCGCCAAAGGTCACCGCGGCCACCGGCATCGATGCGATGGTGCATGCGATCGAGGCCTACACCTCGGTACACAGGAAAAACCCGCTATCGGATATGCTCGCCCGGGAGGCGCTGGGGCTGCTCGCACGCAACATCGTGACCGCGGTACAGCAGGGCAGCAATCTGCAAGCTCGCGGCAACATGTTGCTCGGCGCCTTGCTGGCCGGTCAGGCCTTTGCCAATGCACCGGTGGCGGCCGTGCATGCGCTGGCTTACCCGCTCGGCGGTCATTTCCATATTCCCCACGGCCTCAGCAACTCGCTGGTGCTGCCCCATGTAATGGGATTCAATGCACCGGCCTGCGCCGGGCTCTATGCGGAGCTGGCGCCGAATATCATGGGCCGCGATTTCGCGCCGGGCAGCAATGCGGAGATAGTGGACAGCCTGATCGGCTGGATAGAGCAACTGACCGAAACTGTCGGCCTGCCACTGCGACTGCGCGACTGTGGCGTACCGGAAGCGTCGATAGAGCGGCTCGCCGCCGATGCGATGGAGCAACAGCGCCTACTGGTCAACAATCCCCGCCCGGTTACCGAAAAGGATGCCGCGGCCATTTACCGCGCGGCCTACTGAAGAGTAAAAAATGAGTACAGCACCAACGAGCAGCCGCAGCGCTTACCGGGTCTTCTATCCGATTACCACGCGTTGGATGGACAACGATATTTACGGCCACGTGAACAACGTGACCTACTACTCCTATTTTGACAGTGCGGTAAACCGCTACCTGATCGAGGAGGGTGGCCTGGATATTCAGGCGGCACCGGTGGTTGGATTCGTGGTGAATTCCAGCTGTGATTACCGTGCGCCCATCGCCTATCCGGAAGCGATTGAAGCCGGAATTCGGGTTGAACGGCTGGGCAACAGCTCGGTGACCTACGCCGTGGCCATTTTCAAAAGTAGCGAGACCGAGGCCTGCGCCGCGGGCAGCTTCACCCATGTCTTTGTCGAGCGCTCTAGCAATAGGTCTGTGCCGATTCCGGAAAACATCCGTCGAGCGCTGGAAGCCCTTGCGCTATAGCGCCACTAGTCGCACTCCTTTGCAAAAGTGGAAATTGCACGATGAAAACGATTGATCCAGATCCCGGCAAGTTTGCCGAAGCGCTCGCGTCGATTCCGGGCGACCAGCCGGTAGTCATGCTCAACCTGCTCAGGTTTCGCGACAGGGCTGTGTACGACGGCGTCGAGTCGGACTGCAGTGGCCGCGAGGCTTACCAGCGCTACGGCGAACAGGCGATCGCGCACCTGAAGCGCGTCGGCGCGGAACTGGTCTGGCGCGGCGAGGCCCGGACAGCCTTGATTGCCCCAGCGGAGGAGGTGTGGGATGAAATACTGCTGGTGCGCTATCCGTCCATCGAGAAGTTTGTCGACATGGTCAAGAATTCGGAATACCAGCAGTTGGCCATGCACCGCACTGCAGCACTGGAAAATGCCCGCCTGATCGCTTCTCTGGAAAGTGGGGTCCCATAGGCTAGCTGACGTGCTGAATGCGTCGTAGCAGCTGCAGCGTGCGCTGGATGCCTTCGATTTCACTGAGGTGTTCGCCCTCGTATTCAACACCTACCCAGCCGCGGTAGCCGGCCTCGCGCACGATCTTGAGCATGCGGTGATAGTCGGTTTCCACCACCTCACCGTCGGTATCGAAGTCATGGGTCTTGGCGCTGACGGCTTTGGCCCAGGGCATCATTTCGCGGACACCGCGATAGCGGTCGTATTCCTCACCGCTTTCTCGGTCGATTACAAAGTTGCCAAAGTCTGGCAGGGTGCCGACACGGGGGTGGTCTGCCATCTCCATGACACCGGCGAGCCACTGACCGTTGGATGACAGGCCGCCGTGGTTTTCCACGAGCACATTGAGATTCAGGCCGTCGCAGTATTCGGCGAGCTGGTGCAGGCCATCGGCCGCCTTGCGCATCTGCTCATCGAATGTGCCGGTACTGTGTGCGTTGACGCGAATCGAATGACAGCCCAAAGCCTTTGCCATCTGCGCCCAGCGGTGGTGCCGGGTCACCGTTGCCCGGCGTTCGGCCGCGGTATCCGCGCCCAGGTCGCCCTCGCCGTCGACCATGATCAACAAGCTGCGAATCCCCTCGCCATCTGCCTGACCTTTCAGGTCGCGAATCAGCGCATCGCTGTAGCTGTCAAAATAAAACTGATTGACGTACTCGATACCCTGTACGCCGAACAGTTGTCGGGCCAGTCGGGCAAAATTCTTCGGATTGGCGACACCGTTGCGAAACGCCCGGTGCAGGGACCATTGCGCCAGGGAGATCCGGAACCAGGATTCCCGTTCACCGGCGAAAGCAGTACCGGCCGGCAACAGCGCGGTGGCAGAAATTGTCGCGGCAGCTTTGAGGAAATTGCGGCGGTTGCGCATCGGTTTCATTCCTGTACTTGTCATTATGTTGCCTGGAATCCTTCGTGATCAGATGTGTAAGATACTGCAGGTCAAGGATGTTACCAAGGTCATCGACCAGTACCCTCAGGGGGCCCAGTTGATAAGACGGATAGCATTGTGCACAGGAGGGCTTGCGGGTATTCGATAGTTCTCTCACCCATCAATAAAAAAAGGTGGCCAGTGGCCACCTTTTTTCTGCTACCCAGAGTAGTCTCTAGGGCTTACTTGTACTGCTTTGGAAGGTCAGCTTCGCACATACCCAGTGTGGCGCCGTTGCGTAACTGTGTAGTAACGCCGACAGGATATCCCACCTTCAGAGTCTTATCTTTGTTGCATACAAAGAGCTGATCCAGGGTGAGCCTGAAGGAACCGAAGTAGCCCTCGAGTGCGGTCCAGCCGACGATGTGTTTACCGTTCGATGAAATCTTGGTTGCGGTCGAAACAACCTCGAGATCCGAAGCGTTCATCACACCCTGGCCCCTGAGGAAATCAGCCAGTCGGTATTCGCCGCCGAGGGTATCAGAGACAATCATTGCTCCGGCGCCGGAGGCTGTGCCCATTGCACCAACCAGTGTACCGTCATCGGCGATGTCATAGGGCCTGAACGGCTTTTCGCCCCAGCAGAACCAGTCCCACCACGGGCAGGCTTCCTTGATATCCAGCAACTTGAATTCGCCGGTCTGGGTGTTGTACAGGTACTGATTGGGTTCGAGTTGCGCGTTATAGGTGTCGATACCGGCAACCCAGGTACCATTCGTACTCACCGCCGTGGCCTGACCGACGTAGTCGATATCGGACGGAGCCGCATCCTTCAGATTGATTTCCTTGCCGTCTTTCCAGACGCGACCCTCCCACCAGCCGACGGAGTCAGATTCCCAGCCGACAGCGACACCAGTGTTGGACAGTGCGTTGACTCGCGAACTGTTGTCGTCCTTGTGGCTATCGAGGATAGTCCAGCCATCTTCATCGTTGTAGGTCACTGCAGAAACACGGTAGTTGCTGTACTCCGCAGCGTTATCGCAGTTCCACAGGAAGCCGCCCATGGTGCGACCGTCCGGTGAAATAGCGAAGTTGGAGTACATCTCCAGGATGCCGCCGCCCTGATCACAGCCAGTGTTACCGGCACTCGGTAGTACTTCGATACCGCGGCCTTCGGTGTAGCGAGCAGGCAGGTAGGAACTGTTTTGACTGACCCGCCCACTGATGACGGAGCCGTTGTCACTCATGGCAATGCCGCCCATCGGCAAGATGGTGTATTCCTCATTGCCTTCCTGATAGATCCAGCTCAGCGCGTCACCATAAGAGTTGGCAATAGTTCCTGCCGTTGTCTGTCCACTCTCGGTGATCTGGCTGCCGTTCGGGGCAGGCGAGGTGAACAGCTGTGGGGTGTTTTTCATTCCGTTCATCTGGATGTCGATATGCTCGACAACCTGACCGGCACCTGCCACGACGGGAACATAGTCACAGGCGTCATCCTGCACCGCGTCGTCGCTTTCGCCGCTACCGTTGTAGTACTCGGAGGGCCCGGGCATTCCGAACTGCGGTGTCGGAAAGCCGCCAGCAAAAATCTTTTCGACATGGATCACATACTGCGCGCCGGGGGTGAGGCCCTGCAGGATAAAGTCGCCGGTGCCCTGCATTGCCTCCGGATCGCCGTCATTCCAGTCACCGGTCATGGCGGTGATCGCATCGTGCCAGGGATCGTCGATATTGCGAGCGACAATATTCAGGCCAATGACACCTTCCTTGCTGAACGCGTAGGTGACACTTCCCTTGATGGTGCCCGTTTGCGAGGCAAAACTGTTGGCGGGGTAGAGCGAGGAAATCGCCGCGTAATCCTCTTTCGTTGTGGCGGTTGCCTGTTGATCTCCGGTTGCACCGCTGCTGGTCGGATTGGTGTTGATATAGGGATACATGACCGAGATATCAGACAGTGCCGGAGCAGAATCCTGCGGGAACGGCAAGCGGTAGTCGCCCCCAGTAAGTGGATGCGCCGAGCAGTCCCGGGGACCTGCGGTCAGTGCAGCATAATTACCGTACATGATGATGTGACCGTTGGTCTGTGTGTGCGCGAGGTTGAAAGAGTGACCCAGCTCGTGGGTAATCACCCCGTTTATCTGCCGCAGGTCGGTGTCATTGTAGTAAGTACTGGCGCCGCCGATGACCGCCCAGCCCTCGGTAATGATGCCGGTCTCTTCATCGGCCCATTCCGGTGAGGCGATACCGAGTACACCGGCGGGAGCACCCATCACGTCTCGCATGACCGAACCGGTCTCGTCAAACATCACGTGAATACCGCCATTGTTAACGGTGCCGATGATTTCGTGAATCACATTCCCTGTGCTATCGGTACTGAACTCTTCCGCTGCGCCGGTGATGTCGCCATCTTCTCCGCCGATGCCGATATCGGCAAAGCTACCGGCAACCTCGGCCTGGAAGGATGAGGTAGGCACGTTTGTCCAAGACGCCAATGCATCCTTGACGCGCGCGACGCCCTGCTCGTTGGTGAACTCGACGTAGAGATCTTCATAATGACCACACGCCCAGCCGCCGTCTTCATTACAGGTTTCGGGAGTACTCTTATAGAGTTTGACGGTGCCGGATGCGAAGTTACCGCCATCGGTGTAGACCTTGACCGGAGAGCTGACGTCCCAGCGGTAGGGTGTGCCCTTCTCGTAGTCAAATACATACAGGGGGCCGTAAGCCAGTGCGGAAGAAGTGCCCGCAAGCACACAGGCAGCCAGTGCTGATTTCAGGAATATCTTTTTATTATTGATCATCGGTCATCACTCCTTTTGCAATCCAGTTTTCCTGCACTGCTGTTCTTACCAGCGAGAGGAATGCTTCCGCCGCATAGGCACCACTGGGCTGGCTGACCAGGTCCTGGTGGGTCGGCTTTAGAGGACCATTGAATTTGATGCGCGCAAACAGCTCGTCGTTGTTAAGACCGTTGCTTATCTTGTCGCCCCGAATAACGAATTTGCCCTGGGTCAGGCCAACGGTTGTCTGGAAGCCGGTTTTTGACGCGGGCTTGTTCAGGAAGAGCATGACGTTCTCGCCAACGCTATAGGTCGGCCAGCCAGCCGGTGTGACCATCAGGTTGATACGACCATCGCCAGTGGGCTTGGGCTTTATGAGGCCGAATTGACGGAAACTATATGTCGAACCTTTATCCCCTTTGATGTTCTGGCCGATTTCAATGGTGATTTCGGTGTAGGGGAGTCCGTCTTGAAATCCGTCCTCTTTTTTCGACACCGTACCGACAATAATCGATTCGGTATGCCTCATCAGTTCGAGGAGATTTTGTTTTTTCATTTGGTTTGCATGCGCTTCACTGATACTCAACATCGTGATGACGATGGAGACAAGAAATGCGAAACCGCGAAACTGACAAAGTTTTGCGTTGGTCACAGAGACCTCCTGTTTAGGTTTCATTATTATTGAATGGACTCTTTATCCAGATCGGGTCATCCCTGAGTTTCCCAATTCGTGTGGTATTCCTTGGTTACGAAATGGTTTACCGGCAATAATGGGCGAACGCCGTTGTGTTACTCCGGTGGAGAGAGACTATGAAAGAAAGCCTTGATGCGCTGTGCAGTAAAGGACATGGCATTGATGAATTCGGCCATTTCCGCGCAGTTAAAAATAATAATGCTTCGTCTGTGAACCCCTCGCTGTTCGGTCTTGTATGGCGGGTGCTCGAAACCTATCAGGTTGATCCATGTGATCTAATCCAGCAATCGTTATACCGGCCCGGACGAGCCGAGCCGATACGCAGTTTCATCCCGGCCGATGAGTACTATGGCGTTATCGCAGGAGCGCTCCAGGTGATCGATGATGAGGCGGTGGGAATTCGCGCGGCTTCGGTCTTGCACCCCAGCCACCTCGACATCTTCGGTCATGCCTGGATGGCCGCTCCCACACTGCTTGCGGGCTTTCATATGACGCAGGACTGTCTCAGTGTGCTTAACAGTGATCTGTGCGTGCATCTATCGGCGGACTCGAATCGAGTCGGTCTGGTGTACCTGCGCCACTGCAATTCGCCGTTTCCAGGAATTGATGCGGACTGCGAAATTGGCGGGCTGGCGCGCTTCTGCCGTTTTCAATTCGGCGAGTCTTTTACGCCGCTATCGGTTTCGCTGCGTCGACCAGTGCCAAAGAATCGCGCCATCTGGGATGACTATTTTGGTGTTTCGGTTCAATTTGATGCTCCCGATAACTCTATGTTTGTGGGTCGGGAGTTTGCGGAGCGGCATTTGCCAACGGCGCACACGGAAATTTTTGAACGGCATCACGCGACGCTTGCCCAGGCCAGAGCGGAGCTGGAAGACTCGGATATTGTTGCGCGAGTACGGGCGGAAATTCAGCGGCAGTTACCCACGGGAGATGTGGCCCTGGAAAAGATCGCTGAAGTTGTCCAATTCCCAACGCGAACCTTACACCGCAAGCTGAGCCAGCAAGGAACTTCGTTTCGTCAACTGCTGAGGGAAGTCCGTATCAAACTTGCCAGGCAGTACATACGGGATGAGCGCTACAACGTTACGGAAATTGCTTTTATGCTCGGCTATTGCGATGCGGGGGCATTCACCCGGGCATTTCGTGAATGGTTCGGCGATGCGCCGACAGCGTACCGGACGCGGGTAACCTGATCGATCGCGACCGCCCTGGCTGTTGCTTAAAAGTTTGCGAATGGGCAGAAAAAAGGGCGATCAATTGATCGCCCTTTTCACAGTTATTTTTTATTTTTCATTGCCGCCATCAGCAGGTCACCCATACTGCCCTGGCTCTTGCCACCGCCTTGTTGCTGACGGCTGCGGTTATTGTGCCTCTGGGCCTGGCGGCTCTCGCGGTGATCGCCCTTTTTGACGCCGCCGCTGCCCTGCTCGCCCGGCTCATCGGACAGGCGCATGGACAGGCCGATACGCTTGCGCGCTACATCCACTTCCATGACTTTCACCTTGACGATATCGCCGGCCTTGATCACTTCGTGCGGATCCTTGACGAATTTTTCCGATAGCGCTGAGATATGTACCAGGCCGTCCTGGTGCACGCCGATATCGACGAAGGCACCGAAGTTGGTGACGTTGGTGGCGGTACCCTCGAGCACCATGCCCGGGCGCAGGTCTTTGATTTCTTCCACGCCCTCTTCGAACTGGGCGGTGCGGAATTCCGGGCGCGGGTCGCGGCCGGGCTTTTCCAGTTCGGCAATGATGTCGATCACCGTCGGCACACCGAACTTGTCGTCGGTGTAGTCCGCCGGATTCAGCTTGCGCAGGAAAGCGGAGTCGCCGACCAGGCTGTTGATCTCGCGGCCGTTCTTTTCGGCGATCCGCTTCACCACCACGTAGGCTTCCGGGTGCACACCGGATTTATCCAGCGGGTTTTCGCCGTCGGTGATGCGCAGGAAGCCGGCGGCCTGTTCGAACGCCTTGGGACCGAGGCGTGAGACGTCTTTCAGCTGTTCACGATTTTTGAAGGCGCCGTGCTGGTCGCGATAGCTGACGATATTGGCGGCGATGGACGCGCTCAGGCCGGATACACGCGACAGCAGCGGTGCGGAGGCGGAGTTCAGCTCGGCGCCAACGCCGTTCACACAGTCTTCCACCACCGCGTCGAGGGAGCGCGCCAGCTGGGTCTGGGATACGTCGTGCTGGTACTGGCCGACACCGATGGATTTCGGGTCGATCTTCACCAGTTCGGCGAGCGGATCCTGCAGGCGGCGCGCAATGGAGATGGCGCCGCGGATGGTCACGTCCAGGTCGGGGAATTCCCGCGCGGCAAATTCAGACGCCGAGTACACCGATGCGCCGGCCTCGTTGACCATGACTTTCTGCGCGGACAGCTTGTACTGCTTGATGGTGTCGCCGACAAACTTATCGGTCTCGCGGCTGCCGGTGCCATTGCCGATGGCGATCAGGCCGACATTGTGTTTTTCACACAGGGCGGCGATCACTGCGGCCGCCTCGCGGGCGCGGTTTTGCGGCGGGGTGGGGAAGATGGCAGTGTGGTCGAGGATTTTGCCGGTGGCGTCGACGACGGCCACTTTCACCCCGGTGCGCAGGCCCGGGTCCAGGCCGATGGTGGCCTTCTGGCCGGCGGGTGCCGCCAGCAGCAGGTCTTTCAGGTTGCGGGAGAAGACCTTGATCGCCTCCTCTTCCGCCTTCTCGCGCAGTTCGCCGAGCAGGTCGGTTTCCAGCGTGGTCAGCAGCTTGATGCGCCAAGTCCAGCGCACCACTTCGCCCAGCCACTTGTCGGCGGCGCGGCCCTGGTCGCTGATGTCGAACTGTTTTGCGATCATCGTCTCGCAGGGGTGGCCGGCGGTCGCCGGGCGCTCGTCATCGCCCTCCAGGCCAATGCTGATCGCCAGGATGCCCTCGTTGCGGCCGCGGAAGATCGCCAGTGCGCGGTGGCTCGGCACCTTGGCCCAGCTCTCCGAGTATTCGAAATAGTCGCGGAACTTGGCGCCTTCCTCTTCCTTGCCATCCAGCAGCTTGGATTTGACCAGGCCGTCGCGCTTGAGGAAGTCGCGCAGTTTGCCCAGCAGCTCGGCATCTTCGGCGAAGCGTTCCATCAGGATGAACTTGGCTCCGTCGAGGGCGGCCTTGATGTCCTTGACGTGCAGGGAGGCATCTTCGTTGTCAGTGTTGAGGTATTGCTGCGCCTCTTCCTCCGGATTCAGGGCCGGATCGTTGAACAGCGCATCGGCGAGGGGTTCGAGGCCGGCCTCGATGGCGATCTGGCCCTTGGTGCGGCGCTTGGGTTTGTACGGCAGGTAGAGGTCTTCGAGGCGGTTCTTGGTGTCGGCGGCGTTGATCTGCTCGGCCAGTTCCGGCGTAAGTTTACCCTGCTCATCGATGCTCTTGAGGATGGTGGCGCGGCGCTCCTCCATCTCGCGCAGGTAGCGCAGGCGGTCTTCGAGGTTACGCAGCTGGGTGTCGTCCAGGCCGCCGGTCACTTCTTTCCGGTAGCGGGAGATAAACGGCACTGTGGCGCCTTCGTCCAGCAGCGCCACCGCGGCGGCCACCTGTTGCGAGCGTACGTTGAGTTCTTCGGCGATTCGAACGTTGATATCCAGCATCTTATTTTCTACATCCGTTCAGCGGGCTACATCTTCTGCGGGCGCGGTTCGGGAACCGGCCGGCGGGATCAATTCGGTGGAGCATTATGCGCGAGCCGGGCGCGCCGAGAAAGGTTTGACAGGCGTTTGCGGCAAAGTGCATCCAATTGCGACGGTCTGCATCCCAAACGCCTCCATTCGTCGTCGAACTTCAGTAGAATGCACAGCTAGTTATTTTTTAACCAATGGAAGTAATTGTGAATCTGTCCAATAAAAACAAGCTTCTGGTGATTGTTGTTGTCTCTGGGGTGGCTTTGGCGACTGCGCTTTACCTGTTCAGGCCCAAACCCGAGGAAAAAGTTGCCGCGGCGACCGTGCCGCCGGTGGCCGATGTGGTCTATGCGACCCCGGGACGTCACACCCTGCTGGTACCGAGTCAGGGTACGGTACACGCCCGCCACGAGATCGAGCTGGTGGCTCGGGTCGGCGGCGTGATCCAGAGCGTCAATGACGCCTTCGTGGCCGGTGGTTTCTTCAAGGATGGCGACGCGCTGGTGCAGATTGAGCCGGCGGATTACCGCTATCAGCTGACGCGCGCCGAGTCACAGCTGGCCAATGCAAAATCCGCCCTGGCCCAGGAGCAGGGCCGCTCCAAGCAGGCCAAGCGCGAGTGGCGCGACCTGGGCAGCGAATCCGCCAATGCGCTGTTCCTGCGCAAGCCGCAGCTGCAGGCCGCCGAAGCCGCGGTGGATGCCGCGCGCGCCGACCGCGACCAGGCCAAGCTGAACCTGGCGCGCACACAGGTCAAAGCGCCGTTTGCCGGTCGCGTGGTGGAAGCCTTTACCGATCTGGGACAGTACGTCACACCGGGCACCAAGCTGGCCACGGTGCACAGCACCGGTGTTGCGGAAGTGCGCCTGCCGCTGACCGATCACCAGCTCTACCTGCTGAACCTGCCGCTCGGCAAGTCGATCGAGAACGGGCCCTCCGTGCGCCTGCGCGCACAGGTGGCGGGCCAGCAACGCGAGTGGCGCGGCCAGCTGGTACGCACCGAGGCCAGCGTAGATCCCAACAGCCGTTTCGTTTACGCCGTGGCCCAGGTGCAGCACCCCTATGAAGGCGATGCACCGCTGATCAACGGCCTGTTCGTCGAGGCGGATATTGCCGGCAAGACATTTGACGATATCTCCCGCCTGCCGCGCCAGGCGCTACACGAGGGTAACCAGTTGCTGGTACTGGATGCAGAGAACAAGCTGCATTACCGCAAAGTCCAGCTGCTGCAGACCGCCGGCGATGAAGCCTGGGTGCGCGGCGACCTCACCACCGGCGAACGCGTGATCGTGTCCAGCCTGGGCTATTCCCGCGAGGGCATGGTGCTGACCCCGAATCCCCTGAACGAAAAGCCGTCGGGGCTGATGCTGGGCGATGAAGGCGATGCCGCCGAAGGCGAAAAGGCTGCCAGCGCGGCCGCCACTACCGACAGCAGTGCCAGCGCCTCGGCGCAGGGAGAGGGCTGATCATGCAGGGCATCATTCAGTGGTTTGCGCGTAACAGCAAAGCCGCCAACCTGCTGATGATCATGATCATCATCGGCGGCATCTTCGGCATCAAGCATATCGGCCGCGAAGTATTCCCGACCATCAACCCGGGCGTCGTGCAGGTGAGTATCACCTATCGCGGTGCCGGCCCGGCGGAAGTCGAGCAGCAGGTCACCCAGCGGGTGGAGCAGGCGATTTCCGAGGTGAAGGGCATCAAGGAGGTCAACTCCTGGTCGGCGCGCGGTCGCAGTACCGTCAACATCCAGGCCGTGGACGGTTATGATGAGCTGCGCCTGCTCAACGATATCAAGGTACAGGTGGACAGTATCAACACCTTCCCCGCCGATATCGAACGCCCGATCATCGCGCTGCAGGAGTGGGAGCAGCAGATGATGATGATCGCCATCGGCGGTCCCGTCTCGCCGCGGCAGCTCAAAGACACGGCACTGGACCTGCGCGACAAGCTCACGCTGCTGCCCGGTGTGCGCCGGGTGGACGTCTGGGGCGACCGCGCCGACGAAGTCTCTATCGAAGTGTCCGAAGTCGACCTGCGCCGCTACAACCTGAGCTTCGACGACGTGGCCAAGGCAGTGCGCGAATCGTCGCTGGACCTGCCTGCGGGTATGGTGCGCTCCGAGCGCGGCGATATCCAGGTGCAGACTCGCGGCCAGGCCTATACCGCCACGGATTTCGAGCGTATCCCGCTGGTCAGCCGCAAGGACGGTACCAAGTTGCTGGTCGGCGACGTGGCCAAGGTCACCGACGGCTTTGAAGAAGACGGTTCGATTATCCGCTTCAACGGCAAGCCGGCGATGAACCTGCGCGTGATGCAGGGCGAACCGCTGGATGTGGTGGACACAGCGGCGCGAATCAACGACTTCATGACCGAGGCGCGTAAACAGCTGCCACCGGGCATGGAGTTCGAGATCTGGTTCGATTTCTCCAAGGCCTATGAGGGCCGCATGAACCTGCTCACCAACAACGCCCTGGGCGGTCTGTTGCTGGTGTTCATCTTGTTGATGCTGTTCCTGCGCCCGGCGCTGGCAGTGTGGGTGACCGTGGGGATCGCCACTGCGTTCCTCGGCGCCTTCTGGCTGCTGCCCACCACCGGGGTGACGCTGAACATGCTGTCGCTGTTCGCCTTCCTGTTGATCCTCGGGATCGTGGTGGATGACGCGATCATTGTCGGCGAGGCGGTGCACGCCGCGCACGACCGCGGTATCACCGGCCTCGCCGCCGCTGAGGAGGGGGTGAAGCAGGTCTCCGCGCCGGTGATCTTCGCCGTGGTCTCCACCATGGTGTTCTTTATCCCGATGCTGTTCCTGCCGGGCTACACATCGCAGATGATGATGCCACTGCCGGTGGTTGTGCTGCTGGCCCTGGGCTTCTCCCTGATCGAGTCGCTGCTGATTCTGCCGGCCCACCTGGTCAAGATGAAACCGGAGCAGCCGGCGAAATCCGGCCTGGGACTGAAGCTGCAGAAGCTGCGCGCCAAGTTTGCCGGCGGCATGCACCTCGCCAGCGAAAAGTACTACCTGCCGCTGCTGGAAAAATCCCTGGCCAATAGCCGCGCCACCATCATGATGTTCGTGATGGCGCTGGTGGCTGCTGTGGTGCTGTTCAAGGGCGGCTACATCGGCACGGCCTTCTCACCGAAGGTGCCTTCCGACCTGCTGCAGTTGGATACCACCATGGCCCCGGGCGAATCCTTCCAGGAGTCCAAGCGGGTCATGGAGCAGTTCGAGCACGCCGGCGAGAAGCTGGCGGCGGACAAGGAACTGCTGGCAGAAAACGGCGGCCAGCCGTTCGTCAAGAACACCATGGTGTTCCTGTGGCGCGGCAATATTCACGTGCTGCTGCAGCTGACGGATGGCGAAGAGCGCGATGTCACCTCGGAGACCCTGGCCCACCGCTGGCGCGACTATATCGGCGAGCTGCCGGCCAGTGTGGAAGAGATGGATATCCAGCACACCATCAACGACGGCGGCAACGGTATGTCGCTGAACCTGAGTACTGCCTCCGGCGATATGGACGAGCTGCGCCGTGCCGCCGACAAGGTGAAGGATGCGTTGGATAAATACGCCGGCGTCTACGACGTGCGCGACAATCTGGTCAGCGCCCGCCGCGACATCGAGATCCAGCTGAAGCCGCAGGCGAACAACTTCGGTATCGGCCTCGCCGACGTGGCGCGCCAGGTGCGCCAGGGCTTCTACGGTGAAGAGGTGCAGCGTATTCCCCGTGGCCGCGAGGATGTACGCGTGATGGTGCGCTATCCGAAAGATGAGCGCTCCAACGAAGACCAGATCGACCGCATGCGAATCCGCACCGGTCAGGGCGAGATTCCGTTCAGCGCGGTGGCCGACGCGGTCTACGTGCCGGGCTACACCACCATCCGCCGCCACGACCGCGAGCGCACGGTACAGATCACCGCGGAACTGACGCCGGGCGCGGCCGATGCCCATGAAATCCTCAAGCAGCTGCGCGACAAAGACGTGCCCCAGTGGGAAAAGCAGTTCCAGGGCTTCTCGCTGAAAACCGCCGGTGAAATGCAGGAGGAAGAGGAGTTCAGTGGCTCCCTCGTCGCTTTCTTCGTGCTGTCACTGTTCGGCATATACGCGCTGCTGGCGATTGCCTTCCGCTCCTATTCGCAGCCGATCCTGATTCTCACCGCAGTGCCCTTCGGTTTCCTCGGTGCGATCCTGGGTCATCTGCTGATGGGTTACGACATCAGCATCATGTCCATGCTCGGCTTCCTCGCCGCGGCGGGCGTGGTGGTGAACGACAACCTGGTATTGATGGACCGCATCAACCAGTTGCGTTCCGAGGGTGTGGCGGTAATGGATGCAGTGGTGCAGGCGGGCCGCGACCGCTTCCGCCCGATCATCCTGACCTCGCTGACCACCTTCCTGGGGCTGGTGCCGATCATGTTCGAGCGCTCTATCCAGGCGCAGTTCCTGATCCCGATGGTCGTGAGTCTGGCGTTCGGCGTACTCTGCGCCACCGTGGTCACGCTGATCCTGGTGCCGAACCTGTACAAGATCGTCGAAATGCTGCGGGTCAAGATTCGCGGCAAGCGTGGCAGCGAGGGGGAATTGCCGGTTTCCCTTGAAAAGGCCTAAACTAGATCCCGCTCCGCTGAAAACGCCGACCTCGTGTCGGCGTTTTCATATCGATGTTTCCCACAGGAATTCGCACCCATGCGCATCCCGCGTATATTTTGTCCCGAGCCGTTGGCGGGCCGCGACACCGTTGAACTGGACGAGTCCGCCTCACGCCACCTGGTCAAGGTTTTGCGCCTCGCGCCCGGCCGCTCGCTAGTGCTGTTTGACGGCACTGGCGGCGAGTACAGCGCGGAGCTGCTCGAGACCGGCAAGCGCGCGCGGGCGCGGGTGCTCGAATATTTCCCCGAGGACCGGCAGTCGCCGCTGGCGCTGACACTGGCCATCGGTATTTCCCGCGGCGATCGTTTCGACTGGGTGGTGCAGAAGGCCACCGAGCTGGGAGTGGCGCGGATCCAGCCCCTGTTCACCGAGCGCTGCGAAGTGAAGCTGAGCGGCGAGCGACTGCAGAAAAAACTCGGACACTGGCGCCAGATCGCCACCAGCGCCTGTGAACAGTGCGCGCGCAACCGGGTGCCGGAAATTGCCGAACCGTGCAAGCTGGCGCAGTTTCTGCAGCGTCCGGCAGTGGCGGAAGAGGACAGCTTGAAACTGGTGCTGCACCACCGCACCGATATCCAGCTGCGCGAACTGGAGCAAGCGCGTGGCCGGCCGCAGTCGGCGCTGTTGCTGGTGGGCCCCGAAGGGGGGCTGTCGCAGGTGGAAATCGACGCGGCACTGGCGCAGTCGTTTGTGCCCCTGCGCCTGGGGCCGCGGGTGCTGCGCACCGAGACGGCGCCGGTGGTGGCGCTGTCGGTGTTACAGTTCCAGTGGGGCGATCTGTAATTTTCCGCGCGGCCGCCGGCTGCCCGCTTGCCCCTATTTGTGGACGGGCGGGATAATGGCGGGGATTCGCCGTACTCGGATAATCAAAACCACTTCAGGGAGAGTGAAATGGTCAGACTGATCCTATGGTTGTTGGGCCTTACCATCGTGGCGCTGTCCATCGCCATTATTGTCAAACCGGCGCTGGCGCGCTCGATCAGTGAGCGCATGAATGAAACCGGCTACGCCGTGGCGGCGTGGGGACGGGTGGTTGTGGGCCTTATCCTGCTGCTGATCGCCGACACCCGCACTGCCTGGAATATCTGGATCAACGCACTGGGTGTGCTGGTGGTGCTGGCCGGGGCCTATATGCTGTTTATCGGCTTCGAGCGCAGCAAGGAACTGGCGCTGAAAATCGCCGGCGGCAATGAAACCTTTCTGCGCATCAGCGGGGCAGTGGGTGTTTTGCTGGGCGTGCTACTGTTATCGGCCAGCTGAGGAAACTCCGCGCATATGTTTTCTACCGAACTGGTAATTTTCGATTGCGACGGCGTACTGGTGGACAGCGAAAGTATCGTCTGCCGCATTCTCGCCGAGGAAATGAACAAGCTCGGCATGACCACCACCGCTGAGGAATTGGACGAGCAGTTCAGCGGCCGCCCGGCACAGGATTGCCTGCTGGAAATCGAGACCCGCTACGGCGGTCCGCTGCCGGATCACTATTTCGGCAATACCGAGCGGCGCATTCGCGAGGCGTTTCACGAGGAATTGCAGCCGGTGGCCGGTATCGAGGATTTGCTCGACCACCTGCTGCAACTCAACCTGCCCAGCTGCGTGGCCTCGTCCGGCTCCCACGAGAAAATGCGCCTGACCCTGAACAAGACCGGGCTCTACGATTATTTCGACGGGCGTATTTTCAGTGTCGATGATGTGAGCCGCGGCAAGCCGTGGCCCGACCTGTTCCTGCATGCGGCGCAGACGATGGGGGTGGAACCGCAGCACTGCCTGGTGGTGGAGGATTCCATTGCCGGCGTCAAAGCGGCGGTGACCGCGGGGATGCCGGTGGTCGGCTACAGCGGCCACCCGGTGCGCGCACCGCAGTTGGAGAAAGTCGGTGCGCGGGTCGTGAGTGATCTGATGGCGGTCGTCAATTTCCTCTGAGCGAAACGCCCGCGCCGTTACCGCGACAGATTCACCATCACCGACGCGCTGCGCCGGCTGTCCTTGTCGTCGATGAAGGTGCGGCTGTAGCGCACGCGGTCGATGCCGCTGGCCAGCAGGTCCGCAACCAGTCCCGGTGGTAGTTCCACCACCTCACGCACTGTCATTGCCCCGCTGTTGTACAGCGGCTCCTCGATGCTGTAGATGACCCGGTCACCGACCGTAAACAGCCCGCTTACCGATCCCGCATTCACCTCGCCGATATCGCTGCTCAGTGTCCACACGACCATCATCCGCTGTGAATTCGGTGTCAGTGTCTGCTGGTCTGGGGATGCGCTGAGGGCGATGAGGCGGCCGCTGCCGCGCAGGTCGATGACGACCCGGTTGGACAGGGTGCCGGCGTCCCCGCTGAAGGTGCGCCGGTAGCCGAGGCGCCGCACGCCGGCGGCGTACCATTTGTGCGCCTGGGCGGCCGATAGTCTCAGCTGCTCGCTGACGGTGCCGCTGTCGGCGGTAATCCCCAGCGGCCTGTCGACCCGCGCCAGTACCTGATTGTTGCCCAGGTTGACGAATTCCCCGTGACTGGAGTTGGCGCCGCCGCGACTCGCCAGCCGCCAGGTGATCGAGCGGTTTACGGATGCGTCGGATTGCAGCCAGATAACGCCTGGATCTACCGAGACGATCTGCTGGGCAGTCGCGGCGGGGAGCAGGCACAGCACGGCAATCAGGCAAAGGGTAGGACGTGCCATCACCACCTCCTTGTCGAGGGGTTTGCAGTACCGCGAAGCATAAGGTCGCGTTATGGCCACAGGTAATACGGGGATGGCGAATCGCCGGAAGTCGTCGCGAACATAGTGCCCGCACTACAATGATTTTGACGCCAGAAAAGCGGGAGTCTGATCAATGGCCATTTTGAGCCGCATTCTCTGTGTGCTCTGTCTGTCGCTGCTCGTGCACGGCTGTTACGACCCTCACAAGAAGTACGCCCTGCATCCGCTGGAACGTGTTACCGGCGGTGAAGACGAAATGGCCGCGCGGCGCGCGGCGCCCTTCGCCGACGATCTGGTGCGCTATCTGCGCGGCCACCCGCGCAAGAGCGGCAGCGAATTTATTTTGCAGGTGGAGTTCGAGCCGGGGGGATTTGCGCCGCGGATGGATACCATTGGCGAAGTCGAAGCGCTGCTGGTGATTATGCGGGACTTCCCGCGCCTGCAGGTTGCCATCGAGGGACATACCGACAATGCCGGCGATGCGGGCAAGAACCTGAAGCTGTCCCAGTGGCGCGCGGACTGGGTGCGCAGTTTTCTGCTCGAGCGCGGCATTGACGCCGCGCGTGTGGAAGCCGAGGGCTTTGGTGACAGTCGCCCGATCGCCGACAACGCCACACCCGCCGGACAGCGGGAGAACCGCCGCCTGGTGGTGCGGGTGCTGAACTTCGACTCGCAGCCGGTAGAGGTTTCACTGCCCCGCCAACACTGACAGCTGCCGGATTTACCCGCTCAGCCCTTTTTCGCCAGGTACAGGAAGCACAGTGCCAGCGCGGCCAGACCCAACCACGGCGACAGGGCCATTTCGCTCAGATAGGGAACCTTGCCGGGTGTAGCTACCGCGAGTACGGCGACTAAGACCCCCATCAGTGCCTCGCCGGTAATCAGGCCGGACGCCAGTAGCAGTCCGTCGCCCTCCGTCTCTTCACTGCCGCGCCGTTTCTGCTGCCAGTGGGCCAGCAGGCCGCCGAGGAAAATCGGAATCGACAGGCCGAGCGGCAGATAGACGCCCACTGCCACGGCGAGCACCGGAAAGCGGAAATGGGCACTGCGGGCTTTCTGTATCTGGTCGAGCACGATCAGTAGCACAGCCAATCCGAACCCGACAAAGATGTAGACCCACTCGATACCCGCGCCGAAGATGCCGGTGGAGAGATCGCGCATCAGGCTCGCCTGTGGAGCGGACAGCGGTTGCGCTTCCGGGTTGAGCGGACTGACCCGGCCGATACCGTAGCCCTGGTCGAGAATCGACAACACCAGTGGAATGGCACCGGCCGCGGCGACTACCCCGATAATCTGGAATATCTGCTGGCGCCAGGGGGTGGCGCCGAGGAGATGGCCGCACTTCAGGTCCTGCATATTGTCACCGGCGATGGCCGCCGCCGAGCAGATCATGCCGGCCAGATACATCACCGCAATGGGGCCGAGCTTCGCGGCCATGCCCTCGTTGCCCATCAACTGCAGCAGAATCAGTGCCGATACGATGACCGTGGCGATGGTGACCCCGCTGATCGGGTTGTTGCTGGAGCCCACCAGGCCGGCCATGTAGCCGGCGACCGAGGCGAACACGAAACCCAGTATCAGCATCAGGCCGGACATGATCGCGGCAATCCACAGGCGCCCGGGGAAACCATCCAGCGCGAACAGGAAAATGAAGTACAGCGGAACTGCGGACAGCAACACCAGCAGGGCGACATAGGGAATCGGCATATCCTGTTCGGTGCGCAGTGCCACTTTGCCGGCTTTGGCCTGCCGGTGCGCGTGCAGTGACGCCTTGACGCCGTTCACCAGCGGTTTCGCCAGGGTGATCAGCGACCAGACGCCGCCGACCATCATTGCGCCCACACCGATGCGCCGGCACTGCTGCCAGGACGCACCGGCGAGGCTTTCCCAGTCCTGCGCAGTCCAGTCACCCATGCTGCCGCTGACACCGGCGATCTGCATCAGCTCGTCGCCGTTCACCAGCCAGTTGATCGGCACGCCGATCAGGGTGCCGATGGTTCCGCCGAGAAATACCAGCACCGCCACATTGAGGCCGACGATATAGCCCACACCGAGCAGTGCCGGGCTCAGGGTGATGTCGCCGGTAAACAGCCACTTGCCGCCGAGCCAGCTCTTGGTTGCGGCGACGCCGCCGGCCAGCAGGCCGACGCCGGATTCGAGCAGTTTGATCAGTCCGCTCAGCCCGGCGGCGGTCAACAGGAGACGCAGGCCGCGCTTGGTTTCCGCGCTGGGTCGGTACTCCGGGTGGTCCTTATCGGTTTCGATGCCTCCGGTTTTCAGTACCTGCGCCGTGGCCACACCTTCGGGAAAGGTCAGCTCCGCTTCCACGATCAGTGCGCGGCGCAATGGAATCGTAAAGGCCACACCGAGTACGCCGCCGAGGATACCGATCATCGTCATGGTGCCCCAGTGATAGCCCGCCCAGGCCCCCATCATCACCAGCGCCGGCAGCGTGAAGATGATGCCGGCCGCGAGGGATTCGCCGGCGGAAGCGGCAGTCTGCACCATGTTGTTTTCCAGAATGGAGGAGCGCCGGAACAGCCGCAGTATGCCCATGGACAGGGCGGCAGCGGGAATGGAGGCGGAGACGGTGAGGCCAACCAACAATCCGATATAGGCGTTGGCGGCGGCGAGTATCGCCGACAGCAGTGCGCCGAGAATCAGCGCTTTGATCGTCAGTTCGCTGATTTGGCGATCAGCCGGCACGAGAGGGTGGTCGGCCATGGGCTGCTCCCAGTTATTATTGGCTTACTTTCTTATAGCAGATCGGAAAGAGAGCGCTTTGAACTGGTGCAGACGTACTTTTTAAGGCGGAGTTGCAGCGAAAGAGAGAGCGGCCAGTGGCCGCTCGACAGGAACAGGGGCGGTTACTCTTCGTCGCCGAAACCCAGCGCGTTCAGAATTGCCGCGCTCGGGCCGATCTGGTTCATGGTGTAGAAATGCAGCCCGGGTGCGCCGCCCTCGAGCAGGGTGTCGCACAGGTCTGTAACCACTTCCAGGCCCAGCTTGCGAATGTCTTCCGGATCGCGGTAACTCTCCATCCGATGACGCAGCCAGCGCGGAATTTCCGCCCCGCAGTTGCGCGAGAAGCGCGCCAGGTTGGTGAAGTTGGTAATCGGCATAATGCCCGGATAAATCGGTGCGTCGATGCCGGCCTTTTCACACTGGTCGAGAAAATAGAAATAGGCATCCGGATTGTAAAAGTACTGGGTCAGCGCGCTGTTGGCGCCGGCCTCGAACTTGCCCTTCAGGTAGCGGATGTCGTCATCGTAGCTCTCGGCCTCCGGGTGGATTTCCGGATAGGCCGCCACCTCCAGATGGAACTGGTCGCCGGTGTGGCGGCGGATAAACGCCACTAGCTCGTTGGCGTAGACCAGCTGCGCCACCGCCCCCATACCCGATGGCATATCACCGCGCAGGGCGACGATACGGTCCACGCCCGCTTCCCGGTACTGGTTCAGCAGGCCCAGCACGGTTTCCTCGTTGTCGCCGCCGAAGGACAGGTGCGGTGCGATGGAGATACCGTCGCGACGCATGTCGGTGACGATATTGGCCGTGGTCTCGCGGGTGGTGCCGCCGGCGCCGTAGGTGACGGAAAAGAATTCCGGCTCGAAGGCCTGCAGCGCTTCGCGGGTCTTGTACAGTTTTTCACGGCCCTCGACGGTCTTGGGCGGAAAGAACTCGAAGCTGATTCTGGGGGTGTCGGTCATGGTGCTTTATTCCAGTCCCTGTGGCTGGATGCCGGCGCGTGCCGGATCCAGCCCTGGGTCGTTTAATACTTGTAGCTTTCCGGTTTGTAGGGGCCGTCTACGGAGACGCCGATATACTTGGCCTGGTCTTCGGTCATGCGCGTGATGACGCCGCCGAAACCCTGCACCATGTAGCGCGCGACTTCCTCGTCCAGCTGTTTCGGCAGCACCTTCACGTAGAGCGCAGAAACTTTCTGGTCCGCCGGCAGCTCGGCAAACTTTTCCTCGAACAGGTGGATCTGTGCGAGTACCTGGTTGGCGAAGGAGCCGTCCATGATGCGGCTGGGGTGGCCGGTGGCGTTGCCCAGGTTCACCAGGCGGCCCTCGGACAGCAGCAGCAGGTGGTCGTTGTTGGCGGCATTGCGCACGATCTTGTGTACCTGCGGCTTCACTTCCTGCCACTCCCAGTTCTTGCGCATATAGGCGGTGTCGATCTCGTTGTCGAAGTGGCCGATGTTGCACACCACGGCGCCGCTCTTCAGCGCGCTGAGCATGTGCGCATCGCACACGTTGGTGTTGCCGGTGGTGGTCACGATCAGGTCGGTGTTGCCGAGCAGATCGCGGTTGATACGGTCGGAAGTGCCGTCGTTGATGCCGTCTTTATACGGGGACACCAGTTCGAAGCCGTCCATGCAGGCCTGCATCGCGCAGATCGGGTCCACCTCGGATACCTTGACGATCATGCCCTCTTGACGCAGCGAAGCGGCGGAACCCTTGCCCACGTCACCGTAGCCGATTACCAGGGCTTTCTTGCCGGCCAGCAGGTGGTCGGTGGCGCGCTTGATGGCGTCGTTCAGGCTGTGGCGACAGCCGTACTTGTTGTCGTTCTTGCTCTTGGTGACCGCGTCGTTGACGTTGATCGCCGGCACTTTCAGTGTGCCCTCGCGCAGCATGTCCTGCAGGCGGTGCACGCCGGTGGTGGTTTCCTCGGAAATGCCGTGGCAGTTGTCGAGGATCTTCGCGTATTTGCGGTGCAGCAGTTCGGTCAGGTCGCCGCCGTCGTCGAGAATCATGTTCGGCTGCCAGCCGGCCACATCGTCGCCGACGGTGCGCTCAAGGCACCACTCGTACTCTTCCTCTGTCTCACCTTTCCAGGCAAAGACCGGAATACCACTGGCGGCGATGGCCGCAGCGGCGTGATCCTGGGTGGAGAAAATATTGCACGAGGACCAGCGGACCTGTGCGCCTAGGGCTACAAGCGTCTCGATCAGCACCGCGGTCTGGATGGTCATATGGATGCAGCCCATGATGCGCGCGCCGGCGAGCGGCTGCGCCGCGCGGTATTTCTCGCGCAGGGTCATCAGTGCCGGCATTTCGCCCTCGGCGATTTCAATTTCGCGGCGCCCCCAGCCTGCCAGGGAAATATCGGCAACTTTGAAGTCTTTGAATTCGGTGCTCATCTGGTTCATTTTCTACCTATTAATTTGTTCGTTCTGTGTTGGCCTTTTTTCCGGCCACTTTCTTGTTCGTCATGCCGGCTTGCGCCGGCATGACGAATGCGCGATTGGTCTGAATTAAATACCGGCGTGCGCGCGCAGCGCCTCGGCCTTGTCGGTTTTCTCCCACGGGAAGGCAGTAAAGGTTTCACTGCGCTGCTCGCCGTTGCTGTCGATCCACTCGTAGGTGTGCTCGAACGGCTCGCGGCCGAAGTGACCGTAGGCGGCGGTCAGCTGATACATCGGGTGCAGCAGGTCCAGCGCCTTGGAAATCGCGTAGGGGCGCAGATCGAAGTGCTCGCGCACCAGCTCGATCAGTTTCTCCTCGCTCACCTTGCCGGTACCGAAGGTGTTGATCGACACAGAGGTCGGTTCGGCCACGCCGATGGCGTAGGACACCTGGATTTCGCAGCGGTTGGCGAGACCGGCGGCGACGATGTTCTTCGCCACATAGCGTCCGGCGTAGGCCGCAGAGCGGTCCACCTTGGACGGATCCTTACCGGAGAAGGCTCCGCCGCCGTGGCGGGCGGAACCGCCGTAAGTGTCGACGATGATCTTGCGCCCGGTCAGGCCGCAGTCACCCACGGGGCCGCCGATCACGAATTTGCCGGTGGGGTTGATGTGGTACTTGGTGCCCGCATGCAGCCACTCTTCCGGCAGCACGTGATGCACGATCAGTTCCAGCACCGCCTCGCGCAAGTCTTCCTGGCTGACTTCCGGGTTGTGTTGTGTGGACAGCACCACGGCGTCGATGGCGCAGGGCTTGCCGCTCTCGTCGTAGCGGAAAGTGATCTGGCTCTTCGCGTCCGGGCGCAGCCACGGCAGCAGGCCGGATTTGCGCGCTTCCGCCTGGCGCTCTACCAGGCGGTGGGCGTAGTAAATCGGCGCCGGCATGAAGGTCGGGGTCTCGTCGGTGGCGTAACCGAACATCAGGCCCTGGTCGCCTGCGCCCTGGTCTTCCGGCTTGGCGCGGTCGACGCCCTGGGCGATGTCCATGGACTGTTTGCCGATCACGTTGATCACACCGCAGGTCTCGCCGTCGTAGCCGACGTCGGAAGAGGTGTAGCCGATATCGGTGATGACCTTGCGCACCAGGTCTTCCAGGTCGACCCAGGCCGACGTGGAGATCTCGCCGGCAATCACCGCGATGCCGGTCTTCACCAGTGTTTCGCAGGCGACCCGCGCCTGCTTGTCGCGCGCCAGCAGGGCATCCAGAACCGCATCGGAAATCTGGTCGGCGATCTTGTCCGGGTGTCCTTCGGACACGGACTCCGAGGTAAACAGTCTGTATTCACTCATGTGAAAGTCTCCTTGTTTTGCCTGCGGCAAAAATGAAAAGCTCAATCAATGTTTCTGCGGGCCCGGTAAGCGGGCTCCCGCGGTGTTTGTTCAGGGTTTGATGAATTCCCGAATCTGAATCTGGAAACCGTTGCGCAGCGCACTGTAGACACTGCGCCCGTTCTGCAGCCCGGCCTCTTCCGCCCAGCCCTGTAACTGTTCCGGCGCAAAGCCCAGCCACAGGTCGCCGCAGGCCTCGCGGGCCCAGTCCTGGCGGTGATCCTGCAGTTCCGCCACCAGCAGCTGGCCGCCGCCTTTCAGGGCCGCGTGCAGGTCGCGCAGTATCTGCGCCGGATCCGGCGTGTGGTGCAGCACCATGTTGACGACAATGCTGTCGGCACTCTGCGGCCGTGCTACTGCTTCGCGCGTGTCGCCACAGATAAATTCGATATTGCCCAGCTGCCGGTCATCGGCAAACTGCCGGGCCCGCTCGAGCATGGCGCGGGACAGATCCAGCGCGGTGACCCGCTCAAAGCGGCTGGCCAGTTCGGCGAGGAATTCGCCCTCTCCGGGGCCCACTTCCAGCGCCGCGCTGCCCGGTTTCAGCAGCTGGGCAACCTGCGGACCGTACACATCATAGCTGGCGATCAGCTCCTGCTGTTCGCGGAAGCGATTACCGTAATCGGCAAAAAAGCGCCGTGACGCCTCAGCCCGCTCTTTGGCGATCTCTTCCACCGCGGCGGCCCGCTCCGGGTTCAGCGGCAGCCGGTCGAGGCTGGCGAACAGCTGTTGCAGGCCATCGTTGTGGCTGCTGCGGCGGTAAAAGAGGTTGTTGCCCTCGCGGCGTTTGCTGACCAGTTCCGCCTGGGCCAGCACCTTGAGGTGGTGGCTGAGGGCCGGCTGGCGCAGTTCGAAGATGCGGCACAGCTCCAGCACGCTGTAGGAGTCCTGGCTCAGCAGGCGCAGAATCTCCAGGCGCAGCGGATCGCCGGCCGCCTTCAGGCGTGCGGCCAGCTGCGCAATGCTGTCGCCGCTAGCTGTATCGCTGGGTGCGGCGGACTCTGGAGAGGTCTGGGATTGAAGCATGGCGGGGAGTCTAGCAGCGGTTTTGAGCTATATCAAAATTTTTTGATATAGCTGCATTGAAAATTTTTGATGCAGATTGACCCGCCAGAGACTGCCGGTTCTGCAGGTTGCGAGGGCCTGTCAGTGCAAATGGGCCGAGGAGCCTTTGCGCATCCCGCCTGATTACGGGAAAATACGCCTCCTTTTTCGCTGGCTGCAGGCACATCCAATGTGGTTGCGGGCACAATTTCGCCGCCGTGGCCTATCTTCAGGGATGGTTCCGGCCCCAAATCGATTCCAGAGAGTTCGCCCTATGTCTTCCCGCAACCCGTCTCGCACCGAACTGGCCAATGCCATTCGCGCCCTGTCCATGGATGCCGTGCAGAAAGCCAACAGTGGCCACCCCGGCGCGCCCATGGGGATGGCGGACATCGCCGAAGTCCTGTGGAACGACTACCTGAAGCACAACCCGGCCAACCCGCACTGGGCGGACCGCGACCGCTTCGTGCTGTCCAACGGCCACGGTTCCATGCTGCTGTATTCGCTGCTGCACCTGAGCGGCTACGACCTGCCGATCGAAGAGCTGCAGAACTTCCGCCAGCTGCACTCCAAGACCCCGGGCCACCCGGAATACGGCTATGCGCCGGGTGTGGAAACCACCACTGGACCGCTGGGCCAGGGCATCACCAACGCCGTGGGCATGGCGCTGGCGGAGAAGGTGCTGGCGGCGCAGTTCAACCGTCCCGGTTACGAGCTGGTGGATCACCACACCTACACCTTCATGGGTGACGGCTGCCTGATGGAGGGCATCTCCCACGAGGCCTGCTCCCTGGCCGGCACCCTGGGCCTGGGCAAGCTGATCGCCTTCTACGACGACAACGGCATTTCCATCGATGGTGAAGTCGAGGGCTGGTTCACCGACGACACGCCCAAGCGCTTCGAAGCCTATGGCTGGCACGTGATCCCGGGTGTCGACGGCCACGATTCCGCCGCGATCAAGGCGGCGATCGAGGAAGCCCGCGCGGTCACCGACAAGCCCACCATCATCTGCTGCAAGACCGTGATCGGTTTCGGCTCGCCCAACAAGCAGGGCCGCGAGGAGTGTCACGGCGCCGCCCTGGGTGAGGACGAGGTGGCACTGGTACGCGAGACCATCAACTGGCCCTATGCCCCGTTCGAGATTCCGGAAGAGATCTACGCCGGCTGGAGCGCGCGCGGCAAAGGCGAGGCGCAGGAAGAGGAGTGGCAAGATATCTTCGCCGACTACCGCGAGGAGTTCCCGGAGCTGGCGGCGGAATTTGAGCGCCGTGCGAGCGGTGAACTGCCCGCGGACTTCCTGGTGAAGGCCGACGAGTACATCAAGCAGTGCCAGCAGGATGCCGAGAAAATTGCCTCGCGCAAGGCGAGCCAGAACACACTGAACGCCTTCGGCCCGCTGCTGCCGGAATTCCTCGGCGGCTCCGCCGACCTGGCCGGCTCCAACCTCACCATCTGGTCCGACTCCAAAGGCGTGACCGCGGACGATGCCTCCGGCAACTACGTCTACTACGGTGTGCGTGAATTCGGTATGAGCGCGATCATGAACGGTATCGCCCTGCACGGCGGTTTCGTTCCCTACGGCGCGACCTTCCTGATGTTCATGGAATACGCGCGCAACGCCGTGCGCATGGCCGCCCTGATGAAGCAGCGTGTGATCTTCGTCTACACCCACGACTCCATCGGCCTCGGCGAAGACGGCCCGACCCACCAGCCGGTGGAACAGCTGGCCGCCCTGCGCGCGACACCGAACCTGCACACCTGGCGCCCGTGCGATACCACCGAGTCCGCGGTGAGCTGGAAAATGGCCGTGGCGCGCAAGGATGGCCCCAGCGCGCTGATTTTCAGCCGCCAGGGCCTGGCGCCGCAGAAGCGCGACGAGACCAAGGTCAAACAGATCGAAAAAGGCGGTTACGTGCTGTCCGACTGCGATGGCGCGCCGGAAGCGATCATCATTGCCACTGGTTCCGAAGTGGAGCTGGCCATCGAGGCGCAGAAAAAGCTGTCCGGTAAAAAGATCCGCGTGGTTTCCATGCCCTGTGCCGAAGTGTTCATGGAGCAGGACGAGGCCTACCGCGAGTCGGTACTGCCCTCCGCCGTGCGCACCCGCGTCGCCGTGGAAGCCAGCCATCGGGACTACTGGTACAAGTTTGTCGGCTTCGACGGCGATATCGTCGGCATGAGCTCCTTCGGTGAATCCGCGCCCGGCGGTGTGCTGATGAAGGAGTTCGGCTTTACCGTCGACAACGTGGTCGAGACCGTGGAAAAACTGCTGAAGTAAGTCCCCATCAACCTGGATCCCGGCCTCTGCCGGGATCCAGCTGTCCCGGAGCCAAGCCCCATGCTGCATATGGCCAAGCGTTAATGAGTATCCGCCTCGCCATCAATGGCTACGGCCGCATCGGCCGGTCAGTACTGCGCGCCCTGTATGAATCCGGTGCCCGCGACCGCATGCAGATAGTGGCGATCAACGAACTGGCAGACTGCGCCACCATCGCCCACCTGACCAAATACGATTCGGTCCACGGTCGTTTTGCCGGTCACGTCTCCACCGAAGCCGAAACGCTCATCGTCAACGGCGATCCCATCGCTGTTACCCACCACGAAGCGTTGGAAGACCTCGACTGGGCCAAACACGATATCGATATCGTGCTGGAGTGCACCGGCAGCTTCACAGAACGGGAGCGGGCCGAACTGCACCTGAATGCCGGCGCGAAAAAGGTGCTTTTCTCCCAGCCGGCCAGCCGCGATGTGGATGCGACCATCGTTTACGGCGTCAACGATAAAATCCTGACTGGGGGCGAAACCATCGTCTCCGCCGCCTCCTGCACCACTAACTGCAGCGTGCCGGTGATCTACGCCCTGGACCGGGCCTTCGGTATCGACGCCGGCGTCATCACGACGATCCACTCGGCCATGAACGACCAGCCGGTAAGTGACGCCTACCACCACACCGACTTGCGCAAGACCCGCTCGGCAATGACCTCGATCATTCCCGTGGACACCGGCCTCGCCCGCGGTATCGAGCGCATACTGCCGCACCTGGCGGACCGGTTCGAAGCCCAGGCGATGCGCGTTCCCACGGTTAACGTGTCCGCCATCGACCTCTCCATCCAGGTGCACAAGTCTGTCACCCAGGCCGAAGTGAACGCCCTGCTTCAATCCGCTGCCGAATCCGAGTTCGCCGGTATTCTCGGCTACACCGAGGAGCCCCTCGCGTCCTGCGATTTCAACCACGACACTCGCTCCGGCATCGTCGACGCCAGCCAGACACGGGTGGCCGGCGGTAGGCTGGTCAAAGTGCTGATCTGGTTCGATAACGAGTGGGGCTTTGCCAACAGAATGCTGGATGTTGCGGAAAAAACCGCGCTCAGCTAGCTGCGGCGTGCTTTCTTGCCCGGTTTTGGTATCCTTCGTGCCCCTAATCGGGGCGGCCGGCGGGATCTCCGGCTGCCCGGCGGCAAAATTGCGCCGCCAGCAGCCATGGCCGGCCGTAGTCAGAGTGTCGATTTTGCGGTCCCTGGCGATTACCTTTTCCTTATAACGTGCTGGTAGCGATAGCCGCTCTGCCGGTGTTTGAGTAACACGGAGTTAACCGTAAGTGAAACAGATTCCTTTCGAAAAGGTCACCATCGTAATGGGATCCCAATCTGATTGGCCTACCATGCAAAAAGCGACTCTGCCGCTCACAGAGCTGGGTGTGCCTTTTGCCACCGCCGTGGTGTCCGCGCACCGCACGCCGCAGCGCCTGACCGAGTTCGCCACCACCGCCCACGAGCGCGGCACCCAGGTGATCATCGCGGGCGCCGGCGGCTCCGCGCACCTGCCGGGTATGATCGCGGCCATGACGCCGCTGCCGGTGATCGGCGTGCCGGTACAGAGCAAGTTCATGACCGGCATGGACAGCCTGCTGTCCATCGTGCAGATGCCCAAGGGCGTCGCGGTGGCCACCCAGGCCGTGGGCGATTCCGGCGCATACAACGCCGGCCTGATGGCGGCACAGATGCTGTCGCTGTCGGACGCAGAGCTGCAGCAGCGCCTGATCGCATGGCGCGAAAACCAAAGCGCAAATGTACCGTTCGAGGTCGAGTAATTAACGAGGTATGGCAGAGATGACAGTCAGGCGCGTTGGAATCGTCGGTTGCGGCCAGTTGGCACAGATGATGGCCCAGGAAGGCCGCCCGCTGGGTATCGAATTCAGTTTCCTCGCCGAGGGTGACGAAAACACCAGTTGCGTGGATGGGCTCGGCACGATTGTGCGCGCCGAGGAAGGCGCCGATATGGCGGCCCTTTACCAAGCCATGGGCAACCCCGAAGTGATCACCGCCGAGCGCGAACAGGTCTCTGCGCCGCTGCTGCGGGAACTGGAAAAGTTCTGCCCGGTGTACCCGCGCCCGGACGCCTTCGAGAAGACTCAGCACCGCCTGCGGGAGAAAACGGCCATCACCGACGCCGGCCTGCCGGTGGCGCCCTTCCTGCCCGCGAACAATTACGACGAGATCTGCGCGGCCGTCGCCCAGCTGGGTTACCCCGCCTTTATCAAGAGCTGCGAAAACGGCTACGACGGCAAAAATCAGTGGCGTGTCGATAGCGACGAATCGCTGGCCGCGATCCGCGATGAAGTGGGCGAGCAGGAATACGTGGTGGAGAAGGGTATCAAGTTCTCCCGCGAAGTGTCCCTGATCGGTGCCCGCACCGCAGACGGCGAAGTGCGACTCTACCCGCTGGCCGAGAACCTGCACTACAAGGGCACGCTGCTGGTATCCACCGCGCCGGCGCCCCATGTGGACGCCGAGCTGCAACACACCGCAGAGGAATACCTGTCGACACTGCTGAACAAGTGGGATTACGTCGGCGTGCTCGCCATGGAGTGCTTCGTCAGCGAGGACGGCCTGCTGATCAATGAGCTGGCACCGCGGGTCCACAACAGCGGCCACTGGACGCTGGCGGGCGCCGAGTGCAGCCAGTTCGAAAACCATATCCGCGCGATCCTCAACATGCCGCTGGGTAACACCGAGTGCCCGCGACCGGCAGTGATGATCAACATGCTGGGCGTGGACAAGAAGCCGACCCTGCCCAACGACGGCGTATGGCTGTACGGCAAAAGCCTGCGACCGGGGCGCAAGATGGGGCATGTCATCCTGGTGGACGACTCCCAGGAGGCCCTCGCCACACATATCGACGACGTGCTCGCCGAACTCTACGGCGAAACCAAGCGACCGGCCTGAGGCTGGCGCTTAATACAGGGCGCAGATCATTAGACTGCGCCCTGAAACCACCGCTTAAGCTGCCCGCCAGCAAAAATCTAGCCATCACCAAAAGGGATTTGTGATGGCCGGGTTGTTTTATCTAAATCCCATCCTTCCGTAGTACGGTATTCAGTTGCAGAGATCATCGATTCTGCCTCCTACTACACCATTAACAGTTTCGTGCTGGTATCCACACGCGGAAAAAAACAATCGGCATTCGAGTCCGTGTAGTTACGATGACTCGCTTGGCCAAAAATGACTAGCCGATAAGTGAAGCTGGCGACTATATGGACCTGCGCGATCTCACTTTCGATCTCTTTATCTTGCAATACTAGCCTGTCGATCCAGATTAAATTGAATTCCCTGCTTAAATCTGCCGCTAATTCAAGTTGGCAGAGTCTTTTTCTAGATACTAAATCTGAGTTCCCCGTGTCCTCATAAATACCTTCCGTTCTTGCATACCCCCTCTAAAAAAATCTGATTGACAGTTAAGGCATAAGTGCTCTTGTTGGGTTCAGTGATGATCGTCACAAAATTAGCTTGTAATGACGTGTAATCGCAAACATTCGTAATGTTGGCGTATATTTCAGTTCCGAATTATTTTGCGCCATAACAGATAAATCGCGAGGACATGATTTTCCGCCTGTTTGGATTGCGAATAAAAAGAAACAACTTGTGCACGGCATTGGGGCTTAAAGATGGTTCACCGTTTAATCAAATGTATTTCGATGTTGTTTGTTTTTGTGTTAGCTAATGCACATGCAGCTCTCCCTGGCGGAGGCAGTCCTACGGCCCCATCTATTCGAACCAACGTTTCGGTTCCATCTACCAGTACAACTGGAAATTATAATCTTACTTGGAGTAACCCAGATGGCACGGTAGGGCTTACAGAAATTTGGATCCAGGAATCATCTGATGGCGGAATATCTTATACAAATATTGGGCTGACTGATTACCCTGACACGAGCTATCCGATAAGCGGTCGAGGTAATGGGGATTACAAGTATAAAGTCCAAGCGTGTAATGGTTCCTGTAGTGGGTATACAAGCTCAGGAATTATAAAAGTTCGGAAAAAACCTAGTAAACCAGCCACGCCTTCCAGCTTTAATGCAACTTCTAAGACATTCAATGTAAGCTGGTCAAAGCCGAGTGGCACCGTCACATATTATGACCTTCAGCGAGCTCCCGCCGGAACGACATCTTGGGGTAATGTGGTTACTGGACACCCTTCAACAAGTGCATCGAATACTGTGCCTTCAGACGGTAGTTATGACTACCGTGTGCGAGCATGCAATGGTTATAGCTGGGCTTGCTCATCATACTCAGGGACTTGGCGAGCAACAGTAGCAGATCGCCCCTCAAAGCCAGCCGCCCCAGGAAATATAAATACTACATCTAGTACCTATACGCTTACTTGGACAAAGCCAGCCGGTACTGTTCATTCATACCTGATAAAAGAACGACCTAAGGGTGGGACTTGGGGGCCGGCTATCTCGATAAGTACAAATAGTTACAAGCCGTCGGCAAAGGCAAATAATACAGATTGGGAATATATGGTGGCGGCATGTAACACTAACTGGTCCTGCTCTGCCTATTCAAACGTAAATTTAGTCCAGGTTCGCTTCAAGCCAAGTAAACCCGGTGCGCCATCGTCAGGATATAAAAGCACTGATGGAAATATTGCTACGAGTTGGTCTAAACCATCTGGAACAGTTACCTATTATAAACTTCAGGGCACTAAGTCTAATAATTGGAGCAGCCCGGAGTATGTTGACAATTATGTGACTACGAAAAGTAAAAATGACGGAGGCTTTACTGAGGGGGATTGGATGTTCCGCGTCAGCGCTTGCAATCAGTTTAACTGGGCCTGTTCCGGCTATTCCAGTCCAAGTGGTGTTAATTATGTGCGGACTATTCCGGGCCGTGTTTCCCAGCCAAGTGTCGCCGGAATTACGATCTGGCAGGATGAATATGGAAAAATAATAGAGATAGAAGAGGATGGTGCTCGCACGACGAACGGGACTGCAACAGTTAACTGGGATGCGCCAACGGGAAACCCGACTTATTATGATGTGCAGGCAAAGGAAGTTAATGCAGGAAGTTGGATTAGTGTTGCAACTAAAATTTCAGGCACTAGTGGCCCCGTTTCGAATCTTACCGACGGGTACTGGAATTTCAGAGTTAGGGCATGCAATGATTTCAGCTGGGCCTGTTCCAGCTACTCATTGGAGAACGTTGGGCGTGCCGAGGTCCGGTTGTTACCAGGTGAGCCGGATTTGTCAGCACCTGCTACCAGTACGATCGCAAATATTACAATTAGTTGGAATAGGCCTTCAGGCAATCCAACCTACTACCAACTATACAAGAGTATCGATGGGGCGAATTTTGTCCTAGCAGACGCCAATATTGTAGATGGCAGCAGTACGATTAACTATTCCTTAACAGAAGGTGAGGGCGAGTATTATTATCGCGTTCTTGCATGTAATTTGAAGTCCTGGGCATGTACCAATCTATTAAGTGCCGATACTTCCTTTACACAAGTTCGTTTTAAGCCTTCGGTGCCAAGCAAGCCTTCGGATATCAACTCGAACTCTACATCTTTCACAGTCGACTGGCAGGATGTAGCTTCTGCAAATCTATATCTGCTTGAAAAGCGTATTGGCAGTGGGCCATATTCTAGTGCAGGACAGGCGACCATTAGTCAAAGTCCTCAATCTGGGCAAGATAAAGAGCAGTTGCATTTCAAAGTCGCTGCCTGTAATGATTTTGCCTGGGCTTGCTCTGCATTCAGTTCCGAAAACACAGTACAAATTCGAAAATCACCAGCAAAGCCATCTCCGCCTTCAGTTCCGTCGCAGACACTTGATCAGTCGGCACTGTTGACTTTCAGTGAAGCCCCGGCTTCGGGCGAGTACTATAAAGTATTGAGCCGTAAGGGCACATCTGGCACTTTTTCAGAACACAATCCAGGCAATAGATTTACGGTGGACAACGCAACTGTTGCGAGCCTTTCTGACGGCTATTGGTATTTTCAGTTGGTGCATTGCAATGGATTTGATTGGGCTTGTTCTGATCCTAGCGTCGCAAGTGCAGGTGTAGAGGCGAGGCTGCTTCCTCAATCAGTTTCGTTGGACGTCCCTGCAGAAGGAAAGCCAAGAAGTCCCTATTCAGTATTATTTTCTACCAGTAGCGCAGTAACTAGTTGGAATTTGGAGGAACGTTTGTCTGGTGAAGTTGGCTGGAATTTGGCTTATTCAGGCACGTCGAGCAGTAAAAGCATAACTAAAACTATCCCCGATGAAAGCTGGGAGTATCAGCTAACGGCATGCAATACCTCAATTGCTTGCGTAACTACAGCGATTTCCACCGTAGATATCGTACAGCTAAACTTTGATGATATCTTGGATGAAGCTTTATTAAGTCCAGTAGTACCAGAACATGATTCTACAGTCGGGCATATTAATCCCGAGGTGACCGTCAATGGCGGTAGTGTTAATTTATCCATACCTGTAGTACTACCGCCCGGTAGGGCGAGAATGGAACCCAGTGTATCTCTAAAATATAGCAGTAATGGCGGCAATGGACTTTTAGGGCGGGGAGGTACGTTAAGCGCGGGGTCTTCTATCGCGAGATGTGCGGATATTTATGCACTGGATGGCACTGCAGAGAGTGTTTCCGATAATTCCCAGGATAAACTCTGCATTGATGGTGCCCGACTTATCTTGGATGGTAGCGATGGATCATATGGCGATTCTGGCTCGATCTACTATCCAGAAACGAACCCGAGTATTCGTGTTGTTCAGTCTGGAGCGTTGAGTAGCGCTTCTTTTACTTTCGAATCCAGCAGTGGTATCAAGAAGTATTTTGGTGATACCGAAAATAGTAAAGTAAGGCGTGGCGGAAGTGGGCCTACTATTTCTTGGAAATTAAGAAAGATCCAGGACCTTAATAATAATAGCGTGATTTATAGCTATTATTTGGGCGACGGCACCTCTTATCTCTCGAATATATTCTACACAGGTGACGGCGATACGCATGGTACTCGTGAGATTAGTTTTACTTATGAAGAGCGAGATGACGTCATAAGTAGCTATAGGAATAGGAGCAAGGTAGTCGTTGATAAAAGGTTGAAGTCTATTTCTACTTATGTGGATGGGTCGCCGATTAGAGAATACTCGGTATATTACAGGGCGGGCACTAACGTATCTAAAATTGACAATATTCAGCTTTGCGGCTGGGATGCGCAGGGTATGCAAAAGAAATGCTACCAAAGTACTGCGCTGGACTGGGCAGATTGGAACTCCGCCTTAAGTTCAACACCCACAAAAGTACTCTCAATATCCACACAGGAATTTGACTCGCCGATCAGTAGCTCCCATGACTATGACGGTGATGGTACCCCGGATTTTTCGCTTGGAACGATAGTTACCTTGTCTTCCTCGGGGCAGGAAGAGACGCTTCCATATAGATACGAAATTCCAGGTGGCCTATTTGAACAGTCCAAAAGCTTTAGCAATAACGGATTTGATATTAATCTGGATGGACGAGTCGATAATATTGGCTTGAGCGGCGGAAAGCTGCGATTTGCCCGCTGGAATGGTTCAAGTTTTGTCGAAGGTGATACTGGGGTGGGCTATGAGTGTGTTAATTACCCTTATGACGATGTGATGAATGATCCATCTCTCAGCCAGTTCCGCGCGTGTTCTGCTTATTCTCTGGATTTCAATGGCGATGGAATCCAAGATCTCGTCACGACTTATCAATCTAGTAATACAGAAAGTTTGCCAGTCACCCTCAAGTTTTATGAGGGGAGCGAAAGCGGCAATTTTGTATTTGTTGGTTCTAGCCCGAATATCAAGATCGATAAACCGATGGTGGTGGCTGACTTTGATGGGAATGGATTAGAGGAGTTGATTGGTGTCACGGAGGAGCCCCTCAAAGGGTCAAACAAGGTGATAGTCGTGGCACCTGTTTGGAACAACGGTGTTATTGAATCAATTGATACCACTGATACAGGTGTTTCTGTTCAATACAATGTAAATCCACTATTTTTTGACGCAAATAATGATGGGTTGCTCGATGTATTAGTATATCAACCTGCTGTAAAGGATTGGCGCTTATACGAGAATAGTGGTGGTGATTTGAGCAGTGATTCCCATCTGGTTTCATGGGGCCGGGAAATCTATCAAGAATATCTCCATGGAGAGCGAGTGGATCGTTACCTGGATTCCTATATTCGTGTTATGGATTTTAATCGGGATGGTGTCTCCGATCTTGTCTTCCCCTCAGCGACCGCTCTTTATGAAGTGCAATGCCAGCAGCTCCAAACTGGAGGTTGTCAGTTCTGGGTAAGCGATAATAGCTATGGAGATAAATTTGATATTTATTCATGGAGTGTTGTTCTAGGCCACGTTGAAAACGATGGTAAAGTAACGTATGGCGAAGAAGCTTCTCTTCCCGTGATCGCGCCACTCACTGATGTCAACATAGTCGATGAAGATGGTGACAGTTATGCGGATATTCTGACTCGCTTTGGTCGCACGCTAAGCGACAGTCGTGCTGAATTGACCATGGGGGGGCCATATAGCCAGTCGGGTATCTATGTGTACTACAACCAGAGTTCCGATGCGGATCTGGTGACAGGTATTTCCACGGCACTTGGGGTAAGACATGAATTCAACTACCAGTCGCTTAGGAGTAGTCCAGATTTCTATGACGTTACTAGCACGAGTCATTCTTTCCCTGTTATCAACGGCAGTGCTACAGGGGTAGCAGTAAAGGAATATCGCACTAGTGACGGGCTCGGCGGGCTCAACAAAACCACCTTCAGCTACAAGGATGCGCTATTTAACCTGCAGGGCAGGGGGCACCAGGGCTTCAGGGAGATCACCGAGCGCAAATTCGCATCCCCATCCGACAGCGAATCCTATGCGGAGGTGGTGACCACCTATGCCCAGGACTTCCCGGAATCCGGTTCCGTGCTGCACCAGGAAACCAAGGTGCGCAGTGGCAGCGGAACGCTCGTCACCACGGCTTCTGTGGACAACCACTTGACCGTTATCAATGGCCAACTGGCTGATACCAAATTTGTCTATGCAGACACGTCGACGACGACGAAGAAAGAGTTGGACGGCAGCGAGATCAGCAGCGAGTCTGTCACGCGCACATACAATTACCTGGGCGTGCTGACCGATGAACAAAGTATCGTAAAGGATGCAGGGCAGGAAGTTACCAAAACCACCACCAAGGACATCAACTTCACCCTGGATACTTCCAACTGGTGGTTCAAGCTGAATAATGCTTCCGAGCGCCACCAGGTCAACTACCTGGATCCGCTGCAGTTGCCCGCGGGAGCATTGACAGATGTCACCGTCACCAAGACTTACGAGTACACCGATAGCGGTACCCGCCAACCGACCAAGGTGACCATAAGTAGCAGCGATACATCGCTGAACCTGATCACCACCAATCGCTACACCGGCCCTTTCAAACAGCTGGACCGGGTGACGCTCACCAGTAACGGCAGCGGCAACACCGCCATTGAGGGCAGCCGCTGGACAGAGATGGGCTATTCCACCGGTAGTGACGACGGTTATTTTGTGGCCAAAACCTACAACAGCGCCTGGGGACTGACTGTCGCCGCCAACGACGCCACCTACGACGCACGCACCGGCCTGCCACTGACCCAGACGGATGCCAATGGCCACACTACCAGCAACCAGTACGACCACTTCGGCCATCTGACCGAAACCGATGCCCTAGGTGTTCCGGCGCAGAAGCTCTCGCGCCAGTGGTGCAGTGCTGGTTGCCCCTCCGCCGCAATCAGCCGCCACGCGGTCTACTTCGAGATCGCCGCCCAGGCCGGTGCGCCCATGGTGCTGAGCTATTACGATGCCCTCGGCCGCGAGGTTTACCGCGAAACCGAGGGCACGGACGGGACCGTCGTGCAGTGGCAGAGCTACGATAGCCGTGGCCGTCTCACCCAGGTGGTCGATCCTCACTACAGCAATGCGCTGGTTAGCGAGTACGGCACAGTCGATTTCTCCCAGTTCGATGGCCTTAGCCGCCCGGGCCACAAGTCCGTCAGCCGCCTGCCCATCAGCTACGGGGTGGACTACGACTACAGCGGCCTGACTACCGATATCACCGTGACTCCTAACGGCTTGGGGCAGGTGCTGATGATGGCCAGCCGCAGTAGCGTGCTGGGGCAGCCACTGTATCACCGGGACGCTAAGGGTCAGTTCACCCGTTTCCGCTACGATGCCCTCGGCAACGTGGCAATGATCCAGGATGTCTCCGGCAACGCCATCACTGCCAGTTACAACGGCTTCGGCCACAAGCTGGCTCTGAACGACCCGAACATGGGCGGCTGGCAGTTCCTATACAACGCCCTCGGCGAGCTGCGCTGGCAGCAGGACGCCAAGGCGCAGGTGACCACCTTCAACTACGATCCGCTCGGCCGCCTCACCGACGAATACCCCGGCACGGACGCGGCCCACCACTTCCAGTTTGACGACAGTGCCCGCGGCACCCTCGACCGGGAGTACACCGGCTCGACAACCAGCCCCGATTTCGAGCGCATCTACAGCTACGATAGCCTGCAGCGGGAGACCGCCCGCACCACGCAGATAGACGGCCGTGTATTTGTTCAGAAAACTGCGTGGGATGCCAACTACGGCCGCGTCAAGGGAGTGAGCTACCCGGATGGCACTATTGTCGAATCGACTTACGATCCGACCGGCCGTATTGCCGAAGAGTGGGATTTCGTCGCTGGGATACAGCTGCGCACCGTCGACAGCCGCAGCGCCACCGACGCCATTACCCAGCAGAGCTTCGCCAATGCATTGATGGTCGAAGCGAGCCAGTACAACGCCGCCGGATTGTTGGTGGAGCGCTGTACGAATGGCCTTGCCGGCAACTGCGACGTTTCGCACTTGATTTATGACGAATACGACAGTTACGGCAACCTCACGCACCGTCGCAACGAGATTGCCGGCCTGGATGAGCGGTTTGTCTATGACGAGCTGCACCGCCTCACCCAATCCAGCCGCAGCTGGGACACCCATATCCCCGCGACGCTGCACGCCACCGTGGACTACGGTTACGATGCTGCGGGTAACCTGCTGTATAAGAGCGACTTCTCCGACAACACGCCCAACGCCTACCAGTACGGGGATGCCTCTCGGGCCATCAACAACGCCGGCCCCAACGCCGTGACTCAGGTAACCCTGGAGGATCTCAGCACCAGGAGCTATGACTACGACCTGAATGGCAATCTGACCGCCGACGGCTTGCGGACCATCAGCTACGGGGTCAACAACAAGCCCAGGTCCATCAGCCACAGCAACGGCAACAGCGCCACTTTCTATTACGGCCCGGACGACAGCCGCTACAAGCAGGTGGCCACCGACGGCAGTGCGAACACTACCCGCTACTACATCGGCGCCTACGAGTATGAGGAAACGGTAAGCAACGGCAATACCACCGTGGTGGAGCGAACCACTGCCGGTGACTTCGCCCAGTACCGCACGGAAACCCTGAACGGCGCGGTGCAATCCAGCGGCTGGCAGTTCCTGCACAAGGACCATCTGGGCTCCATCGAGAGCATCAGCGATATTGCCGGAACCGTGAAGGAGCGCAGAGGCTTCGATCCATTCGGCAAGGCCAGGGACCTGTATGAAGATGACAGTAACGGCGGGCTGCTTGGGCGGGATACCACCAAACGTGGGTTCAGCGGCCACGAGCACCTGGACGGGGTGGAGCTGATCCATATGAATGGGCGGGCCTATGATTACAATCTGGGTCGGTTCCTTTCCGTGGACCCGTTCATCTCCATGCCGGCGAATTCGCAGGCTTATAATCCGTATAGCTATGTGATGAATAATCCGCTGCGGTATACGGATCCAACGGGGTACGTGGTAAATCAAAATTCCGATGCTGCCAATGCTCCAGATTCCGAACCGCCGGCCGATCCGGTGCCACCGCCGTCTGACTCCAAAAAGCAAGATGGCTGTGCAGGAGGTTCCGATTGTACTGTTCATACCGTGGTTGAGGGTAATGGCCGATCCACCAAAACTGGGGATAGTAAAAATCAGCGGACAAATAACAGTCAATTCGGTTCGGCGTCGAGTCAAAACACCAGTGATAGACCTATTGAGGAGGTTTCAGTCACGGTAAATCAGGATGGATCAACCTATAACCCTGTAGATGATTTTTTGAGGAGCTACTTCAAACAAAGTTACAAAGAAACGACGAGTAATAGTTCTTCGAAAGTGGGAGGGGCGCAGCGATCTCAAAGTAATGGACCTGTTTGGCCAACTGGTCATCATAAAATTACTAGTGGGTATTCTTTAAGTAGAGTAGATCCCGTTACGGGGAAGACATCTCGACCACATACAGCAGTCGATATTAAGAATCCACATGGAGATCCTGTATATTCGATACTAGATGGTGAAGTTGTTTCGGTTGATTCATCGAGTGATGCAGGACATTACATTAAAGTAAGTCATGGAAACGGTCTGGAATCCAGTTACTCCCATACTGGAAGTGTTGTGAAAATAGGTGATACTGTTACGATGGGTCAAACAATCGGTCATTCAGATAGTTCAGGCCGAATACATGGACCTCATTTACACTTTGTAATTAGGAAAAACGGAACGCGAATAAACCCATGTACAGTGGTGACTTGCCCATGAGATTATGTTTGCTAATGGTCTTTCTTCTGTCTTCATGCGCGAATGCGGGTGTGCAATCAGCAAGTGAATTTGGCGGCCATCTGAAAAATATTATTGTTAATAATAATTACGAAAATTTTTCAGCTTTACCATGTTTTCCATCCAGCTGCATTGATAGTGATGATATCAATTATGTTTTTGGTGCTGATAACAAGATAAGTTTTATTAGATCTTTTTTAAGGCGGCCTGGCGTACAGATTAAGGTGTTTGGGCCATTTTCATATAATGATTCAAACAATGGATCTACCTTTATTGTAATGTACTACGATCCTGTACAGGTAAAGTTTAATGATGAGGGGTATTTGTCAGAGGCTGATAGGGAAAAATTATGGTGGAAAGGGTATATTGAGACAGTAATCCATTATCAAGATGGGGTTTGGGGGCTTCAAGAAACACCTTTTTATCATGGTGCTAATTTACCTTGGATGGAAGATTACTGAGTTAAATAAGTGAATAAGTGGGGTCAGATCAACATTTAAATAAATGGGGTCACCCATTAGCCGGTCCCCGTCAACTGGACGATGGTTGCTCTAGGCTATCGCCCATCATCTGACAATCGTGTCCGTCCGTGCGCCTGAAATTTCTATTTTAGAAGCTTCTTCAATGGAAGTGCTTCAGTCACCCATCTGGATCTAGGCCTATAGAGGGACTGCACACTCAGGTGTAGTCCCTCGCCCGTTGCACTCTGTGCACCAGAAAATCATCAGTTCCCGCTGCCGTCCTTATTTGATTATGAATAAATGGGGTCACCCATGAATAATTGGGGTCAGAGTAAAGTTTTGGCATCAAATTCTCCTTCTCTTTAAATTTGACGTTTATGCTAAAGCCGCAAGTTCAAGGAGGAACTTATGGCCCGCTTACCCCGCCTCGCCCCGGTCGGAATCGCCCAGCATGTCATTCAGCGCGGCAACAACCGGCAGCCGAATAATTGGGGTCAGAGTAAAATTTTGGCATCAAATTCTCCTTCTCTTTAAATTTGACGTTTATGCTAAAGCCAAAAGTTCAAGGAGGAACTTATGGCCCGTTTACCCCGTCTTGCCCCGGTCGGAATCGCCCAGCATGTCATTCAGCGCGGCAACAACCGGCAGCCGTGTTTTTGTTGTGAAGATGACTTCATCGCCTATGCCGGCTGGCTCCGCGACTATGCCGACGAGTATCGGGTCGAGGTCCATGCCTGGGTCTTTATGACCAACCATGTCCACCTATTGGTGACACCACGGCAGGAAGATGCCGTGGCCAGAATGATGCAGGCGCTGGGGCGCATGTATGTGCGCTATTTCAATCGTGCCTACCGGCGTTCTGGCACCTTGTGGGAGGGTCGCTATAAGTCCTGCCTGGTGCAGTCGGAAGATTACCTGCTGCGGTGCTATCGCTATATAGAGCTGAATCCTGTCCGAGCCAATATGGTATCCGATCCTGCTGATTATTTTTGGTCCAGTTATACGAGCAATGCACTGGGTAAAAAGTCGAACCTGCTGACGCCGCATACTGAGTATCTTCGCTTGGGGCAGTATCCAAAACAGCGTCGGGAGCGCTATCGTGGGCTGTTTTCAGGTCATCTTGACCACAAACTTACTGCGCATATTTCGGCTGCGGTGAATAAAGGCTTGGCATTGGGCAGTGATCGATTCAAGGAGGAGATCGAAAGACAGTATCGCCGGCGGGTCACGCCGGCTATGGCTGGCAGGCCACGGCTTGAGCTATAGGGTGATCATTGTGTTGGGCGCTGCTTTGTATTGACATAATAGGTTTTTTGTGATTTTGTTGGTCCAGATTCCGGACTATGGACCGAACGTGAAATCCCAAGACACCTATATCCTCTTGCAGACCATTGGGCAGTTGTTGAGCGAGCCGTTAGAGCCCTATGTGCCCCTGCCGCTGGAGGCGAGACACGTCTATTTTGAATCTCGCGCAAGATCTCTGGCTGAACAGGCGGAATTCTACGGTGTGAGTAAGACCGGGCTGATTCGTAGTTACCGGACTCTGGTCGAGGCTGGTTTGCTCAGAGAACCGGAAGTGAGGCCCGCCGGTTTTGGGCCCTGGGTGAATCTCCCGGCCGCCGGGGAATGGCTTGGCTATGGCGTCCGTTATGCAGAGCCAGCCCACAGGAGCGGTTTCGGCTTTGGGTTGCCTACAGGTTTCAACTGCCGGTTGATCCGCAGTGAAATGCTGCCGCCTGATCCGCCTCTGTGTATCGCTGGCGCGAGTACAGTAGTCAGTGCGCCTGAGCGGGAGGGAATACTGATCAATCCCATCGATAAACATGTCATCACCGGACCCGACCTGACTCCAGGTGCCTATGTGCTGATGTCCGTGTTAGATGCTATTCGTATCGGCAAGCCCCGGGAATTGGCGCACGCTAGAAGTGAGCTAAAAAAATTATTGGATAACGCTCAAGTCATCCAGAATCGGTTACATAATGAATTTAAGGAATATCGAGCTACTTGAACTGGTAGCAAAAACACTCGGCAAAGAACTCAACCAACAGGTAGTGTATATCGGTGGCTCTACTACGGCGCTACTAGTCGCTTTGGAGCGGCGGGGACAGGTTCGGCAAACCAAGGATGTGGATATTGTTGTAGATGTGATTACCACACGCGATTACCACACTTTTTGTAGTCTGTTGAAAGCGAGAGGCTTCAAAGAAGATCTTTCGGAAGAGGCCCTGATTTGCCGTTATTGCTTACAGGATTTCCCTGATGTCAGGCTGGACGTAATGCCTACTGATGAACGGATTCTCGGATTTGCCAATCGTTGGTATCCGGAAGCAATCGCGCACGCATTTGATGTAGATCTCGGTGGAGTCTCGATAAAAGTAGCCAAGCCGGTGTATTTTCTGGCCACAAAGTTCGAAGCGTGGCATGGCAGAGGCAAGGGCGATATCTTTGCTCATGATATGGAAGATATTCTATTCGTTCTCGAGCACCGCCCGGAGATCGTTGAAGAGGTGGAGAATACCGAAAATGAAGTGCGGGATTATTTGAAGCAACAGGCGGAAAATTTGTTGGTGTCAAACTTGGTTAACTACCTTGATGGATTTACAGAGACAGAAAGCGCTGCGGTAGAGATTCAAAATCGATTATTTAGGATTTCAAAGCTATAGTGCAGCAAATACTCTTTTTGTGCCTCTCTTATTTTGATATGTAAGTTCCCACATCAGGTTCGCTCTTCTAAAGATATTTTCGATTGAGTCACGAGTGAGAGCTATAAGCGCGGTAATGTGGGAAACCTTTTTCGAGCTCAAGCGGAAATAACGAAATTTCACATCACCGTGCGATTTTTGTGCGGTTTATCCAGCGGAGCCTCTAAAGTGCTGAATCGAGTCGCCATACTGGTCGACGTCCAGAATATCTATTACACGACGCGACAGGTATACGGGCGCAATTTCGACTACAACGCCTTCTGGACACAGGTGGCCCACGATCGTCAGGTATCGCGGGCCATTGCCTATGCAATCGACCGCGGCGATGAAAAGCAGCGACAGTTCCAGAATATTCTCAGGGCCATCGGTTTCGAGGTAAAACTGAAACCTTATATCCAGCGAGCGGACGGTTCGGCCAAGGGTGACTGGGATGTGGGTATTACCATCGATGCGCTGGAGTGTGCGCCCGAGGTGGATGTGCTGGTGCTGGTTTCCGGTGATGGCGATTTCGATATGCTGGTGGAGCGAATCCGCGCTAAGTACGGCATTGCGGTCGAAGTCTATGGCGTAGCGGATCTCGCTGCACTTTCCCTGAAACGGGCCGCTTCCAGATTTTTTCCTATCGATCAGGCCCTGCTGATGAAAAACGGCGGCGGCAATACCTGAATTTCTGTGCGTCGGATTGAGGTCGGTCAATCCCTTTTTAAAGTTGTGCTGCCTGTCGGGGCTTTAGTTTGCGGGGGTTCGGCGTGCTAAAGTACGGACACCGCAGAATAGTTGATTCCGCTAATAATAAGGTTTTCTTATGTCCATTCAGAAACTCGCATCTGCCTCACTGAAAACGTTGATGACCGTCGCGCTGTGCCTCTGTGGCCCGTTGTCCATGGCTGCAGAATTCACCACCGGTCCGGTATTCAAGGATTACGGTGCCGTCGCCGACGTTAAACAGACCCACCCGCTTTCGGGCAAGGAAACCTTTAAGGTCGTATTTGACGCCTCTGAACAGGGCAGTGATGGCAAGCCGAATAGCAAGTTCGACAGCCTGGCCCGTTTCTTCAATATGCAGGCGCGGGCTGGAGTAAAACCTGAACAGGTGCACCTGGCTTTGGTGGTGCACGGCAAGGCTAGCTTTGATTTGCTGAACAATGCCGCGTATCGCAAGAAGTTCCAGCGGGATAATCCCAATGCCGAACTGTTGGCGGAACTGCGCAGGCACAATGTGCGTATTATCATCTGCGGGCAAGCCGCGGCTTTTCACGGTATCGAGGCGGCTGACCTGCTACCCGGTGTCGAGGTGGCGCTGTCGGCGATGACTGCCCATGCATTGCTGCAGCAGCAGGGATATACCCTGAACCCGTAATAAACGCGGAAAAACAGCACAAAAAAAGGCCGCTCGAGGCGGCCATGCTGGGGGGCTAAGCTGGGGGGCTTAGAAAGGGCTTCTAGTTTTTATTTGATAGTGACTACGTCGTAGGGGGCGAGCTCCGGAATGGAGGCCTGCACTTCCCGCTCGGTGTTATCGATGACCTGCAGTTGCTTGCACAGGCTCTGGGCGCTCTGCTCCAGTTTGTTGGTCTTGTATTCCAGTTGTTCCTCGACCTTGTCCGCCACTTCCTCGGCGCCGTCTTCGATACTCTGCCCGCCGGTAAACACTGCTTTCATCGCGTGCCAGGCAATATTGCCCGCAGATTTCATCGCGAGCGCTTCGATGCGGGGTTCCAGGCTCTGCTCTACCGTTTCATCGATAAAATCGTCGATGACCGGTTCGCCCAGCGTGTAGACATCGTTCTGGCCGCTGAACTGCTCCTGTGCGCGGCGGTGGATCTCCGCGGACATCTCTTCGATTTCCAGGGTGTCCGGGTGGTCCTGTCCCGCCAGGGTGGCCAACGCGATGTTGACGCCCTGCAGGGCCACTTCCACGGCGTTCAGCGACAGCGCAGTCAGCTCGCGGCCGGCGACGTGCAGATCGGCGCGGTACCGCTGCATCAGCGCCTGCTGCTCGGCATTTAGCGGGACGGTTTTGCCGCCAACGACGAACTGGTCCGGTGCCACGAAGGCAAATACGGGCTCTTTGGTGCCGTCCTCGCGGAAAGCCGCCATGGAATCGGGGCCGATACGGAGCTGGTAGTTCAGGTCGGCATTGCACTGGTCGTCGTCGTCGACGTGCAGGTTGATGCTGTGGGCCAGGGTCGGTCCACTGGCCAGCAGGGCGGTGGCGAATGCGAGTGGTTTCCACATGGGAAGGGTCTCTTTTATTGCTTTCTGTTTGTGAGACGCCGCGAATTGCGGTCTGGATGCAGCGGGTGGGTAAAAAATTGTGGCCAATTATTGGCCAGTTCAGCAGTGCTGAGTCACGCGGCGCAATTTTCAACTTGTGTCGGTGGACAGTATGGCGGTGACGACACGATATCGCCTGGATGGAGTATTGTTGAAAGTTGGACGGATGGCCATGGCCCCTACAGGGCCTGCTTTGCAGGCCCTGTAGGGGATTGGAGTTACTACATGGCTATGGTAACTGGGGGGGTATTCATCTTCTTTAATGGCCTATTATCGATGATGCCGAAGTCAAATAGGCTCCCTGTATCAGTGGCGCCGTTGCCGGTATCCTGCAAGAAACCATTGAAATAGCGATGATAGTGCCGCACCCAGTGGGTGCCATCCTCTTCTCTCAGCTGAAGTTTCCATTCGCGCTCGTGGTACAGCACGCAGGTGTCATCGGCGGCGGTGTCCCAGGTTGGGGGAGTGCAAAATGTACCACTGGATGTCGATCTATACCGACGCATTAGCAAACCGCCGCTTGGTGCCAGTTGCCAGAATCCGGGTTGCTCAGTCACTTCATCCTGTTCGAGGACGCCGTTGCCATTGCCGTCATAGGTTGTGACTTGGTTGAACGTACCGTCTGCCTTTAAATCGAACCATAGGTAGTCATAAGGACTAAAATAATCCCGCTGTAGTTCATAGATACCGGGAACCTCCGCGGTGGAAAACGCCGGAGCCAGCTTTTTCAGCGTGAAGCCAATACCGGCCTGCTGCTCGGTACCATCGCTAATGGTAACAAAAGTTAGCGGGGTGCGGCCGTTGTTGCTGGTCAGGAAGACATATTCCGCTTGCTGATCGCTTTTTACGCGCAAATGCTTGTGACTATCGATCTCCCACTCGCCTGCGACGTCGTTCGTCAGAGGAATGCCATTGGACGTAATGGAGTCGACGGTAACTGCTGCGGTGCCGCCATATTCGGTGCTGCCATTGAATACCATTGCACCCGCAGTATGCGTCGTCGTATCAGCATAATACTGCGTTTCCGTTCCCGGCATACTGTAGCTTTGCCCGATAGCAATAATATTTGCTGCATCTATGACACCGGACTCCTTGACTGCTGTCGTCACCGCGCTAAAGGCCACCGGGGCTGTGTCGGGGTATTCGCCGTTTGGATAACTGATATGGTGTGTGGCGCCCACTAGCAAGACATCGCTGTCGTGGCCCCGGTCGAGCCAGCGAATATTATCCAATGAGGTAATCCAGTCTTCAGATATAAGCTGACTGGTGTTGCCATCAAATTCATATTCAAGGGTTGTTAACTGAGCGCCAGTGATCGCGATGCCGTCGGCAGTTGTCTGCCAGGTGAGGGCTGTCGAACCAAGGCTGCCCAGCAGCTCACCTGTGCCATCTTCGTTTAGTGTCAGACGAAAGCCAATTTCCCCCGAGGCATTACTATTTGTGACCCTTCCACTTTTACTCATACCGCCATCGGGGCTGGTAAAGTAGTAGATTCCTGCAGCGGATCCCTGGGAGTCCGTGACATTCGTGTGCACGATATTGGGGTCGCTCAGTATTGCAGTTACGGCTTCGTCGTACAGGGATGGATACTCCTTTGTTACCATTTCTGCGTACTCTGCGGCCAAGTCGAAACTGCTGGCAAAAGCTAAAGTGTCACTTGCCGTGTTGGGAAGTTGCACGCCGGGCTCGCTTTCGTAGTCGAGGATGAGCTTGATGGATGTTGCAAGGCTGATCAGATCCTCGGCATCCAGGGATTTCTTGGCCTCGTCCAGTTGATCCTGTGTGGAGACACTGGTGTGCATTGCGATCAACCCGGCCATCGCCGTAGAGACGTTAGTGACATTGACCGCTGTACTTTCGTTGGCTGTCAATGTGCCATCGTCACCAGCAATCTGGCTCAGGAGCTCAAAGCTGCCCAACAGGGAAACTAATTTGAGTTTCGGATTGTCAGCGGTAGTGGCCACCGCGCGAACAAGGTCTTCCGACTGTGACTCGTCGATTTTAACGGTCAAGTTATAACTGCCATTGGCGTCTGCTGTGGTATCAAAGGTCTCGTTGCCGATTTCGAAGCGAATATTGGCATTGGCAACGGGGCTATCGGTCACTTGACCGCTAAATGTCAATTGCAATGTCTTACCGCTGATTTCGCCTGTCGGCGGCTGGCTGTCGACGTTGTTTCCGCCGTCACCATTTCCGCCGCCGCCACAAGCGTACAGTGCGGAGCAGGCAGTCAAGATTCCAACGAAAGCCAAATTGTTGTTAATAGATTTCATACTGCTTGATTTTTGTTCATCTTCGGAGCGTTTATGTGACGCGTAAATATACCGGATCTTCTTCCTGCATTCCTGTCCGCGCCTGGTTTATAAACCAGTTCAATTCCCCTCGTGAAAACCGGGGATTACCGCCCGTTTAATCACTGTTACTCTAGAGAGCTTGTCTTAGCTGCTAACTCTTGCCGCACTGGTTACGAGAACTCGAATAACGAAGGGGGATATATGTTGATACGCAAAGGGCTTTGGGTGGCCCTGATACTGATGCTCAGTCCTTTTGTCCAAGCTGTCACCATTGCTGATTTCACCGCCGGTATGGAAAAGCGTCCGGGCTTCCAGACGGTCTATTGGGACGACAACAGCGGTCACATCTATCTGGAAGTCGCCGATTTCGACCGGGAGTTCCTGCTGCTGAGCGGTCTCGCCCAGGGGCTGGGCTCCAACCCGGTGGGTCTGGACCGCAATCAGGTGGGGGACAACCGCCTGGTACAGTTCCAACGGGTGGGCGACAAGGTACTGCTGCACCAGCTGAACCTGAAATACCGCGCCCAGTCCGACAATGCTGCCGAGCGCCGCGCTGTCGCCGAGGCGTTTGCCTCCTCGGTATTGTGGGGATTCCCGATCGTGGCGCGGCAGGGTGGGCACGCCCTGGTGGATTTCACTCCCTTCCTGCTTTCCGACCAGCACGGGGTTGCCCAGCGCTTGAAAGCGACGGAGCAAGGCAGTTACTCCGTTGATGAAAGTAAGTCCGCCATCTACATGGGCCACACCAAGAACTTCCCCAAAAACAGCGAGTTCGAGGCGCAGCTGACCTTTGCCGGCGGCGAGCCCGGCAACTACCTGCGGGAAGTGGTGCCGACGCCGACACTGGTGTCCCTGCGCCAGCATATCTCCTTGGTGGAATTGCCGGATGACAATTACCAGCCGCGCCGTTTCCACAGCCGTAGCGGCTATTTCCCGTTCGAGTTCCGCGACTACGCCACGGCCATCGACCAGCCGCTGGACCAGCGCTATATCTACCGCCACCGCCTGCAGAAGAAGGCGGGCAGTGACGAGCCGCTAGAGCCGATCGTCTACTACGTGGATCCGGGCGTGCCGGAGCCGGTGCGCAGCGCACTGATCGAGGGCGCCAGCTGGTGGGAGCAGGCCTTCGAAGCCGCGGGCTACCAGAATGCATTCCAGGTGAAGCTGCTGCCGGAAGGCGCCGATCCGCTGGATGTCCGTTACAACGTCATCAGCTGGGTACACCGCTCCACCCGCGGCTGGTCCTACGGGGCCGCCATCGACGACCCGCGCACCGGCGAGATTATCAAGGGCAATGTCACCCTGGGTTCCCTGCGCGTGCGCCAGGACTACCTGATCGCACAGGGCCTGCTACAGCCCTACGGCGAAGACGCTGCCGATACCGAGACGCTCAAGCAGCTGGCGCTGGCGCGCATCCGCCAGCTCGCTGCACACGAGGTGGGCCATACCCTGGGTCTGGCGCACAACTTTATCGCCAGCACCGAAGGACGCGCGTCCGTGATGGACTATCCGGCGCCATTGGTAACGCTGCGCGGCATGGACCTGGGCCTGACCGATGCCTACGCCACCGGCATCGGTGCCTGGGACAAGCTGGCGATCCGCTATGGCTACGGCGATGCCGGCGGGGATGAGGCCGGTTACCTCGCCTCGGTGATCGACGAGGCCAAACAGCAGAAGCTGCGTTTTATCTCCGATCCCGATTCCCGCTCGATCAACAACGCGCATGCGGATTCCCACCTGTGGGACAACGGCGGCGAACCCCTGCAGGAGTTTGCGCGTATGGCCAAGCTCCGCCGCTACGCGCTGGACCACTTCTCCGCAGCGGCCAATCCCAAAGACGCACCGCGCTCCGCGCTGGAGGAAACCCTGGTGCCGGTCTACTACGGCCACCGCTACCAGGCGGAGGCAGTGGGCAAGCTGATCGGCGGGCTCGATTACGACTACCTCTACAACGATGCTGCGCCAAACAGTTACACCATGGTGGCGCCGGAGCGCCAACAGCGGGCCATCGACGAGCTGCTGTCGACGCTGACGCCGGAATTCCTGACTCTGCCGGAATCCGTATTGCAGCTGCTGCCGCCGAAGTCCTATGGCTACGAACGCACCAATGAGAGCTTCCCGGCCTACACCGGGGTCGCTTTCGACGCCGTGACGATGGCGGAAGCCGCCGCCGGTCATACCATGGCGATCCTGCTGGACCCACAGCGCGCAGCTCGCATGGACGAGCAGCACGCGCGTCGCGGTGATGAGCCGGGCTTTGAATCCCTGCTCGACCGGTTGAGTGCGCAGGCACTCGAGGCCGATAAATACAGCGGCCTGGAAGCCTCGATTCACCAGCGGGTCAATCATGTCTACCTGCACCAGTTGATGCTATTGTCCGCGGACAGGGGCGCCGCCGAATCGGTGCGCGCCAAGGCCAGTCTGCAACTGGCCAAGTTCCAGCACGCGATTGGCAGCATGAAACTGTTTGGGGACGACCCGCAGGGCTACAGCGCCCACTACTACTATCAGGCCCAGCAAATTGCCGCCTTTATGGCCGGCGATCTCGACGTGAATGCTGATGACCTGAAGCAGGTTCCGCCGGGATCACCTATCTGATCCTGCTCTATACCGGCAAGCGATGGGGTAATGACCCATCTGCTTGCCGGCATTTCCTGCGCACAATTCCGATGCATGGCCACCGCATAACGAAAATGTCGATTGAGTCGTTGCGCCAACTTTGGGCAGCGAAAAATCGCTATTTAGGGGCAAACATTTCCAGTACGGCAAAAAAATTGCACTAACTCGAAGCCCACACAGTTGGCACCTGTTCACCAATCCCCGTGCGCAGCTCCCCTCCTGAAGGGCTTGTCCCTGAAATCTATACCATCATTTCCTCTACCGACTCATATCCCGCTTCTCGCAAAAAATCACTGAAGTTACCAATACTTACGCGCTCATCGACGTCCCGTTTTTTGATCTGCCATTTGGCGAAAAGCCACGCCGCGCGATCGAATTGATGAGCGGCAGATTTTTGCTGGCACACATATTGCTCCACTACTCACAGGGGCATTGATTTTCAATGCACCGAAAATAATTCGCCGCATTCGTACACCGGGAAAATCACCGTGCACCAATAGCGCACCGGTAACGATTGCGGGTCGTTTTGTTTTTTGTGGTCTGGAAGTTTTGGGGATGTACCGAAAGGTGTTGTTTATAAGCCGATAACTAAAAAGGGGCATGCAATGAATACCAAAAGGAAAGCACTCAGCTGTGCTGTGATTGCCGTCATCAGTAGTTGTCCATATCCATACGTTATGGCGGAAGAGATCGAGGAAGTAGCGGTAACGGGTACGCGCGGTCAGCCGCGCTCGGTAGCGGACTCGCCGGTGCCTGTGGATGTATTCAGTGCGGAGACCCTCGAGGGCGTATCCTATACGGATACCAATGATGTGTTGAAAACCCTGGTGCCCTCCTACAATGTTTCACGCCAGCCGATCAGTGACGGTGGCACTTTTATCCGCCCCGCGCAGCTGCGCGGCATGCCCACCGACAAGACCCTGGTACTGGTCAACTCCAAGCGTCGCCACCGTGCGGCACTGGTGGAAATCGGTGGCTCCGGCACCCAGGCGGCGGATGTCGCCACCATTCCCAGTTCCGCACTCAAGTCGGTGGAAGTTCTGCGCGATGGCGCAGCCGCCCAGTACGGTTCCGACGCCATTGCCGGCGTGATCAACTTTATCCTGAAAGACAACGCCGAGGGCGGGTCTTTCAGTATCAGTAGCGGGGAATACACCGAGGGCGACGGCTTCCAGACTACCGCCTCCGGTAACATCGGCTTGCCGCTCGGCAGCGATGGCTTCCTGAGTATTTCCACCGAGGTTTCCAAATCCGATTTCACCTCGCGCTCGGAACAATACTGCGAGACCTGGTTCTGCCTGGACAAGAACAACCCACTCTATGACAGCACCGCGTCTTATGCCCAGTTCACCGAAGACGAAACCTTTATGGCCGGTGCGAAAAAAGCGTCGCTGGAAAGTGATGTGGTGAACCCCTGGGGCCAGCCGAATTCGCAGGCCGCGCGGGTGTTTTTCAATGCGGGCTACAACCTGGCCGGCGGCAAAGAACTCTACGCCTTCGGTAATTACTCCAACAGTGAAGCGGACGGCGGCTTCTTCTATCGCTATCCGTACAACGGCACAATCGAAGATCTGCGCACTGAAGATGGCTCCATCTACAATCCTCTGGAAATTTATCCCGGCGGTTTCACTCCGCGTTTCAATGGCGAGGTCACCGACTACTCACTGGTATCGGGGCTGCGCGGCGAGTGGAGCAACGGCCTGACTTATGACTTCAGCGCCCGCTATGGATATAGCGATATCGACTACATGCTGGAGAACACCATCAACCCGTCGCTGGGCCCGGATACACCCAAGTCCTTCAAGCCCGGCGTACTGTCCAATGAAGAGGTGCAGGTACAGGCTGATTTCTCCAAGGAGATCGACGCCGGCCTGCCGCGCCCGGTACTGGCCGCATTCGGTTTCAGTTATATGGATGAAACCTACGAAATCACCGGTGGCGACGAGTCGTCCTATGTTGCCGGTCCCTACGCCACGCAGGATCCCTGGGGCTTCTGTAACGACGACGGCACGGCGACCTCGGCGGGCATGGCGGCTATATCCGGCGGTTCCAGCCTGGACTGTGCCAACCCCGATGATCCGGTCTACACCGTGGTCGGTGTCGGCTCCAACGGCTTCCCCGGTTACTCACCGGAATACTCCGGCAGCTACTCGCGCGACTCCTATGCGATGTTTGTCGACCTGAGTACCGACCTGACCGAGAATCTGTTTGTGCAGGCGGCCATGCGCTACGAGGACTACGCGGACTTCGATTCCGAACTGGTGGGCAAGCTGGCGATGCAGTACGACGTGACCGACAGCTTCGGTATCCGCTCGTCGATCGGCACCGGCTTCCGCGCACCGACGCCGGGCCAGCAGGGCACCACCAACGTTTCCACGCGCCTGCCGAACGGTTTCCCGGTCGCCACCGGCCTGTTCCCGGCAAGCAGTGATGTGGCGGCAGCGCTGGGAGCGCAACCACTGAAACCGGAAACCTCGGTCAACTACACCTTCGGCTTCACCACCGGCTTCGACAAGCTGGCGATGACGGTGGATTTCTATCGCATCGAAGTGGACGACCGCACCTACGCCATCTCCACGCTGGACGTATCCACGGACACCACTTCCGGTAGTGCCTATGACAACTATCTGGCGCTGGTGGACGCGGGCGTCGTCGGGGCGGAATCCATCGGTGGGGTTTTCTATTTCACCAATGCATTTGATACGCGTACCCAGGGTGTCGACGTGGTGGCGACCTATCCGCTGGAGTGGGGCAATGATTCCACCACCAACCTGACTGCGTCACTGAACTACAACGAGTCGGAGTTCACGTCTGATCCGAGTGAATACCTGAACGCGGAAGACCGGTACGATTTCGAGCATTTCGATCCGAAACTGCGCGGCGTACTGACTGCGGTTCACGAATTCGGCGACTTCTCTGTTCTGGCGCGGGCCAACTGGTATGGATCCTACGAGAACTACAATGCTGACCAGGTGCAGGAGTTCGATCCGATTGTCATGGTGGACCTGGAGGGTAAATATCACTTTACCGAACAGACCAATATGACCGTCGGTGGGCGCAATATCTTCGACGAGTATCCGGAAAAGGATGAGATCGGGGACTACTGCTGTGGTCGTATCTACTCCTCCGGTACCATCGTGGACTGGCAGGGCGCCTTCTACTATATGCGACTCAACCATAATTTCTGAGGAGCAGAAATCAGGCACAAAAAAATCCCCGCTAGTGCGGGGATTTTTTTATCCGGAAAAAACGGATCAGCTCATGCGATATAGCACTTTTGGCAGGGCCTTGGTGTACTGCTCCACATCCTCCAGATAGCCCATGCTCACGCGGGACCAGTTGGTGTAGTCGCGGTAGATACCGCGGATCAAGACCTTTTCCTTGGCCATTTCCTGACGGAAGGTTTCCGCGTTCAGGTCACCCAGATCGACGAATATAAAGTTGGTCACAGACGGCAGTGCGGTCAGGCCGTGCTCCTTCAGTGCGGCGTAAACCATCTCCCGCGCTTCCTTGACCTTGTTACGGGAGAAGTCCATGAATTCGTGGTCTTCATAGCTGGCAATAGCCGCGGCCAGGCCCGCCTGGTTGAGTCCGTACCAGCCGATACCAAAGCGCTGCATTTCGGCGATGCGCTCCGGTTGCGCAATCAGGTAGCCGACGCGCATGCCGGCGAGGCCATAGATCTTGGAGAAGGTGCGGGCAACGATAATGTCGTGGCCGTCTTTCACCAGCGGAATCACGCTGTTGGCATCGCCATTGTCGGTCAGCTCGTTATAGGCCTCGTCGGCCAGTACCGTGGCTTTCTTGGAGGCCTTGATACAGAACTCGCGCATGGCCGCCGGATCGATCAGCATGCCGGTCGGGTTGTTCGGATTGGTGACCTGCACCATGGCAACAGAGTCGTCGATGGCGCTGTACATGGCCTTGAGATCGATGGCCATGGATTCCAGCTTCGGCAGTCGCTTGATGGTGCCGATATCCTGGACTTCCACAACCTTGGCGGTGGTATCCCAGAACAGGTCCGGCCCGAGAATATTGCCTTTGTGTCCGGCAACGATCGCCGCCGCGGTGAGGCCGGCGCTGGAGCCGGAACCGAGTACCACATGGTCCGGTGTCAGGCCGTGGCGTTCGGCAATCATGGATTTCAGCTTCATCACGCTGTCGCTGACGTAGTAGGCGCCCTTCTGGCTCGCCTGCATGATCGCCTTCAGCGCTTTGGGGCTGGGGCCGTAGGGGTTTTCGTTGGCATTCAATTTGGCAATACCGGGCGCCGGCCCGTAGAGTGGCGCCTTGGGTGGTGCCGTCGCGGCGCGCACGGAACTGGCGCCCCCCATGGCCGCCACGGACAGCGCCGAAGCCGCCCCGCCCAAAAACAACCGCCTGCTGATGTTATTCGTCATTATCGTTCCCCTTGGGTTGTTACATTAACTCAGAGTCTTCGCGTACATCGTTATTGAAACCAGAACCAGGTAGAGGCCGAACAACCGTTTCAGGTTGACCTCGTCGAGGCTGTGCGCCCAGCGCGCGCCGATTGGCGCAGAAATCACGGAAAAGGCAGAAATAGCGATCAGCGCCGGAATGTTGATGTAACCGATGGAGCCGAACGGCAGATCCGGTTCGTGCAGCCCCATGATCAGGAAACCAATGGCGCCGGGCAGGCCGATCAGGAAACCGATACCGGATGCGGTGGCCACGGCCTGGTGCACCGGTCTGTTGCACAACACCATCGTCATCACCGTTATGGTGCCGCCGCCGATACCGAGCAGTGATGAAAAGCCGCCGAGAAAACTCGCCAGTGATGCGCGGGCCATGCCCGTGGGCATGTTGAGCTTGCCCTTGAAGCGGTCGAACAGATGTGGAAACAGGAAATAAATGGAATAGACCAGAACACCGGTGGCGAACACGATGATCAGGTTGCGGCTCTCGGTAAACGACGCGATATAGAGCCCTACAGCCACGCCGAGCAGCACCCATATCGACCAGTCCCGCAGTACTTTGAAGTCCACTGCGCCGCGGCGGCTGTGCGCCTGGACCGATCGCGCCGAGGAAATCACGATCGAAGCCAACGAGGTACCCACCGCCACTCGCATGATTTCGTGGGTACTGTTGGGCATAAAGGGGAACACGGCCAGCAGTGCCGGAACCACCACGAAGCCGCCGCCGTTACCGAACAGGCCGGAAGTAAGGCCGGCGATCAGTCCCGCGCAACACAGCAGCAGGATAAACAGAGAAACTTCTTGAATGTCCATCGGGTCCCCTATTCATTTTTATATTTATGAACAAGGGGACTGAAGCATTAACTATGCCAATGCCAGCGATCGCCGTTGCGGGTGAGACGGGCGGAGCCGTTTGTGCGGTGGGTATTTTGCCCGCGGTGGGGTGGTGCTATGGACGCTGGCGCGGTCAGCTGCGGATAAACTGGGATTTTCTGATCCACTGATTGCCGCGGTATTTACGCGTCGGTGCCGAGGTTTTCTTGGCCCAGAAATAGTGGCGGTTGAACTGGAACTCCACGTCGTAGCCCTCCGCCAGTTCCGCCAGCGGCAGGGCCTTCCAGCTGGAAATGCGGCGTTTGCTGGTGGCCTCCAACAGGTATTCCCTGTCATTGACGATGGCCACCACCCAGGCATGCCCGCCGCCGTTATAGGTGCCGAGCGCGACCCGCGCGTCCACGCCCAGCTCGATCAACCAGTCCGCCAGCAGCAGTGCATGGTCTTCGCAATCGCCGCGCTTCTGGTAGAAGGCCTGCCGGGAGGTCTGCCAGATATCCGCGAGCCCGGCATATTGCTGGTAGTCGTACTGGTATTCCTTGCGGATGGCCAGGGTGTACAGGGGCACCCACAGCTCACGGGTTGTGAAGGGCTTGAAACCCACCAGGTAACTGTTGGCGAAGTGGTGGTGGCTGTCCAGGCCGCGGGCCGACGCCGTGGCCGAGTGGATGCCCTGCCAGTTCCATACGGACATGTAGGCGCTCTCTGCGGCACTGCGCTTGTCCACCACCCGCTGGACATATTCCTCGGTGAGTGGCTGGCTGGAACCCTGCACGCGCACGACGCCGCGCTGGCGATCCTTGATGAGCTTTCCGCCGGCGGGTGCGCCGATGGCAAATTGCTGGATCTTCTGGTCGGTTTCCTCGGTACGAGCGCGCTGCAGCTGCTCGTGCCTGCCGTACTCGCGGGCAAGTTCCGGTAGAACCAGCGCGATCCCGATACCGATTGTCATCAACCAGTTGCGCACACTCAGCCTTTCAGTCCAAAGGAAATGATCAGGGCAACGAAAATGAGGATGGTCGAAGCAAAGATGGCCACGGCCAGATTGCCGTTTTTGAGTTCGGCTTCGATGTCCACGTGCTTGAGCAGTTTCTTGTCGATAGTGATCAGCGCCAGGATACCGATAAACAGCGCGAGCAGGGTATACAGCAGGTTAATGCCGAGATTGAACAAGGTGGCAGTAAAAAATTCCAGTTCCATACTGAGAGCCGATTTGCTTCGTTGTTTTTGTGGGCCGCTATTTAATCACAATTCCGTTGTACAACTCTAATCGCCTTGGCTGCCGTGGCGGTACAGACCCGTGGCGCAGTGCGATACACTAAATGCCGATAAACAAAACGCTGCAAACTGGAGTTGCGCAATGCGCTTGATTTTCCGAATCCTGATAATTTCTTTTGTAATGACCCTGTGCGCCTGTGCCGATCGCGTAGAGGTGCCGCCGGCCCACGTTGGCAAAATTTTGACCAAGAACGGCTACAAGCCGGAAACCGTGCCGCCATCCAAGTTCCGCCTGGATATGTGCCTTTTCTACTGTGACAAACTGGTCACCCTGGCGACTGCGGATTTCGGTTATATGGAAAAATTCAAGCTGTTCATGCCCAAAGACCAGTTGAATATGAGCTTCGATGTGCGCATGACCGGCGCCATCAACCGCGCGATGATCGACAATATTTTCGACCGTATTCCGCCGGCCAACAACAATATCTCGGTGCAGCATGTATACAACACCTATGCGCAGCCGGTGATTCGCGATGTGGTGCGCCGCGTGGTGGCCAAGTACTCCATCAATGAAATTGCCTCCAGCCGCGAGGCGCTGAGCCAGGAGCTGTTTACCGCCGTATCCGAGGCCCTCGAAGGTACGCCGATTGCCGTCAGGCGCCTTGGCCTGGCGGATGTGCAGTTTCCCAAGGTGATCACCGAGGCGAAGGAGCGCGCGGCCGAGCGCCGTGAACTGATCGAGCAGGAGAAGGCCCAGTTCGAGATCCAGAAAATCCAGATGGAGCGCGACCTGGAGCGGGAGAAAATGAACCGCGCCATTGCCCGGGAAAAAGCCATCGGCCAGAAGGAGGTCAATGACCTCCTGGCAAAGTCGGTCACCGACAAATACCTCGCCTACCGCACCCTCGAAGTGCTCGACAAGATGGCGGAGTCCGACAACAAGGTGTTCGTGCCGGTGGAGGCGCTGGGCACCATCGGCCTGCAGCAGGCGGTGTTCAGTGACCAGGTCAAACACATCGCGCGCAAAGACCGCTAAACGGGGGCAGGCTTGTGACAATCAATTCGCAGATTTCCAACTGGCTGGTGGCATCACTCGGCGGACTGGCCTCCTGGGCGGTAGTGACTGCCTGCATACTGCTGGCCCTGAATATCTTCTTCCGCGTGCGCCTGTTGCGCGGCCGCGGCGAGCAGCTGCACTGGCTGCTCGATCGCAGCCTGGTGATCCGCTTTCTGTGCCTGCTGTTTTTTATCTGGGTACTGATCGGTTTCAACAGCAATGCACCGAAACTGGTGCTGGCGCCGGATTATTCGGCCGAACAGCAAGCCGAGCGGGCGATACGGGAGGGAAAGACTGCGCCGGTACAAAGCGCAGCGCCGCCGCGGGAGACCGCGGCGGAATCCAGTGCGCACCTGCAGGCGTTGCGGGACGCGCAGAAGGAAGCTGTGCTACCGGATAACGATCAATAGCCGGCGGACAACCAGACACGAAAAAGGGGCCGAAAGGCCCCTTTTTTATTGGCCGGTACCGCCATTGAGGCCGGTACCGGTGGGCATTGCCCGCTTTATTGACTAGGGCTTGCCGCCGCCTTTGCCACCGCCGCCACCGCCGGTGCTGCCACCGGGGTTGGTGCCGGTACAGGCGTTGGCACTGAGGTAATCCACAGTGGCCTTGGCCTGGACCAGACCGTAGCCGTAGGCGTTGTCGCGGCCGGCCGCGCCGAGGTCTTCGGCAGTCGCGTCCATGGCCGCGCGGATTTCACCCGGAGCACAGTTGGGGAATTCGCTCCACACCAGCGCGGCGACACCGGCGACGTGCGGTGTGGCCATGGAGGTGCCGTCGAAGTAGGCGTAGTTGCTCGGAGCAATTGTCAGCGAGGTTGTGGCACCGAGCTGGTTCAGCAGGGCCGCACCGTCGGTGTCGGAGATACCGGCGGACGGAATTGTCGTCGCAACGCCACCGAGAGTGCCGTACAGCATGCCGGGTTCATTGTTGTAGACCACGGCACCGATACCGCCGCCGGCCTGACAGTTGAGTACCTTGTCGGCGAAGCTGATATTGCCACGGGCGATCAGGCACACCTTGCCGGCTGCCGCAGTACAGGCAGTTTCGGCGGTGCCACAATCGGCCAGGGCGCCGGTGGCGGACGCCTGCGGGCTGTCTTCCATCGCGGAGGCCTCGATATCGCCGCCGGCCACAGTCAGGGTGGTGGCGAGGCCGGTACCGGTGGGCACAGAGGAGAGGACGCCGACACCGGGGCCGGACAGCTCTACCTGATCGGTCTGCTGGGAGAAGCTGGCGACGACCTTGCTGCTGTCGATGGCGGCCACGGAAACCACGGCATCGTAGGAGGCCGGGTAAGAGTGGCGGGTGTTGCCGTCGTTACCGGCGGCGGCGATGGACAGCACGCCGTCATTGGCATAGGCCGCGGCGAATGCCTGGTCCTCGGTGCGGGACTTCAACGAACCGCCGAGGCTCATGTTGATGACATTGGCGCCGTTGGATACACAGGTATCCAGTGCGCCGACGAGGGAGGAGGAGTAGGCCCAGCCACTCGCGTCGAACACCTTGACGATGTGCAGGTTGACGTTGGTATTGGGCATGACGCCGACCACACCGACGCTGTTGTTCATCGCGGCGATGGTGCCGGCGACGTGGGTGCCGTGGTGAACCTGGTCTTCATACCAGTTGCCGGCGCCGCCGGGATCGCTGGAACCGGTCACGGCGTTGCCGGACAGGTCCTCGTGCCCGCTATCGTAGCCGGAATCGATGATACAGACGGTGCGATTGCCAGCCATGCTGTCGCTGACCAGATCGGCCTGCACCATGGGGATGCCGTAGGGGACGGTCTGCGCCAACAGATAGCGCTTTGCGTCCGCTTCCACATACTCGACGTTGGGGTTGTTCTGCATGGCCTGCAGCGCGCGGGCCGGCAGGTGTGCGGCGAAGGCGTTGTGTTTGTCCAGCGCCAGTGCGCTGCGGCCACCGTTTTTCTGCATCAGCGATTTAACAGCGGCGCCTTTGCCATCCTTGAATTTAACGATATAGCGATCGTCCGCGGCACTGGATTGTGCGGACACTGCCAGCGCGACGGCACTGGCCGCGAACAGCGTAAGGGTTTTCTTCATGTAAGTAGCTCCCGAATGGGCCTGATAGAGTTTTTATAAGTGTTCAGACCACCCAGTACACTATGTACGTCTGGTTACCGCTTGCGCACGATGGTACCGACTTCTGGTGGAGGAATTGGAAAAGTAGCAGCTGATTCCACGTCGTGAAATGGGAAACTTCACCGGTGTGATGGCATTGGCAAAAATAAATCGAAGAAGTGGAATGGCGCCTAAATAGACTGAGGAGCGGGCGTGTTAACACGTTGAGATAATGTCAGCCTGCAGAAATTTTTAGTACAGCCGTACTCTTTTCCGACTTATTTCCAATGATACCCGCCCGTGCGTAAACACCTTTTGGCGCAGCTTTCTTTATCGGGGATTTCTGTCGAGGGGAGATCAGGGAGGAACCCGCCGCCACTGCTGGGCGGCGACGGGTGAAAAGTGCAGTGCTTAGCGGCCGCTGACTGCCGTCGCGCTGACCGGGTTGCCATCGGCGTCGATTTCATTGATCGGACCAATGTCCAGATCGCGAATGCCGTCGACGATTTTCTGCTTGTCGCCAACCACAACCCAGATGAACTGATCCGGTTTGACGGTTTCCTGTGCCATGGTGCGAACGCTGGCCAGATCCATATTGCGGATGCGGTCGGCATAGCCGTCCATGTAATCGAGCGGGCGATCGTAGGTCACCATACCGGAAACGGCGCCGGAGACTGCGGCAATGGTCTCGAAGCGACCGGGCAGCTCGTTGATGCGCTTGTCCTTCAGCTTCTGCAGTTCCTCGGCCTGTGCCGGTTCATCCCCGACATAGGCGTGCAGCTCTTTCTGCAGCTCCGCGAGGGATTCGCTGGTCTTGTCGGTCTGCACCGGCGCATACACCATCAGCGGCTGCTGGCCCTTGCCTCCGGTCAGGAAGGAGTAGGCGCCGTACGCCCAGTGTTTCTCCTCGCGCAGGTTCATATTGATACGCGCGGTAAAGGTGCCGCCGAGGATGTCGTTCATCATGTGCAGCGTTTCGCTGTCGGCAATTCCGTCGGACGGCGCCAGCAGGCCGCCGATAATGATGGACTGTGCGGATCCGGGCTTGTCGATCAGGTAGATGCTGCTGCCGTCCGGATAAGCCACCTTGGCCAGGTTTTTCTGCGGTACTGCCGCTTGCGGTGCGCGCCAGTCGGCGAAGTGCTGCTGCAGTTTCTGCATCAGCGTATCCATGGTGATATCGCCGGTGACCACCAGGGTGGCGTTATCCGGGCGCAGCCAGGTCTGGTGGTACTGCTGCAGGTCGTCGCGGGTCAGCGACGCGATGGATTCCTCGGTGCCGGATCCGGTCAGGGGTACGCCGTAGGCGTGATCCGTTCCGTAGAGCAGTGGCGGCAGGGTGCGCAGTGCCATCTGTACCGGGCGGGTTTTCTCCTGCTGGATGGAGGCAATCCAGCGGCTGCGCTTGCGCTCGATTTCCTCGTCGGAAAACTGCGGATGCAGTACTACGTCGGCAAACAGGTCGATGGAGTCATCAAGGTTGCTGGTCAGCGCATTCAGCTCCACCACCGATGTATCGATGTTGGCACCGGTGCTGATCTGCGCGCCAAGCATTTCTTCACGGGCGCTGATTGCCAGGGCGCTCAAGTCTGCCGTGCCCTCTTTCAGCATGGACATCGCGTAGCTCGACGTGCCGAGTTTCTTACCCTGGTCGGCGGCATAACCCGCGTCAAAGCGCAGGGACATATCCACCACCGGCACCGAGTGGCGCTCGGCCAGGACCACTTTCAGGCCGTTGTCCATCTGTGCCGTCTGCAGTTTCGGGAAAGGGACCGAAGGGAACTTGCCCAGGTCCGGCAGCTTGGAGCGATCCGCGCCCTTGTCGGCCACCTTGTAATCCGGGAACGGCATTACCTCGAGGTTGTAGTCGCCGCTGCTGAGCCAGGTCTTTGCGGCGGCCTGTACCTGTTGAGGTGCCAGTTGCTGCTTGTGGGTGATGGAATCCAGCAGGCCGTTGGGATTGTCCAGGTAGAGTTCACCGCGGGCGAGGATCACGCCCTTGCCGCTCCAGCCTCCGACCTGCTCCAGGTCGCGGGCGGCTTCGGCGTACTCACTCATGTTGACCCGCTGCAATTCTTCCCGCGTCGGACCGTCTTTCAGGAAGCGCGCCATTTCCTCATTGATGGCCTGTTCAACCACAGCGAGGTCGACGCCCGGTTTCGCATCGGCGATCACTTTGAACATCGAGGACAGTTCAAACTCGTCAGCGGAGGCGCTCACGTTGGTGGCGATCTGGTCCCTGTAGACCAGGCGCTTGTACAGTCGCGAGTTCTTGCCCTGGCCCAGAATCGCCGCGGCGAGGCTGACGGCATCGGCGTCGGGGTGGCCCATATTCGGGGTGTTCCAGACCTTGTACAGGCGCGGCTGGGCGACGTGGTCGTACATTTCGTCGCGCTTGCTCTGCTCGCGCTTGGCAATCCAGGCTTTCTTCTTGATCAGCGGGTCGCCCGCGGAAATATCACCGAAATATTTGCCAACCTTTTCTTTGGCGGTTTTCACATCGATATCCCCGGCCAGGACCAGCACGGTATTGGATGCACCGTAGTAGGTCTTGAACCAGGTCTTCACGTCTTCCAGTGAAGCGGCGTTGAGGTCTGCCATGGAGCCGATGGTTTCCCAAGAGTAGGGATGGCCGGCGGGATAGATAGCCTGCTGGATGCGCTCGTCGACTTTACCGTAGGGCTGGTTTTCCCCCTGGCGCTTTTCGTTCTGCACCACGCCGCGCTGCTCGTCGAGTTTCTCCTGGGTGATGGCGCCGAGCAGGTGGCCCATGCGATCGGATTCCATCCACAGGGCCATGTCCAGTGCATTGCTGGGCACGGTCTCGAAGTAGTTGGTGCGATCCAGCCAGGTGGTGCCGTTCATGCCAGTGGCGCCGGCCAGCTCGAAGGGTTTGAAATATTCGTCGTCGTAGTTTTCCGAACCATTGAACATCAGGTGCTCGAACAGGTGCGCGAAGCCGGTGCGTCCTGGAGTCTCGTCCTTTGAACCCACGTGGTACCAGACACCCACGGATACAACTGGTGCCTTGCGGTCCTCGTGCACGATCACGCGCAGGCCATTGGGCAGCGTGAATTTCTCATAGGGAATCTGCAGCGCTTCTGTGTTGATCTTGGCTGCAGCCATTGGCGCCGCCGGTGCACTGGCTTTTTCCGCCGCCGATTGTGTCTGCTTGGACTCGCTGCACGCAGTCAGTGCCACTGCCAGCGCCAGGGTGGCGGGCAGCCAGGGGGATTTCATTTTTTCCATAAGAAGGATTCCTTGTTGGGATTTCCCGGGTAAGTGAATTGTTGTTATCGATTCGAGAACATCGCTCTGCAGTCGCGCTATCCCTGCGGATTTTATTGCTGTTATTTCCCGCGCCGGTGCATCGATGTCAAAAGTAGACGTTGGGCGGACGGATCGCGAACAGTGAAAATTATTTATACAGTCGCCGGGATGCTAAGGCAAACAGCGCGGATAGCGATCTGACGACCCGTTGTCACACCGCGACGACGTGAAACCGCCGCACGGAGATGGGGGCGGGAGATTCACGGAGAGCAGGGAAAGATGATTGGCGAGGTGGCTAGGGCCGCCAGTTATTGGCGGCCCGGAAAGATTTCGCTGGGAGCACGGTTGTACGTCAATGGCCTGCGCTGGTCACGTCGGCGTTGAGTGCCGCGTAAACGGCGGCGACGACGGCGCCGTACCTGCCGGTGGCAAACAGGTCGCCGAGGAATTTATTGGAATTTGTACCGGCATCGACCAGAGGCGAATGTTTCTTGTTGGTCAGCAGGACGATACCGAGATCGATTTCGGGGTCGATGACGGTCAGGGTGCCGGTCCAGCCGGTGTGTCCGTAGGCCAGCGGGCCGGCGCCGCTGCCGAACATCCACTGCATGTTGGCGGTGCCGTTGCGCCGCCAGCCCAGGCCAAAGGTCGGATCCAGAGGTGATGGTGCGGTAAAGCGCGCGATGGTGTCCGGATCGAACAGGCAGACATCGCCGTAACCGCCGCCGTTCAGCATCACCTGCAGCAGAACCGCCAGCTCACCGGTGGTGGAGAAAAGGCCGGCGTGCCCGGAGACGCCGCCCATGGCGTAGTAGGCCTTTTCGTCGTGCACCTCGCCCTGCAGCGTATAGGTACGGATATGCGGAAAGTTGATGGTGCCCTCGCGGGTATTGCCCTCGGGTTCCGTCGCCGCGAAGTCCTGCGGGCGGAAGCCTTTCTGCAGTGGATTGAACAGGGTGTGATTCAGCTTGAGCGGCCGGTAAATGGTGTTCTCTACATAGGTGTCGAGTCGCTCACCGGTGATCCGCTCCACAATCAGCCCGAGCAGCATATAGTCGGTGTCGCTGTAGGTCGTCTTGCTGCCGGGTTCGTAGCGCAGGGGCAGTTTGGGCAGGAGCTCCAGCGTCTTTTCCCGATCCTGGGAAAAGAAGTCGCCGGCCACGGCGGGATTGTGAAACTGCGGATCCGGTGCAAATCCCGCGGCGTGATGCAGCAGGTCGATTACGCGCAGGGCGGCCTTCCCTTGAATGGGGTCGCCGTCGCCGTCGGCGAAGTTCGGCAGGTAGTCCCGGACCCTGGCCTGCAGATCCAGGCGGCTCTCGCTGACCAGTTTCTGCAGGGCGAAGTTGGTCGCGTACATTTTGGTATTCGATGCCAGGTCGAACAGTGTGTCGTCGCGCACCGGGGGAAAAGTGTCCAGTGGGATTCTGCCGTCAAGTTTCTTGCGGTAACCGTAGTGCGACTGTTTGACGATCTGCCCGTCCTTGATGACGACCAGCGCGGCACCGGGAAAACCGGCGGCGACATCCCGCTCGATCAGCTGGTCGACGCGGGCGAGTCCCGCCGCGGAAAAGCCGACGCTCTCCGGTGACGCGGCCCGCTGCAGTGTCGGGAAATGGCAGGCCGCGGGCGCGGCAGTGGCCGGCGTGGCCACGGCGAAGGCCGCCAGCAGGGCGGTAAAGAGTGCAGCCGTACGCCGGAGGCGGTCGAAGTGCAGTAGCGAAACGAGCATGGTGGAACCTCAAAATCCCGCGAGCGCTGGCAGCGCGAAATAATTTATTTTTCTACTGTTTGAGGTTGGTAATATTCTATTCCGGGGCGCCGGACGTCAAGTGAGGCGGCGGTGCGCGCGAGGCGATGCGTGGCAGTAGTGATTGGCAGATGTGAAGGGAAGGCTGCGGCGCCGACATCGCCAGCGGACTGGCACCGCTCTCCTGTTGCCCGGATCAGTAGGCGCCGCGGATCAGTTCGATACCGGGCTGCAATGCGCGCTGCCAGGCGTCCGTGATGCTGTCACTGTGTTCCGGGTCGTGCCGGCGGACAGTGTCCAGCAGCGCATCGAGCCACTGCCGGTAGAGATCCGGGCGAATGTTATATCCACCGCGGGAATGGCTCTCGCCCAGGGCGCGGAGCTTGGTGTCCGGCATGCCGCGGGCGTGCAGGATCAGCTGCAGTATGCCGTTGCGCAACAGGTGGCGCTGCTGCTTCATGTCGGTGTCGACGAACATGGCGCGGACTTCGTCGCTGCTGCCCATAAAGCGATCGTAGAAATCGACAAAAAAACGCTCGTTTTTACAGCAACGGCCGTAGCTCTGGAACACGATATCGGCGTCTGCATTTTCCATGTCGAGTCTCCCTGAGGACAAAGCGGTCTATTAACCATGCAGTTGGTGGGGAAATGTGGCGGGATTGTATCCGCTATCGGGGATGCTGCAAGGTTTTTCCCGCCGGCATGTCGGCTTGTGTTGACGTGGATACTGTCGCCGCTGATCTGTCAGCCGGGACTGTTTTCATCCCGCAGAGTGATGGTGGCGGAGCCATCTGCCAGCAGTGTTGTGGTGACGCTGATCGGCCGGCAGCAGACTTCGCAGTCCTCGATGTAGTCCTGATCGCCCGCCGACAGGTCCACCAGCAGGGTGATTGGTTCGCCGCAGTAGGGGCAGTGCCCGCCGTATTCCTCCAGCACAGGCATCAGTGTTTTTCCGGCAGGTAGCGGGACACCCAGGCCGCCAGGGTGTCCGCCACATAATCGGCGTCCTCGCGGCGGGTCAGCAGGTGGTCGGCGCCGTCCAGGCTGATGAAACTCTTCGGGTGCATGGCGCGGTTATAGATATCCGCCGCTTCGTCGATGGATACCGTCTGGTCGACCGGGGAGTGGTAGATCAGCAGCGGTCGCCCCAGATCGTGGACGTAGCCCATCTGGTGATTGTCCAGGTCGTCGAGAAACTGTTTCTTGATCGTGAATGGCCGCCCGGCCAGCTCCACCTCGGCGTGGCCGTGCTCCTCGATGGTATCGATGGCACAGGCGAACTGATGAATCACGTGATCCGGGTCCGCCGGCGCGGCGATGGTGGCGATGGCCTGTGCCTCGGGAATCTGTGCGGCCGCGGCCAGTACTGCGGCACCGCCGAGACTATGGCCCACCAGCAGATCCACCGGGTGGTGCTCGCGCTTCAGGTAGTCGGCAGCACTGAGCAGGTCCTGCACGTTCGACGTGAAGTTGGTATCGGCAAAGTCGCCCTCGCTGTCGCCGAGCCCGGTAAAGTCGAACCGCAGTACCGCAAATCCCAGTTCCGCCAGCCGGCGACCTACCCGCGATGCGGCCAGCACATCCTTGCCGCAGGTAAAACAGTGCGCGAACAGGACATAGCCGCGCGGATCGCCCGCCGGTATCTCCAGAACGCCGGCGAGTGTCGCTCCGCTACTGCTGCTAAAGGTCACCTTGCGGCGCTGGTTGCGTTTACCCATGGCGGCTTGATCCGATTCCTGCTGTCAGCGCTCAATGGTAGAGACCCCGTTTTTTGCCGGCAAGTGACAGCGAATCGCGGTGAAAGTTGAAGTTTTTGCGGTTATGTAAAAATGACAGCGTTATCAGCGTTTCGCCGGGCGCGTGTGGTAATCCAACTACAGAACGGCTTGATATACTCCGCGCCGGATCGCTGCCGTGTGGGCGGCGGCGGTCACATCAGCTTATAATCCGCGCCCGTTTCAGGGGCTGTGTGTTCGTCCCGAACTTCAAGTGAGCAGTTACCAGCAGAGAGGATTGGCTATGGCGGTTAAATTGATGACGGATCTGGATCTGGCGGGCAAGCGCGTACTGATTCGCGAAGACCTGAATGTTCCGGTAAAGGGTGGAGTTGTCACTTCCGATGCGCGTATCCGCGCAGCGCTCCCCACGATCAAAGCCGCCACCGCGGCGGGCGCCAAAGTGCTGCTGATGTCCCACCTGGGCCGCCCTACCGAAGGCGAATATGCCGATGAATTCTCTCTGGCGCCGGTCGCCGAACACCTGGGCAAACTGCTCGGCCGCGAAGTGCCGCTGGTGAAAGACTGGCGCGACGGCGTCGAGCTGGCCGATGGCGACGTCGCCCTGCTCGAGAACGTCCGTTTCAATACCGGCGAGAAGAAAGACGATGAGCAGCTGGCGCAGGCCTATGCCAAGCTGTGCGATATCTTCGTGATGGATGCCTTCGGCACTGCGCACCGCGCCCAGGCCTCCACCCACGGCGTGGCGAAGTTTGCGCCGGTTGCCTGCGCGGGCCCGCTGCTGGCCGCCGAACTGGACGCGCTGGAAAAGGCGCTGGCCAAACCGGCGCGCCCGATGGTCGCCATCGTCGGTGGCTCCAAGGTGTCCACCAAGCTGACCGTACTGGAAACCCTGGCCGATAAAGTCGACCAGTTGATCGTCGGCGGCGGCATCGCCAACACCTTCCTCGCCGCCGCCGGCAAGCCGGTGGGCAAATCCCTGTGCGAACACGATCTCACCGATACCGCCAGTGCGCTGATGCAGAAGTGCGATATCCCGCTGCCCACCGACGTGGTGACCGGCAAGGAATTCAGCGAGTCCGCGGCTGCGGAAACCAAGTCCGCCGATGACGTCGCCGACGACGACATGATTTTCGATATCGGCCCCGAGTCGTCCGCGCAGCTCGACGAAATCCTCAAGGGCGCCAAGACCATTATCTGGAACGGCCCGGTGGGGGTGTTCGAGTTTGACCAGTTCGGTGGCGGCACCGAGCGCCTGTCGAAGGCCATCGCGGCCAGTGATGCCTTCTCCATCGCCGGCGGTGGCGACACCCTCGCGGCGGTGGACAAATACGGTATCGCCGACAAGGTTTCCTATATTTCTACCGGCGGCGGCGCGTTTCTTGAATATGTAGAAGGCAAGACCCTGCCGGCAGTGGCGATGCTCGAGAGCCGCGCCGCCGAGTAAGGTTGGTTGTAGCGATTCAGAGCGAAAAAACAGAGCCGGGCACACCCGGCCGCTCAAACCGTGCCGGCATGTGGTCGCCGGCACCGGTCACCCCGGCTCAGATCGGGGGGCCACCTGGAAGAAGATGACAGACTAGAAACCAAAGGTATTGTCCATGGCACTAATCAGCTTGCGTCAACTGCTGGATCACGCCGCCGAACACGATTACGGTGTGCCCGCGTTCAACGTCAACAACCTGGAGCAGATGCGCGCAATCATGGAGGCGGCCAAGCAGACCGACTCCCCGGTGATCGTGCAGGCGTCCGCCGGCGCGCGCAAATATGCCGGCGCGCCTTTCCTGCGCCACCTGATCCTCGCTGCAATCGAGGAATTTCCGGAAATTCCGGTGGTGATGCACCAGGATCACGGCACCAGCCCGGCGGTGTGCCAGCGCTCCATCCAGCTGGGCTTCAGCTCGGTAATGATGGACGGCTCCCTGCAGGAGGACGGCAAGACTCCGGCCTCTTACGAGTACAACGTCGATGTCACCCAGCGCGCAGTGGCCATGGCCCACGCCTGCGGTGTTTCCGTCGAGGGTGAACTCGGCTGCCTGGGTTCCCTGGAAACCGGCATGGCCGGCGAGGAAGACGGCGTGGGTGCCGAGGGCAAGCTGTCCCACGACCAGCTGCTGACCGACCCGGAAGAAGCCGCCGACTTCGTTAAGAAAACCCAGGTGGATGCGCTGGCGATCGCCTGTGGCACCAGCCACGGCGCTTACAAGTTCACCCGTCCACCGACGGGCGACATCCTCGCTATCGACCGCATCAAGGAAATCCACGCGCGCATTCCCGATACCCATCTGGTCATGCACGGTTCCTCCTCCGTGCCGCAGGAATGGCTCGCGGTGATCAATGAGTTCGGTGGTGAAATTCCGGAAACCTACGGTGTGCCGGTTGAGCAGATCTGTGAAGGCATCAAACACGGCGTGCGCAAGGTCAACATCGATACCGACCTGCGCCTGGCCTCCACCGGTGCTACCCGCCGCTTCCTGGCCGAGAACCCGTCCGAGTTCGATCCGCGCAAATTCTACAAAGCGGCCATGGTCGCGATGAAGGATATCTGTGTGGCCCGCTACGAGGCCTTCGGTACCGCCGGCAATGCCAGCAAGATCCGCGCCCTCAGCCTGGACGCCATGTCCCAGCGCTACGAGGCCGGCGAGCTGCAGCCGCAAATCAAGTAAGCGCGCAGTGCTCTAAAAGGCGGGCCTTGTGCCCGCCTTTTTTTTGCTGGCAGCGGATTAGGCCGCAGGCAAACTCGCCGCGTCAGCACCGCCCGAGCACATCGGCGACAAACCGTTCCAGCACGCCCGCCCAGTCGGCGCGGTCCCTGCGGCGAAACCCTTCGCCGAAACTCAATTCAAACCACAGTGAACCTTCGCCGGCGCGGTACGGTGGCGGCAGCACGGCGATGTCGTGCTCGGCGAGCCATGCAGTTGCGCGCGGCAGGAACTCGGTTGGATCGGCGTCGACACGCAGCCGGAACATACTGGTCTGCGGTTCCAGCGGCCAGGTCTGTACGCCGTTGACGGCGTTGAGCTGTTCGGCGAACCAGCGCGCGTCGTCGCGATAACTGGTCATGTTGGGCAGGTAGGTCGCCAGCCCCTGGCGGGCGGCGATGACGTACGGATAGAGCGCGTACAGGTTGCCGCCGGCGCGGCGCTGCCAGACCTTGGCGCTGGCAATGAAGTCGGCATCACCGGCCAGCACGGCGCCGGCGATGCCACCGAGATCCTTGTAAAAGCTCACGTAGACCGAATCGAACAGCGCGGCGATCTCGGCCAGCGAGCGGCCGTAGTGCGGCGGGCATTGCCATAGCCGGGCGCCGTCGAGGTGCAGCTTGATGCCCTGTTCGCGCGCCCACTGCGACTGCGCCACCAGGTCGTCCCAGCCCGGCAGCTGGCCGCCGATCTCGCGCATCGGCAGCTCCAGCAGGATTGCCGCCAGCGGGTCGCGCGCCGCCTGTTGCAGGTCGGCCAGTGTCGGCACCTCGGCCGCGGCGCCGAGTGTGATGCCTTTCAGCCCGTACAGCACCTGGTAGGCATTGTGCTCGTGCAGCTGCAGGTGGCTGGTCGCCGGCAATGCCACATAGGGTGTGCGTGCGCGGTCGGCCCAGAGCCGCAATGCGATCGGCTGCGCCTGGGTGCCGCTCGGCATAAACACGGCTGCCTCCTTGCCGAGCAGTTCGGCGACCTCGTGTTCGAAGTCCTCGATCAGCGCGCCGCCTCCGTAGACGTCGGTTTGCTCGTCGTCGCCGACGGCGTCGGCGAGCTGTTGCAGTGTCGTTTTCAGGCTTTGCGGCGTGTGGCGTACGCTGCTGTGCGTGCAGGCGCCGAAGGCGGTGCGGTAAGCGGCAATCAGTTCAGCGGTCATTTCGGGCTCCGGTATCCAGTCGGTGTGCACGTTAGCGCAAAAACTGCGCTAAAGCAGCCGCGGGCGATGCTGCGCTCGCGATGTCGGCGGTGATTGGCGCACACCACCCCGCACAAAAATGCAGTACCATTGAGTCAATGGACCTCCTGCAAGATTTCAATACCGTCGAACACAGCCCGGTAATCCGGCGGCCGGACTATTCGGCATTGCGCCAGCAGCTGCCTGCACTGGATTTCAGCGGTGCGGAACCGCTGTTGCCGTCGATGCAGGATTACCGCAATTACTACCAGCTGCAGTTTCCGCAGGCACACAAGACCGGTGTGGGCACCTTTCAGGCGGCCGGGTTCGATCTCGTGGCCCAGTACTGGTTGCAGGAGAATCCGCGCGGCACCCTGTTTATCTGTCACGGCTATTTTGACCACACGGGTATCTACGGTGCGGCTATCCGCTTCGGACTCGAACGCAATCTCAACGTGGTGATTTTCGATTTCCCCGGGCACGGGCTGTCCAGCGGTGAGCCGGTGGCCATCGATACCTTCCTGCAGTATCGGCAGGTACTCGACGGACTGTTGCAGATAGCGCGGGATAAACTGCCCGGTCCCTGGCACGCAATGGGCCAGAGCACCGGCGGCGCCGCGCTGTTGGCCTACCTGCAGTACAGCCGCTGGCAGCCGTTCGACAAAATATTCCTGCTGGCACCGCTGATTCGCCCGGCGCGCTGGCACGTGCGCAAGTGGATGTTCTACCTGGGCCGCTTCTTTATGCTGGCGCCGGAACGCGGATTCAATATCAACACCCACGATGCCGAATTCGCCCGGCGCCAGGCGCACCGGGATCCGCTGCAGTCGCCGGTGATGTCGATGCGCTGGCTGGCGGCGATGGTGGACTGGCTGAAGACCTTCCCGAAAACCGCGAAAAATCCCAAACCGATTCTGGTGCTACAGGGCACCGGCGACGAGACCGTTTCCTGGCGCTACAACATGCGCGCGATCCGTGACCGCTTCCCCAATAGCAAGCGCGTCATTATCCGCGGCGCCCGCCACCAGATGATCAACGAGACCCAGCCCTATCGCCACCAGATACTGGCGGCGCTGGACGAGTGGCTTAATACCTGAGCGGGTTGCGCCACAGATCCTTCCTAGGGCCTGTTCACACTAAATTCGCAGGCCGCGACGACGGCCGTTTTTTCGCAAGGCAAGGCGTAGTGAGCGCCTTGTGGCCGGCCACATAAGCGAACTACAACGCAGCATTGCGGAAAAACGGCCCGTCCCTTCGGGTTGCGCCCCAAAACGGGCCATGCCGCGTTGCTCGTCGCTCATTTAGCACGCTAAACCATGCTCCTCGCGTCTTGCCTGGCCCGTTTTGGGGCGGCAACGCGACCAGCGAATTTAGTGTGAACAGGCCCTAGACTACCGCTTTGCGCTGTAACTGCAGTTTGCGTCGCTGTGCCAGCGCATCGACCGAGTAGAGCACCAGACCGCCCCATACAAAGGCAAAAGTCAGCAACTTGTTGTGGTCGAACGGCTCGTGGAACATCGCTACGGCCACCAGCAGTTGCAGTGTCGGCGCGATGTACTGCAAAAAGCCCACCGTCGACAGGTTCAGCCGTCGCGCGGCGATATTGAACAGCAGCAGCGGTGTCAGGGTGATGGGGCCGGCGAGCAACAACAGCCCATTGAGCTGCCAGTCATTGTTCAGCGGATTGCTGCTGGGGCTGGTGCTCCAGACCAGGTAAGCCAGTGCCAGGGGCAGCATGTACAGCGTTTCCACGGCGAGGCCGGTCAGGCTGTCCACCGGCGCGCGCTTGCGCACCAGGCCGTAAAAACCGAATGTCAGTGCCAGGAACAGCGCGACCAGTGGCAGCCGCCCAAACTGCAGCAGGTACCAGCCGATGCCCACGGCGGCGAGGCCGACGGCAATCCACTGCAGCCGGCGCAGTCGCTCGCCCAATACCAGCACGCCGAGCAGGACATTGATCAGCGGGTTGATGTAATAGCCGAGGCTGGCGTCCAGCAGGTGCTGGTTGGTGATGGCCCAGATAAACACGAGCCAGTTGCTGCCGATCAGCAGCGCTGACAGCGCGAGTGTGCGCATTTTTCTGTGGTCGCGCAGCGTGGTGCGGAAATC
>NZ_JACZCR010000017.1 GCF_014904735.1 Microbulbifer hainanensis | reverse complement strand
CGAGCAGCTTGAAATACAGCGGCGCCAGCCCCCAGAAGAGAAAGGCGGATATGCCAGCCAGCAGGCCGGTAGCAGCAGAATTGTCTTCGTTGTGCACGGATAACTCGCAGATTGTGGCCGGTGGGGCCGGGGAGGAGAGGCGGCAGTGGAGTATCGATGGAACCCCGCTGTCCCGAGATGGCAATTTTACGGGGAAATTACACGAAAGTCAGGAGCTGTGCGCCAGAGTCGGCAAGGGGCATTGCGTTACAGCCCGGCCGGGGGCCGGGCTGTACGTCACGGTCAGAACAGTACGCGGCAGCGCAGGGTGCCGGGAATGTTTTTCAGTTTCTCCAGCGCCAGGTCAGAGTAGGCCGCATCCACATCGATGACCACGTAACCCAGGGTCTCGTTGGTCTGCAGGTACTGCGCGGAAATGTTGATGCCGTTTTCCGAAAACACCTGGTTGATCGCCCCCAGCACGCCGGGCACGTTCTTGTGAATGTGCAACAGGCGGTGCACGCCGGCGTGGCCGGGCAACGCCACCTCGGGGAAGTTGACCGAGCTGGTGGTGGTACCGTTGTCGGAGTAGAGCGCCAGCTTGTCGGACACTTCGGTGCCGATATTTTCCTGTGCCTCGACGGTGGAGCCGCCGATGTGCGGGGTCAGCAGCGCAGTGTCGATACCGCGCAGGGGCGATACGAACTCTTCGTCGTTGCCGCGGGGCTCCACCGGGAAGACATCGATGGCGGTGCCGGCGAGGTGGCCGCTTTTCAGCGCTTCCGCCAGCGGTTCGATGTCCACGACGGAACCCCGCGATGCGTTCAGCAGGATGGCACCCGGCTTCATCTTCGCGATCTGCTCGGCACCGAACATCATCTTGGTGGACGGCACCTCCGGTACGTGCAGGGAAACGACGTCGGATTGCGCCAGCAGTTCATCCAGGGAGCCGATCTGGCTGGCGTTGCCCATGGGCAGCTTGGTGATCACGTCGAAGAATATCACCCGCATGCCGATGCCTTCTGCCAGCACCGATACCTGCGAGCCGATGGCGCCGTAGCCGATGATGCCCAGGGTCTTGCCGCGGGCCTCGAAGGAACCCTTGGCGGACTTCAGCCAGCCGCCCCGGTGGCACACGGCGTTTTTCTCCGGAATGCCGCGCAGCATCAGGATCGCCTCGGCAATGACCAGCTCGGCCACGCTGCGGGTGTTGGAGTAAGGCGCGTTGAAGACCGCGATACCCAGATCGGTAGCGGCCTGCAGATCCACCTGGTTGGTGCCGATACAGAAGCAGCCCACTGCGATCAGCTTGGGCGCGTTCTCCAGGACCTTGCGGGTCAGCTGGGTGCGCGAGCGGATACCGATAAAATGTGCGTCGGCAATTTTTTCGATCAGCTCGTCTTCCGGCAGTGAAGTTTTCAGGTACTCCACGTTGGTGTAGCCACGGGAGGACAGCAGGTCGACGGCAGTCTGGTGGACCCCCTCCAGCAGCAGAATGCGGATTTTGTCTTTTTGCAGGGACTCTTTGGGAAAGGAATTGGACGCAGCCATAAACAATCTCTTCACTGAGCGCGCAACGCGGTAGCAGGCGTTAAACCGATTTGAATCACTTCATTGAGAACGCCGGGAGCCCGGCGAAGGCGCGATCATACCACAAGCGGCCTGTGGGGCTTTATTCGAAATGCCTATCCTAACTATCTAATTTGCTTATGAAGGTTGGGACATCGCGACCGCGGGCCGTGGATTGTGCAAAATTCCGCCGCCATGGCATTCGTTCGCGGGGAAGACCTCGCGTGTCGACTACAGTAGACTCGGCGGCCACACTCTGCAGAGGCCACGTAAATGTACCGACACCAGTTTACCTGCGGCACCGAAACCGAGCTGGCACCCGGCAAGATCGTCTGCGTCGGGCGCAATTACGCCGCCCACGCCGCGGAGCTCGACAACCCGGTACCGGAAGAGCCGCTGCTGTTTATCAAGCCCGCTACCGCGGCGGTGCCGATGGAGGAACCGCTGCACCTGCCCAGTGGTCGCGGCAGTTGCCACTTTGAAGGGGAGCTGGCCCTACTGATTGGCGCGACACTCACCGATGCCAACGCCACTGATGTGCCGCCGGCGATTGCTGGCCTCGGCCTGGCACTGGACCTGACCCTGCGCGACCTGCAGGGCCAGCTGAAAAAAGATGGCCACCCGTGGGAAAAGGCCAAGGGCTTCGACGGTGCCTGCCCGCTGTCGCCATTCGTGATGCTGGACTGGCTGCCGGACTGGGACAACCTCAGCTATTCCCTGTGGCTGAACGACGAGCTGCGCCAGCGCGGCAAGACGGCCCATATGCTGACGCCGATCCTGGATCTGGTGGCCTATATCAGCAGCTATTTCACCCTGCAGCCGGGCGACGTTGTACTGACCGGTACCCCGGCCGGTGTCGGCGAACTCATGCACGGCGACCGCCTGGCGATGCAGTTGGAAGACGACTGGCTGCGGGTAGAAACCCGCGTGGCGTAGACGGCGCCGCCGCTGCTTCCCGGCTAATATTGTCGCCAAAGGCCTGCGCGACTATGATGCCGCCGGCTGGATGACCCTCCAGACCCAATCAAACGGACCCGGCGCCCACAAGGCGACATGTGGCCCAGTAATGACAAGTGACGGACAAGTGAAAAGAGACGCGATGACCGACCTCAATCCCAATACCACCATCCGTATCCTCACCACCGGCGGTACCATCGAGAAGAGCTACTGCGAGGAGGAGGGTACGCTGAAGAACCGCGCCTCGATCATCCGCGAAGGCCTGATCTCCAGCCTGCGCCTGCCCTACACGCACCTGGAGCTGGAGAGCGTGCTGAACAAGGACTCGCTGGAAATGGATGACCACGACCGCGCTTTGATCGCCGAGGCAGTCGAGCGCACCGCGGAACAGGGCGATCCCATCGTGGTCCTGCACGGTACCGACACCATGTCTGATACCGCAGAATTCTGTTTTAAAAAGCTGGGTACGCCGAAGGTGCCGGTGGTATTTACCGGCGCCATGAAGCCTATGGGCTTTATCGATTCCGATGCCCGCCAGAATGTCACCGAGGCGCTGCTGACCGCGCGCCTGGTGGCGCCGGGCTTTTATATCGCCTTCCACAACCGGGTCTTCCCCATCCCCGGCGCACGCAAGAACCGCGATGAGGGCACGTTCGAGGCAGTATAAGCTCGCTGTTCGGTTGCTAGCCCCGCGGCCGCCACTCCCGGCGGCCGCGCCCCCGTCCTGGGGTTGTCCAACCCTCCTCCCGCGCTCCTACAATCAATACAACTTGCGGGGTCTGTTCATGCGCCACGGCGATCGCAATCTGCCCTGTCGTCGCGTTACAATACAGATTCTTTGATTTGTGATCACATTTTCAGTATAAATTGAATAATTATTCAGTTTTCTAGCCAGAGAGGTGTGCCATGTCGGAACAGAACAAGACCCCACAAACCCTGCAGGAATGGCAGGACCTGGCGGCCAGCCTCAAGATCGAGGGCCGCGCCTTTATCAACGGTGAATACGTGGACGCCCTGTCCGGCGCCACCCGCCCCACCATCAACCCGGCGGATGGCCAGGAGCTGGCCCAGATCGCCAGCTGTGGTCCAGAGGATGCCGAGCTGGCGGTGAAGATCGCCCGCAAGACGTTTGAGTCCGGCGTTTGGTCCAACATGCCGCCGATGGAGCGCAAGAAAATCATGGTGCGTTTTGCCGAGCTGATCGAGCAGAACAAGGTGGAGATCGCCCTGCTCGAGAGCCTCGATGCCGGCAAGCCGATCAGCGACACCATGAACGTGGACGTACCCGGTGCGGTGACCACCATCCGCTGGACCGGTGAGGGTATCGACAAGATTTACGACGAAGTAGCCCCCACCGGCCCGAACGAGCTTGCCCTGGTACAGCGCATGCCGCTGGGTGTGGTCGCGGCGATTGTGCCGTGGAACTTCCCGCTGTCCACCACCGCTTGGAAACTGGGCCCGGCGCTGGCCACCGGCAACAGTGTGATTCTGAAGCCCGCCTCCAACACGCCGCTGACCGCGATCAAGCTGGCTGGCCTGGCCAAGGAAGCGGGCTTGCCCGACGGTGTGCTGAATGTACTGCCGGGGCCGGGCAGCAGCCTGGGCAAGACCCTGGGCCTGCATATGGATATCGACTGCCTGACCTTTACCGGCTCCACCGAAGTGGGCAAGACGCTGACCGAGTATGCCGGCCAGTCGAACCTGAAGCGCACTTTCCTCGAGCTGGGTGGCAAGAGCCCCAACATCGTGTTTGCCGACGCCGACCTGGACAAGGCCGCCGAGGCCGCTGCGCTGGCGGTCTTCTACAACCAGGGCGAGACCTGCACCGCTGGTACCCGCCTGCTGGTGGAAAAAGGTATTGCCAAGGATTTCATCGAGAAGGTGAAAAAGGCCAGTGAGCGCTTCGTGCCCGGCCACCCGCAGGATCCCAACACGGTCATGGGTGCGCTGATCGACCAGAGCCAGTTCGATACCGTCGAGTTCTACGTGGCCAAGGGCCTAGAGCAGGGCGCGCAACTGGCATGCGGCGGCAAGCCGGCGGATGCAGTGGCCGGTGGCCACTACTATGAGCCGACCATCTTTACCGGTGTGAATGGCGATATGACCATCGCCCGCGAGGAAATCTTCGGTCCGGTACTGTCGGTGATCGAGTTCGAGGACGAGGCCGAGGCACTGCAGATAGCCAACGATTCCATCTACGGCCTCGCCGCCGGTGTCTGGACCAAGGACATCAGCCGCGCCCACCGCATGGCCCGTGAAATCCGCGCCGGTTCCGTGTGGGTGAACAACTACTTCGGCGGTGACATCACCGTGCCGTTCGGTGGCTTCAAGCAGTCTGGTAATGGTCGCGACAAGTCGTTGCATGCGCTGGATAAGTATTGCGAACTCAAATCCACCTGGATCGATTTGAGCTAGGAAAACACCGAAAGCTACTGCGCTCGGCATATCGACCGCCGGCGGTGCTCGAAATGCTCATGCACTAATAGTGCACTCCGCTTTCTGCGCTCCGGCGGCGGCCAATCTGCCGTCGCTCGCGACGCTTTCAGTGCTTTCCTTCCGATTACAGCTACTGTGTGGCGCCGGATGGTCTGCACTTTTGGCTGAAGGTAATTCAACAAATTGTTTCTGCGAGGGCTGTTTGGCAGCCCGGACTCCGTGACTTTGGGCCGCAATTGCGGCCCTTTTTTGTTTCTTGCCGCAGTGCCAGCGGCGATTT
>NZ_JACZCR010000016.1 GCF_014904735.1 Microbulbifer hainanensis | reverse complement strand
GAGGGGGAGTTTCCGTATGAAGTGGTTGCGGAGCCTGATGGTCGTCGCGCTGGCTGTGCCAGCGGCGGCGGTGGCGCTGGAATCGGCCAGGCCGGCGGTGCTTACCGTGGACCTGGGACCGACATCAGCCTGGATCGAGCGCACACTGGCCTCTGCTGCCACGGCACCGGCGAGTGCGGTCTGGATCGACCTGCTGGTGGATAGCGGTGAAATGGTGCGGGCCGGGCAGCGGTTGGCGGTGCAACTCAACGCACAGGGACGGGTTGTGCAGGAATACACGGCCAGTACCGCCGGCAGGGTCGCAATCGTCGCGCGGCAGATACAGGGCGACAGCCGGGACACGGTACTGGAGATCAATGTCAGTGATGCGGACAAGTGTGTCGGCAGTGGATGTGCAGCGATGAGCTTGCGTTAACACTGACCGGTGGTGCTTCGTTGATTGCCGCGGGAATTTCGTGACCGTCTGTAGGAGCCCCGTCTCAATGCTGTTACCCTAAGGGCCACATAAGTGGCCCTTTTATTGGGTGAAGAAGATGACCAGGGAAAGTCAATAGAATGAAAAATAATTTGATTTGCTTAATTCGCTTTGTGTTAGGGGCTTCGTTTCTGCTTTCATCGATTGCCTATTCCAGTGAGCTCGGTGATCACTTCAGGGAATACCAGCGCGCAGTAAAAGCAAAAAATCCGGAGCAAATTGCGGCTGCGGCGAAATCGGTTTTTTCTGTCGTAGAAAACTATCCGATAGACAATAAAAATTTTGCTGCGGCGACTCTGAATTATGGCAATGCGTTGATAGCGATCAATAAGGCGGAAGAAGCTGAACTGTATCTGCAGAAGTCCCTGGAAAGTCATCGTAAAATTTACGGTGATAACGGTATCGAACTCATTGACCCGTTTTTAGCTCTGGCGAAAGTCAGGGCGAAAGAGGTCAAGCAGTCGAGAAAAAAACGCTACCGAATGTATATTGAGGATGCACTATCGATAGCGAAAAATAGTAAAGGTGATAAATCGCTCCTGTTTGCAACAGTCAATCTTGAAGCTGGGAAAATAGCGCTGGACTTTGCGAGGGAACGACGTGCGCGTACATATCTGAAGGAAGCGTACACCGCTTTTTCCGGTCCTTATAAGACGCAGGCTTACGGCCGGTTTTATTCCTCTTTTTATCTGGGTAAATACTACTTGGCGAGGGAGCAATATGAAAAGGCTGAGCCTCTGCTCATGGAAGCTCTGGACGTGGTAAATGTCGAAAATGGCAAAGACGGCCAGCTGGAGCTGACAACCCGCGCATTCCTGGTTGAGACCTATGAAGAGATGGGTCTGCAGGAAAAGTCGATAGAGCAGTGTCGGGCTATTGGCAAGGCTACTCCATTTGATATGGATCACGAGCCTGTGCCTCTGTTCAACCGCACGCTGGAATATCCCAAAGCAGCACTTGCAACCGGACGGGAAGGGTACGCAGTAGCGCGCTTCACCATCTCGGATGCCGGTTTTGCTGAGAATGTCGAAATTCTGGAGGCCAATGGCTCATCCAGTTTTGGCGATGCTGCAAAGCAGTACTTGGAACAGGCACGTTATGCTCCCCGATTTGTCGACGGCAGCCCGGTAGACACGCCCGACAGGGAAATCAGGTTCAATTTTCACCTGGCCAAATAGTGGATTTGCCAGGCAATGAAACTGATCTTTACCCATGAGAACCGCCTGCTCGTCGAGTTGGCCAAAAGCAAGCTGGAAGTCGCCGGCATACCAGTCTTCCTGAAGAACGAGTTCGCCCAGGGCGGAGCTGGTGACCTGGCGCCACACCAGACATGGCCGGAGTTATGGCTGGAGCGCGAGCGGGACTATGACCGCGCGCGCCAGCTGCTGGCTGATACAGACGAGGGCGGTGTCTGGCAGTGCCCGGCCTGCGGCGAAGAGAATGACGCGGTATTTGATTTCTGCTGGAACTGTCAGCAGCCGCAACCTGTCCAACAGAGCCCGTAAGTGTCGGCTCATGCAATTCCTGACCAATACCGACATCGACGACCCGGTCACAGTAGCCGACCGCGCGGCAGCGGTGGGCGTGAAGCCGCTAGACCCGGTGGTCGAGCGCATTTAGTGCGTGATTGCGTATCTAGCCGGACCATTCAGTCTGGATTCAGTCGCGCCGGGCGATCCTTGCGATCGCCCGTTTTGGTTTGAGCAAGAAGAACGACGGATTCAATGGTGAAGATACAGAACAATTTTTCCGCCCTGATTCTCGGGGTGGGCATACTGCTGGGGCTGGCGGCGCTCGGCTCCCTGATCGGCAGCGCCGTGGATCGCTTCAAGGGCTATGAGCGCACCGTGACGGTCAAGGGGCTGGCGGAGCGCGAAGTGCCGGCGGATATCGTGATCTGGCCGATTCAGTTCACCGCTGCGAGTAATGACCTGACAGCCCTCTACCAGGACATTGCCGCCAGCAGCGAGCGCATCGAGAAGTTCCTGCAGGCACAGGGCATCAAGCCCGGGGAGATTTCCAAGTCGATGCCGGGAATCACCGATAAGATTGCCCAGCAGTATGGCGGCGGCCCGCGTCCGGAATTCCGTTACTCCGCCCTGCAGACGGTAATGGTCTACTCGAAGCAGGTGGATGTGGTGCGTGCAGCCATGAGTAAGCTGGCAGACCTGGGGCGCGATGGCATTGCCTTTTCCCAGAACTACCAGGGGCAGACCGAGTATATTTTTACCGGTCTGAATGACATCAAGCCGCAAATGATCGAGCAGGCCACTCGTCAGGCGCGACAGGTCGCACAGAAATTCGCCGAGGATTCCGATAGCGTACTGGGCAAGATTAAACAGGCCTCCCAGGGCCAGTTCAGCATCAGCGATCGGGACAAGAACAACCCGCACATCAAGAAGGTGCGCGTGGTATCAACCATTGAATACTACCTTTCAGATTGAGGATGAAAGTATGCGTAAATCTGCAATTGCCATCGGACTCGCCGCTCTGGTCGCCCTGCCGGCGATGAGCGCTCTGGCCAAGCCCAATAACGACCTGCCACCGGGCCTGCAGAAAAAAGTTGAGCGCGGTGGCGAGCTGCCTCCGGGCTGGAAAAAGAAGCTGCAGAAAGGTGCGGTCCTCGAGCCGGAAATTTACAGTCACGCAGTGATCGTCAAGCCGGTGGATCGCTATGGTTATGTGACTGTCAGCATCGAGGGCGAAGTTGTGCGCCTGATCCAGGCCACCCACGAAATCGTCGACATCCTCAGCAGCCACTGAGTACGCGACCTGCCGCCGGGGGATTTCTCCCCGGCGGGACGATGCTTCCCCATCCCGCCCCCGCTCTTGTCCCGCCCCGCCAGTAATTGTTATAACCGGACAGTCACACTATAAATCCTGCATATTGCCGGAGGACTCGTATATGAGTGTGCAACGTCATGGCCTAACGGTCGGTATGGAACGCACCAATGGTGAATTCTTCCTTTCCCTGCGCGTGTGCGGAAAGCTGACCCACGACGACTACCAGACCCTGGTGCCGATGATGGAGTCCGCCATCGCCGGGGTGGAGCACCCGAAAATCAATGTCTTCTTCGACGCGACCGAACTGGAAGGCTGGGAACCGCGTGCCGCGTGGGACGACATGAAGCTCGGGCTGAAGCACGGCCGCGAGTTCAACCGCATTGCCATGGTCGGCAATCGCCGCTGGCAGGAACTGTCTACCAAGATAGGTTCCTGGTTTATCGGCGGTGAAGCGCGCTACTTCGAGGATGAAGCGGAGGCCATGGCCTGGCTGAATGAGTCCGCTTAAAATGCGCCACCGCAAATAATCGCATCCTGCTAAAAGGGAGTTTACATGTTCGAATGGGTGGCCAACCCGGAGGCCTGGGTTGCGCTGGCGACTCTCGCCGCGCTGGAAATCGTCCTGGGTATCGACAACGTCATCTTTATTTCCATTCTGGTCGGCCGGCTGCCATCGAAACAGCGCGAACCCGCGCGCTATATCGGACTGGTCCTGGCCATGCTCACGCGCCTCGCGCTGTTGTTTTCAATCGTCTGGATCATGGGACTGGTCGAGCCCTGGTTTACTGTGCTGGGGCAGGAGATTTCCGGACGCGACATCATCCTGATCGGTGGTGGCCTGTTCCTGCTGGCGAAGGCCACGCACGAAATCCATAACAGTCTCGAAGGTGCCGAATCGGAAAGCGGTACTGCGGCTGCCGCCGGTTTCGGCTTGGTGCTGGTGCAGATCGCTATTCTCGATATCGTATTTTCACTTGATTCGGTGATCACCGCCGTCGGTCTGGTGGAGGAAATATCCATCATGGCCACGGCCATTGTGCTGGCAGTGGGCGTTATGCTAATCGCGGCAAAGCCCATCGGTGATTTCGTCGATCGCCACCCGACAGTCAAAATGCTCGCGCTGTCCTTCCTGATCATGGTGGGACTGACACTGATCGTCGAAGGCTTCGATGTGCATGTGCCCAAAGGCTATATCTACTTTTCGATGGCGTTTTCCATGGCGGTGGAAATGCTTAACCTGCGGCTGCGCAGTAAGCGGGCCAAGCGCGGTGAGTCAGCGCATCTGTGCAATGCATTTGGAGAAGATGGCGCCTGATAGATACTTTCGCGTTATGGCGTGATTCTGGCTCTGTCGGTCTGATAGAGCCTCCCGGGCGGGCAGCGACTGCTACTGGAAAAAGTGTTACCGACATCGAGAATGGGATTAGAGCCGGTTGAGAAAATAGAGGCCGGCGAATATCGCCAGTGACACCCCGATGTAACCGCGCTCCACCTTTTCTTTTCTGGATTTATCCTGTCGCGCACCAAATATGTCGATCACCGCTTGTCGGAGCAGAAACGTATACATGATGTAATAGATAAACGGAATGATATGCACGATGATAGAGTAATTTTCTATCGAGCGACCGGTGAACGCCAGAAATAGAGCCAGCTCATTATAGAGCCCCCAGAAGCCAAGTGCGGCATTGATAAACATCCACCGAATCGTGTCTCGCCCGAAAATAGCGCGGTAAAATTTCAGATAGACATAGATCGCGAAGCCGCCGAACAGGTAAAGGTGAACAATGGATGGCTCCCGCGCAAAATACGCCTGGTAGAACCCAATACCACCGAAAACCAGCATGTGCAGCATAAAGAAGGGGTAGAGAAAACCCTTCTGGGCAGCCTGTGTTTCGATATAGGGCGGGTTGCTCATTTCGATGTGTCCGGAATCGGTCCGCCTGGCCTAATAGCGATTTGTCAAAGATTGTTAATATTTTCCACTGATCAAGGCCGTCCCTGTTACCTGCATAGCTTCCGCCAGTGCTGTGTCGGAATGCGGTTCAGGGCGGCCCCTCACGTCTAGTATTTGCCTGCCGGAAAAGTCTTATTTCTCCAGTCCGATAATTTTCAGTGGCGGTAGTTGTTCTGCCGCATCAATTCCGAGTACCTGCCGGTAGAAGGACAACTCTGCCTGCAGTGAGCGTATCTGGTTTTCCGATTTGCGGAAACCGTGGGATTCACCGGCAAAGGCCAGATAGGCGGTGGGAACACCCTTTGCCTCGAGCGCCTTGAAGATCATTTCCGATTGGTTGGGCGGTACTATCGGGTCGTCCTCGCCCTGTAAGAGCAGCAGTGGCTTACTGAAGCCTTCCAGATGGTGGATGGGGGAACGCTGACGGTAGGTTTCCCTGTCCTCCGGGTATGGGCCGATCAGGTTGTCCATATAGCGCGACTCGAACTTGTGGGTTTCCTGCGCCAGCGCCTCCAGATCGCTGATCCCATAATAACTGGCACCAGTGGCAAAGGTGTCGTGGAAGGCGTGGGCGGCCAGTGTGGTAAAGCCGCCGGCACTACCGCCACGAATAATGAGTTTGTCGGGGGCCGCCAGGCCAGAATCCGCCGCCCATTTGGCCGCGGCGATGGCATCGTCTACATCTGCTTCGCCCCACTGCCCGTAAAGGGCGCGGCGGTACGACCGGCCAAAGCCAGTGCTGCCGCGGTAATTCAGTTTCAGAATGGCGAAACCGCGGCTGGTCCAGAAGAGGTCACTGCGGCTGAATGTGGGGCTGCTGACGGATGTCGGCCCACCGTGAACGGTGACGATCAGGGGCGGTGCTTCCCCTTCCGGGGGGCGCACCTGCGGATTGGTGGGGGGTAGGTAGATGCCGTGTGTGGTCGCACCACCAGAGGTTGGAAAACTTACCAGCTGGTATTTCGGTATCCACTCCGGGCCCACACCGGCATCGCCAGTGGTACGAATCACTTCACGCTGGCCGTCACCGAGATTGATCCGCACCAGTTCGGGGGGGCGCTCGGTAAGGCCTTCGACCATAAACAGCTGCTCCTTGACGGGCTGCAGTTCGCTGAAGGTCACTCCCTCAACAGCAAGTTTCTTGCTGCTGTTGTCGGCCGGATCAATGAGCATTACGTTCTCTATACCGCCGTGCCTGACTTCAGCGACGATGCGACCGTCGTTAAGGAAGCGGTAATAGTGGCTTCCCAGTGTCCAGGCTGGCCCGCCAAGCTCGCTCGCTTCGAACACCGGTTGCAGCGGGGTGAAGTCCTGCCCGTTGACCCGGTAGAGCTTCCACCAGTTATCCCGGTCAGAGATGGCGTAAAGCTGATGGTTGGGCCCCCATTGCGGGTCGACGATAGACTCCTCGCTGTCGGGATTGTGATTGACCAGCTGCTGTAACTGGCCGTTTTCACCGAATTTTGCCGACCAGAGCGTGGTGTTGTCCCACGGCATATTCGGGTGATTCCAGCTGACAAATGCCAGTTCTTTACCGTCTGGCGACAGGCTCGGGGCTGAAACAAAGTCGCTGTCACTGAATAGCAGGGTGGGTTCACGTTGCTGGTCCAGGGGCAACGCCACCAGCGCATTGGTAGGCTCGCCTTCTGCGCGGTGATCCTCCTGAACGCAGATAAGACGCTGGCGCGGTCGATCCATATTGCAGGCGGCGTAGCGCAGTCCGGCTTCACTGGTATATGCTACCGGCTCCTGCCCGGGCTTAAATCGATACAGCTGCTGGTCCTTGAAGTTACTGAAAAATATTTCCCCGTCCGCCACCGTATAGGAGCGGCCGCCGTACTCTTGCACGCGGGTGCGCACATTCCAGGGGGCGGGAAGTAGCTCCTCGGATTTTGTACCGGCTTTCCAGCGCATCAGGGTGATGCGCCCACCTTCCTCGGGGCGGGACTCAACCCAGTAAAGATAACCGTTGTCGAAGGACACACTTCCCAGCCCGCGACTGCCGGCAATCGCGAACTCCGCAGAAATCGGCGATGGCCAGCTGCCATAGGGCAGGTTCTGGGCCTGACTTTTACTGGGAGAGTCCGGCGCGCGATCGCAGGCGCTCAGGCAAACCGCCATGATCAGAAAGAGTATGCGCATTGTTGGTCCTTATTGTTCTGGTGCTCCGTCCAACCCATGACGGCAGCCGTTGCAATGTAGAGAAAACAATAAACCGAAATTTCTGGTTTTTTGCAAATTGCCACATCAATTAGAGCGGAGCGGGCCCGGACCGGCCATGTCGCCCCGAAAAATCTTTCAGTCTGTCTGTTCACTCAGCCTTGTGAGAGGTGCAGACCTGAAAAAGTGCGGTCAGGGCGGAGTGTTTTAGGGTTTTTATCGAGCCTTGCGTATAGGCTTTTTTGAATGGAATAAAAAAAGGGGGCGCAAGGCGCCCCCGTTCCGTCCTGCGAGGAAAAGAAACTCAATCCTGATTACTGGCACAAGCTGCGAATGCCGTGGGCCTCGACGGCGGCATCCAGCCAGTGGTAATCGTCGTCATCGGAGAAGTAGTAGTAGACGCTGTTGTTGGGCAGCACCATCACCGTAATACCGCCGTAACCGGACATAAACGGTAGCCAGACTTCGCCACTACAGCCCGCCAGGTCTGCGCCGACCTCATGCGCCCAGAAACCGTTGTTGTAGTGGTAGTCGGCCAGGGGGGCCAGGCCGCGGTCCGCTGCGGTTTTCTGCAGGGCCGCATCCATTTCCGTCTGATCCAGTACCGACTGGCTGGTGCCGGCGTAAAAGCTGCCGATCTTGGCCACGTCGTCGCGCAGCCACATCAACCCCCAGCCGGTGAACGGTTCGGCGACCGAGTCGTAGGTGCGGCGGGTGAATTTCGCCGTGGGGCTGACACCCAGCGGCCCCAGCACTTCACCCACAAGGATATCGTCAAAAGTATCGGTGCCGCTGCCCTCGATACCTTTCAGGTAGGCGTTCATTGCTGTGCCGAGGATATAGGTATCCGACGTGTGATAGACCCAGGTGGTGCCCGGCGCAGCCTTGCGCGAGTACTCGGTGCAGCTGTAGTTGATCTTGGACGCGTGGTCTTCCGGCAGGAACAGATTGTCGGTATGGGTGGCATCCTCATCGCTCATATAACCGGACAGGTTGTAGTTGCCGGTGGCCATATCCAGCGCATTTTCAAAGGTCACATCGTCCCAGTTGCCGTTGGTCGCACAGTCGGGCACGTAATTACCGATGATCTGATTGAAGGTGCCGGGATATTTCTGCTCCAGGCGCATCAGCGTGCTGCCGGCAAATACGGATTTCGCCGTGGAATAGGAGGGCACCGGCAGGGACTCGCAGTAGGGATAGGTTCCCTGCCGCGATGCGCAGCCGCCGACATAGTGGGTGCCGTCGATCACAAAACCCACCAGCGACATGGATGCCGGATCCTTGCCACTCGGCGCAGCGAACTTGGCGGGATCAGTGCCCGGATAATCAGTGGCCAGGGCGCTCAGCGGTTTCACCGGCATACGGCCATTCACTTCAGCCTGGTAATCCGCAGTCAGGCCCGCCGCGTTGTTCACGCTGTGCGGCGTATAGCTGGCGTCGAGCTGGCCCCACATATCCACCTGGAAGTAGAGGCAGGTTTCGCCGGCGATCTGGTAAGCCACATCGGAAACCGAGCCGTCGTCCTTGAACAGGAACGTCATCACGCCGTTGTGGATACAGTTGGCATTCTTCTGCTGCAGCGCAAAGGGTAATGCCACGCGGCTGTAGCCGTTATCGCCGTTCTCATTCCACACCCGCCCCGGTGTCAGGACGTATTCCCACTCCGGGTGGCTGCTGGGGATGGAACCGCGCTGCACCGGGAAAATATGGCTGCCGGTCTGCACGAATTCGAAATTGAATTCCGGCAGGTGTTTGCGCGTGGTATCGCCGTTGCCGGTATAGCGGAAGGTGTCTTTCTGTTCATCGAAGGCACCGCCGGTCGCCTCGCCGAACAGCTCCAGGCTGCCCTCGAATTGGTTGGTGGGCATGGCCGCATCGGCGGGCAGCGCATAGTTGCTGTAATCCAACAGCGCGCCGGGATCGCTGCCGTTGATCAGGGTATTGTAGGTGAGCGCGCTGCGGCTGACCGCGCCGCTACCGCTGAGTGGATCGAAGTTCTCCACACTGCCACCGCCCCCGCTGGTGCTGGCACTACCGGAGAGGTTGATCACCGCGTTGCCGGTATCCGGATCGTTGGAAGAAACCGTGATGGTATCGCTATAGCTGCCATCTGCACTGGGCGCGAATACCGCGCTGATCTGGCAGCTGCCTGCGGGCGCCACGACACTGCAGTTACTCGACGCGATGCTGAACGGCGCCGCCGGATTGCTGATATTGCTGATCACCAGGTCCGCAGTGCCGAGATTGTTGATGGTGGCATTCAGGGTGTTGCTGCCACCGGGCGTCAGGTTGCCGAAGTCCAGGCTCGCCGGGGCATCGATATCCGGATCGGTGGAGACGCCGCCGGTACCGCTGACGGTTACCGATTGGCCATAACAGTAATCACCGGTGGTGGCACCAGTGCTGCGGAACCGGACCTGCACCTGCGGGTTGTTGTCGATACCGGTGGGCGCGGCATTGGCACTGTAAAGGGTGCCGTCGTCCTGGCCGTTGGCGATGGTCAGTGCGGTGGTCCAGTTGCTGCCGCCATCGGTGGAAATTTCCGCGTAGCAGAATTCGCCGTTTTCCAGCGAAGACGCGGACATCACGAAGTTGACCGAAACCGCCGAATAGCCGGCACTGGAAACCGCGTGCGTTGCTGTCGAGGTGGCGCGCAGCCGAATGGATTCACTGTTGTAGGCGTCAACAGTGCCGGAGTTATTCCAGCCGCTGATATCGCCAGAGGAGAAATCGTCGGAAAAAAGCGAGGCCGCACAGGCGGCCATCGGCAGGGCCAGGCTGGATACCAGAGCGAGTATCGCCGGGCGCAGGTTGCGTGCGCTTTTGGGGAAGCACGTGGAGAAAGCATTCATGGTCGCACCTGATCTTTATTTAAATTTTTATGGGTAAAAAACGGTCCGCCACCACAACTGGCTTATGACAGCGGACCTATGCACACAGAGCGCTGACAAGATGCGATTGAACAGCGGTGCTTGTTAGCACCAATTGCGCAGAATTGATTGGGCCAGAACGATGAAGGTGACATTAAAGAGGGATATTGCGCCAGGGCGTCGCGGCGGCTCGATAGGACTGAGGGTGTTTCAGTTTTTTGTGTCGGACTTTACCGGCCGCGGTAACCTGCCCTCGATCTCGTATTGCAGGGTGACACTGAGGAACGCGCGGATCAGGACGATCAGCGCCAGGATGCCCACACCCTCTATGGAATCCGCCACCACCACGGTGCGAATAATGTCGCCGGCAATCAGGAACTCCAGCCCGAGGATGATCGAACGTCCGAGATCCTGCCGGTAGATCCTGTAGGCCTCACCGCTTTCCAGCTTGCGCCGGTTGCTGAGGAACTGGCGGGTGGTGGCGATAGAGCCCACCAGCACGACGATTACGCCGAAAGACTCGATCAGGTAAGCGGTAATTTTGATGAGTTCGAGGAATTCCTTTTCCATGGAGGTCCGATCGCGGCAGCGGTACCCTGTTTATAGTTCAGCTTATAGTTCAGCGGGATTGGTGGCACCGCCCGGAATTGTCGGCCGGCGGCTAAAGCTGCCCGCCTAGCGACACTTATTCATTTGGGCAACCCGAATCACGCGACCCGTTTCAGGCGGCGCCGCGGTGCCGTTGGGCGCGAGGGGAAATTGGGGCCGGTGGGAACCGAGTGCTGCAGCAGGTATTCCCGAATGACCGCGCGCAGGTGCGCGTCGCCGCCCTCGATACCCTGGTTGCCGAACAGCCGGTTGAACTCGAGGACATAGGGGTGGTTGCCCACCATGGCGATATCGAATCCGGCGTGGTTGATGTCCAGTGTCCGCGCCAGATACAGGGCCAGGTCAATGGCCGCCTGTGGCACCGGACTGCGGTCTACAAAGCCGCCCTTGGATACGTTGTTGTAAAAGCCCTGCGCCGCCTGCAGGCGCCAGTAGGAAGCGATTACCTGGTCACCCACGACAACGATGCGGATATCCCGGTCGATCGGCAGTTGCTCCTGCACGTACAGCACGTCGGTCCGTTCCAGGTAGTCGCGCCAGTCCTGTGCGGATTCAATCAACCAGACGCCGTTGCCCTGGGAGGCCTTGGGCAGTTTGGCCACAAACGGATGATCCATCGTCTCCCAGAGAATCTCCGCGTTTTCTGGCGTATTGGCGAGGATGCGCGTGACCGGGGTGTTGGCGGGCGCCACCAGTTCGAAGGCGCGCGTCATTTCGATTTTGTTGTGGCCGAGACGATAGCTCGCCTCGCTGGGAAACACCCGTGCCTTGAGGCCGTAAATCAGCGCGTTGAGCTGCCAGTACTCCGGGTACAGAACCCAGTCGGCCGCACTGATCTCGGTACGGTGCGCGAAGACCTCTTCCGGCTTTAATTGCAGGGTGTCCGCAAACCCCAGGGTGCGGAATACATTGAAGGAAACCCAGGACATCGTGTGATTGGCGTGAAACTGCGACGCGCGTTTTTACGGGAGGTTGAATGGGCCGTCAAGCAATTCTGTTACTCGCCAAGCGCTCCCAGAAAAGCAGACGGGCGTTCCCGTTGAAGTGTAAATATTTGATGAAGAAGAATTGCTATCGGGCCTCGCCACTGGGGTGGAATGCTCCGACAGTAATGCGGGAGAGGTCCGCGAGGATTGGCCGGGAAATACGGGAAAAATTTGCGGGCCGTGGGCGATCCGGCAGGTGCCGGCAGAGGTGGCGCCGCCTCAGATCCTAACGCACTCTAACCAATCCCTAGCGCAGGGCGCCTTCCAATTCAGTGGCAACGATGGAAATCACTCTCGGGTCCATCGGCACCCAGCGGTGCAGCGCAACCGGGACTGTATAGGTCGCGCCGAGCGGCAGGCGGGAGCTGGTATGCGGCAGTATTGTCACATCGTATTTGGTCCAGATGGAAACCGGCTCGGTCGGGGCCAGGCAATCGACGTTATGGTTGAGCTTGGTCAGGAAATCACTGCGGATCCGCAATTGCTTGCCACCGTGATAGGGCAGGAAATTGGCCCAGAAACTGCCGTAATGCGGGCTGGAGAGACTGATGAACTTGTGCACACGCTCCAGTCCGCCCAGGGCCTGCAGATAATGCCGCGCCACGATCCCCCCCATGCTGAAACCGACCAGCGCACAGGTGTGCCCCTCATCCATCAGGTTCTCCACTTGGCTTTTCAGCTGGTGCGACAGAAATTCCATGCCATACCAGCCGGAGTTGTACTGCAGGTGCAGGTAGTAGGCGGAAAAGCCCGCATCCTCCAGCACCTGCTTCATCAGGTGCATCGACTTGCCGCGGTCGAAGATGCCCGGCACCAGGATGGCGACCTTGGTTTTGCTGCTCATCGGAAAATTGTAGCGTTGTGCGGGGCTGAATGAAGTGACAGCGCCATAGGGTTAGGCTGAGGCGTTATTTCCCCTCTATGTCGCTGCGCAGATTGAAATAGGACATATCCATCAGCGTGCGGTAGACCCCGGCGATATTGAGCGGCAGCCACTCCCGATACATCTTCAGGTCGCTGTATTCCGGCAGCGTGATTTCCCGCTGCAGTGTCGGCAGGGACTTGCCCTGCAGCATGCCGTCGCGCACCGCGGCGTAGAGGGCTTCCAGGTAGTGCAGATAACGCTGGACATCCTCGCGCGTTCCCGTGTCCGCGTGGCCGCCGATAAAGACATCGAACGGTGGCTCGGCCAGTACTTCCCGCGTCGAGCGGATCATGCCGTGAATATCGTAGCCGGGAAGATCCCTGTAAGGCATGCGCCCCACCACTATCCAGTCGACAACATAGAGTACGTTGGCGGGCATAAAGCGCATGCTCACCGAACCGCGGCCGTTGTTGGGCCCGTGATAGCGCAATTCAACGCGGCTATCGCCGAGCCTGATCACCAGGTCATCGCGGAAAGTGATATCCGCCATGGCCGTCTGCACCCGAGTCCACTCCAGATCTTCGGCCGCGTATTCATGGGCGATGACGGAGACGCCCTTAGTCGCCAGGATATCGCCACCCATGGTGTGATCGAGGTGATTGTGGCTGTAAGCGAGATAGCGCACCGGCACATCGAAGCGACGCTTGAGAGCTTGCTGCAGCCATTTTGCGGCCTTCCGGTTGATGGGGTCGGTCAGGAACAGTCCCTTGTCGGTCACCATAAACGCCGAGCGGTAATTGCCGGCGGTGAAGCGATAGACGTTGTCCTTGATCTGCTCGATGCGGTAACCGGGAGCCTTTTGTGCTGCGGCGGTGGCGGGGAGAGGCAAAGTCAGCAGCAGGGCGAGCAGCAGGGCAAAAGCCGACACTGATTTCATGGTTTGCTCGAGCGGGGAAGCTTGTGCCCAACAGCTTAGTAGAAGCCGGGCATGGGCGGGCGCAGAACTACCGGATGGCCTGCCCGGCCATCCGGTGATGCCCGTATCAGGTGGTCTGAGCCTTTACCAGCTGGTGATACTTCACGGTGCCGATCAGGCCCTGCAGGTAAAACCATGCAAAGACTGCCGCCAGCGGCAGGCCGGCGACGTTGCCGGAGCTGGTCCACATGATCAGTTTGTTGGCAACAAAGAGCAGCAGCATCAGCGCGGCGCAGACGCGACTCTTTTTGTAGGTGCCGAAAGTAAACGCGGCCATCAGCGCTGCGTCGATAAACGCAGTGGCGTCCAGGCCCATTACCGAAGTGCCGTAAATCGATACCAGGGTCAGGATGACCGTCATCGTGATGGAAACGATACCGGCAATCACAGCACCTTTGATTTTTTTGGTGATTTCCTCGGGGATTTCGATTTTCTGGGGCTTGTCCAGTTCGGATTGCGGAGCCGCGTAAGGAGTCTGTTCCATGGGATTTCCCTGTTGTTATTCTGTTAGTAGTAGCCAGTGACAAGTTTTACCTGCCGTATACATCGACCGGTAATACCGTAAAGCAAATGAAAATATACCCGCTGGGAATAGGGTTAGGAAGCCCGGCCAGAGTTACCATGCGTCTTTAGTCGAACAGCCAGCGCCGAATAAGCCTGGTGTAATTGGGCATTACCACGTACACCATCAGTGTTACGGTAATTCCGGTCACTACCAGCGTATCCAGCCAGTGGTAATCCGGTGTGCCCAGTAGCCGCAGTACCGGCAAAACCAGTAATGGAATGACAAGAACCAGAGGATAGATAACGGACCAGGTTGCCAGCAGCTGCTTCCAGCGGGTCGGCAGTTTGGCTTTGGCGCCGCTCGGCGTAAACCAGAAATCGAGCCCGCTGCTGATGAAGAAGTCGTCGCCTTCCAACAGCAGCGGTTGCACCTCCTCGATCATCCGCTCGCGATCGGCGGAGTCCAGCCAGGCCTCCAGGTGCGCTTTCGTATCGAAGCGGATCACGACAGTGTATGTCGAAGTGAGCCCGGCGATTGGGCGGATGATCTGCCAGTCCAGGTGTCCGGGCGCCTTTTTGCACAGCGGCGCTATCTCGGTGAGCCATTTTTCATAGCCCGCCTGTTTGTTTTCGCAGACCCGGTGTGTGATGACTGCGGTCGCGCCCGGATCACTGGCGCCAGACGAAGCCGTCTCTATTTCCATCAGTTCTAATCCCCCTGTCTATCTATTCCAGCAATAGACCATCTTATCAGCTGGTACTCATGCCAATTGCAGGAACTGCTGGCGGAGTCTTCGTGAAATTATATCCGCAGCCATCGTCATGGCGGCGCTGACCAGGATCAGGATCATCGCCACATCAAAGCGCAGGAATTCGAACGCCGAATCGATATAGAAACCCAGCGTCGGAATTCCCAGTATTCCGAGCATGGCCGTCTCGCGAATGATGATTTCCCAGCGGTAGAAGCAGTAAGCCAGGAAGCGCTGATACAGCGTCGGCACATAGTGGTAGGCGAAGCGGCTTAGCGGGCCGGACGGCATCACCGCCGGCGCCACTTCGTCGCTGTGCTTGCCCAGCAGGTGGCCGATGATTGCACCGTTGTGCAGGGTGATGGCGATAATCGCCGGCAGCATGGAAGGGCCCAGCACGATCAGGCCGATAAAATTCAGCAGGTATTCCGGCAGGGAGCGCAAAATCAGCAGCAGGCCGTCGCCGCAGGCGCGCACCCAGCCGCGCATAAAGTGCGAGGAGTTCAGGGTCGATCCCGCCAGCGCGAACAGGCCGGTCAGCACCAGCGCTATCTGCGCCAGTAAAAAGGTGTTCCAGCCGCCGGAGGCGGCCTGCTCCCCGAGCCAGCCCAGCCAGCGCAGGGTTTTCTCCGGCGCCCAGCCCTCCCTGATGGGCGCAGGCACGCAGTCCCACAGGAAGCGCGCCAGATTGTCGCCATGCCAGTCCGCGGTGAGCGGGCGCGCGATAAACACAGCGGGCACCAGCAGCCACAGCAGTTTTGCCCTGAACCAGAAGCGCAGTGAATAGATCATTGCCAGCAGCGTCAGCAGCAGGGCGCTGGCTGCGGAGTACTCGCCGGTGCGCAGTGCGGTTTCCAGGTGGAAGCCGAGTGTCGGCAGGCCGATAAAGCCGAGGACGACCGAGGAGCGAATGGCGCACTCCATCCGGTAGGCCGTGTAGTGGCGCATCGCATGCAGTGCCAGCGGCAGCTTCGCATAAAAAAACTGGCTGACGCTGTTGTTCCGCCCCGGGGCAATCGCCCTGGCCGGCGCCCGGTCGATTTCCTCCAGTTGCTCGCCGTAGACCTTGGCCATGGTGCCGCTGAACGGCAGCGCGATCGCCAGCACCCCGGCGAGGGTGGAAATCCCGAAGATCTGGATAAAGATCAGCGCCCAGAACACCTCGTGAATCGAGCGCAGAAAGGCCGCCAGGAAGCGAACCCAGGCACGGTGGTAAAAGATCGCGAAAATAAATCCGCACAGCGCCGCCAGCACCACACCCTGCAGGGAGAAGGTCAGGGTATAGAGCGCGGCATCCAGCCACTGGTGCGTATCGGGGATCTGCGGCGTCAGCAGACCTCGGGCCATCAGCCATAGTTCGTGACCGGGGCTGCGGGTGCTGACAGCCAGGTCGGCGAAGGCGAGGCAGAACAGGGCAACCAGGGCAAAATACAAAGTCAGCGCCCGCAGGCTGCGGCTCTGTTGCAGAAACTGCTTCACAGGTAGAGCCGTTGCAGTGTGTCTTCAGTGACCTCGCCGGCGGCGCTGTCGAAGGCGATGCGCCGGTCTTTCAGGCCGATCACCCGGTTGCAGACCTGCAGCGCCTGCTGCGCATCGTGCAGCGCAACCACCGCTGTCTGGTGGCGGTCGAGCAGCAGCGACAGCAGTTCCTGCCCCTGGAGTTTGTCCAGCGCCGATACCGGTTCGTCGGCCAGCAACAGCGGCTTGTGCTGGTAGAGGGCCCTGGCGATGGCCACGCGCTGCTGCTGGCCACCAGAAAGCTCATTGGCTTTGGTCCACAGCAGATCCGCGATGCCTAGCGGTTGCGCCAGCGCGGTGATCTCGGTTTTGAAGCGCGGGGAGGGCAGCAGCAGGTTTTTCAGGTTCACAAATCCCGGGTGGCGATCCAGGGCGCCGGCGTAGATGTTGTGGAACGCCTTCAGCTGCGGCACCAGTGCGGCCTGCTGCGGGCACCAGCTGGCCTGCGCGGGCAGCCGGCGCCGCAATTCCCTGAGCAGTGTGCTCTTTCCGGTACCGCTCTTACCCAGCAGGGCGATGCGGTCGCCGCTGTGGATAACCAGGCTGTCGATCGCCAGCGCCAGCCTGTCCGGCTGGCCCTTGCGCTCGCTCGGGTAGGTCAGCCGGCAATCGCGCAGTTCAAGCAGCGGCGGCATTAGAAGTCGTCGAGCAGGCCGATCTGCTTGGCCGTCTGCTCCACGGCATCGTAGGTGTGGTTGTTGGCCGGCACAAACTTCGAGCGAGGAAAGCCGTCGAGTATCGCCTTGTCAGTGATACCCAGCAGCGCCTTGGTCAGCCTGTCCTGAAAGCCCGCACCAAACTGCTGGTCGATATCGCCGCGCACGGTCCACTGGTAGTCGGCGTAGGTCGGCGTGGTCCAGATGACCGATACCTTACTGGTGTCGACATCGCCGTTGGCCACGGCCTTGTCCCACACCGAGTAATTCACCGCGCCCACATCGTAGGCACCGGACTGTACCAGCGCGATGGTGCGGCTGTGGTCGCCGCTGAAGCCCACGCGGGAAAACACCTGTTCCGGCGCCTTGCCGAAGGCCTGGCGGATATAGAACTCCGGCATCAGGCGGCCGGACGTCGAACCCTTGGAACCGAAGGTGAAGGTCTTGCCGGCCAGCGCTTGCGGCAGCTTGTCGCCGGGCTTCAGGCCGGTGCTGCTGTGGGCGATAAAGTAGCTCTTGAAGAACTGGTCCTCGTAACCCTGGGCAATCGCCTGGGAACCGGGCACCGCCTTGCGCGCCTGCACGCCGGACAGGCCGCCGAACCACGCCAGCTGTACCTGGTTGTTGCGGAATGCGGTGATCGCCGCCGGGTAGCTCTTCACGGGGATGTATTTCACATCCATATCGAGTTCTTTGGACAGGTAATCCGCAACCTGCTGGAAGCGCCGGATCAGTTCGGCCTCGTTCTGGTCGGGAATGGCGGTGAAGGTAAATTGCGGGCGCTGGGTATCTGCGGCAGACGCGCAGAGGGACACCAGCAGCACCAGTAATGCGGTTAAATAGCGCATCGAAAGGGCCTTTAGGTGGGGATTGATTGAGGGGGGCTTTGTAGCTTAACTGCGGAGGTATTACAACCGATCCCGCCGGTCAGGGCCCGCGGGATCAATGCCAATGATTGCAGCGCGGCGCCGTTACTTCGCCGGGCCGAGCAGGAACATCAGCGGAACGTCCAGCCGTGCGCGCCAGGATTTTTCGTCGTGGGCGTGGCCCTGGTAGACCCGGGTCTGCCAGTTGGAACTGTCGTAGCCGTGTTCGCACATGATGGCATCCACCTTCTGCTGCAGTAGTGGATAGTAGGCGTCGAGCGTCTCGGTGCCGTGGTCGAAGTAAAAGCGATGACCGTCCGGCGCGGGCAGCTTTTTCCGCAGGTAGTCGCGGATAGCCGCCGCCACCGGCAGTTTGTCGTCGGGTCCGATACCCGGCCAGTGGGTCGACATGGCGGCGACGCCGCCAAATACTTCGGGGTATTCGAGCACGGCATAGAGCGAAATCAGTCCGCCCATACTGGAACCGGCAATAAAGGTGTCGGCTGCATCGCCGCTGACCGCGTAGTGGCTGTCGATATACGGCTTCAGTTGCTTGGCCAGAAATTCGAGGTAGCGATCCGCGCGCAGCTCGGCGCTATTAAACGGGTGATCCTGCTTGCGCGCCGCCGGCGGCATCAGGGCGCGGGCCTTCTGCGGAAAGTAGTCGCCGTGACGCGCCTCGCTGACATTTTCCACAGCCACCACGACAAACGGCCGCACCTTGCCCTCGGCCATCAGCTTCCCGGCCACCTCATCCACGCCCCACTCCTGCTTGTTCCAGGTGATGCTGGCATCAAACAGCATCTGCCCGTCATGCATATACAGCACCGCATAGGGCTCTTTGCCGGGATAGCCGTCCGGTAACCACACATGTGCCGGCCGCGGCGCTATGCCGTGGAACTCGAACGCTGGCAGGGTCTCCAGTTTGCCCGAGGATACCTCCATCGCCAGCACCAGCTGGCTGCAGGCCCACAACAGGCACAAAGTCATAAGTTGGCGAAGTTTCATGGCGGTTCCCCTTGTTGATCTGTGCAGTCGATCAGTGCGCGGTCTTAAAGGATTGGGTGGCAACTGGCATCTTAATGCCATTGCGGTATCACTGTGAGGGCGTAGATGGGGGCGGAGGTGAAACTGGAGGCGGGATGAGGCCGCCGGCTAGCGGTAGAACACAGCCAGCCAGATGGTGATTTGATCCGGGTCTGTCCAGCTGACTCTGTGCCTGCTGTGGGCGGGGATGCTGACGAAGTCGCCCGCTCCCAGTGATTCCTCGCTGCCATCGGCAAACAGGATCCGCGCAGCCCCCTGCAACACCACCACCCATTCATTCTCATCCTGGTCGTACCAGTCCTGTTCCGGCGTTGTGTGTCCCCGGGAGATAATCCGCTCGATGCGTACGGACTGGCTGGAGACCAGATCTTCGAAGACCTCCGCAGAGAGATCATCGGGTATTGCTGAAAACAGGTTTTTCATGGGACACAGTTTGGCTCAAGGTTTGTGCGGCAATAAACCTGAAATAAGGGTGTAGAGCCCTGACAAGGGCCTTCTAGAGCGTGCACAAATGGGCTTGCCATATAACTATCCTGCGCAATATTTCGACGCTACCTTGTATAGTGCTTCACAGCCTGGCTGACCTATTTGTGAGTTTTTACAGGCACTGGAAAAGTACTTTCCACTACTTGAATATATCAGCATGGGCTCCAAGCTTGCACAGAAGTCCATGTTTGTTTTACTGATGTTCAGGCAGGCGTCGTAATATTTCGGAACGTATAGCGTTTTTTTAATGTAGCCAGAGGAATTATAGATTCTCGATGCCTGCGTCAGGCACCACTCTTTTGGTCTTATGAAAGCCTTTTTTGCATTGATTCTTGCCTGAGCTTCGTATTCATGATTTAGCTTGAGATATTGCTTGTAACCTAAAAAGCTACCAAGTCCTGCGATAGATGAAATCATGACAATGGATAGGTAAAATAAAAGTCCCCTTGAATTATGCTCGCCCTTTGCCATTTTGACAGTTTTTCCTACTGACAGAAGGCTGAAAATAATTCTTGCCAAGGCCAGTACGGCGGCGATGGCCATTAGGGTGAAAAGGTAAGAATAGATACTGTCAGGCTCTACCATAATTTTTTCTGTCCATGGTACGTTCTTTAGAATTTCGCCATTCGTGTTAATAGAGTCTGTATTTTCATGGTGCTATCTACATGCACAAGGTTTTTAACTTGCCGTAATATCGTTGCTGTTTTCGCAATAGGTCCCGCTAATTATGCGTTATTGACATTCTTGGATGAATCGCGCGTTTGCTTTGCTTCTTGGATTATCTTGATTCCGCCGCGAACAACAATAATTGAAATTATTGTGCCGATTATCAAGTCGGGAAACCGGCTACCCATTATGGCAACAAGCACGCCTGACACTATTACCCCGAGATTGGCGATGACATCGTTTGTCGAAAATATCCAGGAGGCCCGCATATGTACGCCCCCTTCCCGGTGCTTGGATATTAATGCCAGGCAGACAACATTTGCCACTAATGCCGCGGCTCCCACTGCAATGATTAGCAAGCTTTGCGGTTCGCTGCCAAAAAACAACCGCCTTAGAACCTCAAGCAGAACGCCAAGTCCCAGGATGATTTGCAGAAAACCGCTGATCTGGGCTGCCTTTGCCTGATGCAGGACGCCTTTGCCAACGGCGTAGAGTGAAAGTCCATACACGGATGCATCTGCAAGCATATCCAGAGAATCTGCAATCAAGCCCGTAGATTGCGCCAACCACCCTAAAACCAGCTCAGCAACAAACATGAATGCGTTTATTGAGAGGAGCCAGATAAGCGTTCTTCTCTCTAGTTCTTGTGCTTGTTCTGCCCCACAACCACAGTCAGACATTTACTCTCCAAATTATGTATGGCTTATAAAGTATGCTGCGTAAGTCTTCCCATGGAGGCTCGAATGATCGGATCACCCTGACTGCGGCTGTCTAACTCTCACTGAAATCCGTTAGGGCTTGCCCTGCCAGTTGGTAGCCGATCCACTCGCTCTTGGGCTTGGCCCCAATTGAATCATAGAAATCTATTGCAGGCTTGTTCCAATCCAATACGCTCCACTCAAATCGTCCGCATCCTTTTGACACGGCAATTTTTGCCAGATGCTTTAGCAGCGCCTTGCCAGCACCAAAGCCTCGGTGCTCCGGTGAAACATAGAGATCCTCGAGGTAAAGGCCGTTTTTCCCTTGCCAGGTTGAGTAATTGTAGAAATATACGGCAAAACCTATGGGGCCGGATTCGGTTTCACAGACTAGTGCTTTGACCGTCGAGTCCTCTCCAAAAATCGATGTTTCAATATCGCGCTGCGTAGCGACTACTTCATGCTCGGCCTTCTCATACCTTGCCAGCTCCCTTACAAAATGAAGAATCAAACCCGAATCCTCAATTACGGCATCTCTGATACTTATTGCTTTCACTAACCTTTCCCTATAGAAGATTCGTAACGTTTACTGGGTCAAAGGAAAATCCAACGTATCGTTAGTTTTCACTTCTATTTGCAGAAACGCCGTCAATAAAAAGATGGCCATTTTTTACGACCACGTCGGCACTCCAAACAGACCCGTAGCTTACTCCGTCAAGATACAGGTCTTTCTCATACTTGCCTACGATCTTTAGCTGATGAAAGTTATCGGCCGTTCCAAATTTTACAGTGTGGACCATTGGTGATGGGGAGCTCTTGCTAACGGTCTCTATCGGTATCAAGTTTTCGCTATAAGGTTCCACTATCGTTATATTCAGTCCCGGGTGTGTAACATGATATTCCATTGAGTCACCGACTCTTTTGCCTTCATCTGAGCCTGTGAATCCGTACATGGTCGCGCAACCTGGCAGCAATACAGTTAACGTGATTATTCTAAATAACTTCATAGCTATCCTTGATGACTATTGCCGCGAAATAAGGCTGTGCAGAAAGGTCTAAGTGCAGGAATGCAGCTTGCTTTGTACGTATTTTGCGCAAAAATGGGAGCGACAGCGACCGCACAAAAGGCGCACAAAGTAAGATGGCGGTCTGCAGCGCGTTGGTATGCCCTAATTCTCTGGGATGATCTGGATTTCAAAGGGGACCCCATTTGAGGCGCTAAACTTAATGTTCGCGGACTTATTAAATTCTGTAAGTAAAATCGGACTTGCTACATGTACAAAGCCCATATCCTCTTTGAATTCATATACTTTTGTTTTTAAACGAATTTGATTCTCTGGCGTTTGTTGGGCAGCAACCTCAATTTTAAGCATATTATCAACACGCATTTCGCTTTCATGGCCTTCTTCATTCAGAAGGCGAATAGATGCCAGCTGTTCATTATTTGAACTGGCATCTACTTTGAGCATAATCGGCGATGCAGTAGAAAGGGACGCATATAGTAACGACAAACCACCGAATGCCAATATTACAGAGATATATTTTCTGGCTCGCCTTTTAACTGAAAATTTTTGTTTCTCTTTAGTGAGAATATCATCAGGCTTAATTGAAAAAGCAGACGATATTGATTTAACGGACTCTTGAGAAGCATTTCCGCTTTTTTCAATTCTCTGTATGGTTCTTAAGCTAACTGATGCTACTTCGGCCAGCTGTTGCTGACTCCAGGCCCGCATAGTTCTCAGACTGATGATTTTCTTTGTGTTTACTTTCACTTCTATATTTCTGACCTCTAAAAATTGAGCTCATATTTTCAGAGGATCAGCCTTAATTAGTTACGACATTCTTGTGTCATTTGTACGAAATCTATGCGGCAAGGCATAACTTCAAGCTCAGGAGCGTATTACTTTGTGCGAAAAATGTGCACTAAGTGGGACGTCCCGCGAAGGCTCTAAGGGTCGTAGCATAGTGCCTGTGATTATTATGAGTCGCAGCCTTGGTCACCGGTTAACTTATACGTTAACTGACTCTCTTGAATGGTGCCAACCTTGCCTTCAACGTGCCAAAGAGAAACATCTTTAATGGTTGCCTCTTCAAAAATTCCTTTTGGGTTGGCTTCCAGTATTTGGATGTTTATAGGCTTGTTTTTATTGAAATGGTGTGTCTGAATTTCACTACGCCTTCAATACAATTTCGAACCGCATATTCTGGATATCCAACTGGAACCTTAAGACTTGTTGCCACCACCTGATGAGCGAACAGTAAAAAACCTAGTGTAATTAGCAGTTCTTCACTTTATTCATTACGTTGCCAACAGTGGCGCCCGAAGGGCGAGGGCGACGCTGCTTGGCCTAGTTAAATTTGAGGTCGGCAATCAAGCCAAACTCTCTCTTCTGGATGATGCTCAGCTATTGTACAGAGGGCATCCTCTAAAACTTCCTTATCCGATGGGTCGATTTTATAAGTAAAATTTGTGAGAGAAATATTGCCGTCCCTAAACTCCTCTAGCTCTTTCTCTGATAGGACATTTCCTCCTACCCAAACCGGATACCTTCCTGACCTTATAATAGGTTCAAGTTCCTTAAATCCTTTTCTCGTAACTGAAAATATGACCATGATTAAAATTTAACGCCGCGAGCAGCGGCAGCTTACTTTATACGATTTATACGCGAAAATGGGACCGAACCGACCAACGTATAAAGTGCGCAAAGTAAGCTGTCCGGTGGGGGCCCGCAGGGCCAGAACAAACTGCCTCGCCTTGTTATGCATTACTTCCACTTTGGCAATTTTGCATTATGAGGGTAATCAGGCGATGTTGTTGACATACCCCAATGATAAATGAACTCAACAGGCTGACTCCGATTGACCACATATTCTAAAATGTACCAATCCTGAAATTTAAATAAATTTAACCTTTTAACCTCTATGATATCAGTGACTATCACGGTATCGCCTTCATTTAGTGGCATTACTGTATCACCGATGTAGCACTCATTATTCTTAACTTGCCAGACAATTTGATTTTGAACTGACACCCCTTCTCTAGGCTCTATACTACATATGAGGGCATCGCTAAGAAGCGTTTTGGCACCCAACATACTTTGAAATTGACTTTCATTGCCTAATTTTTCAATACTGGTACATCCAGAAAATAAAATACAAAGTGCAATAATTTTCAATTTGCTCATAGATGCATAACGCTCGGTTTAGGGGCGACTGGATCGAAGCGTAAGCCGTCTCAGCCGCGTCTTTTGCGGCAACTACAACCGCTTTTTATGTTTTTTCTTGTTGAGTGCGCGGAATAGCCTGCCAGGACTGTCCTCTCCTGAAAATTCAAGATGTAAGGGGTCATACTCCTCATGCCCAGAACAGATGGATGCTTCACCTTGTTCATTGGTGAAAATAAGGTAACTAAACCCCACATACTCTTCCACCCCACAACTTGCCGAGATTCCGCTAGAACGAATTATCTCTTCTTTGCCTACGTTGCCTTTGTAGACCTTTACCACCTTGATCAGGTTCTCTACTTCATACTGATCGTTAATCTCGCTTTTTATAGTTTTGCCAGCAAAGATCTTACTTGCGCTACTTATCTTTTCTATGTCGGTTAGCTCGACACAAGAGCAGGCGTAAGCGAATCCGGAAACTAGATATATGGAAATTGCGATAAATGTGAATTTCATGGTTCTAAAACATAACGCCGTGCGCAGCCGTGGCTTACTTTGTGTGCCTTTTGCACGAAAATAGGAACGCAGCGACCGTGCAAAAAGTGCACAAAGTAAGACGTCGGTTGCCATGCCTTGTTAGTTGCTTCCTACCTGAACTGTTCTTCGTAGGCTGCAACATGATCAGGAAGCAATTGCGTATATACATAGCTTTCTATGCCAAGAACATTAACATACACAGATAGCTCCCCCATTTCTTCAGAGTAATCTTCAATCCCTATACCCCCACTCGGCTTAAGAGTTACGCCGGTATCCGAGATAACAGTTAATTTGAGTTCTGAAATTTTCTGAAAATCTTGGTTGCTAAAGTACTTTTGATATTTGAAATAGCTTTCAGAAGGTACTAACTCGCCGGAAGCCACGCCCATTGGGGGATCTTCGTTCTCTAAGAGAGTTTCTCCGATCAATTCATTGCTTGGGAATAGCTTAAATTTCATGGGCAACTAACGCTTGAGTTCAGCGGCGTTTGAGGCGACGGCCGTTTTTGCGGCAGCAAAAAAGCACGGCAGGTCAAACGTCCGCTGCAACGATTTGTTAGCTGTCAATTGCACTGCGCAACGACTTTGAAAATTCTGCCTCGGCGCTCACCGCTAGATGAGGCTCCGATTCGTACTGAAACACCACACTCTGATCGAGGTGAGGCAGCAATCCATCGACTTGCCGGATTGGGCCGTACTTTTTCGGCTCAAGCTCTTGCGGTGTCCATTTTTCGTTGCCCTTTTTTGATCGAACCAAGGCGATGTAAGCTCGGCGGAACTCGCGCCATGAGCAGACCGTAATTCCTTTATGGCCAATGCCGATGAAAGAATCCGGCCATCCGCTTGTTTTCATTGAAACAATCCAGCTATTGAACTCCCCGCTGGTAAGGCGAACGGTTCCCAACTTCACTTCCAAGCCGTGCTGATGCTTCCCGGCGTCGTAGTACACGACATCGCCAACAATACTCTTTGTGCCGTCTGGGTTGATGTATTCCGGCACTTTGCCCCGAATTTCGAATATTCGCGGAACCAGATAGGCACTTACGAAGTGATGCTCACCCGGCACCGGGCGGTTCTCCCTTCCCGGCTGCACCAAGTATGTATCTATGTAGCTGGAATAGGTTTCGATCATCACCTGAGCTTCCTTTGACAGCTAACGCTCGGTTTAGGGGCGGCTGGAGCGTAGCGTAAGCCGTCCCAGCCGCGTATTTCGTGGCGACTACAACCGCTTGTTATGCGTGGAGAAGCGCAGGTGGTCACCCGAGTCAAATACAAAGCTCTCAGATAAGAATATATCAGTTTTCACACGGGTTACTTGCGTAATCTCCGCCGGATCCAGACCATCCCAATACGGGATAGCTTCAACTTCCTTACCTTGAAGCAACTGGTTATCAATGTAACTTTCTAGCGCCTTAGCCGACTGCTTAGCAATATCTAGCTGCTCCGGATACCACTCAAGATACTCAGAAACCTGAAACGCACACCCGCATCTCTCGTATGTATGTGCGATTGCAATATTATCGAATGAAAAGCATTTTCTAACTGGACAGGTATCAAGTCCTACTCTCTCCACGGAA
>NZ_JACZCR010000015.1 GCF_014904735.1 Microbulbifer hainanensis | reverse complement strand
CAATGACGCATAACGCCGCCGGCAGGGGCAGCTTACCTTGTGCGCTTTTTGCGCGAAAATGGGAGCACAGCGACCAGCGCAAAATGTGCACAAGGTAAGCTGTCCCGCGGAGGGCCGAAGGCCCGGAGCGAATTGCCCGGCCTTGTTATGTGTGGCACTAGGCACAGCGCGTTCTAAGATACTTGGCTAGTGCACCAATGGGAACCAAAATGGCTGACCAAAGAACACTAAACGCGAGAATTACGACCACCCCAGAGCCCGCTCCACTTTCGAGCTCAATGTTCATTAGAAACGCCGTAATTAAAGCCAGAATGAAACAAACGATTGTCATTCTATAGGGCGGGAGCTTATAAGCATCCGGCAACCACAAATATGCACATAGCCAAATTACAAGGCTAGGAAATAACGCTACGCAAAGTAGAAGCAGCATAACCAAAACGAATAGAATAATGTCCATGCTCTACTCTTGCTCTTACTTACACATAACGCCCACGGCAGGGGCGGCTTACCTTATGCGCGATTTGCGCGAAAATGGGAGCGCAGCGACCCGCGCAAAACGTGCATAAGGTAAGCCGTCCCGCGGAGGCCCGGAGGGCCGTAGCTTCACTGCCCGTGATTGTTATGTACACTTGGCTCCCAGCTCGATTGGATGCTCCTTCAACCACTGTGTGTCATTTGCTTTGGTTGTGAAGTTCCACTGCGTTTCATGATTAATACTACTATCTATGAGCAATTTCAGTGACGCTACCCTTCTGCACTTAACACGATAGTAGCTGAGCACGTGAACGACATTGTCCAGATGTTCTTTATTTAGCAGTTCTGGAGCGGCCCTGATTCCAATGCCGTTCTCATACACCAGGGGCTGATATTGACTCATTTCATCAGCAATAGCTGTTGCCGAAATTGCTAGAAGTAGTGACAGTGCTAAGAATTTCATTTCAGTACATAACGATTCTGTGCAGCGGCGAGCGTAGCGAGTCCGGCGCCGAAAGGCGCGAACTGCCACGGTTTGTTAGGCGCGGTTGAATACACCGCACCTCTTAATTTTGGCCTTTGTTTTAAGTATCGCATCTTCAACTTTATCGTTATCGATATAGGTTATCGTTAGTAGGTGCTCGATCCAAGCCTTATAAGATTTTTTTGCTTTACGCTTGTTGCCAGAGTGAAAATACAAGTCAGCTGCATAAGAACTTAGCGCACTATCATCGCTCAGCTTATCTGCGATATCTGAGCAATCTTTGAACGACGAGAAATATGGGGCGATGACTTCGTCATACTGATCTATGAAACGTTGCAGTTGTCCTTCCAAAAATCTCACATTATGACAAGGAATTTTTTTCGCCAACGGAGACAGCGAACCGCCAGTAAAGTAGCAATTGCAATACGCTCCTCTATCATCATCTAGCTCTACTGAGTTTACTAGCAACATAATATTAAAGCTGTTTTTATCGATGCCTCCGTTATCAAAAGCAATCATTAATCTTACGCCGTTCGACTGTTCATTTTTATAATAGCCGCTTGAGTAAATAAAGCCTTTGCCAGACATAAACGGATCAATAAACTTTCTGACATTTTTCGAAAAGTTACGCATTTCTCTTAGCGCCTAACGCCCGGCACAAGGGCAGGCAAATAAGCACAGCGTTTTGGCTGTCCCAGCGACCAAAGGGAGCGATTGCTGCCGCTTGTTATGTGCTTGGTGGCCAAAGTTAAACACCGGCTTTAACCATGTCTTTAATTTTGCTGGCCTTTTCGAAGTGGTCTAATTTATGAATTTCAATCCACCACCGGGCGGCCTCCATAAGAACTTCAGGCTGATCGTTCTTGTTCTTAAAAAATGCATAAAAGGATAGCCCCACATCCGCGCCTTTTTTCTCAATTTTCTGATCACATACTTTAATGATCTTTTCTCTAAGTTTTTCTCGCAAATCACTATTCCTTTGATGCAGCACATAACAGTTTATTCAAAAGCATGGTTATATATGACCATATGGGTATATCTAACCATTCATATCCACATATAGCCACAAATGCCCAGATATAGCCATGCCTATATCCCCTATTAATTCCGGATTGCGATGAGGTCGCGCGGAGTCCCTGAGGGCGGATTAGTTTTCGATCTCCAGTGTTTCCGGAAATGACCTCACCGCCGGACACGCCTCGCGGCCAGGACAGCGGAGTCGCTTTTATGCTGTGTCTGTAGGGTAAGAGCCGGTGACGGTGGTCATTGCGGCAAATCGATTGCGGTTCTCAGGCGTTGGCTCCGCCGTCGATCAGCATGGCACTGCCGGTGATCTGGCGCGCTTCTTCCGAACAGAGGAAATAACAGAGAGATGCGACTTCTTCCGGTCGAGTGATGCGTCCGGTCGGCACGGCCGCGTCGTTTTCGACCATAGCATTGGCGTACTCCACGCCGCGCTGGATTGCTTCCTTCTCCAGCATGGGCGTGTCGACATCCCCCGGGCAGATGGCATTGATGGTGACCCCATCCGTGGCGTGGTCCAGCGCCATGGCTTTGGTCAGCATCACCAGTGCCCCTTTACTGGCGCAGTAGGCAGCAGCCTGCTGGCCTCCGTGTAATCCCCAATCTGAGGCGATATTGACGATACTGCCGCGACTTTCGACCAGGTGGGGAATGGCCGCGCGGGACAGGAAGAAGGGCGCGTCCAGATTGGTGGCCATTGACTCACGCCATTCATTGTCTGTGGTGTCAGGCGCGGTTTTGCGAAAAATGATACCCGCGCAGTTTACCAGGGCATCCAGCCGGCCGAAGTGCGCGACTGTCTCGGCCACCAGCGCGCAGCAGTATTGGTTGTCGCGCAAGTCGCCGCTGAAAATGGCGCTTTCGGCCAGTGGGGTAGCGGTATCTTGCAGCCGGTCCCGATTGCGTCCAGCCAGCATGACTTTCCAGCCCTGCCGCGTGAACTTGTTGGCGATCGCCTGCCCGATGCCGGAGTTCGCGCCGGTGACCAGCAGAACTTTGGAGGAGGTTGTTGTCATCGTTATTGCTCCTTTGTTGGATTTTTGTTGGTACCGCGAGGAGATCATTTCCTCGCTAGTTGACGCGCCGCAGCCGATTAGTCTTGGATCAGGATTGAGTCCAGGAACAGCCGCACCGCGGGATGCTCCGCAGCACTGCGCTTGAAGGTCGCCGCATTCTGAATCCGATAGCGAAACCGCTCCGGGTGCAGGGCGATCAGCTCCCCGCTCTGCACATACCGCGCTGCCAGGTATTCCGGCAGGAAGCCGACGTATTGGCCCGATAGGATCATCGCTAGTCGCGCGGCCATATGATTGGCAGTGGCCTTGTGCGGGAACAGGCGGTACAGATGGGCGGCGCCGGAGAGGACGGCGTGGCTGGGGGCGGCCAGTTCCTGCTGGGTTAGCAATTCCTCACCCACCTCTGCCGTGCCGGCACATATATGAGTGCGGGCACAGTAGAGCAGCGACTGGTGGTGGAACAGTGGCTGGTAGTCGAGGCCGGGGCGGCGGGAGTGCAGCGGGTTGATACCCACGTCGGCGCGGCCGGCGAGGATCTCCAGTTCCAGTTCCTGCGGGGCGGCCAGCTGCACATCCAGCTGCAGTTGCGGCGCCTTACCCTTGATGCGGGCGATGGTGGCGGGCAGATCCAGTTGGGGGATTTCCAGCACATCGTCGGGCAGCACGATGCGCAGGCCGCCGGTGAGCTGGGACTGGATGGCGTTCACCTGGCTCTTGAAGGCGTCCAGGTGGCCGTCCAGTTCGTTGATGGCCTCGAACAGTGCCTCGCCCTCGGGCGTGAGCTTGAAATCGGCGCGGCCGCGGGAGCGCAGGCACAGCTGCATGCCGAGGCGCCCCTCCAGGTCGGAGAGGTGGGTGCTGATGGTGGAGCGGCTGATATTCAGCGCCACCTCTGCCGGCGCCAGGCCGCCGGCGCGCACCACTTCGCGGAAGACCCGCAGCAGGCGCAGGTCCATATCGCTGAGGCGCCCGCCAATCGCATTCTTCGCTTTGCTCAAGGCCGTGTGCTCCGCTGGTTGACCGGGGAATCACCGAGCATAGGCCAAAGTTTGATAAAGGTAAATTTTAGTTCGAAAAATACTACTATGCAGCGCCAGTGGCCAGCCGCAGAATCCGGTCAACAGCTGTAAAGACCAATAATTGCAAGGAGGTTGGCGGTGCAACTGGCAAATCCGAATTTGTTGAAGACCCAGAACTATATCAACGGCGAATGGCGTGACGGTGCGTCCACCCTCGAGGTGCGCGACCCGGCCAATGGCGATCTGCTGGCCCAGGTGGCCGATGGCAGCGCCGCCGATACCGAGGCGGCCGTAGCCGCCGCCAGTGCCGCCTTCCCGGCGTGGAAGAGCAAGACCGCCGGCGAGCGCGCCGCAGTGCTGAAGCGCTGGTACCAGCTGATCATGGACAACGTCGACGACCTGGCGCGTATCCTCACGCTGGAACAGGGCAAGCCGCTGGCGGAAGCCAAGGGCGAGATCGCCTACGGCGCGTCCTTTATCGAGTGGTTCGCCGAGGAGTGCCGCCGCGCCTACGGCCAGACTATCCCGACCCACAACCCGGCCATGCGCCTGTCCACCATCCGCCAACCGGTGGGTGTGGTGACTTGCATCACCCCGTGGAATTTTCCCAATGCGATGATCACCCGCAAGGCGGCACCGGCACTGGCGGCCGGCTGTACCGTGGTGATCAAGCCGGCGGTGGAGACGCCGCTGTCCGCGCTGGCGCTGTGCCAGCTGGCGGAGGAAGCGGGCCTGCCGGCGGGTACCATCAATATGGTGGTGGGATCAGACGCCCCGGCCATCGGCAAGGTCTTGACCGAAGATGACCGAGTGGCCAAGTTCACCTTTACAGGCTCCACCGCCGTGGGCAAATTGCTGATGGCTCAGTGCGCCAGCGGCGTGAAAAAGATGTCCATGGAGCTGGGCGGCAACGCGCCGTTTATTGTGTTCGATGACGCCGACCTGGATACCGCGGTGGCTTCCTGTATTGCGACCAAGATGCGCAATGCCGGCCAGACCTGTGTGTCCACCAACCGCATCTATGTGCACGAGGCGGTACACGACGCCTTCGTCGCCAAACTGCGCACCGCCATCGAGGCGCTGCAGGTCGGCCACGGCTGCGACGACAGCGTCAGTGTCGGCCCGCTGATTCACCGCCGCGCTGCGGATCGCGTGCAGGGGCTGGTGCAGGATGCGGTGGAAGCCGGTGCTAGCGTGGAGCTGGGTGGCGAGTACCTGCCCCACGGGGAAAACTATTTTGCGCCTACACTGATTACCGGCGTGAACGACGGCATGCGCATCGCGCAGGAAGAGATCTTCGGGCCGCTGGCGCCGGTGCAGAAATTCACCGACGAAGACGACGTTATCCGCCGCGCCAATGCCACACCCTACGGCCTGGCCGCGTATGTGATGAGCGAAAACATCCGCCGCGCCAATCGCGTGGTGGAGGCGCTGGAATACGGCATGGTGGCCTGCAATACCGGTGTATTCTCCACTGCGGTTGCACCGTTCGGTGGCTGCAAGGAATCCGGCATCGGCCGCGAGGGCGGTGTCGAGGGCATGGCAGAGTTTTACGAAACCAAATACTGCTGCTTTGGTGCCTGATGCAATGCGGAGCGAACAAAGCGTTCGCCCCGCTGAAACAAAACACGTTCACTGATTTAAATAGGGAAATCGCGGAGCGAGACCATGTCAGAACTGAAAACCGATGCATTCTGGATGCCGTTTACCCCGAACCGCACTTTCAAATCCGCGCCGCGGATCGTCGAAAGTGCCGAGGGCATCTACCTGACCGAAAAAGGCGGTCGTCAGATTATCGACACCACTGCCGGCCTCTGGTGCAGCAACGCCGGCCACTGCCGCGCGGAAATCGCCGATGCGATTCACCAGCAGGCGAAAAAGCTGGATTACAGCTCCATCTTCAATTTCGGCCACGAGCTGAGCTTTGAATATGCCGAGCGCCTGGTAAAACACACTCCCGACGGCCTCAACCATGTGTTCTTCGGCAACTCCGGTTCCGAAGCGGTGGAGAGTGCGCTGAAAATCGCACTGCAATACCAGCACGCGCGCGGCAAGGGCACCAAGGCCATGTTTATCGGCCGTGAAAAGGGTTATCACGGGGTGAACTTCGGCGGTATCTCCGTCGGTGGTATCGCGCCCAATTACCAGACGTTTGGCCAGCCGGTGAAATCCAACCACATGCGCCACACGCTGGATATCGAGCGCAATGCGTTCAGCCGGGGCCTGCCGGAACACGGCGTGGAACTGGCGGAAGACCTGGAGCGCCTGGTGCACTTCCACGGTGCCGACCAGATTGCCGCGGTGATCGTCGAGCCGTTCGCCGGTGCCGGCGGCGTGATCCTGCCGCCGAAGGGTTACCTGCAGCGTCTGCGTGAAATCTGTGATCAGCACGACCTGCTGCTGATTTTTGATGAAGTCATTTCCGGCTGGGGTCGTACCGGTTCCGCGTTTGCATCCATCGAGTGGGGCGTGACTCCGGACCTGATGACTTCCGCCAAGGGCATCACCAACGCGGCAGTGCCGCTGGGTGCGGTGTTTGTGAAGGATCACATTTACAAGACGGTGATGGATGCCGCTCCGGAAGGCGGTGTGGAGTTCTATCACGGTTACACCTATTCCGCGCACCCGGTCGCCTGCGCTGCGGGTATGGCGACACTGGATATCTACGAGCGCGAAGGTCTGCTGACTCGCGCCAGTGGCGAGATCGGCAAGCACTGGGAAAATGCCCTGCACAGCCTGGCGGATATGGACCAGGTGATCGACGTGCGCAACTACGGCCTCGTCGGTGCCATCGAACTGCGCGCGCCGGAAAACCTCAAGGGCCGCTTCGCTGGTAAAGTTTCCGGTATGGCCTGGGAAGCAGGTGTGATGGCGCGCGGTATTGGCGACGCGCTGTGTATGTCCCCGCCGCTGATTATCGAGGCGCATGAGATCGACACCGTGGTCGACAAGCTGCGCGGTGTGATCAGCGCACTCTGAGTCTGCGCCGGGCAGGGGTCGCCAAATGGCTACCCTTGCTGTCGCCAGCGTCTACACTAAAAAGAAGTGGCCCGTGGCCGCAATCAGAGCCTTTGCAGAGTCGGCTTTTGGATTGCGTCCACGGGCCGCTCTTTTTGGGCTTTTCACCGCTTCTGGAACTTTTTCCCAGAAAAACTGGTTGTACGCGTCCAGCGACCCTTAAATAGGCATTTGTTGAAAGCGTCCGGCGCGCGGCGCCGGCTGTTCACAGGTGTTGATGAAATAGATTTTCTCTATCTGTTTGATCCGCCTGCAAAAGCACTGCGGGGATCGCTATATGACTAACGAGACTCTGAATCTTGCCACCCGGCCGGTTCTCCAGGTTTTGTCGGAAAACTGGTGGTTGCTGCTGTTGCGCGGTATCTGCGCTGTGGCATTCGGTATTCTGGCCTTTATCTGGCCCGGCCTGTCACTGCTGACGCTGGTTATCCTGTTCGGGATCTACGCGTTACTGGATGGCTTTTTCGCACTGATTGCCGCCGTGCTCGGTCGGCACAAAGCCACACCGGTGTGGTGGTTGATTATCGGCGGGCTGGTCAGTGTTGCCGCCGGTATCGTTACCTTTATCTATCCGCAGATTACGGCGCTGGTGCTGGTGATATTTATCGGCAGCTGGGCGCTGGTGCGCGGGATTTTCGAAATCATCGGGGCCGTCCGCCTGCGCAAGGAGATCGACAAGGAGTGGTTGCTGGTTGCGATCGGCCTGCTGTCGGTACTCTTCGGGCTGGCCGTTCTGTTTAACCCCGGTGCCGGTGCATTGGCGCTGGTGTGGCTGATCGGTGCCTACGCAATTGCACTCGGGTTGTCGATGATCTGGCTGGCGCTCCGCCTGCGCAAACAGCACCAGATATCTGCCTGAGCCCTTTGACTCCCATCACTGTGCCCTTGTCGCCGCGCGCTTGATTTGCGCGTCGCGATAGGGGCATCATTCTTGCACCTCAATAAATAACGGGCTGCGCTTGCTGCGGCGCCGATAATAATGACCAGGTCATGACCGAATCACTGATCGTGCTGGACGCCCAGGCAGACAAGAGCCTGCAGACCCAGATACGGGAAAAAATCATTCAGGGTATTTTGTCCGGCAGTATTCCGGCCGGGCACAAGATGCCGTCGTCGCGCCGCATGGCGGAACAGCTCGGTGTCGCCCGCAATACCGTGGTGCTGGCCTACCAGCAACTGGTGGACGACGGTTTCCTGCTGACGCGGGAGCGCAGCGGCTTTTACGTATCCGAGGCGGTGCGCCAGCAGGGCATTATCAGTCACGCCAATGCGCTGCCCGGCAACGCCGGCAGTGAGTCCGATCGCGCCTTCTGGCGCGCGCACTGCAATCCCGTCTCCGTCAGCCGCCGTGCGCTGCGCGCGCGCCCGGCCAACTGGCTGCAGTACCCCTATCCGTTTGTCAGTAATGAATATGACCCGCACCTGTATCCGGGCGCCGAGTGGCGCGAGTGCACGCGGGATATCTACACCGCCCGCGAAGTGGCCCAGTGGGCAACCCTCGGCGGTAACGAAGACGACCGCCAGCTGGTCGAACAGATCTGTACGCGGCTGTTACCGCGCCGCGGCATCTACGTGGAACCGGGGCAGGTGCTGCTGGCCAGCGGCCTGCAACAGGCCTGCTATCTGCTCGGACAGTTGTTGCTGGGCAGCGGTCGCTCACTGGGGATGGTGCTGCCGGCCTGCAGTGAAACCGAAGAGATTTTCCGCCGCACCGGCGTCGACCTGCAGGCGGTTTCCATGGACAGCGACGGCCCGCTGCCACCGGACCTGGCGGGCAGCGATTGCTGGTTCCTGCAGCCGAATGCGCACAACCCCACCGCGCTCACCACCAGCCTGCAGCGCCGGCGCGAACTGCTGAGTGCCGCTGGCGAGCAGGGTGCGGTAATTATCGAAAACGATTGCGACCACGAGTTCTGTTATCACGGTAGCCCGCTGCCGCCACTGAAGAGTCTGAGCGGCGGTGAGTCGGTGATTTATCTCTACCAGTTCCCGAAGGTGATCGACCCGGGCATGCAGCTGGCATTTGTCGTGGCGCCGAAGCCGGTGATCCAGCGCCTGCGTGCGCTGCGCCATACGCTGCGCGAACGGGTGCCGGCGATCAACCAGCGCCTGCTGGCGAAATTTGTCGGTTCCGGCCACCTGGATGCGGCCAGCTTCCGCATCACCCAGCAATTGCGCGAACGCTGGACAGCGCTGGGCGAAGCTCTGATGCACCACCTGCCCAAGCTGCTGGTGCGCCGCGCCAGTTGCGGCACTGCCTGCTGGCTGGAGCTGTCGGAACGCATCAGCGCCGAGCAGATTCAAAAACAGGCGGAACAACAGGGGCTGCTGCTGGAAGTGGTGCGCGAATACAACGCCCTGCGCATCGGCTTCGCCGCCATCGAGGCGGACCGTATCGAAACCGGTGTCAGTATCTTGGCGCAGTTGATCAATGGCGAGGTGTCGCAGTCCGAAGAGACGCTGGATATCGCCGGGGGCCGCCGCCTCTATGCCGCCGACCTGAAAGCGGAATTCCCCGGTGCCGTGCTGCTCGGCACCAATGCCCTGGGAGAATCCTACCGCGTGCAGTTGATGGCCGATGGCACCATGCTCGGCTATTCGCGCAACGACGTGGATGTGGACGAAACCGATACCGGGCGCTGGTGGCTGGACGGAGATATGTGGGTGCGGCAGTGGCGCAACTGGTCCTACGGACGCAAGGCCAGTTTCCATGTGGTCATCGACGGGCACCGCATCAAGTGGTTCGGCGAGGGCGGCCAGCTGATCGACACGGGAATTCTCGCCCGCGAGGGCTGAGGTGGTTGCAGCGGGTTATCAATCGACCCGTTCGGGGGATTCTGCTGCGGTTTGCTCGCGATACTGTTTGGGGCTCACGCCGAACTGCTGGTGAAAGCGGCGGCTGAAATGGCTCAGGTGTCGGTAACCGAGATCGAAGCAGACCCGTGTGACCGCTTCACCCCGCTGCAGGCGCTCGCGCGCTTCCCGCATACGCAATTGCTGCTGGAATTCCAGTGGCGTACAACCCATGTGTTTCTTGAATTCGCTGAAAAACCGGCTGCGGCTCATGCAGGCGATTTTGCACAGGCGCTCGATATCCAGCGGCTGATCCAGCTGTTGCTGGATGTGGTAAACGGCGGCACCGAGCCCGTTGATCTCCGGGTTCTGTCCGCACAGGCCGAGCAGGAAATCCCGCGTCTGCTGGCGCAGCATGCGCACCACCAGCTCGCTAACTCCCAGATCGATCAGCAAATCCCTGTCCTGTGAATTCTCGCTGAAAGTTGCCACCAGCCGCTGCAATAGCGACTGGGTCGCCTGGCCGTGCGGTGTGTGAATCAGTGCATCCGGCCGGTAGCGCCACTCGCTGAATTCCCTTTCCAGTGGCGCGCTGTCATTCAGTCGCGTACAGATCTGGTCCACGCGGTCCCTGGATATCTCGATGGTCAGGCACGATGTCGGGCAATCTGTGCGCGCATCGGGAAAGTCGATTTCGATATGCGCGCCCGGCGCCATGACGAAGGATTCCTGCGGCAGGAATTCCGCGGTGTACTCATCGGCGCCGTGGATGATTTTGCGTCCACTGATCATTCCGCAATACAACAGCTCACCCGCAGACAGGCCTACCCTTTCCGCCGGCAAATAGGTGTCGTAAATGCTGAGTTCGGAGCTGGGGCCGGCAAAAGACACCCGGTTTTCCACCAGCTCCCGCGGCCGCAGGCGGCCACGCATCATCGCGTTTTGCATTTTTTTATTTTAGTTGCTGGATTCAGGATCAAGCGATGTGTACTGAGAGCAAAGCGCGCCCTCTCCCGAAATCCTAAATTTTTCCTGTGATGTCCGAAACCAGAGGTATGTCCGAAGGGCACTGATGCCGGGATCCAGGATTGTCCAGATTACTCCCGGTCTCGCGAGATAACAATGCCCGACAACAGCCACAACAAAGAGGATGACAGCGATGATTTATGCACAGCCGGGGCAGGAAGGCGCCCTTATCAACTTCAAGCCACGCTATGGCAACTTTATCGGCGGAGACTGGGTTGCACCGGTCAACGGACGCTACCTGCAGAATGTCTCACCGGTAACCGGTGAAGTCTTCTGTGAAGTTGCGGAATCCGGCGCCGAAGATATCGAACTGGCGCTGGATGCCGCGCACGCGGCGAGGGCCGCCTGGGGTAAAACGTCCGCCACCGAGCGGGCCAACCTGTTACTGAAGATCGCCGACCGCATTGAGCAGAACCTGGAAAAACTGGCGGTGGCGGAAACCTGGGACAACGGCAAAGCCGTGCGCGAAACACTGGCGGCGGATATTCCGCTGACCGTGGATCACTTCCGCTACTTTGCCGGTTGCCTGCGCGCACAGGAAGGCAGCGTCGCAGAGATCGACGAACACACGGTGTCCTACCACATTCACGAACCACTGGGCGTGGTCGGGCAGATTATCCCGTGGAATTTCCCCATCCTGATGGCCGCCTGGAAACTCGCGCCGGCACTGGCGGCGGGTAACTGCGTTGTGCTGAAGCCCGCCGAGCAGACTCCGGTGTCGATCCTGGTACTGATGGAACTGATCGGCGACCTGATTCCACCGGGCGTGGTGAATATCGTCAACGGCATCGGCGAGGAGGCAGGCCAGGCGCTGGCGGTCAGCAACCGCATCGCCAAGATCGCCTTCACCGGCTCCACCGCAGTCGGCGGCCATATCCTGAAGTGCGCCGCGGAAAATATCATTCCGTCCACGGTGGAGCTTGGCGGCAAGTCGCCGAATATTTACTTCGCGGATATCCTGCAGCAGGAAGAGGAATACATCAGCAAGTGTGTCGAGGGCACCGTGCTGGCATTCTTCAATCAGGGCGAGGTATGCACCTGCCCGTCCCGCGCGCTGATCCAGGAATCCATATACGACGAATTTATGCAGCGCGTGGTCGAGCGCACCAGAGCCATCCGGCGCGGCAACCCGCTGGATACCGATACCCAGATCGGCGCCCAGGCCTCACTGGAGCAGTTCGACCGGATCATGACCTATATCGAAATCGGCCAGCGTGAAGGGGCCGAGGTAATCTTCGGTGGCGGTGCCGAGGAAATGGGGGGTGAATTCCGCAAGGGCTTTTACGTACAGCCAACCCTGCTGAAGGGCGACAACCGCATGCGCGTCTTCCAGGAGGAGATCTTCGGGCCGGTGGTTGGGGTCACCACCTTCAAGGACGAGGCGGAAGCGTTGGCCATTGCCAACGATACCGAATACGGGCTCGGCGCCGGCGTGTGGACGCGGGACATGAACCTGGCCTTCCGCATGGGGCGCAATATCCAGGCCGGCCGTGTCTGGACCAACTGCTACCACCAGTATCCGGCCCACGCCGCCTTTGGCGGCTACAAAAAATCCGGAATCGGTCGCGAGACCCACAAGCAAGCACTGGAACACTACCAGCAGACCAAAAACCTGCTTGTCAGCTACGACACCAATCCATTGGGATTCTTCTGAGTACACCCTCAGTTTGGCGTTGATTGGGGAGCCTTTGCTCCCCTTTTTTTGCCCTTTCAGCGCCGCGCAGTCATGCCGGGGCGCAAATGCTTTGCGTTAACTGGCTGGCTGCGCCAGTTCCCGGTCGAGTCTGGCCGCTGACGGCAAGGCGGCGAGGCACACCGCGAGTACGCCGGTCGCGATCCAGATCAGCTGCGTGTAGTTTCCGCCACCGGAAATAAAGTGTCCGGCCACCAGCGGACCGCAGGCCAGTCCCATCTTCGACGCGAATCCGCCGAAGGCGCCCATCTGCCCGGCCGTATCGAACTTGGAAGCCATCGTCAGCAGGTAGGGGACACAGAAGGCCCAGGTCATACCGGTGACCACGTTGGCGATAATGAAGGCCGGCTTCAGGTCGCTGAAAATAAATAGCGCGAGCCCGACGAGAGTGAGCAGCAGGGCGACTGCCAGTGGCAGCGCCAGCGGAAACCGCTGGCCTGTGTAGGCAGCGATGGCCGCACCGCCGATAGCGATCAGGTTGGCCCATACCAGTGTCTGGCTGATAAACGACAGCTGTAGGCCAAAGGATTTACCCAGGTCAAATATAAACGCGAACAATGCCATGTTGGCGAACTGGAAACAGAAAAGTGCGAGCAGCGTGATCAGCATCGGTCCCATGGGCACTTTGGCACTGACCGCCGCTCTGGTCGCAAAGTGCTCTTCTTCTGTCGGCAGCGGGTAGTCAGCGAGGAATGGCAGCATGCACAGGGTTACGGTACTGAAGGTAATCAGGGCATAGAAAGGCACATAGGTTCCGTACTGGACGACGAGGCCCGGTAGCAAGCCGACGCCTAGCATGCCGCCCGTGTACTGGACCAGCAGCACCATGCTGTAGGCGCGCCCGGCAATACCGCTGCGCGCGATGACCGCGAAACCCAGCCCCACCAGCGCGCCGCCGAGCATGCCGTGAACGAGGCGCAGTGGAATCAACAAATCCAGGTTCGCCAGGTAAATGGTCAGCATATCCATGCCAATGGAGCAGAGCAGCAGTGCCGTCGCCGCCGCCTTCCAGCGCGGAATGCGCCGGATCGTCAGCGATACGCAGAAGGCTCCGATCACTGCGCCGATGGTGTTGGCAAAAGTGATGTCTCCCGCCTGTGAAGCGGACAGCCCCGCGCCGGCCATCAACGAATTCACGATGACCGGAAAAATATTCACGTAGTAGAGGCCGGCGGAGGACAGAAAGGCGAGCAGCAGGCTGGCCGCCCAACTCTGCGGCGCAGCCTTTTCGAGTTTCAGGAAACCTTTTCCCGCACTGCTTCCAGTGTCATATGGCTGACTTACCAGACTTTCTGCATTTTCGCTCATGCTCACTCCAGCGGGCGTTGCCCTTGTTATTGTCGGCTTCTGTGCGGCCTTTGCCGCCAGTGTAATTCCTCTACGTGGCGCAACGCTAACCGATTACGCGATAGAAAATAGGGCCAGTTCGGCTTCGTGCATGGTGCCAAGCACAGTAATCTGGTGCCCGGGTGTCACTGTGGACTCATGTCGGGTTGAAAACTGGACCTATTGAAAGCGGATTGCTTCCGCCAAGATAACGCCAGATAAAAAAGTCGCTGAACCGGCGGCATCGACGATCAGGAAAGAAGTCTGGCGATGAATAACAAGAGCAATCACTTTGGTGTGGCGGCGCTGCAGCTGAAACTGGCCGAAGCCGACAACCTGGAACTGCTGCTGGAGCGCATCCAGAAAACCAAGCTGCGCTATCCGTGGGTGAAGATGATCGTGCTGAGCGAACTGGCGCTGCGCGGTGTCGGCACCCAGCACGCGCGGGAACTACCCTCGCCGGAAGAGACGGCCTTCTGTCGCAGTGCGCGGGAGCTGGGAATCTGGCTGGTACCGGGATCCATGTATGAAAAGTGCGGCAGCGCCGTGTTCAATACCACGCCCGTGATCAACCCCCAAGGCGAGGTGGTTGGACGCTATCGCAAGATCTATCCATTCCTGCCCTACGAGAAAGGCGTAACCGGCGGCGACCAGTTCCTGGTATTCGATATCCCCGAAGTGGGCCGTTTCGGTGTCTCCATCTGCTACGACATCTGGTTTCCGGAAACCACGCGCGCGCTCACCTGGCTGGGGGCGGAAGTCATTATCCATCCCACCAAGACCGACACCATCGACCGCCAGGACGAGCTGGCCATCGTGCGCGCCAGTGCGGTGACAAACCAGTGCTATATCGTCGATGTGAATTCCGCCGGCACCCAGGGGGTGGGGCGATCGATCATCGTCGGGCCCGAGGGCGAGGTGATCCACGAGGCCAGCGTGGAAGAGGAAGTGATTGCGTTCGAAATCGACCTGAATAAGGTGGCGCAGGTTCGCGAGCGCGGCATGAAGGGGCTCGGGCAAACGCTGAAGAGTTTCCGCGATACGCGCGTGCACTATCCCCAATATGAGCCGGGAGCGGTGTCGCCGGCATACGAGCAACTGGGTCCGCTGAAAGTGCCGGAATAAATGGCCGCACGGAAAAACTGGACCAGTCGATGTGTGCAAACTGGCGCTAGGTAATTGCCAGTTGATGGGTAGCATATTCACTATCAACGATGCTAAACGGCGCGGTACGGCCGGAAAAAAATAGAAAGGGTAAGGGAACCATGAAAGAGCAAAACAAGCAGGGGTTTAGTAAAAAAACTCTGGCCGCCGCAGTGACGGCGGTGTCGGCCGGCACATTGCTTGCGGTACCACAGCTGGTTATGGCACAGGCCACCTCCGCACAGGATGGCGTGCTGGAGGAAATCATCGTTACGGCGACGCGACGCGCGGAGAGCGTGCAGGATATTCCCTACAATATCTCGGCGGTTTCCGGCGATGAGCTGGAAGCAGCACAGGTCACCGATGCGGCGGAAATGATGCGCAGTGTCGCAGGCCTCACGGTTGTCGATCGCGGCTATCGCAATTCAGGTACTGTAAACGGTGTGGTGATTCGCGGTATGAATATTGATACCGGTGCCAACGGTGATGTACCCCTCTCCGCAGTGGGCACCGTGGCCACCTATGTAGACGACACGCCGCTCTATGCAAACTTCGTACTGAAAGACATCGAACGGGTGGAAGTCCTGCGCGGCCCGCAGGGCACGCTGTATGGCTCCGGGTCCCTTGCGGGTACCGTGCGCTACATTATGAACAAGCCGCGCCTGAATGAGTTCGAGGGCAAGGTCGGCACCAGCTTCAGCCAAACCGAGGGATCGAGTGGTTACAACCTCAATACCGATGCGCTGGTTAACCTGCCGCTCGGGGAAAAGGCGGCCTTCCGTGCAAATATCGGCAAGATTGATAACGACGGTATTGTCGACTACGCCAACGTCTACAAGCTTGACGCCAACGGCGCACCACTGGCGCAGGGCGGCGATATTGCCAATGGCGGACCGGTATTTACCAGTGTCGAAGACGCAGATACTGTCGATATCACCTATGCCCGCGCCTCGGTGCTGCTGCAGCCGACAGATAACGCCAGTATCCAGCTTTCCTACCAGCAGCAGGAAGACGATATTGGCGGCCGCCGCCAAGTCACCCGCGGTACCAACTGGGTTAGCGGCACCGAACAGTCCTACGACGATTACGAAAACGGCGCGGTGATTCTGGAGCCCTCCGAGCGCAAGGTCGACATGACGTCACTGGAAGTCGAGGTGGATATGGGCTTTGCCACCCTGACCTCCAGCACCTCCGACTACAGCCACAGTGGCACCGGTATCAGTGACAACTCCGGCTTCTACGCGACCATGGATTGGTTTGAAAATCTATACTACGGTTCACCCCGACCCGTGGCGCGGGCCGAGCGTTTCTACGACGATTCCGCGCTGGTGCAGGAATTCCGCCTGGTATCCAATGCCGTCGATGCCAAAGTGGACTGGGTTGTCGGCCTGTATTACATGGATCAGGATTCCAATGCCGGCCAGAACAGTACCATGCCGGGCTGGGCGGCGTGGACTGCTACAATTCCTGCTGACTATACCCCGGGGCTCAGCAAGGCAGAGGAACTTGTTAGCTGGGCCGCCGTCGTGCAGGACCAGGATTTTTACTTCCGCCGCAACCAGAATTTTATCGATAAGGCGGTATTCGGTGAGGCGACTCTCAACTTTACCCAATCACTGCGTATGACGTTGGGAATGCGCAGTTTCCAGAACGAACTGGTTAACGAGTCGCAGCTGTCTCTACCCATCTGGGTTAATTATTACGGGAATGCCGATGCCTCTTTTGAAACCAAAGAGAGCGATACTCTGTTTAAGGGCAACCTCTCCTGGGATATTTCCGACACCCTGATGAGCTACGCTACGGTTTCCGAAGGCTATCGTCGAGGGGGATCCAATGCGGTGCCTACCATAGGTAGTTTTGCCGAAGATCCGGGTTACCTCCGTTACGATTCAGACTCGGTATTGAACTACGAGCTTGGTCTTAAAGGTTCAACTGACACACTGCGCTACACGGTCTCAGCGTTCTATACGGACTGGAAAGATCCGCAGTTGAATACGGCTACACCCGTATGGGGATTTTTCGCGGCGATGAACGGCGATTCCGCCCGTGTGCAGGGTGTGGAGTTTGAAGTCGAAGGCAACTTGAGCGATAGCCTGCACTACAACTTGGGTTATACCTTCGTCGATGCCGAGTTGACTGCGGACTTCGTGACTCCAACGGGTGTCACTATTGCCGAGAAAGGTGAACGCCTGCCCAGCACCGCCGAGAATACCTTCTCGGTAGCGATGGACTACAGCACCGCGCTCACCGACGGTATCGACTGGGTTTCCCGCATCAACGGCTATTACCAGTCCGACTCCGAGAACGCGATAGGCAGCGGACTGACGGCAGCGAAAATCGATGCCTTCCAGCTCTGGGGCGCAAATACCTCACTGGTGACGGATAAGTGGGTAGCGTCCCTGTTTGTCAAAAACCTGTTCAATGAGGATGGTGTAACCGGCCTGATCACCGAGCGCCATATGGGAACCGACCCCAGTGAAGGTTTCCTCGGCAACGCCTCCAAAGACTATATCAGCCTGCCCAGGACCATTGGCCTGTCAGGTAGTTACAGCTTTTAGACGCGTCGACAGAAGCTTATACGCCGGCCCCGTGGCCGGCTTTTTTATGTCCGTTGTTAGCCCGATGCAGAGTGGAGCAATAGTGATATGCTAGCGGGAAACTATAAAAGCCGTGATTTCTTCGTGACCGAATCCGAACAACACTATCGCTCCGCGCTCGCGCTGTACCAGCGCAAGGATTTTCCCGCGGCCATAGATCAGGTAAGACAAGCAGTTGCCGTCGATCCGAAACTGATCAACGGCTGGCGCCTGTGGGCAGATTGCTGCACGGCGCAGGGCAAGCTTGGGGAAGCAGTCCAGCACCTTTACCTGGCGCGTTCCCGGGCCGACTCAGAATCGCGGCAGTGGGTCAGCGTCACCCTGCACCTTTGTGAATTACTGGTGCGCGCTGGACACCACGGCGATGCCCGCAGCACTCTGGATGAGATAGCTTTTATCGACATTGCGCATGTGGAGCCACTGTCTCGAGCCGCCTATCTCTATTCGCTTTGCGATGCGCACCGGGAATCCCTGCGGCTCTACGAAAGCGCACTGACGCTACAGCCGGAAAACGATCAATTATTGTTTAACTGCGCTGCTGCCAACCGGGCCATGGGAGACATGCAGCGCGCCGAGCAGCTCTACGACAGGCTTCTCGCGTTAAATCCGGATGATTTCGAGGCTTTCAAAAACCGTTCAGACCTGCGTCGGCAGACAGCGGAACAAAATCACATCGCCGAATTGGAGCGGTGTATTACCCGTGATGGGATTCCCGCTGCCGGTGCGAGTCAGCTGCATTTCGCCCTGGCGAAGGAATACGAAGATCTGGGGCAGTTTGAACAAAGCCTGTCGGCACTGAACACCGCCTGCAAACTGCGTCGCAGCCTGATCACTTACGATGCCAGCCAGGAAGCGCATCGACTGCGTGAGATCCGCGCAGTATTCGATGCGGAGTATTTCCAGCCGCGTGAACGCAATATGCCGGCCGCGCTACCAGACGCGGGCAGGGGGATTATTTTTGTCCTGGGAATGCCGCGGACGGGAACCACGCTCGTGGATCGCCTGCTCTGCTGTGGAGACCGGGTATTTTCCGCCGGTGAGCCCGGCACTTTTGCCCGGCTTTTGATGGAGTTGGTGCCGCGAGGAGAAAGTGACACTGTGGCGAGGGATGCATTTGTACGCCGCGCAGCGAAGGTGGACTTCAAGGAACTGGGCCGTCGCTATGAATCGGAACTGCGCAGCCGCGTCGGAGGTGACAGTGATACAGTCATCATCGATAAAAACCCGATGAATTTTCTCTATGCGGGCCTGATCCACCAGGCCCTGCCCGCAGCAAAGATCGTGCACTTGCGCCGCCACCCTGCGGATACCTGCTACGCGATCCTGAAAACCCAGTTTCGCAGTGCCTATCCGTTTTCCTACGACCAGTGCGAACTCGCCCATTACTACCTCGGCTATCGCGAACTGATGGAGCACTGGCACCGGGTAATGCCCGGTCGGATTTTTGATCTGCATTACGAACAGCTGGTGCAGGACCTTGAGGAGCAAAGTCGCCGCCTATTTGATTTCTGTGATCTGCCCTGGAATAGGGATGTACTGGATTTTCACCAGCAGGAAAAACAGGGAACCGCGACGGCGAGCGCGAGCCAGGTAAGGCAGCCGGTGTATACATCGTCAATCGGTAAGTGGCGCAACTATCGGGAAGGATTGCAACCGATGCTCGAGGTACTGCGAGCGGGCGGGATAGTCGTGGACTGAAGCTGGATCCCGGCCTGCGCCGGGATGACGATCAATAAGAATTCGTCATGCCGGCGCAGGCCGGCATCCAGTTCTGGAAGTTACTTCGGCATTGCGCCGATCAGCGCCTCGCCCTTGTCACGCAGTGCAATACACAGATTGATCTGCTCTTCAGTCTGGGACAGGCTGCGCTGGTAGCCCGGGGCCTGGTCGCCGTACTGCTTGAACAGCTGCTGCAGTTCGCCCAGTTTTTCCTTGTTGCAGAAATGGCTGGCAAAGGCCGGGGTCTGGCGGCGCCACTGATCCGGGATCTTCTTCAGTACGGCCGGGAAGTTCTGCTGCAGCCACTGCCAGTTCTGGTCCTGTACTCCCTGCTCCGCCACGGCACTCCGGATCAGGCCGAAGGCTTCGCGCGGGCCGACGTCTTCGCTCAGGGCCAGCGCGTGCACGGTATCCAGCTGCGCGGGGTTGCGAGTGCTGCCGATGGCATAGGCGCTGGCGCTGTCGAAGCGCGGATCGTCGATTTCCTTGCGCACTTTGATCAGGTGCTGCAGGAAGTCGTCACCGGCATCCTGCACAGCCACCGTCAGTGCGGCTTCATACAGGTCTGAATCCAGTGCTTTTTCGTCACGCTTGCCTTTAAAGCCGGTAAAGGCGATGGCCTTGTTGGCCAGCTTTTTGCGCGCGTCCGGATCGCCGGCGGTTACTGCCATAAAGCTCAGAAGCTCGCTGTGCAGCAGCTTGTCTTCGTTGTCGTCGCTGCCGGCGGTTTTATCCAGTACCGGCTGGTACAGCGACTGGGCGAAGGCCAGGAACGCGGGCTCGTCTTTCGGTGCCACGTAGTTCTGGCGGTATTTCGTCAGGTAGCGCAGCGGCGCCTGCACTACCTGGCGCTTGTCGGCGTGCGCGGACTGCTCCACTACTTTCAACAGCTGTGCCGATGGCAGTTTGCCCGCCTCGAAACCGGCGAAGGCGCTGTCGATGATGGACAGCTGTTCGGTCGGTTCGAACATCGCGAAGCGCTCTGTCAGTGCCTGCCACTTGGCCTCCGGCAGGGTCCAGCGGTAGTAGCCGCTGCCCTGGGCATTGGGCAGAAGCCACTGCGGGCACTCGCCGCCGGAAATCGGGATCTCCTGCTCGCGCGCGGTCAGTATCTGGCACTGCTGCACGCTGCTGTCGGAGCTGAAGCAGAACGGAATGCTCCACTTCTGGTCGGTGTCCTTGATCGGTGAACCGAGCGGCTTGTAGCGGCTCTGGCGCACCTTGATGCTGGCCGCGTCTTTCTTGTCACAGTTAACGGTCACGTCCAGCAGCGGCACGCCCTTCTGCTCGACGAAGCTGCGGAAGGTCTCGGTCAGTTCCGGTGTATTGGTTTCCTCGCCGATCACCTGATAGAAGGCGGGGGAGTTGGCCACGCCGTCGGCAAAGGTCTCGATATAGCGGCCAACCGCCGGGCGGAACACGTCCGGGCCGAAGTACTGGTCCACCATATGGATGACGCCCAGGCTCTTGGAGTAGGTGATGGCGTCGTAGGCGTTGCGGATATTGTTGTTGTCGGTCACCGGCTCGCGAATCGCACGGGTGCTCGCCAGGGAGTCCAGGCGCATGGCGCTGATGGCGCCGGCGGCGGCGTTCAGGTCGTGGCCGCCGTTGGGCTCATAGGTGGTCAGCGCCAGGGGGGTGCCCCAGGTGGCGAAGCCCTCTTTCAGCCACAGGTCGTCCCACCAGGGCGGTGTTACCAGGTCGCCGAACCACATGTGTGACATCTCGTGGGAATGCACACCCAGCAGTGCCAGACGGGCACCCGGTGCCGGGTTGTCGCCGACCAGGATACGTTCCTCGCGGTAAGTAATGGCGGCGGCCAGCTCGGTGGCGCCACTCGGCCACTGGGGTGCGGCCACGATATCCAGTTTCTTGTACGGATAGGGGCGCTGTAGCTGCTCCTCGAAAATCTGCACCAGGCGCGGTGTGACATCGAGGATATAGCTCAAGTCGGCACCGCGGCCCTTGCGCGCGAAGCCGCGCAGCGGGATGGGCTCGGAGCGGTACTTGTTCGGCGGAATGGCCGGGCGCTCGACCACATCAAACGGGCCTGCGGACAGGGACAGCAGGTAGGTGGACAGCGGGCGGGTGGTGGCGAAGGTGATCTTTTCCATGTCGTTGCCGACCGGCTCGCGTTTCACTTCGGGGCCATTACTGATGGCGACATCGCCTTTGGGAACCGTGAGGCTGATATCAAAAGGTGCCTTCATGCCGGGTTCGTCGAAGCTCGGCAGGTACTTGCGTGCCTGGATGGATTCGGACTTGGCCAGTACGTAGGCATCGCCCTTTTCCTCGACCTTGAACAGGCCGGCCAGGTTGCGGTCGTAGGCGGCGCTGTATTCCATTTTCAGCGTGAATGGCCCGGCGGGCAGGGCTTCGTCGAACAGCACCTGGGCCACGCCGCTGTCGAGTACCTCGCGGTACTTGGCCGGCACAACCTTGCCGTCGGGCAATACGGCGCTGATGGACTTCATATTCAGGTTCTTGCCGTGAATCCAGATACGGTCGGAGGGTTTGTCCTTCTGGATATCGATTTCCACCTTGCCGGTGAAGTCGTCGCGGCGGGGATCCAGCACCAGGTCGACGCGGTAGGCCTTGGGGCGCACATCCTGGGGCAGGCGACCGGCGGGGGCCTTGTCGGCGGCAATGGAGGCCACAGGCTTGCTTTCGGTCGCGGGCTTGGCGGCAGGTTTTTCCGCCGCCGGTTGTTCGGCTTGCGATTTACTGGCGGGTTTTTCGGCGGTCTTCTCGGCAGGACCGCAGGCAGCCAGCGTGAACAGCGGGGCGGCCAACAGACAGCGCAGGATTATCTTTCTCATAAGCTCTCGTCGTTCGGCAGAAAAAATCCTGTGCATTGTACCGGCTTGGGCACGGAATTGCCGAAGCGCCCGACACGGAAATCGGCAGGCCGCAGCCCGGATCCCGGCCCAACCAAGCGATTAGAAAGCCCTGCTACAGGTGCGGCATCGTCAATCTGGAGACGCGGCTGCTGCGATAGAGGTCACCTCGATGGTGTAGTGGGTTTCCTGTGGCTTCTGGTAGAGGACGCCCTCGGTATCGGTGGCCAGCATTTCCGCCTGGGCCAGGTACTGGTTCTTGTCCAGCACCCACCTGTTGGTAAAGAGCACCGTCGGGTAGCCGTCGGCCGGTGGCGGTGAGTCGGGCACATAGAGGTTGGCGTCCAGCTGGGTGCCGTCAAAGCTGGTGATGTCCAGGTCGACTATGAGTTGCGGTGCGGCTCAGCAGTGGTCCGCCAGCAGGGCGCCGCTGAGCAGCGCCAGGAGTCAGTTGGTAATCATGGTCTTCTCTCATCGCTGTTTTTATAGTTATGACCAATCAATAAGATGTGGTCATTCGGCCAATATAGGATCGGCATCCGCCGGGAACAGCGTGAAAAGACAAATTTGAGATGCAAATCGCGCGATCTGGCGGCTACCGCAGCCGGGCTTTGCTCGCGCCACTTGCGACTGACACAGATCTTTTAGTCACAAAAAATGCGATGGTTTCTCGGTTCTGGTCTAAAATTGTTCTTTTTTTGATCAATAAAAACAGGTAGTGTGTGGTCTTTCATGTTCCGCCACGGAGGGCAAAGAAGAAACAACTCGGTGGTTAGAACTATGTTTCCTCGCACACTCGCTTTGTTGGCAATTTTTTCCAGTTTGGTGCTGTCTGCATGCAGTGCGCAGCAGAACCTGGGCGAGGAGACCTGGTATCAGGTCGACAGCAAGAATTTCCGCATTATCACCAACGGTGACCCCGCGGCGGTAAAAACCCTGTCCGAGGACCTCGAACGCTTCCGCGCGGTGGCAGTCAGCCTGCTGGGCGCCAAGAAGGACAGCGAGCGGCTGACCATTTATGCCGCCGCCGACCGGCAGAGCTATGCCGGACTGGTGGGTGAAGAGCTGGCCGAGATGACCAATGGCCTGTTCGACACCACTGCCGAAGGCAGCTATGCGCTGGTAAATCTCGATGGCCGTAGCGGCAGCCGCCAGCTGAAGGCGCGCGAGTTCCTGTTTCACGAATACACGCACTTCCTGAGCTATAACGGCAACACCACGCACTATCCCTACTGGTACAGCGAAGGTTTCGCCGAGTTTATGTCGACCATGACGTTTACTCAGGATGGCCGCTATCAGCTGGGTGCTATTCCCGCAGAGCGCGCCATGACCCTGCTTTACGCGAGCCCCATGCCGCTTGAGAAGCTGTTGCGCGCTACGACGCAGAACACGCCGGATGCCGACAAGGGTAACGTTTATGCCAGCGGCTGGATGCTGACCAACTGGCTGATCATGCAGAGCGGCAAGGTCGAGCAGTTCAAGAAATATGTGAAGGCGTACAACAGCGGTGAGGATCCGGTGAAAGCACTGGAGCGTACCCTCAACGTCAAACTGGCGGACGTAGAGAAGCAGTACGAGGCGCTGTTCCAGAAAGGTGAATTCAATCTGGTTAGCGGGAAACTGCCGACCGATTTCAAGGAAATTACGCCCGACGTGCAGCAGCTGTCCAAGCGTCTCGCTATCGCCGATATCGGTCATTTCCTGGTGCAGTCCGGCTACAACCTCGATGGCCTGCACGCGCTGGTGCAGTATGCACACGCCGAAGGCGTAGCGACCCCGCAACTGGCTGCGGTACAGGCGGACGCCGAGACCCGCGTGGGTAACTTCGATCACGCCGAGGAGCTGCTGGCCAGCGTTCCGCCGAGCGATCGCAACAAATTCTGGTACCAGACCGTCGATGCCTGGCTCGGCCTGACTCGCCAGATCAACACGCCGAAGCAGGAGCGCGACCGCGCCGAGCTGAAGAAAGCGCGCGACAAGTTCGTATACCTGGTCAACAACGATTCCGACGTGGCCTCGAACTGGTACGGCCTGGCTATGAGCATGCAGATGCTGGGCTACCCGCGCGATAAATACGTGGATATGCTGGAGCAGGCCTACCTGCGTGCCCCGCGCCAGGTGCATATCGCCCAGTGGCTGGCGCAGGAACTGTACAAGCAGAAAGATGCGGAATATTTCGCCCAGGTTGCGCAACCGCTGCTGCTGGAACTCTCCAGCCAGGACGAATACGACCAGATGAAGGCGATGTTGAAGGAAATGCAATCCAAGCCGAAATCCAAGGACAAGGCGCCGACGCAGCTGGCACAGAAAGAAGGTTGATAAGCTAACTGTACTGTGCAGTAACAAAAAAGCCCTGGCCAAAAGGTCGGGGCTTTTTACGTTGGGGGTGTATTAACTGGCAACACCCCAGTAATTGAAGCCGGCAAATTTCATCGACAGGATATAGCCGGTATCCAGTTCGCGGACGCGGAAGCCGCCCCGCTCGATAAAGTCGTCGACGGGCCGGTTCAGGTTACAGCCGCCGAAGGCCGCACTCCAGTACGGATTGAGTCGTTCCTGCCACTTCCTGACGCCGCTATCCGGTGCCAGTCCATGCTCGCTGAAGATCAGTTCGCCACCGGGCCTGAGCACACGGCGCATTTCCTCGAGCGCCTTGTGCCAGTCGGGAATGGTGCACAGCGTATAGGTCAGCAGCACAGTATCGACGCTGTTGTCATCGAGCGGAATTTCTTCACTTGGCAGATCCAGCCAGCGCACGTCAATGGGAGAGCGGCTGACGTTGTGCCGGGCCCGCCGACGCATGCCTGCGGAGGGCTCCAGACCCCAGACAAATTCCACTTTTTCAATATCGTAATAGGGCAGGTTCAGACCCGAGCCAAACCCGATTTCCAGTACCCGTCCGCGAGCCTGGGGAACCACCAGTTGACGCTGTTTTTTAAAGGCCTTGAGACCACAGGCACAGTTGATCAAGTGCGGCAGGCAGCGATTTTCGTAAAAGCCCATGGGCGCTCCAGATGAGGTTTGTCAGGCAGTTTCTCTATTCTTTGCTGCCTTGTGATCTTCTATCCACTGCTTGCGTCTGACCCAGAAGATGACCGCGCCTACCGGTATCCCGACAGATATCATCCAGGGCGCGTATTCACTCGAGGCAAAAGCGCTGGCGCCAAATAGCAGGTAGTGAAGGGTCTGCGTGGCTACTTCACCGGTTGACCAGTTCAGGGTCACGGTGCCGATGCCGCCGAGTATAAATAGCACCCACAGCCACTTCCACTTGGGAATCGGTGTGCGAATACAGAATGCCAGAGTGACCAGGATAAATAGCGGAACCAGCACAGCCAGAATCAAAATCACATAATGAGTGGCTGATTTATCTTTCAGGGAAAATTTATTGATTGCCTTCTGCGAGGAGTTGGTCGGCATTATGTGAAAACCGACGACGCGGCGATTATCTCCCTGCTTTGTCAGATTGAGATCGGCTACAGCCCAGCCACCGGAAAAATGGTATTCGAACACGAAATTGCCATTCCAGACATCATTGACTGTGCGTACGTGTGAGCCGATCAATTCCGTCGAGATATATTCGCCCTCGGGAAATGTTTCTACGAACTGGTCGAGTAGATCGTTATTGACCTGCTTGGCCAGCTCGGGATCCAAGTGAGGGGCAATGCCGTCGTAATGACCGGTGCGCAGCTGCTCGAGAAAGTCCCGTGCAAATTGCGCTTCTTCCTTGGGTACCAGTTCATTTTCCATCAGGTCAGCCAGCGCGGCCGAAGATGGCAGCGCACATATCAGGGTCGCTATCAGAATTTTTATGGCTTTCATTCTAGTTTTTGTTGCTTGGTGGATAGATGGTGCAGTGGTATCGCCCGCTGTCGAGATAAATATTTATATAACAGCAATGGCAGGCAGTGCCACATCCGCTCAATGACGTTAGCTGGCTGGTTTTGAAATTGATCAGAATGCGTGCAGATTTCACATTTGCTCTGCATCTGGTAACAATGGGGCGGCAATTTCCCAGGAATTCCCGATCAAATGGAACAATTGATGAAGATGTCCGGCTTTTCCACAATCCGCCCGCTAGTCCGGAGTTTCGGCCTAGTCCTCATCGCAGTTACCGCCCTTGTCGGCTGCGAACGGCAGACTGATGTACCGCATGAAGTCGATACGTTACCAAGTACGGATTCTGTTGAAGTTGCAGCGCCGCCGGAGGCGGAGCCGGAACCGCCGGCCTTTGCCAACTACACCGAGCGCGGAGACTTAACCGCGATTCGCAAACACGGCACCCTGCGACTGCTTGCACCACGCGGGCGGGAGGATGATGCCCTGCCGCGCGACGGCCTGCCCAGCAGCGAATGGCACCAACTCGCGGAGAAGTTCGCCCGCAGTCGCGGGCTGGAGCCGCAGTGGATTTATGTGGAGAGCTTCGCCGACCTGATCCCGGCGTTGCTTGACGGCCGCGGCGATGTGATTGCCACCAACTTTTCCCGCACCGCAGGACGCGCCGAGCAGGTGGCATTTACCCGTGCGCTGCAGTATGTGCACGAACTGTTGATTACCCGAACCGATAGTGCCACACCCACAAGCAGTGAACCGCTGCGGGTGGCAGTGCGTCGCGGCAGTGCTTTTGCGCAGACCCTCGCTGCCGACAATAGTGGGGAACAGCGCTTCGCAATTACCTACTTGGATCAGCCGATCGACAATGAAACACTGCTCGGCGCCGTCGTCGACGGCACCTACCCGGCAACGGTCGTCGACAGCAACCTTGCCGAAGCAATGTTGCCGGACTACCCGCAACTGGAAGCCAGCTCCGTACTGCAATCTCAGCGCGCCATTGCCTGGGCTGTGCGCCGTGAGGCATCGCAACTGGAGCGGGCCCTGAACGAATTCTTTACCTCGGAGCGCCTGGAGGCGGACCAGCAGCGCCAGAATTTGCGGCGTGACTGGAAAGACATAGCACAGAGCCGCACCCTGCGCGTGCTTACCCGTAACCACCCCGCCTCCTATTTCATGTGGCGCGGGGAACTCATGGGATTCGATTATGACCTGTTGCGCCAGTTTGCCCATGAACACAATCTGCGCCTCAGTATGGTGGTGCCGGGGCCGGATGTGGATCTGGCCGAGGCCCTGAACTCCGGCATGGGGGACCTGGTCGCGGCATCGCTGACGGTCACCGATGCGCGCAAACAGCAGGGCATGGTGTTTTCGCGTCCCTATCTGCGGGTCACCGAGCAGGTGATTGCCGCCGGCAACCAGAAGCCGGCCACGCTACCGGCGGCGCAGTTACTGGCGGGCCAGCAGGTTGCGGTCAATCCCCTCAGTAGTTTCTATTCTCACCTGCAGCAGTTGTCGACCAGTCAGGACAAGCCGATTCAGATAGCCCCCGTCGAGGGGGCTACCACCGAACAGCTGATCGATGCAGTGGTGCGCGGCGACTTCCCCTACACGGTGGCCGACTCCCATCTGGTGGCCATTGAAAGCACATACCGGGACGATTTCACCGTGGTCGGCGAATTGCCCGGAAAGCGCGATATCGCCTGGGCAGTGCGTCCCGACCAGCCGGTACTGCTGAAGCAGCTCAATGCTTTCCTGAAAAAACACCACCGCGATCTGTTTTTCAATGTCACTTACAACAAGTACTTCAAGCAGGCCAAGCGCATCCGTCGCTATCAGCGCGACCGCCTCCGCACCACGGCACAGCTTTCACCGTATGACCCAATAGTGCGCAAGTATGCCGATCGCGCCGACCGGGACTGGCGCATGGTGGTGGCGCAGATGTATCAGGAAAGTGAATTCAATCCGCGCGCAAAATCCTTCGCCGGCGCGCGCGGACTGATGCAGGTGCTGCCCCGCACCGCAAAGCAGATGGGTATCAGCAACCTGTTTGTCCCGGACAACGGTATTCGCGCTGGTGTTTCCTATCTCGGCTGGCTGGAGCAGCGTTTCCCACGCGAGCTGCCCTTCGACCAGAAAATTTACTTCACCCTGGCGGCATACAATGCCGGACACGGCCATGTGCGCGATGCCCGCACCCTGGCGACAAAACTCGGCAAGAACCCAAACCGCTGGTTCGGCAATGTGGAAGACGCAATGTTGTTGCTGTCAAAGCCGCAGTATTACCGCGATGCTCGCTTTGGCTATGTGCGCGGACGGGAACCGGTGAATTATGTGCGGGAAATCCGCGATCGCTATCTGGGATATCTGTCAGTCGCCCGGCAGGAGGAAAGTGGTGAGGGGCGCCTTTGAGTAGGGGGCGTATCCCCTCATCCCGCGTAACGGAATAGTGTCGCAGTAAAGTTGTAGTAATGGCGGTGGTGTTGTCGCCATTGATCTTGGTATCACGAGATTACAGAAGTGGTATGGTAGTAAGGCTTTAATGATCCATCTGCTAATAACGAGACTCGCAACGATGTACAGAGTAATTTGCCTATTGCTATCGATTCTGGCTGTGGCCGCGTGTTCGAAAACCGAAAAAAGCGATAACGCCACTCAGATTGACCCAGAACGCCTTTCCAGTATTGTCAAAACCCTGGCCTCGGACGAGTTCGAGGGGCGGGCGCCGGGGACACCGGGGGAGGAGAAAACCGTTGCCTACCTGGTCGATCAGTTCAAGTCACTGGGACTGGAGCCCGGTGGTGAAAACGGCAGCTTCACCCAGGTGGTGCCGATGATCCATACGAAGATCGGCCAGCCTGCCCAGATGTTCCTCGACGAAGGCGGAGAACGCCTGCCATTGGCGCAGGGTAAGGATATTGAAGTCAGCACCATACGCGATGTCGGCCAGATCAAAATCAATAATGCGCCGATTGTATTTGTCGGCTTTGGTGTCAATGCGCCGGAGCGGGATTGGGATGACTTCGGTGATATCGATCTCAAGGGCAAAGTGGCCCTATTCCTGGTCAACGATCCCGACTTTGCGGCTGAGCCGGATGAGCCGGTGGCGGGCAAGTTTGGCGATCGGCGTATGACCTATTACGGGCGCTGGTCCTATAAATTCGAGGAGGCGGCACGTCGCGGCGCCATTGCTGCACTGGTCATCCACGAAACCAAGGCAGCGGGATACCCCTGGAGTGTGGCGGCTTCATCGCCGGGCGAAAACTACGCGCTGGCGCAAAGCGGTGAGAAAACCCAGCCTGTTGAGCTACAGGGATGGATACATAATGACGCCGCTGCGAAGCTGCTGAAGCGCGCAGGCCAAAACCTGGACGAGCTGCGCGTCGCAGCCCGCTCACCGGAGTTCCAGGCCTTTGAGTTGAAGGGGATCACCTTCAATGCGGATCTGGCGACCAGTGTTGATAAATTTGAGAGCCGCAATGTATTGGCGCTGCTCCCCGGTAGCAAACGCCCCGAAGAAGTCCTGATGGCCTCCGCCCACTGGGACGCCTACGGCCAAGGCGAGCCGGATGAACAGGGGCGCACAGTGCGTCCGGGTGCCAATGACGATGCGCTGGGCACGGCCGGTGTGATTGAGCTGGCGCGGGTGCTGAAAGCCGGCGCGCCGTTGGAGCGCAGTGTGTTGTTTGCCGTGTGGACGGGCGAGGAGAGCGGCCTGCTCGGCTCCAAGGCATATGCGGCAAACCCGACTTTTCCGCTGGAAAAGACGGTTGCCAACTTTACTTTGGATATCCTCCAGACTGCCGGTGCCGCGCGGGACGTGATTCTGGTCGGTAAGGGACAGAGTGAACTGGAAGATGACCTGGCCCGCGTGGCCCGCAGCCAGGGGCGCGTGGTCACGCCTGAATCGCTGCCCCAGAACGGTTTGTTTTATCGCGCGGACCATTTCTCCATGGCGCGTAAAGGGGTACCGGTATTGTTGATTATGGGGATCGCCGGCGGTGCGGACCTGGTCGATGGTGGCCGGGAGGCCGGAGAGCAATGGATCGCCGACTATGTGGGCAACTGCTATCACAAGACCTGCGACAGCTGGGATCCGAACTGGGATCTCACCGGCGCCGTTCAGGATATCTCTGCGATCCGTATGATTATCAGTGATCTGGGCGACTCCACCCGCTGGCCGGAGTGGAAACAGGGCTCGGAATTCAAGGCAATACGGGACCAGAGCGCCGAGGCGAGAAAACACTGAGATAAACTCTTTTCTGGCCGGGCTTTCCTCAGGGGCCCGGCCAACTACCTATCCACTCCCACAATGTGCCGGCAGAGCGCCGGAAGCACACTCAATCAGTAGCTCCCGTTGCGCGACCATACCCGGTAATCAGCTCGATCAGCCACGGGAAGCTTTCAGGATATTCATCCAGATTCCAGACAAACTCCTGTCCGCGCGCAGCACACTGCAATTGGCAATACTCGCTGTGGTCGTCCGGCAGTTCCCAGCGTGACATTTTGCTGTGATAACTCAGGGGACTGCGGACTTCGGCGGGGTGAAAGAAGCGCGGCAGTTGCCAGAGTGTGGGGCGGGATGCGCCCGGATCGGTCAATACGAGTTGGCGCTGTACGGAAGGAAAGATACCTGCACCGGGCAGCGAACCTGCATTATCTGGCAGCGATCGTCGATTGCCGGCAATATACAGGGTGTTACCCGCGTCGGCGCCAATCTGGAAATGCGGGTGGTAGCGGGCCCAGGGCAGGTCCTCATCTGTCAGCAGATCTACTTTGCGAATTTCGCCGATCGACAGCCAGCCCCAGATAATATGCCGTGCCGGTGCGCCCCTGACGAAGCGCCAACAGCCGGCCGCCTGCTCCACTGGTCGAAACAGGCCGAAGAACAGAAACAGGTCCCCCTCCTGCACTCCCTGCTTGCGCAGGTGCCCCTGTGCTGCACCGGTCTGGCCCAGCAGTGGTCGCCAGCCTGGCAGCCGGGGCAGAGCGCCGGCGTGCATATCTGGATCCAGGTGCGCACCCTGGTCCGCGTAGACCTTCCCTTGGGTCAGATCCTCGACCAATTTGCCAACGCTGTATCCCGCATGATGCAAATCGCCATAGTGGATACAGGACTTTTCGTCTGGGATCGGCAGTGCATACAGGCTCCCGTCGGGAAAGATTGGGCTGGGGCAGCCGCCAGCCGAGGAGTCAAAGCCCTTGCGGCTCAGGATCAGGCGCATAGGTCGGTGTCGCTGTCAGAGTGCGCGCAGTGTACCCGATCCTTCCGGGCCGAGGCGATCGCCGCGGCTCGCCGGTAGAGAACCGAAAGCAGAGTTAGGACAGCGCTACGGCGTACAGGATATATGCGTGTGGCATCCTGCACCGACAACGAATTCCTTCTGGCGGCGTCTAGTCGCTTTAAACGGCGCCCGATACCGGGAAATTGGTAATACCGCCGAGTTCTTCACCTATATTTGACCGTGCAGGGAGTTCTGAAATACGAGATGGAGCTGCTATGAAAGCAAGTCAGTGCCTGTTGTTTGCCATTCTTATCACCACAATCTGCAATGCCTCTGCCGAGCAGTCGCAGATACTGCCAACGAAAGCTCCTGAACCCGAGGACAACCCCTCCACGCCGGCGAAAGTCGAACTGGGCAAAATGCTGTTCTTCGATCCGCGTTTTTCCTCCACCGGGACGGTTTCCTGTAATTCCTGCCACAACCTGATGGAGGGCGGCGACGACAGTCGTCAGGTTTCGATGGGAGTCCACGGCAGGACCGGCGGCCGCAGCGCCCCCACCGTCTGGAATGCTGCATTTCACTCCGTACAGTTCTGGGACGGCAGGGCTGCCACACTTGAAGAGCAGGCGCAGGGGCCCATGGTGAACCAGGTGGAAATGGGTATGACCACGTTAGATGAGGCCATGGATCGCATCCGCTCAATCCCCGGCTACGCCCCCTATTTTGAAAAGGCCTTTGGCAAGGACAGTATGAATGCGGACAATGCCGCCAAGGCAGTGGCCGCCTTCGAGCGCACCCTGATCACACCAAACAGCCCCTATGATCGCTATCTAAAGGGGGATAAGGGCGCGATGACCGAGCAGCAGGTTCGTGGCATGAAGGCCTTCACCGACAATGGCTGTATCGCCTGCCACAGTGGCCCTGTTTTTGACGGGCCGCACAACCCTTTGGGAACCGGCTTCTATGCGAAGTTTCCGTCTTATACCGATAGCCCGGAAGTGAAGAAATATCACCTGATGGATGACCTGGGCAGGTATGAAGTGACCAAGAAAGAGCAGGACAAGCATATGTTTCGCGTGCCTACACTGCGCAATATCGCCCTGACGGCACCCTATTTCCACAACGGTTCCATCAACAGCCTCAATGAGACAGTTCGTGTCATGGCCAAGGTGCAGCTGAACGAGGATCTTTCGGAGACGGATATCAGCGATATAGTGGCATTCTTAAATGCGCTGACCGGGGAGTTTCCGGAGATTGTTTTGCCGCGGCTGCCGGTAAAACCGGGAACCAGTATCATCGTTCAACTCCGCCACAAAGAAGATTCCACTGAGGAAGATTCCGATAAGAAGCAGTGAGAGCATCGTTCCGCGTCTTCTTCACCGAGTGAAACCGCTGTCCGCGAATCAAAAGTCCCCTAAATCTATAGCAGCACGGCGGAAGGCTCACTCGTCGCAACTGCTGCCAAACACCTCCAATCCCGCCTCCAGGTAGTCGCTCAATAACGGGTGGCCGATCAGGTATTCGGCGGTGCGTAGATTCCAGCTATCTTTCGCCAGGGTCAGTGCTTCCCGCCACTCTTCCTCGCTGTAGTCGCCTCGTCCCAGCCACAACAGCGCCACTACTTCCTGCTGTTGATCCGGCTCCATGTCGTCGACGATGGATTTAAATTCCCGGAAGCTGTCGTCGTCCTCGTGACTGGCAAGCATCTGTACCGACCAGTCACCACTGGGGCTGTCGGGTTCCTCCGGTATGCTGACGGCTTCCTGGGCGTGGAATTCCCGTGCCAGCACGATCAGGCGGCAGACGGAATAGACGCTGACATTGAGCATGGGATTCTCCCTGTGGAAGAGCAGGTATGCAGCTTTCGCATTGTCCAAGGTTAGAATCGATTGTTCGGCATAGCGACTGCCGTCAGACATAGGAAAACCGGACAAGGTTCCAGTTATTACCCCGGCGGGTGATCAGGCGGAGGATAACGTTTCGAAATGGTCATGGGCGCCGCTTGCACGACGCCCGGGTCAGGGCTGCGTCATTGCGTCAGGCGGAATACGACATTGATTTGCTGGGCGACCTGAATGCTTTCCGGTACGAACATGGCCACGTTGCCAGCAGGTCCCGGGCTGGCCAGCATTGCATAGCGCGGGGAATCGGCACCGATTCCGCGGAACATGTAATCGAACCCGGAATCCTGCGAGACGGCGTAAACCGACTTGACCTTGACCCCCAGGCTGTCGGCCATTAGTTCAGCCCTGTGTCTTGCATTTTCACTGGCCTTTCTGGTCAGTCGCTCTTCGATGGCTTTGCGTTGCTGGACATCAAACTGGGTACCCATGCTTGAAATATTGTCGATGGCCACAAGTCCGTTCATCAACTCGGCATACTGGTCAAGGCCCTCCAGATGGATCTGGAAAGTTCGCTCAATTTCATAACCGAGTATTTCAAGTGCGCGGTGATCTTCATCCCGTCTGCGTTTGGTGGACTTTTCCAGATCGTGCGCCTCTAGCTTTTCCTTTGGAATCTTCAATTTCTGTGTCAGTGCGACGATCTTGTCGGTGGCGGTATTGACCTGCTGTAACGCCGTTTCGGAAGAATCACTGAACGCGGTTACGTTGATATGTACAGTCGCATTGTCTGGCTTAACATCTTCTTTGGCCGTACCCGTAGCGACGACAAACGGGAAGTCGGGCAAGGAGTTGGCACAGACGGTGGCAAAGGGGGAAAAAATCAGAATCAGGCAGGCTATGATTGAACGCATGGGAATCCCTCCCGGTGGTTTCTTATTATGTCCTCTCGTATTCAGCGTAAGCACAAAATCCCGTTTGTGCCAAAAAATTGATCTTAAAGTCGCGAAGTTGTTCGATATTTGATCGTGTGTTACTGCTTTTTTAGAGGCAGGCGGAGAAGGTTCGGGGGGCAGGGCTTTTCGCTGGTGGGCCCGGAATTGTCGAGACCCACCCGATTAGCAACCTTCCAACCCTATTTACTGACTCTGAAGCAGTGTCAGTAAATTGCCGAATTTGGAGAGCAGTATTACTACGCTGGCCCAGAAAAAAACCTTGACGCGAGACGCTGGGTTCCTGAAACCCTTGCCGATCTGGAACAGGCCGACAATCAAGAAGGGAATCAGGATGACAGAACTCAACTGACCAATCACGTAACCCTGCGCGCTTGCCTGTGGGAGCGCTTCCGGAATCCTGATCAACGGAACTGTCAGGAACCCGTTGATCACGACGAGCAAGATACTGAAAGCAATCAGCAGTTTGCTTCTTTTTTTCGGTTCTGAGTTCCGGGTGACTTCTGCTTGCGGTGCTGAATAGATATTGTCCTGGCTCATTGTTTTTATATTCCTTTATCAGGTTAATTTATTTTGGGAGTGCAACTAATCCAATCGCAATCAACAAAATCTGGATTGAGAGGACATGAAAGATTAGATCAATATAATTTTCAGGTCATCAAGGCACTTCCCTGTGCAATGCGCTTAGAAATTACTCGGCGCCCTGATTGGCATCGTCAATGCACTGGTTGATCTTGTACTGCAGGTAAATTGCCGAGAAGAAAAAGGTCAATACCGGGCCTACAGAATACTTGGCTCCAAAACGCTCGTTCATCATGTCCTGCAGCCGATTTCTTACCTTGAACAGGGACGCCAGGTAGCTAACCATGTAGACAATGTTTGTCGCCAGAAGAAGTGTCGCAACTGCGGCACTTTGCCCGAGAAAACCTCCGAAGAAGGCGATGATGAAGGAGATTACCAGCAGGTTAAGCCATACCATGGAAATCTTGTTTTCGTGGTGCTGGTTGATGATGTTGGCGCGAGTATACAGCCAGTAAATCGGGTAGATACCAAGGGTTATCAGGGACAGTCCAAAGACTCCCCAGGCACTGAACCTGCTGAACTCAGACATTCCCTCACTGTCAGTATGGCTAGCCACCTCAGAGTTCGGTGCGGCATAAGGATTTTGACTCATTGTATATTCTCTATTTTGTTTAACTTTTCCAAGAACCCAGATAACACACCGGCAACTTTCCAGTAGATGGATTCTGCGAGCAACGGATATCCCTCCCCTGTAACAGCTCCCCAAAATAGGCTCTCGGGAGGAAGTCAGGTTGCCCGGTATCAAGCCCGGTGTGTGGCGTATTTTATAACATGCTGTCGGGGGTTCAGCGAGTCTGTGAAATGTCGTGTAATACGTGCTGCGCAATAATTAATCGATTTGTGCAGGGCGAAAATTTATCGGCTGGAGAAAACAAAAGAGGCCTTCGCGGGCCTCTTTACAATGGACTGATCTAATCGGATTAGCGCCTTTGTTCAGCGCGTCATTACCAATACGCGATAGGGGTGATCAAGTGGTGAAAGGTCAGGGCCAACCATGCCAGCTCGGCTTTTTAAGTTTCAGAGAACTCGACGTTTTCAACACCGCCATCTTTGGGGCGGATAACCACTGTACCCGCCATTTTGTCGTGCCAGCCCTGCTTTTTGGAATCCCAGGCAATCCACAGGAATCCCAGGCACAGCGGAATGGTTGAGACGATATAGCCTATATAGCGGATGACAGATTGTTGCACCGTAGGTGCCTTGCCGGTTCTGGCATCAACGATCCGTGCTTTTACCGCCATTTTCCCCGGGGTTGCCGATTTGTAAATCCAGAACAGGATTGTTGCCACAAAGGGAAACACGTACGAGATCAGGACATCGGCCGGCCCCTTGATGAGGCTTGCACTCGACCAGTAATAATCGCCATAGATCGCTGCCAGCAGCGGCAGCGTGAAAATCAGCAGGATCAGCGTATCCAGCAGGGAGGCGCCGAAGCGGATCCAGAAACCTGCATATTGATATTCGGATGCCGGATTTGCGTTTCTATTTTCGTTCATCACTGTACCTCTATCTGCTATGCATCTGTAACGCTTGGAAATAACGGGTGAAGGGGCGCTGCGCTGAAGCGGCAATAGTCCCGGACGTAATCCGGGACTATTGCCGGATCCTATTTATTCCAGATAGGTGGTCGGCATCGCCAGACAGCGCTCACTCTGCTGCTTGCGGTTTTTCAGCACCCGTCCCAGCGCCGGAATCAGGTCCGGGTTTTGCTCCAGGACGTCGCTGTACTGAGCAATTCCTGTCTTGTCGCACACAATCGGGAAGACCAGCGCATAGGCCTTGTTGTACAGCGTGTCGTCTGTCGCATTAACCGTGGGTACGGCGGTGAAGATCTTCGCGCTGACATCCCGATACAGGTTCAGCTGTTCTGCCGGGAACAGGGCGTGCGCAGCCGCCTTGATCTGGCTGAGCTTGTACTGATCGCGCTTGTTGAGGATGTTGTCCAGCCACTCGGTCTTCGCCTCTTTGGTGGGGCGAATGGCCTGCGCACTGATGGCGGCATTCTGGCCGCGAGCGGAGTTGTCCCGCTTCATTTCATCCTGCAACAACTTGTCGTAATCACCGTGCTGGCGACGGTTGAGCAGTATCACCAGTTCCCAGCGCTTGTCCTGGTCCATCTGCAGGCCGTCGATTTCCAGACTGCCTGTGAGCAGTTGCTCGGCACTTTTCAGGGCCTTGCTCGAATGGGCGACCGCAGTGAAAGTGTCGAACCAGGTCTGCTGGGCGTCACTACCGGCAGGCGCGCTGTTGAGCTGGCGCCAGACGAAAGACTCGATCGCCTGCAACCGTTGTTCGCGTACTTCGGTGGGCAGGTCAATGCGGTGCAGATAAGCGGCGGCATTCTGGAGGTGGGTGCTGATCAGGCGGATGATATTGATATCGGTTTCCGCGCCGGCATTATCGACGGCGAACTCAACCCACTGGTTCAGTGGCAGCTTGCCATCAATGACGCTGTCGAACTGGCTCTGCCATAGCATCAGCCGCGTAAAGGAGCTCTCGATATCGTTGATATGCTGGGTAACCTGTTCGACGGACTTGTCGTCCAGCGCGACTTTGACGTAGCCCCAGTCTTCATCGTTCGGGAACAGGATCTGCGGGCAGGGTGCACCCACAGCTTCTTTCACTTCAGTGTGTTCACCACTGTAGACTACCGGCAGGGCCTGGACGCGGGTCATGCGGTCGTCCTGCATGCGGTAGAGCCCCAGTTGTACCTTCTGTTCGCGCAGCACCGGGAATTCCTTCGGCGCGGTCTGGTGCAGGTTCAGGTAGGTGACTTTATCGTTTTTGCACTGGTAGGTGGCGGAGATGGTGTTCACGCCGGCCTTGTACAGCCAGGCCTGGGTCCACTCGTCCAGGTTTTTATTGGCGGCTCTACCCAGGTGCCCCATAAAGTCTTTCAATTCCGCATTGCCGAACGAGAAATCCTTCAGGTAGCTGCTCACACCCTGGCGGAAGGCTTCCTTGCCCAGGTAGTAGGGCAGCTGCTCCAGCACGGAGCCGCCCTTACCATAGGTAATGCCGTCAAAGTTGGAGAATGCTTCATCGGTGTTGGCGACCGGCAGTTCGATCGGATGCGTGGTGACCAGGGAATCGGAATCGTAAGCCCAGCGCTTGGAACCCAGATAGAAGTTCTGCCACACATCCTTGAAGTCGGGGTTGTGCGACAGCGCGAGACTGGCCATGTAGGTGGCGAAGCTCTCTTTCAGCCACAGGCCGTTCCACCATTTCATGGTGACCAGGTCGCCAAACCACATATGTGCCATTTCGTGGGCGATGGTATTGGCGAGGCGCTGGCGCTGGGCCTGGGTTTTTTCGCCTCGGGACACATAGGCTTCGTTAAACGTTACCGCTCCAACGTTTTCCATGGCGCCGATGGTGAAGTCCGGCACGATCAACTGGTCGTATTTACCGAACTGGTAGGGAATGTCGAAATACTTCTGGTAGAAGGCGAAAGCCTGCTGCGTTGCGCTGAACCAGTCGTCCGGCTTGACGTTCTCGGCCAGGCTCTTGCGGGCCATCAGGCGCAGCGGAATACCGTCGGCATCGCTTTCCCACACGACAAAAGGACCCGCGTGCAGGGGGAAGATGTAGGTGGAGAATTTCTTGGTTGCCGGGAAGTGCCAGTGCTTGCGTCCATCTGACAGTTCGTCGACCTTGTCTTCCCGGGTGGTGGTGACCACCTGCCAGTCGCCCGGAGCGGTGACATCGACGGTATAGCTGGCCTTTAGGTCAGGCTGGTCGAACAGCGGGGCGAAGCGGTTGGCCTTGTAGGGCTCGAAATGGGTGTAGAGGTAGACGTTGCCATCCTGCGGGTCTTTGAAATGGTGCAGACCCGAGCCGTCGCTGGAATAGGGGTGCTCAAAGTCGACGGTGATGGCATTGACGCCAACTTTCAACTGATCCGGCTGGATGGTGATGAAGTTGCCGTTGTAGTCGTATGGAATCTCCTGACCGTCGACCCGGACCTTCTTCACGGTACCTTCGCTGAAGTCGACGGTGAGCGGCTGCTGCAGCGGTTTGTCGATGGTGGTCTCGGCGACCACGGTGCCGGAATAGTTTTCTGAATCTCCACTCAGCGCCACGGAGATCTGGTAATCCACGTTGGCGATCTGCTGCTTGCGCATGGCTGCGTATTCGGCGGTGAGCTGCGGCTTGTTGGCGCGCTCGACGATCTGTACCGGTTTGGCAGCTTCAGCCGGTTGCGACGGCTGTTGCGGCGCGGCAGGCGCATCGGGCGCTTCGCTGGCTTTCTGTACCGGTGGATTTTCCTGGCCGCAACTGGCGAGCAGCGCGGTACACAGGAGTGTGGTGGCGAATTTCTGATGGATTTTCATTGGGATCTCCGAACTGAAGGCGGACACCAGTCCAGTTATATCCTGCCCTCCAGGTGACAGTTTTATTTGAGGGGGCTGGTGTTTTTATTCGTGGCACAGGTTATACCACGCCTGTTCATCGGACGCATGGTGTGCTGCGATAAACGGGCCGGCGCAGCCCTTATTCCCAGATATTTTTCTCTTCGCTACGCAGCAGCTGAATCCGATGAACTCTGGGTATTACACTTTCGTGGGGCAATAAAAAAGGCCCCGCAGGGCCTTTCCGGGTTGCGCCCGGCACGGTGGCCGGGGCGCTATCCTGGTGAGGGGATCAGCCCTCTTTTTTCTCCGAAAGCAGCTTGCTCATGGCGACGCAGCGCTGGTTTTCGAAGCGACGGTTTTTCAGCGCTTTCTCCAGCAGCGGGTTCAGCGACTTGCCGCTGTCGAGGACCTTGCTGATCTGGTCGATACCTTGCTGGCTGCAGCTCAGCGGGAACAGGCTGGAATAAGTGCCGATGTATTCCGGGCTGTTGCTCGCATTGACAGTGTCCATCGCGGCAAGAATGCTCTGCAGGTTGTTCTGGTAGAACTTGGACTGCTCTGACGGGAACATATAGTAGGCCGCGGCTTTCAGCTGGCTCAGCTTGAAGTCCTCGTTCTGCTTGAGGATGTTGCCCAGCCACTTGGCCTTGGCTTCCTGTTGCGGGCGTACGGCTTCGGCGGAAATTGCGAAGTTCTGCGCGCGGTCGGAGTTATCCTTGGCCAGTTCACTGTCGATGGCTTTCTGGTAGTCGCCATACAGGTTGCGGTTCTGCAGTACGACCAGGTCCCAGCGCATGTCCGGGTCGAGTTTCAGGCCGTCGATGGCGAGCTCGCCGTTCAGCAGCTTCTCGGCGTTGGCCAGGGCTTCGTCGCTGTGGGCAACACCGGTGAAGGTATCGAACCAGACTTTCTGTGCATCGCTACCGGGCTTGGCCGCCTGCAGCTCTTGCCAGGCAAACTGCTCGATCGCAGTCTGCAGCTCGTCGCGCTTGGCATCGTCGATTTCCACCTGGTTCAGGTAGCCGTAGGCGTTACCCAGGTAGCGGGCGCCCATGCGGATGACGTTGATGTTTTGCTCGGCGCCCATGTTGTCGAGCACGAAGTGTACATACTGGTCCAGCGGCAGTTTTGCGTCATAGACACTGTCGTACATGCTCTGCCACAGCATCAGGCGGGTGAACGGCTCTTCGATGTCGTTGATGTGCTTGGACATGTTGTCAACAGACACCGGATCCAGAGTTACCTTGGCGAAGCCCCAGTCGCCCTCGTTCGGATAGAGGATCTGCGGGCAGGCTTTGCCTACTGCGTCTTTCACTTCGGTGGTTGCGCCTTTGTACAGTACCGGCAGGGCGTCGGTGCGCACCATCTTGCCGTCCTGCATGTTGAACAGGCCCAGCTGGATCTGCTGTTCGCGCAGGGTCGGGTACTCTTCCGGTGCGGTCTGGGTCAGGGTCAGCTTGGTGACCTTGTCATTTTCACACTGGAAGCTGGCGGCGATGGTGTTCAGGCCGGCCTTGTACAGCCATTCCTGCTGCCACTGGTCCAGGTTCTTGCCCGCGGCCTTGCCCAGGTGACCCATGAAGTCGTCCAGGGTGGAGTTGCTGTAGGAAAGGTCTTTCAGGTATTGGCTCACGCCCTGGCGGAATTCTTCTTTACCCAGGTAGTAGGGCAGCTGCTTCAGGATGGAACCGCCCTTGCCGTAGGTGATGCCGTCAAAGTTGGCAAAAGCCTCGTCAGTGTTTTTCACCGGCAGCTGGATCGCGTGGGTGGTGGGCAGCTGGTCGGACCGGTAGGCCCACTGCTTGGTGCCCAGGTAGAAGTTTTCCCAGGTGTCCTTGAACTCACTGTTCTCGGCCATGGACAGGTTTGCCATGTACGTGGCGAAGCTCTCGTTCAACCACAGGTCGTTCCACCAGTTCATGGTAACCAGGTCGCCGAACCACATGTGTGCCATTTCGTGGGCGATAACGTTGTTCAGGCGCATGCGCTGGGCTTCGGTCTTGTCACCGCGGGAGACATAGCGTTCGCTGAAAGTGACCGCGCCAACGTTCTCCATCGCACCGGCATTGAAGTCGGGCACGATGACCTGGTCATACTTGCCGAACGGGTATTTGACGTCGAAGTACTTCTGGAAGAAGTCGAAGGACTTGTGGGTGAACTTGAACCAGTCGTCGACCTTCACATACGGCGCCAGGCTCTGGCGGGCCATCACGCGCAGCGGAATATCACCGCTGTTGTCTTCCCACACCTTGTACGGGCCTGCGTGCAGGGAGAACACGTAAGTGGAGAATTTCTTGGTGGTCGGGAAGGTCCACTCGTTGTACTGGTCGTCCAGCTCCTTCTTGGAATCTTCTCGGGCGGAAGACACTACCTGCCAGTCTTTCGGCGCCTTCACGGTCAGGGTGTAGGTGGCCTTCAGGTTCGGCTGGTCGAAGTTCGGGAACAGCTGGTTGGAATCGTAGGGCTCGAAATCGGTGTACATGTACACCTTGCCGTCCGCCGGATCTTCGAAGCGGTACAGGCCGGAGCCGTCGATGGAATACGGGTGCTGGTAGGCGATGGAGATGGTGTTGTCGCCGTCCTTCAGGTGTTCCGGTGCAATGGTGATGAACTTATCGTTGTAGTCCACCGGAATTTCTTTGCCGTTCACCGAGACACTGTCGACGGTGCCGTCGATGAAGTCCAGGGTCAGAGCTTCCTTCGGCGCGCCGTTCAGCTTGGCGTGCACGTCCACTTTTCCGCTGAAGCTCTTGCCGGTCTTGTCCAGGTTTACCGACAGAGTGTAATCCACATCGGCAACCTGCTGCTTGCGCAACTTGGCGTAGCTCTCGCTCAGGGAGGCGACGTCTTCGCGCACCGCCGCGGTCTTGGTTACCGCCGGGCTGGCTTCGGTTTTGGTGGATTTTTCTTCATGCCCCTGGCCACAGGCGGCCAGTACCGCGCTACACAGTAGTGTCGCGGCAAACTTTCCAGTTCTAATCATTATTTCCCCCCCAAGGGATTTGGTACGAATTACAGCAAACCGCTACTTATATCACGATTGAACGCAGCAGGCGGGCAACTCATCGCAGTTCTGGCGCAGGTTATCGCGGTGTCGAAAAGCGTTTTGGCAGATGGCGGCACTTTGGCCGAAATTCAGGCAGCACGGACAAATCCGGGAAGTAGAGGAGGCTGACAGGCGTACGAACCTGGATCCGCCCGTTGCCGGGCGGATCCAGGGGCGATCAGTTACTCGGGAAGGAGAACTGCGCACCCTCGCGCACGCCGCTGGACGGCCAGCGCTGGGTGACGGTCTTGCGGTTGGTGTAGAAGCGCACACCGTCCGGGCCGTAAGCGGACAGGCTGCCGAACAGGGAACGCTTCCAACCGCCGAAGCTGTGGTAGGCCACCGGTACCGGCAGCGGTACGTTGATACCCACCATGCCGACAAGGATGTTGTCGCTGAAATAGCGCGCCGCCTCGCCGTCGCGAGTGAAGATGCAGGTACCGTTGCCGTACTCGTGATCGTTGATCATCTGCATGGCTTCTTCCATGCTGTTCGCGCGCACCACCAGCAGCACCGGGCCGAAGATTTCTTCTTCGTAGCAGGTCATGCCCGGCTTCACATTGTCGATCAGGGTGCCGCCGACGAAGAAGCCGTTCTCGTAGCCTTCCACCGCCGGATTGCGGCCGTCCACCACGATGGTTGCGCCCTGTTCCGCGGCGCTGGCGATATAGCCATTCACCTTGTTTCTGTGTGCCTCGGTGATCACCGGGCCGAAGTCGTTGCTGCTGTCGGTGTAAGCGCCCACTTTCAGCTTCTGCATTTCGCCACTCATCTTCTCGATGAAGGTATCGGCCGCTTCGTCGCCGACACACACGGCTACTGACAGGGCCATGCAGCGCTCGCCGGAGGAGCCGAAGGCGGCACCGGTCAGTGCGGACACAGCGTTGTCCATATCGGCGTCGGGCATGATGATGGCGTGGTTCTTGGCACCGCCGAGGGCCTGGCAGCGTTTGCCGTGGGCGGAAGCGGTGGCGTAGACGTACTCGGCAATCGGTGTGGAGCCGACAAAGCTCACCGCCTGTACGCGGGCATCGGTCAGCAGGGTATCCACGGCCACTTTATCGCCGTTGACCAGGTTCAGTACGCCGTCCGGCAGGCCGGCCTCCTGCATCAGCTGCGCCAGGAACAGCGCCGCCGACGGGTCGCGTTCGGACGGTTTCAGCACAAAAGTATTGCCGCAGACGATGGCCAGCGGGTACATCCACAGCGGCACCATGGCCGGGAAGTTGAACGGCGTAATGCCGGCCACGACGCCCAGCGGCTGCATCTCGCTCCAGGAGTCGATGTTCGGGCCCACGTTGCGGCTGTGCTCGCCCTTCAGCATCTGCGGTGCGTAGCAGGCAAAGTCTACATTCTCGATACCGCGGGTCAGTTCGCCCATGGCGTCGTGGGAAATCTTGCCGTGCTCTTCACCGATCATTGCGCAGATCTGCTCGGCGTTGTCTTCCAGCAGCTGCTTGTAGCGGAACATGATCTTGGCGCGCTTGGCCGGCGGCGTGTTGCGCCAGGCGGGGTAGGCGGCCTGGGCCGCGGCAATGGCTTCCTCGACGGTGTCTTTCGCAGCGATTGCCACCTGCTTGGTAACTTCGCCGGTGGCCGGATTGAATACGTCCTGGGTGCGCTCTGCCGCTTCGGTGGTCTGGCCGTTAATAAAATGACCCACAATGCTCATGAGTAAACCTCTCTATTCTTTGAATAATTAAATCTTTTATTTTGCTATCCCGGCGCAGGCCGGGATCCGTGGTGATTACTGGCTGTCCGCGACCAATTTGATGCAGTCGCCCAGCGCATTAACGAGCCGGTCGATCTCTTCGGGCTGCGCCACAAACGGCATGCCCAGCTGTACGGTGTCGCCACCATAGCGCACATAGAAGCCCTTCTCCCACATCTTCATGGCGATCTGGTAGGGGCGCAGCAGTGGCTCGCCCGGCGCCGCCTCGATGGTGAGGCCGGCGGCCACGCCGCAGTTGCGGATGTCGGTCACCAGGGGTAAGCCCTTCAGCTGGTGCACACTCTCTTCCAGTACTGTGGCCAGTTCGCCGGCGCGGGCGAACAGGTTTTCCTTTTCGAGAATATCCAGTGAGGCCAGCGCTGCGGCGCAGGCGACCGGGTGGGCGGAATAGGTGTAACCGTGGGGCAGTTCCAGCAGGTAATCGTGGCCGCCCTGTTCCATGAAGGTGTCGTAGATCTCCTGCTTGGCGATCACCGCGCCCATCGGCACGGCGCCATTGGTCAGCTGCTTGGCGGTATTGAGGATATCCGGTGTCACGCCGAAGGCCTCGGCACCGGTGGCGGCGCCCATACGGCCAAACGCGGTGATGACCTCGTCGAAAATCAGCAGGATGTTGTGCTGGTCGCAGATCTCGCGCAGGCGTTTCAGGTAGCCCACGGGGGGCGGCAGCACGCCGGCGGAGCCCGCCATCGGCTCGACGATAACAGCGGCGATATTGGAGGCATCGTGCAGCGCCACCAGTTCCAGCAGTTCGTCGGCCAGGTGTGCACCCTCTTCCGGCATGCCCTTGCTGAAGCGGTTCTCCGGCAGCACCGTGTGCGCCAGGTGATCGGCGTCCACCGCAGTGCCGTACAGGGCGCGGTTGGCGCCGATGCCGCCGACGCTGATGCCGCCGAAGTTCACCCCGTGGTAACCCTTGGCGCGGCCGATCAGCTTGGTCTTGCTGGGCATGCCCTTCTTGCGCCAGTAGGCGCGGGCGATCTTCAGGGAGGTCTCGGCGGATTCGGAGCCGGAGCCGGTAAAGAAGACGCGGTTCAGGCCTTCCGGCATGAACTGGGTGATGCGCTCGGCCAGCTCGAATGCCTTGGGGTGGCCGAACTGGAACGCCGGGGAGTAGTCGAGTGTGCGCAGCTGTTCGCTGACCGCGTCGGCAATCTCGCTGCGGTTGTGGCCCGCGCCGCAGGTCCACAGGCCGGACAGGCCGTCGAAAATGCGGCGGCCATCGGCGCTGGTGTAGTAGCAGCCCTCGGCACCGGTGATGATGCGGGGGTCCCGTTTGAACTGGCGGTTGGCGGTGTAGGCCATCCAGTGGGCGTCCAGCTGGGCCTGCGTCAGGCCGGCAAACTTGTCGCTCATTTTTATTCTCCGACTCAGATTGGTAATGGATGCCCCGAATTCTGGATCAGGCTCAATGTTTCATAAATTGCAATTTATCGATCTTTAGTTTCATATAGATGCAACTAAGGCTCCTGTTGCGGGCCTCGGAGTCAGGAATGAGTTGGGGTTAGAGAGTGGCGCGTAAACAGGCAGCCCTGCTGGGGCAGTTGAGCGATATCGATCTGCGGCTGTTGCGGGTTTTCCGCGCCGTGGCCGAGGCCGGCGGCTTCTCGGCGGCGGAGCTGGAGCTGAACGTGGGCCGCTCCACCATCAGCCGGCATATCAAGGACCTCGAAGTGCGCCTGGGAGTGACCCTGTGCCGGCGCGGCCGCGGCGGCTTTGCGCTGACTGACGAGGGGCGGCAGATCTACCAGGCCACGCTGCGCCTGCTGGGTTCACTGGATGCCTTCCGCGGCGAGGTGGCGGATGTGCACAAGCGCATGACCGGCCATATCTCCATTGCCCTGTTCGACAAGATGGTCACCAACCCGGCCGCGCATATCGATGAGGCGCTGCGGCGTTTCGATGACCTGGCGCCGGAGGTGAGTCTGGATATCCACATCGAGCCGATCAACGAAGTGGAGCGTGGGGTGATGGAGGGCCGTTTCCAGCTGGGGGTGATCCCGGCCCACCGGGCCTCGCCCAGCCTCGACTATCAACGCCTATTTGACGAGCAGATGTATCTCTACTGCGGCTATCGCCACCCGCTGTTCGGCACCGCCGATATCTCCATCGACGATGATGCCATCCGCAGCTGCAAATACGCCGGTCTCGGCTACCACTCGCCGAACATGGAAGTCGGCAACCGCCTGGGTCTGGAGCGGGATATCACCGTCAACGACCAGGAAGCCATCGTTCACTGCCTGCAGTCCGGCCGCTATATCGGCTACCTGCCGGACCACTACGCGGAAACCTTCGTCAAGCGCGGGGAGATTCGTGCGGTATGCCCGCAGCGCTATCAGTACCGCTGCGAGTTTGTCGCGATCCAGCGGGTATCACCGAAGCCGTCGCGCATTGTGCAGACGTTCTGGCAGTGTCTGGCGGAGGCCCACGGGTAGGCCATTCCCATAGCCAGATATTGGTCGACTCCCGGAAAGGCTCCTCTCTTCCCATCTTTTATCTTCCCGCCCGTGTTGCGCGAACCGCGCCGGCCAGTGGTTGCGCGCGCCTATCTGACCGGCTAGTCTCCTTTCTATTTCGTTAGCATGCTAACTATGTGCTATATTGCTTAGCATGCTAATTAATAGAGGTGCCTTATGGAGAGCAATCTGGGCTGGTTGATGAATCGCGCCGGACATATCTGGCGCACCGTCGTCGACCACTATATGGCCGAGCTGGGGCTGACCCAGACCCGCTGGGTGGCTTTGCTGGTACTGGACAAGGTAGGCGAGGGTTGCACCCAGACCGTGCTGGCGGCCAACGTCGGTGTCGAACAGCCCTCGCTGGTGCGCACGCTCGGCCAGCTGGAAGAGGCTGGCCTGATCGAGCGGCGCACCAATCCCGAAGACGGCCGCTGCCGCACCGTCTGGTTAACCGATGCGGGCAGGGAGTTGCTCGGCAAAATGGAAGTCGTTGCCCGGGATGGCCGCAAATTGCTGCTGAAGGGCGTCAGTAGCGAGCAGCGCAAGATGCTGCACGACGTATTGGAAATCATCATCAGTAACGCGCAAGCGGTACTCGAAGAGGAAAGAAAATGACAGCAGACAAGCATTTCAATCGTTGGATGCGTCGTGCCGGCGCGCTGTTCCTGCTTGTGCTTGCCTATGTGTTGATGGCCGATATGGTCATCCCCATGACCCCGCATGCCATGGTACAGCGTCCGGTCCTCACCATTGCTCCCCGCGTGGCGGGCGAAGTGGTGGAAGTGGATGTGACCAACAACCAGAAGGTCGAAGCCGGGCAGCTGCTGTTCCGCATTGACCCCAGCGACTATGAACTGGCGGTACAGAAAGCCGAACTGGCGCTGGGCGCCGCCCAGCAGACCAACGACAACCTGCGCGCCCAGCTGGCACAGGCCGATGCGGCGGTGAAAGGATCCGAAGCCGATAACATCGAGAAAAAGCGCGAGTTCAAGCGCTTGCAATCCCTGCGTGCCACCAAGGTGGTCAGTCAGCAGACTCTCGATAAGGCTGCCACCGCTGTGGACACCGCGGCGGCGCAACTGGTTGCCACCAGGGAGAAGCGCCGGGCGATCCAGGTGCAACTGGGTTTCGAGGGCGATAAAAACCTGCTGGTACGTCAGGCCCAGAATCAACTGGATTCCGCCAGGCTGGCACTGTCGCGCACTGAAGTGCGCGCGCCCGAAGATGGTGTTGTTTCCAACCTGCAGCTGGTTTCCGGCATCCAGGCACAGGCCAAACAGTCGTTGATGTCACTGGTTGTCGTTGGCAATGAGCGCATCACCGCCGATTTTCGCGAGAAAACCCTGTCCGATATTACCGACAATGCGCCGGCCTGGGTGGTATTTGATGCGCTGCCGGGCAGGGTATTTTCCGCGACGTTGCGCAGCCGCGACCTGGGGGTGGCAAAAGGCCAGCTCTCTCCTAACGGCAAACTCGCCGCGCCGGACGAGAGCGACCGCTGGGTGCGCGATGCGCAGCGGGTCCGGGTCTATGTAGAGCTCAATGACAAGCTGCCGCCGTCACTGGTTACCGGATCACGCGCCACCGTCATGTTGGCGGGCACCGACAGCGGACTGCTGCGCTGGATTGGTAAAGTCCAGATGCGCATCGTCAGCCTGCTGCACTTTGTCTATTAATCCCAGAGTCTACTAATCGCCATGTCTACCAATCTCACAGAGCTGGAAAAAAGACGTCTGCTGCGTATTGCTTTCGGCAGTTGCAGTGGTTTTTTCCTGTGTAAGTTATTGGGCTGGCCGTTCGGCATTTTCTTTACGGTTTTCCCCATGCTGCTACTGGGCATGCTGCCCAGGTTCGACCGCCTGATCGCCGCGCAGTTTTTGGGGAGCGCGGTGCTCAACGTGGTGGAGGTGTGGCTCCTGTACACCTTCTTTGCGCCGTATCCGCCGCTGATGACCCTGGCCGTGTTTGCGGTTTTCTGCTGGCATTTCCGCCTGATGGCGAGCACACCCTATTTCCTGTTGGGTGCGGCGGGGTTGGTGACGTTATCGACGTTGCTGCACTTTTCCAGCTATGTCTCTACCAACATCATGGATATGGTGGCCACTATCGGGCTGGCATCGCTCTTCTCGGTAGTGGCCGCCGCAGTGTTGTACTGGCTGATTCCGGAAACCGAAACTGTCGCGCCACCGCCGCGGCAGAACCTGACAGCATCGCAGATCAATCACCGCACGCTGATGGGCGCCATACTGGCCACGTTGTCGTTTATGGTTTTCCAGACCCTGGATCTGAAAGACTCCCTGTCGGCCCAGGTGGCGACAATGCTGGTGCTCTTCCCGATGACCTACCAGGGCACACTGATCGCCGCGTGGAAACGCTGCCAGGGCGTTGCCTATGGCTGTGTACTCGCTATCGGCGTGCAGCTGCTGCTGTACGACCTGATCAGTCACCTGCTTCTGGTCGTATTGGCACTCTTCATTACCGTGCTGATGACGGCAAAACTGCACCTGGTGGAACGCGCAGGCTCCGGCATGGGGTTCGGGGCACTGACCACGGTCGGCATCCTGTTCGGCCAATATATGCAGCCGCACAAGGATATCCTCTACGGTACCGCCTACCGTCTGACATCCGTCACCGTCGCGCTACTGGTGCTGATGCTGTTTGCCTACCTGCTCGACGGCTTTCTCAACCGCTTTGAACTGACCAGAAATTAATGGGCGGTGATGCCCTCATGTATGGCGGGATTCTCATCAATTGAATCTCGGCGCCTGAGTAATCAATGGAATTAGTCCCGCATTCAGTCGAAGTTGCTATTTTCTCGACGCCATAAAACGCCGATATTATCAGTCGTAAATCGCCGACCGTCGTAAATTGGATACCCGCCCATTCGTGATATTTCTTGCCGGTAAAGTCGACCGGCGAGGTTGCCTCTTACCGTAATGTACCAGCGCGTTAATGCGGAACAGGCGTACTGAGGGGCATGGCACTATTGCGCAATTGCAACTGCTTTCAGGTATCCTCGAGTTACATGATCCCATTCTCTATGCAAAAAACCGAAATTTCCTGCTTGGGGGCAAGATGAATATAACAACCAGAAGTACTCTGTTCGCGGTGATTTCCCTGCTCATGGTAATGCCAGTAAAGGCAGAAACCACACACGATAAGGTCTACGCGCCGACTTTGGCTGAGTATATACAGGCTATCGCGCAGATAGATCATCTCTCATCTGGGAATTGCGCCTATGCAACGCGCGATATGGGTTTTGATTTTGAACAGGCGCTCTCGGAAGGTCTTCAGGGGTTCAGTGAGGAGAACCAGAAAATAATTGCCGAGAAGAGGGCGAATGGCGAGTGGGATGCAATGCTGGAAAAGAGCAACGCCGCTTACGAAAAAATTGTACAGACGGTCATTAAAGGTAAAGACGAGAATGCTGGCTGCGGTTTTATGCTCGGGATGGCGGTAGGGAAATACCTCAGAACCAAGCAGGTTTTGGCTATGGCCAGAAGTAAAAACATGACCTTCTCGATATCCCAGAAGGCCGATCCGGACAAAGTTAATAGGGAGTTGGAGAGTAGAAGATCCCAGGCGAGCCAGTAGTCAAAAAATATAAGACCGAAAAATTCCACGGGTGTTATATTGGGAAGTTTTCGGTCTTTTTACATTTGTCGAATTTATTGGTGCCCAACTCGCCTGCGCAGCAGTAAGCTCAGCGGAGACGGGCCCGATTGATCAAACCAGCGCGGCAATCCTGCCCGCGTCGACTCAACCCTTGCCGTCGATGGTTTCCCGGATTTTGCCGAACACGTTGCGAATCAGCTTTTTTGCCGCCGGCATTTTCTCGTCGATCTCAGTGCGCAAGGCGAGCAGCTCCTTACTCTCCGGTTGGATACGCAGGCCGCGCTTTACGTTGTAATCGGCCCGTTTGAGATCGTCCTCGAGCAGGCTGGCGCGGGCGCGGCGAGCAAACTCCGCCGCCAACTGCTTCATGCCCGCATTGGCCTGCGGGTTTTCCGGATCCAGTGCCAGCGCCTTGCGGTAATAGTGGAGTGCGTTGTCACCCTTGGGGCGATTCAGACGGCCGCTTTCCAGCGCTTCGGCACCCTGGGCAACGTAGTCCTCGATCAACCTTGTCGTGACAGTCTCCAGGCCCTGATTCGCCTTATTGTTTTCGTTGTCCAGCAGCAGAACCTGGCGATAGTAATAGCGGGCGTTGTCGTGCTCCGGGGAAATATAGCGGCCCTGGTCCAGACTCAGTTCCGCCTGTTCCAGCAGCTGGCGGATTTGTCGGTCGGTCTTGCTTTCATAGGTCAGCGCGAAAACCAGGGCGACTGCGGCCACAATGCCCAGCGCGGGCAGCAGCAGAGGATAGGTCTTACCGCCCAGCCGGATCGCGCCAAACCGCGAGACGATCCCTCCCGTTTTGTCACTGACTTTCCCTATCGCGGTGGGCTTGAGCAATGGCTCGATGGCTTCCACCAGTTCCCGGCAGGACTGGAAGCGCGCGGCCGGCTGCTTCGCCAGCATGCGCGCGAGCAACGGGGACAGATAGTGCAATTCGGCGGGCAAAACCGGAACCGGTTGCTGGATATGATTGATCGCGGTGGAGGTATGGCTATCGCCCTTGAAGGGATTATGCCCGAGCAACAGTTCCAGCAGGATCACGCCCAGGCCATAGATATCCGTGGTGATATCCAGCGGTTGCCCCTGCGCCTGCTCCGGGCTGCTGTAGGACGGGCTGCCCAGGCTAAAGCCGGCCTGGGTCAGGTCGGAGTTGTTGTCCACATCCTTGGCGATACCGAAATCGGTCAGTACCGCGGTGCCATCCTTGCGGAACAGGATATTGGCCGGTTTGACGTCGCGATGGATGATGCCCTTATCGTGCACCACCGCCAGTCCGTCGGCGATCTGCCGGATGAGCCGCAGGGCTGCATCAGGCTGCTGAAACCGGTGCTGGTTATCGGTCAGGTCACCGCCGTCGACATACTCCATGGCGATGTAGTGATCGCCGTTCGCCAGCGAGGAGATATCGTAAATGGTGATGACATGCGGATTGGAAAGGCTGGCGATGAAGTGCGCCTCTTTGACGAAACGCTCATTGATACCTTGCTCGGCACTGTTGCGCAGCACCTTGATGGCTACCTTCCTGTTCAGGGATTCCTGGGTGGCCAGGTAGACCGAAGCCATACCGCCGTGGCCGATCTGGCCGTGCACGGTATAACCGGGAATGTGGATGTCGGAGTGGTTCATATCGCCTGGCTTGCCTGCCAATGGCCGGGGCGTCGGTTTTATAAGCAGTCGGCCCCGGCGTTTTCATTTTGCCTGTGGGCGGCAAGGATACGCCTCTGCCACGGGGAGATAAACCAATTAGCGCACGCTGTGGAATGGAGAAACGCTGTAATTGGGTTAAGCGGTAAAGGGGCGTGACGTTGGTGGGCGAACACCGGGCACGGCCTGTGGCCGCACCCGGGCAGTTGGAACGATCAGGCTGGCTCAGCGACAGGTTCTACAGTCCTTATCCGCTCGATGTACGGCGCCAGCTCCGGCTTGTGCTCGAGAATTTCCTCGCGGGACAGGCCGTCGATCTCGTGCGGAAACACCAGCCACTGGCTGGTTTTGTGGAGGTAGTAATCCGGCTCGCGCTCGGTCTTGTTGTTATGCGGCTTGTAGTACGGCGTGGCCACGCGGATGGCCGGTGTGTTTTTCTTACAGGCCTTGTGCAGGTCCTTGATGGTCTGGTCGATGCTGAGGCCGGAATCGTGCACGTCGTCGACGATCAGCAGGTTGTCGTGGGACTCGAGGCGCTTGATCAGGTAAGTGAGGCCGTGTACGCGCACGTTCTTGTCGCGCTCGCCGATGCCGGTATAGGAGGACGTACGGATCGCAATGTGGTCCGCGTCCACGCCCATCACGTGCAGCAGCTCCTGTACCGCGATACCCACCGGCGCACCGCCACGCCAGACGCCGACGATGTAGTTGGGGCGAAAACCGCTCTGGAAAATTTGCTCTGCGAGCGCGTAGGAATCCGTCAGGAGTTGTTGCGCGCTGATAAAGTGCTTTTTCACGTTACTACTCATTGGAAGAAGCCCTCAGAAAAAGATGAATTTGGCAATGAACAGGGCCGCCAGCAGGTACACGCTGATGCTGACATCCTTGCTGCGGCCGCTCAGGGTCTTGATCACTGCATAGGCGATGAAGCCCAGTGCAATGCCATTGGCGATGGAGAAGGACAGCGGCATCATCACCGCTGCCACCACCGCGGGCGCGGCTTCGGTGATGTCATCCCAATCGATGGACGACAGCCCGGAAGTCATCAACACGGCGACATACAGCAGTGCGCCGGCAGTCGCGTAGGCCGGCACCATGCCCACCAGCGGCGAGAAAAACAGGGCCAGCAGGAACAGACCCGCACACACCACGGCCGTCAGGCCGGTGCGGCCGCCGGCGGCAACGCCTGCGGTGCTCTCCACAAAGGTGGTGGTGGTCGAGGAGCCGAGCAGGGAGCCGACCGCCGAGGCGGAGCTGTCGGCCATCAGTGCCTTGCCCATGCCGGGCAGCTGGCCTTTTTCGTCCAGCAGTCTGGCGCGGTCCGCAGTGCTCAGCAGGGTGCCGGCGGTGTCGAACAGGTCGACGAACAGGAAGGCGAAGATCACGCTGATCATGCCTACGTCAAAAGCGCCGGCGATATCCAGCTGCATAAAGGTCGGCATCATGCTCGGCGGTGCGGAGACCAGGCCGGCGTAGTGCACCTTGCCCATTATTAGTGCAATCACGGTGACGACGAGGATGCCGACCATCACTGCACCGAGCATACGGCGGTAGGCCAGCGCGGCAATCAGGAAAAAGCCCAGCGCCGCCAGCGCGGCACTGCTGGAAGTCAGGTCACCGAGGGTCACCAGGGTGGCCGGGCTGGCCACAACGATACCCGCGCTCTTCAGCGCGATAATGGCGAGGAACAGGCCCACGCCCGCCGCCAGCGCCTGCCGCAGCGACATGGGAATACTGTCGATGATCCACTCCCGTATCTTGAAGATACTGAGGAACAGGAACACCATGCCGGAGATAAACACCGCTCCCAGGGCCACCTGCCAGCTGTACCCCATTTCGCCAACAACAACAAAGCTAAAAAACGCATTCAGCCCCATGCCCGGCGCCAGCGCGAACGGGTAGTTGGCATAGAGCCCCATAATGAGGCAGCCGAAGGCTGCGGCCAGGCAGGTCGCCGTGAACACCGCCCCCTTGTCCATCCCGGCCGCGGCCATGATGTTCGGGTTCACGAAGATGATGTAAGCCATTGTCAGGAAGGTTGTGACCCCGGCGATTACTTCGCGGCGCACAGTGGTATCGCGCTCCGTCAGTTTGAAGAGCCGCTCTAGCAGCGGGGCACTTCCGACGGGCTGGGCAACGGCCGGCTTGTCGGCCGCGGGTACATGGACTTCTGTCATGTTCTTTACTGGTCTCGAATTTAAGGCTTAAAAATGATACTTGAGCAGCAGGTTCACGTTGCGTTCATTGGTGTCGATCCCGTAGGAGCCGTCCTTGATACCGAACTTATCGTTCCAATGCACGTACTCGATGCCTGCGTATAGGGCCTTCGGCTTGCCCCACTGGGCGCCGACATCCCATTTCAATTGGGATGCAAAATTCATGCTCGGATGCGCATCGGTCGATGCACTGGTCCAATCGATAAAGCCGTCGTAAAGAAATTCCTGCTCGCCGAGCGCAAACGGCAGCGCCCACACCAGGGTCAGCTGCTCGTTATCGGCCTTGTCGTCGTTGTCGCGATGGTAAAGGTTGGCCTGCACATAGTTGAAGCCCGGAACCGCCAGGTCGAAACCCACACCCGCCAGCTTGTTGCTGAAGTGCGAACCGGTCGCGGTCAGGTGGTCAGGGTCGTCCATATTGCCGAGCTCCAGTGTGGATACCAGCAGCACGTCCTTGACCGGTCCCCAGGACAGCTCGCGGCCGCTCAGTTTGCCCAGGCTCAGGCGCGGGGAGATTTCGGTATACAGCTCTGTGGAGCCCGCATCGGACGTCAGGTAATCGGCGAACATAAACAGGTCGCCCCAGCTGTGGCCACTGGCGTGCTCGAAGGTCACCACATCGCGGCTGGCATCGTCGGTGTCCAGGCTGTAATCGACCCTGTAGTCGTTACCGTGCAGCAGCGTCAGGCTGTTGTCTTGCCAGAGCATCTCGGCGTGGGCCGCCCCAGATACCAGGCCGGCGGCCAGTAGGGACAGGGACTTGGTCAGCGTCATCGGGTACCTCAGGGTCAATCCGCCGCGTGCAACACATCCCGCGCGGTGGTCAGCGTTTTCGATGGTTGCGATCAAGATCTGGTCAAAAAATGAGCGCGGAATTTACCGGATTCGCGACCCGTTTTCCAATTTATTTCGATTCGATGACAGGGCTTTAGGCGGGGCGAATGCTGACAATGTGCCAACAAATGAATCAACCGGGGAATGCTGTGCTCGGAAGGGGCGGGAATCGCTTTTGCTGAGCAATACTGACCTATTAAATGCGTGTTTTCGCCAAGTCAGGCTGCGGGCAGTGGTCTCGAAAACTTGCCGGTGGTGCCGCGGAATATGCTCGCAGCGGGCGAGATTCTCTGGTGTTTGGGTGCTATTGCCGAAGTTGTTGCGGCTTGTACCGGCGCATTGGCGGCAGCTGAAGGTGTAGAGGGCGGTAGGGAGGAAGGTTTACAGGAAGGTTAATAGGGAGATGCGCAATGACGTCGAGAGGTTGGCCTGACCGGCTTTCGAGCCAAAAAAAAACAGGCCGGAAAGGCCTGCCTTTTTATAAATCGTAGTTGTGTTAAACAACTACGATATTGGAAGCTTGCGGGCCTTTTTTACCTTGAGTCACGGTAAATTCAACGGCCTGGCCTTCAACCAAAGTCTTGAAGCCTGAGCTGGCGATTTCGCTGAAGTGAGCAAAAACGTCCGGTCCAGATTGCTGAGCAATAAAACCAAAACCTTTACCTTCGTCGAACCACTTTACGGTTCCGGTCACTGTATTAGACATAAAAATATCCTGAAATTTAAAACTGGTAGTGCCTTTGTGGGGCGGGTGGTGCTTGGAAATTTAGACTGGAACTTAGAAACTGCAGGACGAGGTGTTACGAATAAAACAGCGAAATGTAGGTTTTAAATAATAGACTTTCTTTCTAGCTGGCGCCCACTCTATAGAAAAAGTAGCGGTTTGTCTATAAATTGTTCAAATAGATTTCCGGCTTATGCGCCAGGGTTTGAACAGAGCGGCAAATACCGTGGGGCCAGAGAGCCTGGCCCCGATATTCAAAGCAATTTTTCCCAACCGCAATTATCGCCTGACCGGGTTAAACACCCGGTCAGGCGGCCTGTGATTCCGCCGCTGCCTTGTTCGCCAGGTACTCCTCGTAAGTGCCCTGGAAATCGATCAGCGCCTGATCCTTGATCTCGACCACCCGGGTGGCCAGGGACGAGACAAACTGGCGGTCGTGGCTGACGAAGATCAGCGTGCCCTCGTATTTGGCCAGCGCCTTGTTCAGTGCCTCGATGGATTCCATATCCAGGTGGTTGGTCGGCTCGTCCATGATCAGCACATTGGTGTCCATCATCATCAGCTTGCCGAACAGCAGGCGGTTCTTTTCACCACCGGAGCAGACTTTGGCTTTCTTGTTGGCATCGTCCGCGGTAAACAGCAGCCGACCCAGAATGCCGCGCACCGCGAGGTCATCGTGCTTGGGCGTGCGCCACTGGGACATCCATTCGAAGATGGTCAGGTCACCTTCGAAGTCCGCGCTGCTGTCCTGCGGGCAGTAGCCGACCATTGCGTTTTCCGCCCATTTGACAGTGCCGCTGTTGGCCTGGATCTGTTCCACCAGGCAGCGCAGGAAGGTGGTCTTGCCCACCCCGTTTTCACCGATCACTGCCAGGCGCGCGCCGGCCTCCAGCAGCATTTCGCCACCCTCGAACAGCGGCTCGCCCTCGAAACCGTGGGACAGGTTTTCCAGTGTCAGTGCCTGGCGGTGCAGTTTCTTGCACTGCTGGAAGGTGATATAGGGCTTCACCCGGCTGGACGGCTTGATCTCGTCGAGTTTGATCTTTTCCATCTTCTTGGCGCGGGAGCTGGCCTGCTTGGCCTTGGACGCATTGGCAGAGAAGCGGTTGACGAAACTCTGCAGCTCTTCCAGCTCCGCGCTCTTCTTGGCGTTTTCCGCGTGGAGCTGTTCCTGAATCAGCGTGGATGCGGCCACGAAGTCTTCGTAGTTGCCCGGGAAGACACGCAGCTCGCCGTAATCGATATCCGCCATATGGGTGCACACGGAATTCAGGAAGTGGCGATCGTGGGAAATGATGATCATGGTGCTTTTGCGCTGGTTCAGGATTTCCGCCAGCCAGTGGATAGTGTGGATATCCAGGTTGTTGGTCGGCTCGTCCAGCAGCAGGATGTCCGGATCTGCAAACAGCGCCTGCGCCAGCAGCACGCGAAGCTTCCAGCCCGGGGCGACCTGCTTCATCGGGCCGAAGTGCAGGGATTCCTCGATGCCGGCTTCCAGCAGGATCTCGCCCGCGCGGCTCTCTGCGCTGTAACCATCCAGCTCGGCGAACTGCACTTCCAGCTCGGCCACGCGCATGCCGTCCTCTTCGCTCATTTCCGGCAGCGAGTAGATACGGTCGCGCTCCTGCTTCACCTCCCACAGCCGCGTATCGCCCATGATCACCGCGTCGACCACGCTGTACTCCTCGAAGGCAAACTGGTCCTGGCTCAAGGTGCCTACGGTGCAGCCCGGCTCAATCGACACATTGCCCGCTGTAGGCGCCAGCGCGCCGCTCAGGATCTTCATGAACGTCGACTTGCCGCAGCCGTTGGCCCCGATCAGGCCGTAGCGGTTGCCGTTGCCGAACTTGGCGGAGATATTTTCAAACAGCGGCTGGGCACCGAACTGCATGGTGATGTTTGCGGTGGTGATCAAGGGCGTATTCCTGCGGGCTGGGAAATAAGGTCGTTGGTCTACCAACGTCGCCGTAGCGGAGATGTACAGCGGGGGGCGCACTATAGGGTTTAACTGGCGCAGTGTCGAGCAAGTTGACTGATAATCGAGCAGAGGAGAACGGGGGAGAATGGCTGGTCAGCCCCCGAGGGTAGCCCGCCGGAAATACGGCAGGCCGCGCTCACTGAGTGACGGGGTTACTCGGCAGTAGTCGGATCCATCACGGTCTTTACCTCCGCGACCGAATTCGCCGGGAAGCCGCCCATTTCGGCGTGCTTGAGCACCGCCTCTTTATCGGGAGCGATGTAAATGCAGTAAACCTTGTCCGCGGTGACGTAGCTCTGCACCCACTGCACTGATGGGCCCAGTTCCTTTAGCACTTCGCAGGATTTCTGCGAGATGCCCTGCAGGTCGTCTTTGCTCAGGTCTCCTGCACCGGGGATTTCCCGTTCGATCACAAATTTGGGCATGGTCAATCTCCTTATTGTTGGCTGAACTTCGTGTTACAGCGCCCGACACCAAAAGAAAAGCACGTGTGTCAGACTGCATACCTCACATCGAATATATCCAATGGCAGTGGCATGAACTAGCGACGAGGGTGCCAAAGCGTCGCTCAGCGAAAAGATTGGCGCAGTATTCGCGCTCTAAATTGAATTCAACTGGCTCAGGGATAGATCTGTGGATATTGATTTCGCCATTGGTTTATTCTGGTTCTCTCCATTGGTTGTGTGGCAGCAATGCGAAGGTGTTGTGGCGCTTGAATCATGTTTTGCAAGAAAAGCCGTGTCGGAATCGGACGCACAGCGGTTATCCAATGAAATTTTCGTTGATGTCGAAACCGGAAATGCCATTCGGGTGGAAAGTCATTGAATGGCTGTTCTCATCTTGAGGGAATCAGGAGGGAAGTTATGGTCAATGCTGTTTTTCGATTACTCGCCACCGTTGCTCTGACGGTTGGCGCAGTCGCGGTGGCCCATGCCAACGAATTGCGCTGGAACGATTCCACTTCTGCGGCGATCGATAAAAATATTGCGCAGTTAATGGAGCAGACCCAGACTCCCGGCGTCGCCGTGGCGGTCATCCACAACGGCAAGCTGCTCAAGGAATCCTACTATGGCCTGGCCAGCGTCGAATACGGTGTGCCGGTTTCCGAAGACACCGTCTTTTGGCTGGCTTCCGTCAGCAAGCAGTTTACGGCAGCACTGATACTGGTTCTGGAGCAGCAGGGGAAGCTGGCGCTGGATGACAGTATTCGCAAGTACTTGCCGGAGCTTCCGGAAAGCTGGGGCGCAATCAAGGTCCGACACCTGCTCACACAGACCAGTGGCCTCAATGGCTATGAAGATGATCGCGATGCCTGTGTCATCTGCAATCCTGACCTGGGGAAGCCGTTGCAGATCAGCGATTACCTGATGCAGGCAGCGAAGCTCAAGCCAGACTTTGCGCCCGGGGACGAGTTTCATTACGGCGATACCAACCCCGAGCTACTGGCCATTATTGCCTCAAGGGCCAGCGGCAAACCCTTCCCCCAGTTGATGCACGATGCGCTTTTCCAGCCAGCCGGAATGAGCGGGGCCTACATCTATGACTATGCCAGGGTGATGCCGAACCAGATTACCGGTTACGCAGTATCCCATGGCATTCTGCGTCGAGACTTTAACCGCGACAGTTTTCTCCAGCTGGACCATAAAAACTTTGGCGGCGCCGGAAATATCTTTGCCACATTGACGGATGTGATTCACTGGAATGCGGCGCTGAATAGCGACCGGCTGTTGAGCAGCAAAAATCGCGAGCAGATGTGGACAGCGGTGCGGCTGAATAGTGGCGAGACAGCCCCCTATGGATTCAATTTCGAAATCCACAACTATCCGGGTGGAAAAGTCATCGGCCACAACGGTATTGCCGGCACGGAGATCTGGAAACTGCCAGAGCAAAAGCTGGATATTATCGTGCTGAGCAATCGCGGTATGAGCTACTCCTGGGCCTATGTCACCACTATTGCAGATACCCTCGGTCTTCTCGATGGGCTAACCCCGGAGCGCATGGCGGAAGAGCTGGGCGCCGCGCTATCTCCCGATCGGAATATTCCCATGGACGGGCACTATATCTGGCGCTGGGCAGATATGCTCGATATGGATCTGCGTCTGTGGGAAGACGATGGAAGCCTAAAGGGCAGCTTTGCTGGAGTACCGGTTGAACCCTATGCGCTGGACGACGGCCGGATCATGCTGTACTCGAAAATGTTCTGGTTTCCCCGAAGAAATTCCTTTCCATCGACGCTTGAAATCAAGCCGGACGGCGTCACCCTGGGCTGGAGCGAGGGTGATTCGGTGCCAATGCATAGAGTAGCCACTGCTGATTAAGACGACCCGTTTTTAGCGACAGCGTTAACGAATCCTGTTTAAGTTGGGTCAAGCGCTGTCACCGGGGCCAGATGCTAAGCTTCGAGTTTCCGCGGCGCTTGCGCTGAGCGCGAACGTTTTCCCGGCGCACTTTTCCCGTGGCCGCACCTGGAGGAAGCCCGAATGGACTACAAACTCTATTACTGGGATTTACCCTTCCGCAGCATATTTATAGAGCTGCTGCTGGAGGAGGTTGGCGCCCAATACCGGAAGTGCGATGCGACGGAAATTTATCCGGAAAGAAGCCTGAAGATAAAGAATCCGGGTATGGCGCCGCCATATTTATACGAGTGCAAGAGCAAAACCTATTTTGCCCAGATGCCGGCCATCCTGATGCACCTGGGGCGAGAGTATGACTACCTGCCCAAGCGCGCGGAGACCCATACACTGGCCCTGAAAACCATTCTGGACTGCAACGACGTGCTGATGGAAATTACCAACTTCAACGGCATGTCGATGTGGAGCAAGCCCGACTGGGAAACATTCCGCTACGGCCGCCTGTCGGACTGGATGAAGATCTTTGAAAGGACGGGGCTGGAACACGGACTCAAGGGCGACAAGGGGTTCCTGCTTGGCACCACCCTCTCGGTTGCCGATATTGCCACCACTGCGCTGTTCGGCACCATGGTGTATTCATTCCCGCAATTGAAAGAAGACCTGCAGGAAAACGCCCCACACATTGCCGTCCTATGCCAGAGAGTCGAAGCCCGCCCGGCGATCAAAAAATTTCTTGCCGCACAAAGGGAAAGATATGGCAATGGCTATTGCGGTGGCCAGATTGAGAAGTCCTTGCGGAAGGTGATTGAGTAGTGAACCTACATCACCAGGTCGCTGTTGATGGAAAAATTGTATTCGTCCCTAAGCGAGCAGCTGAAAGGCAATGAGCGCAACGCACAACAGTAAAGCCAGTGCCGGAAAGACGATCGGATAGCTGATCACGCCGGCCTCCGTCTCGCCACCGCGCACCTTGATGGTCAGCAGGGAAAGGTTAACCAGCGAGAATATCACCAGCATGATAAAAGCCGTGATCTTCGCCAGCACGGTGAGCGGCAGCCACAGGGCGAACATCAGGATAATTCCTCCAACCAATAGCGTGGCGACGACCGGGGTCTGGGTTCTCGCACTGACGCCGGCGAAAATCTGCGGAGCCAGGTTTTTCTTCGCCATACCGTACAGCAGCCGGGACGCCATAATGATCTGCACCAGCGCGCCATTCACTACTGCAAACATACTGATAATGCCGATAAAAGTGGTCGAATAGCCGGCACTGGTGACCATGCTCGCCAGGGGGACAGCACTCTGCGCGAGTTCAGGGACTGGCAACGTGCGCACTGCCAGCGCGGCGACGACCATATAGAGCAGCGTCGATACGGCAATGGCGATCAGTATCGCCCGCGGCAGCGTCCTGCGCGGGTTCCTGACCTCCTCGGCAAGATTCACCATGTCCTCGAAACCGATAAACGCATAAAAGGCCAAAAAGCTGCCCACCAGCACACCCGCCCAGGCATCTATTTCGGGAACTGCGAATATCTGTGTCCACTCCTGCACTGCGGGTGCCTGGCGGCTGACATGGATGACATACAGCAAGCCGCCCACTTCGATCAGCGTCACGATGGTCACCGTCAATGCCGACTCGTTAATGCCCCACAGTGCAATCAGTGTCAGCAGCGCAACCAGGAGGATGATCGCGAGGTAGGCCGGCATTTGGATAAAGAGTTGGAGGTAGCCGACGAAACCGTTGGCGATCGTCGCGGCCGAGACAATGCCGGTGAGCGCAACCAGGGTGCCCACCAGCTGGGCCAGCCAGCGCCGCTGCCAAGCATTGTGGATATAGGCGGCAGACCCGGCACTGTGGGGGAAGCGTGAAGACAGCTCCGCGTAGGACAGGGCGGTCAGTGCGGCAATGATTCCGGCCAGCAGGAATGCATAGGGCAGAACCAGTCCCGCCACCGCACCCACCTTGCCGATCAGCACGTAGATACCGGCACCGATAATCGTGCCGATGCCGTAGAGGCTGGTTACCGGCAGGGACAGCGAACGTTTCAGGGTGATAGGGTCTGGCACGTAATTCCTCGGTCGAACGAATAGTCGCGGCAAACGTTATATTTTGATGGGTTCTTGCTGTAAAACAGCGATTTTTGAGGATTAATATTGCGCAAAAATCTTAGTATTAACGTGATTATTTCAAGAATAGTGAATTGCTGGAGGCAACATGAAGTCTAATTGTCTACATCTCGCCATCCCCGCCGGGGATCTGACCAAGGCGATGACCTTCTATTGTGAAGTGCTGGGCTGCAAAACCGGTAACAGCGAAGAAGGGCGATGGGTGGATATCGACTTCTGGGGCAACGAATTGACCTTGCACCAGAGCGAAGAACAGCTGCCCACAGTGCGCCATGATGTGGATATGGGCGCAGTGGCTGTGCCGCATTTCGGGATACACCTGCCCGATGACGAATTTCAGGCACTGAAGCGCCGCATTGAGGCCGCCGGCCTGGAGTACCTGGATAAACCCTATCGCCGCTTTGTGGGCGACGAGTACGAACAGGAAACCTTCTTCATCAAGGATCCCAATGGCAATGTGCTGGAGATGAAGTCCATGGTGAATCCGGAGCTGATGTTTCGGTAATCGCAATTAAAAACAACAAAGCCACTTGACCCGGTGGCTTTGTTGTTTTTGGCGGTTCAACCAGTTCGGCGGACTGCGCATTCAATGGGCACAAAAAAGCCGCCCCGGGGGCGGCTTTTTCACTGGTTGCGGCGGAGAGAGATCAGAACTCGAACTCGGCCTGCCAGCGCAGGGTGGCATCTTCGGTCTCGTCGTTCAGGGCGAACATCACGCCCAGTTCCCATTTCATCGTGCTGTTGCCGAAGCGGTTGTTGCCCAGCAGCACCGGGCCGGCAGCCTGGGTGTATTCATCGGCGTAGTACTCTACCGCCGGCTCCAGGCTCGGGCCCATACGGTATCGCAGCTGGAATGAACCCAGCGGCTCGACCTCGTCCTCTGTCTTGTCATCGCCAAACTGCTGTTCCAGCAGGATGTTGGCGGTAGCTACGATCTTGCCCACGCGCTTTTGAATGATTGGGCCCGCCTTGATTTCCCAGACGTCTTCCTCGAGTTTCTTTTCCAGCTCGACCAGCGCACCGAAGTCGGCCCAGTATTCACCGGTTTCGCTCAGCTGGAACTTGCTCTCGATTTCGGCTTCTTCAATCTCGAAGTTGCCGTCTTCCTTTTCCCCGATCAGGTAACCCTCGACAAACCAGTTCTGCGTTACGCCGTAGCCGATGCCGAAATTGACTTCATGCGCATCGGAAGAGTTGAGCCCGTGGACGCCGCGCATTTCCAGTTCCAGCTCACCAAGCTCAACCTGTGGGCTGTAAACCTTGTCGATGCCCGCAAAAGCCGGTGCGGAGGACAGCGCCATGGCGAGCGCGGCCAGTGGAAAAAATCTGGAAGTATTCATCAAAGACTGTTCCTTAAAAGTAGGCGTCAAATATCTATTAGGAATCGTGGATCAAGCCTGTGCCGGCTCTTTCTTTTTCGACAGCTGCATACCGGCACCGATCAAGACCAGTGTTGCCAGGTAGAAGCTGAGGTGAACCGCCGTCGGACGATCCTGGTACCCGATCAGAACATGCAGTATCTGTCCGGCCACCGAATGCTGGGAAAGCAGGCCCGAGCTGTTCCAGAGCGGTTTGCTGCCCGCGATCACGCCGGCCTGCACCAGGTATCCCGCAGCGCTGGCAGCCATGCCTGCGGCAAGGAACAGGATCAGCCAGCCGGTAATCCGGAACAGCTGCCCGGTAGGAATCCGTAGCAGACCGAAATACAGCAATGCGCCCATGGCGCAGCCTGCGGCCAGCCCCAGCAGCCCGCCGGTGAACAGGGAGCCATTGTCGCTGCCACCGGCGGCGATACCGTGCATGAACAGCACCACTTCCGAGCCTTCGCGCAGAACCGCCAGTCCCACGGCAGTGGACAGGAAATACATCGGCAGCTCGCCACTCGATACGCTGCTGCCCACCTGTTTCAGATGGGCAACCAGGGTTTTGGCGTGGCGGGACATCCACATGTTGTGCCATGCCAGCATCGCTACCGCGCTGAACAGAATGGCCGCGTTAAACAGCTCCTGGCCAGTGCCCTCGAAGGCCATGGATACCTGCTCGGCAAGGTTGGCGATAAGCACCGCACCGGCCAGGCCCGCGGCCACGCCACCACTAATCCACAGGTGCCGCTTCAGTACCCCCTGGGTGGCCGCCAGCACAATGGTGATGACCAGTGCGGCCTCGAGGACTTCGCGGAAAACGATAATGGCTGAACTGAACATGGGTTACCTGACGGAAAAGTTATTGGGCGATGATTTTGCCTTGGGCGGTGGCTTCGTGAAATTCACCGAAGTAGCTGTATTCGCCCGGATCCATTGGGTCCAGGAAAATCACTATCTGGCTGTTCCCGGCCACAACTTTTTCCCGGTACAGGTCGTAGCTTTCAAACTCTTCAGGGGTCGCGTCCTGGTTGATCACCAGCAGCTTCACTTTCTCGCCGGCAGGCACCACCAGCTTGGCGGGCTCGAACATGTGGTCCTTGATCACGATCTTGAACTCTTTTACCTCTGCCATGGCGTTAGAGGCGGTGGCCGCAAGGGTCAGGATCGCTGCAGTCATCAGTCCGCGTATCATTGTGTTGAATCCCCAATCTAAATAAGAACGCTTCGCATTATATGTCTGGCCGCGAATCCATCAAGTTGTCATTCCATGACGGAGCCAACTATTTGTGGGTATGGTTAAAATTTGTTCATTTTCAAAGGGGAGTGGAGCCAAGGAGGGTGAAGTCAAGGAGTGTGGAGCCAGGATGGCCACAGTCCGCAGTTCATCGGCTCCTGAACCAATAAGCGGCGCTGTAGCGGATATTGCCCTTGCGGGAAGATGGCCTGGGAATCGCGGGTTATTGAGATGCGCGGCAGCGCCCTTCAGTCGATATCCAGGTTGAGGGGCAGGCGGCGGGGTGGCAGGTCAGCGCCCGCCCCAGGGGTTCGGCTTACTGAAGGTCGCGATATACAGGTCCTCCACCTTGCTGCGTGCCCAGGGCGTCTTGCGCAGGAACTTGAGGCTGGACTTCACCGACGGGTTGCTCTTGAAGCAGTTGATGTCGATCCGCTCCGCCAGGCCGTCCCAACCGTAGTGCGCCTCCAGCTCCTCCACGATGGTGGCCAGCGTGATGCCGTGGAGCGGGTTGTTGGGTTGCGAATCGGTCATCTTTACGAACTACCTGGCCGGGCGCTCGCCGGCATAATCGATGGAATAGCGCAATTGTAAGGGCTCGCGGAGCCAGTGATCTACTGCGGCTGTAGGCCAGCACCGCCACGGGGCGACTGAACTGCCACCGGGCGGAACAGGTTGCTACGCTTGTCAAAGCGCGCGCCTGACCCCATATATTCTTGCCGCCCGCATTGATAAGTAGACGTTTATGTCGAATACCGCCGAGCCCGTCGCCAGCACACCCGTGGAAACCCCGCGCCCGAAAAACGCCTCCAGCATGACCGCCCGCGAGATGATGGTGGCGCTGTGGCAGTTTGTGCGGCCCTACAAGAAAACCCTGATTGCTGCCGGCATCGCGCTGGTGTTTACCGCGGGCATCACCCTGTCCATCGGCCAGGGTGTGCGCCTGCTGGTGGACAACGGCCTCACCGGCGATTCCAGTGCGGCTCTCGCCCACGCGGTTCTGGTGCTGATGCTGCTGGCGGTGCTGATGGCACTGGGTACCTACGCGCGCCACTATTTGGTGTCGTGGCTGGGGGAGCGCGTGGTGGCGGATCTGCGCAAGGCAGTGTTCGACCATATCGTGACGCTGCATCCCAGTTATTTCGAGACCAACCGCAGCGGTGAGATCATGTCCCGCCTCACCACCGATACCACCCTGCTGCAACATATTATCGGCACTTCCTTTTCCATGGCCCTGCGCAGTTCGCTGATGTTTGTCGGCGCGCTGGTGCTGCTGCTGTTCACCAATCTAAAACTGAGCCTGATGGTGCTGGTGGGCGTGCCGCTGGTGCTGCTGCCGATCGTGCTCTATGGCCGCCGCGTGCGGAAGCTGTCCAAGGCCAGCCAGGACTCGATTGCCGATGTGGGCAGTTACGCCGGTGAGATTATCCAGCACATCAAAACCGTGCAGAGCTATACCCGCGAACACGATGAACAGCAGGCGTTTGGGCGCGAAGTGGAAGCCGCGTTCGACGTCGCCAAGCGCCGCGTGCGCCAGCGCTCACTGCTGGTGGCGGTGGTGATCATGCTGATGTTCGGCGCCGTGGGCTGCCTGCTGTGGGTGGGCGGCAACGACATGATCGCCGGGCACATGAGTAGCGGTGACCTGGCCGCCTTCGTGTTTTACGCCTTCATGATGGGCTCCGCTGTGGCCACCATTTCCGAAGTGTACGGCGAACTGCAGCGCGCTACCGGCGCCACCGAACGGTTGATGGACCTGCTTAATGTCGAAGCGGAGATTCCGGTCAGCAGCGGTACTGCCGAATCCGGCCAGCCCGCGAGCGATGCCAATGGGGCCAGGGGCCAAGTGGCCTTCGAGGCGGTGGAGTTCAGTTACCCCTCCCGCCCGGACCAGCCCGCCGTCCGCAAGCTGAGCCTGGATGTGGCCGCCGGCAGGAGCCTGGCGCTTGTGGGCCCGTCCGGTGCGGGTAAATCCACATTGCTGGAACTGCTGCAGCGCTTTTACGATCCGCTGGGCGGGCGCATCACACTGGATGGTGTGGATATCCGCGAAATGGACACCGGCACCCTGCGCCGGCAGATCGCCGTGGTACCGCAGCAACCGGCGCTGTTCACCGCCGATGTCTGGTACAACATCCGCTACGGCCGGCCCGACGCGAGCGATGCCGAGGTGATTGCCGCGGCCAAGGCCGCCCATGCCCACGAATTTATCGAACAGCTCCCGGACGGCTACAACAGCCACCTGGGCGAACAGGGCACGCGCCTGTCGGGCGGGCAGAAGCAGCGCATCGCCATTGCGCGCGCCATTTTGAAAGATCCGAAAATCCTGCTGCTGGACGAGGCCACCAGCGCGCTGGATGCCGAGAGCGAATACCACGTGCAGCAGGCGCTCGAAGCGCTGATGCAGGGCCGCACGACCATCATTATCGCCCACCGGCTGGCGACGATTCTGCACGCCGACAATATTGCCGTGCTGGATCAGGGGCAGGTGGTTGCGCAGGGCAGGCACGCCGAGCTTATTGAGATATCGCCACTGTACAAGCGCCTGGCGGAGCTGCAGTTTCAGAGTTCGGAACTGCAGCGACCGGTTGTCGAATAGGCATCGGCCCCGGAAAGATCCGGGATTGGGGCGCGGGTACTTCGGCTCGTGCCCTGTTCACGGGGTACACTTCACAATACCGGGAGTTCCGCGATTTCTTCGGATCAGTCCGCATTGATTGTTTGACGGATCGCAAAGATCTGTCACGTCAATCTCTCTGCGAATATTCCTGATCCCATTTTCCTGCGAATTCTATTAGCGATAGTCGTCACCGGCAGCCAGTTTTCTGTAATGACTTGTAAGCGTGCGTAACCGCGTGTTTTCAATCCGCATATTTTTATATTTGGCTTCTATTTCAAGTAGTTGCCAAAGACCGTCAATTAATTTTTAGCGATTGAGATTTTTGCTGTCGCAATAAGCATTTTCTGCCTGTTGCGATAAAAAATCTTCCACTGATATTCTCGCCGCGCCCTGGAGATAGTCCCGATAGATCCTTTGGTTCTCTCTCGGGCTTCTATTTGGTTGCTCTCAAAATTTAAATGCAGAGTGCAGGCCCGATCCAGACTGGCTTTTAACAAGGAATTTGAAGCCGGAAATTACAAACACCGTTATCCAAATAAAAAGGAATTTAGCGATGCCAGACCCTACTAACGAACCCAAGGCAATTCAATTCAGTGAGGCGGGGCAACCGGCCAAAATTAATTACCAGGTTCCATTGCCCGGTGCGCATACCGGCCGACGGATCATGGAGTTGGATCTGGGCCTCGGCAACAAGGATTTCACCGCACTGGCCAGGTCGGCTGGCACTTCCTACAAGGACTCTCTCGGCATTGATCCGAAAGTGAAGAAAAACCTGTTGCCCAATGACACCAAGGTGCAGAACTTCCTCAGTGAGAGTATTCAGCGTATCAGCACCCGGGTTAGCCGGATGCCGGCAGATGTGAAGCCCGCGCGTGCGCCGCTAAGCAAGGCGAATTCCCCCGCAGGTGCCAGCCAGAAGATGGAGACAATCGCCGCGTTAAATGAAGCCGTCGATCCGAATATCTTCAAGGAAAACATTGATGCCGGTATTGTGATGGTGCCGTCAGTGGGCTGGGCGGGCAACCTGACCTATACCCCGCACCCGATCGAGTCCTCGGAGAAACCGAAGATATTCCTGGTGGAGCGCTACGGCGTCAGCTCCTTCCTCGGTGATTACGGCATGGGCAAAACCGTGAAGACTTTCACCCTGCTGCCCGGCGAGACCACACACATCTCCATGCGCACCTGGCAGAGCACCAAGGAAAGCCGGCAGGAATCTTCCAGCATCATCGACTCCCACGAGCAGTCTGCGCGCGAGCGCTTCGCCGACAAGATCCAGAACGAGACCACCGACAAGCAAACCAAATCCAAGACCGAGGAGTGGCACGTGGAAGCTGAAGTTTCCGCGAGCTGGGGCTTCGGCAGCGCCAGTGTCTCCGGCGGCGGTAGCGGCGAGTATTCCAGTGGACGCGAGCAGTTTGCCAAGCAGGCCGCCGAATCCGTCAAGGAGCATGCCGCGGAGGCTTCGAGCAAGCGCGAGATGTCGGTGACCAGCAGCTCCGAGCGCGAAGAGGAGGCCGGATCGGAAACCATTATCGAGCGCACCATCAGCAACGCCAATATGCGTCGCGTACTCAATTTCGTCTTCCGCGAACTCAACCAGGAATACATCACCAAACTGCACCTGAAGGATGTACGGGTGGCCTTTACCAATGGCCGCCGCGACTCCTGGCGGGAAGTGCCGATTTCCGGGCTGCTGGGTTTTCTGCAGGAATTCGTTGTCGAGCAGAAGATCCCGCAAGTGGCGCGCGCCATACTGAAAATGGCCGGCTTTATTGCCGACCGGGAAGACGTGATGGTGCCCACCCTGGAGCGGGTTAACCTGGTCGACCACGGTACCCGCATCGAGATCGCGCCGGCGACGCTCGACGGCAACGGAGAGTTCCCCGTTCCGACCCCCACCAGTTACTACCGGTTCAAGACCGGGCCATTGCACCAGGAGGATGCCAGCAACCCGGTGGACGGCGTGCTGCTGAATGATTCGCGCATCACCATGCGCACCGACAGCGTTATTGTCGAAGCCCTGCTCGGCCAGGCCGATGCGCTGGACGAGTACGCGATGTCCATCCAGCGCGCAGCCGCGAACAAGGAAACCCTGGCCAACGATCGCGAACGGCTGGTACAGGCGGCGATCGCCGAAGCGAAGCTCGAGGACCGCCTGGAGACCATTGTCGACCTCAACCGCCTGTACGAAGCAGAACCGGCGGAATAAGGAGGAATTCCCGATGCCTCCAAGACATCCCGTCACCGATGTGGGGCGGCTGCTCAATGCAGATACGCTGACACAGACCCCGGTGGCAGACACCAAGGCGGCCAGCGGCGGCGGATCTTCCGCCGCCAAAGGGCCATCGATCAAAACCTTGATGCTGTACGACGGCAGCGATGCCGGGATCAGCGAGTTTGCCCCGATTCTGGCCCGCGCCTATTACCCCAACGCAAAACTGGTTGGGGTGGAATCGCTCGCTCAACTTGCCTCGGCACTGAGCAAGTACAGCCGGATCGATACGCTGGTTATCGACGTACACTCGGGGCCCGGCTTTCTGCTGATCGGTAGCGGCAGCCCCAGTACAAAAATGGTGCGCCAGGAGCTGGAAAAGTCCGGCGTCACCGTGCAATCGAAGATCGTGTTCGAAGGCTGCCAGATCATGCAGGACCCCATCGACACCTGCCAGATGGTGGAAAGTATCTGTGGGCCCAACACCCAGGTCACCGGCTTTACCTATTTCAGTATCAGCAATACGTTTGAGATCGACTGCAGGGGCATTACAGATCCAGCGGATATCCAGTCGTTTTACGATGGCTTCGCAATGGATTACATGGTGCCCGGCCTGCCGCCTCCCAAAGACGCGGTGGACAAAGTAATCACTCACGGGCGGCGCTGGTTCCGGGATGAATACGATGAGACGCTGCCGGAAAACGGCAACTTCCTGCATATCGAGAGCCTGGAAAGCCTGAAGCCTTACAGGATCAGCAACGCTCAGGAAGCCCTGCAGGCACTGGCGGATTTCTCGGGTCCGGTTGTGCCGGGGGCAAAGGTGACGGTCACGAATGTCTCTGCCGTCGCCAGTGC
>NZ_JACZCR010000014.1 GCF_014904735.1 Microbulbifer hainanensis | reverse complement strand
TTTTTTTGTATAAAGCAATATTTTGGGGCACGCCCTAGATAGATATGGAGCGCGATTTCATAAAAAGTCTAATACTGCCTATTTATATGGTTAGATTTTTTCCGATATTTGATTAGTAACCAATGATATTTTCATTGGGCCACCAACGCCAATTTTGGCGCCTACCTCAGAACTCTGGCCTACAAAAGCTCCCCCTACAGGAAGCATCATGTTGTAATTCCAGGAAATCTTGCCGGTTAACGTTTTGGGGCTGGTGAAGATGATCACATACCGCGCGGTATTGCTTAGCTTAGTCTCATCGACAAACTCGACAGAGCCATCCCATGCGCTGCCCTGTTTCATCGCGCTGAACTTTTCAAAAATCACATTAAAGTTTTTGTCGAGAAATAAGAGCTTAGGGTAGGGTACATGTCCCCAAGCTTGGTTGACAGTGTTGAATGCAGATCGGATTTCTACGTATGTGCCGTTGCTGATATTTTCAGGGAACTCGAAAGCCTTATAGAATGTCTTGCCTGAACCAAAGTCGAAAGCTTCACCGTCTCCACCTAACTCAAACTTATGGGTGATGTTGCTATCAAGCTTCTCGTATTGAAGTGTCTTTATATTTTCTGCGGTGACGGGCGTGGCCGCCAACTTTTCTTCGTATTCGATCTTTGTCGGATAGCTTGAGCACCCCTGAACAAAAAGTACTACTAATATTACGTAAACTGTTCTCATTCATTGTCTCCAAATTAGGATTTCTAGAGTGCGTAGCGCGCAATATAGTGCGCGATATCCATAAGCCGCGACCTGCCGCTGAACTCGAAGCGCACCTTGCCCAGCGAGGAGAAGTGCAGCTCCAGTTCGCTGTCGATATCGAAGGTGCCGGAAGTCTCCACCGAGTAGGCGACGATATTCCTGTAGGGCAGGGAGGTGAAATCCTTCTTGCTGCCGGTGATGCCCTGCACGTTGACCGCGATAATGCGCTTGCTGGTAAACACCACGCCGTCGCGCATGGATTTGTAGGAATCGAGGACTTCCTCACCGTCGAGTAGCAGTGGGGCTACCTTTCCCGCGTAGCTTGGATTCTGTTTGAGTTTGAACAGGCTTTTATTTTCGAAATCGATCATTAGGTCACTGGCTGTTTGTATTATTTAACAAAATTTTGTTTAGCAAAATTGAGTTCAAAATTGCACTCTGACACAATATATTACTTAACGTTGAGTTTGCATAATAATGTCATGAGAAGATGACACGGTGCCAAAGCGCCAAAATCAGCGATCACACCTATGACCCACGCATTCCAAGCCCGGCTTGACCAGCTTTATAAAGCAGAATCACGCCGTGTGCTCGCAACCCTGATCCGCCTGCTCGGTGATTTTGATCTGGCCGAAGAAGCCCTGCACGAGGCTTTCGCCGCGGCGCTGGCACAATGGCCTAAAGACGGCATACCCGGTAACCCGCGTGCCTGGCTGGTTTCCACCGGGCGCTTCAAAGCGATCGACCAGCTGCGTCGCAAAGCGCGCTTTGATGTGTCGTACGAGGATGTCGCAGAACGCCTGGAAGCAGAACTGGCCACGGAAGAGGAAGAAGAACACGGTATTGAAGATGACCGGCTCCGCCTGATCTTCACCTGCTGCCACCCGAGTCTTGCGCCGGAGGCACAGCTCGCGCTGACGTTGCGCGAAGTCTGCGGCCTGACCACTGAAGAAATTGCCAGCGCCTTCCTTATCCCCACGCCGACCCTCGCCCAGCGCATCGTGCGCGCCAAGGCGAAAATCCGCGATGCCCGAATCCCGTACCAGGTCCCGGAAGCGAACCAGCTGCCGCAGCGATTGCAGTCGGTCCTGCACGCCATCTACCTGATCTTCAACGAAGGCTATTCTGCCTCCGCCGGTGATAACCTGATTCGCCACGACCTGGCGGCCGAAGCCATTCGCCTCGCACACCTGCTGTGCAAGTTGTTGCCGGAACCCGAGGCCGAGGGCCTGCTGGCGCTGTTGCTGCTGCAGGACTCGCGCCGCGCAGCCCGTGTGTCCGCCGATGGCGACCTGATCCTGCTGGAGCAACAGGATCGCGCACTGTGGGACCAGCAACAGATCAACGAGGGGGCGAATCTGGTACTGCGCGCACTGGCCAGCCGCCGTTTCGGCCCCTATACACTGCAGGCCGCCATTGCCGCTATCCACGCCGAAGCCGCGTCCGTGGAAACCACCGACTGGCCACAGATCGTCGGCCTCTATGACGCCCTGCTCGAACTGACACCTTCGCCGGTCATCGAGCTCAATCGCGCGGTGGCCGTCGCAATGCGCGATGGCCCCGAACAGGGCCTGCTGCTGATTGATGCCTTGCTCGCGCGCGGCGCGCTTACCGACTACCACCTGTCCCACGCCGCCCGTGCCGACCTCTACCGGCGCCTGGGGCAAAAAGATGAAGCACGCGCCGCCTACCAGCGCGCCCTGGCACTGGCCCAACAGGGACCGGAGCAGCGCTTTCTGGCCCGCCGCCTGGCAGAGCTGGACGCCGGCTGACGCCCCCTGCAAAACGCCGCAAAAAAAATTTCGCCGTCCTGTCGAAGTGCCCCAGGCCCGTTCGACTAACTATCAAATCACCTCGCTGGAACCTGCTTAGTGGCAGTCTCCCGCAGGTACGGAATCAACCAAGGAGCAGCAACATGAAGTTCATGATTATTCGCAAGGCCGATGCCAACACCGAAGCCGAGGTCATGCCCAGCCAGGAACTGCTGGAAGCGATGGGGCGCTACAACGAACAGATGGTCAAAGATGGCGTGTTTGTTGACGGCACGGGCCTCAAGGCAAGCCGCTATGGTGCCAGAATCGACTTCCGCGACGGTCAGCCGGTAGTGACCGACGGCCCGTTTACTGAAACCCGTGAACTGCTGGCCGGCTTTACCGTGTTCGAAGCCGCTTCCAAAGCCGAAGCCATCGAGCGGGCGAAACAGTGGCCGGCACTGGACGGTGACAGCAACGTCTCGCTGGAGCTGCGCCAGCTGTTCGAGATGGAAGATTTTGAAAGCGGTGACGGCCTGGAAGTGCATAAGGAAATGGCAGCGCGCCTCGAGCGCCAGCCGGAAAACATTTCCACACTTATCTGTTTTAACGGCCGCTGTGCCGAGGCAATGCAGTTTTACGCCGACGTACTGGGCGGCGAAATTGAAATGATGATGACCTACCGCGAATCCCCCATGGCCGGTGATGTCGAAGAGGGGTGGCGGGAGAAAGTTCTTCACGGCCGTATCGCCATCGGCAAATTGAAGCTGATGGGCTGTGATGTGGAGCCGGAACGCTATCAAAAGCCACAGGGATTCTACGTGCAGGTCAGCTACCCGGATGTGGAGCGCACCCGCACCGCGTTCAACGATCTCGCCGACCTGGGCACCATCGACATGCCGTTCAGCGAAACCTTCTGGTCAAAAGGCTTTGGCCTGGTTACCGACCGCTTCGGCATTGCCTGGATGGTCAACTGTGATGCCCCGGCCGAGCAATAACGCAGGAAAGTGAGCGAATCGATACACCCTCCCTCTCATCGAGGGAGGTTTTCAAGCCGGAATGCCAGCCAATGAAATACCTGTGCCTTTCCTACGAGGAAGAAGAGAAATTTCGCGCCATGTCGCCGGCGGAATTGCAGGCGCTGCGCGCTGAAACCCTCGCCTTTGTGGAAGCCCTGCGCACAAGCGGACAGCTGCTGGCAACAGAAACGCTGCAGAGTGCATGCACTGCCGCCACCCTGCACATGCGCGACCACTGCCCGCTGCTCAGCGATGGCCCCTTTGCCGAGACCCGCGAGCAGCTGGACAGTTTCTTCCTGATCGAAGCGCAGGATTTCAACGAGGCAATCCGCATTGCATCACAGTGGCCCACCGCGCGTTTCGGCACTATTGAGATACGCCCGGTGTGCGAAGACCCCCGTTAGTAAACTACAAGGAGCAATGGATGAAATACCTGGCACTGGTCTATTACGACGAAAAAATCATGAACCGCCTGTCGCAGCAGGAATGGGATTCCCTGAACCAGGAATGCATGGCGTGTGTCGCCCGCCTGAGCGACGGCGGCCACTACATCACCGGCAGCCCGCTGCTACCGACCAGCACGGCAACCACGGTGCGGGTGCGCGACAACCGCGTCACCACCACCGATGGCCCCTTTGCCGAGACCAAGGAACAGCTCGCGGGCTTTTACATGCTCGAGGCGAAGGATCTCGACGAGGCCATCGCCCTGGCCGGCAAGATCCCGCCGGCCCGTTACGGCTCGGTGGAAGTACGCCCGGCGCGGGAACTGATGGAAAAAGGCAACCAGGCCGGCGGTAACGCGACTGAAACAGCAGGAGAATCGCTATGACCGGTACCGTACGTCTTCACCGCATCATGCGCGCGCCGGCAGAGCGCGTGTATCGCGCCTTTCTGAATCCGCAGGCGATGGCCAAATGGATGCCACCCGACGGATTCACCGCTGATTTCGAACACCTGGATGCCAGGGTTGGCGGCACCTTCAAGGCCTCGTTTACCAATTTCACCAACGGCCACAGCCACTCGTTCGGCGGGGAATACCAGGAACTGGTGGAGAACGAATTAATCCGCTATACCGACAAGTTCGATGACCCGAACCTGCCGGGTACTATGAATGTAACGATCAACCTCAAAACCGTAACCTGTGGCACCGAGCTAAGCATCGTCCAGGAAGGCATTCCCGAAATGATCCCCGTCGAGATGTGCTATCTCGGCTGGCAGGAATCGATGGCGGCATTGGCCCGCCTGGTCGAACCAGAAATCAATCAGTGACATAAGCCACACAAGGAGACACCGTGAACAACTACCTCGCCATTTATCTCGGCACCCCGGAATCAATGAAGAAATGGGATCACCTCACCGATGCCGAGCGCCAGCAACGCTTGGAAGAGGGTATGGCCGCCTGGCATGCCTGGATGAACAAGCATAAAGAAATACTGGTCGAGTCGGGCGGCCCGCTGGGCAAGACCAAGCAGATTGATTCCGATGGCATTACCGACACCCGCAACAACATGACCGGCTACGTGATCGTGCAAGCGGAATCCCACGACGCAGCGGCCAAACTGTTTGAAGGGCACCCGCACTTCACCATCTTCCCCGGCAACAGTGTGGAAGTGATGGAGTGTAAGCCTATTCCCACGCCTTGAACCCAACCGCCGCCGGGCAACGGTTGTCCGGCAGTGGAAAAAAAACACTGAAGAAGAAATGCGGAGCTGGAGATGATCAAACTCTACGGAACACCACCAACCCGCGTATTGCGTGTCATCTGGCTGCTGAATGAGCTGGGTCTCGAATACGAAAGCCACCCGATAGACTTACTCAAAGGAGAGGCCCATAGGGAAGACTTCCTGGCCCTCAACCCCGCCGCCAAAGTTCCGGTACTGGTGGACGGCGACCTCGTGCTCACGGAGTCCGCCGCCATCCAGCTCTACCTGGCCGAGAAGTACCCCGAGGCGGGATTTATTCCTGAGTCATTGCAAGAAAGAGCGCAAATGTACCGCTGGATGTTCTTTCTCGTTACCGAGATCGAGCAACCCCTGTGGCGCATAGCACGGCACACAGCCCTGTACTCGCCGCACAAACGACTGCCACAGGATGTTGAGTTAGCGCAGCAGGAGTGCAAGAAGATGGTGGCTGTACTTGAGCAACATATGCAGGGCCGTGAATTTATCGTCGGTGATCGGTTGAGCGTGGCCGACTTCAATGCGGCTTATACGCTCGACTGGGTCGCTGCGGCGCAACTGCTCGACAATGCCCCGCGGTTGAAAGACTACCTGGAATCCATGTATGAACGCCCGACGGCGCCAATAAGGATTGCCGAGGGATTGGCGGCGTTGGAAGGTTAGATGGCTGATTGGGGCCGGTCTTTTGCAGTGCTGAAGCGAGTGTTGCGTGCAAGGTTTGGAAAAAATCCATTCTTACAGCGCCCTTCACACCCGGAGACTGCGTGTCGGTAATGGAGCGCCTGCCGATTCCGGCGCCCTGATTTGAAGGGCACTACGCGCTGTAGAGCGAGATGGGCCGAGGGATAAACAGAGCCCGACTGATAGCCGGGCTTTCTTATTCGCCGCAGATTGCTGGCATTCGCAAGTCGGCAGTCAGCTGGCCTGCTGTGCCGCGGCCATATCCATCCACATAAACTCCCAGATATGTCCATCCAGGTCACGGAAGGCGCGGCCGTACATAAAGCCGTAGTCTTGCGCTTCACGGTAGCTGCTGCCGCCCGCGGCGACGGCCTTGTCGATCAGTGCATCTACCTCTGCGCGGCTCTCCGCCGACAGGCACACCAGCACTTCGGTGCTCTTGCCGGTGTCGCAGATCTCCAGGTCCGGCGTGAAGCTGCTGAACTTTTCGCGGGTGAGTAGCATCACGAAGTTGCTTTCACCGATGATCATGCAGGTGGCCGTGTCATCGGTGAACTGCGGGTTGAACTCAAAGCCCAGCCGGGAGAAGAACTCGATGGATTTTCCCAGATCGGAGACCGGCAGGTTTACAAACATCATTCTGGACATAGTGTTTCCTCGGATAGAGACAAGAGTGGAGACAACGAATGATTGCGTTGATATCTAATAGTCGGATCGGGAATCCCCAATTCGACAACCGCGGCAAATTTTTTTGAGCGCACAAAGTATCCCCGCAGCCTACCCAATTCGCAGGTTGCTGACCTTACCCGGCGCCCTCTCTGCGGCTCAAATTGCCGCCATAGCCAGCAGTCTCTCCGCCTGGCGGCGCAACTCGCCCCTGAGCTCCTGCGGGGAGAGGATCTCGAAGGTAAAGGGCAGCCGCGTCAGCTGCGCGGCGAACCACTGCAGGCAGCCGGTGTGCGCACGCCATACCACCGCATCTCCCCTGGGTGTCAGCAGGCCCATTTCCTCAGTGAGCACTGTGCTGGCACTTGCCAGATCCGTATGCAGTAGTAACTCGACCGTAAAGCCGGAATCCATACGGGCAAAACTGCTGGTGAGATAAGCAGCGGCATCGAAATCCTGTGGTCGCTGGAATGGAATTTCCAGTTGGCGTAACTGCTGCATACGGTCGAGGCGGAAGGTACGGAGATCCACGCGCAGGTGGCAGTGGCCCACCGCGTACCAGCGGCCACGGCGGAACACCAGGCCGTAAGGGTCGAATTCTCGTCGCGTCACACTTTCGTTGCCACTGTGGCTGCCGCCGGCGTAGTCGAACACCGTGCGGCATCGGTTCTGGGTTGCTGCAGCCAGGGTTGCCAGCGTGACGCTGTCCGGCGCCGACCTCGGCACCAGGTCCAGGGTGACACTGTCGTCGAGTGCGCGCAGTTGCTGTTTCAGTTTCTGCGGCATGACCCGTTCGAGCTTGGCCTGGGCACTGGCGACTGCGGTAGAGACTTCGCCCACGCTGAGGCTGCGCGCCGCCAGCAGGCCGAGGGAGATGGCCAGGGTCTCCTCGTTCGTGAACATCATCGGCGGCAACTTGTAGCCAGACACCAGCCGGTAGCCGCCGTGACGCCCGCGCTCGGCAGTCAACGGAATACCGATCTCCTCCAGGGTCGCGATGTAGCGACGCAGCGTGCGACCGTCCACGCCGAGCATCTGCGCCAGTTTGCTGCCACTGGCGTTGCCGTGGCTCTGCAGCAGCTCCAGTAGCGCCAGCACGCGTGTCGTCGGATTCGACATGACTTGCATCCTGCTTCATTTATTAGGGCGGAATATAGCCTATTTAGCAATTACAGTGCTCGCGTTCGATTCACAAGCCCTGACAAATGAAGAGCAACGGAGAGCAGTTATGCGAAATGAAGTCATTCTCTATACCAACCCGCAATCCCGTGGTCGTATCGCGCGCTGGATGCTGGAAGAAGTGGGCACGCCCTATCACGTGGAAGTGCTCGACTACGACGGCAGCATGAAAGCGCCCGCCTACCTGAAGATCAACCCCATGGGTAAAGTGCCGGCCATCGTGTACCGCGACCAGGTGGTGACCGAGGGCGCGGCCATCTGCGCTTATCTGGCGGAAGCCTTCCCGCAAGCGGAACTGGCCCCACGCCCCGCAGAGCGCGCCAGCTATTACCGCTGGTTGTTCTTTGCCGCCGGTCCACTGGAGGCAGCGATTACCGACTCAAAGACACTCGGTGTGGAGCCGGATGCGCAGAAGCAGAAGATGGTGGGCTACGGCACCTACGCGGCTGTCCTCGACACCCTCGCAGCCTGGTTGAAGGACCACACCTTTGTCGCGGGCGAACGCTTTACCGCCGCCGACGTCTATGTGGGAGCGCAGATCAACTGGGGCCTGAATTTCGGCACCATTGAAAAGCGTGCGGAATTCATCGACTACGCAAAGCGGGTCTCAGCACGCGATGCCTACCGCCGCGCCATGGAAAAAGATGACGCACTGGTGGAGACCGCTTGATGAAAAAGACCTACCAGGGCAGCTGCCACTGCGGTGCAGTGCGATATGAGGCGGATATCGACCTGAGTGCCGGCACCGGTAAATGCAATTGTTCCATTTGCCGCAAAACCCGTGGGTGGGGTGTACTGATCAAACCGGGCGATTTCCGCCTGCTGCAGGGCGAGGAGGCGCTCAGCAACTACCAGTTCGGCAGCAAGCAGGCTCATCACCTGTTCTGCAGGCACTGTGGCGTGCGCCCCTTCGGCAAGGGGCATGTAGAGGAAAAAGGGGGCGACTATGTCTCCGTCTCTTTGTCAACGCTGGACAACGTCACCCCCCAAGAATTGATCGATGTGCCGATTCAGTATTTCGACGGACGTAACGACAGCTGGTGGACTGCGCCAGCGGAAACTCGCCATCTGTGATGGTTAGGGCGGCCCTGCGTGGCCGCCCACTCGCCCGGGCTTCGAGCGCTATCCTTACTCTACCCACAATTTATTTGTGCATGTTATTTAGATTGCACTTTATATGTGCGAGTTGCTATAAATAAGAGGTATATATAACGAGCTCTCCTCACATATAAAGGAATAATAATGAGTCCGATCGAAAATTTTGAGAAGTGGGGTCTTTCATTCTCTGGTTGTGATGGGGGAGATCCGGGAACGCCAGAGAAACCTTCTATATGGGTTTGTGGGATTGAGTGGGGAGGTGGTCAGAGTGCTGAAAGCTTACGTGCGGATGTTTCCGAACCATTTGATGAAATTCCCGCCGGCTATGAAAGCTGGGAAGAAAACGTCAGTTATATTTTTAACTGGCAAGTAATGAAACTCTTAACAGTCATAAACGGTGGTAGTGTATCAGAATACAGGGAGTTCGCTCGCGTTACGCAACCATTCGTAGCTGGTTCCCAAGGATATTTTAAAGCTAACCTGTATCCAATTTCATTTAAGGATACGAGTTATGAGCTGTGGGCAGAAGAGTTTTCAAATATATCGGGTTTTGACTCAAAGCTAGATTATGTCTCTTGGTGCAAAGATCATCGTTTTCCAGTGATGAGAAGTTGGGTTTCAGATTTCAAGCCAAAACTAATAATTTGCCTTGGGAAAACGTATAGCGAAGATTTTTCAGTCGCATTCTATGACTTTGGCCATGACTTGCATCATGAAATAATTGATGGGAAAGATCTACAGTGGGGTGTCAACAAAGATGGGAGCCTTGTCATAGTGATTCCATTCATGGTTAATCCCAATGGTCTCACTAAAAATAGTACTATTCAAAAATTTGGTGAAAGAATTTGTGAGCTAATAAAAAGCGCTCAACCTCAGCGTAAAGAAGATAATGCTATGGTGACTTATTCTGTTCCTGTTGAAATTGATCTCGTCGAAAACAAATAAAAATAAATAGTATTAGACTAATATTTAGGCATTGAACATTCTGAGTAAATGCCATATTAAAATATGGATTTACTCTATTTATTCATGCGTCTTGAGTCACGGCACAGTCTGCGAAAGACCCGGTGCCGTGTCTTCACTGCGGTCCAGCAAGTCAAATATCCCTTCTTCCCTCAGCACTCGCATCCCCAGCCTTTGATCGGAAATGCCCGCACGCAGCCGGTAATCGAAGCGCAGCCGATCGTCATTCTCGACCGCCTCAAAGTGGCGGCAGTCCACCTGGTTGTGCAGGCGATGCAGGTGATCGCTGAGCTCGATCTGGTGGGACGAAAACATAAACAGGCAGTTTTCCCGGCTGGAGAATCGTTCGAGAATGGCCAGCGACGCCTCGAAGGCATCTTTCACGTTGGTGCCCTTGAAGGGTTCGTCCATCAGCGCCACGACCCGCTCCCCGCGCGCGATGGCCTCGGCCACCGCCTTTACCCGCAACGCCTCTGCGCGGAAGTAGCTCACGCCGCGCCGCAGGTCGTCGGTCAGGGAAATGGAACTGAACAGCCGCTGCACCGGCACAAACCGGAAAGTCTGTGCGGGTACGCCCATGCCGAGGTGGGCTAGGTATAACGCGATGGCAAAGGCGCGCAGGTAGGTGGTCTTGCCGGCCATATTGGGGCCGGTGAGAAACAAAATGCGGTGTTGCTGGTTGAGCGTAACGGGGTTGGCGACCGGGTTGGCGAGATACGGGTGATAGAGGCCTTCGGCCGTAACGTGTATCTGGCCGGCACAGATTTCCGGCATCACAAAGCCGTGTTCGCTAGTGGCATCGGCCATCGACACCAGTGCATCCAGCTCGTAGTTCAGTGCCAGCAGTTGGGTGAGCGTGTCTTTCTCCTTGATGCGCAGGATCTGGTCGAGCTTGAGCATTTTCCAGGTGCCCCAGGCGCCGACATCAAAATCCGGCACGCTGCGAAAGTTGGGGCGTGACAGCAGCGCGCGCAGCTGTCGCAGCAGTGGCTCCAGTTCACCCGTGGCCGCTCTCAGTGCTGGCTGCGCGACGAATGCGCGCAGTGCCCGGATAAACCGGCAGGTGGCCTGGGCGCCGCGCACAATGCTGAAATAGTGGCTGTCCTGGTTAACCCAGATCTGAAAGGAACCTAACACAAAATCCAGCTGGTTTTTAAAATCCAGCTTCGGCAGGATTTCGTGCAGGTAATCCTGTGTGCCTTCGACGGCATACACGGAGGGCATTTCTTTGAAGAGCGGGCGCTGCCCGCTGATAAAGCGCACGGCCAGCTGGGTCGCCTCGATACGCTCTGCACTGGCCCAGGGATTCTGCATGCGCCGCCGCAGTACCGCCGCGCCGCCAATGGAGCGCGTCCGATTGCAGAACTCGAACAGGCTGGCATCGCCATTGTCGGACTCAAATATCTCGAGGTCTTTGAATGTGTGGGTATCGACACCGAGAACGTGGGACATGGTGTTGCTGAGCGGCATGGGCGGGCATCCGGTTTGCGGAGCGAATCTGCAGTGTAGCCAATGAACCCGCAGCTTCGACTCTGTCCTTATTGTTATTCGCTCATGTCATTTAAGCAGAAACTCGCGCGAATTCAATGCATCTTCGCCGTGCCTTCTTTCCCACTTTCGCTCACGTTAGTGGGAGGTCTTGCCGCCTGCCCACCATTTCTATGGGAGGCCAAGGTCATGCCATCGCCCTCGCCCTCACGCGAGAGAGGCGGAGCACAGGTCGCTCGATATGCCTTTGTACTTATTCGCCTGGGAAAATGGTCAAGCTTTTTGGGTCAGTCGAGATAGCCGTCCTCTAAAATTATTGGAGGTAGCTTTTCGGCTTCATCGAGCCATTCTTTGACACTGTCTCTCGACAGGAGCCTGTCGATCCACGCTGCGGTTAACGGCCATTTTTCCATGTCTGGTTTATGGCTGCAGATGCGAAGGATCGTCGGGACAAAGGCCAGATCAGACAGGGACAGAACGCCGTGTAAAAAGGGGCCGCCACTTCGGCCCAGTTCCATCTCCCAGGCGCCGAAGATTCGCGCCGCATCCGCAACCTCCTCCTGCGTCATTGGCCGTTTGTCGGGATAGAAAGCGCGTTCAAATGAGAGCTTTGGGCAGATTCCAGACAGCCCTGAATGCTGCCAGCTCAGAAATGATCGGCAGCGTGCACGTTCCTGTACATTTTCCGGCAGCAGACTGCCATCGCCGATTTCGCTGGCATATTCCATGATCGCGCTTGAATCAAATATCACCATGTCATCATCGACAAGAACCGGAACGGCACTCGGAGGCGAGAATTCCCCGATTCTTCGGAGGTTGTCAAAGCGCTGCGGCCTGCGAATATCCACAACAATCTCTTCAAAATCGATATTCTGTTCCCGCAGGGCCAGCCATGCCCTGAATGCCCAGCTGGAAGCGTTCCTTGTGCCTGAGTAGAAAATCCGGGACATAACTCACTCTGCTTGTGTGAATCGTTGAAGCCGAATGCCAAATACAGCGGCGCATTCGATGGATGTCGTCTGTCAGCCGTTGTTTAACGGTTTCAAAAAGGCCAGTTTGGTACCAAAACCGATAAAGACAGCCCCGGTGACCGATTTTAACCACCGCAAATAACTGGCGCTGTTGGCCATGCCTTTGAGTTTCGATAGCAAAAGCACCAACGCAGAGAACCAGAGCAGATTGATCAGTGCGTGAATCGATACAAGCGTGAACGAGGCAAGGATACTTTCGCCATGCGGCATAAACTGCGGGAAGGCCGCAAGGTAGAACATAGACACTTTGGGGTTGAGCACGTTAGTGAAAAAACCTTCAATAAAAGCACCCCAAATAGATTTGGCTTTTTTCGGCAGCCGCTCTGGAGTCTTTGGAATGGGCTGCTCATTTTTCCAGGCCGTCAGCAGAGATTTGCAGCCTATCCAACACAGGTAGGCCGCCCCCAACAGTTTAAAGGCAAAGAATGCCTCAGAGGACTGAACCAGCAGCACAGAAATGCCCAGTATGGATAAGGTGCCGTGAATATAAAATGCCGCCACAAATCCCCAGATATTGGCAAATCCGGCAGCTCTTCCGGAAATGGGCACCGTCTTTGCGATCAGCACACCATTTGGCCCCGGTGAGATGACGAGCAATGTCACTATCAGGGCAAAAGTTAATACCTGCAATATATCCACTCTCGAATTCCCTCTCGTAATGGTGACGGCCGCACACTGCGCGGTGTACCCCGCCCTTGCGGCGGTTAGCAAGCGCTGATGTGGGAGCACATTATCCTTCAATTCCCGCCGGCCAACACTACAGAATCTCTATCCGAAGGGATGGCTGTAAAAACCAATTGGTGGATCGTCGGCGAAGCATTGGAGCTGCTCAGGTTTTGCCCGAGCGTCTATCGCCTTCTGAAGCGTTCCGTTGAGTCCTTTACGAAAAAGTCGGTATGCACTGAATCCGGTGGTGTTGCACTAACGCTTGCTCAGGCCAGCGATGCTAAAACCGCACCCGCATACAGGACCAAGGCAATAACAATTCCCCGCAAGGGGATGCTGAACCAGTATTTCAGCGCGAGGAAGGTGTAGCCCGCCAGTAGCGCCAGGCCAGTGCCCAGGAGAAATACTGAGCCAAAGAGGAGTTGGGCGTGAACTGTTGCCAGGTAGCCGTAGATGAGACCGAACAGGATTGCCCCGAAACTGTGGCTGGCGTTGAAGCCAACCCAAGCGCGCCACATGGTGGTTTCGCGGCTTATCACGGGGGAGACCTGATCCATCCGGGCCTGCAATTCCGGCTCTCTCGGCCTTAGTTTTGGGCCGTAGAAGGTATAGATGAGATGCAGTGATCCGAGCAGCAGGATTATCCCCGCACTCGCTGCCAGTAGAATTCTAGCCACTAACTCCAATGTGAAGACTCCCGTGGCCTAATGCCACACTCTGGTACGGTTTCCTGTGGGTGCATGTTACACGAAGGAAGCATAGATTGAGCAATCACTGTTAGCGACTGGTTGGCGGTGCTAATCTGACCCGCTCTCTTGCAACGACCCCGCTGATTCAAGCGGAGCGCTTCACACAGACATAGACCGAGTTCGTCGATTCACCACTGAGAAACGGGTTGTAAAAAGAAACCACGTGGGAATCGACCGTCTCGAACACCGTCTTCAGCAGTGCGACAAAGTCTTCCTCAGGCAGGTTTTGCGACCACATGGCGAAGACGCCTTTGGGCTTCAGCTGTTCGGCCATAAGGGACAGGTTTTCGGTGGTATAGAAGCTGGCGTTGGCGGCATTCAGGTATTCGGTTGGGGAATGGTCGATATCCAGCAGAATCGCATCGAACTTCTTGCCGGGGTTGTCCGGGTCAAAGCCCGTCGTCGGGGCTGTGGCCAGATCGAAGAAGCTGCCGTGCACATAGCGGTTACGTGGATCGGCGTTGAGGATTTTGCCGAGGGGCACCAGTTCGTCTTTATGCCAGCCGATCACCGCATCCAGGGCGTCGACTACCAGCAGTTCGGCAATCCGCTCGTCCTTTAACGCGGCCACAGCGGTATAACCCAGGCCCAGCCCGCCAACCACCACATTGAGCTTGTCGCCCTGCACCGCAGCCAGACCAAGTGTCGACAGGGCCTCTTCCGCCTCGACAAACATGCTCGACATCAGGAATTCTTCGCCGAGCTTCACTTCGTAGATATCCCTGTCTCCGAGCGCGGGAATACGCCGTCTGCGCAGGGAGATTTCGCCCAGGGGTGAGGCTTGGCTGTCGATTTCTTCAAATAATAGGGGCATGGTGGTTTCGTTCTCTGGCTATCGGCGGGTAGTGATCGGCAAATGCTTGACCCAAACTACTTTATATCATGCGAAGAGCGCGTGGCAGCCAGTCTAGTGTGTGGGACTTGCCGATGAGCAGTGTTGCCGGCGCTGCGCGCGTCCGTTCCAGCTTGCAAATTCTGAGTGTACCGGCGCGGTATCGTAAATAATCTTCTCCCCGTTGAACTGGCTGCAGCTCTCGTTGAGACCCGAGACATCCACCACCTCGATGGTCATCCCGCACACCGACGCTGGTGGCCAGCGTAATACAGTGGGCGGCTTGTTGGCTTGGGAGTCGAGTATTCTGAATAACTATCTGGTCGGGTTCACGCCGACATAAACAATGCCACAGCGGGATTGCACGGGTTCGCCCGACCATCGATCTTTGATTCTAGGTTTTTGGCATTTGGTGCTCAAACTGTAAAAATCGACAGAAATTGATGGCCCTTTTCTCTTTGTGGAATTTTTGGGGGGCTTTACGATTCCATCTTTTGAAACCAATCATTTCCTTGTTCCGCCCCAAGGTGTCTTAGGCTGCGCTACCTTCTCTGTGGGGTGCTCTTTCTTTATGTGTTTGCCAGCCTTGCTATCTTTTTTACTTTTGGCGGAAAAGTTTAAATTTGAGGGCGGTAGATCTTTCACCACCGGAAATTCTTCGATCTGTACCCGGTCAATAATTTTCCCCAGACGGCGCTCGACCGCACACAAGCGTTTGAAATCATCTTTGGATACCAGCGATACCGCTTCTCCGGAAGAGCCGGCGCGGCCGGTACGGCCGATGCGGTGAATGTATTCATCGGCATCGTCGGGCATATCGTAGTTGACCACGCGCGCCAGTTCATCGATATCAATACCGCGTGCGGCAATCCCGGTGGCGACCAGCAGGCTGATTTTTCCGGATTTGAAATCTGCCAGAATCTTTGTGCGTGAGGCCTGGCTCTTGCCGCCGTGGATGGATTCCGCCTTGATGCCCCGCTTTTCCAGCTGGCTGACCAGCTTGGCTGCGCCGTGTTGGGTGCGAATAAAGATCAGTGCCTGGGTCCAGTTGCGCGCATTTACCAGATGGCTGAGTAGCGCCGACTTGTTGTGCTTGTCTACCGCGATCAACCACTGGGAAATTTTCGGTGCGGCTTTTTTGTCGCCCGCTATGGACACATCAAAAGGATTGTCCACCAGGGTTTTGGCCAGAGCCCCTACCTGGCTCGACAGTGTGGCGGAAAACAGCAGGCTTTGCCGCTGCGTGGGCAGTCGATCAATAATCTTGTTGAGGTCGTCAATAAAGCCCATATCGAGCATTCTGTCGGCTTCATCCAGCACCACCACCTGCAGCTCGTCAAAATAGAGCGTGCGCTGGTGCGCCAGGTCCAGCAGCCGCCCCGGGGTGGCAACAACAATGTCCACGCCCTCTATCAACTGCTGCTTTTGCGGTTCCAGGTCTACCCCGCCCACCATCGTCATGGAGGCTACCGTCAGATGCTTGCCGTACTGCCGGATATTCTCTTCCACTTGCATGGCCAGCTCGCGGGTAGGTACAAGGATCAACGCCCGGAAACGCTTAGCACGCCGCTTGCGCTCACCGCTGAGCGCATCCAGCACCGGCAACACAAAGGCCGCGGTTTTACCTGTCCCGGTCTGCGCGGTGGCGATAACGTCCCGTCCTTCCGCAATGGCGGGAATTGCCTTGCGCTGGATCTCGGTAGGGGTTGTATAGCCTTTCTCTTCAAGGGCTTGCAGGAGTGGGTCACTCAATCCTAGGGTGCGGAATGTCATCTGGGCTCTCTGGTGGGGCAGGGGGTGATCGGTGGCTGGTTTCAGTGCGGCATGGTAACAGTAAAGCTCAGGGGGCATGCCAGTTAATAGCAGGGGCGACACGATGGCGTAGATCAGGTTCAGTAGGCGCGGTCGGAGCGCTGCTGCTGCAGTTAGATACAGAGCGCGTCATCGAGAGGGAAGCGAGGGTAGTTGACGCCAGAATTCCAATCTGCCAAAAATCATTGGCTCGGGCCTATTCAGGCCGCGCTCATCACGCAAACATACACCAAAATAAGTGGGGCCAGATCCGCATTATGCAGCCGTGAAGATGCGTGTCAAAAAATTGATCTGACCTCATTTATTCCGCTTCGACAAACATGCTCGACATCAGGAACTCTTCGCCGGGCTTTACTTCGTGGATGTCCCTGTCGCCGAGCGCGGGGATGCGCCGTTTGCGCAGGGATATTTCACCCAGCGGGGGAGGCTTGGCTGTCGATTTCTTCAAATAATAGGGGCATGTGGTTTCGTCTTAGATTATTAGTAGGTTGCAACCGGAAAACGGAAGAAGCCAATGATTTCCGTTAAACGATGTTTTGTATCACCTTGCATTTAGGAAATGCTGAACAACCCCAGAACTCCTTTCCCGCATTCGCACCACGCTTGCTTGTGCGCTTGACCAACCGGCTTCCGCATCTCGGACAGAGTCTTTCTGCAGTGGATTTATTGCGAGCTTGTAGCTGCTGTACGTGCTGCCTGTGCGTTTCTCGTGTGGGTTCCAGGCGGCCGGATTGAATGCGATTCACTACCGTCTGGACTTCGCTCTCGGTCAGCACCGGTGTCTGGAAGGATTTGATATAGCGGATATAGCCACCGGCCTTGGTTACGTTGGCGGGCATCGGGGTCTTGAAGGTGCTATTGCCGGCGAAGACCACCACGGAGTGGATGGTATCCGGAGGTACGTCCAGAAGTGCTTCCAGTGCCTTTACATGCTTGTAGTTCTGGCGCAGCGGGTTCTGGAACTTGAAGGATTTCTTGTAGATTCGCTGCGTCCACTGGGCTTGGTGTTCCCCGCCAAAAATCCAACCCCGCATATTCTTGGTTTCCACCACAAAGATACCGAAACGGGAAACGAAGATATGGTCTATCTGCGTGGTGCCGTCCGGTGTCTGTAGTGTGACGTTGTGGATCCGATGATATACATCGGTCGGAAGGCGCAGTCTGCCAAAAAATTTTACTAATGATTCCCCCAAGATTCCCTTGAACCATGGGGACTTCAATATAGTTGCGGCCAGGGCAATGAGAGGCAGCCAATATACGATTGGTGACGCTTGATTGATAGCTGATTCGGAGATCATTCTTTAACAGTGTCGTGTCAATTTTTGACGCCGGACTCAATTGTTAATTGTTGTATATATTGACGTCAAAAGGTTCATCTGAGTCCATTTACTTTCTTGTTGGAATTACATACTTCCTACTTTGTTTTTAGGGCTTCTTTCAGTAGATCTTGAACAGGCATTGTCGGTCCTGAATCTCCGCTAAGTAGTCCTGTTTCAGTTCGGCTGAATAATGCCTGCAATACCAGCTCTCTCGATGTGCCATCTATTTGGCCCTCATTGTTCAATGATAAATATAGGTAAGTTAATTGCTCTCTTTCTTCCGAGTCTCTCATCAAGTGAAAAGAACTAAACGTTAATTTAGACAATGTTTTAACTAGAAAAGCATACACCGCTAAAATGGACCCAAATATCACAGCTCCTTGTAAGGTATTTAACTTAATGGAGGTTTCTTGACCTTCAAGCCAAGAATTGAAGAAGTCGAAGAAATATACTAACCCAAGCAGGATGGAAGAGATTAAAGCTAACGACCAAAGACTACCTTGCACACCATATTTTCTTGCCGATTTTTTCCAATATTCTGCTGGCTTTTCAAGTCTTAGCTTTTCTTGATAGGTATTTTCAAGATCGGAAATTCGAGTACGACAACCGTCTATATAACTAATAAATTCATTTTTCTGATTGGTCAATTGTTCGGTTGATTTGTGTTTTTGCTCTGACTTAACGCTGTTATATTCTTCTTCTATTTGTGCTTTCCAGTCAGTCCAGCTAGTTTGTGTATTTTCATTCCATAAGGCGAAATTATCTTTAAATTGCTCAACTTCACCGGTTAAACTATTTGTTGTCTTTTCGAGTGTATTTCGAAGGTGTCTTAAAGACACTTTTTCGCTATTTCGTCTTTTAGTAAGATCTGAATTTTGAAGTTCAAATTCATAGGCCAATAAAGTACCTATAAAGCTTTCTTTGTTCCCGTTAGCATTAACTTGTTTGTTAATGAGAAAATTTGCGAATGATGTTGCTGAGTGTTGACCGTAACTTTTTTGAATCTCAACAAAGGTTCCAGTAAAAGCATGTCCACTCCAGAGCCAATGTTGACGAATAGGGTTAAAAATCCCACGTTGTAAGTTATTAATATGTTGGGTTAATTGAGTATCGTCCCAGTTTTCTAGGTTTTCTTTCCAGTTGTCTATAGAGGTAATTAGATTTTTGAAATAATTGCGTCCATTAAAGTACGTATGTAACTGATTGTTTGGAGGGGAACATTCTTGAGCGGATTTTTCCCAATACTCGAATTCTACTTTGGCAAACCTATATAACTCTTTTAAGTCATTTATAACCCAAGTTTTTCCTGTTACATCTCCTAAATTTACAGATATCGTCCTTTTCAATTTATGCTCCTATATAAAATTAAATACCGTAATTTAGGTAATGTTAACGCGCGCTAGCGCGCGCAGCTTTGTAGTGGAAGCGAAGCCGCAAAGGAAAAGCTGTCGCCGTGCTTGGCCTTGTTAACTTTGTGCGTCACTTGTTTACAGTAGGAGTAATTTGCAAGCCGAGGCTGCTCAGAACCGACGCTTGATCTGAATTGCTGAGCAACTCACAATTGCATGGGTTATTAGCCTCTTTGAGATCATCGTTCGAATACCCGAGGAATAATCGCAGTGCCTTTAGGGCATACTCGAACGCGATCTTGGCGTCAGAAAATCGATGCATAGGAGAGGAAAACTCCGAGTACATGCCGCCGTAAGTCCCATCGGTAATCAGCTCTTGCAAGTGCACAAAGTAACCATTCGGCTCTTTGCGAAGCATTACACGTAGCTTCTTGCTGTTATTTGTTTTGAAATCGATGTCTTGCAAAGGACTCATGGTTTCTCCTAGAAAGTTAACGTTTATATTGTGGTGGTTACGGTCGTTGTCCGACCGACTGATATTGTCTGATCGATTCCATCATGGTACGCCCCATAGGGCCCGTGCCGGGACGCTCTGGGCCAATGTGAAATGATCGCTCCAGTTATCGAAAATAGTCATCGCGACTGATATTCGTGATTCCATAGGCTGTTGGTAACAGCCTGGTTTATAGAGTTTTCGCGGCTAACTGGCGCTCCGGTAAAAAATTACGGTCGCGACGGCTGGAATGCCTTGCTGAATAAAGTCATTCTCGCGGCCAGGTATGGATGGCAATATACAGAGTGGTTCGGATTTGAGAGTGCCCATGTCGCCACATCACTTGCCTCTGTAACCTTGGAAAGTCCAGAGCTGTGAGGATTGTTCGCCTAGAGATTCCCCGCTGTACGCTCGCTGTCCTATGTCGCTTGTATTTCAATTACAGCAATCGCTCAATTTGATGAGTGACACATTGCGCCGTGTCGCTATTTATAACATAAGGGATTGTGTGAGGTGCATCAATGTAATGGTGCGTGATGGCGATGAGCGAACCCAGTAATTGGCTGTAATTTTGTATGTGAGCAATTACCTACTGCGAGCTTTACTGTGCAGGCTACTTTGGGGGCTTTTTATTTAGACTTAAACAGGTCACACCTTGTGACCACCGGTCGCCCAACCCCACCACTCCTGCTATCTTCCCGAACATAACAACGCATAGGAAATCACCATGTTCAGGAACCTGACGGCCTCTTTCGGCCTGCTGGCCGCCGTATCCGTTGCCGCGCTTGGCCTGTCGGGCTGCGATCAGTCTAAAAAACAGCCAGAATCCAAGCCCGAATCCCAATCCTCGGCCCCAGTCCAAGCCAAGACTCAGTTCGGTATCGACTACCAGCAGTTCCAGCTGAAGAACGGCCTCAATGTGCTGTTCCATATCGACCGCTCCGATCCGGTGGTGGCGGTGTCGCTGACGGCCCATGTGGGTTCGGCGCGGGAGAAGGAAGGCCGCACCGGCTTTGCGCACCTGTTCGAGCACCTGCTGTTCCTGGAGTCCGAGAACCTGGGCAAGGGCGGGCTGGATGCGATGAGTGCACGCATCGGCGGCTCCGGGGCCAACGGTTCCACCTCCCGCGACAGGACCAACTACTACCAGACGGTGCCCAAGGATGCGCTGGAGAAAATGCTCTGGGCCGAGGCGGACAAGCTGGGCTGGTTTATCAACACCGTGACCGAGCCGGTGCTGGCGAAGGAAAAGCAGGTGGTGAAGAACGAGAAGCGCCAGAGCTACGACAACCGCCCCTACGGCCACACCCAGTACGTAATCGACCGCAACCTCTACCCGGCAGGGCACCCCTACAACTGGCAGGTGATCGGCTCGCTGGAAGACCTGCAGGACGCCACCCTCGATGACGTCAAAACCTTCTTCAAGCGCTGGTATGTGCCCAACAATGTCACCCTGGTCGTGGCCGGCGATTTCGATATCGAACAGGCGAAAGCCTGGGTGCACCACTATTTCGACGAGATCCCCGCGGGCGAGCCCATCGAGCGCGCGGCCAAGCAGCCGGCGGTGCTGAAACAGAGCGTGCGCCGCTACTACGAGGACAACTTCGCCCAGGTGCCGGCGCTGACGCTGGCGTGGCCCTCGGTGCCGCGCTACGACTCGGACAGCTACCCGCTGGCGGTGCTGCGCGAATACCTGTCGCAGGGCAAGCGCGCGCCGCTGTACCGTGTGCTGGTGGAGGACAAGCAGCTCACCGCCAACGTGTCCATGGGCGCCTACGAATCCGAGCTGGCCGGGCAGACACAGCTGCAGGTGCAGGCGTTCGAGGGCCGCGACCTGGATGCGGTGTACGACGGCATCAATGCAGGGTTTGCGCTGTTCGAGAAAGAGGGCATCGCGGCCAAGGACCTGGAGCGCATCAAGGCCGGGCAGGAAATCGCCTTCTACAACGGCCTGTCCAGCGTGCTGGGCAAGGGCTTCCAGCTGGCCCAGTACCAGGTCTACACCGGCAATGCCGGTTACGCGAGCGAGGATATCCAGCGGCTGCTGGCGGTGACCGCCGAGGATGTGCAGCGGGTTTACCGCAAATACATCAAGGGCCGCCCGTTCGTGGCCGCGAGCTTTGTGCCCAGGGGGCAGGCGGAACTGGCGCTGGCGGATTCGCAGCCCGCGCAGATAGTGGAAGAGAAGATCGTCAACGGCGCCGAGGAATCCTTTGATGCCTCCCAGCAGGCGGCATACGCCCACACGCCGTCCACCTTCGACCGCAGCAAGGAGCCGCCTTATGGCGATCCGGCCGAGACCGCGGTGCCGCAGGTGTGGCAGGCAGCGCTGGGCGACGGCCTGCAGGTGTACGGGATCGAAAACGACGAGGTGCCCACGGTCGATTTCAGCCTGGTGATCGATGGCGGCCAGCTGCAGGAGCGCACCGACTTGCCCGGCGTGGCCAACCTGACCGCGATGATGATGGAGCGCGGCACCGCCAAACGCACACCGGAAGAACTGGAAACGGCAATCCAGACGCTGGGCGCCGAGATCAGTGTCAGTGCCGGGCAGGGTGCCGTGCGCGTGGATGTGAGCACGCTGGCGCGCAACTTCAAGCCGGTGTTCGCGCTGGTGGAGGAAATGCTGCTGCAGCCGCGCTGGGATGCGAACGAACTTGCGCTGGCGAAAAAGAAAGTCACCAGCCAGCTGAAGAGCGCCGCGGCCGAACCCAATGCCATTGCCCGCAATGCCTTCGCGCACCTGCTGCACGGCCGCGACAGTATCCGCGGTTACAACCCGCTGGGCACCGTCGCTTCGGTCGACGCCATCACCATGGATGACCTCAAGGCCTATTACAAAAATTACCTGTCGCCGTCGGTGACCCGCGTGCATGTGGTCGGCGCTATCGATCAAGGTGAGTTCCTTGCGGCGGCCGCGCCGCTGGCGGATCACTGGCCGGCGAAGGCGGTGAGGGTGCCGCAGCCGCAATCCAAACCCGCCGCCCCGGGAATCTACTTTGTCGACGTGCCGGGGGCCAAACAGTCGGTACTGCGCATCGGCCGCCCGGCCATGTCGGCGCTGTCGGACGACTACTATCCAGCGGTGTTTTCCAATTACATCCTCGGCGGAGGCGGCTTTGCCTCGCGCCTGATGCAGCAGCTGCGCGAGGGCAAGGGTTACACCTACGGCATCGGCTCGGGTATCTCCGCCGGCAAGACCGGCGGCAGCTTCGCGATCGGCACCGGCGTGCGCGCCAATGTCACCGCGGAATCGGTGGCGCTGATTCACGAAATCCTGAAAGACTACGCCGATACCTATACCGGTGCGGACCTGGATAACTCCCGCTCTTATCTGATCCGCAGCAACGCGCGCGCGTTCGAGACCGCCTCGGCCAAGCTCGGCCTGCTGGAAAATATGAGCGAATACGGCTGGCCCGCCGACTACGTGCGCCAGCGCGAAGCCATTACCCGCGCGATGACCGTGGATCGGGTGCGCGATATCGCCGGCGAATATATGGATCCGGAGAGCATGATCTGGCTGGTGGTCGGCGACAAGCAAACCCAGCTGGGCCGCCTGGAAGCGCTGGGACTCGGCAAGCTGACACTGCTGGATGAAGAGGCGCCGACCCGGATGGCGGAGCTGTCGGTAGAGGAGTGAGTGGTGATGCAGGCCCGGAGTTATTCCGGGCCTGCTTGCGCTTTTATCCTGCCTGGTAACGCTGCCGTTACGCGAGTTTCTCCAGCAGCGTGAGCACGATACCGCCGAACTCCTCGGCGTTATCGACGATGTTATTCACCTTGGTATTGCGGGACTCCGTCGACTTGACGATTTTCATTAGCTTGGAAAGCTTCTTCAGGTCTGCCGGAGCCGGAAACAGTTCTTTAATTTCCTCGCTGGACATGCGCGTCAGATGTGCAATGCGCTCCGCCAGCTGACTGTCCGTCTCGCTTACGCTGTCCGCCAGCGCGGCATCCAGGTCGCGCTCGTATTGATCCCAATCGAATGACATGGTCTGTTCTCCCTCGGTTAGAGTGTTTCCCTGAGTTCTCTTACACGTTGCACGAATTCTTCCGCGCGCGCGTATTTGTCTTTTGCCCCGTTGGCGTTGTGCAGCAGGTCTGAGACCAGGCTGTCGGTCTGGTCTAGCAGGTTGTCCAGGTCGCCCTGCTCGATGTCGAGCATGGCCAGGTAGCGATTGCGGTTTTCGGAAACCTCGGATGCGGACGCGAGGAAGCTGGTCAGGCTGCTGTTGATAGAGTGCGCCTGCCGGTATTCCTCGCGGATCTGGCTTTCGATGCTTCTCTCCAGCTCGTCCAGTGGCTGGATCAGTTCGAGCCGTTTCTGGTTGACCTTCTGCTGGAGCTTGGTGCCCGTCGTGGTGAGGAATTTTAGCCGCGCCTGTTTGTCATCGGTATGAATGATCTGGTCCCAGGCGCGGGCAACCACGGGCTTGTCGAAGACATTCTGCGCGAACGCGGGCATCCACTCATCTTCAATAAAGCGATCCACCTCGCGGCGCTTCTGCTCGAAGAAGCGGTTCAGCAGGGTAATGTTGGCCTTTTCAATGGCGGTCAGTCGCTTGCCCAGTTCCATCGACAGCTCGGGCGCTTCCGGCGGTATGGAGGCGCAGCCGGAAACCAAAACAAGCAATAGGGACAGGGCGAACCTGGTGATCTGTGACATCGTCCTTCCTTAACGTTTAAAAGCTGAAAAAATGCTGGAGCCAGCGTCAGCGGGCCCCGCGCTGCAGGCGCTACTGGGGCTGTCTGGTCTTGACGTTCAAGTAGGCCGCTTTCGGATTGATGAAGCGGTCGAAGCCGGCATTGTCGACTTTTTCCAGTTCAATCGCATATTCCTTGTCCGCGTCTTTGACGGTAATACTCTCGCCGGGCAGCATCTGGCTTTTCAGCAGCACCTGCTTCTCGCCATCCTCTTCGCGGAATACCACGACCTCGGCGGAGTCTTCGGCAACCGCCTGCGTCTGCACTTTCAGTTTGGAATTCTGCACCTCCAGTGTCTTGGCCGCGCCGAACAGGCCCTTGGGTTTTAGCCAGCTGGTGCCGGTGACACTCTGCCAGCTCTTGGCTTTCTGCTGGCCGGCCACGATGGTGGCGATGTCTTCAATGGACCGGACCGGCTGGCGGTTGGTGTTCACCACCACACCATATTGGTTCTCCACCCGGTAGAGCAGTTTCGAGAGCTCGGTGCTGCTCATGCCCTGGGTTTGGAGCTCGCTATTGGCGTCCAGCGCGGGCTTTTCCGTGAGCGTCTGCGCCAGCCGGGTGACTTCCCTGGAAACCTCTGCCTCGCTCTGAGCTGTGGTTACGGGGGCGGCTGCGGCCGTGTCCTGGGCATGGGCGCTCGGAATGAAGAAGCTGGTTGCCCCGGCGACTCGGTTCTTGTCATCGATCACGTAGTTGCCATCGATATTCAGGATGTCGGCGCGTCCGGAAACGGCGGACAGAACCGGAATCATCACTTTCTTCTCCGGCGAGCCGTCTTTCATGCCCTCGGGAAAGAAGCTGAGTTCAACCGGGCTCAGCGGCAGCTTGCTCGGTTTGGGGATGGCATAGCGGCCGCGTCCATCGGTGACAAAACGGATACTGCGCCCGTCCACGAACATCTCAAATATCTGGTGCTGCAGGGGAAAAGAGGTATTCGATTCCCGATCGAAAGCATTCAGTTGGCCGTCGATATACTGTGGTGCGAACATCAGATAGAAATAAGAGGCAACAAACGCGATAAAGGTGCCCACCCGAACTGCCTGCGGCATTTCGGACCATTTCTTTAAAATTACTTCCAGCATTACTTTGGGGTTCATAATCCTGGTTCCTTCAAAATTGTTTTTGAAAAATCACTGTCGAAAACGCACTCGGCAGCGCGCCGATATCAATAAACCGCCCCGCAGTGAAAATCCGGTTACAGTAAAAAGTCCGCTGGATATCGAATAGAAAAAGTGGGATTTATTGTTATCTTCCCACCGGTTCGGCAGCGGATTGTAGAGGTCGACTGGTACGTCGAGCTTGAGCAATATCGCACCGTTGGGGCTGGAAGTTCAATAGAAGAGCGATTACAGCTTATAACGCGGCACAGTTGTACCAAGTGATGGTTGGGCGGTAATAGAGCGACGTTGCCCTAAATCATTGCTTGGCGTTCGTGTGAAATAAACCCGTCACTGGTTCCCTGAAAAATATTCCCGTTTCTCTGCCGGAAAATTTCGGTGGGGGCTGTTGGGCGTGCAGTGTCCGCCCCCGCTGCGTTTCCGCAGGAGGGGCGCACTGCAGGGAACGGTTCAGGCCCGCTCCCGGGTTAAGACTATGTCGTTACAGCGACAGGCCGTTACTGGCAGAGGCCAGTGCTGGCGTTGGTGTCGTGGCTGAGGCTGCCGGTCAGGTCGCTGACGCAGAACTGCACGGTGAGATTACCGCCGGCTGTGGTGCTGCTGGTAAACGCGGCGGTGCCGTTGGCATCGGTGGTGGCGCTCACGCCGTTCTCGACGATAGAACCGCTGAAGTTGCCGGTCACCGTTACACCGCTGACGCCGCGGCCGAGATCATCAAGAATGGAAACCGTCGCCGTGGCCTGTTTCTGGCCGCGGCCGGCGGAAACGGTACCGGTGGTAATGCTGGCCACGTACATGCTCGTCGCGGCGGCGCCATCGGTGACATCGACGGTAAAGCTGGTATTCGCGCTCGCGCCCTGGTCATCGGTGACGGTCAGGGTGACCTGGTAGCTGCCCGCGACTGCATAGCTGTGGCTGGCGGTAGCGCCGCTGGCGTTGGTGCTGTCACCGAAGTCCCACTGGTAGCTGCTGATCTGGCCGTCGCTGTCGGTGCTGGCGCTACCGTCGAAGCTGCAATCCAGGTTGCTGCAACTGTGGCTCGCGCTGGCAGTCGGAGCCTGGTTGCCGGTGGTTTCTTCGCCGTAGATGCTGAAGTTGTCGAAGTAATAGGTGTCGCCGTTAAACGTATTCGGGTCGAAAAGCACTACCAGGCTGTCTACCGCATTGGCGGGGGTGCCGCCGTCGATCCGATCGTCGAGGGCAAACTTCAGGTGCTGCCAGCCACTTTGCGAACCGGTGTAAGCCGCATACTTTGAATGGCGACCGGTGGGGTAGTTGCTCGCCGTGGCCTGGGAGCTGTCTTCCAGCTGCACCAGAATCTGGGTGCCGGGGCTCGCGGTGGTGTAGACGTCCATATAGAACGCCTTGGTACCGGCCACAAACGGATCGGCATCGGGGATCGCGGTGGTGTCGGCAGCGATCACGTCATACTGCGCCGCCGCGGAGCGGGTATACATCGCCACGGTAGACGAGCCGTTCACGCTGTCCAGCTGCGGATTTGCGGCATCCTGGATAAAGGTGCCGTCGTAGACGGTATAGGCGAGTACGCGGTTGGCCTCGAAATCATCCAGTACCGTTTCCTGGACCAGCTTGGGCGAAACGTAGACCGGCAGGCTGAGATTGCGGGAACCGCAGTCGTCGCTCACGCTGACACCCAGGTCGCCGCCGACGCTGCCCCACTGCACGGTAACGGTGGAGGTGCCGGCACCGGAGACCAGTGTGGCCCCGGCCGGCAGTGTCCAGCTGAAGTTCGGGTTGGCGCCGATGGCTCCGGTCACCGAGTAAGTCGCGGTGGCGCCGTTGTCTACGATACGGTCGCCGGCAATGCCCGGCTGTCCGTAGTCGTAAACACGCACGTAATCCACCTGCATCGTCTGCGGCAGCTGTGAATCATCCACAGTGCCGCCGAGCGAACCGCCTACGGCGAGGTTCAGCAGGAAGTGGTATTGGTAATTCTCGAAGGTCCAGTAGGCACTGCTGCTCAGGTCGTTGGGAGTCAGCGTGGCGTAGAGCTGGTCGTCGACATACCAGCGCATTTCGTTCGGCTCCCACTCCACCGCATAGGTATGAAAGCCTGCCGACCACGGATCCGGCTGGCTGAGCAGGCGGTTGCTGGTAAATTCATTGTCCGGGTAGGGCTGGCCATAGTGCAGCGTGCCGGAGACATATTCGTCAGCCTGGCCGGTGGATTCCATGATGTCGATTTCGCCACTGATCGGCCAGGATTCCGTCGGATCGGTGGGCAGCATCCAGAACGCGGACCACATGCCGGTACCGTCTGGCACCTTGATTCGCGCCTCGAAGCGGCCATTGGTCCACTCGCCGCCGTTCGGCATATTGGCGGTGCGCAGGCGTGCCGACGTATAGGCCTTGCCCTTTACCCGCTCCTTCTTGGCGGTAATCGTCAGTACACCGTTGGCCACGGTGGCGTTCTGGGATTGGTAGTACTGCAGCTCGTTATTGCCCCAGCCACAAATTCCATAGTTGCAGCCGTCGCCAATCATGGCTTCCCACTTTGTGGTATCGAGAGTGGTACCGTTGAAATTGTCTTCCCACACGGGGACTGGATTCTGGCACTGCTGGGCGGATGCCAGCAGCGGTGAGGTCATCGCTAAGACTACTAGCGCGCTCTTATAGAGATTTTTATAGCGCATTGTTGTTTTCCTGATTGTTTTTCATCATCGCGCGCCGAAGCGCATTGGAAAACTAACAAGTTCCGGGGTGCACGAGTGTCCCACTATGGAGCCGACACGGCACATGGGACGCGACGCGGGAAAAAGTGCGCACTCAAGCGCAAAACGCGCAACCCCGTTCCCCGGCGTGGAATTTCTCCGATTGGCAGATTGAAACTAAAACTACATCTGTTAATTCGCGGTGGTTATCAATGGCTCGGGCAATTCCTGAACGCATATCACTC
>NZ_JACZCR010000013.1 GCF_014904735.1 Microbulbifer hainanensis | reverse complement strand
GCAACCGTTGCGTAATAGGCGCGAATATTATTGCCGTAGTGTTGGGAATCTTCGGCGCTCGGGGGCTTCCCCGAGCGCCGTTTTCATTTGCGCGCGACGCTCGGAGGGAGTTACAGCAGCTGGCTGTTCACCGCGGAAAAAACGTCGCGGAATGCCAGCGCGGCGTCGGGGTTGGCGCTGTTGATGGTGATGGCCACCGCGCGCTGCTTGTCGATATAAACCACGGCGTAAGTCATAAAGGTGCCGCTGGAACTGACATGAGTGCTGACCCGCCCCAGTCCGCCCTGCACGGTGCTGCTCCAGCCCATCGGCAGCTGCTTGCTGGCCGGGTTGCCGATCTCGATACGATTGCACGCGGCCGTGGTCAGGATTTTCGATTGCCCCTGCAGGCATTTCAGGTTTTCCATCAGCCACTTGGCGTTGTCCTCGGTGGACAGGCTCAGGTCGCCGGCGGGCGCCAAAATGGTGGGCAGCGCGGCGGGATCGTCGGCCACCAGCTTGTTGTCGTCGTCCAGAAGGTGCCCGTATACGCCGTTGCGATCGTGCTCGGCCGGCCAGCCGATCAGCGCGTGGATATCAAGCGGCTTGAATATGTCCTCCTGCACCAGGGTTTCCCACGGCTTGCCGGCAACCTGCTCCAGCATCGCCGCGGCGACGACGTAACCGGCGTTGGAGTAGTTAGTGTCCTTGTCGCCCTTCGGCAGGGAGGGTTCGTACTGCAGCATCTGCGACACGAACTGTTTTCTTGCCTGCATTGCCGCCGTCGGTGCGAGGTGTGTGTCCAGCAGGGCCCTGGGCAGCCCGGCGAAATCCTCCTGCTTGGTCATCGGTTTGATCCACGCGCGGTGGGAAAGCAGGTTGGCCAGGGTCGCCTGGTTGTACTTTTGCGCTTCCGCTTTGGGGATATTGGGGAAAACGTCGGAGACGTTGGTGTTCCAGTCTATTTTCCCCTGCCGCACCAGGATGGCGGCGAGATAGGCGGTGACGGCCTTGGTGTTGGAGCCGACATGCAGCGGGTCGGATAGCAGTATGGGCTTGCTCTTGCCCATTTTGCGGACGCCGCGGGTGCCCTCGTAAATGATGCCGTCCGGCGACACCAGCGCGAGGGAAACGCCGGGAATGTTATGTTTGATGACGGTTTCCTGCAGGGTGGTGTCGAACAGTCCTTTCAGAATTTTGTTGGCGGAGTCGTCCTTCCCGAAGGAGGGGCCGGAAATGCCCAATGAGAAAATACAGGCGAGCAGCGCAATGTTTTTCATTGTTGTCCTTGTGGGTCGTCAGTGGCACTTGGGCCCTTTGCGGAAGGGCGGCTGATTGATTTTCAGAGTGGCCGAAGGGGGATTTGGTTCAATCTGGCTGCGCCCGTTGCGGTCGCGCCTGGAGCGTATTGTTTCGCGTGAGTGTGTGGTTACTTACGGGTGGGGTATTGTCTGCGGGGGCGATAGCGCCTGCACCGGGCCGATCAGTGGCGTGCGCACGGGCTTGGCGAGGCCGAAGAAGACCACTGCACCATCGCCGCCAAAGCGGGTGGACAGGGCTTCACTCGGCGTCTGCTTGAAGCCCTCGTCGGGCCTGTCCCAGTTGTTGGCGACCCAGACATTGCCGGCCGGATCGATGGCGACGTCGGTAATAATCTGCAGGCCGCCGAGATAGCCGGCCCGCGGTGAGATAGGGTCGCCGGTCTTGAGCCCCGGCGGGCAGGTATCGATGCGCACGCCGCACAACTGGGTGATGGAGTGCCCTGTCGAGTTGGCGACCCAGACATTGTCGTTGCCGTCGATGGCAATGCCCCAGGGGCCGATGAGGCTATTGTCGCCATCGAAGGTCCCGCGCAGCCTGCCGTTGGGATCCAGCAGGGATACGTCGCCACCGGGGTACTTGGTGATGATTTCGTACAGATCGATCCATTCCCTGGCAGCTCTGTCGGCTTCCGACGCGCCCTTTTTGCGGCTTTCTGCTTTTGCCTTGAGCTTTGCCTCGATGAACGCCAGCTTTTCCCTCGTGGATGGGTGACCGACGGTGTTGGCGACCCAGGCATTGCCGCGGCTGTCGATGGCGATGGCGCGCGGGGCGTAACCCACCTTGATTTGCTCGGCCTGGCCCGGGGCGCTGGTCGGGAAGCGGGTGACGGTGTCGGCACCGCTGTTCGTCACCCAGATGCGATCCCGCTGGTCGATGGCGAGGTGAAACGGCGCCTTGAACTTCAGGAAGCCATCCGCAGGTTTGCTATTGGAGACTCGGCCGAAAATGCGTCCCCGGGCGGCGTTACCTTTGGGCAGGTAAACGATCTGGTCCTTGCCGTTATCGAGTGCCCACACGTCGCCACTGGGGGTGACGATGATGCCCTGCATGGGGCCCAGCTGGCCGTCGAAGTCGTAACCGCTCGCCGGCGACAGCGGTTTGCCTGTTTTGCGGTCGAACACGGAAATATTCCGACCCGCCAGGCTGGTGGTCCAGACCCTGTCGTCTGGGCCGATGGCGAGGCCGAAGCCGGGGCCGTCGACACCGCCGCCGCGATAGCCGGTGGTCATCGGCGACAGCGGTTTACCGTTTGGCGAGAGTTTCGACACCCCGCCGCCAAATCCGGTAAAGATGGTGGACTGGGCCCCGACCAGAAAGTTGTCGCCGGCCCACAAATTGCCATCGCCGTCGATGGCGATGCCTCCCAGTGAATTGAGCCCGCCGCCGGCGTAAACGAGCGACAGTGTCCAGGCACTGGGTGGAAAATTGAGATAGGGAATAAACGGCACATCGCGCCAGTGCTTGCCGGCGGGTACGGGATAAAATTCGTTGAGCAGTGCGAAGCGGGCATGTGGCCGATACCACGGGTAGTGCGCGATATTCAGGGCTGCACTGAGGGTGTTGTCTGGCACGGTTCCGCCGGGCGGTGTGGTCGTCCCGAACAACCTGTCACAGGCCGCGGGCATCTTGATACAGGCCGACAGCAGGATAGCCAGTGTATTGAACCGCGCCAGCGTCGGGGTCCGGTTACTGTTCAACGGATCCTGGATCACCGGCCCCAGTCCGCCAGTGCGCAGATCCACCAGGTTGGGCACGTTGCCCGCGGCAATCTTCAACCCCAATGCATTGCCGCTGAGCCCGTCGTGGTTCAGAAATTGCGCCGCGGTCCATACGGAGGCCACGGTGGTGAGTTCATTGATCGTCACGCGTTCGGGTGGCGCGGTGCCCAGAATGGCCAGCAAGCGGATGGCCGGATTGGGTTTCCCACTGGGATTCGCCCGTGGCACCCCACCTGTAGCGGTCAGGTAAAACACGCCGGTGCCGCGTTGGCCAGCGTCGAGTGTCACGTTGAAGCCGCCGTCATCGCCGGTTTGGGCCCGCGCGATTTTCAGTGGTGCGCCGGCGCCCGCCAGCCAGAGTGTCACGGCGGCCCCGGCGATCGGCTGGCGCGCGCCTTCAACCCGGCCTTCAATACGATCCGCAGCGAAAGTCGATACCGCCATCAGCGCGATCGCGAAGCACAGTGTGGCGCGCATCAAGCGCCTGTGGACGATACGTTGCATAAATTCTCTGCACCCGAGCGGGCTGCGACAGCGATTGCCGTTGAGCGAGCTGGGCGTGAACGATTTTCCCGCGACGGGAAATTTCGACCGGGTAAATGCCTCAGCGCCGTTAAGCCAAGGTATAGCTGCTAATGGTGTGTCGGGGCGGCGATCTGGCGTGCAAGGCTTCGCGTTCGGCCAGACTCTGGATTGGGTAATTTACCAGGCAGTTAAGCGGCGTATTCGGGAGGCGGTAGGCTAAAAAATTCGGGTTGTGGAAATGCTGCCGGGCAGCGCTGCTGCAGCGCACCCGGCATCTACTATCAGGCGCTGACCGTCAGGCTTCTTCCATGACGAGGGGCATCAGGTAGGTCATGAAATCGGCCTTGCCCACCGGCGCGCCGAGCTTGCGCAGGATGGCGTAGGCGGTGGTGATATGAAAATACAGGTTGGGCATGACAAAGTCGTTGAGATACTGCCGCGCGGGAAGCTCGCAGTATTTGCCCGGGCCGAGGCCGACGCGCTTGATTTCATCGAGCTTACTGTCATCGACGGCGAGCGCGGCAACCTGCTTCTTGGTCTGGGCAATATGTGCGCGCGCCATCTCCAGGGACTCGACCTCCGCGCTGAGGTTGGCGATCGGCTCACCCGCACACCACTGTGCGAAGCTGCGGGGCTGGTTACACGCGAATGCAACCTGGGTACCGAGCGGCAACATGTCTTCGGCCAGCCTTTCCTGCATGATCGCGTTCATTTCCGGAAAATGCGTTTCACCGACCGACAGGATGTGATCAAGCACATCGAGTCTTGTGGTGAAAATACGCTTGATCTCGTTGATTTCCGAGTTTGCCATATTGATCTCTCTCGCTGGGAGGTTAACGCCTTGTGGGCAGTGCCCGGCGACTGTAACGCAGTTCGGGTCCCTTCGGAAAGCGCAACGAGATTACGATTTGACTTGGGGTGTAATGGCAAAAAATTATTGATTAGGCGTTTTGCCCCGGGCGGAATTTTCCAGGATTTTCTGTCTCAGAAATCCTGTGGGTTGCGGATGATCTGCCGCGCCCGTGTTCGCAATGCCTCCAGCTCGTCGCCGTCCATCTTTTCGAGCAGGCTCAGCATCATGGCCATGCGCTGGTTGCCGGCAAAATGCTCGCGCTTCTCGGCGAGAAAATTCCAGTACAGGCTGTTGAACGGGCAGGCGTCGTCGCCGGTCTTCTCCTGCACGTTGTAACGGCAGCCCGCGCAGTAGTTGCTCATCTTGTGAATATAACTGCCGCTGCTGATATACGGCTTGGTCGCCACCAGGCCGCCGTCGGCATACTGGCTCATGCCGCGGGTGTTGGTGATCTCCACCCACTCGATGGCATCGATGTAGATGCCCAGGTACCAGGCGTCTACCTGGTCCGGGTGTACCTGGGTCAGCAGGGCAAAGTTGCCGGTGATCATCAGCCGCTGGATGTGGTGCGCGTAGGCGTGCTCCAGGCTGTTGTTGATTGCGTGGTGCAGGCAGTTCATTTTGGTATCTGCGGTCCAGTAGAACCCGGGCAGTTCGTTGTGGTTGCCGAGGCGATTGCAGCGAGCGTAGCCGGGCATCTCCCGCCAGTAGACACCGCGCATATACTCTCGCCAGCCGAGAATCTGCCGCACATAGCCTTCCACCTCGTTGATCGAAATGGTGCTTTTGTTTTGCTGCCAGTGTTCGATCACCGCGTCGATCACCTCGCGCGGGTGCAGCAGCTTGCTGTTCATGGCGAAACTGAGGCGGCTGTGGAACAGGTAGACCTCGTCCGGATCCATCGCGTCCTGGTAATCGCCGAAGTGCACCAGCAGTTTCTCACAGAAGTAGCGCAGCACCTTTAACCCGTCTTCGCGGGTGGTGGGCCAGTTGAAGTGTTGCGGGTCAATTGCACCGAAGGTTTTTACGCCGGCGTTTTCGATGCGCTTCAGCGTCTTGCGCACATCCTTGCGGAAGCCTTTTTCGTGGGGGATTTCCGGTTGGCCTTTCCACTTGCGGCGGTTGCTCTGGTCGTAGTTCCACTGTCCGCCGATGGGCTTTTCGCCATCCATCAGCAGGTTGTGCTTGCGGCGCATATGGCGATAGAAGCTTTCCATCAGCAGGGACTGCTTGTCGCGGAAAAAGTCCGCCAGTTCGCTGCGCGTGGTGAGGAAGTGCTCGGTATCGAAGGCTTCGCAGTCGATACTCAGGTCGTCGGCCAGTTGCTTCAGTTGTTTGTCCAACCGGTACTCGTCCGGCAGCTGGTATTCGAACTTCGTGATGCCGTGCTGCTGCACGAGTTTGGCGATATTCTTGCCGAGGTGCTGGGTGTTTTCTGGCTCATCCAGCTGCCAGTAAACCACCTGCTTGCCGCGCCCGCGCAGCCACTCGGCGAAGGCGCTCATCGCCTCGAAGAAGGCGACCACCTTTTGCACATGGTGTTTGACGTAGTCGGTTTCCTGGCGCATCTCGGCGAGGAAATACAGCGTGTCGGCATCGTCGTCGCGATACCAGGAATGCTTGTGGTTGAGCTGGTCGCCGAGAATCAGTCGCAGGGTTTTCATTGGTGGTCTCCGTCCCGCGCGCGCCGGGTGGCGCGCCCCGTAAAAGTTAGCATCTGTTACAGCTGTAGCTCGCCGTCGACACCCACCGCGTCCACAAATGCAGGATCATGGGAGACCAGCAGGAAGCTGCCGGCGTAGTCGCGCGGATCGGCCTCCATCAGCTGTTGGGAATCCAGATCAAGGCAAATGTCAGGTTCGTCGAGCAGCAGGTCGGAGGCGCGTCTTCAGCTTCGTCACCTGAGGCGCTCGTAGCGCCGCAGTTCGATACGCCGGAAACGGTCGAACAGACCACCGGAATCCAGGCAGCCTACAACCCGGTGCGGCGCAGGTGCGCCAGCTGGTCGAGCCGGTATTGGGGCGCTGCCAGTCGATGTTGCCGTTGACCGCCGGCCAGTGGCCGCTCAACAGTTTCAGCAGAAAGGATTTGCCGCGGCTGTCGGCATCGCGCCCATAGGGCCGGACTACAATTGCCGGCTAGTGGGACTAACAGTCGGGCATGTGAGGCGGCACGGGGTTCGTGCCGGAAAGGGATTTTGACGCATAGCGAAGTGCATTCCGTGGGTCGGCGTGGCGATACAGTACTGCAGCTGATGGTACTGGCAGTGCCGGTGGCGGTGACTGTGTGGCTGCTGACACTGCTGGGCCCGGTGCGCGCTCAGGGAGCGCTGCGCTTTGGGATCGAGTGGGTGCCGAGCCTGGGTGTGGCGCTGGACTTTCTGGTGGATGGCCTGAGCCTGCTGTTTGCGTTGCTGGTTGGCGGCATCGGAATTTTTGTCACCGTCTACGCCGCCGGCTACCTGCGCGGCCACCCGCTGTTGCGCCGCTTTTACCTCTACCTGTTGCTGTTCATGCTGGGCATGCTCGGCCTTGTCCTGGCGGGCAACCTGATCACGCTGTTTGTCTTCTGGGAAATCACCACGCTCGCCAGTTACCTGCTGATCGGCTTTGATCACGCCAGCGCGACCGCCCGCCGTTCCGCCCTGCAGGCGCTGCTGGTCACCGCTCTGGGCGGCCTTGCGCTGCTCGTCGGGCTGGTGTTGCTGGGGATGGTGGCGAGCAGTTTCGATCTGGCCGCGGTGCTGGCCCGGGGCGAGCAGGTGCGGCAACACGCGCTCTACACGCCGATTTTTCTTCTCATCATCATCGGCGCCTTCGCCAAGTCGGCGCAGGTGCCGCTGCATTTCTGGCTGCCCAACGCCATGGCCGCGCCCACGCCGGTGAGCGCGTATCTGCACTCGGCCACCATGGTCAAGGCGGGTATTTATCTGATCGCACGGCTGCATCCAGTACTGGCATCTACCGATCTGTGGATGTGGACACTGACGCTGGTGGGCGCCGCCACGGCGGTTATCGCTGCGGTGCTGGCGCTGCGCCAGACCGATCTCAAGCTGGCCCTCGCCTACACCACGCTGGTGGCGCTGGGCACACTGACCATGTTCCTGGGTTCCGATGACTCTGTTGCAGTGGCTGCCGCGATCACTTTTGTTCTGGTGCACTCTTTCTACAAGGCGGCGCTGTTTATGGTGGTGGGCATTGTCGATCACCAGGCCGGTACGCGGGAAATCAACGCGCTGGGCGGGCTGGCCGGGCGGTTGCCGGTCACGTTTGTCGCCGCGCTGGCGGCGGGCCTTTCCATGGCCGGATTCCCGCCCTTTCTCGGCTTTATCGGCAAGGAACTGAAATACGAGGGCGCCCTGGCAATCGCCACCGAGCCGGTGCTGGTGGCGGGTGCGGCGGTGTTTGCCAATGCGCTGATGGTGGCGGTGGCGGCGACGGTGGTGCTGAAACCCTTTGTCGGCAGCCGTCCGCCGGCGCTGACCGCAACGCGCGAGGCGTCGGTGAGCCTGTGGCTGGGGCCGCTGCTGCTGGCGGCACTGGGGCTGACCTTCGGCCTGGCGCCGGGACTGCTGGCGGACACGCTGGTACAGCCGGCGGTTACCGCGATTCTGGGGCGTCCGGAAACGGTGAAGCTGAAGCTCTGGCACGGGGTCAATGTGCCGTTACTGCTGAGCGTGCTGACGCTGGCGCTGGGGGTTGCCGTGTTCGTGTGGCAGCGCCGCATGCGCGACCTGCTGAGTCGCGCGGCGCGCTGGCTGCCACTCAGCGCCGATCGGCTGTGGGACGGCGCCCTGGCGGCGCTGCGGCGGGGTGCCTATCTGCACACGCGCTGGTTGCAGCACGGCGTATTGAAGGGTTACCTGGCGGTGGTGTTCGCGGCGGTAGCGGCCGGCCTGCTGTGGGTGCTGGTGCACAGCGGTGGCCTGCCGGAGCAACTGGGCTGGCCGCGCCTGACCGTCAAGGAATGGGCTGCGCTGGCGCTGGTGCTGGCGGGCACGCTGGCGGCGGTGGGCTGTCGCGCGCCGCTGACCGCCATCTGTAGTCTGGGGGCCATGGGCGTGGGAATCGCGCTGATCTACCTGTTCTTCGGCGCGCCGGATGTGGCCATTACCCAGCTGTTGGTGGAAACCCTGTTCCTGGTGCTGGTGGCGATGATCCTGCACCGCCTACCACTGGCCAATGCGGTGCGCGGGCCGCGCGTGCGTCTCGGTCATGCGCTGCTCGCCAGTGCGGTGGGGATCGCCGTTAGCCTGGCCATACTGCTGGTGCTGCAGCAGCCGTTCGGCAGTCCCACCAAGAACTACTTTGAACTGGCGGCGGTGCCCGAGGCGTTCGGGCGCAATATCGTCAATGTCATCCTGGTGGACTTCCGCGCGCTGGATACTTTCGGCGAAGTGGTGGTGGTGCTGATTGCCGCCGTGGGCGCCGCCGCGCTGCTGGGGTCGCGACGCCGCGCGCTGTCCGCGCGGGCGCAAGGCACGAGGCGCAACCCGTGAAGTCGATCGTACTGCAGGGGACCACGCGCCTGCTGGTGCCCCTGCTGTTGTTGTTCTCGGTGTATATGCTGCTGCGCGGCCACAACCTGCCGGGCGGGGGCTTTATTGCCGGGTTGATTGCGGCGGCGGCTTTCATTCTCTGCGCGCTGGCGTGGGATATTCGCACGGCGCGCGCGGCACTGCGGATCTCACCGGCGCGCCTGGCGGCGGGCGGTGCGCTGCTGGCCGCGCTGTCGGGGGTGCCCGGCGCGCTTTGGGGGAACCCGCCTTTCACCGGCCTGTGGCTGTTTATCGGCGGCGGCGCGGGCGACAAGGGCCTGCCCCTCAGTACCGTGCTGCTGTTCGATGTGGGCATCTACCTGGCGGTGCTGGGGGCGGTGCTGACGCTGTTCTTTGCCTTGGAGGAGGACTGAGGTGGAAACCGCTCTGGCTGTACTGGTCGGCATCATGGTCGCGACCGGTGTCTACCTGATGCTGACCGCCAACCTGTTGCGCTACCTGTTCGGCCTGATACTGCTCTCCAATGCCGCCAATCTGGCGATCTTTGCCACCGGGCGGCTGACCCGCGCGGTGCCGCCACTGGTGCCGGAGGGATTGCAGGCGCCGGCGGAGCCGGTGGCGAATGCGCTGCCGCAGGCGATGATTCTCACCGCGATCGTGATCGGTTTTGGTCTGCTGGCGTTTACCCTGGCGCTGGTGGTGCGCTGCTATCGCGAACTCGGCACCCTCGACGCCAATGCCATGCGTCTGTCGGAGCCTCCCGCCGCCGACGAGGAGCACTGAATTGGGCTGGCTGCTGGCACTGCCTTTCCTGATCCCGATTGTCGCCGGTCTGCTGGCGCTGATGGCGCGCGGTCGTGTGTGGCTGGCGCGAGCCATCGGCCTGCTCGGATGCGCTGCACTGCTGCTGGTGACCCTGGGCATTTTTATTGTGGTAGCTCGCCACGGGCCGGTAGCGGCGCAGATGGGCAGCTGGCCGGCGCCTTTCGGCATCACCCTTGTGGCGGACCGCCTCAGCGCCATCATGCTGCTGGTGACCGGGGTGGTGGGCATATCGGTGATGGTGTTCGGGCTGGCGGATATTGACCGGCGCCGCGAGCGGCAGGGTTATCAGGGATTTTTCCAGTTGCTGCTGGCCGGGGTGTGCGGCAGTTTTGTCACCGGCGATCTGTTCAATCTGTACGTCTGGTTCGAGGTGATGTTGATCGCCTCATTCGCGCTGCTGGTGCTGGGCGGCGAGCGGCGGCAGCTGGATGGCGGCATCAAGTATGTGGCGCTCAACCTGGTTTCTACCCTGCTGATGTTGACCGCCATCGGTCTGGTGTACGGCCTTACTGGCACGCTGAATATGGCCGCCCTACATCTGGCCATGTCGGAGGTGCAGCAGCCGGCGGCGATCAATACGCTGGCGCTTTTGCTGATCGGCGCGTTCGGTATCAAGGCCGCACTGTTTCCCCTGTTTTTCTGGTTGCCGGCGTCCTACCACGTACCGCCGGTGGCGGTCACTGCGGTGTTTGCCGGCCTGCTTACCAAGGTTGGGGTCTACGCGCTGATCCGCACCTTCACGTTGATTTTCCCGGCGGATCTGGCGCTGGCACACGAACTGCTTTTGGGCATGGCGCTGTTGACCATGCTGACCGGTGTACTGGGTGCGGCGGCGCAATATGAATTCCGCCGCATTCTCGCTTTTCACATCATCAGCCAGATCGGCTTTCTGGTGCTGGGATTGGCGCTGTTCAGTCCGCTGGCGCTGGGCGGCTGCATTTTTTATATGGTCCACAATATCGTCGCCAAGACCAATCTGCTGCTGATCAGTGGCACCGCGCGGCGCATGGCGGGCAGTTTTGAGCTGGCGCAAATTGGCGGTCTCTACCGCGCGAGTCCGTTGTTGGCGACGCTGTTTTTTATCGCCGCATTTAGTCTCGCCGGCTTCCCGCCCCTGTCGGGTTTCTGGGCCAAGTTACTGCTGGTAATTGCAAGCCTCGAGCAGGCGGCCTACTGGGTGGTGGCGGTCATGCTGGTTACCGGCGCACTCACTTTGTTTTCGATGAGCAAGATCTGGGCTGGGGCCTTCTGGAAATCGCACCCCGGCGATGGCCCGCGGCTGCTGCACGCATTCGGCGCGGCGGAGCGCGTGCAGCGGCTATTGCCCGCGGTGGCACTGGTGCTGGTGACCCTGGCGCTGGGTCTCTTCCCGCAGCCGATGATCGCGTTTTCAGAGGCAGCGGCGAAGGAGTTGTTGAACCCAGCCGGGTATATCGATGTGGTGCTGGCGGGGCGCTCGCGGTGATATCAAAGGGTAAATAGTGTGAAGCTTTTTCTGATCAATATTTTGCTGGCGATCAGCTGGTCGGCCCTGACAGGCAATGCCTCGCTGACGAATTTTTTGCTGGGGTTTGCCATCGGTTACGGGGCGATCGCGCTGTCGCCTGTACCGCAGGGAAGCGGTGATTATTTCCGACGCCTGCCGCGCATTCTGAGCCTGCTGATTTTTTTTCTGCGCGAACTAGTGGTGTCCGGCATGCGCACCACGCGTGAGGTGCTGTCGCCGTTGCGGCGGAGTTGCCCGCAGGTGATTCGCGTAGCCACCGGGCTGCGCGAGCACAATCAGTTGCTGTTGCTGTCGCAACTGGTGTCGCTGACGCCAGGCACACTGGTTCTCGATATTTCGCCTGAGGCCGATGCGCTGTATGTGCATACGATGTTCGTGACCGATGCGGAAATATTCCGGTGCGAAATCCGTGACGGTTTGGAAAAGAGGATCAGGGAGGCGTTCGACTGATGTTGCAAGTGATTGTGGAGGGACGCTCGCCGCTGCTGGCATGGGCGGTGAACATCGCCTCCTGGCTGCTGCTGCTGGCCTTGGCGCTATGCTTTTACCGCCTGTTGCGCGGCCCGTCGCTGGCGGATCGGGTGGTGGCGCTGGACGTGCTGAATATTCTGGCGGTAGCCTACTGCGCACTGCTGGCAATAGCGTCGGGTCGCGCCGTTTACCTGGACGCGGCGATCGCACTGGCGTTGGTGGCCTTCCTGGTGACGGTGGCCTTCGCCCGCTTTGTAGAGCGCAGTGCATCAAAGCGGCCACCTGCGGCTGGGGCGGGAGGTGACCGTGTCGATCACTGAATGGCTGCTGGGACTGTTGATCCTGGTGGGAAGCTTTTTCGGTTTTACTGCGGCGTTGGGCCTGGTACGCATGCCGGATATCTATATGCGCATGAGCACCTCGGGCAAGGCCGCCACCCTTTGTTGTGGATTGCTGCTGGGCGGGGTGGCACTGTTGTTCCATGATGCGCGTGTCACGGCGCGGGCGGTGGCGGCAACCCTGTTTCTGTTCCTGACGGTACCGGTGGGTGCGCATATGATTGCGCGGGCCGCGTTCCGCACCGGCTCGTCGATGTGGAAGGGTCCAGACCGGGAGCAGGATCTGCGCCCACAATCCGCGCGCGATACGGATTGAAGCGGGACCGTCGGCATCGGCTTTGGTGTTGTTGTCGGCGCTGCGTAGCGGTTACGGGTCTTTGCCCGATGGCACAGGAGTGGGGCTCTAGCTGCTCCACAACTGGCGATAACTGCCGTCCGGGTCGTAGCGGTCCGCCTGCGCATCGATTTCGAATTTGCGGTCGCGCGGGTCGTTGCCCACGCCGCTCTGGTAGAGCCAGTTGCCGTAATTGCTGTGCACGTCGTAATCGATCAGCAGGCTTTCGAACCAGGCGGCGCCGATGCGCCAGTCCTGACCCAGTTCCTTGCACCAGTAGTTGGCCACGACCTGGCGGCCGCGATTACTCATCCAGCCGGTGGCGGCGATCTCGCGCATGTTTGCGTTGACGAAATCGTACGGCGTGCGCCCTTCGATCCACTGCTGCAACACTTCAGGATCCCGCTGCCACTGGCGTTCGCCATCGGACAGGCCTGCGGCGCGGAATATCCGGTCGCCCTGCTGCAGCGAGATGTACTTGAAGTAGTCGCGCCACAGCAGTTCGAAGATCAGCCAGTAAGTATCCTGGTTGGCGATGACGTCGCGCTCGAAGGCTTTCACTTTCCAGTACACCTGCCGCGGCGACAGGCAGCCGTTGGCGAGCCACGGCGACAGCTTGCTGCTGTAATCGCGGCCGAGCAGGCCATCCCGCGTGTGCTTGTAGCGGGTCAGGCCGAGGGTGCGCCAGAAGTACTGGTGAATTCGCGCACGCCCGGCATTGCTGCCGCCGACAAACGGGAAGGCGCTGCGCGGATCCGCGTCGAACAGTTCCAGGCCGAGCTCTTCCAGCTGGGGTATACGGCTGTCGCACTCGATCAGATTGCCGGGGCGGCGGCCGGGTGGCACGGGCACCAGCCTGCGCACCTGGGTTTCCGCTTCGCAGCGATCGCGGAATTTGCTGAAGACCTGGGGTATATCATCCAGTGACGCAATTGGAATATCGTCCGGGTGCAGCAGGAACTGGTCGTAGTACTCGTGCAGGTTGACGTCGCGCATCTCCGGCTTGGCGAACACGCGCTCGAGTGTCTGGCGTTCGTCGCGGGTCCACTCCCGCTGGCGGTAGATATCGGTGACGTTGTAACGCCGCACGATATCCGGCACCAGGGTCGCGGGATCGCCGTGGCAGATCATCAGGGAGATATTCAGTGCACGCAGCTGTGTGCGCAGGTCGCCGAGGCTCTGGCGCAGGAAGCGCGCCCGGTACTTGGCGGTGCGCCGGAAGCCGAATTCATCGGGCCGGAAGTACTGCGGATCAAAACAGTAGAGTGCGATGACGCCGGCGTCGCTGGAACAGGCCTGTTGCAGCGAGTGGTTGTCGCCGGTGCGCAGATCGTTGTGAAACCAGACCAGATTCATCGCGCAGCCTTCGGGTGGTTGGCCTGCCGCTATCGCCAGCCCCACCAGAACAGGGTTCTCCGATCAGCCGCGGGGATCAGGCAACCACGCCCTCGCCGCACAGCTGTTCGCACTCTTCGTCAGTGTATCCCAATAAATTTAGCAGCTCTCGCGAGTGGGCACCGAGGCTGGCGCCGGCAGTGTGCGCAGTGGGCTTGTGGCCGTCGAAGACAAATGGCGTGTTGATCTGTGCCAGCGCGGTGCCGTCGTCGAAGTTGGCGCTGCACAGCATGCCGCGTTCGCGCAGCAGCGCACTGCCGACGGCTTCACCGAAGTTCAGCACCGGTTCGACGCAGGCATCGCAATCGGCGAAGGTGCGCAGCCAGTCGTCCAAGGTGCGCGCGCCGATGGCGGCGGCAATATCCTGTTTCAGCGCTGCCTGCTGTTCGGTGTCGAGCACCCTTTCCAGCCAATCCGGGTGCCCCAGTGCGGTGAAGAACTGCTGGGCGAACTGGGGTTCCAGGCTGCCGACCGACAGGTAGCGACCGTCGGCGGTGCGGTAGTAATCGTAAAAGCCGCCGCCATTCAGCAATTCCTGTTCGATCTGTGGATCGCCGGCGCCGGCCAGGGCATTGGCGCCACTGACGGCGTTCAGGGCGAAGGCGCAGTCGGTCATGCTGATATCGATGCGGCTGCCGTCACCGGTCTGCTGGCGCTTGTACACGGCGGCGAGAATCGCCATCACCGCGTGGTGGGAGCCGCCGGCGATATCGGCGACCTGGGTGCCGGCGAGGGCGGGGCCCGACGCGCTGCGGCCGGAATAGCTGGCCAGGCCGGACAGGGCCAGGTAGTTGATATCGTGGCCGGCCCTGTCTTTCAGCGGGCCTGTCTGGCCGTAGCCGGTGATGGAGCAGTAGATCAGGTCCGGGTGGGTTTCCCGCAGGGATTCGTAACCGAGGCCGAGCCTGTCCATCACGCCGGGGCGGAACTGTTCCAGCACCACGTCGTACTCCGCCAGCAGGCGCCGCACGATATCGCCGGCACGGGCATCTTTCAGATTCAGTGCCATGGACTGTTTGTTGCGGTTGATGGTGGCGTGGGCGGCGGAGACCTTGTGGTGCTCGCCGACCATCGGCGGTAACCCGCGCAGCATATCCGGGCGGGTGGGGGATTCGATACGCAGCACCTCGGCGCCCATATCTGCCAGCAACATGGTGGCATAGGGGCCGGGCAGCAGTGTGGAAAAGTCGAGAATTTTCAGGCCCTGCAGTGGGCCGTTATTGTTATTCATAGCGTATCTGTTTTTTTTGGATTGCCGGGAAGCACAGCATCGCCATTCCGGGTTGAACCGGAACGACGATGCATCTGCAAAGAGCGCTCAGGCGCGTTAAAAAACTTCGCGCCCCGGGATCAGTCTTTGAGTAAATCGCGCGAAATAATCAGCTTCATGATTTCGTTGGTACCGGCGTAGATGCGCTGTACGCGGGCGTCAGCCCAGGCGCGGGCGATCGGGTATTCCCACATATAGCCGTAGCCGCCGTGCAGTTGCACGCATTCGTCGAGCAGCTTGCACTGGAAGTCGGTGGCCAGCAGCTTGGCCTTGGCGGCGGTGCTGGCGTCCAGTTTCTTCTCGTAGTGCAGTTCCATGCAGCGGTCGACGAACACGCGCAGTGCGGTCAGTTCGCTGTCCAGTTCTGCCAGCTTGAACTGGGTGTTCTGGAAGGCGGCGATGGGTTTGCCGAAGGCCTTGCGCTCGCGCACATAGTCGACGGTCCAGCGCAGACCCGCCTCCGCGTTGGCAATGGCGCCGATGGCGACCCCGAGGCGTTCCTGGGCCAGTTCCTGCATCAGGTAGATAAAGCCCTGGCCCTCGCCACCGAGCAGGTTTTCCACCGGCACCTTGACGTCGTCGAAGAACAGCTCGGAGGTGTCCTGGGCTTTCATGCCGACCTTGTCCAGGTTGGTGCCTTTCTTGAACCCGGGCAGGTCGGTCTCGACCAGCAATAGGCTGACACCGGCGGCGCCCTCTTCGGGATTGGTCTTGGCGACGACAATGACCAGGTCGGCCAGCTGGCCGTTGGTGATAAACGTCTTGGAGCCGTTCAGCAGGTAGTGGTCGCCGTGCTTGATCGCGGTGGTGCGCACATTCTGCAGGTCGGAGCCGGTGCCCGGTTCGGTCATCGCAATGGCGGTGACGATCTCGCCACTGATGCACTTTGGCAGGTATTTCTGTTTTTGTTCCTCGGTGCCGTAGTTGACGATATAGGGCACGGCGATATCCGAGTGCAGGCCCCAGCCGATACCACTGAGGCCGGCGCGGCAAATCTCCTCGGCGACAATCGCGTTGTAGCCGAAGTCCAGGCCCAGGCCGCCGTACTCCTCGGGAATCTGCGGACACAGGAAACCCATCTCGCCCGCCTTGTTCCACAGTGCGCGGTCCACCTGGCCGTCTTTTTCCCACTGGTGGTGAAAGGGCGCGGCTTCTTTTTCCAGAAATTTGCGCACGGTATCGCGAAACTGTTCGTGTTCTTCGTTAAAGACGGTTCTCGGGATCATCGTTGTTCTCCAATTTATTCTTTGCTACCTGATACTGTGATTTCGCCATACCGGCGATGTTAGAAGCTAGTTATTCGTCATTTGCATCCGCCAGTTGCCCATTGGATTCTGCCAGCTTTTGCAATGACTGCGGCGGAGCAAAGCGCTCGCCGTAATTTTCCGCCAGTTCCTGCGCGCGCGCGTAGAAGGCCTGCGGGCCGTACTGGTTGATGTACTGCAGGGCGCCGCCGGTCCACGGCGGGAAGCCAATGCCGAAGATGGAGCCGATATTGGCGTCGCGCACGCTGCGCAGGACGTCTTCGTCATAGCAGCGCAGTGTTTCGACGGCCATGGCAAACAGCAGCCGTTCCTTGACGTCTACAAGAGGCGGTTGCTGCGCCGCGGCGGGGAACTCGCCGGCAAGCCCACTCCACAGGTGTTTTTTGCCACTGTCCGGATAAGTGTAGAAGCCGGCGCCGGCGGCCTTGCCGGCGCGCCCCAGTTCCAGCATGCGATCGACGATGGCGTCCGCCGGGTGCGACGGCGCGGTTTTACCCTCACTGGCGAAATCCGCCACCGTCTGCTGGCGAATCCTGCCCATCAGTGTCAGCGATACCTCGTCGCTGACGGCCAGGGGGCCGACCGGGAAACCCGCCAGTGCAGCGGCATTCTCGATGGTGGCCGGGTGTACGCCCTCGCCGAGCATGGCGATGCCCTCATTGGTAAAACAGCCGAACACCCGCGAGGTAAAGAAACCGCGGCTGTCGTTGACCACGATCGGTGTCTTGCCGATCTGCAGTACGAAGGCGAAGGCCCTGGCGAGGGTCTCATCGCTGGTCTGCTCACCGCAGATGATTTCCACCAGCGGCATTTTTTCCGCGGGGGAGAAGAAGTGCAGGCCGATAAAGTTCTGTGGTCGCTCGGCGGCGCGGGCCAGGCCGGTGATCGGCAGCGTCGATGTATTGGAAGCAAACACCGCGTCGCCGGCCAGCTGCGCCTCCGCTTCGCGGGTGACTTGGGCCTTCAGGTTGCGGTCTTCGAACACCGCCTCGATGACCAGATCGCAACCCTGCAGATCGGCCGGATCGATGGTGGTGTGAATGCGGCCCAGCACCGCCTGCATCGCGGCTTCGTCCATGCGCCCGCGATCGACGCGCTTCTGCAGAGTACGCACAGTGTAGTCGCGGCCCTTTTCCGCCGCGTCCAGGGAGACATCCTTGAGAACCACATCGACGCCCTTGCCGGCACAGGCGCAGGCGATGCCGGCGCCCATCATGCCGGCACCGAGGATACCGATTTTCTGCACCGGTGCGGTTTCGCCGCTGCGCGCAGTGAGAAATTCGCGCGCGGTGTCCGGCAGTGAGGCGCCGGCCTTGATTGCGTTCAGGCCGAACCAGAAGGTACCGATCATGTTCTTCGCCACCTGGCCACAGGTGAGCTCGACGAAGTAGCGGGATTCGATTCGCGTGGCGGTGTCGAAATCCACCTGGGCGCCTTCGACTACCGTGGCGAGAATCGCTTCCGGCGCCGGCAGGCAGCCCTGGGTCTTCTGTTTCAGCATTGCCGGGGCCACCACCAGCAGCTGCGCATTCTTCGGGTTCTTGGCATCGCCGCCGGGCATGCGGTAGCCGGGCTGGTCCCAGGGCTGCTGCATGGATTCTTCGCTATTGGCGCGAATGAAAGCGCGGGCGTGGGCGAGCAGTTCGTCGGCGTCGCCAGCGAGCTGGTGAATCAGGCCCGCGTCCAGTGCGCGCTGTGCATCGACCTGCTTGCCTTCGAGCAGATACGGCAGTGAATTCTGCATACCGAGCAGGCGCGGCATGCGCACGCAGCCGCCGCCGCCGGGGAGCAGGCCGAGGGTCACTTCCGGCAGGCCGATCTTGACGGCACGGCTGTCGATGGCGATGCGGTGATGGCAGGCCAGCGCCAGTTCCCAGCCGCCGCCGAGGGCCGCGCCGTTGATCGCGGCCACCACCGGTTTGCCCTGGGTTTCCAGCCAGCGCAGGTCGGCTTTCAGGGCCTGGCAGTTGTCGAAAAACGCTTCGGCATCTTCGCGCCGTGCGGCGTACAGGCTTTTCAGGTCGCCGCCGGCAAAAAAGGTTTTCTTCGCCGAGCGCAGGATGATGCCGGCGAAGTCGTCACTCTGCAGTTGTTGCACCGCCTCGTGCAGGGAGTCGGTGAAGTCGGCGTCCATGACGTTGGCCGAAGCGTTGGGGTTGTCGAGGATCAGGTGGACGATATTGTCGCTGTCTTTTTCCAGGCGAATGGATTTCATTGTTTTATCCTTTTGTTTTGCGCGCCATGGATGGCTCGCCCGCAAACCGGCTGCGAACGCAGGCGGATTGTCGTGTCCGGTTCGCGGACAGGCGCCGCGAACCGGCGTGAAAAAATGCAGGGAGGCATTTTCTTCACGAGTGAATCAGCCGAGCCGCTCGATGATGGTGGCTACGCCCATGCCGCCGCCGACGCAGAGGGTGACGAGGCCGTAGCGTTGTTGCCGCACTTCCAGTTCGTCCAGCACCGTGCCGATTAGCATCGCGCCGGTGGCGCCGAGGGGATGGCCCATGGCGATGGCGCCGCCGTTGACGTTGATTTTCTGCGGATCGATATCCAGTTCGTGCTGGAAGCGCATGACCACTGCGGCGAAGGCCTCGTTGACTTCAAACAGGTCGATATCCTGCGCGTTAAGTCCGGCCACCTTGAGTGCCTTGCGCGTAGCCGGCGCCGGGCCGGTGAGCATGATAGTGGAGTCGGTACCGACGACGGCAGCGGACACGATACGCGCGCGGGGCTCAATGCCCAGGTTGCTGCCCGCCTGCTCGCTGCCCACCAGCAGGGCCGCGGCGCCGTCGACGATGCCGGAGGAGTTGCCGGCAGTGTGCACATGGTCGATGCGCTCCACCTGTGGGTAGCGTTCGCGGGTGACATTGTCGAAGCCCAGTTCGCCGAGACCGGCGAAGGACGGCTTCAGCTGGCCGAGGCCCTCCATCGACGTATCCGGGCGCACCAGCTGGTCGCGGTCGAGGATCAGCAGGCCGTTCTGGTCGCGCACGGGAATGACCGACTTTGCAAAGGCGCCGCGCTCCCAGGCGGCGGTCGCCTTGCGCTGGGATTCCAGCGCGAAGTGATCCACATCCTCACGGCTGAAGCCGCCGAGGGTGGCGATCAGGTCGGCGCCGATGCCCTGCGGGGCGAAACCGGTATCCAGCGACGTGTGCGGATCTGCAGCCCAGGCGCCGCCGTCGGAGCCCATCGGTACCCGCGACATGGATTCCACCCCGCCGGCGACAACCAGCTGTTCCCAGCCGGAGCGCACCTTGGCCGCGGCCAGGTTCACTGCCTCGGCACCGGACGCGCAGAAGCGGTTCAGGGTGACACCGCCCATATCCCAGTCCCAGCCGGCCACCAGGGCCGCGGTCTTGGCGATATCGGCGCCCTGGTCGCCGATGGGGGTGACGCAGCCCATGACGACGTCGTCGACGGCTGCCGTATCCAGGTTCGTGCGCTGCTGCAGCTGGCGCAGCAGGTCGGCGAGCAGCGTGACGGGTTTGACTTCGTGCAGGGCACCGCCGGGTTTGCCTTTGCCCCGCGGCGTGCGGATGGCGTCGTAGATATAGGCCTCAGTCGGCATGGTGTGAGCCTCTCGGTTTTGTGATTGTTGTTATTGGTTTTTTCCGTCCCGGCGATTGTGCCGGGCGCTGACAGTAACCTTAGTTGCACCGGCGGGCGCTGCAATGATCAAACGCGTCAGCAATGGTGACGCCGTTGGCGGCTGGCGCCAATTGCCAGACATTGTGTGACCGGAATCCAGATTGTGACCATAAATCCAATGCCGGGTCTCGTTTTCCGGTTATTCAGAATCGGACTAATCCGGATAATTTGCTGCCATACACTCATTGGAGACGTTTAGAGGTATTAAGCGACGAGGTTCGAGTTATGGCGGACAATTTATTGGATATGGCGGTGCGTCAGCTGGGTTCTTCCGGCATTGGCGCGCTGAGTGGTGCCCTGGGGCTGCCGGAGGGAAAAGGCGAGACTGCGTTGAATTCCGGACTCTCCTCGGTGCTCGCCGGTATGCTGAACAGAGGTAGCAGCAAAACCGGTCTCGCCGGCCTGTTCAATATGGTGACCGGTGCTACCGGCCTGGACCTGTCCTCCATTGGCGATGTGTTCCGTGACCCCGAGCAGATGAACAGCCTGCAGAAAAGCGGCGGCAATATGCTTGAGACGGTGTTCGGCAACAAGAGCAGCGACGTCGGCAATGTATTGTCCAACGCGTTGGGCCTGAGCGGCGGTACCGGTGGCAGTCTGCTGAAGGTGGCGGCGCCGATCGTGATGTCGCTGCTGGGCAAGCTCGTGAAGAGCAAGGGGCTCGATATCGGCGGCCTGGCGAATTTGCTGCTGGGGCAGAAAGCGCACATCAAGGACAAGATTCCGCCGGGGCTGTTGAAAGAGCTGAGTGTGCACGATTTCGAACACCTCGGTGAGCCGCTGGAAACCCAGGGCCACGAACAGCCGCAGACTATCCGCCCTCACGGCACTCAGGTGAAAAAGCGCGGCGGTTTTGGCAAGTGGTTCTGGCCGCTGCTGATCGCACTGGGGGCACTCTATGCACTCAATATGTGTGCGAAGAAAGAGCACGTGGAAGACCGGCCCGGAGAGGTGATCCTAGAGGAAGACCAGACCACTATCGAGAGCAAAAAGCCCGACGAATCCATGTCACAGAGCGGCGAGGCCATGAGCGGCCAGGCGATGGAGAGTGAGGAAGCGGGAGATTTTGCCACGCGCTTCCGCGATTACCTGGGCAACGCCTCGCGCGATCCGAATCGCGAGTTCCCGCTGACAATCCAGTTCGAAGTGGACAGCGCCAAGGTTACCGATGCGACGGTGCCGGATGTGGACGCACTGGCGAAGATCCTGCAGGAGAATCCCGGGGTGACTATCGCCATCGAGGGTCACACTTCCATGGAGGGCGACGAGGTGAAAAACCTGCAGCTGTCGCGGGAGCGCGCCGAGGCCGTGCGCCAGATGCTGGTGGACAAGGGTATCGATATCGAGCGGATCAGCGCGACCGGTATGGGCTCGACCAAGCCGATTGCCGACAACAATACCGAGGAGGGCAAGAAGAAAAACCGCCGCATCAGCGTGCGCGTGGTGAAATTTGAATAGCGCAATTTGAATCGTGCAATTCGAATAGCCTTCCGGCTCAAAAGAATCCCCGCGCTTGCGGGGATTCTTTTGACTGTGATTTAGCCGCGGTATTTTTCGCGATAGGCGCCCGGCGCAAGCCCGGTCCACTTCTTGAATGCGCGGTTGAAGGCGCTCGGTTCGGAAAAGCCCAGGCGCTCGGCAATCTCCGCCACGGCGGTTTCCTGCTTCTTCAACTGGTAGACGGCCATATCGCGGCGCACCGAATCCTTGATGTCCTGCCAGCTGTTGCCCTCGTCCTTCAGGCGCCGGCGCAAGGTCTGTGGCGAGGTAAACAGCCGTTCGGCCACGTCGTCGAGGGACAGGTTCTCGATGCCGTTCTGCTGCTGCAGCATGCGGCGGATGCGGCCGGTATAACTGTGATCGGACTTGTACTGGGCCAGCAGGCACTCGGGTGCGCGGGAGAGGAACTCGGACAGCTGCTGCTCGTCGCGCACCAGCGGCATCTGCAGGTAGCGGGTGCTGAATACCAGGCAGGTTTCGTGCTGGTTGAAGTAGTGCCGGCACGGGAACATATCGCTGTAATCCTCGTTGTAATCCGGCGGTGGAAACGCGAGGTTTACGCGTTCGAGCAAAATGGTGCGGTCGATCAGCCAGCTGAAAAAGCGCAGCCAGATCAGTGCCAGTGACTCGACGAAAATCTGGTTGGGCAGGCCCTTGTCGTTGCTGTGGTATATCAGCAGGCGGGCCTCTTCGCCGTCCTCGACCAGCTTGATCTGCAGGTCGTCGCTGACCATTTTTATGAAGCGGCCGGAGCGCAGCAGCGCGCGGCGCAGGTTCGGGCAGCTGATGCACGCGTGGCCCATCATCGCAAAGGTGCCCGGCAGCCAGGGGCGGGACAGGAAACCGCCGGATTCGTCGCCGAGCAGATCCCACTCCCGGCGCAGCATGCCGGCGACTTTCTCGCGGGGAATACGGCCATCGGGATCGTCGAGCACGGCCGGGTCGATATCGCTGTCCAGCAGCAGGCGCTGGCAGTCCAGCCCCGCGGCGCGGGCGCCGAGCAGCTGGGCGCTGATGGCGGCGGCGGGAATACCCGGATCGGTATCGCGGAATTTTGGTGTCTCGGTGTCCACGGTTTCAGCCCTCAACTTATAGTGGTTTTGGGGCGCGTGCCCGCTGAAGTGGAAAACGGATTATGCGCAAAGCGGCCGCGAAAGTCAGGTTTGGCGGTTTTGAGGCCGGTCAGGGGTAGCGGTTGTCGGTGTGTGCGGGGGGGGTGAGTCGCAGCCGGGGCTGTGATAAAAGGGGCGCTCTGAGCGAGGAGAACTGTCATGTCCGCGAGCCTGGAAAGCGCACTCAACCCCACCATCTGTCGGCGCATGCTGATCGCCTACCTGATCGAGCAGCTGCCCAAACCGAACAACCCGGCACTGGAGGACGTCACCGGCTGGCCGCGGCGCACGGTGCAGGACATCATTGCCAAGGGCTTACCGGGGCACGGCACCCAGGTGGATTTCATCCAGCAGGGGGTGCGCAACAACGATGGCTACTACCTGCTGCAGGACTGGGGTTCGTTTGACCGGGAATGGATCCAGGCGCACCTGCCAGCCATCTGCCGGGTGCTGAATGTGACGCTGGACTGAAGAACGGCGGAATATCGGGGAAGGCAGTAGGCGTTTTCCGGACCGCCCCATCCCGGTGAAAGGCGGGACGGGCCCGGGTTACCCCAGCGGTATCGGCTTACTGCGCTGGTGCTGACGCCTGCAGTATCTTGTTGACTCTCTCTAGCAGCGCCGGATCGGATTTCAGACTGCCGGCAATCTGCTGGTATTCGTCCTTGGTCAAACCGGTGGCCTCGATCGCCGCAATCATTTTTCCCTGGGCTTCCTGGTTGATTGCCTCGGCTTCCTTGATGTCGGCAGCGGCCTTCAGCTTGGGCGCATACTCGCGGCTGAGCAGGACGATCGATCGATAGGCGTCGGCGAACTGCTGCAGTTTGGGTTCGCTGTACGAGACCTTCTGTGCGCTGACCTGGTTTTTATCGGTTTCCGCCTGTGCCATCGGCAGGGCCAACAGCAGGGCGAGTGCGGCAAAACAAAGGGCTGGAGTTTTCATTGATCACCTCGTCAGTGTCGATGGACGCTTTTGCTTCGGCTAGGGACTTATTGGGATATTTCCCTATAGCGCCCAGCGTCACATTGGGGCTGCGCCGCGCCCGCCAGCGGACACAGCATCCAACGCCGACCTTTGCCGGGGCAAAAGTGAGGGGTTGTCAGCTCAGGGTAGACAGTTTCTCCGGCAAGTTGCGCATTTAGCCGCCACTCGCACAGATTTTTGCGGTGCGCCGTTGGCCCACTGTGCACAGTGTCTAGAAAATCCCGAGGAATTTATGGCGCCGCTTCAGCGAGCTCTCACAGCTGTTTAACTGGCGCTGGTACTTCTGCGCACGCGCGGAAACCTTATGCGCAACTTTTGTCAGCCAGGGTTTATTCCTAAAGGTGCGCCGATTGTAGCCACCCTGTCCCTCGTGATACGCGAGGTAGAGGTGATAGGTATCGTTACCGCGAATGCGGCATTGCTTTGCGCTGGTGTTGTTATACCAGCCGACGAAATCGATCGCGTCGCCGAAGTCGTCGCGGTCGGCACCGTAATTGAAGCTGGCGCGCTCATAGGTACGCCAGGTAGTGCTCAGTGCCTGGGCGTAGCCGTAGGCATCGGACGGGCGCGGCCCTGGAAAGATCCACAGGATCGTGGTGCGCGGCGGGCGCGCGTCCTGCACGAAGCGGGATTCCTGGTGCAGGAATGCCATCAGCGTGGGCACCGGGGTGCCCCACTTTTCCTCGGCGTCCTTGGCTTCGCCATACCAGTCTTTTTTCTCGCGGAAGATCGAGCAAATGTCGTCGGGGTTATTGGGCGGGCTCACGGCGCAACCGGCGAACAGCAGGGTGGCAGTCAGGGGGAAGAGCCGCACGTAGCGACGCCAGTTATTATTATTCAGCATGACAATTTTCTTGGTAGTGCAGGTTACTTGGCGGTGAAAGTCTTGACGCCGCCGGCAGTGCCCAGCAGCAAAATGTCGGCGGGGCGTTGTGCGAATAGACCGTTGGTCACTACGCCGGTCAGATTGTTGATAGCGGCTTCCAGTTCCAGCGGATCGGTAATCTGTAAATTGTGCACGTCCAGGATGACATTGCCGTTGTCGGTGGTCACACCCTGGCGGTAGACCGGATCGCCGCCCAGCTTGACCAGCTCCCGCGCCACCAGCGAGCGCGCCATCGGAATCACTTCCACCGGCAGCGGAAATCCGCCCAGAACCGGCACCCACTTGCTCTCGTCGGCGATACACACGAACTCATCACTGCAGGCGGCGACGATCTTCTCCCGGGTGAGTGCGGCACCGCCGCCCTTGATCAGCTGCAGGGCCGGGTTGGCTTCGTCCGCGCCGTCCACGTAGACGAGGATGCTGTCGACGCTGTTCAGGTCGTAGACCGGGATGTCGTGGGCCTTCAGGCGCTCGGCAGAGGCTTCGGAGCTGGCCACGGTACCGTCGAACTGCCCCTTGATTTCCGCCAGGTAGTCGATGAAGAAGTTGGCGGTGGAGCCGGTGCCGACACCGACGATGGAGTGGTCATCCAGTTTGGGGGCGATATAGTCGATGGCGGCGCGGGCCGTGGCCTTCTTGAGTTCGTCCTGGGTCATGGGGTACTGACTTCCTTTGCAATTATTCGTGTGCAAATCCCGATTTCGGGAAAATAATTCGCGCAATGCCGGCAATATGGTGGCAATGATGCTGGCGGAGGATTAGACTGGCTGACTCGTGCCGTGCGATCCCTATGCCCTATCACAGAGATCGCGCTCGAAGATTCATCCAACGGCAGCTGATTTACGCCATGCCCAAGTCCTATATAAAGCGCATTCTAGACGCGCGCATTTACGATGTCGCCACCGAGACGCCGCTGGATCCAATGCGCCAGCTGTCGCACCGCTGCAACAACCGCATTCTGCTCAAGCGCGAGGACCTGCAGCCGGTCTTTTCCTTCAAGGTGCGCGGTGCCTACAACAAACTGCTGCAGCTGCCCGCGGAGCAGCGTGCCCGCGGTGTGATCGCTGCGTCAGCCGGCAACCACGCCCAGGGCCTGGCGATGGCGGCGGCCCAGCTGGGGGTGCGCGCGACGATCGTGATGCCCACCACAACGCCGCAGATTAAGGTCAATGCGGTGCGTATGCGCGGTGCCGAAGCGGTGCTGCACGGCGATACTTTCGATGAAGCGGCAGCGCGGGCCGAAGAGATTGTCGAAGAGCGGGGCCTGACCTTCGTGCATCCCTACGACGATCCGGATGTCATTGCCGGGCAGGGCACCGTGGCGATGGAGCTGCTGCGCCAGCACCCGGGCCACCTGGATGCGGTGTTTATCCCGGTGGGCGGTGGCGGCCTGGCGGCGGGCATGGCTGCCTATATCAAGTATGTGCGCCCGGAGATCAAGGTGTACGCGGTCGAGCCGGAAGACGCGGCCTGTCTCAAGGCGGCGCTGGAGGCCGGCGAGCGGGTGCGCCTGCCCCAGGTGGGACTGTTTGCCGATGGCGTCGCGGTAGCGCAGATCGGCGCGGAGACCTTTCGCGTGCTGCGTGAGACTGTGGACGGGGTGATCACTGTTTCTAGCGACGAGATCTGCGCGGCGATCAAGGACATCTTCGAGGATACCCGTTCCATCGCCGAACCTGCCGGTGCCGTGGGGCTGGCCGGCATGAAGAAATTCATCGAGCAGAGCGGCAGCCGCAACGCGGCTCTGGCGACCGTGTGCAGCGGCGCCAACACCAATTTCGACCGCCTGCGCTATATCAGCGAGCGCACCGAGATCGGCGAGAAGCGCGAGGCGGTGCTGGCGGTGACCATTCCCGAGCGCCCGGGCAGTTATCTGCAGTTCTGCCGGGACCTGGGTGACCGCGCTATCACCGAATTCAACTACCGTTTCGCCAGCGGCGGCGAGGCGCATATCTTTGTCGGCCTGCAGGTGGCCACCGACGTGGATCGCCAGCAGTTGGTCGAGCGCCTGGATACCGGTGGCTACCGGGTCACTGACCTCACCGATAACGAAATGGCCAAGCTGCATATTCGCCACCTGGTCGGGGGGCGCGCCGAGGGCCTGACCGACGAGGTGGTCTACCGCTTCGAATTCCCGGAGCGCCCCGGGGCGCTGCGCAAGTTCCTCGAGCAGTTGGCCGGGCGCTGGAATATCACCCTGTTCCACTACCGCAACCACGGCGCGGCCTATGGCCGGGTGCTGGTGGGCATGCAGGTGGCGCCGGCGGAGAGGGAGGAATTGCGCGCCCTGCTGGAGCAGTTGCAGTATCCTTTCTGGGACGAGAGTGACAATCCGGCTTACCAGTTCTTCCTGGCAGGCAGTGCAGAAAGCCAACTTAGTCCCGTATGACAGGGTGATTTGCCGGCCGCGTAGACCGGGTTTTGGCCGCTGTCGAACTTTTTTGCGTGAAAATGCGACAAATTTCGCAAAAAACACACGGGTACCGGTTACTATTTGGACGATACTCAAGTATCTTGGCTGGCGTTGAACTTTTGCGTTGAAATGACTCTAACGCGGGGTGAAACGCTTATAACAAGGCTCACAACAAGAACAGCCGATCTAACAGGATGGTCCCCATGAAACCCGATGCACTGACAATCGCCGTGGTTGTCTTTGTTGCGGGCGTACTGCTGAGCAGCGCCGGTCTGCCCGAGGTTTTCGCCTCGGACCCCGAACCGCCGGCGGCTCTGCAGCAGGGAGTGGTTACGCGCTGAGCGCGATCCCTCCGCCCGCCAACGAACAAAAAAGGCCGGACGCGCAAGCGCCCGGCCTTTTTTGTTGCCTTGCAATTGGGTCAGCAGCGGTAGAAGCGCCGCTCGGTCACCACCCCGCCGAGCGGAATGTCCCAGCTGTCGGTGGGCAGATTTTCCACGCACTGTAACTGGTGGGCGGCGCCAATCAGCTCGGGGCCGGAGCTCGGCAGCACGCGCTTGAAGGCAAAGGTGCGGTCGTAGAAGCCGGCGCCCATTCCCAGTCGTGCGCCCGTCTCGTCAAAGGCCACCAGGGGCACCAGAACCAGGTCCAGACACTGCGGCTCGATACTGATACCGCGCAGTGGTTCGGGGATGCGATAGCGGTTGCGGAAAGTAAGCGGACCGCCATGCCAGCGCCGGAAGCGCAGATGCGGACGCGGTGCGGCCGGCAGTATCGGCAGGTAATAGTGTTTGTCCGGAAAGCGCTGGAACAGCCAGCGGATATCCAGCTCCCCGTCCATTGGCCAGTAGATGCCAATATGCCGAGCGCGCTGTAACTGGGGCGTGCGGCCCAGCTGGATGACTGCCGCGCGGCCGTGCTGGCGCTGCCGGTAGAGGCTCAGGCCGCGTCGCGCAGTGCGCATACGCCGGCGCAATTGTACTTTGCTTTCACTGGGCGAATGCATGGGGCTTGATCAGCTGCAGGGAACTCCGGTGAGAGATCGACACAGAAGAAAACCGCAGCGGTGACAGGGCTGCGGTTTCTGCTGGTGCGCCGTATGACCGTCGGCGCCGCGGGTGGCATTCTGTCCGATCGATGCAATGTGCACCAAAACGGACCGTGCCGTAAATCAGAGCCCCGAGCGTGCGGCTGAAGACGTAGCCTTGAACCGTAAAGTTCAAGGTGGTGGCCCCCGGGATGTATAAGGCTTTCCGCTACATGGCGGACTTGCGCACCAACACCCGCTGGAGACCCCCAGGGTCAGATTATCGGCTCGAGGACATAGTCAACTGGCCAACACCTCAGGGTCCATAAATTATAACGCCCATGGCCTCAAAAGGCTAAGCAAGACTGTTGGCGGAAATGTGCTATTGACGAAACTGTCAAGTTTTGTCGAGGTCGATATCGCCCAGTGCGGACTGCACTTTGTCCTGCAGTCGATCGAGCATTTCCTGCTCCAGCGGGATGCGGGCGAGCTCGGATTTGGCCTGGATCAACTCGTGGGCGATGTTCAGTGCGGCCATCACGGCGATGCGCTCGAGGCCGATAACTGAGCCGCTGGAGCGAATGCGCGACATGCGCTCGTGCAGCAGGCGAGCGGACGCCTGCAGTTCGGCGCGTTCGTCTTCCGAACAGGCAACGCGGTACTCCTTGTCGAGAATGGAGACTGTTACGGTTTCGGAAGATGCGGTTGCGGTTGAGTCACCCATCAGGATTCTTGCGCTATGCCTTTGAGGCGGTTAATCATGGCTTCGACCCGGGTGCGGGCGACTTCGTTATTTTTTACCAGGCGCTGGCGTTCGCGCTGCCAGTCAGATTCCTGCTGACGCAGCTCTCGATTATCGTCCGCCAGTTGCTGGCAGCGGGCGATCAGCGAATCCACAGTGCTTTCTAACGCTTGTAGTTTATCCATAATTCCTGCGTTTGATGTCTGCGCCTTGGGCGCCCGCGGAGATGGCGGCCACTCCGGGTAAACTCGCAACACGACAGACTGCGAGGGATTCCGCTACTATATTGCCGGTGTATGAGAGGGTCAATTGCCGCGCCTGCGCGACCAATCACAAATTTGTCTCTCGATTCCCTGCGGCGCTTCCCGGTTGACCCGGTTGCGGCAGAAAGCAGCGGATTGCACAAACTCTGATCACATTAACGCGAGCGAGCAGTATCCATGACAGCAGCGGCCAACCCGTTTGATTCCCTGGCAAATGCCATTCTCGCCGCCGGTGGCGTGGCGGACCCCAGTGAGCTGCATGGATTTGCCTGCGGTGTACTGTCCGCCGGAGCGCGTCCGGACAAGAAGCGCTGGCAGCAGGAGCTGGCGGACCTGATGCAACTGGAGGCTGTGCCCGCGGACCTGAACCGCGATTTCCTGCAGCTCGCGCAAGACAGCCTGGCCCATTTGCGCAACGGCGAATTCGATTTCCAACTGCTGCTGCCCAGCGACGAAGACATCGCCGCGCGCACGCAGACCCTGGGGCACTGGTGCCAGGGTTTCCTGCTCGGTTTCGGTATCGGCAATTACCAGGGTGAGCTGGAGGCCACCAGTCGCGAGGCGCTGGAGGATATCGGTAGTATCGCCCAGGTGGATGCAGATGCTGTCGAGGCCACCGATGATATGGAAAAACAATTGCTGCAGGTGCAGGAATATGTGCGGGTGGCGGTCATGAATATTTTTACCGAGACAGCGGGCCCGCAGCCCGATGCCGGCAGCGCTCCGACGGTACATTGATGTCGGTGGCGATGATGGCCGGGTCGAAAGCCGCCTCTGCAAATGCCGCTACTGCCATCGGCAAGGCGGAATACGCCCGGCGGCGAGCGCGGCTGATTGCCGCGCTGGGTGACGACAGCCTGGCGATCGTGCCGGCCGCGCGGGAACAATTGCGCTCGCGCGATACCTATTTCCCGTTTCGCCAGGACAGCGATTTTCACTACCTGACCGGATTCGAAGAGCCCGAAGCGTTGTTGGTGCTGATGCCCGGTCGCGCGCAGGGCGAGTCGCTGCTGTTCTGTCGCGAGCGCAACGCGGAAAAAGAAATATGGGACGGCCCGCGCCTGGGACCCGAGCGGGCCGCAGAACATTGCGGTTTGTGCGACGCCTTTCCGATCGGCGACCTCGACGATATCTTGCCGGGGCTGCTGGAGGGGCGCGCACGCATCTATTACTCCATGGGACGTTTCCCGCAGCTCGACCGGCGTCTGCAGAATTACCTGCATACTATCGACAACGCACCGGGCAGTACCGGGGTGCCGGAAATGGTCGGGCTCGACCACCTGTTGCACGACCTGCGTCTGTACAAGAGCGCGCAGGAATTGCGCCTGCTCGCGCGCGCCGCGGAAATTACCGCGGAAGCACACCGCCGCGCGATGGTGCGCTGCCAGCCGGGGCTGTTTGAGTATCAGCTGGAGGCGGAAATCCTGCACACCTTTGTCGATGCCGGGGCGCGCGAACCGGCCTATCCGACTATCGTCGGCGGCGGTAAAAATGCATTGGTGATGCACTATTGCAGCAACGCGGCGCCACTGAAAAATGGCGACCTGGTACTGGTGGATGCCGGCTGTGAATTCCGCGGTTACGCCGCCGATGTTACGCGCACCTATCCGGTCAACGGCCGCTTCTCGCCGGTGCAGAAAGCGCTTTATGAAATTGTTCTGGCCGCACAGCAGTCCGCGATCGATACGATTCGTGCGGGCAATGATTGGGACCAGCCACACGCGGCCAGCGTGCGTACCACAACCGAGGGGCTGGTGGATCTGGGCCTGTTGCGCGGCGACGTCGACGGCCTGATCGAGTCCGGTGCCTACCGTCGTTTTTACATGCACCGCGCCGGACACTGGCTCGGTATGGATGTGCACGATGCCGGTGACTACCGCGTGCACGGCCAGTGGCGGCAACTGGAGGCGGGCATGGTGATGACCGTGGAACCCGGTATTTATATTGCCGCGGACGATAAGCAGGTGCCGGAAAAATTCCGCGGTATCGGCATTCGTATCGAGGATGATGTGGCGCTGACCCGCGATGGCGTCCAGGTGCTGTCGGCAGCGGCGCCGAAAACGGTCGCGGATATCGAATATCTCATGGGGGAAACGGAAGTGCAGGGAGAGCTGTGGTGATGACGCGCGAACAGCAGGATACCTCGCAAGTGGATGTGGCGATTGTCGGCGGCGGCATGGCCGGCGCCAGCCTCGCACTGATGCTGACCCGCTACTGCCCGCAGCTCTCGGTGGCATTACTTGAGCAGCAGCCGCTCCCCGATCCCCGCGCGAGTTTGCAGCTGCCGAGTTTCGATACCCGCGCCACCGCGGTGTCCGCCGGCAGCCTGCAGATTTTTGCGGAGCTGGGCCTGTGGCCGGCGCTGCGCGAACACTGTGCGCCGATTGAGCATATCGGCGTGAGCGACCGCGGTCGCGCCCTGGGTGTTTCCCTGCAGGCGCGGCAGCAGGCGCCCGCCAGTTTTGAGGGCATGCTCGGCGCCGTGATTGAAAACGCCGCACTGGGCCCGGTCTTGCACCGTGCCCTGGCGCAGACGCCAGTCGGGCTGCTGGCCCCGGCGCGGGTCGATAGCGTACAGATGGGCACCGACGGTGCGCTGCTGCGCTGGCGCGACGGTAACGGCGACAGTGAGCGCCAGTTGCAGGCGCGCCTGCTGGTGGTGGCAGATGGTGTGGATTCGCCCCTGTGCCGCCAGCTGGGGATCGACACGGAGCGTGTTGAGTATCGCCAGCGGGCGCTGGTGACCACGGTCGGCCTGCAGCGCGCCCACGGCAATCGGGCCTATGAACGCTTTACCGACTCTGGCCCCATGGCCCTGCTGCCGTTGCCCCAGCGCGATGGCCACCACCGCATGGCGCTGGTGTGGACCTGCGAAGAGGACGCCGCCGAAGCACTGATGCAGCTGCCGGAGGAAGCGTTTATCGCACGCCTGCAGCGGACTTTCGGCTGGCGTGCCGGTCGCATTGTGCGGGCGGGTTCCCTGCAGAGTTACCCGCTCAGTCTGTCGCTGGCGCGGGAGCAGTGGCGCCGCGGCCTGGTGCTGGTGGGCAACTGTGCCCATTTCCTGCACCCGGTCGCCGGTCAGGGGTTCAACCTGACCCTGCGCGACTGTTACTGGCTGGCGCAGTCTCTCGTGCAGGCAGATTTGGCGCGAAATTCACCCGGGCAGCTAGACTTGTTACAGGAATACGGGCGCCAGCGGCAGCTGGATCAACAGCTGACCATCGGCTTCAGTGATCGCGTGCCGCCGCTGTTCGCCTCCGCGAACCTGATGGCGCGGGGGCTGCGGCAGGCCGGTCTGCTCGGGTTGACTCTGGCGCCACCGTTGCGCGCGAGTTTTGTCGGCCAGGCGGCGGGTTTTGGGCTTTAATTGTCTGCGTACCTGGCGGCGTTGTCGCCCGGTTTAAAATGGCGGAACAGTCATCCTATGAAAAGACAACGTTTGGATATCGCAATCGTCGGCGCGGGCATGGTTGGCCTGGCCCAAGCTACGCTGCTGGCCGTGCGCCATCCACAGTTACAAATCGCGGTGCTGGAGGCCTCCACTGACGTGCCGCAGGTTTCCGCCACCGAGTACGACCCCCGCGTCGTTGCGCTGACGCAGTCGTCGCGGGCACTGCTGGAAGAGGTCGGCGCCTGGGAGACATTCGGTGCCGAACGCGCCTGCCCCTATACGGAGATGCGCGTATGGGACGCCGAGGGCACCGGTTCGGTGTGTTTCAACAGCCGCGATGTGCAGATGCCGAACCTCGGCCATATCGTTGAAAACAATGTGGTGGTCGCCGCGCTGCGCGAGCGCCTTGCGGCACTGCCCAATGTGGAAATTGTTGCCGGGTTCCGTCTCGAGAGCTGGTGGCGCGATTGCGGCCTCTGGCACCTGCAGCCGCGCTCCGACCGCAATGTGGTCGAGGGGCTGGAGGAGCATCCCGAGGTGCTGCGCACGCGCCTGTTGGTCGGCGCTGACGGCGCCCGCTCCAAGGTTCGCGACCTGTTGCGCATCCGCTGCCACGATACCGACTACCACCAGACCGCACTCGTCTGCGTGGCCAAGTGTGAAAAATCTCACCAGCACACCGCCTGGCAGCGCTTCCTGAAAACGGGCCCGCTCGCTTTCCTGCCTCTCGAGGGACTCGGCGACGACAATCACTGTGCCGTGGTCTGGTCTGCGGACGAACCGCTGGCGCGGGAACTGGTTATGCTCGACGATGCCGCTTTTGCACTGAACCTGGAGAAGGCGTTCGAGAGTCGTCTCGGCAGTATTGCTTCTGTCAGTGAGCGTTTTTCGTTTCCACTACGTGCGCGCCACGCGGAATCCTATTACGGTCCCGGTGCTGTGTTGATCGGCGACGCCGCCCACAGTATTCACCCGCTCGCCGGGCAGGGCGCCAATCTCGGGCTGCAGGATGTGCTGGTGCTGAGTGAAGAAATCGCGCGCGCGCTCAAGCGCGGCCTGGAACCCTCCGATCCGTCGGTGATGGCGCGCTACCAGCGCCGCCGCCGCGGCGATAACGTGGCCACGCTGAAAGCCATGAGCACGTTCAAATCCCTGTTCGGTGCCGGCAATCTGCACTGGCGCTGGCTGCGCAACACCGGATTGAGTATGGTGGACGCCAGCCCGCTGCTGAAAAAACGCATTATCCTGCGCGCGATGGCGGTGTGAGCGCGCGGGGCCGACTCGATTAAGGCCGGACCCTTGAGCCACTGGATTACCGTTCGCGACTTTCCCCTCAATCAAGACCTGAGCGAGCTGGCGCAGTTTATTCAGCGCTGCGGCCTGCCGCTGCGCATTTCCGAAGAGAACAATCGCCAATTACTGTCGACTCCGGATCCGCGTCTGGGCGAATTGCTGACGCCGCTGCTGGACCGCTGGTGCGCGGGTGAACTCAATCTAGCCGATGTGCGGGTGGAGCCGGTCGTAGATTCTGCGACGGCTACTGACGAGGACGACAGCAAGGATTCGGCCGGCGCGGAGACCGCTAATTCCGGCACGTCCGCAGGCGACGCCGCGGGACACGAACCTGTCCTCGAGACGGCTTCACCACTGCCCAGTTGGCCCTGGCGGAAAACGCCGCTGAGCCTGGCGCTGATTGCGCTGTGTTTTCTCGGCTGGCTTCTGGTACGTGAAAACCTGGTCCAGTTGCTGGCTATCTACCCGCAGCGCGGCGGTGATTTCACTCCCGCCAATTCGACGCTCGCCTGGCACCTGACGCACGGGGAATACTGGCGTTTGTGGACGCCGGCAATCCTGCATTTCTCGTTTCCGCACGCGCTGTTCAATGCGATGGGTGTCTGGATTCTCGGGCGGCCGCTGGAGGCCCGCGCGGGTACATGGATGTTTGCCATTCTGGTTTTGGCCGCCGCGCCGGTGTCAAATCTGGCGCAGTACTTCTGGTCGCCGGGTATTCTGTTTGGCGGCATGTCCGGCGTCGTCTACGCGCTGGCGGGAGCAGTCTTCGTCGTGCAGCGCTGGCAACCGCAGTGGCGCGACGTGCCCGCTGGTATTGTCGCGCTGATGGTGGGCTGGCTATTGGTCTGCGCGACGGGACTGGTTACTTATATCTTTGATGTCGGTGTTGCCAACGCGGCGCACCTGGGGGGCTTCGCTGGCGGACTGCTGCTCGCGGCGCTTTACTGCCTGGCCGGCGGAGCGAAAAACTTTGCCGTAAACACTACCCCTGAAAATAAAGCGGCCAGCTGACCGCCTATGTTTTTACTGATTGTCTATGTCCTGGTCGCTCTCGGATTTTCGTTCCTGTGTTCGATTGCCGAAGCGGTCATTCTCAGCGTCACCATGCCCTATATCACGTTGCTGGAGCGGGAGGGGCATCGTGCTGGCCACCTGCTGCGCAAACTGAAAGAGGATATCAATGCGCCACTGTCGGCGATTCTGACACTGAACACGGTCGCCCATACCGCTGGCGCGGCCGGCGCCGGGGCACAGGCGACCATGATATTCGGTAACCAGTACCTGGGTCTGGCGTCGGCAATACTGACACTGCTGATTCTGGTTTTTTCCGAAATTATTCCCAAGACACTCGGTGCCGTTTACTGGCGTCAGCTGGCACCTTTGATCAGCTATGTCCTGCGCGCACTGGTATGGATTTTGTATCCATTTGTGAAGATGTCCGAGTGGCTTACCCGCGGGCTTTCCCGCGGTACGACGCTCACCGGATTCAGCCGCGAAGAATTTGCGGTGATGGCAGAACTGGGCGCGGCGGAAGGCCAGCTCGAGCGGCGCGAGTCGAATATTTTGCGCAATTTATTTTTTACGCTGCGCGATCATTCGGTACGCGAAGTCATGACACCGCGGACGGTCGTCTATTCACTGTCTCAGGATGCGACGGTGGCGGAAACCTATGAGGATGTGGAAAAAAGCCGTTTTTCCCGTATTCCGGTTTACGAGCGCGGCGATCCTGACTGTGTCGTGGGCTTCGTGCTCAAGCAGGATTTGTTGCTGTCGTTTGCGCGGGGCAATAGTCAAGGCAAGCTGGCGGAATTTCGCCGCGACATGTTGATGCTGCCGGAAACGGCGACCATCTATCAGGCGTTCCAGAAGATGCTCGCGCGGCGGGTGCAGATAAGCGCGATCGTCGACGAGTACGGCAGTCTCGAGGGACTGGTGACGCTGGAAGACTTGCTTGAAACCCTGTTGGGTGAAGAGATCGTCGACGAGGCGGACAAGACCCCGGATCGTCAGGCGCTCGCGAGGCGGCTGTGGCGCTGGCGCTCCAAGCGTTATGGATTAAAAGTAGACGAGGCGGCGCAACAGGCGCATGATAAGGATGAAATAGACGAGATGGACGAGGGACCGGATAGCGACAAGCTACCACCGCGGGACTGATCGCCGTTGCACAGTCTTGAAAAAACGGAACCCGGGGCCCATAACTAAGTCCAAAGCAGTATCGCCCGCAATCCGCGCAGCGGAGGGGCGCTAGCAGTTTGAACTGCGTATTCCGGCGACAGCCTGGAATATTTTTACTGGGAATAATGATTTTGCGCATAGGGTTACTCTTTATAGTTCTTCAGTCAGTACTGCTTTGCGCAGCAGTACAGGCTGAGCCCGGTGTGTCCAAGGGGTTTACGGACCTCAGCTGCAGTGTGCTGCAGCCTGTCGACAGTGACGACGACAACGACCTCTTCCAGAACAATCCCGATAACGACGCCGACCTGCAGCACGTGGACAACACCATCGTGCTGGCGACGACGTTTGTTGTTTACGGCTTCCTGCCAATCAGCAACCGCCCGCAATCCCGTCAAATTGACAGCAACGCGATTCGCGGTCCCCCCTCTCTGGCCTGACTCCCCGCAAACTTTTTGCAAGGTATTTACGGATGCTGCCACCGACGGCGCACCGTGATTGAGTTTGAATGCGCGCTCCGGGCAATCCCCCGCCGCGCAAATCCCAGAGAGTTAAGCCAATGAAAAACCTAGATTTCCTCCGTCTGCAGGATTTTGACAAGCTGGTGTTCCCGGACGATTTCAGTGACCTGAGCCTGGACTCCCCGGCGCTCAGCTTTGTGTCGGATTTCAAAAGCCATCACCCGTCACTGCTGACGCCATCGGTGTCGGCACTGGATGCGGCGCAGGTCATGCGCGCGGGCCACTTGAGCGCGGTGCTGGTACTGGATAGTGAGGGGGTGTTTACCGGCTTGCTGACCTCGGAAGACATCTCCTACCAGCGGGTCATGCAATGTGTGGCCGCCGGTGTCGCGCGTCAGGAGCTGACGGTCGGTGACCTGATGCGCCCGCGCAGCGAGCTGAAAATGCTGAGCTACCAGCAGGTCGAGAAAAGCACCATCCGCGAAGTGCTGGAAGCGATGCGCCGCAGCGGCCAGCGCGAGTGCCTGGTGGTGGACCTGCACAACCATCATGTGCGTGGGTTGATCAGCGCGTCTGAAGTGGGTACGCGCCTGCACGCCGAAATCAATATCGATACGGCGCCGAGCTTCGCCGAACTGCTGCGGACCATGACGCCGGTGCACTGAGCCGGATCCGCAGTAACTCCCTCGCTAGCGATGCGACCGCCGAATGCTCGGCAGTCGCGCGCAACCCTCAGGCCGGCGGATCAATATTGTCGCCGAGACTGCCGTTCACCCGGAACCAGCCGGTAACGCTGTAGCGCGGCCGGTTGACCGTCAGGACTTCGTGGGGAAACTCCTCACTCAGAAAAATCACCATTTGGCCGAAGCGCGGCGCCACCTTGAATAACGGGTCGGCGGCCGTTGCTGCGTCCGGGCTCTCCGGCGGGTAGACCGCTAGCTCGCCACCATCGCGGGGCTGCCAGTTTGGTGTCAGGTAGAGCACGGTGCTGACGACCCGGTTGGTGCCGCCCTTGAATGCATCCAGGTGTTTTTTATAGAAAGTGCCGCGCTCGTAATAGGCGTAGTGACACTCATAGTCGAACAGCCCCAGAAACAGGCGCCGGTTCAGTCCCTGGCGCAGAGTCTCCATCCAGTTCAGGTAACTGCTCACAGCGGGATTGGCGTCGTCCAGCCAGAAAATCCGGTCGCTGCGTACGAAACGGTTGAGCTGGTGATCTTCCTCACGACCGATACCGGCGCGCTTGAACTGGTCACGATCGATGGAGCGGAAATGGCGGAGCATCCCCCCCAGTGTTGCCGGTGACACTGGCGCGGGCAGTACGATGTAGCCGTCCTTGCGCAGGGCGTGGGCAATCCGATCGAGCGGATCGTCGCCGTGGGGCCCCTGGCGGTTCAGCAGCGATACTGCGGTTGGGTTGTGCAAGCAGGTGGGCTCCGGGAAAGCCGCCGGTGCGGGCGCGCCGGCCGTGAATAGGCCGGAGACTTATACACCCGGGCGCATTGCTTGCAAAGCAAAATTTACGGCGGTCGGGTCCGCCCCGGCGGCGCCGAGGGAAAGGTTTCCCGCCGCTGCTTAGGGGCTCAGTTGGGCAGCCAGGCGTAGCTCATTTTCAGGAATGCCGAGCGGTCGGATTTCTCCATCCGGTCGAGCAGATCACTGTCCAGTGCATGGTCCGAATAGCCGATGAAGAACACTGTCTGCGGGTTGACCTTATAGGAGTAGAGCAGCTGCGATCCCAGGGAGCGGTTCTGGTGGGACAGATCCTCCGTATCCAGGTACAGGTCCAGGTTCCTCTCGATATCCGCATGCTGCAGTGTCAGTCGCAGGGCGCTGCGGGTGTCGAACTGATAGGTGAGGCGCAGGTCGGTCAGATTGGCGGTAAACAGGCGTCCGCCGTCGACATCGAGTGTGCGGTAGTTATGCTGAATCCGCGCCTCCAGGTGGCGGCCGATGTTCCAGGTAATCCGCGGGTCGAACTGCACCAGGTCTCCGGCGCGGTTGTTGTCATAGTCGATGGCATCCCCGACGCGGGTGTAGGCGCCGAGGAACAGGCCCGGCAGTGGCCGGACCTCGGTATAGAGCGACAGCAGGTTCTGGTCGTACATTGTGCCTTCGTAGGCCTGGACCCGGGTCAGACCGCCGAACTCCACATGGGATTGCAGCGGCCCCTCCACAAATACGTAGGATTCCAGTTCGCGCTCCAGCAGGTTGCCGTCCGTGTCGTGGGTGATATCCCAGTCGCCGTACACCTCGACGCGGTTCCACCAGTTGTTGCGCTCCCCGTGCCAGGTATGGCCGAGGCCGGCGACGGATTTCTGGTAGCCCACCTGGGTGATAAAGCCGAGGTCGGAGCGGAAGTCTTCGCCGAACTGCTGGTGGGCGACATTCCAGGACCAGCTCCTTGAGTTGTGGCGGTAGCGCACCTGGCCGGCGACGTCGCTCTGCTTCTCCGCCAGTCCGAATTCGTCCTGTACTTCCAGCGGGTTCTCCGACCGGGAGGCCAGCAGTTGCCCCTGCAGGCTGTCGTTTTCATTGATGCGGTATTTGCCGTCGACGCCGTAAACCTGGTTCAGGTAGTCGTCGGCACTGCGACTGGTGACCAGGGCACCGATGGTGGACTCATTGCCGAAATCCCGGCGGTAGCGCACAACCGCGTTCTGGCTGGCGCTGTCGTAGTTGGCGATGTCGGAACTCTCCACGCCGGGAACCACGAAATTGGTCTGCTGGTCATCGGTGATAAAGACACCGGTGGTGTTGCTGTCGGACTTGCTGGTGAACTTCACCCCGTAATCCGGGGTGCCGATATTGCGGGTGTGCACGATCGGCAGGAAGGTTTCGAAATAGTCGGCGCTATCTAGAAAGAAGGGCCTTCGCTCCGGGTAGAAGAGCGAGAAATTAGTGTTGACGTCCAGCTGCGCCACATCCGCTTCCACCTGGGAAAAATCCGGGTTCAGAGTGGCGTTCAGGGTGGAGTTGGCCGACAGGCCCCAGCGCACGTCCACACCGACTTCGGTGGCGTCGGCGCCCTTCTGCCAGTCTTCACCGGCTTCGGGATCGCGAGTCTCCCCGCGGGAGGCGGTAGCGGTCGGTACGATTTCCAGGTTGCGCCCGGGCTCGGCGTCGCGGAAGCCCTCCAGTTTACCCAGTTGGCACAGGTAGCAGGCACGGTCTCGGTCCAGCGGATTGCTGGAGATGCGCGCGCGGTCCTGGCGCGGGCGGAAGCGCAGCAGGTCCACGCCCCATACCTGGGTTTCCAGGCCACTGTGGAAGCGCAGGATATTCAGCGGTATGGCCATCTCCACCACATAGCCCTGCTCGTCGATCTCGCCGGCGGAATCCCAGGTGGCGTTCCACGAGTCATCCTCGTTGCCGTTGACATCGTCGTTGATCAGGTCCATCTGCACACCCAGTGGATTGGCGAAGAACTCAAAGGCGCGGCGCTGGTCGTTGAAGGTGTCCAGGACGATGCCGACGAAATCGTCCGAATAGGCGCTGTCCCTGCCGCGCATAAACGCGCGGATCTCTTCCGGATTCGGGTCGCTGGCGACGAAGGCGATGTACAGGGTACTGCCGTTCTCGACCAGGAATGCCTCGGTTTTTACCGATGGCCGCTCGTTCTCGCGCGGCCGGGTTTCGTAATTGAGTTGCACACGGCTGGCGCTGTCCCAGATAACGTCGTCCAGTACGCCGTCGATGGTCGCGGTCTTGTCGGCGTGGGGGATGGCGATATTGTCCGCAGTGACGACCACCGGGGATTCGGCGAGCGGGCTTTGGCAGAACAGGCTGGAAAATAGAGTGGCGAATACAACGCGGCCGAGTTTGCCTCTGGCCGGAAACGGGATATCCATATTCGGTAAACCAGTTATTAGAATTATGATGGGGAGTTTACCTTTCTTTACAGCGGATGTTGCGGCGCTTTGTCCCGTGAAAGCAACTTTCTGGCTGACAGTCATCCCCCTCACGCCGTCCCCCTCACGCCATCCGGGCAGCGGCAGGTCGTTGACCGCGGCGAGGTAAACCCACGGCGCGGACCGAGTTGGCGGGGGCCCGGGGCCACGCCGTCGCCAAACTCTGCTATTCCTTATCCCGGGTTTCGGGGTTGCCCAAATCTGCGGCAATCCGAATCTTTGTCGGCGGTTGGTGCGCGGGGCAGGTTTAAGTCCCGCTGCCTGCTAGGCTTGCAGAATATCGCCGTCTGGTCACTGCGGCGGGGTGCCCGTTAAAATAGCCGGCTTTTAGATCTAGCGGATTGAGAACAAAACATGGGAAACAGAACGCCTCTGTATGACACACATGTCGCCATGGGCGGCAAAATGGTGGATTTTGGCGGTTGGGATATGCCGCTCCACTATGGCTCTCAGATGGACGAACACAACAAGGTGCGCACAGCCGCCGGCATGTTCGATGTTTCCCATATGACCGTGGTGGATGTCGACGGCGATGGCGCCCGCGATTACCTGCGCCACCTGCTGGCCAATGATGTGGCCAAGCTGGACGGAAAGCCGGGCAAGGCCCTGTACACCGGCATGCTGAACGAAAAAGGTGGCGTGATCGACGACCTCATCGTCTATCTGCGCGAGCCCGGTTACCGCGTGGTGGTCAACTGCGCGACCCGCGAGAAAGACCTGGCCTGGATGAACCAGCAGGCGGCAGCCTTCGACGTGACCCTGACCGAACGCCCGAACCTGGCGATGGTGGCCATTCAGGGGCCCGAGGCTCTCGACAAGGTCAAGGAAGTGCTGGGTCTTCACTGGATCCCGGCCATCGACGGACTCAAGGTCTTTGAGAGCGTTGCCCGCGGCGACTGGTTTGTCGCCCGCACCGGCTACACCGGTGAGGATGGACTGGAAATCATGCTGGCCGGCGATGACGCTCCCGGTTTCTGGCGCGCGCTGGCGGATGCTGGCGTCGCTCCCTGTGGCCTCGGCGCGCGGGACACCCTGCGCCTGGAAGCGGGTATGAACCTCTACGGCCACGAGATGGACGACGAGACCTCCCCGCTGGTCGCCAACATGGGCTGGACCATCGCCTGGCAACCGGAAGACCGCGACTTTATCGGCCGCGGCCCGCTGACCGAAGAGAAAGCGGCGGGCGTCAAACAGAAACTGGTGGGCCTGGTGCTGGAGGAGCGCGGGGTACTGCGCGCGGACCAGTCCGTGGTAGTGGACGGCAGCGACGACCGCGGTATCATCACCAGCGGCACCTTTTCCCCGACTCTGGGCCACTCCATTGCACTGGCGCGCGTGCCGGTGACGGTCGGCGAGACCGCCCAGGTGGAAATGCGCAATAAGCTGGTGCCGGTCAAGGTCGTCAAGCCGTGCTTCGTGCGCAACGGCAAGTCGGTGATTTGAACGCGGCGCCCATTGATTCAACCGGCGCAGGGGCGGTGAGCCCGGCGCCTTTCGAGCTTTGAAGACTGAATTAAAAATGCTTAATCGAGGGATCACAGCATGAGCGAAATTCGCAACGAACTGAAATACCTGTCCAGCCACGAGTGGGCGCGCCTGGAAGAGGACGGTACCGTCACCATCGGTATTAGCGATCACGCCCAGGACGCGCTGGGTGATGTGGTGTTTGTGGAAACCCCGGAAGTGGGTACCACGCTGGCGGCCGGCGACGAAGCCGGTGTGGTCGAGTCGGTGAAGGCCGCGAGCGATATCTACTCTCCGGTGTCCGGTGAGGTGGTTGCCGTCAACGAGGCGCTGGAAGACGCTCCGGAAACCGTGAACTCCTCCCCCTACGACGACGGCTGGTTCTTCCGTGTCAAGCCGAGCGATGCCAGCGAGCTGGACAACATGCTCGACGCCGATGCCTACCGCGCCGAAGCGGAAGACTGAGCGAGAGCGACAGTTCCAGAAGCAAAAAAGCCGCGCCGATAACGAGCGCGGCTTTTTTTTGCCCTTTCGCTTTTGCCCTTTTGTTTTTACCAGGGGTTGAGGGCGGGAACTGCGCCAACTCTATGGATTACACTGGGCCATCCAATATCGTGATTCACACCATGCGCTATCAACTGGATGACCTGACCATCGATCTCTCGCGCCAGCAAGTGCAGCGGGGTGCGGAGCTGCTGAATGTATCCGGCCTCAGTTTTCGCCTGCTGGCATATATGCTGCAGCGCGGTTCGGAAGTTGTTTCGTTCGATGCGCTGATCGACGGTGTCTGGGCGCCGAGCGTCGTTAACGAGGAGACGGTCACCCAGCGCATCAGGTTGTTGCGCGCCGCGCTGGGGGATGATGGCCGCAGCCCACGTTACATCCGCTCGGTACGCGGCAGCGGTTACCAACTTGTGGTAGTGCCGCAGGCTCTCGCAGCCGAAGTGGGCGAGGTTCGGGCACAGCGCCAAAGCGGCGTGTCCACAGGCCTGCGCCGTTGGCGCTCTGCCGGACTGCTGGCTGTGGTCGCGCTGGCGGCGACAGCCGCCTGGTGGGTGATCGACGGCGGTGTGCAGCGGCAACCCCGGGGGCCGCAGGGCGATCTGCTCGCCCGCGCCGACTACTACGCCGGTATCGGCCAGCGGGAGAACAACGAGCGCGCGGCGGCGCTCTACCGGCAGGTGCTGGAGGCTGAGCCGGAGAATACCCATGCGGAACTGGGCCTCAGCTTTGCCTACAGCGCAAAAGTCTGCCGCTACGACGGCGATGGGAAGTGGACTGAAAAGGCCGAGTCCCTTGCGCTCCGGGCGCTCGACGGTGAGCCCGACAATTACCGCGCTCACGAAGCACTGGGGTACGCTCTGGACTGCCGCGGCCAGGTGGATGCGGCCATCTCTGCCTATCGGCGGGCAGTGGCGCTGGCACCGCCGCAGCAGAGCGGCAGCCGCACCGCACTGGCCTACCTGCTCGCGCAGCGGGGCGAGCTGGCGCAGGCGCTGGCGATGAATCTGTCGGTTCGCGATGACGATCCGGGCCAGACATTCAATGATCTGCAACTGGCGCGCAACTACGAACTGCTCGGTTACCCGGCCGCTGCCGAGACGCTGTATGCACGCAGTTTTGCGCTGTATCCGGACAATCTTTTCTCCAATGTCGCCTACCCCAGAAGCCTCTTTTTGCAGGGCCGTTACAGCCAGGCGCGGACTGTGCTCGAGCGCGCGGGTGCTCGACCGGTACATCCGGATTTCTGGGAATTACAGGGTGAAATGGCGCTGTTGCAGGGGGACCGACAGCGAGCACTGGCGAGTTTCCGCAAGGCCCACGAGGCGCGCCCTTCCGATCCCTATTTCGATACGTTGCTGCGGCTCTACCGGGTGCCACGCGCTGACGAGTGGATACCGCAGCGACTGGCGGCGCTGGCCGAGCAGCGTGCACAGGGCGTGGACGCCTCTTCGCTGTGGCTCGAGCAGGCCCTGTTACTGCAGGCGCAGGGGGCCACACCGGATGCGGTGGATGCCTTGCAAGCGGCGGTGGACCGCGGCTATCGCGATAGCGCCTATCTGCTGGTCTCTCCGTTGTTTGCCGATCTGCGCGGCGCGCCGGAATTTACGCAGGTGATCGACCACATCGGTGATGCGGTGCACACCCAGCGGGAACTGGTCCCGCCAGAATTGCGCCCGCAAGTGCCGCTCTGAGCTGCGGAGCCACCGGGGAATATCAGCCCTGCAGGGCGTTCAGAATATATTTTTGGAACAGTCGGTGGCTCTGTGGGTGACCGTAAGCTTCGCCGTAGGCGGTACTGGTGATAACCGCCACCAGTGACAGTTCCGGCATCACAAACACGTAGTTGCCGCCGTTGCCCGCCATGGCCCAGGCTTTCACCGGTCGGCCATGCAATTCGAAGGGCGCGTGCCACAGCAGGTAGCCGTACTCGTAGCCCTCGCGGGGCACTGCCCGCGGCGTCAGCATGGCGTCAATCCAGTGGCTGGGAACGACCTGCTGTTCGCGCCAGCGCCCGTGCTGGTTCAGAAGCAGCCCCAACTTGAGCAGGTCGCGGCTGCGATAGCCGGTGCCGCCGCCGGGCATGGCACCACCGGTCGGGGTGTACTGCCACTTGGCCGTGTCTATCCCCAGTGGCTGGTAGAGGGTGGCCTCGGCGAAGTTATCGAGACGTTCGCCGGTGGCGCTCTCTATTGCGGCCCCGAGCAACACACTGCCGGCGGTGCAATAGGAGAAGGCCCTGCCGTAGGGGGAGTCCTCGGGTTTGCTCACCCAGGCCGGGAAACCGCGCACCGGCAGATCGAGTGCGAATTTGACCCAGTCCCGCACCAGGTACATGCGTTCCTCATTCCCGCGCGAAAAGCTGTTTTCGTCGTCGCATTCCAGTGGGGAGCTCATGGTCAACAGGTCTTCCAGTGTCATCGCCGACTTGAGCGGGTCCGGGTTGGCGAGTGGCTGGTAGTTGGGAAAGAAGTTGACCACTCGCGCGTCCACGCCAGGGATGGTCTTGCGCTCGATCGCCGCGCCGAGCAGCAGTGCGGTCACGGTTTTGGTCAGGGAGCGCGTGTTGTGCAGCGCAGTGCGGCTGCTGTCGCCGAAATATTTCTCGTAAACCAGCTTGCCATTCATGGCGACCAGGACACTGGTGAGCTTGTGAAACTTGTCCTGCTTCACATCCGTTTCTATGCCCGCGAGTATCGCGGCGTCGATGCCCGCATCCGCGGGGTTGGCTACGGGGAGTGCGGCCGCCGCCGGTACCGCGAACAGCAGTGCCAGTAGAAAAGTGCAGGTTCTTTGGTACATGGGGTTCTCCAATGAAGTGCTATCAGGTGGCGCTATTGGAGTCGGGGACAGTGTGAAAAGCCTGAAGCCTGTATGAAGAATTATGAAGGGCGGGATCGCCGGGATGCTCGACGTAGCGGAAGGCTGATAGGAAGTGCATCAAGGCCGAGTCATCCGGAAATAAAAAAGCCGCACCGGAGAGCCGGTACGGCTTTTTGGGTTTTGTACGGAGTTGTCCGACGACTGGGGTTCAGTCGTAAGACGTCATTTCGCGCACTTCGCTGTCATTGATGATCTGATCCAGTTGGGCCTTGTACGCGAGCAAGATATTGTTTTGCGGAGATTGGTTGCCCTTCTCATCAATTACGTCGCGTTCTTTAATATTTTTGCTAAGCAGTTTGCCGCCCTGCAGATCGTAAACCAGTACGTCGGTATCTGTGTCAAAGTTGAAGGCGGATACCCAGTTCAGATTGATGCTGTAATACCATTCATTGAGCACCAGGCTGATCATCTTGTTGGCATTGTTCTGCTCCAGCAGTTGAGTCACTGCCTCGTCTTGTGGAACTTCATCCAGGTCAACGGACGTAGCGTTCCAGCCTGATTGGTTCAGGCCATTGACAAGGCGGCTCTGCAAAAACTGCGCAAGGTTTCTGTCCTTGTCTTCGGGCTCAGTGGCCAATATGTTATTTACTTGCCAGTCCATTGGGATACCGAACGAACCGTGGACTTTTCCGGTAAACGTTTTCGGCTTGCCATCTTTCACCCGTTTGCGTTGATCAATGACAGAAATCAGTACGGGCTCTTTGACTTGATATTCCGGCGTTGCAGACTGCTCTTGCAATGAAACTGGTGTAACACACGCTGTAACCAGCATTGGCATGATCAGCAAGGCTATTTTTTTTAGCATGACTTGTCCTTTTTTATTGAATGCAAAATACCCCGAAAGCATCGCTGACAGTTACCCCAAAGTATTTGGTTTCGTCAGCGCCGGACGAGTCTAGCACCTCCGTACCCGTGGATCGATTTCACGCCATTACACGGGGAATATGGAGACTTAGAGTAATTCGAAGGACGGATTTTACTGAGGCTGTAACAGTGCCTTGATACCGATCCGTTTCAGATAGGCCTGCACTGTCTCTTCGATTTCCTCCGCACAGTGCATTGCCAGCACGCTCTGCAGCAGCTTGTCGGTATCGGCCTTGCGCACTGCGCGCAGTGCAGCCTTGACCCGCGGCAGGTTGGTGGCATTCATCGACAGTACGTCGTAACCCATCGCCACTAACAGTAGAGCGCCACCGGGATCGCCGGCCAGTTCACCGCAGATACCCACTTTGGTGTTGGCGGCGTGGCCGGCACTGACGACTTCCTGCAGCGCGCGCAGCACCGCCGGGTGCAGGGCGTGATAGATATTGGCGACGCGGCTGTTGTTACGGTCCACCGCCAGCAGGTATTGGGTCAGGTCGTTGCTACCTACGGACATGAAGTCCACCTGCTCCGCCAGTTCGCGTGCCTGGTAAACTGCCGAGGGTACTTCGATCATGATGCCGAGCGGCGGCATGGAAATATCGTAGCCCTCGTCCACCAGCTCCCCGTGGGCGCGCTCTACCAGCTTGCGTGCCGCTACCAGTTCTCCCAGTCCACTGATCATCGGCAGCATAATGCGCAGGTTGCCGAGCCCCTTGCCCGCTTTCATCATCGCGCGCACCTGGCCGAGGAAGATTTCCGGGTGGTCGAGGGTCACGCGGATACCGCGCCAGCCGAGGAAGGGATTGGTCTCTTCGATGGGGAAATAGGCCAGCGCCTTGTCGCCGCCGATATCCAGGGTGCGCATGGTCACCGGGCGCGGGGCGAAGGCCTCGAGCTGTTCGCGGTAGATCTCGCGCTGTTCCTCCTCGGAGGGGAAGCGGTCGCGCAGCAGAAAGGGGACTTCGGTACGGTAGAGGCCGACACCCTCGGCGCCGCGTTCGAGTGAGCGCACTACATCGGCCATCAGGCCGGTGTTCACCCACAGGCGCACCCGGTGACCGTCGGCGGTTTCCCCGGGCAGGCCCGCCAGGTGGTCGAGGTTGCGGGCGAGTTCCCGCTCTTCGGCGACAATGGCGTCGAAGCGGCGCCGCAGTTCGCGTCCGGGGTGCACGTGCAGTTCGCCGCGGTAGCCGTCGACCACCAGATCGGCACCCTCAATCTGTTCGTAGGGCAGGTCCTGTACACCCATCACCGCCGGCAGGCCCATAGCACGGGCGATAATCGCCACGTGGCTGTTGGAGGATCCCTTGACTGAGACCAGACCGATCAGCTTTTCCCGCGGCACTTCGGCGAGCATGGCGGCGGTGAGCTCCTCGCCGATCAGCACGGTGTTTTCCGGGTAGTCGCGCTGGCTCTGCTGCTGCTGGCGCAGGTGCACGAGTACCCGCGCACCCAGGTCACGCACGTCGGCGGCGCGGTCGCGGAAATAGGCATCAGACATGGCTTCGAAGCGGCGCACGTGTTCGAGCATGACTTCGGCCCAGGCGCGGGGTGCGCTGATCTGCTGGCGGATACGATCGCATACCTCTACGGCCAGCGAGTTGTCGTCGAGCATGCTGATGTAAGCGTCAAACAGCGCGCGTTCTTCGCGGTTCAGATCGTCCTTGAGGCGCTCCCCGACTTCGCGGATTTCGTCGCGGGCGGAGGCGAGCGCCTGGTGGAAGAGTTCCAGTTCGGCGTCCACGTCGATGCAACAGGAGTAGGGGACTGTGGCAAGGTTGGCCTGGGGCGCGATCACGTGGGCGCGGCCAATGGCAACCCCGGGCGATGCGGCGATACCGCCGAATTTGGCTTCGTTGCGCTGCTGGCCGATGGCGACCAGCACGCCGGTAGCCTCGGCGTGGGCGATGACCCCGGCGAGCTGAGCAGACAGAGTGACGAGAAAAGCTTCTTCCCCCTCGTCGAAACGGCGTTTTTCCGCCTGCTGCACCACGAGCACGCCGAGCACATTGCGGTGGTGAATGATGGGGGTGCCCAGAAAGGCACTGAAGCGCTCTTCGCCAGTAGCCGGGAAATACTGATAGGCGGGGTGGGCCTCGGCCTGTTCCAGGTTGATCGGCTCCTCGCGGGTGACCACATTGCCCACCAGGCCCTCGCCGGGCGCCAGGTGAACCTGCCCCACCGCGCTCTGGTTCAGGCCGCGAGTGGCCATCAGCACGTAATTGCCGGACTGCTTGTCGCGCAGATATACAGAGCACACCCGGGTGTGCATCACCTCGCGCACGCGGCGCACGATGATATCCAGCACCGCGGGCAAATCCCGGGCCGAGTTAACTTCCTGAACAATGCTGCGCAGAGATCCGAGCAAAGGCCTGTCCTCGCCATCCAATGGGTTGAAATTCGGTCTACCCGATCCGGCCGCGGGCAGGATCGGGTAGACCCGCTTACTCCTGCTCTCGCAGCCAGCGTTTCTCTAATTGTATTTGCTGGGGAACGAGTTCGGTGAGGGCGCGCCGATAAACCTCGCGCTTGAAGGTCACCACCTTGCTGAGCGGGTGCCAGTAACTGACCCAACGCCAGTGATCGAATTCCGGTTTGTAGCCGTTATTGAAACTGATAGCGCTTTCCGGGGCCTCCAGCTGCAACAGGTACCACTTCTGCTTCTGGCCGATACACAGGGGCTCAGAGCGCCGCCGTACCAGGCGCTGCGGCAGCCGATAGCGCAACCAGCCGCGGGTGCAGGCGATCATGCGCACCTGGTCCCGGGTCAGGCCGATTTCCTCGTAGAGTTCGCGATACAGGGCCTGCTCCGGAGACTCGCCCGGATTGATGCCGCCCTGGGGGAATTGCCAGGCGTCCTTGCCACCTATCCGCCGTGCCCACAGCGCCTGGCCGCGGGCGTTCAGCACAATGATGCCGACGTTGGGGCGGAAGCCCTCGGCGTCGATATTGCTGCTGTTGTCGCCACCGCGCCCGCGGTTCTTTTTGGTGCTCGCGGGGTTGTCGGTGCGGTTAGACTGCCTGGCGGATTTCCGGCGGTTCTTGCGCCCGGTCGATGCCGGTTTGCCCTCGCCCAAAATACCGTCCTCAAATTGTTGGTGTGCGGCGACTCGCCGCACAGACTTGTCCAGCATTGTTCCACAGCGGGGGTATTACGGCAATTCGCGGACGACGTCGCTGTGCGGCGGCTGTCGAACGGGTAAAATCAGGCGCCGCCGTGCACAATTGGCGGCGAAATGGTCCGCGGGACCTATAGTTATTTAAGAAGGGAGTATGCCGTGCAGCTGGCGATATTTGACCTCGACAACACGTTAATCGGTGGCGATAGCGATTACGCCTGGGGCGAGTTCCTGGTGCAGCGCGAACACGTCGACAGCGAGCGCTACCGCGAGGCCAACGACCGCTTCTACCGTGATTACCAGCGCGGCGACCTGGATATCTTTGCCTATCTGGAGTTCGCGCTGGAGCCGCTGGCCCAGCTATCCCGGGGCCAGCTGGGCAACCTGCAGCGGGAATTCATGGAGGAAGTGATCAGCGAGATCTGGTTGCCGCGGGCCGAAGAGTTAATTGGTCGGCATCGCCGCGAAGGCCACCATATTATGATCATCACTGCGACCAACCGCTTCGTGGTGGAGCCCATCGCCGCGCAGCTGGGGGTGGATACCCTGCTCGCCACCGAGCCGGAAGAGGTGGAGGGGCGCTTTACCGGGCGGGTGGTCGGGGAGCCCTGTTTTCAGGGCGGCAAGGTCGTGCGGCTGCAGCAGTGGCTGGCGCACAATCCGGGCTATAGCGCCGCGGAAAAGTGGTTTTACAGTGATTCCATCAATGATCTGCCGCTGCTGCAGCAAGTGGATCACCCGGTCGCAGTGGATCCGGATGCGCGCCTGCGCGCCGAGGCCGAAGCGCGCGGGTGGCCGGTCATCAGCCTGCGCGATGTGGATTGAGCCAGTTTTAGATTTATTCAATAAGGTTTCTGGGGATTTTTGTGATCGCAGTCAAGATTCGGCACGCACTCACCGTGCTGCTGTGTAGCGGGCTTCTGGCAATTTCGGCCTGTAGCGAAAAGCGGGTGGAGGAAAAGCCGGAGGCCGCGAAACCGGTACCGCAGGCGTTAAACGAAGAGGCGGCCGAGGCGCTGTCGCGCGCTGTCTGGCAGGCGGGCCAGGTGAAACTGGCGGAAACCCAGGCGGCGGTGGAAGCGCTGAATAGCGCGCTGGCCACACTGCTGAAACAGCCCACCGACGACCACCTGGAGGCGGCCAAGCTGGCCTGGCTCGATGCCCACCGCAATTTTGCCGCAACACTGCCCTACATAGAGCTGGCTTTTGCGCCCGCGGAGCTGCGCAGCGAGGGGCGCAAGCTGGTCCTGTCCCTGGACAGCTGGCCAGTGCAGCCCGGTTACCTGGATACGGTGCCCGGTTATTCCAACAGTGGCATCGTCAACGATACGGCGATCGACCTGACGCTTGCCAATCTGCGCAAACAGCACCGCCTGACCGCCAATGAGGAGGCCAGTACCGGATTTCACGCGATGGAAATCATGCTGTGGGGTCCCACCGGAGAGCGGACCGCGGAACAGTTTGTGGCGGTGAGTAAGGGAGAGAAGCCGGAGGCCCAGGCCGCCAATCGCCGCCGTGCGCTGACGCAGTTGATGGGCCAGGCGATGGAAGAGGATCTCGCGGATCTGGCGCGGCGCTGGCCCTTTGCCGCCAACGACCTGTCGCGCTATTTCCTCGCCCTGAGTCCGGCGGCTCGCATGCAGCAGATCCGCGCCGCGGAGATACGCACGCTCGACGAGGAGCTGCTGCGGCGCTTGCCGGAGAGCTCCGAGAGTGACGTCGAGAGCGGCCGTGCCGCGGACTCCAAGCTGGCAATGCTGGCCATGCTGCGCACACTGCGGTCCAACTGGGTGCCGGCCGAAGGTACTGGTCTGGCGGAACTGTTGCTGGATCGCCACCAGGTGCGCGCGCTGGATCAGAGCTTTGCCGAGCTGGAAGCGCTGATGTTGAAGATGGAGGATCCGATCGAGCTGGCGGAACTGAGCCAGCTGGCGCGGGCGCGTGATCTGCTGGAGCAGATTGCGGGGCTGATGTCCGGCACCACCCAGGTGCCGACGCCCGCCGATGAGATGACTCCGGTATCCGTTCCCGCGGATTGACCGGACTTCGTCCCAGAAACGACAAACCCCGGCACTTGGCCGGGGTTTGTGTTTCTGCAGGTCCCGCCTTGCGGCGGGCCGCTGTTACCAGCGGCGAACCGGACCGGTATCGACGTGCACGAAGTTACTTTTCGGGTAGTAACCCACGCCGCCGAGCTTCAGTTCGAGGGCCGCCTTGCGCACTTTGCTCAGGGGGATACCCGGCATGCGCAGGTCGATCGCCATACCACGTGTGTGGTAGCTGCGTTTCGCCACACCCTTCGAACGTGCACGCAACATGGCGTTGGTCTTGGGTGAACGATAGCCCGAGATAATTTCGATCTCACCGTTGTAACCCAGCTTTTCCTTCAGCTTGTACACCAGTTCGAGTACTTTCGGGTCCATACGCGTGACTTCGTTGGCGCGGTGGTCACGCAGCAGGCGGTTGAATTGCTTCAGGCCACTGCTGTCAAAGCTGCCGTTCGACCAGAAGGCGGTATTCAACCGTTCCCCGGTGTGCAGGTTGCGCATTCTCAGTGTGCGGGAGTTACCCACTTTCGCGAATGTCGGGCCGGCACTGACCGCAGCCGCTGTAGCGCAAGTTACTGCCAGGAACCGGCGTCTGGATGGATTGTTCATACCCTGTTTCCGCCTCGTCGTTTGTTTCTCGTCATGAGTCTTTTGTCGTTTTTGCCGCCAGAAGACTCGGGAGTTAATGTATAAAAAATAACCTATCGTTACAAACCGGGCAGGGGTAATGAGGAAATAATTGTAGGGTGGGGTTGGTAATTTAATCCTCCATAGACTATGTGGATGCCCCTTTTGGTCTTAATTGCAGGTAAGTCACGCCAGGTTGCCGGGACAGCGTTGTCATTTGAGGCCTTGCACTGAAAAATCATTTTTCTGCGACCAGTCGAGCAATTTTGGTCATTTACTGGTCGAAAACTGGGAGAACCCGAGGAAACCGGTGTCTGTACCGGCGGACTGACCGGACTTCGTCCAGAAACGACAAACCCCGGTACCAGGCCGGGGTTTGTGTTTCTGCAGGTCCCGCCTTGCGGCGGGCCGCTGTTACCAGCGGCGAACCGGACCGGTATCGACGTGCACGAAGTTACTTTTCGGGTAGTAACCCACGCCGCCGAGCTTCAGTTCGAGGGCCGCCTGGCGCACTTTGCTCAGGGGGATACCCGGCATGCGCAGGTCCATCGCCATACCACGCGTGTGGTAGCTGCGTTTCGCAACGCCACTCGAGCGTGAGCGCAGCATGGCGTTGGTCTTGGGCGAACGGTAGCCCGAGATAATCTCGATCTCACCGTCGTAGCCCAGCTTTTCCTTCAGCTTGTACACCAGTTCGAACAGTTTCGGGTCGATGCGCGTCTCTTCGTTGGCGCGGTGGTCACGCAGCAGGCGGTTGAATTTCTTCAGTCCGCTGCTATCAAAGCCACCGCCCGACCAGAAGGCGGTATTCAACCGTTCCCCGGTGTGCAGGTTGCGCATTCTCAGCGTGCGGGTATTACCCACTTTCGCGAATGTCGGGCCAGCGCTTACCGCGGCCGCTGTCGCACAAGTTACTGCCAGGAACCGGCGTCTGGATGGATTGTTCATACCCTGTTTCCGCCTCGTCGTTTGTTTCTCATCGTGAGTCTTTTGTCGTATATGCCGCCAGAAGACTCGAGAGGAACTGTATAAAAAATAACCAGACGTTACAAACCGGGCAGGGTTAATGAGGAAATAATCGCAGGGTGGGGTTGGTAATTTAATCCTCCGTAGACTATCCGGATGCTGATTTGGCGTGAAGCGCTGAGAGCGCGACATAGAAAAGTGGAGACAGCGTTGTCATTTGAGGGGCCAGGCTGAAAAATCATTTTTCTGCGACCAGTGGGTTCGGTTTGGTCAGAAAAGTGGCTTGGTGGCGGAAACGGTGGGGGAATCGCGTCGGAAAGATCTGAATACTGGAGCGGAAGCCTAGTGCGGCGTGGTTTCTGCGCTGTCGCGGCGATAGACATCGCGGCGGAACTGGGCCCTGCCGCGGTCGTCGATCCACGCGGTGATATAGGTGATGAACAGGCGCGGCGGCTGCTCAACCCGAATATTGAGGCTCTCGTCACCGGTGGTGGCCTCGGCGACGCGGGTTCTGTCCCAGCCCTGCTCGCTCAATAGGGCGTAGGCCAGCTCTTCCGGTTGCTCCAGGCGGATGCAGCCGTGGCTGAAGGCACGCTCGCGGAGGCCGAACAGGCTCTGGGCCTGGGTATCGTGGAGGTAAATTGCCTGCTTGTTGGGGACGACAAACTTGACCCGTCCCAGGGTGTTGCCGGGGCCACTGACCTGGCGCAGCGTGGCGTCGCCGTGGGCGGCCTTGGCAATACCGTCGGATGAAATGGGCGCAGTATGGTTACTGCCGTAATTGACCACCCGGTATCCGCGGCGGTGCATGGCTTCCGGATTGTTGCGGGCCTTGGGCAGCAATTCGGTGAGCAGGATGCTGCGGGGAACTGTCCAGCTGGGGTTGAAGACAATATTGGTGATGCGGCTGCGGAGTTCCGGGGTGCGGCTGCTGGTCTTGCCGACCACAGTTTTCATCCTGAGTGTGACGCGCCCCTTATCGATCAGCTGCAGTTGGTAATCGGGGACGTTGATCAGCACATAGCGGCCGCTCTTGGGCACTGTTATTTTGTCCCAGCGACTGGCGTTCAGTTCCAATTGACGCGCGCGTTCCAGCGGCGGCACGGCGAGTTCGGCCAGGGTGGCGCTGCCGGTGATGCCATTGATGACCAGGCCGTGGCGGTGCTGGTAGCGTTCCACTGCCACCTGTACACCCGCGTCAAAGCGTTTCGCATCCCCGCCGCCGGTACCGGACAGTGGGCCGGGCAGCCCGCGGTAATCGCCGAGCAATTCGAGCAACTTGCGCAATTGCGCCACGCGCGGATCGCTGTCACCGGGTTTCAGGGAGCCGCCGCGGGCGAGTGGTTGCCACTGCTGCTGCAGATTGCGGTAGCGCTGGGCTTCGGTACGCAGTGCTTCGCCGGCGCGGGTCGGGTCCACGGCTATGGGCGGTTCCGCGTGGGGGACACGCGCGGCGGCCGCCGCGGGCAGTACCGCCATCAGCGCCAGGGAAAGCAGGGCCGCCAGCTGGCGGACAGTTCTGCGCATGATGTGTTACCCGCTGCCGCTGTCATTTGTGTCGGCACTGTCGCCGGCGTGCTCTGGCCGGTCCTGTTCATAGATATCGGGCCGGAATTGTAAAAGCCCCTCCTCGTCGACCCAGGCCGTCCAGTAAGTGATGTACACGGGAATGGGCACTTTCAGCTCGATGCCACGGGTGCGGCTGCTGTTGAGGGCGCGTTCGACGCGATGCTCGCTCCAGTTGTTCTGCTCCCTGAGCATCATCCGGGCAAACTCCAGCGGTTTTTCCAGGCGGATACAGCCGTGGCTGAAGGCCCGCTGGCTGCGCTGGAACAGGTGCTTGCTGTTGGTGTCGTGGAGGAAGATGGCCTCGCGGTTGGGGATGACGAACTTGACCCGCCCCAGCGCATTGCCGGGACCGCCCTTCTGCTGCAGGCTGACGCTGCCCAGCCGGGTGGCGGCAATATTGCGTGCAGTGAACGGCACCCTGCGGCCGCTGTGGTTGACCAACCGGTAGCCGTCGGCGGTCAGGCTGGCACTGCCTTTGGGCAGCAGCTCGCGCACTGCGATATTGCGCGGTACCCGCCAGATGGGATTGAAGATGACTCGGGTCATCCGCGTCGCCAGCTGCGGTGTCATGTGTTTGGGTTTGCCCACGACAACGCGCATCCTGTATTCCTCCTGGCCGCGATGCATCAGGCGCAGGCTGAAATCGGGAATGTTGACGAGGATGTAGCGGGGGCCCAGTTCCTTGGGCATGTTGCGCCAGCGATGCAGGTTGGCGGCCAGGGTGCGGGCCCGCTCCGCCGGATCGACGTTCAGGCGCGCGCGCGTGCGGTCGTCCACCAGGGCGTCCTCCTTGAGCCCGTGACGCCGCTGGAACCGACGCACCGCCTGCTGCAGCCGCTTGTCGTATTCATCGGCCCTAGTCGCCGGGCCGGTGTGGTCGTCCAGGGCGTAGTCGCCGTATTGCATCAACAGGGTGCGCAGCTGCCGGACCCGCGAGTCGCGCATCCCCGGAGCCAGCGGTGGGCCGCTGTCGAGCGGGTGCCATTCGTCCCCGGCGGCCAGGGCGCGGTAGCGTGTCAACTCTTCGCTGAGCAGGGCGAACTGGCGCCCGTAGGGAGTGTAGGGGGTAAAGCGGTCAGCGCTGGCGGCAGCCTCGCTGCCGTCGGCGGCGGGCGGTTCCGGAGCGGATTGTGCCCGCACCCCGGGCAGTTCCAGCGCCAGGGCAATCGCCAGTCCCAGTGCCAGGGCGCTGCCGTGTTGCGGGTGTTCGCGGAGATGCTGTTGCTGGTTGCCGACGCCCATGGTGTACCCCTGCAAGCCGGTATGTATCAGTTGGACTGATGGCCGTGCTCACATTGGTAACTTGTGACCGGCGGCACCCCAATACTTTTGGGGAATGCGCCGGCGGGGCTATCGGGCGGTATCGGAATATGGCTGGCGGAGAGCAGTTTTTGTGACTGCCCTCCGCCGACTGGTCTCGATCAGAACTGGTTGTCCATCAGACCATCCTTGCCGTAAATGTCCGGGCGGAAATTCAGGCGTCCCTCGCCGTCGACCCAGGCGGTCCAGTAGGTGATGTAGACCGGTACCTTCTCTTCCATCTCCACTTCGGTGGTCTCGTCGCCAACGGTCAGCTGGTCGATACGCCACTGGTCCCAGTTTCCCTGGGGCCGCAGCAGTGCCTCGGCCAGGTGGCGGGGGTGTTCCAGGCGGATGCAGCCGTGGCTGTAGTCGCGGTCCGTGAGAGAGAACAGGCTGCGCGCGCGGGTGTCGTGCAGGTAGACGTCATATTTGTTGGGGATCTCGAACTTCACCCGTCCGAGAATATTGTCTTCGCCGCCCATCTGGCGCATCAGGTAGGAACCGGCGCCGGCGGCGGAGAGGTTTTTCGGAGTCAGGGGCAGGTTTTCGCCACTGGCATTGACCACCCGGTAACCCATGTCTTCCATGCCGCTCGGGTTGGCGCGCGCCTTCGGTAACAGCTCGTTGACGAGGATGCTGCGCGGCACCGTCCAGGTGGGATTGAAGATGACTTTACTGACGCGGGTGGTGATCTCCGGTGTGGCGTGTTTTTTCTTACCCACCACCACGTTCATCGACAGTCTTATCCGGTCGTCCTCCACATAGTGCAGCTTGTACTCGGGCACATTGACCTGGATAAAACGGCTGCCGAGATTCGCCGGCAGGCTATTGCGGCGGCGGATATTGGTTTCGATGATCTGTGCCCGGGCGGTCGGCGACAGGTTCAGCCGTTTGCGGGTTTCGCGTCCGACAATGCCGTCCGGTCTCAGCCCGTGGCGGGTCTGGAAGCGCACCACGGCCTCGTGCAGGCGGCGGTCGAACTTGTCGCTGTTGGGTTCGCCGGGGTAGCCATAGTAATCGCCGTATAGGGACAGCATGCTGCGCAGCATCGCCACGTGGGGGTGCTTGGCGCCAATGGTCATTGCCGGCCCCGGGGGCAGCGGGCGCCAGTAGCCGCTGGCGGCCATGCTGCGCATGCGCATTAGCTCTTGGCGCAGCGCCCCGGCATCGCCGCCGTAGGGTGTGTTCTCCTCGTAATAGGGGCCTTCGCTGTGTTCCGGGACCCGGCCGACCGCAGGTTGACCGTTGTCGCTGCGCAGGTAGTTGCGATAGCCGTTGCGCGGCGGCAGGCCGCCGCTGGCAAAGCGCGATGCATTGGTCGAACTGTTGTAACTGGGGCGGTTGTAGGTGGAGTAGTGGCGCGAGCGGTCAATATTGTCGCGGGTGTAATAGGTGCTGCGATTGCCGTCCGCGCGGTTATAGCCACGGAAATAGCGCCGGCCGCTGTCGCCAGACGACTGTCGCAGTGCCTGGGGCATGCCTACCAGCTGAAAGCCGCCCTCGGAAGCACTGACCGGTGTGATGTCGCGGCGCGGGCGATTCTTCGGGTTGAGCTTGTCGAGCTGGGTGTCCTGGGCATAGGACACAAAGGCGTCGGTGAGCAGCACGTCGAGCACTGCAGCCATCTGCAGCCGCTGTGGTGTGTCGCGCAGGGTGCGGTCGAAGTAGCCGAGGTGATAGCGGTAGTCGACCATGCTGCTGGGGTTGCCGGAGCTGGACGCGGTGAGCTGCTTGAGTAGGTCGTTGGCGGTGTCGCTCAGGCTGTAATTGTCAAACCACAGCAGGCGATAGTCGGTACGCTGGTAAATACGCCGGACTGCGGCGGGATTGAAAATCGGGTCCTGGGCAGGCCAGGAGTCCGGGCTTTCCTCCAGCCAGCGTATCAGGTGTGGGCGCACGGCATTTTCCGGCAGAACCGGAACCGTTTTCTGGTTGGCGGTAAACGCGTAATAAAGGGCAAATACGCACAGGCCGCCGAGCAGCAATAGCGGCAGCGGAGATTTGCGTGTGCGGCGCTCTGGGTTGAAATACGACATGGTACCTCAGCGATACTGCAGGGGCCCGGTTTGCCATTTTCGGCCAACGGCCGGACGCCAGATCGTTCATACCTTCCCAACCTGCGGCGAGCCGATCCCGTTTTTCGTCGATGCTATCGACGGCTCGCCTGTGTCATGCGTCCCGCGCGACCTTCCTTATAAATGGGCTGCGGTTGCGGTTACCTTGCGCGTAACTCAACCAATATCAGCCTGTGAAAATAAGTATGGCAACAAATGCAAAATTTGCTTGGCGTTTAATTCTTTTTACCTTATCCGACAGCGTTATTTCTGACCGTCAGGTTTCGTTACATCGCCTCCGGGCGCATCAGTCGAGGGCGAAATAGCGCACGGAATCCACCGGTTGACCGTCGCAGAAACTCTGCTCCCACAATTGCGTGCGGCCGGTCAAGTCGACCGCGATTACGGTGCTGGCGCGGGTGCCGTAGCCACCGGGGTTGTCGCCGCCGATCGAGTCGGGAAAATCGCCGCGGTCGATGTGAATGAACAGCGGCGACAGGGCCAGTTCGAGCGCGGGGCTGACGCCGGTGTGGGGCAGGTCAGCCTCCGGGGCCGTGCGCCGGTCCCGCAGCAGTGCCAGTGCGGGCTGGACGAAACCCGCCTCGTCGATCTGTTCACCGGCGTCCTCCAGCAGCCCGGCCAGGCGCGCCTTGCCCGCTTCCACTTTGGGCCACGGGGCGTCCGGCGCGCCGTTGGAAATACCGTGAATACCGGGCGTCACTGCGAAGGGGGTGTGGCGGTTGCCTGCGCACACCAGCTCCTCGGCGGCGCCGAGCTGGAACAGCAACGCGTTGAAGCCGCGATAGCGGTCGTCGCAAATGCCGCTGGAAAAGTCCCGCGGTGTCCCGCCGCTATGCAGAAAGTCCCGCGGAATATCGCCGCGGGACAGCGGATCCGGAGGTGGAAGTTGACCCGGCTCGCGGATATTGGTCACGGCCGCCGCGCGACCGCGGGCGATTCCGGCCCAGGTGCCGCCGCCCTCGAGGTCGCGCCCGGCGACAATACCGCTATCCCAGGGGGCGGCGGCTGCGGTCGGGCGCCGGTAGAACTCGTCCCGGTTGGCGATCAGTAGCAGGGGAAATAGCGGATGGCTGCGGTAGGCGAACAGAACTAGACACATGGCTTTGGTCACTGGCTTGTGGTGCAGGGCGCGCTCCGGTGGTCCAGAGCGCCGCTTAAACTGGTAAACTCCTGTGCCCAATCATATGCGCTCATCAACCGTTGTGACTTTTCTATGTTGACCTATCCCGAAATAAACCCGGTAGCCGTGGCAATTGGCCCGCTGAAAGTGCACTGGTATGGACTGATGTATCTCGGGGGCTTTATCGCCGCCTGGTGGCTGGCGCTGCGGCGCAGTCGCAAGCCCTGGTCGCCGGTGATCAAGTCGGAAGTCGAAGACATGATCCTCTACTGCGCCATCGGCGTCGTGGTGGGGGGGCGCATCGGTTACATGCTCTTCTACAACCTGCCAGAGCTGCTGGCCGACCCTCTGTCCCTGTTCCGGGTCTGGGAGGGGGGCATGAGTTTCCACGGCGGGTTTGTCGGCGTGATGCTGGCTGCGACCCTGTATGCGCGCAAGATAGGCACCACCTTCCCGGCGCTGATCGACTTCGTCGCGCCGCTGGTGCCCATCGGCCTCGGTCTCGGGCGTATCGGCAACTTTATCGGCCAAGAGCTGTGGGGGCGTCCTACCGATATGCCCTGGGGCATGGTGTTCCCGCGCGATCCGGAACAGCTGGTGCGCCACCCGTCACAGCTGTACCAGGCCTTCTTTGAAGGGCTGGTGCTCTTTGCGATTCTCTGGTGGTTTTCCAGCAAGCCGCGCCCGCGCCTCGCAGTTGGCGGCCTTTTTGTGCTGCTCTACGGCATTTTCCGCTTTATGGTGGAATTCGTGCGCGAACCGGATGCGCAAATTGGCTTCGAGTGGTTCGGCTGGATGACCCGGGGCCAGGAGCTGTGCCTGCCGATGATCGCTGCCGGCATTGCCATCCTGATCTGGAGTTACCGCACCCAGCCGCTGCCCCAGGGGCGCGGCGGCCAGGGTAACTCCGCAGCAAAAGGTGGAGCACAATAAATGAAGCAGTATCTCGACTTGATGCGCCATGTGCGTGACAACGGCACCCGCAAGAGCGACCGCACTGGTACCGGCACCCTCAGCGTGTTCGGCTATCAGATGCGCTTCGACCTGGCGCAGGGTTTCCCGCTGATAACAACCAAGAAGTGCCACCTGCGCTCGATCATTCACGAGCTGCTGTGGTTCCTGAAGGGCGATACCAATATTGCCTACCTGCAAGAGCACGGCGTGCGCATTTGGGACGAGTGGGCCGACGATAACGGTGACCTGGGACCGGTGTACGGCTACCAGTGGCGCTCGTGGCCCACTCCGGATAGCCGCAAAATTGACCAGATTGAAGAGCTGCTGGCGCAGCTGAAGAATCGCCCGGATTCCCGCCGCTTAATTGTCAGCGCCTGGAATCCTGCCGATCTGCCCGATGAGGGGGTATCGCCGGCGCAAAACGCGGCTGCGGGTCGTATGGCGCTGGCGCCCTGCCACGCGCTGTTCCAGTTCTACGTGGCCGACGGCAAGCTGTCGTGCCAGCTGTACCAGCGCAGCGCCGATATTTTTCTCGGCGTGCCGTTCAATATCGCCTCCTACAGCCTGTTGACGCTGATGCTGGCGCAGGTGTGCGGGCTGCAGCCGGGGGAATTTATCCACACTTTCGGTGATGCACACCTCTATTCCAACCATATGGAACAGGTGGCCGAGCAGCTCTCCCGTGAACCGCTGCCGCTGCCGCAGATGCACCTGAATCCGGACGTGACCGACCTGTTCGCTTTCCGCTATGAGGATTTCGAGCTGCGCGGCTACGAGGCTCACCCGCACATTCCCGCACCGGTCGCTGTATAAATGAAGAAAGAAATCCCGCTCGCCCTGATCGTCGCGGTCGCGCGCAACGGTGCCATCGGTCGTGACAATGGCCTGCCGTGGCGAATTTCCGGTGACCTGCAGTTCTTCAAACGCACCACTTTGGGGAAACCGGTGGTCATGGGTCGCAAGACCTACGAATCCATCGGTCGACCGCTGCCCGGTCGCGACAATATAGTGATTACCCGCAACCCGGACTGGCAGGCGGATGGAGTACACTGCGCCGCTTCGCTGGATGCGGCGCTGGAGATTGCGCAGGAATCGGCGGTGTGCAACGGTGCCGCGGAGGTGATGGTGATCGGCGGTGCGCAGATCTACCGCCAGGCCCTGCCGCTGGCATCCCGGCTGTACCTGACCGAAGTGGATGCAGATATCGACGGAGATGCACATTTCCCGCCGATTACTGACTCCTGGAAGGAAAGCGGTCGGGAGTGTTACCCGTCGTCGGACAAGGACGAATATAACTACTGCTTAGTCCAGTACGACAGGTTGAAATAAGTGCAGATTGGTCGTTTAATGATCGCTCTGTGAAATCCCGTGATGGCTCACAGCGTCAAAACCGCCGCAAATGTGTGCGCGCAACCCGGTTTTGTTACCCGGTTGTTACCTTGCTACACACGCGGGTCGATAGTGTCAATCGGCATTTGAATAATCAAATCGGCTGTTTACAATGTGCGGCTCTTAGCTGTCTTCAAACCAAAATCATACCGCGTTGTGGCAGCTAACCCATCGCGACCATGTTGTGAAATGTTGAACCCACTGGGGGGTCTAATGAAAACCAAGCGATTCATGGCTGTGGCGCTGACCACTGCGCTGTCTGCCGGCGCACTGTACGGCAGCGTAGCCACTGCGGATACTCTCGATAACGTCCTGGCTGTAGAGAAGCAAAAAACTACTGCAGCTCAGACTTCGCAAAAGCGTATCGACAAAATTGCCGAAGAGACCAGCAGCCTGCTGCAGGACTTCAAGGTGGTTAACAAGCAAATTGAAGGTCTGCGCGTTTACAACCGCCAGCTCGAAAAGCAGCTGGCTAACCAGCTGGCAGTGATCAAGGATCTGGACGAATCCATCGAGAACGTCACCGTGATCGAGCGCCAGATTCAGCCGCTGATTCTGAAAATGCTGGACGGCCTCGAGCAGTTCATCAAGCTCGACGCTCCGTTCAAGCTCGACGAGCGCCTCGCCAACCTCGAAGGCGTTAAGAAGGCTATGGACCGTTCCGATGTCACCGTTGCGGAAAAATTCCGCCAGGTGCTGGAGCTGTACAACTTCGAAGCCGAATACGCGCGCAAGATCAACAGCTACGGCGACACTCTGAACGTGAACGGCACCGATCGCGAAGTGAACGTACTGCAAATCGGTCGTATCGCGCTGCTCGCTCAGACTACCGACTCCAAAATCTCCCTGGCTTACGACAAAGAGCAGAAAGCCTGGGTTGAGATCGATGCCGGCGAATACCGTCGCGCCATCATGAACGGCCTGAAGATCGCCAAGAAGCAGGCCAGTACTGACATTATGGTTATGCCGATTCCGGCTCCGGAGGCTGCGCAATGAAAACCTCTATCGCCAAACGCCTAATTGCCGTAGCAGCGGCTGGCCTGATTAGCGTCAGCGCCGTTGCAGAAGAGAAAGCCACTTCCCTGGACCAGCTGCTGAAAATGGTTCGCGATTCCAAAATCGCCGAATCCAAAGAGCACCAGAAGCGGGAAGCGGATTTCCGTCGTCAGAAAGCCAATCAACAGGCTCTGCTGACCAAGGCCGAGAACACTCGCGCCGCTGAGGAAGCACGTTCCGCTCAGCTGGAAAACAAATACCAGGAACAGGAAGTGATGGTCCAGCAGAAGCGTCAGCAGCTGGACGAGCGCATGGGCTCCCTGAAGGAGCTGTTTGGTCACCTGACCTCCACTGCCGGCGACCTGCGCGCCAACCTGGAGAACTCCCTGGTGTCCGCTCAGTACCCGGGCCGCACCGAGTTCCTGGATCAGCTGATCGACAAGATGAACTCTCAGACCAAACTGCCGACCATCGATGAAATCGAGCGTCTGTGGTACGAGCTGCAGCGTGAAATCGTTGAAGACGGCAAGGTTGTCAAGTTCACCGGTACCGTGATCAAGCCGGACGGCGAGCAGGCCGAGCAGGAAGTGGTCCGCGTAGGTAACTTCAACCTGGTTTCCAATGGCAAGTACCTGGAAATGAGCGACGGCAACAAGATGGCCGAGCTGATTCGCCAGCCCGACGGCAAGTACCTGAGCATGGCCAAAGACCTGCAGGCAGCCACTTCCGGTTTCACTCCGTTCGGTATCGACCCGACTGGCCCGACTGGCGGTTCCTACCTGAAAGCCATGATCAACAGCCCGAGCATTGTTGAGCGCTGGCATCAGGGTGGCATCGTCGGCTACATCATCAGTGCCGTTGGTGTGATCGCTATGCTGCTGGCCGTATGGCGCCTGATTGTACTGTCCGGTGTTAACGCCCGCGTAAGCGCCCAGCTGCGCTCCGAGACTCCGAACACCAACAACCCGCTGGGTCGTGTTCTGGCTGTCGCCGAAGAGAGCAAGGGTGTGGACCCCGAGACTCTGGAGCTGAAGATGGAAGAGGCGGTTCTGAAAGAGCGCCCGGCCATCGAATCCGGCCTGAACCTGCTGAAGATTATTGCCATGGTGGCTCCGCTGCTGGGTCTGCTGGGTACCGTGACCGGTATGATCGTGACCTTCCAGGCCATCACCATCTTCGGTGCAGGCGATCCGAAGGCCATGGCTGGCGGTATCTCCGCAGCACTTATGACCACCGTACTTGGTCTGGTCGTAGCAATCCCGACCGTACTGATGCACACCATCGTAAACGGTCGCGCCAAGCGTATCCTGCACGTTCTCGA
>NZ_JACZCR010000012.1 GCF_014904735.1 Microbulbifer hainanensis | reverse complement strand
CAACGCCTTTATGGCGTCGGGCGGGCCAGTACTGTTTCTGATCGCCGGCCTGACCTTCTTTATGTGGATGCTGATCTTTGAGCGCGTCTTTTATTTCCACGGTGGATTGAAAGACGACGTTCGCGTTGCGATAGACCAGTGGGAAGGGCGCCCCGAGCGCAAATCCTGGAATGCCCACCAGGTCCGCTACGCATTGATTTCGCGGGTATCCGAGAAGATCCATAGCAATATGGACATGATCCAGGCCTGTGTTGCCCTGGCGCCCCTGTTCGGGCTCCTGGGTACGGTCTGGGGCATGATCAACGTGTTTGATGTTCTCGCGTTGACCGGCGGTGGTGACGCCAAGCAAATGGCCAGTGGTGTATCCATGGCAACCATTCCTACAATGGCAGGTATGGTTGCGGCACTGTCCGGTGTATTTGCTAACACCTACGTCACTCGTACCGCAGAGCGCGAAACCCAGCTGCTGGAAGACCATCTGACGATGGATCACTAAGGCACCACACAAGGCAAATAAGCCAGGTCAAAGACCCATGCTTATTTGCTGTGAAGGTTTAGCCAAGCCAGAAACTTTCGACAGGGGGCCCCTGTGGGTCCCTGGCAAGAAAGTTCGCAAAGAGAGTTGCTATGAGCAAAAGACAAAATACGGCAGAAGAAGAAGCGGGCGCGATTGACCTCACGCCAATGCTGGACGTGGTGTTCATCATGCTGATCTTCTTTATCGTCACCGCGACCTTTATCAAGGAGCCGGGTGCCGAAGTTGTGAAGCCGGAAGCGACGACCGCTGAACTCAAAGCCGCCTCGATTCTGGTAGCGATTAACGCCAATGACGAAATCTGGATTGCCAAGGACAAGATAGACGACCGCCAAGTCAAAACGACTCTGGAGCGTCTCTACGCGGAAAATCCCAAGGGATGGTTGGTAATTCAGCCCGATAAGAAAGCGAGTATCGAGAAGATTGCCCTGGTAGCGGATGCCGCCCGGAAAATCGGTATCGAAAAAGTTTCGGTCGCGACAGAAAAGAGTTAACAGCTATGAATCCGGTAAGATTAATAGGGGCGGGCGCGCTGGCAATTGCCACTACCCTTGCCCTGATCTTCACCATGCATCTGCTGATTAAGGCAAACATGAAAGCTCCGGAAGATGAGGAGCAAATCAAGGTTGCCGATATCGTGATGCCTGAGCAGAAGATTGAAACTCAGTACGATACCAGCAAACCGGACAAGCCCGACGAGCCGGAAACTCCGCCGCCGGAAATGCCGGAACCTGAGTTCGACAACCCCGACACAGACACCACCCTCAACATGGCTGCACCGCGTGCGAGCGCAGACCTGAAAGTTGGCGGTATCGGCGGGTTTGCCAGCGAGGGTGACTACCTCCCGATCGTGAAAGTGCAGCCGCAGTATCCGCGCCGTGCACTGCAGCGTGGCATCGAGGGTTATGTGATCGTTGAATACACCGTAACTAAGAACGGCTCTGTACGGGATCCGCGTGTGGTTGAAGCGTTTACCAATGACGGCAACCCCACGACTATTTTCAACCGCGCGGCGATCAAGTCAGCGTTGAAATACAAGTACAAGCCGCGCGTGGTTGACGGTCAGCCGATTGAAGTTCCTGGTGTAAAAACCAAGATCAGCTTTAACATGGCCAAGAACTAAAGGGGAAGCATATGAAGTTGACGACCATGACGAAGGGTTTATCCAGATTCGTCTTGCGCACTTCCGTGGCGCTGCCCCTGGTAATGGCCCCGGCCGTGAGCGTAACTGTGCTGGAAGCGGTGGGTGTTTCCGCCTCTTTCGCCCAGGTTCAGGCTGCTGAGAAGACGCGCAAGGTTCCGGCCATGCGGGAAAACGTGTTCAAGAAGCTGGGTAAGGTTCAGGAAGCCGCAGACGCGCAGAATTGGCCGGCCGCCCTGGCCGCGCTGCGTGATATGGAAGCCGGCAAGGACAAGTACAACGCCTACGAAGTAGCGCAGATGTACTACTTTTACGGCTTTGTCTACTACAGCATGGAGCGGTACAACGACGCGATCAACGCCTACAAAAAGGTGTTGGCCCAGGGTGTGGATAACATCCCGGTGGGTGTCGAGCTGAATACCTACAAGACCATCGCCCAGCTGTACTTCGTGCAGGAAAATTACGACCAGGCTCTGACTTACCTGAAGAAATGGATGGCCGCTGCTGAAAGTGTCAGTGCTACCGATTACGCTCTGCTCGCCCAGGTTTATTACCAGAAGGGTGATCAGGCCAAGGCGCTGGAGAACATCAACAAGTCGGTCTCCATGTTCGAAAAAGAAGGCAAGGTGCCGAAGGAAAACTGGCTCAGCTTGCAGCGTTTCCTCTACTACGAGAAAAACGACTACAAGATGGTCGCCAAGATCCTGGAGAAGCTGGTTAAGCACTACCCGAAAGGGGAGTACTACAAGCAGCTGGCCGGTATGTACGGCGAGCTGAAGCGCGACCAGGACCAGCTGTACATGATGGAGTCCGCGTATATCGCCGGTGCCCTGCAGAAAGAGAAAGAGCTGCTGAATATGGCCTATCTCTTTATGGGTAACGAGATGCCGTACAAGGGCGCCAAGGTTCTCGATAAAGGTATCAAAGAGAAGAAGATCGAACGCACCTCCAAGAATCTGGAAACCCTGGCTCAGGCTTACCAGATGGCGCAGGAGCTGCAGAAGTCTATTCCCAACCTCGAGGCCGCGGCCAAGCTGTCCGATAAGGGTGAAATCTACGCACGTCTGTCCGGTATCTACCTGGACCTGGACAAGAACGAGAAGGCACTCGATGTCGGCGCCAAGGCCCTGAAAAAAGGTGGCCTGAAGCGCAAGGATCAGGTGTACATCGTGATGGGTATGGCGAATGCCAACCTGAAGAAGTTCGACGCTGCCCTGGCGGATTTCAAGAAGGCGCAGAAGGATGAGCGCTCCAAGAAGTTTGCCGATCAGTGGATCGACTTCGTTCAGAAAGAGAAGAGCCGCGAGGAGAAGCTGGCAATGTAATTGCCGCTCCGAGCAGTATCTTCTCAAAAAGGCCGCACAGAAATGTGCGGCCTTTTTTTGTCGAAAAAATACGCAAATTTTGCCTGTCTAAGCGGAATTATTTGCACATTCGTCGAAATCGACTATTTGGTTTAAATAGCTGATCAGCTTTTCCAAAACAGGCGATGCCAATCGCCACGTTCAACACCCTGAAAATAATGAGGAGAGGTGTTATGGATAAAGCTTATACGCTAGATTCCAATCCCGTCTTTGATTATCTATCCGCCTTTGTTAATCGCTCGATGCAGTTCGCCCGCAGTATCGGTCTGGCCGCATTGATTACGCTGTTGCTGGTGCTGGCGATGAGCCAGCTGATCGCGACAAATTACCAGGAACCCAATATCGATGAGGGTATAACGGTCAAGGACGTGGTCCTGCCGGACCTCAAACCCACCAACCCCCTGACCAACGAAGCACCGCCAAAACCCCTGGATCCACCGCCGCAGCCGCCTACGACGACTTTTGAAACAGACGTAGATCCGGTGACAATCCCCACGCGTATGGCGCCGCCTGGCCCGCAAAAAAATAAGCTTGGTGCGAATATTGTTACCCGCGATCCGGTGCCGGTATTCAAGCCCGCACCGCGCTATCCGCGCGTTGCACTGCAACGGGGTATCGAAGGCTATGTTGTGGTGGAATTCAGTATCAGCAAGACGGGTAGTGTGTTGCATCCGCGCGTTGTGGCCGGTTACGACAGCGCAGGTAATGCGACAGGATTGTTTGATCGCGCAGCACTGGCTGCTGTGGCGCGATTCAAATATCAACCGCCGCTAGATGAAGGCAGGCCGGTAGAGCGCCACGGTGTGCGTAACCGGATTTCATTCAAAATCGCGGATTAAAGGAAAAAAAGAAGCGGCCATTGGCCGCTTCTTTTTTAATTTTTATTTGAGTCGTTTTTTAAAGGCGTCAGTCGATTTCGCGCACCGCACCGCGGTCGGCACTGGTGGCCAGCAGGGCATATGCCTTGAGGGCTTTGCTCACTTTGCGCGGGCGCTGTTCTTTTGGCTTCCAGGCATCGTGGCCGCGTGCTTCCATTGCTTCCCGGCGCCGGTGCAGTTCGGCATCGCCTACGGCAATTTCGATCGTGCGTGCCGGGATATCGATGCGCACGGTATCGCCATCCTGAACCAGCCCAATGGCGCCGCCGGCGGCGGCCTCCGGTGACACATGGCCAATAGACAGGCCCGAGGTGCCGCCGGAAAAGCGCCCGTCGGTGATCAACGCGCAGGATTTGCCCAGCCCCTTGGATTTGAGGTAGCTGGTGGGATACAGCATTTCCTGCATGCCGGGACCCCCTTTGGGGCCCTCGTAGCGCACGATCACGGCCTCACCCTCCTTGACCTTGCCGTCGAGAATGTTGGCCACTGCGGCTTCCTGGCTCTCGACGATATGTGCGGGCCCTTCAAATTTCCACAATGACTCTTCGACACCGGAGGTTTTCACCACGCAGCCGTCCGGTGCCAGGTTGCCGAACAGCACCGCGAGGCCGCCTTCGGCGGAAAAAGCGTGCTCCACCGAGCGGATACAGCCACTCTCGCGATCGCCATCGAGATTGTTCCAGCGGCAGTCCTGACTGAACGCCGTCTGGGTCGGAATGCCCGCAGGGCCTGCGCGGAAAAACCGGTGTACCGCCGGGTCGTCGGTGCGGCGGATATCCCAGCAGTCCAGCGCTTCTTTCAGAGAGGTGCTATGCACTGTCGGAAGGGATGCGTCCAGCAGGCCGGCCGCTTCTAGTTCGCCCAGGATGGCCATAACACCACCGGCGCGGTGCACGTCCTCGATATGGTATTTCTGTGTGTTCGGGGCCACCTTGCACAATTGCGGAATCTTGCGGGACAGGCGGTCGATGTCCGCGAGGGTGAAATCGACTTCGCCCTCCTGCGCTGCGGCGAGCAGGTGCAGAATCGTATTGGTCGACCCGCCCATGGCAATGTCCAGGGCCATGGCATTGGCGAAGGCGGCGCGGTTGGCAATTGTGCGCGGCAGCGCCGTTTCGTCGTTCCCCTCGTAATAACGCTTGGCCAGCGCGACAATTTCACGCCCGGCGCGCAGGAATAGCTCTTCGCGATCCGCGTGAGTGGCCAGCAGCGTACCGTTGCCGGGCAGCGACAGGCCCAGGGCTTCGGTGAGGCAGTTCATCGAGTTCGCGGTAAACATGCCGGAGCAGGATCCGCAGGTCGGACAGGCAGAGCGTTCGTACTCCGCCACCATTTCGTCCGAGGCGGAATCGGTGGCGGCGATCACCATCGCATCCACCAGATCGAGTTTGTGCTCAGCCAGTTTGGTTTTGCCCGCTTCCATGGGGCCGCCGGATACAAAGATCACCGGAATATTCAGCCGCAGCGCGGCCATCAGCATGCCGGGGGTGATCTTGTCGCAGTTGGAAATACACACCAGTGCATCGGCGCAGTGGGCGTTGACCATGTATTCGACGGAGTCCGCGATAATCTCTCGGCTCGGCAGGCTGTAGAGCATGCCGTCGTGGCCCATGGCGATACCGTCGTCCACGGCGATGGTGTTGAACTCCTTCGCCACGCCGCCGGCCTTTTCGATCTCCCGTGCCACCAGCTGGCCCATGTCTTTCAGGTGCACGTGTCCGGGCACAAACTGGGTGAAAGAGTTGGCCACGGCAATGATCGGCTTGTGGAAGTCGTCATCCTTCATTCCGGTCGCGCGCCATAGCGCGCGGGCGCCGGCCATATTGCGGCCGGCGGTGGAGGTACGGGAACGGTATTCGGGCATGGTGTATTCGTCCGGCTGTACAAAAACGGGCAGACAGCATAACAAAAGTCTGCGGAATCTGGGATGGTTTCGCTTAGATCACAAGTAATGTACCGATAATTGGGATGCCTGTCCGCCATTCCGCGCGCTGAGCAGCGGTTTATTGCGCGGCGAGGCGCTTGCGCAAAATCCGCGAATTGCGCTGAATGTTGTACAGGGATTGCCGTGTCGCGGGCAGGTCCTGCACCGACACCTGGCGGAACCCGTGTTCGATAAACCAGTGTTCGGTCTGCGTCGTCAGCACGAAGAGATCGTCGATGCCGAGCATGCCCGCCTGGCGTTCCAGGTGTTGCAGCAGCTTGGCGCCGCGGCCGCCCCGGCGAAAGTCCGGGTGGATGGCCACGCAGGCCAGTTCGGCGGCCACCGCCTTGCCCTGCTCGTCCTGAATTGGGTAGAGCGCGGCGCAGGCCACCGGCGTGCCGTCGACTTCCACCAGGGTGAAGTGTTCGATTTCCGCTTCCAGCTTTTCCCGTGAACGCCGCACGAGGATGCCCTGCTTCTCCAGCGGCCGGATCAGGCCGAGGATACCGCCGGCGTCGGTGATGCGCGCGCGACGCACGACTTCATAGCTGTCGCGATAAATCATGGTGCCGGCACCCTCGCGGCGGAAAAGCTCCTGTACCAGGGCGCCGTCCTGTACATAGCTGAGCAGGTGCGTGCGCGGCGTACCGGCGTTACAGGCGCGTATTGCACATTGCAGGGATTCGCTGTCCACCGTGGCCGCGATCTGCTCCGCCTGCACGATGCTCAGCTCGCGCACGACCTCGCCATTGACCAGTAGCTGTGGCGTTTCGCGAAACAGCACGAGTTTTTCCGCATTTAGCGCCCGGGCGGCCTCGGCAGCCAGATCGAGATAGTTGAGGTTGAACAGCTCGCCGGTCAGCGAAGTGCCCAGCGGTGACAGTAAGACCAGTGAACCCTGTTCCAGTGCCCGATTAATCGTGTCGACTTCCATGCGCCGCACGCGCCCGGTCCAGCGCAAATCCACACCGTCCAGTACACCGATGGGGCGCGCAGTGACGAAGTTGCCGGAAATTACTTTCAGCGCCGAGCGGGCCATGGGGGAGTCCGGCAGTCCCTGGGAAAATGCCGCTTCGATATCGAAGCGTAGCTTGCCCACCGCGGCCTTGATGATTTCCAGGGTTTCGCGGTCGGTTACCCGCGTGTTGCCGTGGAACTGCTTGCTGACGCCGCGCTCGGCCAGCACCCGATTCACCTGGGGGCGTGCACCGTGCACGACGACCAGGCGCACACCCAGGCTGGCGAGCAGTGCCAGGTCGTGCACCAGGTTGCGAAAATTGGCGTGTTCGAGTGCATCGCCGGGAATGGCGATCACCAGCGTGCGGCCGCGCAGGTCGTTGATGTAGGGTGCGGCGTGGCGAAACCAGTTCAGGGAGGCGTTGTTGTCACTCACTCATCGACATCCGTATTTTATCGGTTGCTGCTGAATATACCGCAATTTGTGCTGCGAAATACGAGCTCGGCAGAGACGGCTACAGACAGAACTTTGCGATCAGGCCGCGCAGAACCTCCACCATCGGCTCGATGCGCTCCTGCCCGAGGTATTCATCCGGCTGGTGTGCCTGGTCGATATCGCCGGGGCCGAGCACGATGGTATCGATACCCATACTCTTGAAATAGGGGGCCTCGGTGGCGAAAGCCACGCTCTCTGCAGAGTGCCCGGTGAGCTTTTCCGCAGCTTTTACCAGTGCGGAATTGACGTCCTGTTCGAAGGCCTCGGTGCCGAGAAACAGCGGTGCGTATTCCAGGCGAATTTTTTTGTCGGTGATGGAGGCGTGCAGGCGCTGGTCCAGTTCCGCGCGCAGGTCGTTGAGTGCCATGCCGGGTAACGGGCGCACGTCGAATTGCAATTCCACGTGGCCGCAGATCCGGTTGGGATTGTCACCGCCGTGAATGCAGCCAAGGTTCAGTGTTGGCACCGGCACCGCAAAACCGGGATTGCGGTAGCGCTCCTGCCATTCGCTGCGCAGTTGCAGCAGTGCGCCAATGGCTCCGTGCATGGCTTCCAGCGCATTGGCGCCGAGGGCGGGGTTGGAAGAGTGGCCGGATTGCCCGGTGATGCGCACAGCCTCCATCATTGCGCCCTTGTGCATGTGTATCGGCTTCAGCCCGGTAGGCTCGCCGACGACGGCGTAGCGGGCCTTCGGGCGGCAGGCCTCGACCAGGGCGCGGGCGCCCGCCATCGACGTTTCCTCGTCGGCGGTGGCAAGAATGATCAGTGGCTGTTGCAGGGGTTTGTCGAGAAAGGATTTCGCCGCTTCGATGGCGATGGGGAAAAAGCCCTTCATGTCGGTGCTGCCGAGACCGTAAAAGCGGTTGTCGCGGTCGTCGAGTACGAACGGATCTGTCTGCCAGCGCCCCTCGTCATAGGGCACCGTATCGGTGTGCCCGGCGAGTACGAGGCCGCCGTCGCCCCGGCCCAGCGTTGCGATCATATTGGCCTTGTTGGGCTGCCCCGCAAGTGGCATCAACTCGACGGCGAAACCGAGCGTTTCCAGCCAGGCGGCGAGCAGTTCCACCACGCCGCGATTGCCCATATCCAGTTTGGGATTGGTGGCGCTGACACTGGGGCAGGCGACCAGCTGTTGCAGTTGCTGCTTGAGACTCGGTACCGCGTTATCCATAACTTTGTTCCTGTCGATCGCGCCTCAGGCGCCACTCGTTGATCAATACCGCGGCGACGATAACAGCTCCGCCCAGCGCCAGCCGGGCCAGATCGGCGTCGCGATTCCAGATTAACAGATTCACCAGCAGTCCCGCCGGAATCAGGGCGTTATTCATCGCAGCGAGTGTGCCGGGGGAAACCCGGGTCGCGCCCTTGTTCCAGAGGAAATAGCCGACGCCCGATGCCACCACACCGAGCCACAGCAGTATGCCCCATTGCAGCGATGTCTGCGGGTATTGCGGTTTGCCCAGCCACAGCCAGGCGGCGGTGGCCACCAGCGCGGCGCCGAGGTAAAACCAGCCAAAAACCTGCCGGGCGGGCAGCGTCGGCTCCCGTTGCATAAACTGCTTGTAGGCGACCTGGCCCAGTGCAAAACAGAGATTGGCACCCTGTACGACCAGAAAACCGCGCCAGTAATCACCTTCGGGTTGGCCCCAGCGGATGACTGCGGCGCCGAGCACGGCCAGCGCGGCGACGAACAGGTTCCAGGGGGAAAAGCGTTGTGCCAACAGGTCGTAAAGCAGTGCGATATACACAGGCGTGAAAATGGTGAACAGCAAGACTTCCGGCACGCTGAGCAGCAGAAACGACTGGTAATAAAAAAGGTACATCAGCCCGAGCTGTACGGCGCCGATGGCCATCAGTGTCAGAGCGGTGCGCGGTCGGCAGCCGCGGAAACGCAACAGCGGCAGGAACACCACCGCGGCGAGCAGGACGCGGGTAAACACGGAAAAGTAGCTGTCGACGGTGCCGGCCAGATAGACTCCGATCAGGCTGAAGGAAAAAGCCCAGAGGATGGTGACGAAAATTAACAGTGGCATTGTTTAGTGGTTGATGCAGAGAAAAGGCAACATTGTAAAGCGCTGGAAGAGCTCTGGCGGCGTCTCGGCAAAGTTTCTGAATTCAGTTTTACCGCCAGCAACGGGCCGGGTTCGCGGACCAACTGGCGGGGGCACGGGCGCGGCACTCTGCAGCTGCAGCAACCGGAGGGCCGCGAGCGGCAACTGCTGTTTGACGAGCGCGCGCACTTCACCGACAGCGAAGGGCACACGTTCGACTTGCAGAACCGCTACCGCTGGACGCTTCTCGCGGAAACCCTGCGCCTGGAACACCTGCGGCGCGAAGAGCCGGTACTGCTATTCGAACTGCAGCCGGTCACCGACCACGGCTTTCGCGAAGTGCGCCCGCATCTGTGTGGCGCCGATACCTATACTGCGGAACTGCTGTTGCGCAAAAATGAAATCGAATTGATCTGGCAGATTCACGGCCCGCGTAAAAACGAGCGGTTGCACTACCACTACTGGTGAAGCCGCTTTACAGCGAGATATGCCCGCGCAGGTAAGTCACCGCCGTGCCGCGCATCAACACCCGCTGGCCGCGCACTTCACAGATCATTTCACCACCGCGGGCCGATATCTGCCGCGCCTGCAGGTGCGGTTGATCCAGTTTCGCCGCCCAGTAAGGCGCCAGCAGGGTGTGTGCGGAACCGGTCACCGGATCCTCGTCGATTCCCACATTGGGGGCGAAGAAGCGGCTGACGAAATCGCACTGGAATCCGTTACCCGGCGCCGTGCACACCACGCCCTGATATGGCAGGGAGGCCACTGCGCTGAAGTCCGGTTGCAGGTCCGCTACCTGTGACGCTTCGGCAAACTCCAGCAGCAATTTGCCGCCTTCGGCCAGCTCGGCGTATGCGTGTGTCGGCGCGACACCCACGGCGTCAGTAAAGGCCGGCGCCAGCGGCATTGGACGCACCGGCTGGACGGGGAAGTCGAGGGTAATCTCGTCACCATCGCGCCGGGCGATCAGTGTCCCGCTCTTGGTGAAGAATTGAATTTCCGCCGCTTCGTTGCCGAGTTCGGTCCACAGCAGGTGGGCCGTGGCGAGTGTCGCGTGCCCACACAGGGGGACTTCTGCCGCGGGGGTAAACCAGCGCAGTTCATATCCGCCGCTGCCGGGCACGGTAAACGCGGTCTCGGAGAGATTGTTTTCGGCGGCTACGGCCTGCAGCAGGTCGTCGGCGAGCCACTGCTCCAGCGGGACCAGTGCGGCGGGATTGCCGCCGAACAGGCGTGAAGTGAAGGCATCGGCCTGGTAGATGGGCAGTTGCACGAAAGGCTCCATTTTCGTCAGCAGGTACCGGAAAGGTATCTCGCCGGCATAAAAAAGGGGAGTGGCGTAGACCACTCCCCTTTTTTATCAAAGCAACCCGGCTACTGCCAGCCGAACATGCCCTTGAAGAAAAAGAAGAACACGATGGCGAGACCGGCGCCGGCGGGCAGGGTGACGACCCAGGAAACCACGATGGTGCTGATCATGCGCAGGTTCAGCGCGCCGATACCGCGGGCCAGCCCCACACCGAGCACCGCACCGACCAGGGTGTGGGTGGTGGAAACCGGCAGGCCGGTACCAGAGGCGAGTACCACGGTTGCGGCCGCGCCCAGCTCTGCGGCGAAACCGCGGCTCGGGGTCAGCTCGGTGATCTTTCTGCCGATCGTGGCCATCACCTTGAAGCCGTAAGTGGCGAGGCCGACAACGATACCGGCACCCCCGAGCAGCAGGATCCACGACGGCATCGCTGCCTTGGCAGTAACCGCTCCAGACAGCACCGTGTTGACGATGGCGGCCAGCGGACCGACAGCGTTGGCCACGTCGTTGGAGCCGTGGGCAAACGCCATGGAACAGGCGGTGAAGATCATCAGGATGGCGAACACGCGCTCGACATTGGCGAAACGGTTGTCGCGCTCGATTTCCGGATCGCGCTTGATGCGCTTCATCATCGCGATACCGATCGCCATCACCACCAGGCCCGCCAGCGCGGCGATACCGGCATCCTGCAGGAAGTTCAGCTTGATGCCCGCGTCGCTCAGCACATGCTTCAGACCCTTGGTCAGGGTGACCATGGCGATCATCCAGCCCACGGCAAACATGTAGAACGGAATGTAGCGTTTGGCCCGCTCGAATGGATCATCGGTGTTCAGGATCAGCCGCTGCACACTGCGGAACAGCAGGAAGGCGATGGTACCGGCCAGTAACGGTGATACCACCCAGCTGGCGACGATACTGCCGACTTTGCCCCAGGCTACCGCATCCACGGAGATACCCACTGCGGAGAAGCCGACGATGGCGCCGACGATAGAGTGGGTGGTGGACACCGGCCAGCCGAGGATACTGGCGATCATCAGCCAGGTACCGGCGGCGAGCAGGGCCGACAGCATGCCGTAGATCAGCAGCTCCGGATTGGCGGTGAAATACTCGGGGGAGATGATCCCCTTGCGGATGGTGGCGGTGACTTCGCCGCCGGCCAGGTAAGCGCCGGCAAACTCGAAGATCATCGCGATCACGATGGCCTGTTTGATAGTCAGCGCGCGCGAGCCCACCGACGTGCCCATGGCGTTGGCGACGTCGTTGGCACCGACACCCCAGGCCATGAAGAAACCGAACACACAGGCCAGGATCAGAAAGACCTGCCCGTATTGGCTGATAACGTCCATAAATACCCCCCGTTAACGTGCCAGTAGTAGCTGTAATCGATTGCCCACACTGTGGGCGCGGTCCGCCAGGTCACCGATCCACTCGATGATGCGGTACAGGAACATCACGTCTACCGGAGGTAGGTCCTTTTCGATCTTGAACAGGGCGGCGCGGATTTCCACTTCTAGCTTGTCGGATTTGCGCTCCAGCTCGTCCAGCTCCTCGGTCATGCGCTGGGCGATGTCCACTTCACGGCCGGCGAAGCCGCTTTCGAGCAGTTCGTCCAGTTCGTTGATGGCGCGCAGCGCCTGGGCGGAGGTGGCCACGGCGCTGTCGACGAAAGTGGTCATCATCGCCTGCAGCGGTGCGGGAATCTGCATCTTGCGGCCGATGGCCAGCCCGGCGATATCCTGGGCGGTATTGGCCACCTCGTCCTGGGCGTGCAGCAGTTCCAGCAGATCGGAACGGGATACCGGCATGAACAGGCTGTCCGGCAGGTGCAGGCGCAGGTCGCGCTTTATATCGTCGGCGCGATTCTCGCAGGCGGAAATGTGCTTCTGGGCCGTCTCGGCGGCGCTCAGGTCGCCCTCCATGAGTGCGGCGAAGAAGTCGACCAGACCGGCTGAGGCCTCGTGGGCCTTGGCCATGTGCTCCTTGATCGGTTTGATCGGCGAGCGGCCAAACAGGTTGGCGATATTGGTCAAGGGCATGGATAGCTCCGTTGTTCTGGGTGCGAAACGGCCGGCATGGTACCCCAAGTTGATGCAAGCGGGGTAATCGGTGGTAAGCCTGCACTGTCTAAGGGCGCCGATAAAGCTACAATGCGCCAACAGGCAATAAAAGAATAGATGATAGGTTTCTCCTTATGGCGGCGAGTAAATTGGCGGACAGGCTGCTGGATCTACCGGGTGTGCTGGAGGATCTGGTGTCCCTGGGCTATGTGAACCGCGTGGATGCCAACCGGCTGATGGGCACGCCGCGCACCGCGGAACAGGCGCAGATGCACCCGCTCAGCTATATCGCCAGCTGCGAGCTGGAGAACCGCAAGCACCCGGGCAAGGTGCTCGACGACGAGACCCTGACCCAGTGGTTGGCGGAAACTTCATCTCATCGCCTCTACCATATCGATCCGCTGAAGGTGAATGTGGCCGCGATCACCGAGGTGATGAGCTTCCAGTTCGCCAAGCGCCACCAGATCCTGTGCGTGGAGGCGAGTAAGGACTCACTGCTGGTTGCCACCGCGCAGCCCTATGCCACCGGCTGGGAGGAGCAGCTGGCCCATACCAGCGGCCGCGCGGTGCAGCGCGTTGTGGCGGACCCGGCGGATATCCGCCGTTATTGCGTCGAATTCTATTCGCTGTCCAACTCCATTTCCGGGGCTAGTGGCCTGCAGGGCAGCTCCTCGTCCGGCAATTTCGAACAGCTGCTGGAACTGGGCAGCCTCAAGGACCCGGAAGCCAACGACCAGCACATCGTCAATATCGTCGACTGGCTGCTGCAGCACGCCTTCGACCAGCGGGCCAGTGATATCCATATCGAACCGCGGCGGGAAATGGCGCGTATTCGCTTCCGTATCGACGGCGTGCTGCACCCCATTCACGAGCTGCCGGACCAGGTCAACGCGGCCATCACCAGCCGCCTGAAAATCCTCGGCCGCATGAACGTGGCGGAAAAGCGCAAGCCCCAGGACGGGCGCATCAAGACCAAGCGCCCGGACGGCAGCGAAGTGGAGCTGCGCCTGTCGACATTGCCCACCGCGTTCGGTGAGAAACTGGTGATGCGGATTTTCGATCCCGAGGTCCTGGCGCGCTCCTACAGCGACCTGGGGCTCGGCGGCGACGATCTGGCGCGCTGGCAGACAATGCTCGGCCGCCCCAATGGCATAGTGCTGGTGACCGGCCCCACCGGTTCCGGTAAAACCACCACGCTGTACACCGGCCTGAAGCAGCTCGCCACCAGTGAAGTGAATGTTTCCACCATCGAAGACCCGATCGAGATGGTGGAGGAGAGTTTCAACCAGACGCAGGTGCACCACGCCATCGGCCTGGATTTCGCCGCCGGCATCCGCACGCTGATGCGCCAGGATCCGGACATCATCATGGTCGGCGAGATCCGCGATCTGGAAACCGCGCAGATGGCGGTACAGGCGGCCCTGACCGGCCACTTGGTGATTTCCACGCTGCACACCAATGACGCGCCCACGGCAGTCACGCGCCTGCTCGACCTGGGCCTGCCGCACTACCTGCTGAAATCCACGGTGCTCGGCGTCATGGCCCAGCGCCTGGTGCGTACCCTGTGCCCCACGTGCAAGCAGAAAGACGAGATCAGCGAGGCGGACTGGCAGGCGCTGGTGCGCCCGTGGAAGGCGCCGCGCCCGGCCGCCGTCTATCGCCCGGAAGGTTGCCTCGATTGCCGCAATACCGGTTACCACGGCCGCCAGGGCATCTACGAGATACTGCCGTTTACCGAATCGATCCAGGCCCAGATCACCGCCGACTGCGACCTGCAGCAGCTGCGCCGCCAGGCGATGCGCGAGGGCATGAACAGCCTGCGTTTATCCGGCGCGAAGAAAGTCGCCGCCGGTATCACTACGGTTGCGGAAGTGCTGCGTGTGGCACCGCCGCCGGATATTGCGTTTTAGACTGTCTTTCCGGGCCACAGGCGAACAGGGAAAGGATTCCATGCGGCTCCGGTATCGCTGGCCATCCGGGAAACAGCCTGATCGGCAATCGTTTGCCGGTTGGCCCCCGACACTGGAGCCTTCGCTTTAAACTTCAGTATTTTTTCATTGGAGCGGCTTTCCGTCGCGATCAGGACGTCGTCAATGTCTCTATTCCAATCCTGCCCGCAGCAGTTCCAGCAGCAACTCGACGAGCAGTGGAATCACTGGCGCGAAAGCGCAGGCGAAGAGCTGGCAAAAAAAGCTGAAGGCCTGTTGCCGGACGAGTCCCTGCAGTTGTGGGTGGCGCGCAGTTTTACCGGGTCGGATTTTTTCTACCAGCAGTGCTGCCGGCAGCCGCAATTGTTGGTCGACCTGATCAGCGAGGACGACCTCGGGCTCGAGCCGGTCGAGATCGAGAACCTCGACAGTGACGAGGCACTGGATCGCGAATTGCGCCGCTTGCGCAACCGGGTCAATGCCGAAGTGATCTGGCGCGACTTTGCCGGACAGTGGGATATCCCTCGCATCTGCGCGCGCCTGACGGCACTGGCTGAAGCCTGTATCCAGGCCGCGCTCGCCTGGCATCACCGCGAACTGGTCGGTCGCTACGGCGAGCCGTGCGATAGCGAGGGCAATGCGCAGTCGATGGTGGTATTGGGCATGGGCAAGCTGGGCGCCGACGAGCTGAACCTGTCGTCGGATATCGATCTGATTTTTGCCTATCCGGAACCCGGCCAGACCGATGGCGAGCAGGCTCTCGAGAACCAGAAGTTTTTCCAGCGTCTCGGCCAGCGCCTGATCAAGTCCCTGGATGCCATCACCGCCGACGGTTTTGTGTTCCGTGTCGACATGCGCCTGCGCCCCTACGGCGATAGTGGCCCGCTGGTGAGCCACTTCGCCGCGCTGGAGGATTACTACCAGACCCAGGGCCGCGAGTGGGAGCGCTACGCGATGGTCAAGGCGCGCCCGGTGGCCGGCGATCGCGCGCCGGCGGACGAACTGATGGAATTGCTGCGGCCGTTTACCTACCGCCGCTATATCGATTTCAGCGCCATCGATGCACTGCGCGAAATGAAGGCGCTGATCCAGCGCCAGGTGCGCGCGCGCGGGCTGGCGGACAATATCAAACTCGGTCGCGGCGGCATTCGCGAAGTGGAGTTCATCGCCCAGGCTTTCCAGCTGATCCGCGGCGGCCGCGAGCCGGCCCTGCGCGAACGCAACCTGCTCAGACTGTTGCCGCTGCTGGAGGCCGACGGACACCTCGAACCGGGCGTCGCGCAACCGCTGGCGGATGCCTACCTGCTGTTGCGCCGTGTGGAGCACGCGCTGCAGGCAGAGCGGGACCAGCAGACCCAGACGCTGCCCGCAGAGGACGAGCGCCGGCAAAAGCTGGCCTTTGCCCTGGGGCGGAGCAGCTGGGAAGCGCTACAGGATGAGTTGGTGGCCGCGCGCGCGGTGGTCGAGCGTGAGTTCGACGTGGTGATTGCGCCGCCGGAGGAAATTGCCGAGCCCAGTGCCGCGGAAGAGTGGGAGGGGCTCTGGGCCAGCTGCGCCGCTGATGCGGGCCGGGAAGTCAATCTGCGGGCGCTGGAGGGCGAGGGCTTTGCGCCGGCGGCCGAAGCGCTGGATCTGCTGGCGGAATTGCGCGGCGCGCCTATCGTGGCGGCTTTGCCCAATGCAGCGCGGGCGCGCCTGGATCAATTTATGCCGCTATTGCTGGCGGCGGCCGCTCATGAAAATCAGCCGCTGCTCGCCCTGCGGCGCGTGCTGCCGCTGGTCCGCGCCGTGCTGCGGCGCAGCGCCTACCTGGTGCTGGTCAATGAAAACCCACCAGTGCTGAAGCAGCTGGTGCACCTGTGCAGTGCCAGCCCGTGGATTGCCGACCAGTTGGCGCGCCACCCGATACTGCTGGACGAATTGCTGGATTCGCGCCGCCTGCTGGCGCCGGCGTCCGCCGCCGATATTGCTGACGAGTTGCGCCGCGAAATGCTGCGGGTGGATCCGGAAGATCTCGAGGCGCAGATGGAGGCGCTGCGCCACTTCAAGCAGGGCCAGAGCCTGCGCACCGCAGCACAGGAGGTCAGCGGGGCGCTGCCGCTGATGAAGGTCAGCGATGCGCTGACCTGGCTGGCGGAGGCGATACTGCAGCAGTCGCTGCAGCTGGCCTGGCATCAGGTGGTGGAAAAATACGGGGTCCCGGCCGGGGCTTCGGCGGAGGAAATGCGCTTTGCGATCATCGCCTACGGCAAGCTCGGCGGCCTGGAGCTGGGGCACGGTTCTGACCTGGATATCGTTTTTGTGCACGATGCGGATCCGCAACAGTCCACCGACGGCGAGCCCGGCCGTGATCAACGTAGTATCGACAATCTCAGCTTCTACACCCGTCTGGCGCAGCGCCTGATTCACATCCTGCAGACACGCACCCTGAGCGGGCCCCTGTACGAAGTGGACACCCGCCTGCGGCCGTCCGGTAACTCGGGGCTGTTGGTCACATCGCTGGCGGCGTTTGAAAAATACCAGCGCGAGAGCGCCTGGACCTGGGAGCATCAGGCTCTGGTGCGCACTCGCGCAGTGGCGGGCAGTACCCGGCTCAGCCGTGAGTTCGAGCAGCTGCGACTGAAATTGCTCTGTGAACCGCGGGACGACAATAAATTGCGGAGCGACGTGGTGGAGATGCGCAATAAAATGCGCGCGCATCTGGATAAGAGCAATGAAAAAAAGTTCGACCTGAAGCAGGGGCCGGGCGGTATTGTCGATATTGAATTTATGGTTCAATATGCAGCACTGGCCTGGGCGCATAAAGCGCCGTCGATAGTGCGTTACACCGATAATATCCGCATTCTCGAATGCCTCATTGAGGCCGGCCTGATGTCGGCCCACCAAGCCGATCATCTGATCGACGCCTACAAAGCCTACCGATCTGAAGGTCACCGCCTGGCATTACAACAATTGCCGGGAGTTGTTGACGGTGACCAGTTCAAAGCGGAAAGAAAGACCGTTTCAACAAACTGGCAGCAGTTGCTCGGCTAGAGATCGAAGGATCTGCCGCAGCCTGCGCTTTGTGCATAAACTGTTTTTCAGGAATCCGGTTGCGGATTTGTAGGAGTAGTCCATGTCTTTTGCCGATCGTGACGGCGTTATCTGGTTTGACGGCGAGTTGGTTCCCTGGCGCGATGCCCGCGTGCACGTTCTGACCCATACCCTGCATTACGGAATGGGGGTGTTTGAGGGAGTACGCGCCTACGAGACCGAGGTTGGCACCAGTATCTTCCGTCTGCACGACCACACCCGGCGGCTGTTTCGTTCCGCCAAAATCATGAATATGCCGATGCCGTTCGACGCCGAACAGTTGAACGAGGCGCAGCGCCTGGTGGTACGTGAAAACAACCTGCGCGAAGCCTACCTGCGCCCGATGGTGTTTTACGGGTCCGAGGGTATGGGGTTGCGCGCCGATGCGCTGCAGACCCACGTCATTGTGGCGGCCTGGGAGTGGCCCAGCTACATGACACCGGAGGCGCGCGAACTGGGGATCAAGGTGAACACCTCTTCCTATACGCGCCACCACGTGAATATCAGCATGTGCAAGGCCAAGGCCAACGGCAACTACATCAACTCGATGCTGGCGCTGCAGGAGGCGATCCGCAACGGCTGTGAGGAAGCGCTGCTGCTGGATCCAGAGGGCTATGTGGCCGAGGGCAGTGGTGAAAATGTCTTTATCGTCAGTGACGGTATCCTGTACACGCCGGAGCTGACATCCTGCCTGGATGGCATCACGCGCAACTCGGTGATTGAACTGGCGCGCGAGTGTGGCTACGAGGTGGTGGAAAAACGCATCACCCGCGACGAAGTCTATATTGCCGACGAGGCCTTCTTTACCGGTACCGCCGCGGAAGTACTGCCGATCCGGATGCTGGATGGCCGCACTATCGGCGCCGGACGTCGCGGTCCCATTACCCGTCGTTTGCAGGAGCTGTATTTTGATGTGGTGCAGGGGCGCAGCCAGGCGCACCTGGGCTGGCTGAGCGATGTGTCCGACTTCGGTGCCGAGCCGCCAGTGCTGGCTTCAGCCTGATAGCGGTCGGAAAAAATACGGTGATCCAGGGGCCCCATTGCAGGGCCCTTGTCGTATCTGGCGGGAGGGATCAGCCGGCCTGGCCGGAAGTGTCCGGCCGGCCAACACAGTAGTAGTGGAAACCGGCGGCGCGAATCTCTTCCGGATCATAGAGGTTGCGACCATCAAACAGCACGGGCTGCGTCAGTGCTTCCGCCAGTGCGCCGGTGTCTACAGTCTTGAACTGTTGCCACTCGGTGGCGATGATCAGTGCGTCGGCGCCGCGCAGCGCTTCTTCCCGCGATGCGCACAGCTGCAGGTCGTCGCGCGCTCCGTAGATACGCCGGCACTCGTCCATGGCCTCTGGATCAAACGCCTGCACATTGGCGCCTTTTTCCCACAACCGCTCCATCAGCACGCGGCTCGGTGCCTCGCGCATGTCATCGGTGTTGGGCTTGAAGGACAGTCCCCACAGGGCAAAAGTTTTACCGGCCAGTTCACCGCCAAAGTGCGTTTCGATCTTCTCCGCCAGGTAGTGCTTCTGCTGTTCGTTACGGGACTCCACCGAGGTCAGGATTTCTGCGTCTAGTCCAAGTTGCTTTGCCGATGAGATCAGCGCCTTGACGTCCTTGGGGAAGCAGGAGCCGCCGTAGCCGATGCCGGCGTAGATGAACTGGTAGCCCACCCGCGGATCCGAGCCGATTCCCTTGCGCACCGCTTCGATATCGGCGCCCACCTTGTCGGCGATGTTGGCCATCTCGTTCATGAAGCTGATCTTGGTGGCCAGCATGCAGTTGGCCGCGTATTTGGTCAGCTCTGCGCTCTTCACGTCCATCACCAGGATTTTCTCGTGGTTGCGGTTAAACGGCGCGTAGAGCTGGCGCATTTTCTGTTCGGATTCTTTTTCGGACGTGCCGATGATGATGCGATCGGGGCGCATACAGTCGGCGACGGCCGAGCCTTCCTTGAGGAATTCCGGGTTGGAGATGACATCGAAGGCCAGGTTCGGGAGTCCGCGCTTGGCCAGGCGCGCATTGACCGTGGCGCGCACCTTGTCGGCAGTGCCCACGGGCACGGTGGACTTGTTGATGATGTATTTCTTCACCGCCATGTAGCTGGCGATGGTATCCGCCACCGCCAGTACGTGGCGCAGGTCCGCCGAGCCATCTTCATCCGGCGGGGTGCCGACCGCGATAAAGATCAGTTCGCCGTGCTCGACCCCGTGGGCGGCGTCGGTCGAAAACGCCAAGTTGCCGGTGGCGATGCTGTTTTCGACCAGGGGCTCAAGGCCGGGCTCGTAGATGGGTATCTGACCTTCGCGCAGGCGCGCGATCTTGTCTTCATCGATATCGATGCAGACAACCTTGTTGCCCGCCTCTGCCAGAATGGCGGCCTGCACCAGGCCGACATAACCGGTGCCAAAAACAGTGACTTTCATCCGTGTGACTCCGCGATGGTTGGGGTGCCGGCGACAGTCGCGGCAGCGCGCCGGCGTTCGGCGCAGGACAGCTGGTTCAGTACCAGTAGTACTGCCAGCGGAATCCAGTAGTAGAACCAGATATAACTGGGCCTGACCAGCGGCTGCTGAGCGTAGACCAGCATCGCCAACAGGCCGAAACCGAACCAGGCGATAAAGAGGCCTGGCACCCACTGGAACCAGTCGCGAGGGTTTCTCGCCGCCTGGGCCGCAGCGAACAGCTGGGCGAGCGCGAAGGCCACGCCGAGCAGGCCACTAAAGCGGGCAATATCCAGCAGGTAATTGTGCGGGTGTGGCAGGACGACATTCATGTCGAGAAACCACTTGTACATCATGCCCGAGCCGATCAGTGGCGACTGCAGGAACTCGTTGTAAGCCTTGCCCCACAATTCCAGGCGGATCGAGTATGCGGTGCTGCGGTGCATCAGCGGCAGGTCGCCAAAGATCACCATATAGCCGAGCGGTGCGGCGACAAAGGCCAGCGCCACGGCGATGCGCAGCATACGTGAACCGCTGACCAGCGCGGCGAGGACGACAGCGGCGGCGCCCATGACGATCGGAACCTTGGTCTGCGACAGCAGCACGTAGAAGCAGGAGATGGCGAGTCCGCTCCAGGACAGCAGTTTCCAGCGGCGCGAGTTGCGGCTGATACCGTAACAGCAGAATAGCGAGTGGAAGCCGTACAGCATCGCCGTTTTATCGATATCCCCGTCCAGCGAAATACCGCCGATGCGGCGCAGGTGTTCAAAGCCTCCGTCGAGGCCGTAGTGCACCAGCGAGGCAATGCAGGAAAGGGTGCCCACCGGGATCAGCCACAGCAGCCAGCGCTGCAGCTGCGCTTGTCCGCGATGCTCCAAAACCAGATAAAGTGCGCAGTAGAACAGGGCCAGGTAGGCCACCAGCTTCATGTAGAAAGGAAAATCCCGGCGCACGTCGCCGCCATCGGCCGGTGCCCACAGCGCGGAGATCGCCAGTAGCAGTGGCAGCCCGCAGAAGACGGCGAACTGCCAGCTGTATAGAAAACCGAAGTCCCGCCGCCAGCCCAGCAGCAGCAATGTCGGCAACAGCAGAGTCAGGTAGAAGGTGGTCTGGATACGAGCCACCTCCGGCAGAAGATAAAAGCCGCACAGCATCAGCAGCAGGCCGGCGCTGGCGAAGGCCAGCAGACCCCCGATCCAGCGGGGATTGTCGCCGCGGTATCGGGATTTCAGAGTGGTGGAATCGGTACTACTTGATCCAAACATAATTGTGACTGTGTGGCAGGTTCATGGCGCTCTCGACAATGTACTGGGCGTTGAGCGTATTGTTAATCTCGCGGTGGAAAAATTCCCGGCAGTGACCGGCCCAGTGCCGGCGCATGGCGTCGTCGTGCTGGAATTCAACGATCTTGCGCGCCAGTGATTCCTCGCTGTCGAAGTAGACCAGGGTCTCCGCCGGCATAAAGTCATCGAAGCGCGCCGCCGCGTGGGTAAACACCAGTAGGCCGTTGCCGGCCATCTGGGCGATGCGCGCGGACGAGTACCACTGGTAACCCTCCTGGCGGTTCAGGTTCAGGCCCATTTTGCTGTTGGCGAGGATGTGGTCGTAGTCGCGGCCCCACAGGGTCGGTTGGTCGAACATGCCTGGGGTGCGAAATTTCAGGTCCGCCGGCAGGTGTTCTTTCAGGTAGTGCACCAGCTTGCCGCGCTCTGTGTACGCCTGCGCCTTGCTGCAGAACAGCAGGTCCACTTCCAGGTCGGTGCGCGCGCTGCAGTCGGCGTCTTCGACCGACGGGTCCACCGGGTTGGGCATATGCCAGAGGCTGGCGCGGGCGCCCTCGTAGCGTTTGAGGTCATCCGGGCCAGTGGAGACAAACATGGCGTCGGCAATCTCGCAGCGCTTGGCGATATTGTCGGAGTTGCGCGGCACAAACAGAGGATCGTTGTTGCAGGCGGCGATCACCGTCTGTGGGCGCAGGCGGCGGATTTCGGCAAAGGTTTCGTTGTCGATCAGGTCGCAGTGGCCGAGGATCACCAGATCCGGCTCGAAAGCCTCCGCTGCCTGCAGCAGGCGACGATTGATTTTCTTGCGACTTGCCAGCTCGCGAATGCGCAGTGGCGCCTCGTAAGCGGCTACATCACGGTCGCTGAAGGCCAGTACATTGTGTCCGGCGCGGATCAGCCCTGTGTAGAGCTTTAGCGCCCAGCTAACCGACGTGTAGCCGTATTTTCTCTGTTGGTGGTTGTCGACGTGGATGATGCGCATAGATGAAAACCGTCGGCAAAATAGCGTGCCGTGTGAACGGGAGCGGCGGGGCCCCGTGAGGCGGGGGCGGCAGCCAAGGTACGGCGCGGCGGCCGAATACAGACGGCGGATTATACTGCAAGGCAGTGGGGCTTCAATAGAATGGGGCCATGGGTTAGCATTGCGTCCCTTCGCGCCCGGCCCGGGTGCAAATCCATTCCATTTGTCTGGGGTTTCCCAATTGCGGCTGACAGTCTGGCGTTTTCTCGATGGCAATCGCGCGCACGAAAAGCAGAGTGCCGCGCTACTCGCCGGCCTGCGCGAGTGCGTCGACGAAGTCACCTGCTGTGAGATCCGCGAGCCCGGCTCAATAGCGGCACTGCGCCCAGCCTTCGCCAATTCCCTGCGCGACCTGCCGCGGCCCGATCTGCTGTTTGGCGCGGGGCGCCGCAGTCACTGGCCGGTGGTGCTGGCCAAGCGTTGGTTCGGCGGCACCAGTGTGGCGATCAACCGGCCGACGCTGCCGATCCGCTGGTTCGATTACGCCATAGTGCCCGAACACGACCGCCCGCCGGCGCTGGAGAATGTGATTCTGAGCCAGGGCGCGCTGACCGAGCCGCTGCCGCACGGGCAGACGCAGCGTGGCACCGGACTGTTGCTGCTGGGCGGCCCCAGCAAGCATTTCCGTTGGGACGATGCGGTGGTGGAGCGGCAGCTGGCCGAACTGCTGGCGATGCCAGTGGACTGGGTAGTCTCCGACAGTCGCCGCACCCCCGCCGGCGCTCTCAATCTGGTGTCCGCCAGCCGCGCGCAGGTGCAGAGCTGGCGCGACTGCCCGCCGGACTGGCTGCCACAGCAGCTGGCACGGGTGGAGCAGGTGTGGGTCACCGGCGACAGCATCTCCATGGTATTCGAAGCACTACAGAGCAAAGCTCGTGTCGGCGTGCTACAGCTGCCCAGCCGCAATCGCATCAACAAGGTGCGCGGGGCCATGCAGCGGCTGGTGGATCAGGGAATGGTCACCGATCGTATTGCCGACGCTGCGCAGCCGTGGGCGGGCGGCCGCGAGCCGCTGAATCAGTATCTGCTGTGCGCGCGCGCGCTGTTGCGCCGCTGTGCGGATGATCGTGGCGAGTTGCGTTAGCGGGTAACACTCTATATTTGACCGTAGCCGGGCGGCACTGCGCGTTTGTCGCTTGGTCGCCTGTGCCTGCCGCACAACGAATGCCCTTCTCCCGTAGCTGCGACTGGCGACTGAGTGGGGCCCGTTGAACACTTTCATTGCCTGGTAGTAAGTTGGAGAGGCGCGTGATTCTGATTGCGACGCAAAATTTTCCGCCCGATCGCGGGGGAATCGAAAACCTGATGGGCGGGTTGGCGGACAATCTCGCTGCCGCCGGTGTGCCGGTGGAAGTCTATGCCGATCGCGTCCGGGGTGAAGGGGTCTTGCTTCCGCGCGACTACCGGGTGCACCGCTTTGGCGGGGCCAGGCCCTGGCGGCGGAGGCGTAAGGCGCGGGCGATCAGGGCTGCAGTGCAGAGCGGCGGCGTGACCGGCATCTTCGCGGATTCCTGGAAAAGCTCAGAACTCATTGCCGGGCTTGGCGTACCTGTGGTGGTGCTCGCGCACGGCATGGAGTTTCCCCACAAGCCCAGCGGCGGCAAACGGGAGCGAATCCGCAAGGCGCTGGCGTCGACTCGCGCGGTGATTGCCAATTCGAGCTACACGGCGTCGCTCGTTCAGCCCTATGTGGGTGCCGGTGTCCCCCTGACCATCATCAATCCGCCCATCGACCCGCAGCCGGAACCCGAGCCGCAGCAGGTCGCCGCGCTGCGCCCGCTGGTGGCGGGTCGGGGTCCTGTGCTGATGACCCTTGCGCGCCTCGAGCCACGCAAGGGGGTGGATGCGGTAATCGCTGCCCTGGCGGAAATTCGCAAGGAATACCCCAACCTTCTGTATATCATCGCCGGCGGCGGCGACGACCGCGCACGCTTGGAAAAGCTGGCTGTTGAACAGGGGGTGGCCGACTGCGTGCATTTCGCCGGCATGGTCGACGACGGCCAGAAGGCGGCACTGTTTTCACTGGCGGACCTGTTCGTGATGCCGGCCAGGCGCGAGGGCGATTCGGTGGAGGGCTTCGGCATCGTTTACCGCGAGGCCGGCTGGTACGGTGTCCCGGCGCTGGCCGGGCGCGAAGGAGGTGCCGCCGACGCGGTGATCGACGGGCAGACAGGCCTGCTGTGCGACGCGGATAGCCAGGCGGATGTGACGGCGCATATCCTGCGCCTGCTCAGCGACGAAGCTGCGCGCCGGCGCATGGGCGAGAATGCCGCGGAACTGGCCCGCAACAGCGGGCAGTGGCGCGCCTCGGTGCAGCGCTTCCTGCAGGCGCTGGGCTGACAGCCTGGAGGCCCGAACATGGAGGGCCGGGCCGCAAGTCGAGCACGTAAGCGCTTGATTTGTCGTCTAGGGTTTGCGGACATGTGCCGCAAACCCGGTTTGAAAAATGCCAGGGGAGGCATTTTTCAACAGCCAGCTAACGGAATTCAATCCCTGGAGTATTTGTCCTCGAAGCGCACTATGTCGTCTTCGCCGAGATAGGAACCTGATTGCACTTCCACCAGCTCCAGCGGAATGGTGCCGGGGTTTTCCAGGCGGTGCTTTACTCCCAGCGGGATATAGGTGGACTGGTTCTCGGTGATCAGTAGTTTTTTCCTGCCGCAGGTGACCTGTGCCGTGCCGGAAACCACCACCCAGTGCTCCGCTCGGTGGTGATGCATCTGCAGGCTTAACTGGGCGCCGGGGTTTACCACGATCCGCTTTACCTGGAAGCGATCGCCCGCGTCCACTGAGTCGTAAAATCCCCAGGGGCGGTAAACCTTGCGGTGGATTTTCGCTTCGGGGCGGTCTTCCGCCTTGAGTTTTTCGACCACGTTTTTTACTTCCTGCACGCGGTCCTTGGACGCCACCATGATTGCATCGTCGCTCTCGACGATAACCACATCTTCGAGCCCGATCGCGGCAATCAGTTTGGCCTCGCTCTGCACGTAACAGCCCCTGCTGTCGAAGATGATCACGTCGCCGTTTGCCGTGTTCCCCCGTTCGTCTTTCTCCGACGCCTCCCATAGCGCGGACCAGGATCCAACATCGCTCCAGCCGCAATCCATTGGTGCGACCACTGCGCAGTGGGTTTTTTCCATCACCGCATAGTCGATTGAATCGTTGGGGCAGGCGAGAAAAGATTCCTGCTGTGGTCGCGCAAAGTCTGCGTCAATGGCTGCAGCGGCCATCGCCCGCTCACAGCATTCGAGGATATCCGCTCGGTATGCTTTCAGTTCTTCCAGGTAGCGACTGGCGCGAAACATAAACATGCCGCTGTTCCAGAGAAAATCGCCGCTGCTGACATATTTCCGCGCGGTGGCCAGGTCGGGTTTCTCCACGAATTCGGCGACACTGAATACCGTCTCATTGGTATCTCCCGGGGCGCGGCGAATATAGCCATAGCCGGTTTCCGGCCCCGTGGGGAGGATCCCGAAGGTCACCAGCTGGCCTTGCTCGGCATGGGGGCGAGCGCTGTTTACCGTCTGCAGGAAGGCGCTGACATCCTTGATGAGGTGATCTGCGGGGAGTATCAGCAGCAGTGGGTCGTCGTGCTCTAGCGCCAGGGCGCGCAGGGCGGCAAGCGCGACAGCCGGAGCCGTGTTGCGCCCGGCCGGCTCCAGAATGATACCGCTGTGGGATTGCCCGATGGTGCGCAGCTGCTCAGCCACCGTAAACCGGTGTTCCTCCCCGCAAACGACGAGGGGTGGCAAGTGCTCGAGGTCCGCAAGCCGGCTGCAGGTTTCCTGCAACATGGTCTGCTCGCCTACAAGAGGCAGGAACTGCTTGGGATAGAGCTGGCGGGAAAGTGGCCACAGCCGGGTGCCTGAGCCGCCGGCCATTATCACAGGCAAAATCATCGCTCAAACTGCCTTTTGGGATTACATGATCGGTAACGCGAATCGGTGCTCTCTGTCACCAATCGGGATCGGCGGCCCATGGGCCTTTCGTTAAATTGAACTTGTCTCGGTGGTTGTGGGCTGGGGATTTGGCCGCTGCTATAGAAACTTATAACTTAGCAGCCGCTCGTCCACATCGCTATCCTCACTGGCGGCGCCGCTCTGCCTCTTTCCAGGTCAGCGACTTGTCTGATACTTCCCAGTGGATGCGCTTCCACATCCGCAGAATGCGGCGTTCGATATAGCGCCGGCTGAAATGGTCAAAGAGTTCTGCCAGCGGCAAGAAAGAAGCGCTACCGAGGCCGTCGATCAGGTAGAGTTCTGGCTGTCCATCCTCACTGCGCACCACCAGGTTGTGCGGCAGGATATTCTTGGTCAGAACGCGGGTTTCCCGCAGCCAGTCGGAGAAGCGCGCGAGGGCACCCTGGATCGGGGCGTCCAGACCGTGAATTTTCAGGTAATCCTCCAGCGTCGGCGCTGGCTGGCCGTCGCTGTCGACAATCAGCTGTGACACCGCCCCGGGCCCCTCGCTGGTCTCCTGAATGCCGTACCAGCGCGGCAGGTGTTGCCACACCGGGCTGCTGGTGCCGGCATTTCTGAGCGCGGGCTGTGCATAGCCCTCGACTTCGCGTTCGTTGTCGTCAAAGCGGCGATCGCTCAGCAGTCCCTTGTACCAGGGCGCCCGGCCACGGAGCTCCGCTATGCGGCCGCGGCGCATGATCTTCACGCACAGTTCGGGCTCCAGCGGATGGCGGTAGCAGTGGCGGTTGCCGCCGCTGGCAAAGGGCTTGTGGTCTCGCAGATCGATCAAACCGCTTCCTTTTTCTTTTCATCGGACAGTGACTGGTACAGGGCCATGGTGCGCCGCGCCAGGGTGTCCAGGGTAAACGCCGGGTCCAGCTGGGGGCGCGCATTACTGTCGAGCAGCTCGATGGTCTTGCGATAGAGGTGCTCTGCATCCGCGTCCTCAACCAGTCCCTGCGGAAAGCAGGCGCGCAGGGATTCTGCCGGGCCGCCGACGTTGTAACCGATGATCGGAGTGCCGATGGCGGCGGCTTCGATGACGGTGCGACCGAATGGCTCGGGCCGCTTGGACAGGTTGTACACGATTTCGGCGCGTTTGTACCAGTAGCGGATATCGCTGCGGTGGCCGACAAAGGTCAGGCGGTCGCCGATACCCAGTTGCTCTGCCTTTTGTTGCAACTCTTCCGCGTAGTGTTGCTTGTTCGCTTCGGCTCCGCCCAGCACGACACCGTGGACATCCTCGCGTTCATTGGCGAGCCGCGCAACCAGGTCGATGAAATCCTCCTGCCCCTTCCAGCGGGTCAGGCGCCCGGGCAATAGCAGCCAGCGCTTGCCGCGCAGCTGCGGAAATTCCTGCAGGACACCGGCTTCCCAGTCGTCGGGCAGTGCCAGCTCCGGGTGAAACTCGCCGGTGTCCACGCCCCGATAAATGACGACCGGCGGGCGTTGCAGATCTTGTGGATAGTTTTTCAGCAGGTAGTCGTTGACGCAATCCGAGATGGCGATCACCTGTTCGCTGCGCGCCATGATCGCGCTGTAGCGATTGATCGAATAGAGGCCGTGCGCGGTGCTGACCAGTCGCGGGCGGCGCCGGGGGTCCATTTTCTTCCAGGCGAGATAAGTGAGCCAGGCCGGGACACGGGAGCGCACATGTAGTATGTCTGGCTGCAACTCGGCGATCAGGCGGCGCAGCGGGCGCACCTGCAGCAGGCTCATCAGGGACTTACGATGGACCGGCAGGGTGATGTGGGTGGTGCCCTCGGCTTCCAGCTGTGCCACCATGGTGCCGCCACTGGAGATGACGATGGACTCGTGTCCCGCCTGTACCAGCGCCCGGGCCATGTCCACCGTGCCGCGCTCGACACCGCCGGAGTTCAGCGCGGGTAGCAGTTGTACGACTTTCACAAGTTGTGTTTCCCTAAGGCTAGGTATTGGTTTCCGGCTGGTGCCGGGCGGAATGGCTTGGCGGTCAGCCCCCAGACCGGGCATTATAGACATCGAAAAATAGGAGGTGTAGTCTGCGCCGCACTTTCAAACGCGGGGTAGCCGCCTAGTACTCATGCCGCCCAAACTTGTCGATATTTGTATTTGTTCCTGTCAACGTCCCCAACTCCTGGAAGTTGCGCTCGATAGCCTGGCGCGCATGCAGGTTCCCCCCGGCGTGCGTGTGGAAGTTACCGTGGTTGATAACGACCCGGCAGGTAGTGCCGAGCAGGCCGTCGGCAAGCTGGCAGCAGACTTCCCGCTGCCATTGCACTATGTCTGTGAATCGCGCCGTGGAATTCCCTGTGCGCGCAATCGCGGTATCGCCGAAGCGTTGGCAAAAAATGCCGACTACCTGGTTTTCATCGATGATGATGAGTGGGTCGAGCGGAACTGGTTGGTGCGACTATATGGTTATGCCGTTGAACTGGGTGGTGACGCAGTAGTCAGTGGGTATGTGATTGCCGATTTGCCGGAAAACACCGCGCCGGTGATGGCTGAGTTTTTTCAGCGCAAAAGAAGGGTCACCGGTGAGCGATTGGATTATTGCGCGACCAACAATGTCATTATCCCGATTGCTGCGGTGCGCGATCTCGGCCTGAGATTCGACGAGAGCCGGCCATTTGCCGGCGGTGAAGATACGCTTTTCTTTACTGAAGTTGTGGCTTCTGGAATAGAGGTGGTCAACTGTGTCGAAGCTCTTGTGCATGAGACGATATTGCCGTCCCGAATCTCCACCCGTTGGCAGGCCCGCCGCAAATATTCTGTTGGCACGACACAGGCAATGCAAAAAATGGCTTGTGGGCGTTCCCGACCCCGGGTGTTCGTTTCAGGATTCGGTCAGCTGTTGATCTCGTTGATAAAGTCGAGTCTTTTTTTGCTGGTCGGGCGGAAAGACGATAGCTACCGCAATTGGTTGAAGGTCTGCCGTTCCGCCGGTATTACTACCGGTTCTTTCGGTGCCCAGTTCGACTTTTATAAAATCATCGATAAATAACCCACAGCAGCCATATCTACAAAATTGCATAATTGGCCGAACCCGATGCGCACCCTTTACACCTGGCTGTTTCGAGCTGCTCTCCCGCTGATACTGCTGCGCCTCTGGTGGCGGGGCCGCGCCCAGCCGGAATATCGCCAGCGCTGGCGCGAGCGCTTTGGGCGTGTGCCTGCGCGGGCAAGTCGCGCACCGTTGATCTGGGTGCACTCGGTCTCGGTGGGCGAGACCCTGGCAGCGGTGCCTGTGATTGAACAGCTGGCCGCGCGCCACGCCGACTGGCAGTGGCTGGTTACCACCACAACCCCCACCGGCTCCGAGCGGGTAACATCGGTGCTGGAGCCGCTGCTCGACGGCCGCCTGCTGCATTACTACCTGCCCTACGATCTGCCCGAATGCCTGAATCCGTTCATAGATGCTCTGCACCCTCGGGCGCTGATCGTTATCGAGACCGAACTCTGGCCCAACCTGCTGGCGGCCTGTTCGCGCCGCGGGATTTCGGCACTGCTCGCCAATGCCCGCTTGAGCGAAAAGTCGGCACACGGCTATGCGCGCTTCCCGCGTCTCACTGGCCAAATGCTCGGCAGCCTGTCCCGCGTCGTCGCGCAGTACCCGGCGGATGCCGAGCGCTTCGTGTCCCTGGGACTTCCAGCGGAGCGGGTGACGGCCAGCGGTAATATCAAGTTCGATTTGCAGATCAACCTGGGGCTGGCCAGCGAGGCCCAGGCCCTCGCGCACCAGTGGCGCGGTCGTGGCGACGCAGGAGGCCGTGTGCGCCCGGTGTGGCTGGCGGCCAGCACGCACGATGGCGAGGAGGCGCTGGTGCTGGATGCCTTTGCGCAGCTACGCCGTGACCATCCGGAGCTGGCCGAGCTGTTGCTGGTACTGGTGCCGCGGCATCCGCAGCGTTTCGACAGTGTCGCCCGGCTGTGCCGCGAGCGCGGTCTGAACGTGCTGCGCCGCAGCGACGGCGGCCAGCCGGAGCCGACTCACCAGGTGTTGTTGGGAGATACCATGGGTGAGCTGCTGCAGTTTTACGGTGCCTGTGATGTCGCTTTTGTCGGCGGCAGCCTGGTGCCGGTGGGGGGGCATAACATGATCGAGCCGGCGGCCTGGGGAGTGCCGGTGATCTGTGGCCCCCATCTGCACAATTTCGCCACCGTGGCGCAGTTGATG
>NZ_JACZCR010000011.1 GCF_014904735.1 Microbulbifer hainanensis | reverse complement strand
TTCCTCCCTTTTTTGTTTTCGCTCGTTGCCTCTGTGGCCTTACTTGATAGGCGAGGCTTTGACGCTGGTTTCAGCCACTCGGGCAACCGGCCGGGCCGGGTTGAGGTCCGCCTCCAGCTGCTGTAGGTCGTCGGGCGCCAGCAGGCCGGCGACGCGCTTCAGATTGAGGGTATTGAGGATGTAATCGTAAAGGGCGTTGGCGTAGTCGGTTCTGTTGGCGGCCAGGGTGCGCTCCGCCAGCAGCACGTCGACGATATTGCGCGTGCCCACCTCGTAGCCCGCCTGCGTGGCTTTCAGGGCGCTCTCTGCAGATACCACCGCCTGTTCGCGGGCCGCCACCCTCGATACATCGGTCACCACCGCGCGGTGCAGGGTGCGGGTGTCCTGGATGGTATTGCGTTCAGTCAGGTTGCGCAGGTCTTCGGCCTGAAATGACTGGTTGCGGGCCTGGCGGCGGCTGGCGCTGATGCCGCCACCGGAGTAGATCGGCACGTTCAGGGTGATGGCCGCCACTTTGGTTTCGATTTGGTCATCGATGGGAAAACGGTTGACGTCGCCCAGCGCGGTGACATCCTGGTCGCCATCGCTGTAGTCCTTGCGGTAAGTGAGCGACCCGGTCAGCGTCGGCAGGTGGTCGGAGGCGGCGGCGCGGGCATTGTAGCGCGCGGCGTCCGCGGCCAGGCGCGCGGCCTTGAGGTCGAAGTTATTGGCCAGGGCGAAATCTACCCAGGCGCTGCGATCCGCTGGCTCCGGCGCCGCCGCGGCAAAGTTTTCCATCAGCGGCGCGACTGTGTCGTGGGGCTGGCCGGTCAGTACAGTCAGGGCGTCGAAGTTGCTCAGCAGGTCATCCTGGGCGGTAAGGCGGCGGGCCACTGCACTGTCGTAGGCAGCGCGGGAGTCGTAGACGTCGGTGATCGCGGTCAGGCCCACCTGAAAACGCTGTTGGGTCTGTTCCAGCTGCTTGGCCAGGGCCTCCTCCTCGGCACGCTGGGCCTCCAGAACGTCGTAGGCGCGCAGCACGTTGAAATAGGCGGTGGCCACCCGGAGCATCATGCCCTGCTGGGCAGAGCTGAATTGAGCCGCGGCCTCTTCGCTGAGTTTTTTGCCCTGTTTGTAGTCAAACCAGGCTGAAGCGTCGAACAGCTTCTGAGTCAAGTTGGCAGAATAGACCCGGTCGTCGGTATCGGCACTTGAATCGATCGGATAGCTGACCAGTCCGGTTTGGCCGTTTACCTCGGTGCCCTGGGTCTGCACACGCGAGGCATCGACTTTGGATCTTGCCGCTTCCGCTGAAGCGTTAATCTGCGGCAGCAGTGCGGAGCGACCGAGGTTCTTGGCTTCCAGGCCGGCCTCGTAGGCGGCGTGGTCGGCGGCCAGCTGGGGATCGTTGTCCAGTGCCTGCAGGTAGATTTCCCATAGAGTATCGGCGTGGGCCTGCATCGCGCCAAAGCCGAGTACGGCAACGGCGAGCGGAGCCTTCAGTGCGGCGGCGATCTGAGTCTTCAGCGGGCGCGTGCGGCCGCGCTTTGTGTTCGAATTACTTCTATTCATCTGTTTCAACTTCCTGTGGCGGGTGCGGTCTCAAAGCTGCAAATGCGCTGCCAGTCTCCCCACTGGCGGGGTCCTGAAGGTCCCCGAATCTGAGCAGTGCGCCATTTTACCCGGGGGTAGCGGGGGCGTCGAGGCGACGGCTAGGGCATTTTGGTATATCTTCGTTAAACCGACGCGAATGTGCGGTTATTGGATCGCGAACTGCGGGTTTCGCGAATTTCACGGCTTCCACAGATCGGGTCGGCTTTCGATAATTCAATAGACGCAGCCGCAGCCGATTTGGATGCGGCAATGATTGTGCAGAATGAGGCAAGGACTCCCGGGGATGGATCAGGGACAACACCGACGGCGGAAAACCTGGCAGCGCGCCTGTCACGAGTGCGATCTGCTGCTGCTCGATGCGGTGGCGCCGCCAGGTCAGAAACTGGTCTGTCCGCGCTGCAATGCGACCCTGCACCGCAACCCAAAGAATAGCGTTCACTACACGGCGGCGCTGAGTCTCACCGGCCTGCTGCTGTTTGTTCCCGCGGCGACCCTGCCACTCCTGCATTTTTCCATCTTTGCCTTCGGCGGTGAGAACACCCTGTTTAATGGCGTGATGTCACTGTTTGATGCCGGCTATTACTGGCTGTCGAGCCTGGTGCTGTTCTGCAGTGTGATTGCGCCGCTGGCAAAATTCCTGTTGCTGACGTTTATCTGCTGGGGCAGTGCCTGGGCCCTGCTGGATCGGCCAGTGGGGTTGGCGGTGCGATGGTACCAACACCTCAAAGAGTGGGGCATGCTGGATGTTTACATGCTGGGAGTGCTGGTGGCGCTGGTCAAAATGAGCGACCTGGGCAAGATGGAGGTGGGGCCGGGCCTCTATTGTTTTGCCGCGATGATGCTGGTGGCCAATCTGACGACCCTGAGTTTCGATCAGGAATCGATATGGTCGCGGATGGCGCGCCGGGCCAGCGGGAAGGTGGCATGAAACTTCCGCTGAAAGCGCGAGCGCGCGGGATGAGCTGTTGCCTGGTTTGTCACCAGCTGGTGACGATGCCAGCCGGCGGTGACCCGCGCCACTGCCCCCGCTGCGGCGCCAGGGTACACACCCGTATCGACGGTAGCCTGATGGTGACCTGGGCACTGGTCATCACCGGGACGCTACTGCTGCTGCCGGCAAACATATTACCGGTGATGACGGTCATCTATCTGGGTTCCGGAGAGCCCAGCACCATTATCAGCGGCGTAATGCAGCTATACCACGCCGGGCTCTGGGGCATTGCGCTGATTGTATTCGTCGCCAGTATTGCGGTGCCGGTGATGAAACTGTTGGGCCTGATAATTCTCCTGATTCAGATACAGCTGCGGGTGCCACTGATTCCTCTGCAGGCGATGAAGCTGTACCGTGTGGTGTCCGGCATCGGCCGCTGGTCACTGCTGGACCTGTTTATGATTTCCATTCTGGTTGCGCTGGTGGACATGGGGGCGATCGCCCAGGTGACAGCCGGTCCCGGCAGTACGGCATTTGCCACGGTGGTGGTCGTGACGATGACAGCGGCGCGCAGTTTTGATCCCAGGCTGATTTGGGATGCGTACGACGAGCGCAGGGCTGCGGTACACGAAGAGCGCGATACCCGCGCGCAGGAACAACAACGAGGAGCCCCGGGGAATGCCTGAAGAGTTTCCCGAGCAAGTAGAACAGGAAGCCGTGGTAAAGCGTAGTCGCGGCCTGCCGCTGGTATGGCTGTTGCCACTGATCGCCGCTTTGATTGCGGTCTGGCTGCTGTACCGGGATTTCACCCAGGGGGACATCCGGGCCACCATTCTGTTTCATTCTGGCGACGGCCTGGTGAAGGGCAAGACCGTCGTGAAATATTCCGGTGTGGATATCGGGGTTGTGCAGGATTTCCGCCTGGTGCCGAACGCTCCCGAGCTGGACGGCGCCGACGGTGTGATGGCAGAGGTGGCATTCAATCGCAGTGCGGAATTTCTGCTGGTGGAGGGAACGGAGTTCTGGGTTGTAAAACCGGAGCTGTCGATCACCGGTGTCCGCGGGCTGGAGACGCTGGTGTCCGGTAACTACATCGCCGTGGAGCCCGGTAGTGGCGCGCGCAAGCGCCAGTTCATTGCCCTGGAAGACCCGCCCGCCCATGTGCGCGGTGAAGGCTTGCGGGTAGTGGTGAAGTCGCCGCGGCTGGGCTCCCTGAATCGCGGCTCGCCGGTTTACTACCGGCAGCTGCGGATTGGGCAGGTGGAAAATTACCGGCTCGGCAAAGACGACAACCAGGTAGAGATCGACCTGTTTATCCGCAGCGAATACGCGCATCTGGTGCACCGCGGCAGTCGCTTCTGGAACGCCTCAGGGCTGTCGGTGGAGGGCGGCATCAGCGGTGTTACCGTCAACCTGGAATCCATTGCCGCACTGGTTGCCGGCGGCATCAGTTTCTACACGCCGGAAACCCAACGCCAGTCGCCGCTGGCGGTCAACGGCAGTGAGTTCAAACTTTATAAAAGTTTTTCCGCCGCAGATGCCGGCATTCCGATCACGCTCAATTTTGATCGCGGTGTCACTGTCACTGCCGGCAGTACGCAGGTGTATTACCAGGGCGTGCAGGTCGGCGAGGTCAGTACGGTCAAGGCCAACCGCCGCATCGACGGTATGGAAGTCAAGGTGTTGATGGATCCGATTACCGACGACCTCTTGAGTGAAAACACCCGCTTCTGGATTGCCCCACCGACCCTGGATATTTCCAGCGGGCTCAACGATCTGCTCAAGGGCGGGCGCATTGAAGTGGACCTGCGCCGCGGCAAGCGCTCCAAGCGCACATTCGATGCCCTGGCAACGGCACCGCCGATGGATCCGCGGGTACCGGGGCTGCACCTGCGCCTGACCGCGCGCAATCCCGGTTCGCTGCAGCGCGGCGCCCCGGTGTATTACCGACGTATCGAAGTGGGCAAAGTGCAGGGCATGGAGCTGAACGACGACGGTGACGGCGTGGAGGTGTATGTGGTGATCGAGCCGCGCTACGCCTATCTCGCGAACAAGGAATCGCGTTTCTGGAATGTCAGCGGCCTGCGCGCCAGTGCCGGACTCTCGGGTATTGATGTCGAAGCCGATTCGCTGCTGTCGCTGGTGCGCGGTGGTATCGCCTTCGGCAGCCCGCCGCGTGCGCGGGAGCGCGCCGGAAAAGCCCGCAATGGCGACTCTTTCCGGCTGTACAACAGTCGCGAAGCAGCGCTGGAAGAGGGGCTCGATATCAATATCACGCTGTCGGATGCCGAGGGCCTTCGTGAGGGCGCCACCCTGCGCTACCGCGGTATTGCGGTAGGAGAGATTACCCGCCTGCGACTTGCACCGGACAACAGCACCGTGCGTGCGCGCGCAAAGCTGTATCAGCGCTATCAGGATTTCGCCCGGGGCGGCACGCGCATGTGGGTGGTATCACCGCAGATCGGCCTCAGTAAAGTCGCCAACCTCGGCACCATCATCACCGGCCGCTACCTGGCCCTGGAGCCGGGCGAGGGGCCGCTGCAGACCGAATTTACCGCACTGCCGGAAGCGCCGAAGCCGGATCTGGCCGATACCATGAATCGCCCGGGTCTCACCGTTATTCTCGATGCGCCGCGCCGCGGCTCGCTGGTGCCCGGCAGCCCGGTGTACTACCGCCAGGTACAGGTCGGAGAGGTGACCGGGTTCGCGCTAGGGGAACTGGCGGACCGGGTTTATATCTATGTACATATAGCGCCGCGCTATCGCACACTGGTGCGGGAGCACACGGTGTTCTGGAATGCGAGTGGTGTGGAAGTCAATTTTGGCCTGAAAACGGGCCTGACTGTGAACACCGAGTCGACCCAGGCACTGCTCGCTGGCGGTCTTGCATTTGCAACGCCAGAGGCGCCGGATATGGGGCTCGAAGTGGAGTCCGGTAGCCATTTTCCGCTCTACCCGGAGGCAAAGCCGGAGTGGTTGGGCTGGAGTCCTAAAATAGAATTGTATCCGGCAGCTGAGCCGGTCAAGTGAGCGGCGTTTTAAACAGGGAACAGGGATTAGCTATGCGTTTGATTTTCTTGGTATTTCTGGGACTGCTCATGACCGCGTGTCAGGATGTGCAGGTGCAGCGGGTAGAGACTGGTCCCCCGCCGGTAGTCTTTTCCACCTATGCCTGGGGCCAGGCGGCGCTCAGTGACGTGCCTGATGCATCGGCGCAGCTGGTGGAGCTGGATGAAGAGTTGCGCGCAATTGTCGTTGCGGCGATGCGTGGCCGCGGCTACCGCCTGGTGGACGATACGGCACAAGCCGACATGGTGATCGATTATCAGGTTGCCGTCGTCAACGAGGAGTTTGTCAACGACGATACCAATCCCAGCTGGAATGCCCAGTTCGATTCCAACGCCCAGTCCGGGGTGGTGGAGTTGCCCCAGCGCAGTGGCGCCCCGCGCGTGACCCTGACGCTGGGCATTGGCCGCGAAGGCGAGCCCGCCATCTGGGGCGGCAGCGCCGAGAAATTGATTGCGCGTCCGGAGAACGCGGAGGAGCGCCAGCGCATTCTCGGTGTTGCGGTACAGGAACTGCTGCGCAATCTGCCTGCGGCGGTTTACTAGTCATTCGATTTATCCGGGGCGGCCGCAGCGCCCCACTCGCAATTGGTGGCATGGAAGCCTGATCTTCATCCTCTGCTGTAGGAGATTGGCATGAGTGCCGTATTCCGGGCCGCGCTGGCGGTTCTGATAGTCCTGTCCCTGGCGAGCTGCGCCGTTGCGCCGCCCGTCGCCATCGATTACGACTCCCAGGCGGATTTCAGCCGCCTGCATACCTATTACCTGCTCGATCCTCTCGCGAGCGGCCGTGTTTCGCCCCTGGAAATCAAGCGCGCCCGCGAGGCCGCGGACGGTGTATTGCGACAGCGGTTCCAGCCGGCGAAGAGCGCGGAAGGTGCGGACTTTCTCGTGCGCCTGCAGCTGGTAGCGGTCGACAAAGTGGCCGTTTACGACGACAGCCTGTCCCTCTATGGCGGTTACCGCGCCTGGGGATTCGGTTGGCGCGCACCGCTGGAGGTACGGCAGTATCGCCAGGATACGCTAGTGCTGGACGTGCTGTCTCCGGACAGTGAGCCCCTGTGGCGGGGCAGTACGCCCTCGACTGCAACGCGCTTCGCGGATCCCGCCCAGCGTCTGCAGCGCATGCGCGAGGAGCTGGCCCTGTTGCTGAATCGTTTTCCGCCCCGCTGACACTGTAGTTGGTGCAAATGTGCTAATTGCGTCGTCAGGTGGCAAGCGCGTGTCTGGAATTGGTCGAGTGTGCATCGCATACTGCGCCAATCGACAACCGCCGATGAAAGGCTGAATCATGAGCGAACAACGAGAGCCACCCGGCGCTGGACTGGCATCGCAATTTACCCGTAGCGCCGTGGATGTGATCGAGCGCACGCCGGTATTTGAAGGGTTCTTCACCATGGTGCGCCTGCGGTTGCGTCACCGTCTGTATCGCGGTGGCTGGAGTGCCGAATTTGAGCGGGAGCTGTTCGTGCGCGGCGCCGCCGTAGGGGTGCTCCTATACGATCCGCTCAATGAACTGGTGGCGCTTACCGAGCAGTTCCGCGTCGGTGCCCTTGAGCGCCCGGGTGGCCCCTGGTGCCTCGAGGTGGTCGCCGGCATGGTTGAACCAGAGGAATCGCTGCAGGAGGTGGCGCGTCGCGAGGTGCTCGAGGAGGCGGGCATGGCAGTGGACGAGTTCCACTACATTCGCACCTATATGCCGAGCCCCGGGGGCAGCTCCGAGAGAATGCACCTGTTCTGCGCGCTCGCGAATCTCCGCGACGCCGAGGGCCATTTCGGGCTGTCTCACGAACATGAGGATATCCGTCTGCGGGTATTCCCGCTGCAGGAAGTGCTGGAGGCCATGGAGAGCGGAGAGCCCGGCGCCTGCCCGATCGACAATGCCGCTACGGTGATCAGTTTGCAGTGGTTGCAATTGAACCGCGCGCGGCTGGATGAGCTGGCGCGATCGGCGTCTGTGGGCTAGGCGGTTACAGAGAAATCAATACATTTGCACGCCGTGGGTAGAAATTGAGATCTGAATCACGGCGGCAGGGGAATTGGAGTGTCGATAATGGCAGTACAGTCAAAAGTGGACATGCGCTTGCGCCCGTTGGACAGGCGGGTGGGCAAAACGGCCTATCGGGTCGACCTGCCCTCCTACCACGCCGACTGCGACGCAAACTACCTGCGCCTGTGCAAACTGCTGCCGGAGCTGGCGAGCCGTGAGCACTGGCGCTACCGGATGCCCCACGGAGCGATGGAGCTTTCCGTACTGGAGCGCTCGCGCTACACCACCGAGGTGAGCCTGAGCGCGCGTGCCGATGCGGGTGAGCGCCGCTGGATGGCGCCGCCACAGATTACCGTGCGCCTTTACCACGATGCGCGGATGGCGGAAGTGGTGGCAATCGATGGCCGCGGGCCGGTGGGCGACAATGGAGTGAATTGCGCCTACCCCAACCCGCGGATGGAGCGTGCCGACGAGCGGCAGCAGGCCAATCGCTTTCTCGGAGAGTGGCTGGGCCACTGTCTGGAGAACGGCCGCACAGAATTTGAATTAGTGCTGGATGGCCGGCGAATTTAAGGTGCAATGGCACCGGGCCGGCTGTCACATGGATGTGAGTGGAAGGTGAGAACGTGAGCGAAGATCCAAACAGTTCCGTGCAACGTCTGGTGCAGTTTACCGATCCCCATATTGGTGGGCGGCCGGACTATCAGCTGTTGGGGCTGGATACCGGGCACACCCTGGACGAAGTCCTGCGGGTCATCGCGAGCGAGCAGGGCAGTGCCGAAATGCTGGTGGTCACCGGCGATGTCAGCGCCAATGGTTCTGAAGCCGCCTACCGCCGTTTCCTGCACAAGATGCGGGGTGTGGGTACGCCCTGGTACTGGCTGCCCGGCAATCACGACAACGCCGCGCGCATGCGCCAGATGGCGCCCAGTCGCAATGCGGAAGTGGTTTCGCTCGGCAACTGGCGCCTGCTGTTGCTGGATACCAGTGTCGAGAATCAAATTTGCGGTGGTCTCAGCGAAGGTCAGTTGCAGCGCCTGGAGCAGTTGCTGCAGGAATGCCGTGAATACCCGGTGATGGTGATGATGCATCACCAGCCGGTACCGGTGGGCAGTGACTGGATCGACGGGCATATGCTGCGCGAAGGTCGCGAGCGCCTGATGCAACTGGTGGGTGCCGCACCCAACGTCAAGGCAATGGTATGGGGCCATGTGCACCAGCAGTTCGACAGCCATTACCGGCACATCGGGCTGCACGCGACTCCTTCCACCTCGGTACAGTTTACGCCCGGCAGTGGTCCCTTTGCCGTCGACGAGCAGATGCCCGGCTATCGCTGGTTCGAACTGCGAGATGACGGCAGCTACAGCACCGGGGTGGAGCGCGTCGTCGTGTCCGAATACAGAGTTGACCTGGCCTCCGGCGGCTACTGAGCGTTCGCCCTCCGCACTCTCCGCAGTTTTTGACCTGCTATCCGCCATCTCCCGCCTTACACTTTCCAGGTAATTACGCGATGTCGTGAGGCCGGTGATGTTCCGAGTCCGTCTTCTGTTGTGTTGCGTCTCAATCCTGGTGTCGTTGGGCGGCTGCAGCAGCCAGCGCAGCGGTGGGCCCGCGGCCGCAGTGCCAGCTGATAGCGGGCGCGCAGCGGCGCTGCAACCCCGTGCCGGCGGCCTGGACCAGGTGAACGCTGTGAGTCCGCTCGACCTGAGTGGTGCCACTGTCTATGTGGCGCCCCTGGAAATCGACTATCGCAGCTCCGCTTCCCAGGGCAAGCAGCCGCTGGGCTTTAGCAACCGCACGCTGGATGCCGATGCCCGCGCGCGACTGCAGGAGACGATGGCACAGGCCTTTGCAGAGCGTTTCCTGTCTGCGCGGGGCGGCCGGTTGGTCTCTGACGCCCGCGCCGCGGACTACACCCTGCACCTGCGGCTGGAAAAATTTTACCTGCCCGCGCCCCTGGAACAGACGACCCACCTGCGCGAGGTGTTCTCGGAGAGCAGTGCCTATGGCACGCTGTCGGGCACCCTGAGCGATGCTAGGGGTAGTGTCGTGCTGCAGTTTCGCGATCGCCGCGAGTTTGGCGAGGACTTCCCCAGCCTCGGGCCCGGCCGCCTGCAGCGCTTTTCACCGCCGTCTTTCTGGGCAGACATGCGCATGGACCTGCGCCGCGCCTTCGGCAGCCTGCATAAGAGTGTGCATTGAGCGCCGGGCCGCAGGGGCTATAATCCCCCGCCATGTCCCTATCACAATCCTATACGCGGCCGCTATTGATCTATCTGCACGGCTTTCTGTCCTCCCCGCAGTCCCACAAGTGCCAGTTGATGCGCGAGCGGCTCGCCGCTGAGCACCCGCACATTGTCTTCTGTGCGCCGCAGGTATCGCCCTACCCGGAAATTGCCAGGCAGTCCCTGCTCAGCCTGGTGGAAGGCTTTATTGCCGCTGGCGACTGCGGCCCCATCGGTCTGGTCGGCAGCTCCATGGGCGGCTTCTGGTCCAGCTACCTGGCAGAGCGCTATGAACTGCCCGCGGTGCTGGTCAATCCCGCAGTGCATCCAGCGCGCTTTATGCCGGCCTACCTGGGGCAGGTCCTCAAGCCATACAGTGGTGAGGCACAGGAGTATCGCCTTACCCGGGCAGACGTTGATACCATGCGCCAGTTGGAGACCGAATTGGCGCGGCCGCTGCGCGGCCGCTACTGGCTGCTCGCCCAGCGCGGCGATGAGACTCTCGACTTCCGCGACGCGGAAGAGTTTTACCGGGGGCAGCGGCAGACCGTCGAAGACGACGGTGATCACAGCTTTCAGGGGTTTGCGCGCTACTGTGAACCCATTGTCGAATTTCTTTTCAACGAGCAGTAATACATAAGAATATGGCCAACTATTCCGCCGAAGATATCGAGGTACTCACGGGGCTGGATCCGGTGCGCAAGCGCCCCGGCATGTACACAGACACCACCCGCCCCAACCACCTGGCCCAGGAAGTCATCGACAACAGTGTCGACGAGGCGCTGGCCGGGCACGCGAAAAAAATCGAAGTGGTACTGCACAAGGATCACTCCCTGTCGGTCAGTGACGACGGCCGCGGTATGCCGGTGGATATCCATCCGGAACAGGGGCGCCCGGGCGTCGAGGTGATTCTTTCCACCCTGCACGCCGGCGGTAAGTTCTCCAACAAGAACTACCAGTTCTCCGGCGGCCTGCACGGTGTCGGCGTATCGGTGGTCAATGCATTGTCCAAGGTGCTGGAAGTCACCATCCAGCGCGATGGCCACGTGCATCGCATCGGTTTCCAGAACGGCGACAAGGCCTCTGACCTGGAAGTGATCGGCGACTGCGCCAAGCGCACCACCGGCACCAGCTTACGCTTTATGCCGGATCCGCAGTATTTCGATTCGCCCAAGTTTTCCGTGCCGCGCCTGCGCCACCTGCTGCGCGCCAAGGCGGTGCTGTGCCCCGGTCTTACCGTGGTATTTATCAATGAGCAGGACGGTGAGTCGGATCAGTGGTTCTACGAGGACGGCCTCAAGGACTATCTCGCCGCCGCCAACCAGGGTTGGGAAGTGCTACCGGCAGAGCCCTTTGTCGGTAACTTCAGCGCGACTACCGAAGCGGCGGACTGGGCCGTGCAATGGCTGCCGGAGGGTGGTGAAGTCACCGCCGAATCCTACGTCAACCTGATTCCCACCGCCCAGGGCGGTACCCACGTCAACGGATTGCGCGCTGGCCTGCTGGAGGCGATGCGCGAGTACTGTGAAATCCGCAACCTGTTGCCGCGCGGTATCAAGCTGGGGCCGGAGGATATCTGGAACCAGTGCTCCTACGTACTCTCGGCGAAACTCGCCGACCCGCAGTTCTCCGGCCAGACCAAGGAGCGCCTGTCTTCCCGCGAGGCCACGGCATTTGTCTCCGGTGTTGCCAAGGACGCGTTCAGCCTGTGGTTGAACCAGCACACCGAAGAGGGCGACAAACTCGCCGAACTCTGTATCGGCAATGCGCAGAAACGCATGCGCTCGGCGAAAAAAGTCGCACGCAAAAAAGTGACCCAGGGACCGGCGCTGCCGGGCAAGCTCGCCGACTGCTCCAGCGGCGACACCAGCCGTTCGGAACTTTTCCTGGTGGAGGGGGATTCCGCCGGCGGCTCCGCCAAGCAAGCCCGCGACCGGGAATTCCAGGCCATCATGCCGCTGCGCGGCAAGATCCTGAATACCTGGGAAGTGGACTCGGCGGAAATCCTTGCTAGCCAGGAAGTACACGATATCGCCGTGGCACTGGGGGTGGATCCGGGCAGCGACAATCTCGAGGGGCTGCGTTACAACAAAATCTGTATTCTCGCCGACGCCGACTCCGATGGCCTGCACATCGCCACACTGCTGTGCGCGCTGTTCCTGCGCCACTTCCGCCCGCTGGTGACCAACGGACACGTGTACGTGGCCATGCCGCCGCTGTTCCGTATCGATATCGGCAAGGACGTTTATTACGCGCTGGATGAGGCGGAGAAGCAGGGCATTCTCGATCGCATCAATGCGGAAAAGAAAAAGGGCAAAATCCAGGTGACCCGCTTCAAGGGCCTCGGTGAAATGAATCCGCTACAGCTGCGCGAGACCACCATGGATCCGGATACCCGCCGCCTGGTGCAGCTCTACATCGACGCCGGCGACGACAGCAATCAGCTGCTGGATATGCTGCTGGCGAAGAAGCGCGCCGGGGACCGCAAGCAGTGGCTGGAAAGTAAGGGAAATCTCGCGGAAGTCGGTTGATATAGGTTTTACCAAAACTGTATAAGCTTTTATGGTGACTCTATAAAATTCAGGGGTTCATTTATAAAAATCATATACTTCGGGAATGGAAGCTCGAGGTATGCCCTGAATATCCAGCCTCACGCTCACCCACAGACTCAGCGGTACGTAAATGCTCGACTTGGCGTGGAGGGTTTGCGGACCTGTGCCGAAAACCCGGGTTGAAAAAGGCCGGGCAAGGCCTTTTTCAAAAGCCTGTTAGGCCCGCTTGGGAAAAATTGCCTGCGGTTCAAGATAGGAGGAAAGGCCATAGGTCCCGAACTCGCGACCTATGCCTGACTGCTTGAAACCACCCGCTGGCGCTCCGGCTTCGTCGAACATGTCGAAAACTTGATTGACCATAACTACGCCAGCCTCAATGCGATCGGCTATCTTGCGACCGCGTTCTGGATCGCCACAGCTAATCCATGCCTGTAGTCCGTAGATGGAATCATTTGCGATCCTTATCGCATCTTCCTCGGTCTTGTAGGTTATGACGGATAGGACTGGCCCAAATATCTCTTCCCGTGCGATCGTCATGTCGTTGCGGACATTAACGAAAATCGTTGGCTGAACGAAGTTGCCCGCTTCGAGTCCCTTGGGCTGCCCTTTGCCGCCTATAAGGATTTCTGCCCCTTCTTCAATCCCCTTGTGGATATAGGCTTGCACTCGGTTGTATTGTTTCTCGGTGACGAGCGGGCCGAGTAGGGTATCGTCTTTAGTTGGATCGCCGACCTTCCAAGTGGGTACGGCCTTCAGCAATGCATCCTTCACAGCCTCCAGTTTGTGTTCTGGTACCAGAATACGCGAGCCGGCAATACAGGCTTGTCCGTTATTCATGAAACCCGTTGTGAGGGTAAACGCAACCGCCTTGTCGATGTCCGCATCGTCAAGAATGATGTGTGCCGATTTTCCTCCAAGTTCGAGTGTGACGCGCTTTATGGTCTCGGCGGCGTTGCGCATGATGGATTTGCCCACGGTAGTCGACCCAGTAAAGGAAATCTTGTCTATGTCAGGATTTAGCGTAAGTTCGTTGCCGACAACTTCGCCACGACCATGAACGAGATTGATAACGCCGGGTGGCAATCCCGCAGCATCAAAACATTCCACGAGAAGTTGAATCTGCAGTGCGCTCAGTTCGCTGGGCTTGATGACAACGGTGCATCCCGCGGCAAGGGCTGGTGCAACCTTGTTGCAAACCATAAAAATGGCTGAGTTCCACGGAGTGATAAGCCCCGCAACTCCTACGGGTTTTAATGTAACGTCCGCCTGGCCAACAGCTTTATGGAATGCGATTTCGTCCAGAGTTTTCTTCATATTGAGGAAGACTTTTGCGGCTCCACTGATGGAAAATTTGGAGTGCCGCGATACACCACCGTATTCTTCAGTCCTGATTTCAATATGCTTGGCTTCGCGGGATTGGATCGCATCGTGCAATTTCTGCAGATAGCGCTTGCGTTCATCCAGCGATGTTTTAGACCAGGTTTTCAGGGCCTTTTTTGCGGCGTCGATAGCGTCACGTGCATCTCGCTCATCGCCGAGCGTAACGCGGCCGATAGTGGTGCGATTCGTCGGGTTCACTATGTCGAGTATTTCGGTTCCGCAGGAGTCCACGAAGCGCCCATTGATATAATGCTGGTTGATGACTCTCATGACGATTCCCTTATTTAATTGTGTTAGCAGATTGTTGGTCCGGCCATCGGAGGCGCGGAGCGCAAATCGAGCACATAAGTGGTGATTTGTCGTGGGGGGATGCGGAGCTGTGCCGCAAAGCCGGGTTGAAAAAAGCCAAGGAAAACTTTTTTCAATAACTTGTCAGACCTCAAGGCACTTTTCGCCAAGCGTCCACAGGTGCTTGGCTGGAAACCGAACCAGAGGCATCAGACATGACCCCCGATGAGCCGGTTGAATCGCCGATCGTCGTGGCTTGTACTGGGGATGCCGCTCGGATGTAGTGGAAACGCACGCATGCCATTGTTCTCAGCACGCGAATCACAGGTCGGTTCCGGTGGCGCCGTGATGCTAGCGTTGCTGATCCGGGCCGGGGCAGTCGCCAGTGACTTCTCCCGATAGATCGATCGTCCTGAATGACATCAGTAGCCATCGATACGGCACTAAAGTTGGACCCTAGGGGAGCTTGTAGAGTGGACATCGCAAATTCTAGTCAGCGGGAAATTCTTCCTACACTGTATCCGCGCCGATCTGGACTGAGAATAATCAAAAGTCCGATTTACTTGCGCGTGAGTGCGAACTTCCCGAATGTCTCGGCGACGGCCTCGCCGTGGCCGGTTGTCAGTGCATCGCAGCTTGACGGTACGACGTACTGTGGATGAAAAATTAGTCTTTCGTACTATTGATGGTTAAAGTTACTATTTTCTTGCGCCATATTGCAGTTATGAATAGCGATCCTTTCTCTGATGTCCTCAAATACACAGATGCCACGCCTGTTGTAACGGGCGGTTTCAGCGCCGGCGGGACGTGGGGGATCCGCTTTCCTCAACCGGACAAGATCAAGTTTTTTGCACTGCTGAAGGGTGATTGTTGGCTCGCCATAGACGGAGAGGACCGGGCTGTACGAGTGGAAGCCGGCGACGTTTTGCTCCTATCGACGCCACGCACTTTTGTTCTTGCCAGTGATCTGTCTGCTGTACCGATCGACGCAGCGGCCCTGTTCGCGGGTAATATCACCAAGACTGCAACTCTGGGAGATGGAGCTGATTGCATTCAGATCGGCGGGCACGTTCGGCTAGACCCCGTTAGCGGCTCGCTGCTCTCGGACATGCTTCCCCCCCTGATCCATGTGCGCGCAGCGTCACCACAAGCGACGGTCTTGCATTGGCTGATTGACCAACTCGTGCGTGAGCGCGAGGCCGAACTGCCCGGTGCCAATCTTTCATCAACGAATCTAGCTCAGCTTATATTTGTCCAGATCCTGCGGACGCATCTGGAGACCTCCGATACCCTGGCAGCGGGATGGCTCCGCGCGGTGGGTGACAAGCGTCTTGCGCCTGCACTCCGGTTGATGCATGGCGAGCCCCATCGTCATTGGCACCTCGAAGAACTGGCTAAGGCCTGTGCCATGTCGAGGACGACCTTCGCTCACTACTTCAAGAGTGTCGCTGGCGATGCGCCCCTGACCTACCTGACCAATTGGCGGATGTGCTTGGCCGAACGGGCACTGCGCGACGACAACGTACCAATCTCCACCCTTGCCCAATCACTCGGTTACACATCCGAAAGCGCGTTTAGCAACGCCTTCAAACGGATCGTTGGTAACTCACCAAAACGTTACCAAACTCTGGTGAAAGCCAGCGAAAAAACATCGCGCGATTTTACTCACGATTAACACTCGGACATCAGTGCTAGGTCAAGTTCAGGATAGCGACGCGGCTATCTGGTTTGGCGCCGACCGACGAGCCGATGATATTGTTGATTGCCGCCCGTTTGTTGGCGTCGGATATGACCATTACCACTATATGGTTCTTGGCACTCGCGAAGGTCTGTACTCGTTTCAGGTGTTCGGGGCCGGTGCGCTAAATATGGCAACCCACCGGTACTGAGTCGACGAAGGACACCACCTTGATATCCGAATTTTCGAGCAGAAATTCCACCTGTTCGCGGCCGCCGTGTCCCATCTGCAGTAATCACTTGGGCGCGCCGGCCTCGGCGAACAGCTCTGTCCGATTGCATGATGTGACCGGATCATGCTCAGAGAGTTTAAGTACGAAAGTGTTGCCACGGGCGATGGCCATCAGGAACGTCCACAGCGGAATCATCGCCGGGAAATGGAACGGCGTATTACCGGTGCCGACACCCAGCGGCTGCAGGTAGGAGTAACATTCGATGGCCGAGGCTAAATTTTCTATCATTTTCCATCATCAGCGCGGTGACACTGGCCGCCTGCCCGCTGCGCCGCACATCATCCTTGGCGTCTTCGAAAGTCGTGCCGGATTCTTCACTGAAGATTTTTGCCAGGTCTTCGTAGTGGTCTTTGAGCTGTTGCTGACAGCGCAACGTCAGGCGCGCTCGCTCGGGCACTGGGTTGTCTTTCCAGCTCTGGAACGCCTCTGCGGTGCTCGCTACCGCCAGCTGCTTCTCGTCGTCGGCGGTTTAAGGGGCACGGGTCGATAACGCGCCGATGGCGGGGTTGGTAACGTCAAGCCAGTCTTTACTTTGGGATTGAATCCAGTTGCCAAGCAGGTTCAGCGGTAGTTTGGCGCGTAAAACCTCTTATGCCGCGGTGGCTTTTGCCGCTGGGGAGTTTGGGGAAGTGGCGCTACCGCGCCGCTGTTAATTTGTTGGCTCGTTATTAACCCGGCAACCTGCCCGGTTGCCGGGTTAATAACCTCGTCGTTTTACTGTGCGTCGCGATGCAGCTGTTACTGCGACTGCATCGCCGGACGCTGATGTTGTTGTATGAGCCCGATTGGGGCCTCTTCCGGCTGCAAATCCAGTGTGTAAGTCAGCAACGTGTAGTCGCGCGGATCTGCCTTGCAGACAAAACCCATCGCATGGGCGAATTTTTTCACCTTGATGTTGTCCGCGGATTCGATTGAGTACATGATCTCGATACCGCGGGCACGCGCCACGTCGATCAGTTGCTGCAGCATAATCCTGCCGAGTCCTTCGTGCTGCCAGTCATCACTAACCACCACCGCGCATTCACAGGCACGGCCGTCGTCGTCCAGAGCATAGTTTGCTACCGCCACCGCACGCGGTTTATCACCGGACTCGTCCACGGCGATAAAAGCCTCGTGTTGTTCGTGATCGTTATCGGTAAGCAGTTCGATCAGTTTTTCGCTGGCCTTGCAGCTGCCGCCGATAAAGCGGTCGCGACGCGATTCCGGTGACAGCCCCTCAATCAGGCTTTTCTCCAGTTCGCCGTCTTTCCTGCATACCGGACGAATGGTCACCGAGCGTCCATCCTTCAGGGTGACTCTTTCCAAGTCCAGATGCATGCCGCATTTATCTTGGGTAGACATAGCATCTACCTCCCCACTGCCAGCGCAGTTCAAGTATTTGAATGTGTCTCAACAGAGTGTGTCCGCAGAGTCCCGACCTGTTAACAGGTCATAAATAAAGGCTATGGTGATGATTGGAGGAATCCAATGGGACGGGCGTCGGGGCGCATAAATAAAACTAGGCAGTCGGGATTGCTGTGGTATAGTGCGCTCGCTGGCCGTTTGCCAGCTGCGTCATCCGTAGGCCGCTAGCCGGCACCCTCCTGAAATTCTTTCCCTAAAGTCTCTTCGGAATCCTCTACTGAATGCCGCACCCGACCGCGTACAAGATTGCGGTCACTCGACGGCGTGGCGATTCCCTGTATTTCGCCTCTACCGATTTTTTTCGCGGGCCCGAAAGGCACGCGTTTACAGACTGATTGCGCCTCCGGTGCAATTCGAGGTTTAACTATGTTGTTTGAAGATCTGGGCCTGGCCCAGGAACTGGCCCGCGCTGTGGCTGACCAGGGCTACAGCCAGCCCACGCCGATTCAGGCCCAGGCGATTCCCGCGGTCATGAAGGGCGGCGATATCATGGCTGCCGCGCAGACCGGCACCGGCAAGACCGCCGGTTTTACCCTGCCGCTGCTGCACCGCCTCACCAATGGCACTCCCGCGCGCAACAACCAGGTGCGCGCCCTGGTACTGACCCCCACCCGCGAACTGGCGGCCCAGGTATTTGACAATGTACAGAGCTACAGCAAATACCTGCCGCTGCGCCACTCGGTGGTGTTCGGCGGAGTAAAAATCAATCCGCAGATGATGCGCCTGCGCGGTGGTGCCGATATCCTCGTCGCCACGCCCGGCCGCCTGCTCGACCTGTACAACCAGCGCGCCATCCGTTTTGACAACCTGGAAGTACTGGTGCTGGATGAAGCCGACCGCATGCTGGATATGGGTTTTATCCACGACATCAAGCGCATCCTCAAGGTGCTCCCGGCCAAGCGCCAGAACCTGCTGTTCTCGGCAACTTTCTCCGGTGAGATCCGCAACCTGGCCAAGGGCCTGCTGAATGACCCCACCGAGATCGATGTGAGCCCGCGCAACACCACCACCGAATCCGTGCGGCAGAAACTGCACCCGGTCGACAAGGCGCGCAAGCAGAAACTGCTGAGCCACCTGATCCTGGAAAACAACTGGCATCAGGCACTGGTGTTCAGCCGCACCAAGCACGGCGCCAACCGCCTGGTCAAACAGCTGGAAGCGGACAATATCCGCGCGGCGGCAATTCACGGTAACAAGAGCCAGAATGCGCGCACCAAGGCGCTGGCGGATTTCAAGGCCGGCAAGGTACAGATCCTGGTGGCCACTGATATCGCCGCGCGTGGTATCGACATCGACCAGCTGCCGCAGGTCGTGAACTTCGATCTGCCCAATGTGCCGGAAGATTACGTGCACCGTATCGGCCGCACCGGCCGGGCTGGCGCGCGGGGACAGGCGGTATCGCTGGTCAGTGCGGATGAAATCAAGCAGCTGCAGGATATCGAGCGGCTGATCAAGAAGCCGATTCCGCGTGAAGAAGTGGAAGGTTTCGAACCCAATCACGTTGTGCCGGAATCCGGGCGCAATATCGGCAAGCCTCGCAACGGCGGCGGTGCGCCGAAGCGCGGCAACGGCGGTGGGCAGGGGCGCGATGGCGCGCGCAGCGGCGGTAACCGCCGTGGCAATGGCAACGGCAATGGCGCGCCGCGGGATGACAGTCAGCGCCCGCGTCGCCGCCGGCGTCCGGCGCGCAGTACCGAAACCGCGTGAAAGTAGTGCACTGAAAGCGGTTTCTGATCACTCCGGAGCCAGCAGCACTCACCATAAAGCGAGCCTCATCTGAGGCTCGCTTTTTTTATGGGCTGTCTCCTTCCGCCTCGACGGGTGTCGGCCTGTGAGGTCGCCGGCACTACTGGGGCGGATCTGCGATGAGTGCTGCAGCATGGATGTGGACGCGAGCTCTTATCTGGTCACCCTACAATATTTTCATTTCTTTCGTTTGGTTTCAAAAGTGCAGTTTTTGGGTGGTTTTGCGGATTTTTTTGTTTTATATTGGAAATCTGCTGTTTCATTTGCTTTTGAAGTTTTCGCCGTTGCTCCCCAACTGGTGATTCCCCTGCCTCTGACTTGCCGGACTTTGGCGGTCCGCCCTCCAGAGGTAACACGTTAGCTGGCATGCAATCCTTCCTGGCGAGGGTTAGATAGGCGAACCGACTATTTGGGAGCTACCCGGTGTCCCCGCTCGTGAAAGCGAGGGGCGGCCTCACCCCGGAATTGAGTGCCAGCTGGCGCATTGTTTGAGATGGCGGATGTACAAGCCGTGATGGCGCAATAACTACCGATAAACAATCCATCCAACTGGAAAAAATAATGCGAAATTCTGTAATCGCTGGTCTGGTCACACTGCTGCTGGGGCTAAGCTCCGGTGCCTGGGCTGAAGCGCTGGGCAACGTGAAGTTCATCGAGCATGGCAAGCAGGGCGTAGAAATAAGTACCGACGACAAGGCGCAGGTCAAAGTTGTCGTCGTCAAGGATGACGTTATCCGCATCCTCGCTGCCCGCGACAAGACGCTGTTTGATGACAGCGACAAGAAGACCAGCATCGCGCTCGACCAGAAGCGCGCGGCTGCCCCGTTCAGCCTGCAGGACGAGGGGGATTACCGGCTGCTGCAGACTGATGCGCTGGCCCTGCGGATCTATTCCAACCCGCTGAAATTTGCCGCCTACAAACCGGATAACAAGACACTGATCTGGCAGGAGCTCAAGCCGATCGACTTGGCTACCGAGGGCAGCTACCAGACGTTGAGCAGCGGTAAAGACGAGCAATTTTTTGGCGGGGGAATGCAAAACGGCCAGTACGCTTTTAAAGATAAGATGCTGGAAATTTCCTATTCCGGTGGCTGGGAAGAGGGCGACCGTCCAAACCCCGCGCCCTTCTATATGAGCACTGCCGGCTACGGCGTACTGCGCAATACCTGGAGCAACGGCAGTTACGATTTCCGCTCCGAGGGCTATATCACCACCCGCCACGCGGAAAACCGATTCGATGGTTACTTCTTCTTTGGCGATACGATCAAGAACATCCTGGCCGAATACACCGCACTGACGGGCAGGGCACCACTGCTGCCGCGCTGGGCGTTCGAATACGGTGATGCCGATTGCTACAACGATGGTGACAATATCAAAAAGCCCGGCACCGTCCCTGAGGGCTGGACGGATGGCCCCACCGGAAAGACCCCGGATGTGATTGAATCCGTCGCCGCAAAGTATCGCGAATACGATATGCCCGGCGGCTGGATCCTGCCCAATGACGGTTACGGCTGTGGTTACAGTGATCTGCCCAAAGTCGTAAAAGGGCTTGAGAAATACGGCTTTAAAACCGGCCTGTGGACCGAAAACGGCGTGAAGAAAATCGCCTGGGAAGTGGGCACTGCCGGCACCCGCGCGCAGAAGCTGGACGTCGCCTGGACCGGCAAAGGCTATCAGTTCGCCATGGATGCCAATGCACAGGCCGCCTCAGGCATCCTCGACAATTCCGACAGCCGTCCCTTTATCTGGACCGTGATGGGATGGGCCGGCATTCAGCGCTATGCCGTGGCCTGGACTGGCGACCAGTCCGGCAGTTGGGACTATATCCGCTGGCATGTGCCGACCCTGATCGGCGCCGGCCTGTCCGGGATGAATTACGCCACCGGTGATGTGGATGGTATCTTCGGCGGCAGCCCCGAAACCTTCACCCGGGATTTGCAGTGGAAATCCTTCACCCCGGTTTTAATGGGCATGTCGGGCTGGTCGAAGAAGGAAAGAAAGCACCCCTGGTGGTTCGAAGAACCCTACCGCAGCATCAACCGCGACTACCTGAAGCTGAAGATGCGCCTGATGCCCTACATGTATACCTATGCGTGGCAGGCCGAACAGACCGGTGCGCCGATCATCCGCGGCCTGATGTGGGATCACCCCGAAGACCCCAATGCCTATACCGAGAAATACAAGTACCAGTTCTTCCTGGGCAAGGATTTCCTCGTGGCGCCGGTCTACCGCAGCCAGGTTGCCTCCAAGGGCTGGCGCGAGGGTATCCACCTGCCGCAGGGAACCTGGGTCGACTACTGGGACGGTCGCGTCAGCGAAGTAAATTCAAAGACGGGCACGGAACTGAATTATCCCGTTACCCTGGAAACAACTCCGGTGTTGGTGCGCGGCGGGGCCATTATCCCGATGTACCCGGCAGCCCTGTATGACGGCCAGGTACCCAAGGACGAATTGACCCTGGACCTTTATCCGTTGGGCGAATCGCACTTCACCCTGTACGAAGACGACGGCAACACCCGGGCCTATAAAAAAGGCAGTTACAGCCTGCAGGACTTCACCATGTCGGCGCCGGAGAAAGGCACGGGCGATGTGCGCGTACAAATTGCGCCGGTCAAGGGCGACTACAAAGGTCGCGAGAAGGCCAGGGTTTACCGCCTGCAAGTACACACCCGCGCCAAGCCGAAAGGCGTGACCCTGAACAACCAAGCGCTGCAGCAGTGGTCAGACAAGTCCAAGTTTGACGCCGCAGCGGAGGGTTGGTGGTTCGATCCGAAGACCCAGTACGGGGTGGTCTACGTCAAAACCAAAAAAGTGCCGGTGGACCAGGGGTACGCATTTGCGCTGCAGATCAATCCGAAAACTGCAATGGCTGCGACCAAGCCCTATCCGGAAATGCCGGCCAGGGGCAACGATATCTCCAGCGACAGCTTTATCGTGCTGAACCGCCCTGCGGAAGAAAAAGGTTTCCCGCTTGAAAATGCCTTCGATGGAAAGCCGGGTACCTGGTTCAGAACGGTCAGGGATCAATCCGTCAAGACCGGGGCCATCGAGTTCAGCCTGGCATTCAACGACCGACGCCTGATTACCGGTTTTGAAATCCAGCCACGCAATGACAAATACTGGCGTTACGGCCAGGTTCGGGATTACGAAATCTATATGGCGGACAGCAACGGCAACTGGGGAAAAGCCCTGCGTACCGGCACACTGGATGCGAAAGAAGGACTGCAGAAAGTGACGTTTGCGCCCATCGTCGGCCGCATGCTGCGCTTCCGGATCACATCGACGCAGGATCAGAACGACGCGGCCGGCAATGATCCAATGGTTCTGGCCAGCCAGAACAACAAGGATTTTGCACCGCCTTACAACGCCATGGAGCCGGTGGCGGTTAACCCGGTCACCATCGCCGAGTTCAAGCTGCTGGGCGCGAGCGAAGGGGAGAGCAAGCGGAATGTCTATCTTGCCGATCTGCCCACAGCCAAAAAGTCTGCGAATGTCGCAATGCTGACGGCAGGTAACAAGAACCAGGTGGATATGCGCGTGAATGGCCTGCAGTTCCATTCCGGTTTACAGGTGAAGGGTGACAGCCGTGTTGACTTCAATCTGCCGGAGGACGCTTCACTGTTTCGTGCTGATATCGGTATCGACGATCGGTGTCGGGACATGGCGACCATGGGCTTCCAGATATATGGCGATGGTCGGCTGCTGTATAGCAGTGGCATGGTCAAGGCACCGGCTTTCCAGAAACCTGAAATCGATGTCCGTACCCTGAAGACTTTGAGCCTGCGTACCAGAGGCGACAGCAACAGCTGTGGCAACTGGGCGAATGCGCTGATCGTCACCACGGGCACGGGGAAATAAAAACAGGGCGAACAAAAAAGGGGGAGCCTTAGCTCCCCCTTTTTTTGTTTAGCGCGCGTTCGTGTTTACTTGAGCTTCGCCATTAACGCGCTGGCAGTGGCTTCGGACGAGGCCGGATTCTGTCCGGTAATCAGCAGCCCGTCGGTCTGTACATAACTTTGCCAGTCGTCCGCTTTGGAATAATTGCCGCCATTCTGCTGCAGCATATCCTCGACCAGGAAGGGCACCACGTCGGTGAGCCCGACGGCGGCTTCTTCGGAATTGGTGAAGCCGGTGACTTTCTTGCCCTCCACCAATGGTTTGCCATCTTCACCCTTGGTGTGACGGAAGATGCCCGGTGCGTGGCACACGGCGGCGACCGGTTTTTGCGCGGCGATAAAGGCTTCGATCAAGGCGATGGAGTCGCTGTCTTCGGCCAGGTCCCACAGGGGGCCGTGGCCGCCGGGATAGAAGACCGCATCGAAATCTCCGGCTTTGATATCGGCCAGGCGCTTGGTGTGCGCCAGCACCTGCTGCGCGTCGGTGTCCTTGTGAAAGCGATCGGTCGCTTCTGTCTGTGCGTCCGGGTCGTCACTCTTCGGATCCAGCGGCGGCTGTCCGCCTTTGGGGGATGCAAGAGTCAACTCGGCGCCCGCGTCTTTGAAGGTATAGTAGGGTGCGGCGAATTCCTCGAGCCAGAAACCGGTTTTCTTGCCGGTATTTCCCAGTTGGTCGTGGGAGGTGAGTACCATCAGTATTTTCATTGCGTATACCTCGTTTGGTTAAGAATTGTTTGGGGGTAAGTGATCAGTTGTCAGCACCGACCCGAATCACGAGCTTGCCGAAGTTCTTGCCCTGCAGCAGGCCCATAAAGGCCTCCGGAGCCTGTTCCAGTCCGTCGACAATTTCCTCGCGGTACTTGATCTTGCCGCTGGCGACCCATTCGGACATCTGCGGGAAGAACTCGCCGAAGCGGTCCTGGTAATCGAAAATTATGAAGCCCTGGATTTTCAGGCGCTTGACCAGCGACATACCCATAAGTTGGCCGAGACGGTCCGGGCCTTCCGGCAGGGATGTCGCGTTGTACTGGGATACCAGTCCGCACAGCGGAATGCGCGCGAAGGTGTTGAGCAGCGGCATGACCGCATCGAAGACCTTGCCGCCGACATTTTCAAAGTAGACGTCGATACCCTTCGGGCAGGCAGCGGCCAGCTGGTCGGCGAAGTCATCGGCGTAGTGGTCGATACAGGCGTCGAAACCCAGCTCTTCCACCGCGTAGCGGCATTTCTCCGCCCCGCCGGCCACACCGACGACGCGGCAGCCCTTGATCTTGCCGATCTGGCCGACGGTAGCGCCCACCGGACCGGTCGCGGCGGCGACCACCAGCGTTTCCCCCTCCTTTGGCTCGCCGATATCCAGCAGACCCATATAGGCGGTGAAGCCCGGCATGCCGAGTACGCCCAGAGTGTAGGACGGGTGCTGCGGGGAGGCGCCCAGATTCATCAGGCCGCTGCCGTCGGACACTTCGTAATCCTGCCAGCCGCTATACGCGAGAACCCAATCGCCCTGGTTGAATTTCGGGTGGCGGGATTCCACCACGCGGCTGACGGTGGCACCGCACATGGGGTCATCCACCTGCACCGGCTCCGCGTAGGAGGGGGCATCGCTCATGCGTCCACGCATATATGGATCGAGGGACAGGTAGACGCTGCGCAGCAGCACCTCGCCGTCGGCGGGTTGCGGGATATCCACCTGCTCCAGGCGGAAATTGTCCGCTTGCGGCGCGCCCTCGGGGCGGGAGGCCAGCACGATGCGGCGGTTACTTTCGGTAGTCTGGGGCATGGTTGCTCTCCTTGGTTTGGTGTCAGTTTTAGTACAGTTATCGGCGCTTTGGCCGAGTAATTACCGCTGGCCTGCCCGCGCCGGTCCAACTCAAATTAGACCGGTCGTCTAGTGCGGCCGCCAAAAAATACCCGCACGGGGCGGGCAGTGTTTCGCGGTCAGTGTTCCCCGGCCAGGGTGGCCCGGGTGATCGCCATGGCCTGCTCCAGCGGCGCACCGGTGCGGTGCAGCTTGGTCAGCAGGCTGGCGCCGAGCCACAGCTGGTATAGCATGTTGGCGGTCTGCTCGGGATCCAGCTGCGGCGGCAGGGAACCGTCCGCGCGGCCGTTTTCGATGCAGCGGGCGACTCGCGCAATGATGCGGTCGGTGCCGTCGCGCAGGGTGATGCGCATGGGTTCCGACAGGTCCGCCACCTCGGCACTGAGTTTCACCACCAGGCACTTCTGTTCATTGCAGCCGGCGCTGTAGGTGCGCAGCCACTCCTTCCAGTAAGTCATCAGCTGCTCGGCGGCCGGTTTGTCGCCGGGCGTGAACAGGCGGTCCATATCGGCCAGGTATTTGCGAAAGTAGTCCTCCAGCAGGGCCTGGCCAAACTGTTCCTTGGATTTGAAGTAGTGATAGAAAGAGCCTTTCGGCACCCCGGCGGTGGTGAGGATCTCACTCAGGCCCACGCCGCAGAAGCCCTTGCCGGAAATAACCCGGTGGCCGGTGTCCAGCAGGTGCTGGCGGGTGTTGTCGTACTGACTGCTCATGGGCGCAAGTCTAATACTCGACTAGACCGATCGTCTAGAGCGTTTTGTTATAGCTCCCGGTTGTCAGGATATAGGGGGCTGTAGGGGTGCCATGCGACAGCCCCTGCAAACTTACAGCGCCGGTTAGCGGGCTTTGTGGTCGGCCATATAGTTCAGTGTGAGGCGGGTGAGGGCCTCGGTGCCCACCTTCAATGCACTCTCGTCGACATAGAAGCGCGGGGAGTGATTGCTGGCGGCGGTGGCGGGATCTTTGCCGGCCGGAGTCACGCCGACAAAATAGTAAAAGCCGGGCACGGCTTCGGCGAAGTAAGAGAAGTCCTCGGCGCCGGTGACCTTGGGGACTTCCATCACGCGCTTGGCGCCGGCGGCGGCGCGCAGGGCCGGCAGGGCCTCTTTGGTGAGTTCCGGGTTGTTGACGGTGACCGGATAGCCCTCGAGGATCTGCACCTTGGCCGTGGCGCCGGCGCTGGCGGCAATGTTCTCCGCGGTGATCTTGAGCTTCTCGAAGATCTGCTTGCGGTTGTCCATGTCGAAATTGCGGATGGTGCCGTTCATGAACACGCTGTCCGGAATGATGTTGTTGCGCACCCCGCCGTCGATCTTGCCGAAGGACACCACCGCCGGTTCCTTGGTGATATCGATCTGGCGGCTGACGATGGTCTGGGTGCCCATGATGATCTGCGCCGCGGTGGTAATCGGATCCACGCCGCCCCAGGGGCGCGAGCCGTGGGTCTGGCGTCCATTCACGGTGATGCGGAACTCGTCGGCGCTGGCCATCAGCGGGCCGGAGCGATAACCGATGACGCCGGTGGGCAGGCTGGAGGTGACGTGCTGGCCAAAAGCCACGTCCGGCTTGTATTTCTTGAACAGCCCTTCTTTCAGCATCAGCTTGGCGCCGCCCTCCTCGCCGTCCGGCGCCCCCTCTTCGGCGGGCTGGAAAATGAACAGCACATTGCCGGCCAGCTCGTCGCGCATGCCGGCGAGCACTTCGGCGGTACCCATCAGCATTGCCACGTGGGTATCGTGGCCGCAGGCGTGCATCACACCCACTTCCTCGCCGTTGTATTCCGTTTTGGCTTTGGAGGCGAAGGGGACATCCACCTGCTCGGTGACCGGCAGGGCATCCATATCCGCGCGCAGCGCCACCGTGGGGCCGGGTTTGCCACCCTGCAGAAAGCCGATGACTCCGGTATGGGCGACGCCGGTTTCCACCTTGATGCCGAGTTCTTTCAGGTGGCTGGCGATGTATTTGGCGGTTTCAAATTCGCGATTGCCCAGTTCGGGGTGCTGGTGCAGGTGGTGGCGCCACTCGATGACCTTGTCTTCGGTCTTTTTCAGCAGTTGGCTCGGGTCGGCCGCGTTAGCCGCGCCGGACCCCAGTAGCAATGCGCCGATGGCGGCAGACAGGAATGCGGGTTTCACTTTTTTTATCCCCTGTTTATACATTATCGTGACAGGATTCTATCTCTACCTGGCCGGAGAGCCCCATGACCAATCCGATCATTCAGCGCCTGCAGACGCAGTTGCAACAGGGCAAGGACTCACCGCTGTTGCGCTTCGGTCTCGGCAGTGCGCTGTTCAATGAGAAGGATTTTGGTGCCGCAGAGGCTCACCTGGCGGTCTGCGTGCAGCAGATGCCAGAGCACTCCGCCGCCTGGAAACTGCTCGGTCGCAGCCGGCTGGCGCTGGACGACCGCGAGGGCGCGCAGTTCGCCTTCACCCGTGGCCTCGAGGTGGCGCGGGCCAAGGGCGACAAGCAGGTGGAGCGGGAAATAGAGGTATTCATGAAGAAGCTGGAGAAAAGCCGGTCGGCCGGTGGTTGATGGGCTGGATATGGCCGCAGTAACTCCAGGTTCTGTCATTCATGTCGCCGATGACCGGCCAGTGCAGCAAGCGGGTGTCCGTTTTGTGCGCTGCTTCTCGGGCTGAGGTCACGGCCCTTCATATTTATGCTGCTTAATTTTTGATCAGCTGGGCTCGGTGGGAGTTCGACCTGCCGCCGTCCGCGACACCGCTCCACGTAGATAAATTGGCCCGTTCTTCTTCGCTACTTCTATTGTATTACTATATATAACTTATTGATTTTTAAGGTTTTTTTGGTTTCCCGCTTTGGCGGGAACAAGGTGGGATAGTTCATCTTTCGTCCCCGGGTAAAACTGGGACGACACTTGTCAGTCGCACAGCGGAGTATAGCCTGCCGCCAGATAGCGCTATCCTGCGCGTCCCATTGGGTGCTGATCATCTGGCGGAAATAAAGAATAACGACTTGACGATGGGAGAGAACTCGATGAGCAATCAATTTGGATTTAGGAAGAAATCCATCGCCGCAGCAATTGCCTGCGCGCTGACCGGTACTGCCATGGCGCAGAGCCAAGATGGGGGTGCACTGGAAGAAGTGACTGTTGTGGGTATTCGCGGCAGTTTGACCAAGTCGATGGACGTCAAGCGCGATGCTCAGGGGGTGGTGGACGCCATTTCCTCCGAGGACATCGGCAAGATGCCGGATACCAACCTGGCTGAATCACTGCAGCGTGTCACCGGTGTTTCCATTGACCGCCAGAATGGCGAAGGCAGCCGTGTGACCGTTCGCGGTTTCGGTCCCGACTACAACGTAGTAACCCTGAACGGCCGGGTGATGCCGGCCGCCAACATTGAGGCGACTGGTGCGTCAGCGTCTCGTTCTTTCGATTTTGCCAATCTGGCCGCCGAGAGCGTCAGCGCGGTGGAAGTCTACAAGACCGGCAAAGCCTCCCTGGCGACTGGCGGCATCGGCTCTGTGATCAATATTCGTACCGCTCGCCCGCTGGAACAGGACGATATGGTTCTGAATCTCAGCGCCAAAACGACCCACGATACTTCCACCAAAGAGGGTGACGACTTCACTCCGGAGCTGTCAGGCATCTTCAGCACCAAATTTGCCGACGATACCATCGGTGTCGCGCTGACCGGCTCTTATTCCAAGCGCGACAGCGGCTATGCCAAGTCGGAAACGCCTTCCGGCTGGTACACCATTCCGGGTGGTCAGGGTGACTGGGGCTCCATTGCGCCTGACAACACCAACTTCGAAAATGCACCGCAGGAAGGTGATGTCTATTCCGTGCCGCGCGGGATCGGCTATGCCTTCGGCGAGGTGCAGCGCGAGCGTACCAACGCCCAGCTAACCATGCAGTGGGCTCCCCGTGACGACTTCGAGGCGACTCTGGACTACACCTACGCCGAGCAGGACGTAGAGCAGCAGTACAATGCCATGGGCGCCTGGTTTAACGGCGTGCCCGTCTCTGGCTCCTTCACCAAAGGTTCTGGAAATGGCAGCGTAGTTGCACCGATTGTCTACACCGATGGCACGGGTTCTGACGTGACCTTTAACGCCGGCGAATGGGGCTCCGTCAACGAGAACAATTCCGTGGGCCTGAATCTGGCCTGGGACCCGACCGACCACCTGAGCCTGGCGTTTGACTACCACAACTCTACGGCGGAGAACGGGGCGAAGGACGGCCGCGGCACCAACAACAATATCGCTGGTGTCCAGTTCAACCGTGCCGCCACTACCGTGAACTACAGTGGCGACCTGCCCGCCACCAGCTTTGGGTTCATTGACGGTCAGGGCTTCGATCCCGCGCAGATGCTGACTTCCGGCAGCAGCTTCCGCAACAGCTACATGAAGCACGACATCGAGCAGGCGAAGTTCGACGGTACCTTCAAGGTCGACGACAGCGCGGTCAAGACCATTGACTTCGGTGTGTCTTACATGGAATCGACTAACCGCTCCGCCTTCGCCAACGCCCAGCGCGACACTTGGGGAGGGTACGGTTCTCCGGCCGATTATCCGGATGACATCTTCGTGCAGAAGAGCATGGCCGATGCGCTGGATCAGTTCAGCAGCGCCGACAGTGCCGGTATGACCCCCTACTACTATGCGGCCGACTTCCAGGGCATGATCAATGCCATCTCGGCTATCGCGGCGGCTAATGGCGAGACCATCAGCCCCTGTGGCACCGTACTGTGCGCCAGCGATGACTTCACCACCGACCGCACCGCGGTGGAGACGCAGCAGGCCGCTTACGCCCAAGTCAACCTGGCATGGGAAGAGGCTGCGATGCCGATGCATCTCGCCGTCGGCCTGCGCTTCGAAGACACCCAGGTGGATGCCAAGGCGAAAGTGCCGGTCTACGATTCGATCGTCTGGGCTGCCGATAATGAGTTCGTGGCGCAGAGCAGCGGGCTGGGCTTCAGCCGGCAGGAAGGTGGCTACAGCAACTGGCTGCCGAACATCGACTTTGATATCTCGCTGAGAGACGACGTCGTTGCCCGGGCTTCCGTCAGCAAGACCATCACGCGTCCTGGCTACGCTGATATTCAGGGCGGCCAGACCATCGACCCGCTACTGCGCTTCAACGGCGGCACGGCCTCTCGCGGCAACCCGGATCTGGATCCGTTCGAATCCACCAACTTCGATATTTCCGCCGAGTGGTATTACGGCGAGAGCAGCTATGTTTCCGCTGGTTACTACCGCAAGAATGTGAAGAACTTTATCGGCCAGAGCTCCTTCACGGAAAATACCTTCAATCTGGCGCACCCGGCGCAGGGGCCGCGTTATGAGCAGGCGGTTGCCGATTTGGGTACCGATGATCCCGCACAAGTGCGCGCCTATATGGAATCTCTGTACGGTGCACCGGTCGTGGGTTCTGCGGCGGAAGGCGATGCGGCGGCAGAGTTTACCGTGATAGCGCCAGTCAACGCCGAGAGTGCAATGATCGATGGCTTTGAGGTTGCCGTGCAGCATATGTTTGGCGATTCCGGCTTCGGCGGTATCGTCAACTTGACTACTGTCGATGGCGATATCTCTTACGACAACTTCAACACCAACAAGTGTGATGGCTGCGAAAACCAGTTTGCACTGCTTGGCCTGAGTGACTCGTTCAACGTCATCGGTTTCTACGACAAGGACGGCATCCAGGCACGTATTGCCTATAACTGGCGCGATGATTTCCTGACCAATACCTTCGACGGTAACGGGGAGCGAAATCCGGTGTACACCGAGGCCTACGGGCAGTGGGACGCCAATGCCAGCTACGACATTCAGGACAACCTGACCGTGTTTGTAGAGGGTATCAACCTCACCAACGAGACCCAGCGTTTGTACGGCCGCCATAAGAATATGATGATTGGCGCTATTCAAACCGGAGCCCGTTACAACCTGGGCGTGCGCTACAACTTCTGAGGCATCGGCCGATGAGGTTGCGCCAACAGGGGGTGGCTGGCCGCCCCCTGTTGGCGCGTTTACATTGGCGTGAAGATTTACGCTAATGTATTTTTTAGCTTTCTTTAAGCGGTAAAGGCTCTGCAATGCAACAGGCTCCATTATCCATACTGGTGTTGGGCGGTGGCGCTGCCGGCTGGCTGACAGCCGCCCTGTTGGCGGCGGAACACGGCCGCAATCGTGGCGGTCACTGTGATATTGCAGTGGTAGAGTCGCCCAACGTTCCCACCATCGGGGTCGGTGAGGGCACTTGGCCCTCCATGCGAGAGACCCTGCGGCGCATCGGCCTGTCCGAGCGGCGCCTGTTTACCGAATGTGACGCATCTTTCAAACAGGGCTCCCTGTTTACTTCCTGGCGCTCAGAGAGTGAGCGCGATCGCTACTACCACCCGTTTTCGCTGCCGCACGGCTACTTCGAACTGGATCTGGCGCGACAGCAGGGAGCTGATGATTACGCCTATGCGGTGACGCCGCAGGCGGCCATCTGCGATGCCGGTCTGGCACCCAAGCAATTGGCCACTCCCGAGTATGCCGGTGTGCTCAACTACGGCTATCACTTCGATGCCGGCAAGTTCGGCCGGTGTCTACGCGACCACTGCGTCTCGCAATTGGGTGTGCGGCACCTGTCGGCTGAGATCGAGCGGGTGGAAGGCGGCGCTGACGGCTCGGTTGCGGCATTGCACACCCGCGAAGGGCAGCGCCTGGCCGCCGATCTATTCGTGGATTGCTCCGGCAGCACTGGGCTGATTATCGGCGACCATCTCGGTATTCCCTGGGAAAGTAAGGCTTCGGTTCTGTTCAATGACCGGGCCCTGGCGGTGCAGGTGCCACATGAGTCTGCGGAGGCTCCTATTGCCTCGGTCACCCGCTCGACCGCACTGGCCAATGGCTGGGTATGGGACATCGGCCTGCCCACACGCCGCGGTATGGGCTACGTCTATGCCAGTGACTTTACCGACGACCAAACTGCAGAAGCGGATTTCCGCAATTTTCTCGAGCGGGAGAGCGCCATTACGAATGCGGCGGACCTGTCCGTCCGCCAGCTGCGTTTTGCACCGGGACACCGCTCGGTGTTTTGGCAGGGCAACTGCGTTGCCGTGGGGATGGCCGCCGGATTTATAGAGCCGCTGGAGGCCTCGGCACTGGCCCTGATTGAGCAGTCAGCCGGGTTGATACGTGACTTCCTGCCAGCACAGGTCGATCAGATGGAGATAGCGGCGAAGCGCTTTAACCGCCAGATGCTGGCGCACTGGGACCATATCATTGAGTTCCTGAAACTCCACTATGCCCTGTCGACGCGCTCGGACTCCGAATATTGGCGCGCCCACCGGGCACCGGAAACCTGGCCCGAATCTCTGCGTGAAAACCTGACCCTGTGGCGGCACCGTGCGCCGGCGCGCCAGGACTTTCCAATGGCGCAGCCCCTGTTTCCCCCCGCCAGTTATCGCTATGTGCTGCACGGTATGGGGTATCCGTGTGATTTCGTCCGCGCGCCGCGCGCGGACAACAACCCTGAGCAGGCGCGCGCGAAGCTCGCCGAAGTACAGCGGCAATTGGCCAGCTTCCGCAATGGGCTGCCCGGCAACCGGCAGCTGATCGAGCAGTTGATCAGCGGCGCCCAGCCACGGGTGCGAGCCGGATGAGTTATCCCGAATTTATCCCGTCGGTTGAGACGCGAGAGGATGTTTCGCCTCAGGAGCTGGCGGGGATTGTCGCTGGTCGCACCGCTCCCCTGCTTATGAAGGGCGCCCTCGCGCACTGGCCAATGGTGCAGGCGGCCCGGGCGGGGGAGCTGGCCGACTACCTGGTGCCTTTTGACCAGGAGAGGCCCTTGGTGGTGTTTCACGCGGACGCGGAAACTGGCGGGCGAATTTTTTACAACGAGAAGTTGGACGGTTTCAATTTCGAGCGGGCCACCGGCCAGCTGCTTCCGACGCTGCGGCAACTTGAAAGCGGAGCCTTTGGCGATGACTGCTGTTATGTGGGTTCGACGCCGGTTGATCACCATCTGCCGGGCTTACGGGCGCACAACGACCTGGAACTGCCCGGCTGCGAGCCGCTGGTGTCCCTGTGGTTTGGCAATCGCACGCGTATCGCTGCGCACTTTGATCTGCCGGACAATTTGGCCTGCGTGGTAGCGGGGCGCCGCCGTTTCACGATATTCCCGCCGGATCAGGTGGCCAATCTCTACCCGGGACCACTGGACTTTACCCCGGCGGGGCAGGCGATCAGTATGGTGGATTTTTACACGCCGGATTTTGAGCACTTTCCGCGTTACCGCGCTGCGCTCGAAGCTGCAGTGGTGGCTGAGATGGAGCCGGGCGACCTGCTCTATCTGCCCAGCATGTGGTGGCACCAGGTTGAGGGGCTCGACGACCTCAACGTGCTGGTGAACTACTGGTGGCGCGCGACTCCCGCCTGGACGGGACTGCCATTCGACGCACTGATGCACGCCCTGTTTACGATTGGCGGGCTTCCGGAGGCGCAGCGGCAGGCGTGGGGCCACTTATTTGACCACTTCGTGGTAAACCGCGCAGATTCGGCCGGACATATCCCCGAATCCAGACGCGGGGTGTTGGGAGAGCTCGACCGGGAAGCGGTTGGGCGTTTGCGTAAACAGCTAATTGACAGACTGCAGCGGATGCCTTGAGTCGAGAAAAGGCGAGACAATAACAAGGTGAGGTAATAATGAGTCAAGCCATCAAGAAAATCGTGATTGCCGGTGGTGGTACCGCCGGGTGGATGACCGCCGCCGCCCTGTCAAAATTGATGGGCGGTAAACTGGATATCACGCTGGTGGAGTCCGAGGCGATCGGCACCGTCGGCGTGGGCGAAGCCACCATCCCTACGCTGGTATTTTTTCACCGCCTGCTGGGTATTGATGAGGCGGAGTTCCTCGCCGCCACCCAGGGCACCTACAAGCTGGGCATCCGTTTCGAAAACTGGCGCGACCAGGGCAAAGACTACTTGCACGCTTTCGGCGTCACCGGCCAGGATTGCTGGGCCTGCGGTTTCCAGCACTTCTGGATGCGGGGCCGGCAGCTGGGGTTGGCCGGGGATTTTGGAGAGTACTGCCTGGAGCGGCGCGCAGCGGAGGCGCACAGATTTTCCCACTTGCCGAATAACGGCCTCAACTACGCTTTCCACTTTGATGCGAGCCTCTACGCGGCCTACCTGCGCCAATTCAGCGAAAGCAATGGCGTCAAGCGGGTAGAGGGCAAGATAGATCAGGTACTGCTGCGGCCCGACAACGGGCATATCCGCGCCCTCAAGCTGGATTCGGAACGTGAGCTGGACGGTGATTTCTTTATCGACTGTACCGGTATGCGCGCCCTGTTGATTGAAAAAGCCCTGCACACCGGTTTCGAGTCCTGGTCACACTGGCTGCCGTGCGACAGCGCGGTGGCAGTGCAGACCGAGGCGGTGGCACCGCCAGTGCCCTTTACCCGCTCCATCGCCCGTGAGAGTGCGTGGCAGTGGCGAATCCCGTTGCGACATCGCGTGGGCAATGGCCTCGTTTATGCCAGTAACTATCAATCCGACGAGTCGGCACGTGAGCAGTTACTGGATAATATCGACGGCAAGCCGCTGACCGATCCCCGGGTAATCAAGTTCCAAACCGGGCGCCGCCGCAAACAGTGGAATAAAAACTGCCTGGCCGTGGGCTTGTCGAGCGGTTTCCTGGAGCCGCTGGAGTCCACCAGTATCCATCTGATCCAGCAGAATATTGTGCGCTTCCTGCGCTTTTTCCCGCAGACGGAAATTCGCCAGGCGGAAGTGGATGAATTCAACCGCCAGTCAGATTTCGATGTGGAGCGCATCCGCGACTTCATCATCCTCCACTACAAGGTGACCGAGCGCCAGGATACGGAGTTCTGGCGTTACTGTCGGCAGATGGACATACCCGACAGCTTGGCCAACAAAATCGACATCTTCCGCGAAACCGGTCACGTGTTCCGGGAAGGCAGTGAATTGTTCGTGGACTCCTGGCAGCAGGTCATGCTGGGGCAGGGGTTGATGCCGGAGCGTTACCACCCGCTGGTCGATACCATGCCCGAGAGTGAGCTCGCGGAGTTCCTTGCGCAGATCAAGGGCAATGTCGATAAAAACCTCGCCAAACTGAAAGAACACAACGAGTATCTGGACAAATTTTTATCCGGTACCACGCGGCGCGCCGGATAAATGGCTGTAGGTGACAGAAAATCGAAATGGAGGTTTCGAGGTAGGGATGCCTCCGCAATTTCCCTCGCGTACGCCTGGCGGCTGGGCCTGTCTCGAGTTTGACCTGCGGATCCCGGAAGAATCCGGGGTCCGGGAAATGCCTTCCTGCTCCCCGCCGCCACCATGTCTTGCTCTGTTTCACCGGTGAATCAGGCGCCGGTTGTGATGCAGTAACAGTCGGCCAACAGGCTTTACAAGTTCCTGTGCAGCATCCCGCCAATAATCCTTCGCCCGGTGGAGCGACTCTCTTTACCCCTGCGACCTCACCCCTGTGGAGCGGGGCGCGGCAGCTCGGAAATTTTAGCGGATCCCGGGTAACCCCCCGTCCCATTTTGGCTTTTTGCCCAGTGGGCAAGGTGGAGCGCACCATTTTGGTGGTGAAATTCAAAGTGGGACGACCCATTTGCGGGCGGCGAGTATAAATACGCAGAATCAAAGCCGCCATTTGAACGGCCGGCCAAAAAATGGGCACGACAATAATAGGAGTTCTGTGGTGATGAAAAAGCGAATTTTGCTGGGGGTGATCTCCAGCCTGATAGCGAGTGGAGGGCTGGTCGGTTGTGGGGAACAGAAGTCCGGAAATAGTGCTCAGCAGAAAGCCGCGAATATCGACAGTGACCAGCATCACGCGGCTTGGCCACAATTGACCAGCCGGGTGCAAAAGGATCCGGCGCTCGAGGCTCGTGTCGATGCCTTGCTCGAGCGTATGACCACGGAAGAGAAGGTCGGTCAGCTGATTCAGGTGGAAGTGCGCACCGCGACTCCGGAAGATGTCCGCGAGTACCATGTCGGTTCCATCCTCAACGGCGGCGGCGCTTTCCCGAACAACGACAAACACGCGAGCGTTGACGACTGGGTCGCGCTTGCCGACAGCTTCTACAAGGCCTCCACTGATACCAGTGACGGCGGTGTCGGTATACCGGTCATCTGGGGTACCGACGCGGTGCACGGTCACAACAATGTGCTGGGCGCGACCCTGTTTCCGCACAATATTGCCCTCGGTGCCACCCGCGATCCGGAGCTGATCCGCGAAATCGGCGCGGCTACCGCCGCGGAAGTCGCGGCTACCGGGATCGATTGGAGTTTCGCTCCGACGCTGGCGGTAACGCAGGATGACCGCTGGGGACGCACCTATGAATCCTATTCCGAGGACCCGGCGGTAGTGCAGAGCTACGGCGGCCCGATGGTGGAGGGACTGCAGGGTGCCCCGCAGACGGATGACTTCTTTGCCGGTGGGCGCGTAATTGCCACCGCCAAGCACTTTATCGCCGACGGTGGCACTCTCGACGGTGTCGACCGCGGCGATGCCGAAGTCAGCGAGGAGACTCTGCTGAAGATCCATGCCCCGGGTTACTTCTCTGCAATCGAAGCCGGTGTGCAGACGGTGATGGCCTCCTTCAGCAGTTGGCAGGGAGTCAAGATGCACGGCAATAAGTACCTGCTGACCGACGTACTGAAAGGTCGCATGGGATTCGACGGTTTTGTCGTCGGTGACTGGAACGGCCACGCGTTTGTTGATGGTTGCAGCCAGACCAGCTGCCCGCAGGCGATCAATGCCGGTATCGACATGTTCATGGCGCCGGATGCCGGCTGGAAAGCGCTCTACACCAACACCCTGGCCCAGGCCAAAGCCGGTACCATCCCGGCCCAGCGCCTGGACGATGCGGTGCGTCGTATCCTGCGAGTCAAAATGCGTGCAGGTCTGTTCGATGAGGGCGCGCCTTCCACCCGCGCGTTGGCAGGCAAGGCTGAGGTGATCGGTTCGCCGGAACATCGGGCCATCGCTCGTCGCGCAGTGCGTGAATCGCTGGTACTGCTGAAAAACCACAATGGCCTGCTACCGCTGGACGCCGACGCACATGTGCTGGTCGCCGGCGACGGTGCCGATAATATCGGCAAACAGGCCGGCGGCTGGAGCGTTACCTGGCAGGGCACCGGTAATGACAACAGCGACTTCCCCGGCGCGACGTCGATTTACGATGGCATTGCTGCGGCAGTGAAAAAGGCCGGCGGCAGCGCCGCGCTGAGTGAAGACGGCAGCTTCACCGACAAGCCCGATGTGGCCATTGTCGTGTTCGGCGAGGATCCCTACGCGGAAATGCAGGGCGATATCGCCAACCTGGATTACGCTGGCGACAGCGATTTGGCACTGCTGCAAAAGCTGCGCGGTGAGGGTATTCCGGTGGTCTCCCTGTTTATCACCGGCCGCCCGCTGTGGGTCAATCCGGAGATTAACGCTTCGGATGCCTTTGTGGTCGTTTGGCAGCCGGGCACTGAGGGCGAGGGTGTCGCCGACGTACTGTTCCGCAACGCCGACGGAGAAATCCAGCACGACTTTGCCGGCAAGCTGCCGTTCACCTGGCCGGAAACCGCCGTTCCGGCACCGCGCAATATTGCCAGCAAAACTGCGGATTCCGACAGCTATCACGCCCAGTACGCTTACAGTTTTGGGCTCAGCTACAACGATCAGGATTTGGCTACAGCCTTGCCCGAAGACAGCGGCCTGCATGGTGTTGCGGCGAACAGCGAATTGAAGGTCTTTGCCGGACGCGCACTGGATCCATGGACTCTGATGGTTATCGACAGCGGCAACCACCGTCGAGCCATCACCGGCAGTGTCACCGAACTGGACGGCATCCGGGTGCAAGCGGTAGACCGCAAGGTGCAGGAAGACAGCCGCCGCCTGCAGTGGAGTGGCGCCGGTGCTGCCAGCGTCGGTTTCTTTGCCAATCAGCGCACCGATCTCAGTAGTTATCTGCAGTCCAAGGGGGCGCTGGTGTTCGATGTGAAAGTCGATGAAGCGCCCAGCGGCGATGTCCGCATCGGCATGGGCTGCGGCACCGAATGTGTGGCGGAGCAGCCGATCACCGGTTTGCTGCGTCAGGCTGAGCCGGGCAAGTGGCGCACGGTCTCCGTTGCCCTGCAGTGCCTGGCAGACAAGGGGGCCAAAATGGATATGGTGCTGTCGCCGTTCTATATGGTTACCGAGGGCAAAATGGATGTGTCAGTAAACAGCGTGCGCGTGGCCAACGATGTTAAAGCGGATATCCAGTGCGGCTAAGCCAGGCGAAACCCTGATGGACTAATTCAGGTTCCTAGTAACAAGAAACCCCGCCTTGAGCGGGGTTTCTTGTTACTGGGAGCAGCGAAAAAGAGGGGGCGCCAGATCGGCTCCACTGGCGTGGGGATTACCGGGCAGCAGCGACCGCGCCGTCCTGCTGTTGGGCCCGCTTGCGGTATTCCGTCGGCGACATGCCGACGAGGCGGCTAAAGAAGCGATGGAATGCGGATTTACTGTTGAAGCCGGACTGCAACAGAATATCCAGGATCGTCATATCCGCGTTTTTCTCGTCGGCCAGCAGTGCCTTGGCCTCATCCACGCGATAGGAATTCACGAACTCGAAGAAGTTGGTGCCGAAGTGCTTGTTGATCACTGCGGAGACTTCTTTTGCCGGCAGTTCAATACGCGTGGAAAATTGTTCCAGGTTGAGATTTTTCTTCAGGTACAGCTTGTCTGTATCCATCGCCTGGCGCACCCGGTCGATGGCGCTCTCAGACGGCTCGTCTTCCGGAGCCTCGCGGTGGCGCTCCGGTTTGGTGATCAGCAACTGGTGGGCATAGGTCAGCGAGTAGGCGAAGAATGCGTTGATCAGAATGAAGGTAATGTAGTTGTCGGCGATTCCCAGATAGTCGGCGGTTTGACCGGAGGCGAATTTGGCGACTACATGCACCGCCATGGTCCAGCCCCAGCTGGCCAGTACACCCAGCGTCAGCGCATTGAGCCAGCTCAGCTCGGTAGTGGAGTAGTGGGAGTACTCGTCTTTCAGTTCGCCGCGATAGCGGCGGATCAACAACGCTGCCGCGGCAGCATAGAGGAGCGGAATCAGCGTGGACAGATCCCAGATCAGGTCCACCATTCTGGCGGAAAAGCCCTGGCCGGCGATGGCGATATGGCGCAGGTGGTCACTGCTCAGGTCAAAGATCGCGATGCACAGTAGCAGGGTCAGCGCCGGCAGCAGGTGCAGGGCATGGCGCCACTGTAGCCGCAGGTTTTGCTGGGTGAGTGCAGATACGTACAGGTAGATCGCCGGCCCCTTCAGCATCAGCGCTGCAAACAGGAAATAGGGCAGCAGTACCTGATCGATCAGGTGGGGCAGCTCGAACTGGTCATTCCACAGAATCAGGGTGCAGCCCGAAGCCACGGCAACAATCAGCAGGAAGGCGGTGAGCAGCAGGCCATAGGTGCGCTCGCGCAGCGGCAGCACCAGTTGGAAGATGGACAGCAGTAGACATTCCGCCGCGGTCATCAGCAGAACCACGTCGTGGATATTAAATATATAAGCTTTCATCAGCGCTCTGTGTCGGCGTCATTATAAGAGTTATGTGTCGTTCTTCTAATGCCGGATAGTATAGAGAATAACCAATGCCAAGCCTATCCCGGAACGGAATGCCGCGGCCTCTCCCGGCTGCGCAAGGGCAAAGTGGCAACGCCCAGTTTATCCTTTTGGGCAAAGTGGGCCGACAAGCCCTGCGGCGGCGGGGATGATGGCGACTCGGGCCTTGCCCGAGGGTAGAGGGCTGAATACCTGCCTCTCCTTTCTTCTTCTTCTACTTTTAGATTGGGCCGGCCTTGTGCCGGCCTTTTTTTACGTCAATGTGGGGCCCTGCACGAATTCAGCCGTTTTGTCTTCCCCCGGGCCAGCGCGCAGACACCGGAATTGATGGTAGCGGTCACATTCGGGGGTGGTTTTTTCACGAGTGAAACCGTAACTTATACCGCCGTTTTTCGGGGACTACTGAGTAAGGAAGAACAATGACGAGCATCGTAGCGGATATCGGCGGAACCAACGCCCGCTTTGCCATCGCCAGGTCGACGGCGGATGGCTACCAGCTGGAAGCGTTGAAGGTGGTCGATTGTCAGCGGTTTTCCGGATTCGATGCCGCCCTGCGCCACTGGCTGGACAGCCTGGATCAGCCGGTGCCGGAGCGCGCCTGTATCGCCGCGGCGGGCCCAGTGGAAAAGACCGCCGCCGGTGGGCGGGTATATATGACCAACCTCGGCTGGAGTATCTGCGCCGAAGCGCTGCGCAGCGAATTCGAGTTCGCCCACCTGGAACTGATCAACGATTTTGCCGCGCTGGCGCAGTCCCTGCCATTGCTGAGCGCGAATGACTACGACGTATTGCGCGATGTGCCGCGGGTGCCGGATTCGGCCATGGCGGTGCTCGGCCCGGGTACCGGACTGGGCGTTGCTGGACTGGCGGCGGAAAACGGACGCTGGCACGTGATGGCCGGCGAGGGTGGGCACGCCAATCTGGGCGTCGGCAGCGAGCGGGAACTGCAGCTGCTGCAGATCATGATGCGCGAGCGCTGCCCGGTATTCAATGAGTGGGTGCTGTCCGGCAATGGGTTGGTAAACCTGTATCGCGCGGTGTGTGAACTGCACGGTCGGGCGCCGGAGGACTATACGCCGCCGGATGTGGGCGGCTGCGGCCTGGACGGTTCCGATCCCCTGTGCCGCGAGACCCTGATCGATTTCCTGAACTTTCTTGGCAGCGCTGCCGGGGACACGGCGTTGTACCTCGGTGCACGTGGCGGCGTTTTCATCGGTGGTGGTATACTCCCGCGGATTGTCGAGCTGCTGCCCGAAAGCGAGTTCGAGCAACGCTTCCTGAGCAAGGGGCGAGTGGAGCCGTGGATGAAAACGGTCCCCCTCTACGCCCTCAAGGCGGGTTTCCAGGCGTTGCTCGGAGCGGCGGCACAGTTGGAAGACTGATCTCGACAGTATTAAAACTGATGTAAAAACAAAGAGTTAAGGTGTCTGCAAACGCTCCTTTGGTGAGCGCTTGCGATTCTCCCGCCTCCTCCCCCCATGGGGGAGGATGTTATGGATTTTGGGTAGACCTAGGATGCAAGGTCTCACCATAACGATAAGTCCAGGGAGAAGATGATGAGTCTATCCAAATATGGCAAAGCGGGTTTCCGCCCGACCTTGCTGTCAGTCGCCATTGCTGCCACTGCAAGCGTTTCGCTGCCGGCGTTTGCGGCTGACGAAGAAGCTGCTTCCAAGTCCCTCGAAGAGGTGACAGTTACCGGTTTCCGCAAGAGTGTGATGGACTCCATCGACACCAAGCGCGACGCCAAGGCCGTGGTTGAGGCCATTTCCGCAGAAGATATCGGCAAGCTGCCGGATTCCTCTATTGCCGAAGCTATTTCCCGCTTGCCGGGCCTGGCCTCGCAGCGACTGGATGGTCGCGCGAGCAAGGTGACCATTCGCGGTTTTGGTGAAAACGAGAGCGCCACTACCTTCAACGGTCGCGAACAGGTCTCCATCGGCGACAACCGCGGCGTGGAGTTCGACCTCTACCCGTCCGAGATCATGAGCGGTGTTACCGTCTACAAGACACCTCAGGCCAATATCGAAGCCGAGGGCATCGCCGGCGTTATCGACATGCAGACCGTCAAACCGCTCGATCGCAAAGAGCGCGTAATCAAGGTCAGCAGCCAGTACGAAATGACCAGCTTCGACAAGCTGAATCCCGATGGCGAAGACTCCGGTCAGCGCGCTACCGTCTCCTACATCGACCAGTTTGCCGACGACACCATCGGTGTGGCTTTCGCCTACAACACCATGAGTTCTCCGAACCAGGAGCAGCGGTGGAACGCCTGGGGCTACCCCGAATTCACTTACCAGGGTGATAACTACTCCATCCTCGGTGGTGCCAAGCCGTTCGTTCGCTCCTCCGTGCTGGACCGCGACAGCGCCATGCTGGTGGTGGAAGCCAAGCCGAACGACAAGCTGCACATGACGTTCGATAGCCTGTACGTGGATTTCTCCGATGAGAAACACCTGCGCGGCATCGAGATTCCGTTTGCCTGGGGTCAGGGTTCCATCAGCCCGGATACCGCCGTGGTTGATCCGGCCAGCGGCTTTATCACCAGTGCTACCACCGAAGGTCAGCGCGTCGTGGTGCGTAACGATTATGAAAATCGTGATGCCAAGCTGCAGTCTTTCGGCTTCAACACCAAGTATGACGTCACCGACGAACTGCAGCTGGAGTTCGACGCCAGCCACTCAAAGGTTGAACGCGATATCTGGAGCTTCGAGAGCTACTCCGGTACTGGTCGCGGCGACAGCCAGGGCGTGGCCGATGACCTGACTTACACCTTCGACGGCGGCAATACCGGCGCGCACTTCGATCACAACCTGGATTACAGCGACTGGAACCTGATCCAGATGGGCGGTCCGCTGAGCTGGGGCGCCAGTTCCGCACTGAACAACAAGTACGGCATGACCTGCGGTGTTGAAGGTGTTCCGGATTCCCAATACTGTAACTCCGCGCAGGACGGCTTCCTGAACGCACCGGAAATTGACGACGAGCTGAACTCGTTCAAACTGGCCGCCAAGCAGATGGTGGATATCGGTTTCGTCAACGAGATCAGCTACGGCGTGTCCTACCGCGAACGCGAGAAAACCAAGAAGTCCAAGGGTTACTACATGACCCTCAGTAACTTCGATGGCGAGTCCGAAGGCATGTTGACCGTGCCGGAGCAGTACCGCATGGGGAGTGTGTCTCTGGACTTCATCGGTATGGGCGACATGATTGCCTACGATTCAGCCGCAATGCTGAAAGACGGCTACTACAGCCTGACCGACGAAGCGCTGACCGGTATCCAGCACCTGACCAAGTCCTTCATAGTAAATGAGAAGGTGACTGCAGCATTTGCCCAGGCTGATTTCGAAACTCAAGTAGCGGGTCTCCCGCTGACCGGCAACGCCGGCCTGCGTTACGTCTATACAGAGCTGAACTCCCAGGGTTACCAGGGCAATACCAATGCCCAGGGCATTGTGGAGGCCAGTCCCACTAATGTGACTCACGACTACAGCCACTGGCTGCCGAGCGTGAACCTGTCTCTGGCGCTGGACGAGCAGCAAACCATCCGCTTCGGCGCGGCCAAGACCATCTCTCGTGCGCGCATGGACGAAATGAATGCGTCCACACGTCTGGAGTACACGCCGGGTTCTCCGGATGACAACGGTAATGTCTGGAAAATTAGCGGTGGCAACCCGTACTTGGAGCCGAAGGAAGCGGTAGGTGTAGATCTCTCCTACGAGAACTACTTCAGTGAAGAAGGCTACTTCTCTGTAGCCCTGTTCTGGAAAGACCTGAAGAGCTGGACTTTCGACGGCAGCTACGAAGAGACCCTGGTGGGTGTCGTCGACCCTGTCAGTGGCATGACTGCCGACGGTGCAACTGCGACTGTTTCTGTTAAGGAAAATGGCGGTGGCGGTACTCTTACCGGGTACGAGCTTTCCGCAGCGTTGCCGTTTAACATGTTCAGCGAAAGCCTGGATGGCTTCGGCCTGCTCGCCAGCCACACCGGCGTCAATTCCGATATCGAAGACCTGAACGGCAATCCTTACGAACTGCCCGGCCTGTCCGAGAAAATCGAGTCCCTGACGTTCTACTACGACAACCATGGCTTCTCCGCACGCACCAGCATGCGCAAGCGCTCTGACTTCAAGGGCGAGGTCTACGGCCTTGGCTTCAACACCGATCAGGTGGACGTGCTGGGTGAAACCATCGTCGACGCCCAGATCGGCTACGATTTCAGCGACGCTGGCATCAGCGGCCTGGAAGGCCTGTCCGTATACCTGCAGGGTCAGAACCTGACTGACGAGCCGTTCACTACCCTGAGTGGTGACAACTCGCTGCAGGTTCGCGACTACCAGAGCTACGGCAAGACCTACCTGCTGGGCTTCAGCTACGAGCTGTAATCCCCGCTGACAGGCAATAGCCGTAAAAAGCCCTTGCGATCCTGTATTGCAAGGGCTTTTTTATTTTCCGGATGCGAGTGCCGCAGAAATTCGGCACTCGGGGGTATTAGGGCGACATGAACGAGAACAAGATTAAGAAACTGGTAATCCTCGGTGGCGGCACCGCCGGCTGGATGACCGCATCCCTGATAGTCAAAACGCTCGGCAAAGCCATTGAGATTGTGCTGGTCGAGTCGGACAAGATCGGCACTGTTGGTGTCGGTGAAGCCACCATTCCGCCCATCGTTAACTTCAACCAGGCTTTGGGCCTGGATGAGCGCGAATTCCTGCGCGAGACCAAGGGCACCATCAAGCTGGGTATCCAGTTTGAAAACTGGTGGAAAAAAGGCGAAAGCTACATGCACGCCTTCGGCTCCGTCGGTAAAAATTTTCCCTTCTGTGATTTTCACCACTTTTGGCGCCGCAGCTGCCTGGAGGGTAACGAGACCAGCCTGTGGGACTACTCCCTCAACTATCAGGCTGCCATTCACGATAAGTTTGCGCACCTGGCGCGCATCCAGAACACCAGCCTGCCGGGGCTGACCTACGCCTACCATTTCGATGCCGGGCTCTATGCGCAGTTTTTACGTCGCTACAGTGAGAGTAAGGGCGTGCAGCGCGTCGAGGGTACGGTACAGGAAGTGCAGGTGCATCGCGACACCGGTTTTGTCGAAGGCCTGCTGCTTGAGGGCGGCGAACGGATCGCCGGCGACCTGTTTGTCGACTGTACCGGTATGGCTGCACTGCTGATTGAGAAAACCCTCGGTGTGGGCTTCCAGGAGTGGTCGCAGTGGCTGCCCTGCGACCGGGCCCAGGCAGTGCCCAGTGCGGCCACAGCCGCGCCGGTTCCCTATACCCGTTCCATCGCCCACGAGGCCGGCTGGCAATGGCAAATTCCGCTGCGACACCGCACCGGTAACGGCCTGGTGTATTCGAGCGCACACTGGAGTGATGAACAGGCGCGCGATGTATTGATGCGCAACCTTCCGGGCGAAGCACTGGCAGAGCCGAAAACCATTGCGTTCCGCACCGGCCGCCGCGAGGCGCCCTGGCATAAAAATGTCATCAGCATCGGTCTGTCCAGCGGCTTTCTGGAACCGCTGGAGTCAACCAGCATCCACCTGATCCAGACGGCTGCGACGCGTCTGGCAAAACTCTTTCCACACCGCGGAATCCGCCCCGAAGAGGTCGCCGAATTCAATCGACAGTCACAGGTGGAAATGGAGCGGATTAGGGATTTCATCATTCTGCACTACAAAGCGAACGAGCGTCGCGACAGCGATTTCTGGCGCACCTGCGAAACGATGGATATTCCGGATTCATTGCGTGAGAAAGTCGCGCTGTTTGCGAAGACCGGAAAGCTGTTCCGCGATTACGATGATCTATTTGCGGAGGCGGCCTGGCAACAGGTGCTGATCGGCCAGGGTATTGTCCCCGAGGATTACCACCCGCTGGCCGACGCGCTATCAAAGGAGCAGCTGGCAGATCTTTTGGAGAGCCTTAAGACACTGATTGATGGCACCGTAAAAGGTTTGCCGGATCACAAGCATTTCTTGTCTCTCATCGACTGATACAAAAAAGATAAAAAGGTGTGCCTTTTATGAGTGTTCGCAACGCCATTGCTGTAGCTGGGCTGATTTTATTGACCGCCTGCAGCCAGCCTGACAAAGACACCTACAGTCCCGAGCCTTACATCAAGATCGAGCACCCGGACTGGTCCCGCAATGCGTCTATTTACGAGCTGAATACACGCCAGTTTTCCGAGGAAGGCACTTTTAAAGCGGCGCAAAAGGAACTTCCGCGTTTGAAAAACCTGGGCGTCGATATTATTTGGCTGATGCCGGTTTTTCCTATCGGTGAGCAGAGCCGCAAAGGCAGTCTCGGCAGCCCCTATTCGGTCAAAGATTACTATGGCGTCAATCCCGAATTTGGTACGCTCGAGGACCTGAAGCAGTTTGTCGACGCCGCCCATGCTCTGGGTATGCACGTCATCCTGGACTGGGTTGCAAACCACACGGCCTGGGATAATGAGCTGCGCACGGAGCACCCGGACTGGTATGAGCGCGATCACAACGGGAATTTCCACCCCACTCCCTGGTGGGACTGGAGCGACATCATCGATCTCGACTACAGCAAGCCCGGTCTGCGCAAGTACATGACCGACGCGATGGCCTACTGGGTCGAGGAGGCCGGCGTGGATGGTTTCCGCTGCGATGTGGCTGGCTTCGTGCCGGTGGATTTCTGGAATACCGTGCGCCGCAGACTGAACGCCATCAAGCCAGTATTCATGCTGGCGGAATGGGAGTCTCGCGACCTGCACGCCAGTGCCTTTGACATGACCTACGCATGGAGCTGGTGGGATACCATGCATGCCATTACCCAGGGCAAGGCAGATCTCAATCGTTTGTTTGTCTACTATTCGTGGAACGAGAGCGCCTTTCCAAAGGACGCTTACCGTATGGTATTCGTCTCTAATCACGACAAGAATTCCTGGGAGGCTACCCAGTACGAGGCGTTCGGCGATGGCCTCGAGCCCACGATTGTACTCTCCGTGATCGGCGAGGGGATGCCACTCGTGTACAACGGTCAGGAGGCCGGCAACCGGAAGCGGTTGGCGTTCTTTGAAAAGGATCCAATCGAGTGGAAAGAAGACCCAATCGGGAACCTCTATCGCACACTACTGCACCTGAAGAAAGACAACACAGCACTGTGGAACGGGGCCGCGGGCGCGACGATGGTCAAGGTACCGAACACCCAGCCGCAAAAGGTGCTCAGTTTCGTGCGCCAGAATGAACAAGATAAAGTTTTTGCGGTGATGAACTTTAGCGACGAAGAAAAAACCGTTTCTTTCTCCGATACACTGTTTCCTGGTGAGTACACGGAACTGTTCAGCCGGAAAAGGGTGGTCATGGATTCTGACGCTAGTTTGACCCTGCCACCCTGGGGCTATCGCGTTTACGTCAACTAACTCTACGTGTAGGGGATGGCCCGATGAATTTTAAAGTTGGCTCTGGAAGCTGATGATAAAAACGCGGGTAAAATGACCGCAGAGGAAGGATGTCGTTAGGGAGCTTGGTGCCAGTTGCGATGGATGCAGTTTTTCTGCGATATGCTCGCCACTGCCTCTCGGTCGGCACCAGCCGAGAAGAGGCAGTGGCATCGTTGACTATTGGTTCTGCTGCAGCGGTATCTTTTCCAGCGCTGCTTTCAGTTCCTTAAGCTTTTCCTTAACACGGGCGGCGTTGTCCGGGCCCATACGAATCATCAGTTTGTGGATGCCGGGCAGTTTTTCCAGCTTGGGGTCGGCAAATTTGTAATAGACGGACGGACGCACCAGTTGGATCGGTTGTTCCGCCTCCGGTGCCGCCAGCACCTGGTCGATGGCTTTTAGCAACACCTGGTGGAAGGATTTACCCTTTACGCCCAATTCACCGTATGCCTCTGAGAGACGCGGATACCAGAAACGGTAGAGCTTCACGGCGGTATCAACATCCACTACTGCAAACAGTCGCACCGGGGTGTCGTAACGCTGGTAATTCTCCGGAGACAGTTCCATACCGGTCGCGCCGCTCTTGTCGACCACCGGCGCGCCGCGAAGATTCTTGAAAGGACGATTCTTGGTGACCAAGTCACCCGCGGCAGCGGAGTTGACGGCGGCCACCCACTTGCGAATGACTTCGTCGGGTACCAGCCAGCGGGACAGGGCGTCGTCGGGCGTGAGACTCAGCAGGTCGCCGTACGCGGCCTTGTCGCTGTCATTCAGGGCCGGTAACTTACGCTCGGGTTCCGGGGTAACCGGCTGGGGTTCCGCCGCAGGCTCCTCTTCCACCTGTGGTTCCAGATCCGGCGCCGGTTCCTGGACGGTCGGTTCCTCCACAGCCGGAGGGGCCTTGGGCTTGGGCATTTTGTCGGCGGAGAGGATGAAATACGCCACGACGGCGATGGTGGCAATGACCGCAAGTACGATGATCCAAGCGCGGCTCGATTGATCTTCAGACATGCGCTGAGCTCCTTGATCGGAAGGTCCACCAGACGGCGAACTGTGACGGGTTTATCATCTAGACAGCGATGTGGCCGGTTGGTTTCCATTTGGTCATCCACGGCCTAGTGCCCTTTTTAGAGTAGCTGCCGGGGTATTGCAATGAATCTGTCCGCCGGGTCATGGCTGCCGGCGGGTATACGCCCCCGCGCGGGAGGATGCCTAGCTCTCTGGTCGCGCTAGAGTCTCTGGCACAGAATTCGATGAATGTACGAGAAGAGCACCCATAAAATGAAACGCCTCATCAGTCTTATCGCACTGCTCTGCCTTAGCGGTTGTAGCAGTGCTGCCGATCCGGATCCGTTCTGGCGCAATGCCACCGTCTACTTCCTGCTGACTGACCGTTTTAACAACGGCGATCCGAATAATGACCTTTCCTATGGGCGCAAGAACGACGCGGCCAAGTTGCGCGGGTTTGCCGGTGGTGACCTGCAGGGCGTAATCGACAAGCTGGATGAGGGGTACTTCAACGAGCTGGGCGTGGACGCCATCTGGACCTCGCCGGTGTTTGAACAGATTCACGGCAGTACCGACGAGGGAACCGGGCGCACCTACGCTTATCATGGCTACTGGCCCTCTGACTGGACTGCGGTCGATGCCAACTTCGGCAGCGAAGCGGACCTGGCGCGAATGGTCGAGACTGCTCACCGCCACGGCATTCGCGTGCTGATGGATGTCATCGTCAACCACACTGGCCCGGTCACCGACGAGGACCCGCAGTGGCCTGACTCCTGGGTGCGCACCCAGCCGACCTGCGACTGGTCCGGTTACGCCGGCGCTGTGGATTGCACCCTGGTCGAGAACCTGCCGGATATCCGCACCGACAGCGACAAGCCCGTAGACCTGCCACCGCGGCTGGTGGCGAAGTGGCAGGCAGAAGGCCGCCTGGACCAGGAGCGCGCAGAGCTGGATGCTTTCTTCCAACGCACTGGTTATCCGCGTGCCCCCAAATACTACCTGATCAAATGGCTGACTGATCCGGTGCGCCAATACGGCGTGGACGGCTTCCGCGTGGACACCGCCAAGCACGTAGAGCCCGAAGTGTGGGCTGCGCTGAAAAAGGAATCCAGCATGGCGCTGGCGGACTGGAAGGCCCGCAACCCGGACAAGAAGCTCGACGACCGCGATTTCTTTATGGTCGGTGAGGTCTACGGCTTTGGCGCCAACGATTTCGGCGCGACCAAGGGGCGCAACTACGGCTACGGTGACCGCCAGGTGGATTTCTACAACTACGGTTTCGACAGCCTGATCAACTTCGCTTTCGCCCAGCGGGCGAAGGAAGAGATGGAGCCCCTGTTTGCCAGTTATTCGAACGATCTGCACGGCGGTGCGCTGGATGGTGTGGACGTGCTCAACTACCTGACGTCCCACGACGATGGCAGTTCCTACGACCGCGAGCGCAAATACGCCTATGATGCGGCCCTCAAACTGATGCTGGCGCCTGGTGCTGCGCAGATTTATTACGGTGACGAACTGGCGCGGCCACTGACCGCGGATGCCGAGGGCGATGCCCAGCTGCGCAGTTTCATGAACTGGGGCGATCTCAAAAACGAGAAAACCCGCGCGTTGCTGGCCCACTGGCAGAAGCTCGGTCAGTTCCGCCACGCCCATCCGGCGGTGGGTGCCGGCGTGCACAAGAAACTGGCCGACAAACCCTACACCTTCTCGCGCACGCTGAATGGGAACGACAGGGTGTTGGTTTCCACAGGTCTGCCTGCGGGCGAGAAGACCTTGTCGGTTTACGACCTGTTTGCCGATGGTACCCGCTTGAAGGATTACTATTCCAGGCGGGAAGTGGTGGTGAAAAACGGTGCCGTGTCGCTGGATACACCGTTTGAGCTGCTGCTGTTAGGGCAGCCCTCGCAGAAAAAGTCCAGCGACAAGACCTGAGTCCCTCTTCCGACGCATTGCCCCATCGTGGGCAATGCGCCTTCTGTCACGTTTTTCTGCTACGCCCCCATTTGGGGAGGATGCGCCCCAAACCGGGGCTTCTCTACTCTGCTAGTACTTACTCGCCGAATTCACAGCTGTTTCGTGCCGCTCGGTCATAAATCCAATAAATAATAACGGTATACAGCGATGAGAAACCCTTTAAACGGTAGCCGTTCCCGGCTGCTCGCCATCCCCTGCGTGTTTTTTGCTGGTTACTCTGCCACCGCCTCCGCGGACTGGTATTTCCGCGGAACTGCCAACGACTGGCAGGCCGCCGCACTGCAATCGATAACTGCCACCGAGTATCAAACCTGCCAGAGTTTTGCCAATGGTGATACCGGCGGCGGCCCGCGCTTCAAGATAGACCGCTACGCCGACTGGGCCGAGAGCTATCCCGCTGCCGATTACGGCGTAACCGGCAACAAGAGTTACGAAATTACTTTCTATAGCGACAGCCACAGTATTTCGGTGACGGAGGTGGCCAGCTGCGATGGCGGCGGCGGGGGAGGTGGCTATGCCAGCAATTTCTCCTCACTGTATTTTCGCGGCACGCCCAACAATTGGGCCAGCACACCCATGACGCTGGTAGCAGATAACACCTGGGAAGTGTCGGTCTTTTTTGACGGCCAGGCAGACCAGCGCTACAAGCTGGACCTGCTCGGAGACTGGAGCCAGAACTACGGTGACAACAACGGCGATGGCGTGCTGGATGCGAGCGGTTCGGATATCTATACGAGCATACAGGGCAACTATTTGCTGCAGGTTGATGACAGCACCCTCAGCTACCAACTCATTTCCCAAGGCGGCAACCAGAGTCCCACAGCGGCCATCTCTCCCGCAAGCCAGAGCGTGGAGCTGGGCAGCAGCCTGACTTTCTCCGCCAGCGGCTCCTCCGATGCGGATGGCAGTATCGCCTCCTACCTTTGGTCCACTGGTGAGACCACGCAGAGCATCGATGTCACTTTCGACACCCTGGGTACCACCACCATCGGCCTGACCGTGACCGATGACCAGGGCGCGAGCGACTCGACCTCGGTGGATATCACTGCGGTGGAGCCGGTGCAGGACAGCTGGTATTTCCGCGGCACCGCCAATGGCTGGGCAGCGACCGAAATGCAGTCCAGCGACGGTATTAATTTCTGCAGCGAGCAGAGTTTTGCGAGTGGTGATGCCGGCGGTGGCCCGCGCTTCAAGATCGACCATTTCGGCGACTGGACCGAGAGCTACCCGACCGCTGACTACACGGTAAATACCAATACTGACTATGAAATCTGTTTTGACTCCGGCAGCCACGCAATCACCGTTACCGAGCAGGGCACGACCACACCGCCACCTGTCAGTGAGGGTAACGACTTCCGCTCCGAAACCATTTACTTTGTGCTGACAGCGCGCTTCTACGACGGCGACCCGAGCAACAACTACTACAACCGCGACCGCATCATTCCCGGCGACCCCCAGTGGCGCGGCGACTTCAAGGGCCTGATCGAAAAGCTCGATTACATTGTGGATCTCGGCTTTACCGCTATCTGGGTAACCCCGCCTGTGGAAAACCGCAGCGGCCTCGACTACCACGGCTACCACGCCTATGACTGGACCAGAGTGGATCCACGCCTGGAATCCGCGGATGCGACCTACCAGGACTTTATCGATGCGGCGCACGCGAAAGGCCTCAAGGTCATCCAGGATGTGGTGATCAACCACTCCAGCCAGTACGGCATCCGCGGTCAGGTGTGGATCGACCACCTGCCGATCAAGTACTACGTACCCGACGGCAGCAGCCAGGGCATGGTCAGCAACGATCCCTACTTCGGCAACCTGGGCGATTACCAGAGCGCCTTCCGCGACGACAACGATAACCCGGTAGCGCCGCAGTGGTTCCGCGACCGCCACAGCTCCGATGCCGAAGGCGTATCTCCCCTTATCGATCCGAAAACCGGTGTGACCGTGCCGCTCGCCGGTTACGACCCGAATCGCTTTTTTGGCATCGATGCCAACAACCTGGATCCGGCCTGGTACCACCAGGATGGTTTTATGTCCGGCGGCGACTGGGAAAACCCCACGGCATTGCAGAACAAACATATGGCTGGCGATACCATCGACCTGGCCACTGGCAACCAGAACGTAAAGGACTACCTCAACAACGCGATTGAGCAGTACCTGGATATGGGGGTGGATGCGATTCGCGTGGACACGGTCAAGCATGTGGAGCGCGACGAGCTGCTGACCTATGTGCGCGAGTGGCAGGCGCACAAGCCGGGTCTGTTTGTGTTCGGCGAGGATCTGGTGAAAGGGCTCGGCTTCGGTTCTGAACTCGGCAACGACAACGCCTCTGCGGTGATCCGTCCATGGTGGTACACGCGCACTGGCAGCGACCCGAGTAACCCGCAGGGGGACTCGGATTTTGCCGTGCTGGACTTCCCGCTCTTTTCAACCTTCCGCGACAACGTCACCCGCGGCAGCTTCGGCGGTATCAAGGGGGCGCTGGATATGGACTGGACCTATGCTGATCCTACCGAGCTGGTGACCTTCTTCCAGAACCACGACGTGGGTCCGGATAACGATTTCAAATACCGCTTCGGCGGCGCCGAGAGCGATGCGGCGATGGTTTACAACCTGCTGTGGACCATCCGCGGTATTCCAGCGCTGTATTACGGCGAGGAAGTGATGTTCCAGGCCGGACTGCCACAGGATATCCAATCCTCCAACGACACCCTCGATCAGACAGGGCGCGCCTATTTCGGTCCCTATCTGGACGACCTGGCCACAACCCAGAATCACAATCTGTACAAGCACATCCAGCGCCTGAATCAGATTCGCCGCGCAATACCGGCACTGCAGAAAGGGCAGATGGAAAAGGTTAGCGAGTGGGGCGCGGGAATGAGTTTTGTGCGCAACTATTCCGGTACAGGAGGCACGGGCAATTCCTACGCAGTGGTGGGCCTTGCCGCGGGGTCTGATCAGGGCATTACGGTATCCGGAATTCCCGACGGGACCTATACCGACGCCGTTTCTGGTGCGCAGGTCCAGGTGGCGGGCGGCAGCATCAGCTTCACGGTGAAGGCCTTTTCCGCCGGTATCTATGTGCTGAACGGAGCGGGCAAGATCGGCAGCGACGGCGTCTATCTGCGCTAGCCCTGTTTTCTCGATGAGGAGCAGCCGAAGGCTGCTCCTGTGAAAAAGATAAAAACAAAGTGGAAAGAGCGATGAAGAGAACATTGATGATCGGCGTGCTGCTGCTCAGCGCCCACGCCAGCGCCGACTGGTATTTCCGCGGTACGTCCAACAGCTGGGGCACTACCGCGATGGATTATGTCGGCGGCACCGAGTACCAGACCTGCCAGAGTTTCGCTTCCGGCGACGCCAGCGGCGGGCCGCGCTTCAAGATCGACAGGAGCGGCGACTGGCAGGAGGCTTACCCCGTATCTGATTACGGCGTGGGTTCAGACAAGAGCTATCAGATCAGTTTTTTCAGTGACAGCCACAGCATCTTGGTAGCCGAAGTGGCCAGCTGCGGCGGTGCCGGCGGCTCGGCGACCAATTTTTCCAGTTTATATTTCCGCGGCACATCCAACGCCTGGGGTGCGAGCGCGATGCAGCTGGTAGCGGACAATACCTGGCAGTTGACGATCAATTTTGACGGTCAGGCGGACCAGCGTTTCAAGGTCGACGTGTACGGGGACTGGAGCCAGAACTACGGCGACAACAACAGTGACGGTGTGCTCGATCAGTTCGGCTCCGATATCTATACCGGCGTGACCGGCGACTACCTGCTCACCGTCGATGATGCCACGCTCGGCTATACGCTGGAGCCGGTTGGCGGATGCACGCAGAACTGCGGCAGCAGCGTGCAGACGCTGGGCGCGGTCTACTCACCGACGGAAACCACCTTCTCGCTCTGGTCGCCGGATCACAGCAGTGTGCAGCTGGTGCTGGACGGACAGAGCTATGCAATGAGCAAAATTCCGGACGCCTCTTTAGTGGGGACGGGCATGACCGATGTCTACTCGGTGACGGTCAGTGGCGACTGGAAGCTCAAGTCCTATTACTTCGTGGTCAACGGCATTGTGGTGCGCGATCCCTACGGAAAAATGGTGGAGCCGAACACCGACAACAATATCGTGATGGATCTCTCCACTACCGATCTGCCCGGCGGCTGGTCGCCGGTGCCGGCGCTGAACCAGCGCGAGGACGCGGTGATTTACGAGCTGCACGTGCGCGACTTCACCATCGCGTCCGAGTCCGGTGTGTCCGCGGCCAAGCGCGGCAAGTTTCTCGGTCTGGTGGAGGGCGGCACCAGCTACAACGGCGTGTCCACCGGTATCGATCACCTGAAAGAGCTGGGGGTTACCCATGTGCAGTTGATGCCGGTGTATGACTTCGCCTCCTGCGCCAACCTGGCCGATACCAGCTGTTACAACTGGGGCTACGATCCGCGCAATTACAATGTGCCGGAGGAGCGCTATTCGCTGACGCCGTACGACTACGAGAACCGCGTGCGCGAGTTCAAGCAGATGGTGGACGAGTTCCACAGGGCGGGCATCCGCGTGATCATGGATGTGGTCTATAACCACACCTATGCCAAGAGCACCTTCGAGCCCATCTCCGCCAGTTATTACACCGCGACCGACCTGTCCGGTACCGGCAACAGCATCGATGCCAATGTGCCGATGGTGAGCCGCATGATCCGCGATTCGCTGGAGTACTGGGTGGACGAGTACAACATCGACGGTTTCCGCTTCGACCTGATCGGCATATTCGATTACGACGAGGTGCAGGACTGGGCGGATAACCTGAACAGCAGGTTCCCCGACCGTAACCTGCTGATCTACGGCGAGCCGTGGAACGGCTACGCCGCCGACCCGCGCGAGCTCGAGCGGGTGCGCCTGGGCACCATCGGGCGCATTTACCAATCCCATGTGGGGGTGTTCAACCCGAAATTCCGCGAAGCGATCAAGGGGCAGAACGACAGTGGCGGCTGCAACAGTGGCGATTGCTTTGCGTTCAATGACAATCCGGATACCTGGCGTATCGAGGTGGGCAGCCGCGGTGGAATCCGCTATGCCAAGGATGCCAGTGGGGTCATCGATACCTGGGATCCGATGTTCGCGATGGACCCGGAGCAGAGCATCAACTACGTTTCTGCTCACGATAACCTGACCCTGCGTGACAAAATTCTGGAGTGGGCGGACCAGAACGGCATAAGCCACAGCGATCCCTACCTGCGTCGTATCCAAAAATTTGCCAATGGCATTGTGTTGACCAGTCAGGGGATTCCGTTTTTGCACGGCGGTGTGGAACTGATGCGAGACAAGCAGGGCGATCACAACAGCTACCAGTCGCCGGACGCGATCAACCAGTACAACTGGCAGTGGAAGGTCGACAACGCGGATGTACTCGCCTACTACGAGGATGTCATCGCCCTGCGCAAGGCGCACCCGGCCCTCCGGCTGACCAGCTGGGATGCGGTAGACCAGCACATGGCGGCAAGCCGTCCGCGCTATGGGGTGGTAATCCATCGCATCGACGGCGCCGCAGTGGGTGACAGCTGGAGCGATATCCTGGTGATCTACAATAGCGCCGACAACTACAGCTACAGCCTGCCCGCTGGTGACTGGAAGGTGGCGATGGAAAAGTCCGATCCAGCGGCGGGGAACGGACGGTCGGTCAATGGTTCGGTGGTCGCCGAGGGCACGGCGGTCACGGTGCTCTACCGGCAGTAACCAGCCTGATCAGCCTAGGGCCTGTTCACACTAAATTCGATG
>NZ_JACZCR010000010.1 GCF_014904735.1 Microbulbifer hainanensis | reverse complement strand
TTTCTGCAATGCTGCGTTGAAGTTCGCTTATGTGACTGGCCACACGGCGCTCACTACGCCTTGCCTTGCGAAAAAACGGCCGTCGTCGCGGCCATCGAATTTAGTGTGAACAGGCCCTAATGCAGGAGCGGCCGCGGACCGCTCTTGCAGGTGCCGCATATCGTCGACCCGGTCACAAAATCCCGATTCCCGCGCCAACTTTAGCCAACCTTAAGTCTGCCTTAATTTAGCCCCCGTAGACTCACTGCATCGAAATTCCCCACGAGGGTTTGCAGTGGAAGGCTTTCAATCCGTGACACCCACCGATGCCGTCATTTCCCAGCCGCCGGTCGTGACCAGCTGGCCCGGTTTTTCCCTGGCCGCTGCCCGCGATCCCGGTCGCATTGGCGTGGAGCAGTATATCTCCGCGGTTTTCGCCGCTACCTATGGGGCCAGGCTCTACAGTTTCCTGCCGCTGCTGCTGTCGCAGGGCGACGGCGACCGTATCAATGCTGCCCTGGGCCTGCGCCGTGCCGACAGCGGGCCGCTGTTCCTGGAGCAGTACCTCGACAAGCCGGTGGAGCAGCGCCTGGCGGAGGCCAGTGGCAGCCCGGTGACCCGCGCGGACATCGTCGAGATCGGCAACCTGGTATCCACATCCCGCGGCAGTAGCCGCCTGCTGTTCCTGATGCTGGCGGAGCTCTTTGCCGCAGCCGGCGTGACCTGGGCCATCTTCACCGCGACGCCGGAAGTCCACCGCCTGCTGCAGAAACTCACCGGTAACCAGGTGGTGCTGTGTCAGGCCGACGGCTCGCGCCTCGGCGATAAGATCGCCGACTGGGGCAGTTACTACGATACGCGCCCGGCGGTCACGGCGATTAACGTCACCGAAGAGCGCCGCGCACTACTCAATCGGCCGCTGATCCGCGAACTGCTGCTCGGTTGCACCGCGCAGGCGCAGGAGATGGCGGTAGCGCTGAAAGAGGTTCCCGCATGCAACTGATCGAACGGATCTACGAACTCGCGCGCATTGAGCCCGAGCGCGCGGCACTGATCGGCGAGCCCGGCGAATCTATTCCCGGATACAGCTACGGAACACTGGCGCGTGCGGTAGAGGAAACCGCAGACGCTTTGCGCCAGTGCGAAGTCACCGTTCTCGGGCTCTATGCCGACAACGGTCCCGCCTGGCTGTTGGTCGACCTTGCCTGCCAGGTTGCGGGCGTTACCCTTGTGCCGCTACCGGTATTCTTTTCCCAGCAACAGCTGGCCCACACGATAGAGACCAGCGGCATGAGCGCACTGCTGACCGACGACTGCGAACGCTTTACCGCGCTCGACCAGGTCGGCGAGGCGCAGGCGGAAATGGCCGGTCTGGCCCTGATCGATATCCCCGCGGCAGGCGCGGTGGCGCTGCCTGCCGACACCGCAAAAATCACCTTCACCTCCGGCTCCACCGGTACCCCGCGCGGCGTCTGCCTCTCCAACGAGACGCAGTTCGACACCGCCGCGGCACTGGCGCAGCGGCTGGAGCTACTGCAGTGCCAGCGGCATATGTGTCTGCTGCCCCTCGCCACGCTGCTGGAAAACGTCGCCGGTGCCTACACCAGCTGGCTGCTCGGCGGCACCGTGATGGCGCCGGGACTGGCTCGGCTGGGGCTGTCCGGCAGCTCCCAGCTGGATGTTGCGCAGTTGTGTCGCTGTATCGATGAATACCGTCCCGACAGCCTGATCCTGCTGCCGCAGATCCTGAAACTCCTGCTCGAGCAGATTCAGAATGGCCAGTGGCGGCCCGCCCGCTCGCTGCGTTTTGTCGCCGTCGGTGGCGGCAAGGTGGCACCGGACCTGCTGCGGCAGGCACGCAGTTGCGGCCTGCCGGTCTACGAGGGCTACGGTCTGTCGGAGTGCGGTTCGGTCGTTGCCCTGAACCTGCCGTGTGCCGATCGCCCCGGCGCTGCCGGACGGCCGCTACCGCATTGCGATATCAGCGTGCGCGATGGTGAAGTCATGGTGCGCGGTCCCCGCTACCTGGGCTACCTGAACGATCCGGCCAGTGCGCAGGACGAATGGCTGGCGACCGGTGACCTGGGTGAATTCGATAGCGATGGCTTTCTGCATATCACCGGACGCAAGAAGAACCTGCTGATCAGTTCATTCGGCCGCAATATTTCGCCGGAGTGGATCGAGAGTGAAATTTTACTGGAGCCGGGCGTTTTGCAGTGCGTCGTCCTCGGCGATGCCCGCCCGCATTGTTGTGCGCTGATCTTCGCGCGGCCGGGTACCGATCGCGAACAGGTCGAGGGCTGGCTGAAGCAGGTCAACGAAAAGCTGCCTGACTACGCCCGGGTACACAACTGGGCGCCCCTGCCGGCGCCGCTCACTTTTGCCGATGGCTTGCTCACTGCCAACGGCCGCCCGCGGCGCGACGCCATTGCCGCGCGCTACGACGAAACGATTGAAAGCCTTTACAGCGGAGTCTCTGCATGAATTTTTATGACCAGCTGCAACAGCAAACCGAAGATGCCCGCCACTCCCTGCTGAGTGCGCCTCTGATCCAGCGTGGCGCCCGCGGGGATATCCGCCTGGAGGAATATATCGGCTTCCTGACCCAGGCCTATTATCACGTCAAACACACGGTGCCGCTGATGATGGCCTGCGGCAGCCGCCTGACCGATAAACAGGAATGGCTGCGCGAGGCGCTCGCCGAATATATCGAGGAGGAAACCGGCCACCAGGAGTGGATTCTCAATGACATCGCGGCCTGCGGCGGCGATGTCGATGCGGTACGCAATGGCCAGCCGAATCTCTCCACCGAGCTGATGGTTGCCTACGCCTACGACACCATTGCCCGCGGCAATCCGCTGGGCTTCTTCGGCATGGTCAATGTACTCGAGGGCACCAGCATCGCGCTGGCCACCAACGCCGCGCGCGCGATCCAGAAATCCCTGGACCTGCCGAACAAGGCTTTCAGCTATCTGTTGTCCCACGGCGACCTGGATATCGGCCATATCGATTTCTTCAAGGGGCTGATGAACCGCATCGAAGACGAGGCCGACAAGCGGGCGATCGTGCACAGCGCGCGAGCCATCTTCCGCCTCTACGGCGATATCTTCCGCGAAGTCGAGAGCCGCGCAGCTGCAGCGGCGGAGGTAGCCTGATGAAACCGGCAAAAAACACCATGACGGTCCTGATCACCGGGGCCAGCGGCGGCATCGGCAGCGCCATCGCACAGCTTCTCGCCGCCGATGGCCACCGGCTGCTGTTGCAGGGCCGCAATGCCGAGCGCCTGCAGGCGCTGCGCGCGTCGCTCCCGCACAGCGATGATCACCTGGTCCTGGCCGCGGATCTGCTCGATGCCGATCAGCGCCGCCAGCTGGTAGAGCGCTGCGCGACCATTCCCGGTGGTGTGGATGTACTGATCAACAATGCCGGTGTCTCCCAGTTCGCCCTGCTTGCCGACATGAGTGACGAGACCCTGGCGCGTATGCTGCAGACCAACCTGCTGGTTCCGATGGCGCTGACCCGCGATCTGTTGCCGCTGTTGCAGCGGAGCGAACGGCCGGCGATCGTCAATATCGGTTCCGCCTTCGGCCATATCGGCCATCCGGGGTTTGCCGCCTACAGTGCGAGCAAGTCGGGGCTGCACGGCTTTACCGAGTCGCTGCGCCGCGAACTCGCCGATACCGGTGTGCGAGTGCATTACCTGGCGCCGCGGGCCGTGGATACTGAGTTCAATACCACCGCGGTTAACGAGCTGAATCGCAGTCTCGGCAATCAGTCGGATTCGCCACAGAGAGTAGCGGAGCAATGTCTGCGGCTGCTGCAGAGTCGCGCCAGTGGGCGCCGCTTTATCGGCTGGCCGGAGCGGTTGTTTATCAAAGTGAATGCGCTTTTCCCGGCGGTGGTCGATTCCGCGCTGGCCAAGAAACTGCCGGTAATCCGTCAGTTCGCGCTTCAGAATATTCAGGCGTCAAAATAGGAGAGGCACTGTGAAATCCCAAATAACGACATTGAAGAAAATCGCCGCGGCGGCACCGGTCGCGTTCGCCATGCTGTTCTCACCACTGCTGTGGGCGGATGCGGCAGGAGACGCGGTGACCGCGTTGCAGAAATCCTGGGCGCAGATCAAATACCGCTCGCCGGAAAAGCAGCAGGCTGACCAGTTTGCCGCACTGGCGGAAAAAGCGCGCGCAGCCACCGCCCAGTATCCAGACAGTGCTCCGGTGTGGGTGTGGAGCGGTATTGTCCGCGCCTCCTACGCCGGCGCCAAAGGCGGCCTCGGCGCCCTGTCCGCGGTAAAGGAGGCCAAAACGGACCTGGAACACGCCATCGCCATCGACGGTAGCGTCCTCGGCGGCGCCGCCTACACCAGCCTCGGTTCCCTCTACTACCAGGTACCCGGCTGGCCAATTGGCTTTGGCGATGATAAAAAAGCAGCAGAATATCTGCGCAAGGGGCTCGAATACGGTGCCGACGATGTCGATGCCAACTATTTTTACGCCGATTACCTCTTTCAGCAGAAAGACTATGCTCAGGCTCTTACCTACCTGCAACGGGCAGAAGCGGCACCTGCGGACCCGCAGCGACCGCTGGCCAGTGAAGGTCGGCTCGGTGAGATTAAGCGCCTCGAGATGAAAGTTCAGGAAAAAATGCGCTAGGAATACCGCTTGGATGAGAGTCCTGCTGATCGAAGATGACCGGTCGCTGGCCGACGGCATCGCTACTGCCCTGCGCCACGGGGGCTATGCCGTCGACCTGGCCGTTCAGGGCCGCGAGGGGGTCGCTCTGGCCCACGCGGCGCAGCCGGATGTCATCCTGCTGGATCTGGGGCTGCCGGATATAGACGGCATCGAAGTGTTGCGGCAGCTGCGCAGCGGGGGCCTGACATCGTCAGTGCTGATCCTGACGGCGAGAGACGACCTGACTTCCAAGGTTCGTGGCCTCGATGCCGGCGCCGACGATTACCTGACCAAGCCCTTCGAAGTGGATGAACTACTTGCGCGGCTGCGTGCACTGGAGCGTCGCGCGGGGCTCAGTGTCAGCGCCGAGCTCACCATCGGCGATGTCACCATCAATCTCGCCAGCCACGAGGTGACCCGCGCCGGCGAGCCGGTGAAATTGTCGCGGCGTGAATTCACCCTGTTGCGCGCACTCGCCGAGCGGCCCGGCCATATCCTCAGCCGGGAACAGCTGGAAGACAAACTCTACAGCTGGGGCGAAGAGGTTTCGAGCAATACCGTGGATGTGCATATCCACAATCTGCGCAAGAAAATCTATCCGGAATTTATTCAGACCATTCGCGGCGTCGGCTACAAACTGGGAGCAAAATGAAGTCGATTCGCGTCTTCCTGCTGGTCGCGCTGCTGTCGACCATCATCCTGGTGAACTTCGTTTCTGCCCTGCACGGCTACCGCGCCAGTATGGCGGAGGCGCAGCAGCTGTTCGATCGCCAGCTTGCCGCAACCGCGCAGCTGCTTACGGCAATGCCGCAGCCGGAGACCGCGGCGATCGTTGTCAGGCAGACCGAGGATCTGGCATTTCAGGTCTGGGCCGGCAAAGAGCGACTGTTGATGCGCTCATCCAATGCGCCACAGGAGTCGATCGCACCCTTCGAGGAAGGTTATCGCGAGATCAATTTTTCCGGATATCGCTGGCGGGTGTTTACCCATTTTGCTCCGGAGCGCCGCGGTTGGGTTCAGGTCGCCGAGCGCATCGACCTGCGCTACCGCCTGGCAGACAAGATGATCCTCGAATCGGTTTTGCCGATTCTACTGGGGATCCCCGTCGCCGGACTGCTGATCTGGCTGGTTGTGGGGCGCGGGCTCAGCAGCCTGCGCCAACTGGCAGGGGCGCTGCAGAAGAAGCGCGCTGAGGACCTCACTCCGCTGCCGCTGGAGGAACCCCCGGAAGAATTGCTGCCAGTGGTGAAATCCACCAACGCCTTGTTGGCGCGACTGCAGGCCTCTTTCGATCGCGAGCGGCGCTTTTCCGCCGACGCGGCCCACGAGTTGCGCACCCCGATCAGTGCAATCAGGGTACACGCACATAACCTCGAGCTGGAACTGCGCGACCTGCAGCATCAGCACCGTTCCATCGAGGAAGTGCCGGATTCGCTGGGGAAGCTCAAGGGCAGTGTCGAGCGCATGACCCACCTGGTGGAACAGATTCTCGATCTCTACCGCACCACACCGGATCACTATCCGGCCCGTTTCGAACCCCTGGACCTATATCAGTTGGCCCGCGAAGAGATCGCCGAGAGCTATGCCGCGTTTGCGGCGAAAAACCAGTCTGTCGAGCTGCGCGGCGGTGCAGCCCCGCTCTTAGGGGATCGCTTTGCACTGGCCATTCTGTTAAAAAACCTGCTTGGCAATGCCAATAAATACACCCCGGAGGCCGGACATATCGAAGTGTGGGCGAGGACGGAGGGGGAGCGCGTGACCCTGCGCGTGGAAGACTCGGGACCGGGCATTCCGGAGGCGGAATACCCGCGTATTTTCGAGCGCTTCTACCGGGTTGGTGGCGACCGCCACGATACTTCCGTCGAGGGCTGCGGCCTGGGCTTGTCTATCGTGCAACATATTGCCCAGTTACATCATGCACAGATCGAACTGGGGCAATCGGCATCGGGGCAGGGTTTGTCGGTGCGGATTGATTTTCCGCAGCAGGCGCCCCTGCCGAACGTCGCGGGAGAGGGCGATGACTAGCCACTGGCATAAAAAATGGTACAAAACTGTAATCGTCATTTTGCTGGGCTGGATGGCCGTCGCCGCTGGCCGCCCGGAGGTGACTCTTGAAATCCGCGATCACCTGTTTATGCCGTCGGAGTTGACGGTTCCGGCCAACACCAAAGTCAAGCTGATCGTCTACAACCGCGATCCGACCCCGGAAGAATTCGAAAGCTATGAACTCAATCGCGAAAAAGTCATTATGGGCGGGCAGCGAGCGATCATCTTTATCGGCCCCCTGGCGCCGGGGGAATATCCTTTTTTTGGCGAGTTCAATCCGAAAACCGCTCAGGGTAAAATCATTGCGCAATAGTACAGGTCACTGTCCATGCTTTTGACCAGCGTCATTATCGTCCTGCGTGAAGTGCTTGAAGCGGCGCTGTTACTCAGCATACTGCTGGCGACAAGCCGGTTCATGCAGTTGCGCACGCGCTGGTTTTACGCGTCGCTGGCGTTCGGTGTTGTGGGGGCGGTCGCCTACGGCAATAACCTCACCGCAATCTCCAATGCGTTTGATGGCACCGGCCAGGAGCTGCTCGACGCATTCTTACAGTTCGCAATTTACCTTTTGCTGCTGCTGATCGTGCCGCTGATGGTGATCAACCACCACCGCGGGGCATACAAGCGTAATTTGTTGCAGGGAGCCATGCTGGTTGCCGTGGCCTTTGCAGTACTGCGCGAAGGTTCGGAAGTTTATGTCTATCTCTCCGCCTTCCGTACCCAGCCCGATCTGTACAGCAGTGTCATGACCGGGGCGCTGCTCGGTGCCGGTATCGGTTTCAGTATCGGTGCGCTTTTTTACTATCTGCTGTTGGGCCTATCGCGACACTACACACTGTTGCTCGCCGGTATTTTGCTGACACTGGTGGGGGCGGGGATGTGCGCACAGGCGGCGCAAATGCTGATACAGGCGGACTGGCTGCCGGCGCAGGCGCCCCTGTGGGATACTTCCGCCCTGCTGCCGGAAGGGTCGCTGCCAGGGCAGCTGCTGTATGCTCTGGTAAGCTACGAAGCGACACCGACACCGATTGAAGTTATTGTTTACAGTGTCAGCATCTCGCTGATGGTTTTACTGCTCGGATTTACACACTATGTCTCTCGCTCGTACCGCCAGAATCTGCCCGAAGCACGCGCACACTGATGATGCGCGCAGCTGGCTGGTGCCGGCGTTGTGCAGCGCTGCCACTTTGTGGCTGTCCCCCGCGTGGGCTGACGGCATCGTGGTCGACCGTGTATACGATCCCTATGTACAGCCGTTGGAAAAGGAAATCGAATGGCGCAGTGTGGCGCTGAACGATGAGAATAGTGATGCGCTCGACGACCGCCAGCTCCATCGTCTCGGCGTCGGCCGCAGCTTTTCCGACCGCTGGTTTGGCGAGGTGTATCTGGTGGCGGGCAACCACGAGGACAAAAACCTCAGTGTGGAAGGCGCGGAGCTGGAAGCCAAGTGGCAAATCACCGAGCAGGGCGAGTATGCGGCCGACTGGGGCATGTTGTTCGAGCTTGAGCGTGAACGTGAAGACAAGCAATGGGAAGCCGCGGCGACACTGCTCAGTGCGCGGGAGTGGGGGCGCTGGACCGGCACCGCCAACTTTGCCGTTATCTACGAATGGCGTGATGACCTGGTAAACGAATGGGAGACACAGCTGCGGTTACAGGCGCGCTACCGTCTGTCGCCGGCGTTCGAACCCATGGTGGAACTCTACGCGGGGCAGAACACGCTCGGTATCGGCCCGGTAGCGCGCGGCGCCTTCAAGTTTGAGCGCGCGCGACAACTGCTGTGGGAAGTGGGCGTGATTCTGGGGGTTACCGACGAGAGCCCCGATCAGACGCTGCGCCTGTCGCTGGAGTACGAATTTTATTGAGTTGCTTTGCTGTTGCTGCTGGCGCGGTCCGAGACCGCGCCAGCAGCAGATGCAGTAGAGCGGGGATCAGCTGTCCACCCGGAAGATATGGCTGGCGAAAGGCTGCAGCTGTAGCGCGATCTCACCCTTCCCGTTTTTAACCCGCAATGTCGCCTTCTGTGCACCATCGAGCTGATCGTTCAGCTCATATTTGCCGTCGGATAGCTGCCACTGCTGCAGCAGCGCTTCTGGGAGCTGCAGTTTCAGGCTGTTCGCTTGATCGGCAAAATTTGCCACGATTACCAGGTTCTCATCGCCGGACCAGCGCGCAAACGCGAACTGCTTGTCACCGTAGTTGGGTGAGTGGGCGCGGTTGTAGCTGTGCAGGTCGGCATACTTGCCCCGCAGTGCCTTGCTGGTTGTTGAGAAATTCAGCAATGTGCGGTAAAAGCTGCGCAACTGCTTTTCGTCCGCACTGAGTTGCGCATCGTCATACTTGCCCCCGTCGATCCAGCGGCGCACGCTGGGCACCGACCAGTAATCGAAGATTGTGGTGCGGCTGGCCTTGCCGAAGCCCGCATCGCCCTCGGCCTTCTCACCCAGCTCCTGACCGAAGTAGACCAGCGTCGGAGAGGCTGCGATCGTTGCGGACACCAGCATTGCCGGTTTACCGGCGGCGCCGCTGCCGGCGAATTCCTTGCTGGCGATGCGCTGCTCGTCGTGGTTTTCCATAAAGTGCAGCAGGTACGGGGCGATATCCTGCAGGTCTTGTTGAACCGCGGCGATCTGATCGGTGCTGCCCTTGCCCTCCATGACGGCACGGATCGCGTCGTAAGTGCCGACTTTATCGTAGAGATAGTCCATTTTGCCGAGGCGGATATAGTCGCGGTAGCGCTCCGGGGTGTAGATCTCGGCGATCAGTACCGCATCGGGGTTTTGCATCTTGATCGACGAGTTCAGGTAGCTCCAGAACTCGACCGGTACCATGCCGGCCATATCGTAGCGGAATCCGTCGACGCCGAAGCCGAGCCAGTACCGGGTGATATCGCGGAATTTTTTCCAGGTGTCCGGTACGTCCTTGTCTGCCCAGAAGGCGGCGTGGGCGCGGTAGTCTTTATCGGCATAGTCCGCAGGCAGCTTGGGGAAGTCCTCGCTGCCGTCCGGGCGCACGCCAAAATTGAGTTTTATCGTCTCGTACCAGTCGTCGAACGCGGGTTGGGCCGCGCGGGCGCCATTGCCGGTCCACTTGGCCGGGCTCTCGTCAAACTTGCCATCGACGAGCGGATTGGACTCGCCACCCAGCGGCCGGTAACCGCCCTCGGCAGCGGGGACTTTGAAGTCTTCGCCGGGCACATAGTAGAAGTTGTTGTCGCGGGCATAGGTGACAGAGGTGTCGTCGTTGGCACCGAAGTCGTGCACATTCCCGGGCTTTGCCGCCGACTCGTAGGCGCGCGCCACATGGTTGGGGACGATATCCATAATCACCTTGAGGCCGGCGGCGTGGCTGCGCTCGATCAGCGCGCGGAATTCCTGCTGGCGCTTGGCCGGGTCGTCGGCCAGATCCGGGTCGACGCTGTAATAGTCCTTGATCGCATAGGGAGAGCCGGCGCGCCCCTTGACCACATCCGGGTCGTCATTGCTGATGCCGTATTTTGTATAGTCGCCCACCAGTGCATGGTGCAGTGCGCCGGTGTACCAGATATAGGTGGCGCCGAGGTCGTGGACCTGCGCCAGCGCTTCCGGCGTGAAATCGCTGAACTTGCCCACGCCGTTTTCTTCGATGGTACCCCAGGGTTTATTGGTGGGGTTGGTGTTGCCGAACAGGCGCGTCATGACCTGGTAGATCACCGGTTTTCCCGGGTTTTCATGGGCGCGCTGTTGTGTGGACTTCGCGGAGGTCTCTTCCGTTGCTGCTTGGGCCGGCGCTGAGACCTCGGGACCGCAGCCGGTGAGGCCGGTGGCGGCGAGCGCGATAGCGGCGCTGAACCAGTAGTACTTCTTCTTCATCGTCTGTCTCTCAAATCTTAAACTTGGTCACGGCTTTACGATCAAATTCAGCGGCGATTTGCCCCAGTTGAATTTAACCAGCAGCTTGCGATTGCGTTTGTCGTACCAGGCTCCAGTCTGTGCCTCGGCGAAATCGTCTTCGCGGGAGAATACTTTCAGTGCTTGGCCGTCGGCGGCAATGGCGGAGGGAGCCTGTTGCCAGTTGTGTAGTTTCAGGGTGATAGCACGGCTCTCGGGCGCGCCGGCGTAGCCATTACCATCTCGGGTAAACGCGAATTCGACACCCTCGGCACTGCGCGCCGCACTGAAATGCAGTTTTTCATACTGGCCCTTGGCGAAGGCGTTGGCGGTCACCCCGTCATCTTCGTAGATATAGCTACTTGAGTTCACTGCCGTCGGGTGGGCGTAGTAATCGAGTGTCAGGTGTTTGCTCGAGTAGTCGCGGGTGGTGTCCATGTCGTCTGCAGTGGGAATAAAAGCGCCGGCGCGCACCAGTACCGGAATCGTGTCCAGGTCCACGTCCACCTGCGCTTCATTGCCGCTGTACTGGTCGTCGTTCCAGTAGTTGAACCAGACTCCGCCGGGTAGTTTTACCGCAACCTTGTCGACATCCGGCTGTGTCACCGGTGCTACGAGAAAGTCGTTGCCCCACAGGTAGGCATCCTTGTAGTCCATCAGCGCAGGGTCGCTTTCATTTTCGAAAAACAGCGGGCGCATCAGCGGCATGCCGGTCTGGCTGTTTTCGAACGCGAGGGTGTAGTTATAGGGCAGAAGGCGGTAGCGCAGCTTGATGAACTCGCGCGCGATGTTGCGGGTCTTGCGGTCGTGGAATACCGGCTCCGGTGCGATTTCTTCCTGTGCGTGCGGGCGGTAGACCGGCTGGAAGACGCCGTACTCGAGCCAGCGCAGGTAGAGCTCGCGATCGAACTCCTCGCCCCCGGCAAAGCCGCCCAGGTCGGAGTGGGTGTAGCCGAATCCGAGCAGCCCCATCTGCAGTGCCAGCTCCACCTGCGGCTGCAGGCCACCCCATTCGCGGCTGACATCACCGGTCCAGGGAATCATGCCGAAACGCTGTGAGCCGGGGAAGCCGGCGCGCATCATGATGAAAGGGCGGCGCTCTGGCTGTTCGGCGGTCTGACGGTCGTACAGCATCTGCGCCCAGCGGTGACCGTAGGCATTGTGAATTTCATCTGCCATGCCGATCGCGTGCACGGTATCGGAGGGATGTACTTCCGGTTCGCCCAAGTCTCCCCACCAGCCGGCCACGCCCTGTTTGCGCAGGCCGTCGTAAATATTCCAGAACCAGTCGCGGCCGTCTTTGGAGAAAACATCGACCAGACCGGTGTTGCCGAAATAGAAATCGAAACGCTTGGGATCGCCGGCCAGGTTCTTTGCCAGTGCATTGTTCGTGACGGCGTCGTCCCAGCGCTTGGAGGTGGTGAGAATGAACGGCTCGGTCACAAGAATCGTATTGATGCCGCGCTGCTTGAAGTCGGCCATCATTTTTTCCGGCTGCGGAAAGGCGTTGCGGTCCCAGGCCAGGTTGCCCATATGGCCCTGGATATCCGGGCCGAACCAGTAGAGGTCGAGTACCACCGCGTCGAGGGGGAAATCTTCCTCTGCAAATTTATCGATGGTTTCCCGCACTTCCTTTTCCGTGTGGTAGCCGAAGCGCGAGGCGAAGTTGCCCAGGGCCCAGCGAGGTGGCAGCGGCTGCTTGCCGGTGACGTCGACATAATTGTTGATCAGTTGCGGATAATCGTCGCCGGCGACAATGATGTAGGAAGTGCGCCCGGCGACCGCTTCGAACTGCATGACATTTGCTTCACTGGCACCCAGGTCCATGGCACCGCTGGCGCTGTTGTCGAACAGCAGAATGTACTTGTTGCTCGATAACACGGCCGGCAGGCTGAAATACATCTGGCTGGATTCGGTGGTGTAGCCGTAGTGCGCCTTGTTGTACAGCGGGAAGCGCTGGCCGCGGCGATCCATGCCCAGAACTCGCTCGCCGCCACCGAGCAGCTTTTCATCGGGGCTCAGGTCGAAGCGGAATCCCCGCAGTGTCTCTTTGGCGAAAAACCCCAGTTCCTCGCTGACCAGCGGCTTGCCATTGTGCAGGTAGTCGATGGAAAAGGGCGATTTGTGGATCACCGCAGAGAGGCCGTCGGTGCGGTAGATCAAGCGGCCTTTTTCCTCTTTCAGCGTGGCTGCGGGAACCTTTACCTCACTGTGTGGAGCGATGGCAAAGGAGGGCAGCTGCTTCAGCCCGTCGCGCTGGTAGTGGACTTCCATTGACGCACTGTTCAGCGGGGTCAGGGTGACACTGCCGTCACTGGTGGAGACCGTCAGTGAATGGTCACTGATCTGGTGGCCGCGATAAACCCGCGGTGCCTTATTATTGGCCGCAGCGCTCGCGCTGACGCAGGTGCTGCACAGTAGCAAAAGAACCGCACAGCTGCGCAGAAAAAACTTCGACATCTTCATCGCCTCTACTCTCAATGCGAAAGCCCTGATGCCGTTGGCCTCGTGGGAAACCATTGCCGAAGAGGCTGTTTCCCAAGCGGCCAACGGCAACAGGGCCGCCCCGGTCACCGCTATTTGAATGCCCGGTATAAACCTTTCCAGTTATTTCAGATCCACAACCAGCACATCCCGCGCCGGTACCACCAACTGATCCAGTTTGTGGTGTTTGCCGGAAATCACATCGGTGGCGTGGGTCTCGCCGTCGAGTGCTTCCGCGTAACGCGCCATATCCAGCTTGTACGGCTGGTCGGACTTGTTCATCGCCACCATGACCTTGTTGCGATCGTCGTAGCGGAAATAGACATAGGGGCCATCCAGCGGGGCGAAGTGCTTCAGTGCTCCGTTCTGTACCGCCGGGGTTTGGCGGCGCCAGTTGAACAGCGCGCGGACATAGTCCTGCGCGCGCTGCTGGTCCCGCGAGAGTCCTTTGCCGGTAAAGCCGTTGGCACTGTCACCGTGCCAGCCGCCGGGAAAGTCGCTGCGCACTATCCCGTCGTCGCGCTCCTTGGGGCTCTGCATCAGCAGCTCGTCGCCGTAGAAAAACTGCGGTATGCCGCGCATGGTGGCGAGGTAAGTCACCGCCATCTTGTACAGCCCGTAATCATCGTCGAGTGCACTGTACAGGCGGCTGGTGTCGTGGTTGCCACCCAGGATTACCATCCGCTGCGGGTGCGGGTAGAGGATATCGTTGACCAGTGCCTCGTACAGGTCGGTGAGGCCACTGTGCAGCGTGTCTTCTTCCGCCAGGCTTTCGCGCAGTGCGTAGAACAGCGGGAAATCCATCAGGCTCTGCAGATAGGATTGGTAGCCGTCCGGGTTCTTTTTATCGATCTGCCAGTGGGATACCACTACCGGGTTGCGGCTCCACTCCTCGCCGACAACGCTGAAGTTGGGGTACTCGCGATGAATGCGCGCCGACCAGCGGTGCAGGAATTCCGGATCCGAATAACCGTAGGTGTCGGCGCGAATGCCGGAAAGGTCGGCGGACTCCACCCACCAGAGGGAATTCTGGATCAGGTAGTTGGCCACATGTGGGTTGCGCTGGTTCATGTCGGGCATGGAGTCGACAAACCAGCCGCTGGAGAAGGCCTCGCGATCCACGTCGGCGGCGTATGGGTCCGCCAGGGTGGTGCGCATATGGCTGGTGATGGGGAATTCCCCTTTCTTGATACCGTCGCCATTCAGCCAGTCGCCGGAAGGCAGGTCGCCCAGCCACCAGTGGTGGCTACCGAGATGGTTCAACACGATATCCTGGATCACGCCGATGCCGTTTTTACGGGCGTCCTGCACGAATGCACGGTAATCGTCGTTGCTGCCGAAGCGCGGATCGATTTTGTACAGGTCGGTGGCGGCGTAGCCGTGATAGGAGTAGCTGGGCTGGTCGTTCTCGACCAGCGGCGTCGGCCAGATCTGGGTAAAGCCCAGGTCCGCCACATAGTCCAGATGTTGGCGCATGCCCGTCAGGTCGCCACCGTGGCGGCCGCCGGGGTGTTGGCGATCGGCGCCCTCAATGGTGTCTGCGGTACTGTCGTTGCCGGGATTGCCGTTGGCGAAGCGGTCCGGCGTCAGCAGATAGATGGCATCACTGGAATCGAAGCCGTGGCGCTGGGCGGAGCCGGGTTTGCGGGCCTGCAGCTGATAGTGGATAACCGCGCGCGTGTTGTCGCCGTCACGTAGGGCGATATCCAATGTGCCCGGCTCGGTTTCCGGCGTTACCTGCAGGTCGAGGAACAGGTAGTTGGGATTCTCCTCGCGTTCGGTACCCACCAGTTTCACTCCCGGGTAGTCGAGGCTCGCCTGCAATCCGGCGATGTCTTCACCGTGCACCATTAGTTGCAGGTCCGGCACGGCCATGCCGGTCCACCAGTTGGGTGGCTCTACTCTCTCTACGGCACCGGTTTCTGCCGCCACCGGTGCGGCGCAGCACAGTGCCAGGATCAGCGCGGAAAAGCGTTTCATAACGGGCTCCCTTTATTTATTCGCAATGCCCCAATCGTCATTGTGCACGGATAGGTGTCGCCCCGGCTCCCCCTTTGCCGAGGGGGAGCCCCGCCGGGCGGGATGGCGCCTAAATTCTCCACGACCCCCGGGGGGAGGATGTTCAGGCTTTTGGGTCGGTTTATACCTGTTGGTGGCTGCAGCGGAACAGAGCGCTCCGCTGTATGACAGCGATGAAAACAATAAGTAAGAGAGACCACCTACGATGAAGAAGATATCCATCGTGGCAGCGCTGCTGGTGTTCAGCCTCAGTGCCCACGCCGAGTGGTACCTGCGCGGTACCCACAACAACTGGCAGGCGGACCCGATGCAGGACATCGGCAGCAATACCGTGATTGCTGGTGCCGTCGTCTTCGCCGCGGACGGCGAAATCAAGTTCGACCGCTACGGGGACTGGAGTGAAAACTACGGTCTCAACGGCGCCCGGGATGGAGCCAATATTCCCGTCAGCGCCGGCACCTGGGATATAGAGTTCTACACCGACACCCACGATTACAAAATTACCGCGGCCGGCACCACCTACCACCTGCGTGGTACCCACAACAGCTGGGCCGAGGGCGACCTGATGGCCCCGGTCGCCGGCACCAGCCAGTACGAGGCCTGCCGCAATTTCACCAGCGGCGACGCCAACGGCGGCCCGCGCTTCAAGGTGGACCCGGACGGGGGCTGGGGCACCGATGCCTTCCCGGCTGCAGACCAGGCCGCCAGTGGCTGGACCCACATCGTCGTCGACGGCGGCACCAATACGCTGGTCAGCGTGACCACCGACTTGGGCACCGACTGCGGCACACCGCAGGTGAGCCAGGATTTCCGCAACCGCACCATCTACTTTGCCTTCGTGGACCGTTTCAACAACGGTGACACCAGCAACGACAACGGCAACAACGCTGCGGCCACTTCGACCACCAAGCAGAGCGGCGATATTTCCGAGTGGAAGAAGTACTGGGGCGGCGATATCCAGGGCCTGATCGACAAACTGGACTACCTGCAGGCGCTCGGCGTCACCGCCATCTGGGTCACGCCACTGGTGAACAATATCGACAATTCTGGTAGCGAGGGCGCCTACCACGGCTACTGGGGGCGGGATTTCTACGAAGTGGATGAGCACCTGGGCGACTGGGCGCTGGTGGACCAGCTGGATGCAGCCATGGAGGCGCGCGGCATGAAGCTGGTGCTGGATATTGCCCTGAATCACTCCAACCAGGACGATCAGTACGAGTTCGGCGCCCTGTATAAGGAGGGCGTATTCGTCACCGACAATGCCAGCGACAACGGCACCTGGTATCACCACAACGGCGCCATCGCCGACTGCTACGACAGCGATCCATCCACCAGCTGTCCAGCTGAATGGGACGACCCCTGGGCCTACCGCAACAAGACGCTGTTCAACCTGACCGACTTCAATCACGGCACCAGCGGCAGCAACAGCGCCGCCGACCAGTACCTGATCGACGCGGCCAGCAAGTGGATGAGTCACGGTGTCGACGCCTTCCGTATCGATGCGATCAAGCATATCGAGCCGGGCTTTATCGACCGTTTCAGTGCCGCCATGCGCGCGCAGAACCCGGATGTGTATATCTTCGGCGAGTGGTATGGCGCCGGTGCCGGTGACAGCAACTCCATGACCTTCCTCAACGAGAACCACGGCTCCGAGCTGCTGGACTTCCAGTTGCGCAACCAGATCGAGGCGGCCATTGCCGGCGATATCACCATGACCGCGCTGGACAGCCATATCCAGTCGCGCCCGGGCGCCATGGGCGGCCGCGAGTCCTGGCAGCCGATCTTTCTCGACAACCACGATGCCACGCGCACCAGCGTCTACCTGCAGACCACGGGTCCGGTGGACAACGGCCGCACCGGCAAGGGCTTCAGCAAGGCGCTGGCGGACGCGCGCCAGAACCTGGGCATGGCGCTGGTGATGACCCTGCCGGGCATCCCGACCATCTACTACGGCACCGAGCAGAACTCCACCTGGTTCACCGCCAACGGCGATGGCCAAGTGGGGCACGACCCGTACAATCGCGAGGCGATGCCTTCGTTCGCACAGACCTCGGCCGCCTTCCAGGAGATCAGCGCCCTGGCCGAACTGCGCGCCCAGAGCCCGGCACTTGCCAGCGGCAGCTATAACCAGCGCTGGGTCAACGGCGACATCCTGGTGTTCGAGCGCCAGTCCGGCAGCGATGTGGTGCTGGTGGCGGTCAACCGCGGCGGCAGCACCTCGATCACTGTCAGTAGCCTGGCACTGGCCGATGGCAGCTACGCCAGCCTGGTGGGCTCTGACGTCGTCAGTGTCAGCGGTGGCTCTGCGGTGCTGAACCTGGATGCCAATGAAGTGATCGTGTTGCACTGAGTATGCGTCCCGGCGCGGCGGCTATCCGCTGCGTCGATACGCCGTTATAATGCGCGCTTTCGCGCTCGTATGTGAGTGCTTGCAAACCCTGGCGGTTCGGTGAGCTGTGCCGGGGTTCGTTTTTATGTGCGCGTATCCTGTTCCTCCGCCCCCACAGGGGAGGAGGGCCCCTGTCGAGGCTCTTGCGACAATCGCCGCATAACCATAACCAGCAAACAGCGGTGATCCCATGTCCGAACCAGTTTCCAGCGCGACAGCGCGGTCTCCCAAGCAGCCCAAATTGCCCTTCTGGCAGGTCTGGAACGTCAGCCTCGGCTTCCTGGGGGTGCAGTTCGGCTTTGCCCTGCAGAATGCCAATGCCAGCCGGATCCTCTCCGACCTGGGTGCGGACCTGCATTCCCTGTCGCTGTTCTGGATCGTGGCCCCGCTGATGGGCCTGATCGTGCAGCCGATCGTCGGCTCCGCGTCGGACCGCACCTGGAACCGCTTCGGCCGCCGCAATCCCTATATCCTTTTCGGCGCGATTGCCGCTGCCCTGGGCATGGCCTTTATGCCCAACGCCGGCATCGTGGTGGCCATCGTGGCTCCCATCCTGTTTGGCGGTGTCATGCTGGCGCTGATGGATGCGGCCTTCAATGTGACCATGCAGCCCTTCCGCGCGCTGGTTTCCGACATGGTGCCCTCCGAACAGCGCACCCTGGGTTACTCCATTCAGTCGCTGCTGATCAATATCGGCGCCGTGTGCGGCTCGATGCTGCCGTTTATCCTTACCAATGTGATCGGTCTGGAAAACACCTCAAAAGCCGGGGAGGTGGCGCCGTCGGTGATCTGGGCCTTCTACCTGGGCGCGACCGTGCTGCTGGGCTCGGTGCTGTGGACCGTGTTCCGCACCAAGGAGTATGCACCGGCCGAGTACAACGCCTACAAGGGCCTTGATAGCGAGCAGCTGGCGCGCGAGCAGGCCGAACGCAAGTCACTGGGCGAGCGCCTGGGCGGTTTCTTCAAGTTGCTGTTCAATATGCCCAAGACCATGCGCCAGCTGGCGGTGGTGCAGTTCTTCTCCTGGTTCGCGCTGTTCATCATGTGGGTGTACACCACACCGGCGATCACCCAGTACGTCTGGGGTGTGGATGCCAAGTGGTTCGATCCGGATTACCTGCACTCTGTCGGCGAAATCCCGGCGCATATCGCCGCGGCCAAGGGCGCTGCCGGTGACTGGGTTGGCATCATCTTCGCCGGTTACTCGCTGTTTGCGGCGCTGTTTTCCATCGTGCTGGCCAAGGTCGCCGGCACGATCGGCCGCAAGCCCACCTACGCCCTGTCCCTGGCGCTGGGTGGCCTGGGACTGGTCAGCTTCCTGCTGTTCCAGGGCGGCGAGCAGACGCAGGTCAACCTGCTGATTACCGAGGTTACCGTGCCCAGCGGCGCGCTCGGCCTGCTGTTGCCGATGGTCGGCGTGGGTATCGCCTGGGCGGCCATTCTGGCGATGCCTTATGCGATCCTTTCCGATTCGCTGCCGGCCAACAAAACCGGTGTCTACATGGGTATTTTCAATTTCACCATCGCCGCCCCGCAGATCATTTCGGCGCTGGTGGCGGGGCCGATTCTGGCCGGAATTTTCCACAACGAGGCCATCAACATCATCGTGCTGGCCGGTGTGTTTATGTTTCTCGGTGCGCTCTCCGTCATCTTTGTCAGGGAGCCGCAGGTGGCACCGGACAGTGTGGGGACAGAGGCAGTCACTGCCTGAATCGAAAAAGCCCCTCTGTGAGGGGCTTTTTTTATGGTTGCCGGTACGGTTGCGGTGGCTTGCCGATGGGGCGCCAGTCGTCGCTCCGGTCCTTATTCGCCAGTCGCGGCGGCGGGCAGGGTACTGCCGCTGGCGCTGACATTCTCCTGGGAAGGGTAGGGCCAGTTGGCCTTGCTGAAGGCGCCGCCGTCGACCCAAAGGGTCTGGCCGCTGATAAACGAGGACTCGCTTTCCGCGAGAAACAGTACTGCGTTGGCGATATCCTCGGCATAGCCGACACGTCCGAGTGGTGTGATCGCCGACCATACCGCAGCGTAATCCGGCGCTTCCTGCTCCGTGCGCTCTACCAGTACGCCGCCAGGCGCCACGCAGTTAACACGAATGCCGTATTCGCCCAGCTCGATGGCCGAAGTCTTGGTCAACATTTCGATGCCGCCCTTGCTGGCCGCATAATCCACCAGGCAGGGGAAGGCAAGCTTGTTGCAGCCGGAGCCGATGTTGACGATGGCGCCGGGAATACTGGCCTCCACCATCAGGCGCGCGGCGCGCTGGATATTGAGAAAGGCGCCCTTGAGGTTGGTGCGGATGACCCTGTCCCAGTCCTCTTCTGCCAGTTCCAGCAGCGGCGCCCAGGTCTGCACACCGGCATTGTTCACCAGCAGGCTCGGTGCCCGCTGGAAGTGGTTCATGACCCCCTGGTAGAACTGGTCCACCGAACCGCTTTCGCCGACATCGCAGGGGGCCAGGAAAATTTGCTGGCCGAGGGCGGCCACTTCCGATCGCAGCGATTGTGCGGCGCTGTCGTTGATATCCAGGTTGTTGACGGCGAGATCCCATCCGGCACGCGCCAGGCGCAATGCAATGCCGCGGCCGATACCTGTTGTTCCCCCGGTAACCACCGCCAGTTTGCTGTTTTCCATACTTACTTCTCTGCGAGTGCGGCAGTTGCCGACCGATCATTCTTTGTTTTGCAGTTTACGCTAACACGTTATGTAAACGTTTACAATTCGCGGTGGGCGACTCCCCGGCCGATGGGGGGAGGGAGGAATTTACACGGTGAAAACGTTAACATCGGCGCTTCCATCCGCAATTGCAGGACAGACTCAGGTGTCGATTAAAGAAGTGGCCAGGATTGCCGGCGTCTCCACCGCCACCGTATCGCGCTATCTCAACAGCCCCGAACACGTGCGTGAAAAGACCCGCAAGAAGGTGCAGGAGGCGATCCGTTCTACCGGCTATGCGCCGAATACGCTGGCGCGCAATTTCCGCCGCGGCAAGACCAGTCTGGTCGTGGTGGTGCTGCCGTCTGTAGGCGATCCGTTCTTCGAGGGCGTGATGCGCGGCATCTGGCGCGTGGCGGATGCCGAGGGCTACAGCATCCTGATCCGCGAGACTCAGTTCAATACCCACGAATTCGACGATTACAGCGAGATTGTTTTCTCCAAGCAGGCGGACGGCATCATCCTGCTGGCGAGTACTTCGCCCTTCACGTCCGGCCCGGCGGAGCGGGCTGGGCACGGCGACCGCCTGCCGCCGATCGTGATCGGCTGTGAAACCGTGGCACCGCAGCTGAGCCAGTTTCCCAGTGTCCGGGTCGACAACGCGGCCGCCGCCGCCGAGGCCACTGCGCACCTGGTGCAGCTGGGGCATCGGCGTATCGGATTTATTGCCGGCCTGCAGGCTTCGCTGTTGACGCGCGACCGCGAGCAGGGCTATCGCCAGGCCATGGCGGAGGCCGGCCTGCCTGTCGCCGACGAATGGATTGTCGAGGGCCGCCAGACGCTCGATGGCGCGCGCGCCGCCGCGCGCCAATTGCTGGCGCTGAGTCCCCGTCCCACGGCAATTTTCTGTGCCAACGACGAGATGGCGATGGGCGCCATGCACGAGATCCGCCGGGCGGGCTTGCGCATTCCACAGGATATCTCCGTGATCGGTTTCGACGATATCCGCTACGCCGAAATTCTCGATCCGCCGCTGACCACTGTGGCGCAGCCCACCGAAGAGATCGGCGAGCACACCATGCGCCGGCTGTGCCGGGCCATCGATGGCGGCGATATCGGCGCTGAGCCGGAAATCGTGCCTCACCGCCTGGTGGTGCGGGAGTCCACGGCCGCACCCCCCGCCGACGAAAGCTGACGGGGTGCTCGCCCGGATAAATGCCCGCTTGACTGAATGTAAACGATTACATTAATGTGGTGTAAAACCGCTCGGCGACAGGTCGTACGGCGGTTACGATAAGCAAAACAATAAATGGCCCAGCGGGCCTTACAGCGAGTGAGGGAATAATAAAGTGAATCCCACCCTAGACAGCGCAGTGCTGGATGCTGCGTCGGGGGCACGCGCCTCCGAAACGAATCACACCCTGGTCATCGCAATCAGTGTCGTGGCGACCATCGGCGGCTTCCTGTTTGGCTTCGACAGTGGCGTGATCAACGGCACCGTGGATGGCCTGCAGGCAGCTTTCCACTCGGATACCGCGGGTACCGGTTTCAACGTGGCCTCGATGCTGCTCGGCTGTGCTTTCGGTGCCTTCTTTGCGGGTACGCTGGCCGACCGTTTTGGGCGCAAAGCGCTGCTGGTGGTATCGGCGGTCCTCTTCATTGTCTCCGCTTGGGGCTCCGGTGTTGCCAGCGGCTCGCTGGAATTTGTGATCTATCGTATTCTCGGCGGCCTCGCCGTGGGTGCCGCCAGTGTCATGACGCCGGCCTATATCAGCGAAGTGGCGCCGGCGGCCTACCGCGGGCGCCTGGCCACCGTACAGCAGGTGGCGATCATCAGCGGCCTCTTCTGCGCCTTTGTCAGCAACTACGTCATTGCCCAGTTTGCCGGCGCCTCCACCTCTGAGTTCTGGCTCGGTCATGCGGCCTGGCGCTGGATGTTCTGGATGGAGCTGGTGCCAGCAGCGGTATTCCTGGTCGGCCTGATCTTCATTCCCGAGAGCCCGCGCTTCCTCGTCGCCAGCGGTGACGGCGAGTCGGCACAACGGGTGCTCGGCCGCCTGTTCGGCGAAAACGCCGGCAGTGAAAAGGTGCGCGAGATCCGCGCTTCCCTGGCGGACGATCACAAGCCGCGCCTGGCGGACCTGCTCGACCCGGCCACTGGCAAGCTGCGTCGCATCGTCTGGGTCGGCATCGGCCTGGCGGTCTTCCAGCAGCTGGTGGGCATCAACGTGGTCTTTTATTACGGCGCGGTGCTGTGGCAATCGGTGGGCTTCACCGAGAGCGACGCGCTGCTGATCAATGTGGTGTCCGGTGCGGTCAGCATCGGCGCGGTGATCGCGGCGCTGCTGCTGGTCGACAGAATCGGGCGCAAGCCACTGCTGTGGTTCGGTTCTATCGGCATGGCCATCACGCTCGCCATCATGGCCGGTGCTTTTTCTCGCGCTACCGTTGACGCCTCCGGCGCAGTGAGTCTGCCGGACGGTATCGGCACCATCGCGCTGCTCGCGGCGAACGCCTACGTGGTTTTCTTTAACGCCTCCTGGGGCCCGGTAATGTGGGTCATGCTGGGTGAGATGTTCCCCAACCAGGTGCGCGGTTCCGGCCTCGCCGTCAGCGGCCTGGCTCAGTGGCTGGCGAACTTCGGTATCACTCTGTCCTTCCCGGTACTGCTGGCCAGCATCCAGCTGTCAGGCAGTTATGCCCTCTACGCACTGGCGGCGGCCGTTTCGATTTTCTTCGTGGGCAAATACGTGCACGAGACCCGCGGCCGCGAGCTGGAACAGATGGAAGGCTGAGGAAGCTGCAGATGCAACAGTACGGAACCGATCTGCATTGCGTCTGGCCGGCCGCGGCGACCCTTGGTGAAGGGCCGCTGTGGGTGGAGCGTGAGCGGGCGCTCTACTGGGTGGATATCAAGAAGATGCAGCTGCACCGCTACGGTCTTGCGGGCGGCGAACAGCGTAGCTGGCAGTTCGAAAGCCCGCTCAGTGCGCTGGCGCCGCGCGCCAGCGGTGGCTTTATCGGCACGTTTCGCGAGGGCTTTGCCACCATCGACCTGCGCGGAGACGAGGCGTTCGTGCAGCCGCTGGGTGGCCCCGAAGCGGATGTACCCGGCAACCGGTTCAACGACGGCAAGGTAGACGCCCGGGGCAATTTCTGGGCCGGCAGTATGGATGATGGCGAGGAGCGTTCCAGCGGAGTGCTTTACCGCCTCGCTGCCGACCTGCAGTGGCAGCCAGTGGACGACGGTTACGTGATCACCAACGGTCCGGCTTTCAGTCCCGACGGCTGCACCCTGTACCACAACGACACGCTGCAGCGCACCGTTTACGCCTTCGACCTGGACGAGCAGGGGCGCCCGCGCAACAAGCGTGTGTTTGTGCAGCTGCCAGAGACTACCGGCTATCCGGACGGCCTGACCGTCGATAGCGAGGGTTGTATCTGGCTGTGTCACTGGAGCGGTTGGGGAATCACCCGCTTATCTCCCGATGGTGAAGCGATTGGCCGCATCGAGTTACCGGTGGCCAATGTTACCAGCTGCACCTTTGCCGGCTCGGAACTGGACACGCTGTTTATCACCACCGCGCGCAAGGGTCTGGACGACGAGGAGCTGGAGGCGCAGCCGCTCGCCGGCGGCCTGTTCCGCTGCAGCCCGGGCGTGCGGGGCATACAACAGCCGCTGTTTCGCGGCTGAAGTGTTGGAAAAAGAAGGTCGCGCGCGGCCTTTTTTCGGACATTTGATGTAAACGTTTACTTTAAATCTGCTATGGGATGGATGTAAGTCATGACGCCAAGTGAACTCAACCGGATACTGCCTGTGGACGGCCTGGCCGGCACTTTGCTCGGCCGCGCCTGGGTGCCGGGGAACCAGAATGAATCCGGCGTGGCCGGCCCCAGCCCGGTGTGGCTGTGTGAAGACGGCGTCTTTGATCTGAGTCCACTGGCGCCGACGCTGTCGGAATTGATCGAAGCAGGTTTTGCGGCGGACAGTGCAGATCTCGACCGCACGCGTCGCATCGGCAGTGTCGACGAAATCCTGAAAAACACACTGGGCGAAACCCGCGATCCGAAACTGCCGCACTTCCTCGCGCCAGTGGATCTGCAGGCGGTTAAAGCCTGCGGGGTGACTTTTGTGTGCAGCATGCTGGAGCGTGTTATCGAAGAGCGCGCCGGCGGTGATCCGACCAGGGCGCAGGAAATTCGCGCTCAGCTGATGGAAAAGATCGGCGGTGATATCACCTCTGTAGTGCCGGGTTCCGATGAAGCGGAAGCTCTGAAAGCAGCGCTGCAGGAAGCGGGTATCTGGTCCCAGTATCTCGAAGTTGGCATTGGCCCGCTGGCGGAAGTGTTTACCAAGGCGCAGTGCCTGTCTGCGGTCGGCCCCGGAGACCAGGTGGGCGTGCATCCGATCTCGTCTTGGAACAATCCCGAGCCGGAAGTGGTTCTGATCGTCGACAGCCGCGGCAATACCGTCGGTGCCACTCTCGGCAACGACGTGAACCTGCGCGACATCGAGGGCCGCAGTGCGCTGCTGCTGGGCAAGGCCAAGGACAACAACGCCTCCTGTGCTATCGGCCCATTCGTGCGCCTGTTCGACAAATCCTTTTCCATCGACGACGTGCGCGCCGCCGAAGTGACCCTGGAAATCGAAGGGCAGGACGGCTTCAGGCTGCGCGAGGTCAGCCCGATGACCGAGATCAGCCGCGATCCGCTGGATCTCGTCGAACAGACCATCGGTGCCAACCACCAGTACCCGGATGGCATTGCCCTGTTCACCGGCACGCTGTTCGCGCCGACCCAGGATCGCGATGCTGCCGCCATGGGTTTTACCCACAAGACCGGTGACCGCGTGTGCATCAGCTCACCGAAGCTGGGCGCACTGATCAATACCGTCACCTTCAGCGACAAGGCGCCGCCGTGGACATTTGGTATTGCTGCGCTGATGCGCAATCTGGCGCAACGGGGCCTGCTGTAAATCCGGATTCAAGCTCGGCGTAAACCGCGGGCCTGCCACGCAAGGCGTGGATAAACATTGACGAACTCGAGGCAAAAAAACATGACCCTGAAAAAGAATTTCATCGCCGGCGAATGGATTGACGGCCAGGGCGGTATTGCGAATATCAACCCGTCCGACACCAGCGACCTGATTGCCGAATATGCGCAGGCCGGCCCCGCGCAGCTGGAAGATGCAGTTCAGGCCGCGCGGCAGGCTTTCCCAGCCTGGTCCACCGGTTCCATCCAGGCGCGCAGCGAAATACTCGATCGCATCGGCCAGGCAATCCTCGATCGACGCGCGGAACTCGGCGCGCTGCTCGCCCGCGAAGAGGGCAAGACGCTGCCAGAGGCTATTGGCGAGGTCGCCCGCGCCGGACAGATCTTCAAATACTTTGCGGGCGAAGTGCTGCAGTTGCGCGGCGAATTGCAGCCGTCGGTGCGGCCCGGGCTGGATGTCTCGGTTACCCGCGAACCCCTCGGCGTGATCGGCCTGATTACACCGTGGAATTTTCCCATTGCCATTCCCGCGTGGAAAATTGCCCCGGCGCTGGCCTACGGCAACTGCGTCGTGTTCAAGCCCGCGGAACTGGTGCCGGGTTCCGCGCACGCGCTGGCGGAAATCATTGTCGAGGCGGGTGTGCCGGCGGGTGTCTTCAACCTGGTGATGGGCCCGGGCCGGGTTGTCGGCGACGCGCTGGTTAACCATCCGCAAGTGGATGCGATCAGCTTTACCGGCTCACAGAATACCGGCAGGAATATTGCCGCTGCGGCTACGGCGCGCATGGCCAAGATCCAGCTGGAAATGGGCGGTAAAAATCCGCTGGTGGTGCTCGACGACGCCGACCTGAACACTGCGGTTGAATGCGCGGTGAATGGCGCTTTCTTTTCTACCGGTCAGCGCTGCACCGCTTCCAGCCGCCTGATCGTGACCGCCGGCATGCACGACCGCTTTGTCGAAGCGGTCAGCGAACGCATGAAGCAACTGGTCGTGGACCACGCCCTGAAAGACGGTACCCATATTGGCCCAGTGGTGGACGAGCGGCAGCTGAATCAGGATCTCGACTACATTCGCATTGGCAGTGAAGAGGGTGCGCACCTGTTATGTGGTGGCGAACGCATCGAGCGGGAAACACCCGGATTCTTCCTGACACCGGCCCTGTTTACCGAAACCCATTCTGAAATGCGCATCAACCGCGAGGAGATTTTCGGCCCGGTGGCCTCGGTGATCCGTGCCGATGACTACGACCACGCGCTGGCACTGGCCAACGATACGGTGTTCGGCTTGTCCGCCGGGATCGTCACCCAATCGTTGAAGCATGCAACACACTTCAAGCGTTTTTCCCAGGCGGGCATGGTGATGGTCAATGTGCCCACTGCCGGGGTCGACTATCACGTGCCGTTCGGCGGCCGTAAGGGTTCCAGTTACGGTGCGCGCGAACAGGGAAGCTACGCGCGGGAGTTCTACACCACGGTAAAGACGGCCTACACCCTGGCCTGAGAGCGGATTGTACTGACGGACGGCGGGCTGCGGGCCCGCCGTGAAAAATGGCGGTTAACCGAATGAACAAAAAACGCAGGCTGCGCAGTGAAGACTGGTTCAACGATCCATCGCAGCCGGATCAGACGGCAATATATCTCGAGCGCTATCTGAACTACGGCCTGACCCGCGAGGAATTGCAGTCCGGCAAACCGATTATCGGCATCGCCCAGACCGGCAGTGACCTGACACCGTGCAATCGCCACCACATCGAGCTCGCCAAACGCGTGCGTGAGGGTATCCGGGATGTCGGTGGCATACCTTTCGAGTTCCCGGTGCATCCCATTGCCGAGCAGGGACGCCGCCCGACCGCAGCGCTGGATCGCAACCTGGCATATCTCGGGCTGGTGGAAATTCTGCACGGCTATCCACTCGACGGCGTGGTATTGACGACAGGCTGCGACAAGACCACTCCGGCCACTCTGATGGCTGCGGCCAGTGTCAACATCCCGGCAATTGTCCTGTCCGGCGGCCCAATGCTGAACGGCTGGGGTGGCGACGACGGCGAGACGCGCTTGGGTTCCGGCTCGATCATCTGGAAATCGCGGGAGCAGTTGGCCCGCGGCGATATCGATTACGAAGGTTTCATGCAGCAGGTCACCGACTCGTCACCGTCCAGCGGCCACTGCAACACCATGGGCACGGCCTTGACCATGAACTCGATCGCCGAGGCGCTCGGCATGTCGCTGCCCGGCTGTGCCGCGATCCCCGCCACCTACCGCGAGCGCGCGCAGATGGCCTACCGCACCGGTCGTCGTATCGTCGATATGGTGTTCGAAGACCTGAAACCCTCCGACATCATGACGCGCGCGGCGTTTATCAACGCGGTGCGCGTCTGTTCGGCTATTGGCGGGTCAACCAACGCGCCGCCGCATTTGCAGGCCATCGCCAACCGCGTCGGCGTCAATTTCTCGATCGACGACTGGCAGGATTACGGCGAGAAGATTCCATTGCTGGTGAACTGCCAGCCCGCCGGCGAATACCTGGGTGAAGATTTCTATCGCGCCGGTGGTGTGCCGGCGGTCATGGGCGAGCTGCTGCGCACGGATATGCTCGACGGGAATTGCATGACTGCCAATGGACGAACTATTATGGAAAATGTCGGCGCCGTTCGGCCGCGCAGTGACAAGGTTATTCGCAGCTGCGACGCACCGCTGCGCGAAAATGCCGGCTTTGCAGTCATGCGCGGTAACCTGTTCGATACCGCAATCATGAAAAAGTCCGTGATCGGTGATGATTTTCGCCGGCAGTATCTCTCCGATCCGCAGTCGCCGAATGTTTTCCGGGGTCGCGCGATCGTTTTCGAGGGCCCGGAAGATTACCACCAGCGTATCGACGATCCGGCCCTGGCAATCGACGCCCACTGTGTGCTGGTGATCCGCAACTGCGGTCCCCTCGGTTATCCGGGCTCCGCCGAAGTCGTCAATATGCGCCCGCCAAATTATCTGCTCAAGCAGGGTATCACCGGCCTGCCGTGTCTCGGCGACGGCCGACAGAGCGGTACCTCGGCCAGCCCCTCGATCCTGAATATTTCACCGGAAGCCGCAGCCGGTGGCGACCTGGCACTGCTGCAAAGCGGTGACCAGATCGAGATCGACCTGAATCGCAATCGTGTGGACGCAATACTCGATGACGAGGAGCTGGTCCGCCGACGCGCTCAAAGACAGCCGGCCAATATCGTCAATCAGACACCGTGGCAGGAAATTTACCGAAAAACCGTCACCCAGCTGGAGCAGGGGGCGGATATGGCACTGGATGAGGAGCATGTGCGTATCGTCGAGCGACACGGTACGCCACGCAACTCGCACTAGTGGGCACAGAGTAAAAGGGTTCTGTTGGGCCGGATTCGATGACCTTTCCCACCGACGGCCCGACAGCGATGATGTAATTACGAGGCGGAAAATAATAATGAACACGATTACCGCAGGAAAACTATCAGTACTGGAAAAAGTCGGATACAGCCTGGGTGATCTGGCTGCCAACCTGATCTTCCAGACACTGATGACCTTTCTGGCCTTTTTCTATACCGACGTCTACCAGATACCTGCAGCGCAGGCATCTACCATCATTTTTGCCGGTGGCATGGTCGGCGCATTGTTTACGCCGCTGATGGGTGTGCTGGCCGACCGCACGCACACCCGCTGGGGGAAATTCCGCCCGTGGATACTCTGGACTTCTGTACCCTTTGGTGCGGTGACCCTGCTGGCGTTCAGCACTCCTGATCTGGCACCGGGCGGCAAGCTGGTTTACGCCTTCGTTACCTATGTGCTGTTGGTGGTTATCTACTGTGCGAACAACCTCCCCTACGCTTCGTTGAGCGGAGTCCTTACCGGTAGCATGTCCGAGCGTAACAGCCTGTCTTCCTACCGCTTCGTCGCGGTGATGATCGCGCAGTTTATTATTCAGGCGCTGCTGCTGCCGTTGGTCCTGTTGTTTGGTGACGGTGACAAAGCGGTAGGCTTCGAACGCGTCATGACCCTGTTTGCACTGGTCGGTATGATTTTTCTGCTGATCACTTTTGCGGTGACGCGCGAACGGATTGTGCCGTCACCGGAACAGCGCTCGAGTATCTTCGAAGATGTCGGTGACCTGCTTAAGAACCGCCCCTGGATCATTATGCTGGTGCTGACCGTGCTGGTATTTGTCACTCTGGCACTGAAGGGGGGGATGTACGTTTACTACTTCGAGAATTACCTGGACACCAGTCAGATCGTCGACTTTCTGGATAGTGTCGGATTCAATGGCGCGATACATGCACTCAATAGCACGCTTCAGGGCATGGGGCTGAGCGGTTTCCAGTGGCCGGAAGATCCGACGACTTCTGCATTTAGTCTGTTCAATGCCGGCGGTATCCTGATGATGATTGTCGGTATCGGACTGTCTCGGCCACTCGCCGACCGCTTCGGCAAGCGCGATGTCTTCGGCTTTGCCCTGTTCGTTTCTACTCTGTTTATCCTCGCGTTTTATTTTCTTTCCCCACAGGCCATCGCGCTGGTGTTCATTGCGCAGATACTGCATGGATTTTTCTACGGCATCACCATCCCGCTACTCTGGGCGATGATTGCGGACGTGGCGGATTACTCCGAGTGGAAGAATGGGCGTCGTGCCACCGCCATTATTTTCTCCGCGATGATCATCGGCCTTAAAGTCGGGCTGAGTGTCGGGGGCGCCCTGGTGGCGGGGATTCTCGCGCTCTACGGTTACGATGCACAGTTGCCCGTACAGAATGCGGACGCCGTTAATGGAATTCGTCTGTCGATCAGCGTCTATGCAGCTCTGCCCTTCCTGTTTGGTATTGCGTTGCTATTCGCCTATGAAATCAATAAAAAATTGGAATTCCGCATCGAATCTGACCTCGGCCTGCGCCGGGGCGCAGCGGCTTGATGGTGAAGTTAATAATGGATAATCAGGATCTTGAAATACTGGCGCGCAAGGCAATATCCGAGCCGCTGGTTACGCACATCTATATCGCCGATCCATCGGCCCATGTGTTCGACGGAAAAATCTATATCTACCCCTCCCACGATATCGAGGCGGGTATCGCCTTCAACGACAACGGCGATCACTTCGCGATGGAGGACTATCACGTGTTTTCGATGGAGTCGCCGGGGAGCGCAGCGGTGGATCACGGCCCGGCATTGCATGTCCGCGATGTACCCTGGGCGGAGCGGCAGATGTGGGCGCCGGATGCGGCGTGTAAAAACGGCAAATATTATTTCTATTTTCCCGCCAAGCGCAGCGACGACATTTTTCAGATCGGCGTGGCGATCGGCGATTCCCCGGTTGGTCCCTTTGTGCCGCAACCGCAGCCGATTGAAGGTAGTTATTCCATCGACCCGGCCGTCTTCGGCGACGATGATGGCGAGTTCTACATGTATTTCGGTGGCATTTGGGGCGGGCAGCTGCAGAAGTACCGCGACAACGGTTATGCCGAAGAACACGGGGAGCCCGCCGCGAACGAACCGGCGCTGGGTCCGCGCATAGCCCGCATGACCGGGGATATGACGGAGTTCTGCGAGGCGCCGCGGGAAGTGTTAATCCTCGATGAGCACGGCGAGCCGCTGCTCGCCGGCGATAGCGAGCGCCGCTATTTCGAAGGTCCGTGGATGCACAAGTATCGCGGCACCTATTACCTGTCCTATTCCACCGGTGATAGCCATCTTCTTTGTTACGCGACCGGAGACAGTCCCTACGGACCCTTTGTCCACCGCGGCGTCATTCTCAAACCGGTGGTCGGCTGGACAACACACCATTCCATTTGCGAAGTGGAAGGGCAGTGGTATCTCTTCTACCACGATTCGATATTGTCCGGCGGTGTGACCCATTTGCGCTCGGTGAAGATGACACCGTTGACGCACAACGCGGATGGCAGCATCCGCACCATTGATCCCTATGGGCACGGTGTCGCCGCAACCGGAGAAAGCGTGCCTTTATAACGTGAAAAGTGCAGGGAAGCTGTCCGCCCGCTTTGAAAGAATTTCGCTGCCCGCGAAAGCTTGTCGCGGCCCGGGTGAAGAGCAGGGTGGCCACATGGATTTGCAGTAATGGTCTCTGCGGATCTAGCGGCATTAGTGTACGTAGAATTTATTTGTATGATTTAACCGATTAATGGATGGTGTTGCGTCCGCTTCCGGACGCGCCGTTGATCGGGGGTGGGAAGTTTCTGTTATGAGTCGAAATACCAAGCGTAAACTCCGCAGCACCGACTGGTTCAATGATCCGAGCCAGCCGGACCAGACTGCAATCTATATCGAGCGCTATCTCAACTACGGCCTCACCCGCGAGGAACTGCAGTCGGGAAAACCGATTATCGGCATTGCGCAGACTGGAAGTGACCTGGCACCGTGTAATCGCCACCATATGGATCTGGCGCAGCGCGTGCGCGATGGCATTCGCGACGCCGGCGGCGTGCCGTTCGAATTTCCTGTGCACGCGATTCACGAAATGGGCAAGCGGCCCACCGCGGCTCTGGATCGCAACCTCGCCTATCTCGGGCTGGTAGAAATTCTCTACGGATATCCACTGGATGGCGTCGTGCTCACCACCGGATGCGACAAGACAACACCGGCGACCCTGATGGCTGCCGCTGCGGTCAACATTCCGGCAATCGTGTTGTCTGGCGGCCCGATGCTGAATGGCTGGGACAGCAAAGACAATAAAGAAACGCGAGTGGGTTCGGGTTCCATTATCTGGCGTTCGCGGGAAGATTACGCGCGCGGTGATATCGATTACGAGCAGTTCATGCGCAATGTCACCGCTGCGGCGCCGAGCACGGGCCACTGCAATACCATGGGCACCGCCCTGACCATGAACAGCCTCGCCGAAGCGCTGGGTATGTCGCTGCCCGGTTGCGCTGCCATTCCCGCTCCCTACAAGGAGCGCTCGCAGATCTCCTATTACACCGGACTGCGCATCGTCGATATGGTTTATGAGGATCTGAAACCGTCGGACATCATGACCCGGGAAGCCTTTCTCAACGCCATCCGCGTCTGCTCTGCCATTGGCGGTTCCACCAATGCGCCGCCGCACCTGCAGGCCATCGCCAATCATATGGGAGTAGCACTGTCGATCGATGACTGGCAGCAGTACGGAGAAAAGATCCCCCTGCTGGTCAACTGCCAGCCGGCCGGTGAATACCTGGGCGAAGAGTTTTACCGGGCCGGCGGTGTGCCGGCCGTGATGGGCGAACTGCTGCGCGCGGGCATTGCCAGCGGGGACTGTCGCAGCGTCAGCGGGAAGTCCATCGGTGAAAACTACAGCGACCAGGTCTCTCTCAATAAGAAAGTGATTTTCCCCGTTACCGCACCGATGATGGAAAACGCGGGCTTCGCAGTGATGCGCGGCAATCTGTTTGACTCCGCGATCATGAAAAAATCGGTGATCGGTGACGACTTCCGCAATAAATACCTGCTGAATCCGGCACACCCCAATGTGTTGCGCGGCCGCGCCATAGTGTTCGACGGCCCGGAGGATTATCACCATCGGATCGATGATCCGGCACTGGATGTGGATGAGAACTGCATTCTGGTAATCCGCAATTGTGGACCGCTCGGTTACCCGGGTTCGGCAGAAGTGGTGAACATGCGCCCGCCTGAATACCTGATCAAACGCGGCATTAACTGCCTGCCCTGTATCGGTGACGGCCGGCAGAGCGGCACGTCTGCCAGCCCGTCGATTCTCAATGCATCGCCGGAGGCTGCCGCTGGCGGTGGCTTGGCGTTGCTGCAAATGAATGACCCGGTGGAAATCGATCTGAACGCCAACCGTGTCGACGTACTGATCGACGCGGATCAGCTGCAGCAGCGCCGCGCCCAGCTGCACCCACAGCAGCTGGTGAACCAGACACCCTGGCAGGAAATCTACCGCAATACGGTGACACAGCTTGCCGATGGCGGTGACATGGCCACCGAGGCACAGCACCTGCGTATCGTCGAGCACCACGGTACACCGCGCAACTCACATTGACCCCGGCGGACGCACCGAAGAATCGCGCCAGCCAGATAAACGATAAAGACTTGAACGGAATCAGCGAAGCTGACAATTAAAAGATCATCGTCATGAAAAAAACAATTCGGGCAACCGGAAAACTCTCCGCAATTTTCACCGTCGTACTGTTACTGCCTGCGGCAGTGTCATTCGCCGCAGCGCCAGACCACCAGATAGAGCTGTGGCCGCAGGTTTCCAGCCCCGCCGAAAATCCGAACATCGAACAGCGCGTACAGACACTGCTTAGCAAGATGACGCTGGAAGAAAAAGTCGGGCAGATCATGCAGGCGGAAATCCAGTCGATTACGCCTGAGGAGGTGCGAAAATATCACATCGGATCGGTACTGAACGGTGGCGGTTCCATGCCGAAACGCAAGGCCGATGCGACTGCGGCGGACTGGGTTGCGCTGGCCGATGCCTTCTACGATGCATCGATGGACGGCAGCGGTGGCCGTACACCGATACCGGTATTCTGGGGGACCGATGCAGTTCACGGTAACGGTAACCTCATCGGTGCCACGCTGTTCCCGCACAATATCGGTCTCGGCGCTGCACGAGACCCGCAGCTGGTGCAGGCTATCGGCGGCGCTACCGCTGAGGAAGTGCGTACCACCGGCGTTGAGTGGGTGTTTGCGCCGACACTGGCCGTAGCCCGGGACGATCGCTGGGGGCGAACCTACGAAAGCTACAGCGAAAATCCTGACCTGGTACGCGAATATGCCAGCGCCATGGTAGAAGGGCTGCAAGGCGGCCGGCCGGGTGATGTGGGATTTCTCGATCAGCATCACGTGATTGCCACCGCGAAACACTTTCTCGCCGATGGTGGTACGGCCGGTGGCGACGACCAGGGAAATGCGCAGATTGACGAGCATACGCTGGTCGGCATCCACAATGCTGGCTACCCCCCCGCCATCAAGGCCGGTGTGCAGACGGTCATGGCCAGCTTTTCGTCCTGGAACGGCGAAAAAAATCACGGTAATCAATACCTGCTCACCGATGTATTGAAAAAGCGCATGGGATTTGACGGCCTCGTCGTGGGCGACTGGAACGGCCACGGTCAGGTGCCAGGCTGCACCAACGATAGTTGTGCGCAGGCAATTAACGCCGGCATCGATCTATTGATGGTTACCTACGACTGGAAGGCGATGATCAGGAACACCCTGGCACAGGTGCGCGCCGGTGAAATTTCCATGGCGCGGCTGGACGACGCCGTGGGTCGCATTTTGCGCGTCAAGCTGCGCGCGGGCCTGTTCGACAGCAAACCTTCCGAGCGGGTTTTATCAGGACAAGCAAAGATCGTCGGCGGTGCCGAACACCGCGCACTCGCGCGGCGCGCCGTGCGCGAAAGCCTGGTTCTGTTAAAAAACCGTCACGGCTTGCTGCCACTCAATCCCAGGCAGAATATCCTCGTTGCCGGCCCCGGTGCCGACAGTATTGCCATGCAGTCCGGTGGCTGGAGTGTCAGCTGGCAGGGTGCCGGTATTCCCAACGACAAGTTTCCCAACGCAACGTCCATTTATGCGGGGATCAGGCGTGCAGTTGCAAAAGCGGGCGGCAGTGTCGAACTCGCACCCGATGGCAATTTCAAGCACAAGCCGGATGTCGCCGTGGTGGTGTTCGGCGAACAGCCCTACGCAGAAGGTATGGGTGATCGCAACACGCTGGAATTCGAAGCCGGTAACAAGAAGAGTCTTACTCTGCTCAAATCACTCAAGGCCAGGGGTATTCCGGTAGTTTCAGTCTTTCTCTCCGGTCGCCCGCTGTGGGTCAATCCGGAGTTGAATGCGTCCGATGCCTTTGTCGCAGCCTGGCTGCCGGGTACTGAGGGCGAGGGTATTGCCGATGTGCTTCTGGCCGGCACCGATGGAAAGCCAAATCACGACTTCCACGGCAAGCTTTCGTTTTCCTGGCCGAAATTACCACTGCAGGCAAAACTCAATATTGGACAGCAGGATTACCAGCCGCTATTTGTTTACGGTTACGGACTGAATTACGCATCCACTCAACAGGGCCCGGCCAGGCTCGCGGAAAAAGTGCCCGGTGTGACTCGCGGCCAGCCGGAGCGGATCGACCTGTATGCGGGCCGTCCACTGCAGCCCTGGGGCGTAAGCCTGCGCGACTTCGAACAGAACCAGATGTTGAGCGGTGCTTTCGCCAAGTTGCCGAGTGGTCGGGTCACAGTTGAGGCCACCGACAAGGACCGCCAGGAGGACGCGCTGCGCATGCGCTGGCACGACACCTGGCTGGCGGGGCTGAGTATCCAGTACGGCGAGCCGCTGGACCTGTCGCGCTTTATCGATAAGGGCACCCTGTCGTTCGACCTCAAGGTGGAGGATCTGGCCAAGGCGGACCTGGCCCTGGTCATGAAATGTGGGGAGAACTGCGAGCGGCGCCTCGACTACACGTTGCCGGCCCGCGCTATGGCCAGCAAGGGCTGGCAGCACAAAAGCTTCAACCTGAGCTGCTTTGTCCACGACGGGGACGATTTCAAGTCGATAAACGTGCCATTTGAACTGCTTGCCGGTGGTGTGGGTGAACTGGAAGTGGCCAATGTCCGTTTCGACCGCAAAGGCGACGCCAACGAGACCTGTCCCGATTACCACAAATTGACGACCACGCCGGTTTCGCGCCACGAGTACTGGTCCAAGGGTTGGTGGTACGAGCGCTTCAAGCAAAAGCAACAGCGCCTTGCCCAGGGTAATGTGGATCTGTTGTGGCTGGGTGACTCGATTATTGAGGGCTGGGAAAAGAGCGGCAAACCGGTTTGGGAACAGTATTACGGCGACCGCAATGCGGTGAACCTGGGCTACGGTGGCGACCGCACCGAACACCTGCTGTGGCGCATCGAACACGGTGAACTGGACGGTATCGACCCCAAGGTGGCGGTAGTGATGATCGGTACCAACAACACCGGCCTGTCGCTCACCGAGCCGCAGCTAACTGCGGCTGGTGTGCGCAAGGTGCTCGACGAAGTGCGTGAGCGGCTGCCGGCGACCAAAATACTGCTGCTGGGGGTATTCCCGCGAGAGGAGCAGCCGGACGCACCGATGCGCAAAGTAAACGCGACAATCAACCGGATCATCTCCGGTTACGCCGATAACCAGCACGTTTTCTACCTGAATATTGGCGACAAGTTCCTGGACGAAAATGGCGTACTGAGTGCGGAAATAATGCCGGATCACCTGCATCCGAATGCGCGTGGTTACAAAATCTGGGCGGAGTCAATGGAGCCGACACTGGCCAGGCTGTTGCAGTGAGCGGTACGAAATCAGAAATAAGGCGGAAAACGAAGAAAACGTGGGGAAGCCAATGTTGAATAAAAAAGTAATTACCTCAGCCATGGTAATACTGCTCAGCGCCTGTGGTGCAGAGGACAAGACTGCAGTGTCGGCGGCGCAGGAGAAGGACCAGAGCCCCTGGCCGAAACTGGAGCCAGCACTGCCCCGGGATCCGGCCCTGGAGCAGCGTGTCAGCGACCTGCTCGCAAAGATGACGCTGGAGGAAAAAGTCGGCCAGCTGATCCAGGCCGAGATCAAGTACGCCACACCGGAAGATGTGAAAAAATATCATCTCGGCGGAGTCCTCAATGGTGGCGGCACCTACCCCAATAACGACAAGTACGCCACACCGCAGGACTGGCTGAAGCTGGCCAACGCCTATTACCAGGCATCCACTGACACCTCCGTTGGTGGTGTCGGAATACCGGTGATCTGGGGTTCTGACGCCGTTCACGGTCACAACAATGTCATCGGCGCGACACTGTTTCCGCACAATATCGGCCTCGGTGCAGCCCACGATCCGGAATTGATCCGGCGTATTGGCCGGGCCACCGCCGAGGAAGTGGCCGTGACCGGGATCAACTGGACCTTTGCCCCCACCGTTGCAGTGGTGCGCGACGACCGCTGGGGGCGTACCTTTGAGAGTTATTCCGAAGACCCGCGCATCGTCGGCGAATACGCCCGCGCAATGGTGGAGGGTATTCAGGGCGTCGCAGGCACGGACGCTTTCCTCGACGGTCGCCACGTGGTTTCCGCTACCAAGCATTTCATCGGTGACGGCGGTACCCGCGATGGTGTCGATCGCGGCGATACCCGGATCAGCGAGGAAGAACTCGCCCGCGTTCACGCCGCCGGCTATATCGCTGCGCTGCAGTCCGGCGTGCAGACTGTCATGGCGTCATTCAACAGCTGGAACGGCAAGCGCCTGCACGGCAATCACCACCTGCTCACCGATGTACTGAAAGACCGGCTCGGCTTTGATGGCTTTGTCGTCGGCGACTGGAATGGCCATCGCTTTGTGAAAGGCTGCTCCCTGGATAGCTGTCCCCAGGCGATCAATGCCGGGCTGGATATGTTTATGGTGCCGTCGGACTGGAAACCGCTGTACAAAAATACCCTCGCCCAGGCACGCAGCGGCGAGATTCCGATAACCCGGGTCGACGATGCGGTTCGGCGTATCCTGCGGGTAAAAATGCGCGCGGGTCTGTTCGATCGCAATCAGCCGCTGGCGGGGAAAAAGGGAATCCTCGGCAGCGCCGAGCACCGCGCCATTGCGCGCGAAGCCGTGCGCAAATCCCTGGTACTGCTGAAAAACAACGATCAGCTGTTGCCGCTGAACCCGCAGCAGAAAATTCTGGTCGCTGGCGATGGGGCCGACAATATCGGCAAACAAAGCGGCGGCTGGACTATTTCCTGGCAGGGAACCGGCAACACCCGCGCCGACTTTCCAGGTGCCACATCGATTTACGACGGCATCAAGGCGGCAGTATCGGCCGGAGGCGGTGAAGCGGTGCTGAGCGAAAATGGTGATTTCTCCACGAATACCTTCAGCAGTGGCGGCAAGCCGGATGTGGCGGTCGTCGTGTTCGGTGAAAATCCCTATGCAGAATGGCACGGTGATATCACCAGTCTCGAATATCAGTTTGGCAACAAGCGCGACCTGGCACTGCTGAAAAACCTCAAATCCCAAGGTATTCCGGTGGTCAGCATTTTCCTGTCGGGGCGGCCGCTGTGGGTGAACCGGGAAATGAATGCGTCCGATGCCTTTGTCGCCGCCTGGCTGCCGGGCTCAGAGGGCGAAGGTGTTGCCGATGTGATCGTAGCCGACGCAGACGGTAAACCGCGCTACGACTTTACCGGAAAGCTCGCCTTCAGCTGGCCCAAAGAAGTCCACCAGACACCGCTCAATGTCGGCGAAGATCTTTACGACCCACTGTTTGCCTACGGTTACGGTCTCGCCGATGAAGACAGTGTGCAGATTGCCGATAACCTGCCGGAAAACGGCGAGAGTTACGCCGATGGGCCGTTGCGCGATGCCCTGCTGATGGTTTGGCGCGCGCGTCCGCCGTGGCAATTGTCCATTGATGAAGAGGGCAATGCCCCACTTGCCGTGAGCGGTAATCTCGGCAGCAGCGGTGACGATGACAACATTACCGTCGCTGCCATAGACATGGTCAACCAGGAGGATGCCCGGCTACTCGAGTGGAAAGGACTGCGTCGCGGCAGCGTGAGTCTGCGCGCAGAAAGCCCTCAGGATATGCATCGCTACCTGGACTCCGGAGCCGCACTCAGCATGGATATACGGGTCGACCGGGAACCGAACGGAAAGGTGTACGCCGGCCTACAGTGCGGCCCCGACTGCAGCGTTGCGTTGCCACTGGCCGACGCCCTGCACAAGCTGCCGCAGGGACAGTGGACGCATTTCTCCATTGATCTGCGCTGCTTTGCCGATCGGGGTGCGGACTTCGCTCAGGTCGACACCAGCTTCGCGCTCGACAGCGAGGGCGCGCTTTCCCTGGCTCTGGCAAACATCAAATATCAGATTGGTGCTGCTGACAGCGCGACAGTGCAGTGCGGAGGGTAAACTGCAATGGATAATTCTCGCCGGAATCTGTTCAAGACTCTACTCGCGGGTGCGGCGGCAGCACCGTTGTCTGCACGAATCTCAGCAGCGGAACTTCCGCGTGAGATACCCGCTTGCACACCTTCTGCGGTGCCGCCCGCGCGCTGGGGGCAGGGCATTGAAGGGCAGCGCAACGCCGACCTGGGCGATGGCACTTTCCTGAACCCAATCGTGCCGGGGGATCACCCGGACCCGACGATCCTGAAGGACGGTGACGACTACTACATGACGTTTTCGTCGTTCTACTCCTATCCGGGCCTGATCATCTGGCACTCGACCGATCTGGTGAACTGGGCCCCCCTGGGCCCGGCGCTGTACGAGCCGCTTGGCAGTATCTGGGCGGTGGACCTGTGTAAACATGGAGACCGCTATTATATCTATATCCCCGCCAACCCGGACGGCGGCGGCTGGTCTATCTATGCTATCTGGGCAGATGATATCCGCGGGCCCTGGAGCCAGCCCGTCGATCTGAATATCCATGGTTGTATCGACCCGGGGCACGTGGTGGGTGAGGACGGCAAGCGCTACCTGTTCGTCAACGGTATACGCAAAATCCGCCTGACCGATGATGGCCTCGCTGCCGACGGTGATCTGCAGCCGGCTTACCAGCCGTGGCAGTATCCGGAGGACTGGGTAGTGGAAAACTTCGCGCCGGAGGGGCCCAAGTTGCTGCGGCGTGGAGACTGGTTTTACCTGATCACTGCGGTGGGTGGGACCGCGGGTCCGGTCACCGGGCATATGGTGATTGCCGCGCGCTCGAAATCCATTCACGGTCCCTGGGAGCACTGTCCGCACAATCCGCTGGTGCGCACCACCAGCGACTCTGAACCCTGGTGGTCGCGTGGCCACGCGACGCTGGTGGAGGGGCCAGCCGGCGACTGGTGGATGGTCTATCACGGCTATGAAAATGGTTTTCGCACCCTCGGCCGGCAGACATTGCTGGAGCCGATCGAATGGACCGAAGACGGCTGGTTTCGTGCGCGCGGCGGCGATCTCAGTCAGCCTATGCGCAAGCCTGCCGGTGGAAAAAGCGGACCTGCGGGCTTCGCCCTTTCGGATAATTTCGCCAGCAACCGTATGGGCGTACAGTGGGCGTTCCACGATCCAGCGCCGGACGAAATGACGCGGATCGAATACGAGCCCGGTGGACTGCGTATCGCCGCGAGTGGGTCGTCACCACAAAACAGTACCCCGCTGACCTGTCCCGTGGGTGACCGATCCTACGAGGTGGAAGTCACCATCGACCTGCTGGATGAAACAGCGGAAGGTGGCGTGTTGTTGTTTTATAACCACAAGGCGTTTGTGGGCCTGGGTTTTTCGGTCGGGCAGAGAAAGACATTCCAGTGTGCAGGTGAGCTGGAGTGGATGCGTGCGGCATTGGCCACGAAGAGCGTGCGTATAAGGCTAACCAATCGGGATAATGTCGTGACATACCATTATTCCCACGATGACGGGAAAACCTGGACGCTGCTGGATCATCGCATGGAAGTCTCCGGTATCCACCACAATGTATTCGGCGGGTTCCTGAGCTTGAAAGTCGGTATCTACAGCGCCGGTACAGGCAGTATTCGTGTGCGAGACTTTACCTATCGGGCAGTGTGAAAGCACTGCCCTTTCCCCCTTTTGATTGGCGAACCACCCGCTAAAGCCGCGGGTGATCGCGCAATAGTGCTCTTTGTGCGAAGTCAGCGCAGCGCAGAAGTTACGGTGCTGTGTAGCCCAGTTCCTGCAGAAAAGCCGTCTGGCTCGCCATGTCGCTGTTTCCGGAGTAGGGCAGTGCGCGCCAGGTTTCCTGTGCGGACATGGAACCGCCGGATTCGAGGGTTTTAAACGGGGCGTGGACTTCCAGTTCCAGCAGCCCCTCCGCCATCTCGCCATCCGCGTACTCCAGGTACAGTTCCACCTGGCCCTGGTCCGGGTGAATCGCAGCGCGCGGTTGTAGCGGGAACTCGATAATAAATACCTGACCCTTGTTAAAAGCTGCCAGCCAGCCGGCGGCAGGCTGGATATAGGCCTTGGCCTTGTTCGAGCCGATACGGGCAAAGTCGAAAAAGCCCCCGGCCTGCCGAGATTCATCGGGCCCTGCTACAGATTCACTCATCGGCACAATGCGCAGGTCGTTGTCGAAATCTTTCACCGGCACATAGACGCGCGTATCCGCCGGCACCCGTGTATTGAACCAGAGGTCCCAGCTCACCGGCGTCTCGCGCTGATTGGTCGCCTCTACTCTCTGCACCAACCGGTCGCCGTCCAGGACGAATTGTTTGTGCAGGCTGAGACCGCTTACCGGACTGGCCGGGGCGATCATTTCCACCTCGGTGTCGCTCAGTTTGGTCAGGGTATTACCGGCCAACACGGTAAAGGGATCCGGCGGCCAGTCCGCACCGGCGTCGCGGCGTGCGGTATTCAGGGACTGATGGCGCCACCAGGCCTTCTGTGGTCCCAGCCAGACGATATGGCCGAGGTAGGGGATGTTGTCGCCATCGGCGCTGATTGGTGGCTGTGGCTGTGGCTGTTGCTGCACCGCCGCGCCGACTTTCAGCAGGTTCTCTTGTCCTGCAGCGGCAAAGGCCAGGCCGCGGCCGCCCAGCTGTGGGGTGAAACTGAAATGCAGCTGGTTGTTTTCGAGCTGGTAAATCTGCGGCTCTGCGCTGGCCGGCCCCACAGCCAGCAGCCCCAGCAACAACCAGTGTTTGATGCCGTTTCCTCGCATACGCCTTCCCTCAATTTTCCCTGGCCAATTCCAACAGATACACATCGTTCTCCCGCAGCGGCAGTTCGGTGGAGAATTCGCCGCTCGCCGAAATCTTGATGGTCTCCTCCTGCGCAGGGGTACCGCTGGCTTCGGCTTTCAGTTTTTGTACCTGCTCCCTGCTCAGCTGTCTGGGCGAACCCATGGCAATGTAAGCGGAGTAGGCATCATTCTGCCGATAGCCGACCCGGAAGATTTTCAACCGGTAGTCGCCACCCTGCAGCCCGGAGATACGGACTGCGGTTCTGCCCTTGTCGGCGGCGGGCAGATCGCGGATATAGTACTGCTGATTGTTAGTGTCCTCGGGCAGGGTATAGCTGTAGTCCCACAGCAGCAGCTGCACATCGCCATTTTTGTCGACGGTGGCCCAGGACTTTTGGTCTGCATTTTTCAGCTCTGTGGCACCCAGTCGGTTGAGGAACTGGTAGGCAAAGTAGGCGGGCTTCTTGATGCCCTGGGTATTCATCAGGCCGAAACCGCCATGGAAGGGCGTAAAGCGCGGGCCGGCTTCCTCGAAGATATCAGTAAATACCCAGTAGGACATGGAGTTCGCAGCATCGCCCACCTGCTTCAACTTCTGCAGGATATAGGCGGCCTCGTGGTAGCTGTCGTGGATCGGATCCGCCGGTGTATAGGACGAGGACCACTCGGTGTAGTGGAGTTCCAGGCCCGGCATCGGGGAATCGGCGATCTGCTGGCGACTTTTGCGCACGTCGCCGCTCACCGCCCATTCATCCTTGGCCAGCACCGTGCCGGTGCGGCCGAATTCATCCAGGAAGCCCTGCTTGACGCCGTAGGCGTGGGTGCTGACAAAGTCCAGCGGTACCTTGTGCTCGTTGCAGTAGTGGATCATCTCCGGTACCCAGGCGGCGCCGGCGGTGGCAGGACCGCCCACGCGGTAGTCCGGGTTGACGCTTTTGATCGCTGCGGCGCTGGTGGCATAGAGCTTGAAATAATCTGCCTGGCTGCCCGCCCAGAAACCATCCAGGTTGGGCTCGTTCCAAACCTCGAAGTACCAGGTCTTCACCTCGTCGGCACCGTAGCGCTCGGTGAAGTGTTGAACCAGGTGGCGGATCAGGTCGCCCCACTTTGCATAGCTTTTCGGCGGAGTCACATTGCCGCGCCACCAGAAAATGGTCTGGTCACCGCTCGCCAGCGCACTGGGCATAAAGCCCAGTTCGACAAACGGTTTTATATCGATGCTGAGCAGGTAGTCGTAGAGCGCATCGATATACTGGAAGTTGTATTGCGGGTTGCCGTCGGCATCTTCCTTGTACACGGCCATATCGTCGGTCAGCAGGCCGTGCATGCGGATGTACTTGAAGCCCGCGTCGTGCTTGATTTCGGCCAGCTGCTGCTGCCAGTCAGCGCGCAGGCCCTCGTTGGCGCGGCCGGCGCCAATGCTGGTTTTGAACAACGTAGCGAATTTGCCCGTCGTATGACGGGTGTCCACATCAATGACCCTGGGCGCATCAGCGCGTGCGGCCAGAGAAAGGCAAAGTAATGCGGCGAGCAGAAGTCGCGACGGGGTTTGCAGATCCATGAATATCTATCCGTCTATTGTAATTTGTATTTGCAGTACGGTTGCGGTGGACGGTGCGAGCGCCGTCCACCGCAACCGGCGGATTGTTCACCACCAAGTGGTGTAGAGCGCGATCAATATCAGCGTGACGCCGACTGCAGCCAGATTGAATCCGCTGCTTGTGTCGAAGCCGATTTCTCTCAGCGCCAGGCGGCCATCACTGCCAGCAGCCAATGCCTGACCGCGGCCCTGCAGCAGTGAAACACCCACCGCGAGTCCCAGGCACAACAGGAATACCAGGCCCACCCGATCCATAAAGGGCAGTGTCGGCCACCAGAGTTTTAGCGCCAGAGACAGAACGGCCGAACCAATAGCCGCAGCCAGTGCCGAATTGGCAGTGGCCCGCGGCCAGAAAACACCGAGCATGAACAGGACCACGATGCCGGGTGTAAAGAAACCGGTAAATTCCTGGATGTACTGGAAGGCCTGTTCGAACTGGCCGAGCAGCGGCTGGGCGCAGACCATTGCCAGTAACAGGGAAATCAGGCTGGCCGCGCGGCCCACCGTGACGTAGTGCCTTTCAGTTTTCTGCGGCTGGTAGCGAGCGTAAATATCCATTGTGAAAATGGTGGCGATACTGTTCGTCATGGAAGCCAGCGATGAGACGATGGCAGCGACCAGCGCGGCGAAAACCAGCCCCTTGAAGCCCACCGGCATCAGGTTCATCAGCTGCGGATAGGCCTCATCCGGGCGTGCCAGGTCAGGCAGCAACACCACGGCGGCGATACCCGGCAGCACGACAATGATCGGCATCAGCAATTTCAGGTAGGCGGCGAAGGCGATGCCTTTCTGTCCCTCGTCGATACTCTTGGCGGCCAGGGCACGCTGGATGATGTATTGGTTGAACCCCCAATAGGAAAAGTTCATTACCCACAGGCCGCCCACGAGCACCGACAGGCCGGGCAGACTGGCGTAATTGGGGTTATCCGGCGTCAGGATCATGTCGAACTTTTCCGGTACCCGCTGCACCAGTTCGCTGAATCCGGCTACCGGGCCGGCGCCACCGGAAATCAGGTCGAGGGCCAGATAGGACAGCACCAGACCGCCGATGACCAGCAATACAACCTGGATAATATCCGTCAGGGCGACGGCCTTGAGCCCGCCATAGAGGGAATAAGCGGCAGAGAACATCCCGAGAAAAAGAAGCCCGGATAAGAGTTCCACCCCTGCGATGGCATTAATCGCAAGCGCACCAAGCCAAAGTACCGCGGTCAGGTTGACGAAGGTATAAACCCCGAGCCAGAAGGTCGCCAGAACCACCTTCACGCGGTGGTCGTAACGCTGTTCGAGGAACTGCGGCATGGTATAGATTTTTTTGCGCACGAATACCGGCAGGAAGTACTTGCCCACCAGGATAAGTGTGATTGCACCCATCCATTCATAGGACGCGATACCGAGACCGATTGCGTAGCCGGAACCGGACATGCCGATAATCTGCTCGGCAGAGATATTCGCCGCGATCAGCGATGCGCCCACCGCCCACCAGGGCAGGCCGTTGCCGGCGAGAAAATAGTCCTGGGTGTTTTTCTGGTGACCGCTTTTCTCCCGCGACACCAGGTAGCCGATGGCGATCAGCGCGGCGACATAGGCGATAAAAATCGCCAGGTCGGTGGTTGCCAGTTCCATATCTCTCACCTCTCTCGAAGTTATTCTTATATCGAAGTTATTTATTTCGGAATCGTTATTCGTATATTTTGGTTTCAGTGGGAGCCAGCGCCTGCACCACTGCCTTAACCGAGGCCTCGGCGCGCGCGCGCACTTCGTCAGCACTGCGCCCGGGGCGGTACAGGCTGCCGCCGGTACCGAAGCCGTCGGCACCGGCGGCTAGGTAGCGGGCAAAATCCGCGGTGTCGATACCACCCACCGCGAGGACCGGCACCGGCGGCAGCACGGTGCGCAGCGCGCTGACCGTGGCCGGTGAGATCATTGTGGCCGGGAACAGCTTGATACCGTGGGCACCGGCTGCCAGTGCAGCGAAGGCTTCCGTGGGCGTGCAGCAGCCGGGCAGGGAGACCAGGTCGAGCGCCACACTGCGGCGAATCACTTCGGTGTCGCAGTTGGGGGACACAATCAAGCGCCCGCCGGCGCTGGCAACAGCGTCCACTTGCGCGACGTCGGTGACCGTGCCGGCGCCGACCAGGGCGCGATCGCCGAAGTGCTGGCTGAGCAGGCGGATCGAGTCCAGTGCGCGCGGTGAATTCAGTGGCACCTCGATAATGGTGAAGCCACTGTCGATCAGCGCCTGGCTGACCGCGATGACTTCATCCGGAGTGATTCCCCGCAATATCGCCACCAGAGGGCAGCGTTCAAGATTGGTTTGCAGCACGGTCGTTCTCCTCTGAACTCTGGTATTGGAGTGTCTGCTGTTGTGCGTCGCAGATGGCGGTCACGCCCTTGACCACTGCGAGCGACGGATCTACCGCATTGAGACGGATGCCGAATTCGTCCGCCGCCAGTCGGTAGAGATTTTGCAGTTTTTCGCTGCCCACCAGCAGGATTTCATCCGCTGCCGGAAACATCGCCAGGGCTTCGCCCAACTCGTTACCGACGAGAATACCGGACAGAAACGCGGACATGGCCAGGCCGCTGTGCGGCTCACACAGGGCTAGGGCGCGGGCCGCAAACATCTGGTGCAGCGGGCCGCCTGCTTGGCGGCTGTGGCGCAGGCCTTCGACAAAACTGTGTGGATCGCTATCGGCGTCACCGAGAACGGCGCCGATGGAACTGTGCTTGTGCAACAGCGCAAACAGTTCACCGGTAAAAAATGTGGCGAAATTGATCACGCGGCCGCTGTCCACCTGCACCCACTTGCTGTGAGTGCCGGGCAGCAACAGCAGTGCGCTGTCCCTGCCGCTGATCTGCAGTGCACCAAGTACCTGGCTCTCCTCACCGCGCATTACGTCCGGCGCGCCGCCGGGCGACATACAGCTCACCCCCGGCACTACCCAGGCGTTGGGTTGTTCACCCAGGGGCAGCAGTTGCTGCGCGATTGCCGCGGCGTTCGCCGGGCAGGGCGCGTAAGGGGCCTCGCGCCAGCCGTTGCGACTGCCGATCATGCCGCACAGGTACAACGGGATGCCGGGCCAGCGCTGCAGCCAGTCGCCACAGCGCTCCAGCAACAGCGCCTGGTAATTTTCCCCGCAGCTCAGCACGCCGCAGTCGTCGCTGCGCGTACACACCACGTGCCCGCTTTCGTCTACCAGGTGCGCGCGAAAATTGCTGGAGCCCCAGTCGATGACGATACAGCGCATCACACGCGTCCGCCGTCAATAATCAGGGACTGGCCGCTGATCATGGCCGAAGCTCCGGAGGCGAGGAACAGTGCGCTGTTGGCACAGTCCTGTTCGGAAATGGTGCGCTTCAGGCATTGCTGATCCAGGCATTCTCTGAGCGCCTCTTCGGTTACCCACAGTTCCTTCTGCCGCTCGGTCATGACCCAGCCGGGAATCAGCGCATTCACGCGAATATTGTCCGGGCCAAGTTCCCGCGCCAGCGCCTTGCTCAGGCCGACGATACCGGCCTTGGCGGTGACGTAGGCTGGATAGCCGGCCAATCCGAGCAGGGCGGAATTGGAGCCCACATTGATAATGCTGCCGCCGCCCTGTGCGCGCATACCGGCGGCTACTGTTTGCGCGGTAAAAAAGTGCGGGCGCAAATTGGTATTCAGGGATGCATCCCATTCATCAGCACTGAATTTTTCCAGCGAGTGGCGGGTATCGCGCGCGGCATTGTTGATCAGTACACGGAACTGTCCCAGCTGCTCGGCGGCGCTGGCGATACACTGCTGCAGGTGCTCGACATCGGTGATATCGCAGCGCTGGAACAGCGGCAGCACACCGGTCTCCTCTTCCACGGAAGCGCACAGCTGCTGCGCCTTGTCTTCATCCAGGGATACGAAGGCGACGCGCGCGCCCTGCGCGCAGAAGGCGCGCACAAAGGCCGCGCCGATGCCGGAGCCACCACCGGTGATAAAAATTGGTGTGTCGATCAGGTCGGGATAACTGGCTGTAATCATTGTCGGGAATCCTGTGCGGAAAGTTCTGCTTGCACTGTGGCGGCAGCGGGTTCGCCCATGACGATGCCGCGGCCGTCGGTGCCGATATAGACGCGGCCGTAGTGACGCGGGTCGCCCGCGATCACGCGAAAGCGCTGGCCGTATTCGTGGCGGCTGTCGTTGACGCGCAGCCAGTGGCGGCCGCTGTCGTCGGAGCGCCAGATAGCGCGCTCAGTGCTGCGTTCAGAGCTGTGTTCAGAGCCGCGTTCACTGCCGCGCTGGCCGATGGCAAACAGCGTTGCTTCCTGTTTGCCCGCGGCCGGCTTGCCGAAGGTCAGTTGCTCGACGGTGATATCACTGTCGACGCGCGCGAACTGTTGACCGCCGTCGGTGGAGTGAAACAGGCCCTGGCGGGAAACCAGCCACAGTTCGCCCTCGCGGCCGGGGGCCGCGTGCAGCGGCCAGGGCTTTTCGCGGTTGTGCGGCCGGTCGGCGCTGAGGTCGGATGGCAGTCCGCGCGATTCGAGTGCGGTGAAGCTGGCCGCGCCGTCGGTACTTGCATAGAGTTCGCCGCGGTTGAAATCCAGCGCGTAGAATTTTTTGCCATCGACCCGGTCCGCCACCGGGTGCGCGTGCAGCGGCAGGCCTTTTACCGGCTGCCAACTGCGGCCGCGGTCGCGGCTCAGCTGCGGTACCGGCGCCATAAACACGAAGGCGTCACCATCGGCGGAGACGGTAATCGCGTTGTCGCCGGTCAGGTCGTAGCGCTGCGCGGTTTTTTCGCCAGGGATTTTGAGCGCCGGAACTGTCAGCGGTCGCCAGCTTTTGCCGGCGTTATTGGACCAGGCCAGCGTCGGTACCGGGCCTTCTGCCCGGTGCGGCGGCGTGCCGCTGCGCACCAGGATTTGCGGTGCGCTGCCGGCGTCGATGATGGTGTTGGTATTGGCGAATACGGGGCCGGTCAGCATCAGTTGCGGCGAGCGATCAAAGTCACTGTGTACAAAACCGCTGATATCGCCGAAGCCGCTGATCAGCTGCGGGCCGGCGGCGGGGCTCAGCAGGGTGATGATGGCGGTCTGCTCAATACCCTCGACCCAGGGTTTCCACAGCAGCTGCTGCGCATCGGCATCGCCGGTGCGGTAGACGGTGGCCCCGGTGGTGTACACCAGCTCGTCATCCTGGAAAGGGTTCATGGCGAGGCCCGCGATCCACCAGCCGAAATCCGCCTCGTCATTACCCCAGTAGAGATAGGGCGTTGCGCTGACATCGCGGCGGCTGCGTTTTTCCAGTTCGCGCCAGCTATCGCCGCCGTCGTGGGACAGGTAAATCGTATCGTGCGGGTGCCAGCGATTCATCGTCGCCACGGCGACAGTGCCCGGGTGCTGCGCGCTGGCGCTGATGCCCATAAAACCGCCTTCCGCGGGTCCGTCACCTTGCGGCGGCGGAGTGATATCGCTCCACTGCTGGCTGGCGATATCCAGTTTGTAGACAGCGCCACCGGTGACGCCGTTGGGGCCGATATTATCGCTGTAGGCGATATACAGCTGACCGCCGGCAGCGGCCGCCTGTACCGGCAGTAGTTTGTCCGGGCCACCGGCAATTTTCTTCCAGTGTTCACCGCTGTCGTCCGAGCGGTAAAGGCCGGTTCCATTCCTGTCGGCGACGCCGGCAAAAAGCGATTGTTCAGCGAAGAGTACGAAACTGATACCGGCGTGGGTACTGCGGCGGCCCTCGGGCAGGCCGAGTCCGGCGTGGGGAAAAGCCGTTACCTTGTGCCAGCTGGCGCCGCGGTCGCGGCTGCGCCACAGGCCGTCGTGGCGCGAGCCGAAATAGAGAATGTCAGTATTCTGCGGGTTGATCGCCAGGCGTTCGCCCAGGCCGCGACCGTCTTCATTGCCGCCCATGCGAAACGGCACCGGGGTCACCTGCCAGTGCTCGCCGCGGTCATCGGAGCGGAGTATTGCCGCGGGTGCACCCTTGTACATGCCCGCGGCCATATAGACCCGCTCCGGGTTGCGCGGATCGGCGGCGATACTCTCTATACCGAAATAGCTGGATTCCGCCATCTGGTCCTGCAGCGGCAGCCAGCGTTGCTGGCCGCTGTCCCAGCGATAGGCGCCGCCCATATCGGTGCGCAGGTAGGCGAGGCCCTTTTCCGCACGGCTGAAGATAATATCCGGCGCGAAGCCGCCGGCGCCGACGGTGACACTGCGCCAGTGGTAATCGTCACTGGCAGGCGCAGCGCTTGCGGCACAGGCACTGAAGGTGGCGCAGGTGGTGAAGCTAAGTAGTGCCGAGGTGAACAATTGTTTGAACATCACAAATCGCCATTCGTTTTATTGGTGCTTTTCAATCAATCTGCAGCTGGGCGAGGAATTCCCCGTGGCGCGGTGCGTGCGAGGCCGCTGAGGTCACGGCGCCGCGCATCCTTTCCAGCAGCTGCGCCAGCTGATCGCTGTCCATGTTGTCGACATTCGCCAGATACCGCTGCGGGCGCAAACCGAGGCCGTTGTAGATCGCCAGCCAGCTCGCCTCGCGGAAGGATTCGTTGGCGTAGCTGAGCAGACGGCCATCGTCGCGGAAGGCCTCGATCTTGGCTTGCAATGTGTCCGGTATCGGCATATCGCGCATGCGCCGCCAGAAGTCGGTGTCGTCGCGGCGATTGAGCTTGTAGTGCAGGATGATGAAGTCGCGGATGCGCTCGTATTCCTGCCGGTTCAGGCGGTTGGCCTGTTCGATTTTTTCCGGGTCCGGCACCAGGTCGGGCAGGAATTGCAGCAGCTTCTCGATACCGGTCTGGATCAGGGAGATACTGGTGCTCTCCAGTGGTTCGATAAAACCGGAGGCGAGACCCAGCGCGACACAGTTTTTATGCCAGAACTTTTTGCGCATGCCGGCGGTAAAGCGCAGCAGGCGCGGTTCGTTGACCGGCTCGCCGTCGAGTCCGTCGAGCAGCGCTCGCTGCGCGCGGTCGCGGTCCAGATATTCGCTGGCGTAGACATAGCCGTTGCCGCTGCGGTGCTGTAGCGGGATCTGCCAGCGCCAGCCGGCGTCGAGGGCGGTGGCGCGGGTGTAGGGCAGCGGTTCGCTACCGCGTTCGCTCTGTACCGCCACGGCACTGTCTACCGGCAACCAGTGACGCCAGTCCTCGTAGCCGGTGTGCAGTGCCTGCTCGATCAGCAGTCCGCGGAAACCGGAACAGTCGATATACAGATCGCCGCGCAGCTGGCGGCCATCCTCCAACAGCAGCTGTTCGATATCGCCGCTGTGGGCATCCAGTTTTACCTCGCTGACTTTGCCTTCGATGCGCTCGACACTGCGCGCTTCAGAATAATCGCGCAGCAGGCGCGCATAGCGCGAGGCGTCGAAGTGGTAGGCGTAGCTGTACAGCGCCAGTGGATTGCTGGCTTTTTCATCCGGCTGGGCGAAGCGCCCGGCCTTGGCCATGGCCGCGGACAGGCAGTAGTCTTGCAGCGGTGCAGCGCGACCCTGCTGGTGCAGTTTCAGCCAGCAGGGAAAAAATGGCAGCTCGCCGATGGGCGCGCCGAAGTCGGCAAACGGGTGAAAGAAACTCTCACCGCGTTGCCGCCAGCCGATAAACTCGATACCCAATTTGAAGGTGGCGCCAGTAGCAGCGATAAAATCCCGCTCGCGGATACCGAGATAACTGTTGAGGTTGATGATGCCGGGGACAGTAGCCTCGCCGACGCCGACGGTGCCTATCTGTTCGGACTCGACCAGCTGTATTGAGAGCTCGCGATTTCGGTCGGTCCCCAGATAGTGTTGGGCGAGCGTGGCAGCGGCCATCCAACCCGCGGTGCCGCCGCCGACAATCACGATTTTTTTGATTGGTGTCGCTGCCATTATTTAGCTCTTATTGTCGCGGCAATTTCTTATCGGCGCTTTTTGCCGGCACTTTTCCGTAGAAATTTGTCCCTGTAGGAGCGGCCATTGGCCGCTCCTACAGGGACGTGCTTAGGCCGGTTTTTTCAGTACCAGCTTGTCGCCGCTGTACTCGACGGTCTGCGCCGGCTTGGCGTCGAAGTCGGTGGCGCTGTCGCCGCTGCCGAGCCAGCGCACGCTGATGCGGCGTGTCTCCGCCATGCCCGGGAAGCTGCCGCTGCGCTCGCCGATCGTCAGCTGGCCACTGGCGTCGTCGTAGCTGAGCGGAATGCGCGACCACTGGCCCTGTTCATAGCCGTAGCTCTGGCCGTCGTCCTCGTAGATTTCGAAGTGGCCGTCGGCGCCGGTGTAGACGTTGATAGTCAGAGGTTCGTTCAGGCTCTCCGCGGTGCTCTGGATCGCCGGGCCGGTGGGCAGGATGCTGCCGGATTTGACGAACAGCGGCATGCGCGTATACGGCGCTGGTGCATCGATATGCTGGCCACCGCTGTACTTCTTGCCGCTATAGAAGTCGTACCAGTCGGCGCCGGCCGGCAGGTAGACGTCGCGGGAGCGCGCACCGAACTCGTACACCGGGTTGACCAGCAGGGAGGGGCCGAACATGTACTGAGTGGTGATATCGCTCACATTCGGGTCGCTACCGAAGTCCATCGCCAGGCCGCGCATCATGGTGCTGTCTTTCTGCGCGGAGTCGCCGGCCAGGGTGTAAATGTAGGGCAGCAGGCGGTAGCGCAGCTTGGTGTACCACACCAGGCTGTTGTAGGTGTCGCTGCCCTCGTCGGCGAGGTTGTAAATCTCGCGGTAGGGGTTCTGGCCGTGGGAGCGGAACAACGGTACGAAGGCGCCGAACTGGAACCAGCGCAGATTCAGTTCGCGCCACTCTTCCTGTTCGCTCTGGGCCATCTGGTCGGTGTTGCCGACAACGGTATCGCCGTTGTAACGGTAGCGGTCCTCGGGGGTGAAGCCGCCGATATCGAAGGTCCAGTAGGGCATGCCGGACATGCCGACACCGATGCCTGCGGCGATCTGGTCTTTCAGGTTTGACCAGCGCGATACCACATCGCCACTCCAGATGGCGGCACTGGTGCGCTGGATGCCGCCGAAGCCGGAGCGGGTCAGGATAAAGCTGCGCTTGTCGGGATCGGTTTCCCGTTCGCCCTGGTACACACCTTCGGCGTGGGGCAGGGCGTAGGCGTTGAACATCTCGGTACCGGTGCCGAGTGCGTTCGGTGTGATCAGGTCCTTGCGGTGCTCGAACGAAAGATTCGAGTGAATATCCGGTTCCGAGGCGTCCATCCACCAGGCGTCGAAGCCAAGCACGTTGAGTTTGTCGCGGACCTGACTCCAATAGATTTTGGTGCACTCGGGTTTGAACGGGTCATAGAAAGCGTTCAGGTAGCCTGAGCCGATCCAGTCGAGGTTTTTCTCCTCGATGTTCTTGTTGAACATACAGCCGGCGGCATTCAGTTCCTTGTAGTTGTCCGTGGTCGGGTAGAACTTGGGCCACACGGAAATCATGATGTGTGCGTCCAGGTCGTGCACCTTGCTGACCATGGCCTTGGCATCGGGGAAATACTGCTTGTCGAAGTCGTGGCTGCCCCAGGCATCCTCCGGCCAGTAGGACCAATCGAGCACAATATTGTCGATGGGGATTTTGCGGTCGCGGTACTCCTGCAGTGCATCCACAAGTTCGTCCTGGGACTTGTAGCGCTCGCGGCTCTGCCAGAAACCGAAGGCCCATTTCGGCAGCATTACTGCCTTGCCGGTCAGTTCGCGGTAGCCGGAAATTACTTCGTCCTTGTTGTCGCCAGCGACGAAGTAGTAGTCGACGGCCTTGCCGCTCTCGGAGGCGATTGACAGCTTTTTATCCGCATTCGGCTGCGGCGGGTGCTGCAGCAGGTGGAAGTAGCCCCCCTGTGGGGTCCAGTCCAGGTCCAGCTGGTATTGGTGACCGGCTTCGAGATCGACCTTGGCGTTGTGGAACCAGGGGTTCCAGTTCATGCGCCAGCGGTCCAGCAGCTGGTCGCCGTCCAGGGACAGGTTGGCGTAGCCGCTGGAGTACATTTTGAATTCGTGCTCGCCGCTGTGCTTCGGCGCTATGCTGCCGCTCCACTCGATGCGCAGGTTTTTCGCGTCCTGCACTTCCTCCGGAAAGGGGACTTCGCGCACGCTGGCGTGGGACAGGAACTGGTAGTCCAGGTCCGTCTCGGTGCGGGTCAGTTTCAGCTGGTCGCCGTCGTAGTAGCGCGCGGTGAGGCCGCCCTTTTCGCCGTCGGCGTTATACAGATCGTATTCCGCTGCCAGCGGTTTGGCCGCTTCCGGATCGCCGAGGCGGGTGATGGAAGTGTTGTTCCACAGCAGGCCGTAGTTGCGGCTGGACACCAGGTAGGGAATGCTGATTTCCAGGTTGTAGGTGGTCAGCTCGACGTTCTCACCGGCGTAGTTGACGCGGCCGTCCTGGTGCTGGCCGAGACCGTAGAAGGCCTCGTCGGGCTGGCGCTCGAACTGCTGGCGCAGCGCGAAGGAATCCAGGTCCACTTTGCCCGTGTCCGCGGTGACCGGCGCGAGGCTGCGCGAAGTCTCGGCCAGCAGGGTTTCGCCGGCGGCGTTCGCGAACTGTACCTTGCCGGTTTCGAGCGATACCAGTGCGGATACATCTGCGGTTTTCACCTGCAGCATGTCGCCCTGTTGCTCGACAGAAAATTCGGTCGCCTGCGGCTGGGCCACGACCATCAGCGGTCTGGGCAGGTTGCTGAAATCCTGCTGCGCGGTGGCGGTTACGCGGATGATGTCTTCGTCGATCACCTGCAGGCGCACCTTGTGGAAGTCGCCATCGTTAAGGGTCACCACGGCGCCGTGAGCGGTCTTCTGCCAGCTGGCATGAGTCTGGGCGGCCTGCTCGTTGCTGCCGCCGCAGCCGCTGAGCCAGGGGAAGAGCGCCGCGGCGAGCAGCGTGGGTTTCAGCAGCGTTAGTTTAAATCGTGTCTTGTGCATGATTCTGTCCGGTTCTCGATGTCTTGAACGTTATTCGGTCTTGTAGCTGGCCAGCTTGATCTTCAGTACGTGGGGATTGCTGGAGAAATTCAGCCCCCAGTCGGTCTGGTCGCCGTTCCAGACCCGTTCGAAAACCCATTTCCCGTCTTCGAAATGGCCTTCCTCGACGCGGTCGATCAGCGTCTGTTCGCCCTCGACTTCGCGCGCCGGGAGGAAGGTCACACGGGCGCGCAGGCCGGTCACCAGGTATTCATCTTTTGCCAGCTCGGCGATCACGGCGCCGCCGGAGGACGGGTTGTTGCCCTTGGGCGGGTGTATCCAGAAGGCCGGCCGGCCGTAGGTGACTTCCGCAGTCCAGTCACCCAGGTCAATGCGTTGGGTGTAGTCTTCGGGGTTTTTCTCACCGGCGTCGCTCTCGCTGCCCTCGGCATTCCACAGTTTCTTGTCCGAACCCTCTGTGTCCACCGGTTCGGATACGCCCCACACCGGGTGTTCGAAACTGATGCGCGCCCACTCCCTGGCCATGGGGCCGAATAGGCTGTAGAGCTCGGTGAAGTTGGCAATTTCGTCGTCAGTTTTTTTCGCGCCCAGCGGGTAGTTGGAGTAGTCGGTGTAATCCATGCCGAAGGGAGTGAAGCCGAGACCGCCGTGGCCGAGGGTGTCGAAGAAATAGCGTGCGTAGGGCTGGTCGTTACCGATCTCGGCGATATACAGCGGATTGTCGTCGCGACTGTACAGGTCCATCACACGAGTGGCGGTCTTGTGGTCGCGGAAATAGATATCCGGTGCGATCAGGTCGATGTCCGGGGCGGCGGATTTCCACACCGGGATCATATTGTCGGTGGCGCCGCCGCTGGAATACTGGCCGGCTTTACCCGGACTGAACGGATTGCGCAGCGCCACATTGACGTACATCGGCAGCGGGTAAACCGCTTTGCCGGCTGCGGCAATCTCGTTTACGTAGCGGGCGATATGCCAGGCGTGGAAAGTTTCGTCAGCGTCATTGCCGAATACTTCGGCCCAGTCGCCGCCCTCTTTGTGGCCCAGGTCGGCGAGCAGCCGATCCGGTACCGGCTGCTGGAATACTTTTTCGGCCGTCGCGGAAAAGTCGCGCGCGGAGCCGTAGGTGCCCACCTCGTTTTCCACCTGCACCATGATGACGGTGCGCTGGTGGTCGATTTTTTTCAGGTGTTGCATAAACGCCACGAAAGCCCGCTTGTCTGCATCCAGCGTGCGTTGAAAAAGTGGCGAAAGGGAATTCAGGGTTTTGCCTTCGGCGGTGATAACGCGCGGAAAGCGCTGATTGTCCAGCTTGACCCACTCCGGCGCGTAATGGGGAGCGTTATTTTTCCAAGAGGCGAACCACAGTAGTACCAGGCGTTTGTCCCGCGTACGGGCCTGTTTTAACAGGGTGTCGACGAAGGAGAAATCAAACTCGCCTTCTGTTGGTTCGACCTGTTCCCAGGCTACTGGAATGACCAGGGTATTGGCCTGCATCTTTTCCACTGCCGGCCACACGCTTGGCAGCGCCGCCGGGTAGTTGGAGGAGTTATTGGTCTGGGCGCCGAGAATCAGGTAGGGCGCGTCGTCGACCATCAGTGCGTAGCGACCGTCTTTCTGCACGAGCTGCGGAATCGATTCGGCCAGGGCGCCGGGCAGGTGGGTGGCGAACAGCAGTGCTGTGGCCACTGGGACTGTTTTGCGGAGTAGTTTCTTCATCGATGCTGTACATCCTGGAAAAATGGGGCTCTTGCGAGCCCCTCAAGCGCACGTGGGCACTATCCGTAAACTCCGGAATTCGTGCCCAACCTGACTGGGTTAGAAAGTCACCCTGACGCTGGCGGCATAACGCACGTCCTGCGAATAGGTGTAGGCGTGCAGCATGCCCATCTTGCCCTGGTCGATCAGGCCCTCGGTGTTTTCCTGGGTCAGGTTGGCCGCCTCGAAATTGACGGAAACCTTTTCGTTAATGTCGTAACCGAGGGACAAATCCAGCTGCCCGTAGTCATCGTTGTACACCGGCAGGCGCCAGGTGATGTCGTTGTCGGTACCGTTCCAGCCGTTGGGGCCGACGGCGACCAAGTACTTGCTGCGCCAGTTCCAGGCCAGGCGCGCATAGAAGCGGTCCTTCTCGTACATGCCCACCAGGTTGTAGCTGTCTTTCGACAGGCCCTCGAACGGCAGATTGCTGTAGCTGGAGCCATCGGTATTGACCGGGCTCACCTCGTCCGGCACATCGGTACTGCTGTCGATGTAGGTGTAGTTGGCCTGTACGCCGAGGCCGTCCCAGGGTGCCGGCAGGAAGTCGAAGAACTTGGTAACGCCGATCTCCGCACCGTTGATATCGGCACTGCCGACATTTTCCGTACGGCTGGTGACCACGTCGAAGCCATCGACGGTAGCGGTGCCGGTGGCGGTGCGGAAGAAGTCCGATACATCCTTGCGGAACAGTGCCACGTGGGCCATGCCGCCCTGGTCGTCGAAGTAGTATTCGGCGGACAGGTCGAACTGGTTGGCCTTCATCGGCTCCAGGTAGGGGTTGCCGTCAGAAGTGAGCGAGAAGTACAGCATGCTCGGATCAAAACCGGTGGCATCCGTCGGCGGAGTCACGCCGTCTTTCCAGTTGGCGGAAATACTCATCAGCGCCTTCATGTCGGTAAAGGCAGGGCGCCAGATCGCCTGGGAAGCGGCGAAACGCACGATCAGGTTGTCGCTGGCATGCAGGCGCAGGTTCAGGCTCGGCAGTACATTGTCGTAGCTATTGTCCGCATCGTAGGGAGTATCCGGCTGGTAGTAGGGCTCTTCACTGGTTCCGGGCACCGTAAATGTCGGGAAGCGCAGTTGACCGTGGGCGGTATTGTCGGTGCGGACATAGCGCACGCCGATATTACCGTCGATGGGCATCGCCAGGTCGTCCATGGCGAAATTCACGCGCACGTAGGCGGCCTGGGTGGACTCATCCTGGGTGTTGATGTTGTCCGCCAGGCCCAGGTTCAGGGCATTGTCCCAGTCCAGGCCGCAGCAGCCGTTGGGAGTATTGGCGGTGATACGGTCGGTGGCGGCACGGAAGTTTTGCAGCAGTGACGGGTCGATCACGTAGGCCATCCCCGGCACGTTGACATCGCCGCGCTGGAAGTCGCCATAGGAGAAATTCACCAGGTCAGACGGATCGCTGATGGTGGGGACGTCCGCTGCGGTGGGGAACAGCCAGCCCAGCTGCCACGGCTGGTAGCGCGCCGCCCAGCTGGAACTCTCGCGGTTGTCGGTGGACTTGTCGCTGAAGCGCGCACCGGCCTGCACCGAGGTCACCAAACTATCGATGAAGTCGTACTTGGCGTCGACGCGCAGCGCCTTGGACTCCGCTTCGTTGTCCGAAGGCAGTGACTGCATCTGGCCGTAGCTGTAGTTGGTGTAATCGGTGAGGAAGCTGTCATCCACATAAATGGACGGCGTGCCGCCCAGGTCGGAGACCGACAGGGCGTCCGGGTAGGTGACCAGACCCAGGGTGTAGTCCTCGGTGGTCGAAGTGGACTTCACATACTGAAAATCACTCTTGATTGCCAGGCGGTCGGTGGCCTGCCATTCGAAACCGGCGGAGAAGTCGCTGGTGACCGAATTATTTTCAGAGTAGCGGGTACTGGTACCGAAAGGTACGCCGTTGCCCTGGGCGGTGGTGAGGGTACCGGAGGTCATCACGCCATTGCTGTTGTAAGTCCAGTCATCCGCACCCTTGGTGGGCAGGAACAGGCCCAGGCCGCCGCCGGTATCGGTGAAGAAGCCGGCCTCGTCCCAGCGCTGCTTGTGCTCGGAGCGGAAGGCTGTGGCGAAGGCCTCGATATCGTCATTGGGCGCCCACTGCAGGGCCAGGTACTGGCCATTGCGCTCGCGCTGATAGTCGTTGCGGCGCCAGTCGACACCGCGGGGCACGTAGACGGTCTTGCCGTCTTCGATATCGTCGCGGGCGAAGTAGGCGCGGGTGTAGACGTTGTCGGCACGGCTGGAAAGATCCGAGGAGGAGACATCTACCAGCAGGCCTATTTCGCCGATGCTGGTGTCCCAGCGATCGCTGTAAAGGCCCGAGTACTCGCCGTTGGCCTCGCCGATCATATCGCCGTAATTGGCCTTGGCGGTGAAGCTGATCAGCTGTTCCTGGCTATCGAACGGCATGCGCGTGCGCAGGTTTACGGTACCGCCGAGACCGCCCTCGATCATATCCGCGGACGGGCTCTTGTAGGTGTCGACGCCGCCCATCAGTTCTGCCGGTACGTCGTCGAAACTGAGACTGCGGCCGCCGCTGGCGGAGAAGATATCGCGGCCGTTCAGTTCGGCGCGCACCTGGCTCAGGCCGCGCACCGCTACGCCGGCGCCTTCACCGGCAAAGTGTTCCGGATCGCTCATGTTGTCGTAGCGGGAAACGGTCACACCGGGTACACGTTGCAGCGCCTCGGAAATACTGCGGTCCGGCAATTTGCCGATATCCGAGGCGACGATGGAATCGACAATGGTTGTCGCATCCCGTTTGATCGACTGCGCGGAGAGGATACTGGCACGCTGGCCAGTGACACTGACTTCCTCGAGGGTTGTATTGTCGGTCTGCTGCTCTTCTTCCTGGGCGAGGGCAGGCATTGCAGCGCCCATGGCCATCAGGGAAATGCCCGAGGCGACGCGAATATAGTGGGGCAGCCTTTTTCTGGTAAAAACTCGTCTCTCTCTATTTCTCATCTTCTTCTCCCATCATTTTTATTTGGTCAATTTATCCCAAAGATCCTCAGGGTTACCGCTGTATTTTTATCTCCGCGCGACCTCGGCTTTTTCCAGAACTGCAGAATTGTCTCTGGTCAGGAGATAGTTTTCCCTTGCCTGCGCGGTAAAGAACAGGGATCGGCTTTTTTCGCGCAGGTTGAGAATTTTTTTATCCGACGCGCGGCGCAAAATGTAGTTGCCCGCCGCCGGTAATTGCAGGTGCACCTCTCCGTCGCTGCCGGTGTGGAGGCGCGCACTGAGCAGCTGTCCGTCGCGCCAGTGCATGTCCACGGTAATGTCACCGCGAGCGCGCAGGCCGGTGACGGTGCCGTCGCGCCACACCCGCGGGAGTGCCGGCAAAAGCCGCACTACGCCGTTCTGGGACTGCAACAGCATCTCAGCGACAGCGGCCGTCGCGCCAAAGTTACCGTCTATCTGGAAGGGCGGATGACTGCTCCACAGGTTGGGCAGAGTGCTGTCGCGCAGCTGCGCGGCGAGGATGCTGTGGGCGTGGCTGCCGTCGTGCAGGCGTGCCCACAGGCTGATTTTCCACGCGCGGCTCCAGCCGGTGCCGGCATCGCCGCGCGCCTCGAGGGAGGTGCGTGCGGCGTCGAGTAGTTCCGGGGCATCGGAATTGATGCGGTCGTCGGGGTAGAGGGCGAACAGGTGCGAGACGTGGCGGTGGTGATTGTGCGGATCGTCCAGGTCTTCCTTCCATTCCTGCAGTTGTCCCCAGGAACCGATGCGCAAACCAGGGTCAAGCTTTTCCAGGGTATCGCCGAGCTGCTCGGCAAAAGTAGAGTCGCCCAGGCGCAGCGCTGCGTCGCGGGTATCGCGCAGCAGCGCATAGACAATCTGCTGGGACATCGCGGCGCCGGCGGTAAAGTTGCCCTGTTCCGGCGAATAACTGGGTGAAACCACCAGCCGTCCGTCGCGCGGGTCCGTCACCAGGGTATCGAGCCACAGTTGCGCTGCGCCCTTCATGACAGGATATGCGCGCTCGCGCAGAAATTTCTGGTCGAGGGAAAAGAGGTAGTGCTGGTAGTAGTGGCTCGCTAGCCAGGCACCGGCTTCCGGTTGCCAGAAGGCGGTGGGCCAGTCGATGACGCCGGCAAATCCCCAGGGGTTGGTATTCAGGAACAGTGTCCAGCCGCGAGCGCCGAGCAGTTTCTGCGCGGCGAGGGCGCCGGGTTTCTGCAGACTGTCGACGAAGTCGAACAGCGGCGCCGTGGTCTCGGACAGATTTGTGACTTCTGCCGGCCAGTAGTTCATCTGCAAATTAATATTCGCGTGATAGTCGGCATTCCACGGTGGTGTGGCGGAATGATTCCACACGCCCTGCAGGTTTGCCGGCAGGGAGCCGGCGCGGGAACTTGCGATCAGCAGGTAGCGCCCGTACTGGAAATACAGGGCCTCCAGGCGGCGGTCGGCAACTTCGTCGCCCTTGCCGTAGACGTTGAGCCAGCGATCGATGGGCGGATTTTGCGGGCAGTCGCTGTTACCGCTGCTGTTGCCATCGATTTTTTCATCCGTCTCCGGCTGCCGGCAGCGGTTGCCGTTCAGGTCGAGTGCAACCCGGTCGAACAGTGACTGGTAATCGGCAACGTGATCCGCGCGTAAAGCCGGGTATCCCCTGGCGCTGGCTCTGTCCATCCGCGTCTGCAGGAGCGCGTGCGGATCGCGGCCGCGGTAGTCCGGATAGCGTTCAGCGTAATCAGTGCCGGCGGTCAGCAGCAGGGTTGCGCTGTCGGCGTCGCGTATGAGCAGCTTGCCGTCTTTCTGTTCGATTACGGTGCCGCCCTCGGCAATCACCTGCAATTGAGTCTCGTAGCGCAGGCCATTGTCCTGCAGGGCGCCGCGAACGGTGATGCGCCCACCCTCCATACTGACGTGGGCACTGCGGTTGGCGGGGATATCGAGACTGGCCTGGAAACTGATACTGCCGCGGCGGTCAGCACTCAGGTGCACGGCGATCACGCCGTCCGGGTGGCTGGCGAGATACTCGCGCCGGTAGCGCACGCCGCCGGCGGTATAACTGACCTCCGCGAGAGCCCTGTGGATATCCAGCGCGCGGCGGTAGTCGCTGACTTTTTCAGGTTGGGGGAATTCGAGTCGCAGGGCACCGAAGCTCTGGTAGTTACCGTAGGCCCGGGTTTTGCGGCCGAGGTGTGCGGCGGCCTCTTCGGGAGAGAGACTGCCGTCCCGCCGCAGTACCCCGCGCACATGCGTCAACGCGGCAGTCTGCGCCGCAGCTGGAATACCGTAGTCGTAACCTTCCGCACCCGGTCCGCCGGTCCACAGGGTTTTTTCATTGAATTGCAGCAGGTCGGTCGCAACACCGCCGGTGACGGCTGCGCCCATGGAGCCGTTGCCGATGGGCAGGCTTTCGCGCTCCCAGTCCTGTGCCGGGTGATCGAACCACAACTGCTGCGGCGCCTGTGCCGAGGCGGCAGACGCCAGGGCAGCGCACAAATACAGCGGCGCCAGACGAGCCAGTCCGGGGACACGCGCACTTTTGTTGGCGGCAGTTCGGTTCATCGCTGTATCAGGTGTTATTGATTATTTATTCGTTGTGGTGGTTGTTTTTGATTCGATTTCCGCTGTGTGCGGAATCGGCACCACCTTATTTGAGGGTCAAGTTACCACCCAATGTAAACGTTTACAATATTTATAACAATTATATGCTAAATGGCTGTGGTCGGCGGAAACCGGTGCCTGGCGGAGTTGCAGCGGGCGGGATTGGGAGATCGCTGAACGGATTGGCCTGTCCCCGAAAAGGGATGACTGGGAGCTGTCGGGCCATTTATCATATTTATCAAATTATAAGGATCGACAGTCGTGGACAGACAGAACAACGGGCGCAACCTCACCCAACAGCTCGTGCACACCCTGGGCGCTGAGATTGCCGGTGGTCGCTACCGCTGTGGAGAGGGCCTGCCTTCTGAAGCCGTCCTCTGCGAGGAGTATGGCATCAGCCGCAGCGCTACCCGCGAGGCGATCAAGATGTTGACGGCAAAGGGGCTGGTGAGCTCGCGGCCGCGCCAGGGTATTCGTGTGCAGCAGCGGGAACAGTGGAATCTGTTCGACCCGGATGTACTGGACTGGATTCTGCGCTCCGGTCCCTCGCTGGAAATGCTGCGCGAGTTTCTGCAGTTGCGAATGGCGATTGAAAACGATGCCGCCGCGCTGGCGGCTTCCTGTCGGGACATCGGCAAGGTGATGGAAATCGGCCTGGCGTTACAGCGCATGAAAGAGGCCGAAGAGGGCTTCAGCGATCCGGTGGAAGCGGATATTGCCTTCCATATCAATATCCTCAACGCGACCAACAACCCTTTTTATATCCAGCTCGGCAGTTTTATCGAAACCGCACTGCGCGTCAGTATCCGTTTTACCAATCGGATCAAAGGGGTGGAGACGGCGAGCTACGCCAATCACCGCAAACTGTTCGATGCCATCGACCGAGGAGATACCGAGGGGGCGCGAAGTGCCTCAGCGACCATGCAGGCCGAGGCGCTGGCCCTGATCGAAAGCGAACTCGCCGCGCGGGCCCTCGCCCCCGCCCCCGCAGAAGAAATGGCCGGTACCGCCTGAATTCCGCGCCATAGAGGCAATGGACTGCACGATACTGCGCCCTACTATTTTTCGACCACCGGCCCGACTGCTTTGTCGGCCAACGCTCGGCTACTAATAGAGATACAGGCGCAATTTCTGGATCTGCCATTCGCCGTCGGGAATGCGCAGGTGGCGTCCCTGGTGGCTCTGGTCGCCATTCAGCCATCGACCCGCTTGCCACTCGCCGTTGCGGTATTCCCCTTCGCTCAATTTATCGATACCCACACGCGCCTGGTCGCTGTCGAATGTCAGCACCACGCCGGTGCCGGCGACGATAAAGTCTTCGGGCCCGGTCTGTACTATCAGGGCGCCGGCCTCGGGCCAGTTATCCGCGTCCGCGCCGTCGGACCAGCCGAGGGTGAGCTCGTGGCGCGCGGTGAAGTGGTAGTCGCCGAGGGAAAATTCCATCTGCGGTTTTTCCCGGGTGAGCCAGACGCCGGCGCGGTGTGCGCTGTCGCTGGCGGAGAGTTGTGGTGCCAGTTGGTTCAGCAGGGCGTAACTGCGGCGCAGGTTGTCCGTCGCCGGTGCCCGCCCGGTCTCGACGGAAAACGGCGAAAAGCCCAGCGCCTTATAGTGGCCGAACGCAAAGAGCGCCTTGGCACCGACGTCACTGTCGAAGCGCATCTCCGGAATAAACAGTGCTTCGCCCCCGCCGGTGTAGCGATCGTTCCAGTAGCGGAAGCGCGGATTGTAGAAATCCGGCGACAGCAGGTCGATCGACGGTGCGGCCGCTTTCCAGATATCCAGCAGGTGCGGCAGTGGCCCGCCGCTGGGGTATTCACCGGGTTTCCTGCCGGGACGGTTCAGCGCGGCGTTGACATACATCGGCAGCGGATAGGCTTCCTTGCCGGCAGTGGCCACGGCGTCGGCGTATTGTGCGTAGTGCCAGGCGGTGAAGATTTCCTCACCGGCGGTACCGTCGCCAAACACCTGACGCCAGTTGCCGGATGTGCGGAAGTTGCTGTCCGCCCAGGTGTCGCGCAGCTCCGGCTGCAGTGTGGCTTTGTGTTCGCGCAGATAGGCCATCAGTTTGTCGGGCACCTCCCCGGCGTAGGCTGCATCTGCCAGTGGGTGATGGTCGCGGGCACTGGGCAACATGCCGATTTCGTTTTCTACCTGCACCATCAGTACCGTTTCGCGGCGCCTGTCGACATCGCCGATAAATTGCAGCAGTGCGCGGAAGGCGCGGCGATCTGCATTGAGATTGGCGGGGCTGAAAGCGGTGAGAATATCCTGCGCTTCACCGGATACCGAACGGCTGCGAGGAAAACGCTGGCTGTCCCGTTTGACCCACGAGGGCGCGTAAGTGGACATGCTGTTTTTCCAGCTGCCGAACCATAGAAAGACCAGTTTCAGGTCTTCACGCCGCGCGCGCTTGATCAGGCCGTCCACCAGAGAGAAATCAAATGTACCTTCCCGGGGTTCGATCAATTCCCAGTAGATCGGCACCAGCAGTGTGTTCAGGTGCATGACCCCGGCCTTGGGCCAGATCTCTTCCATGTAGTCGAGGCTGGATGCACTGGAGTTGCCCAGCTCGCCGCCGAGCATCAGGAAAGGCTTGCCGTTGACCAGCAGCCGGCTAACGCCGTTATCCCGGTGCAATTGCGGAATTGCCGCAGCCGGTGTCGCGAGCAGTCCGAGCAGACTGCCGGCGAGCAGCGCGCGAATCAGGGCCTTGGCAAACATCAAATTTCTCCGCGAATAAAGGGTTTTACCTGCTGGGTGTAATAGGTTGCGAGCTTGTCGTGCAGGGCGCTATCCAATCGCGGCAGTGCTGCGGCACCCGCGTTGCTGTCAATCTGCGCCGGGCTGGAGGCGCCAGCGATTACTGTCGATACGGCGTCGTGATCCAGGATCCAGCGCAGGGCGAGCTGGGCCATATCGAAACCCTCTGGCAACAGGGTGCGCAGGCCCTCGGTCAGTTCCACGCCCTTTTCAAACGGGATTCCGCCGAAGGTCTCGCCAACGGAAAAGGCTTTGCCGTCGCGGTTATAGTGGCGGTGGTCGCTGACATCGAAACGGGTTTTGCGGCTGAATTTTCCCGACAGCAGGCCGGAAGCCAGCGGCAGGCGTACGATGATGCCTACATTGTTTGCCGCCGCTAAATCCAGCAGCGATTCGATCGCATCCTGGCGGTACAGGTTGAAAATAATCTGCAGAGTCGCCAGTTGTGGCTGTTGCAGGCACACAAAAGCTTCGTCGATGGTTTCCACGCTGGCGCCGTAGTGACGGATCAGCCCTTCGCCTTTCAGGTCGTCCAGCCAGGCAAATATTTCGCCGTCGCGCAGTACGGCCGGCGGTACGCAGTGGAGCTGGGCGAGGTCAATGGTTTCCACGCCCAGGCGCGCGGCAGACGCCAGCAGGCTCTCACGCACACCCTTTTTGCTGTACTGGTCGGGGAAGAGTGACGGCGAGCGCCCGACTTTGGTGGCGACATAAAGCCCGGCGGGCTTTTGTGCAAAACAGCCGATACGCTGTTCACTCAGCCCACCGCCGTAGACATCGGCGGTATCCCAGAAAGTGATGTGGTTTTCTGTGGCCGCATCCAGAATGGTTTTTGCGGTTTCCTCGGCCAGGGGACCGAAGTCTCCACCGAGTTGCCAGCAGCCGAGGCCGATCTCGCTGACCTTATAGCCGGTCTTGCCGAGTGTGCGTGTTTGCATACTAATACCTCTATTGGTCGGGTCTGGTGAGCCGAGTCGCGATCATCTTGCACTGGACGCGGGCCCTTGAAACTTTGCGCGGAAAAATGCGTAAAAACTAATTGCGCGAAACCTGTAGTACGGTCTTGCCCCAGCTATCCGTGCGGAAGGGCACCGCCGGCAGACCTGCGCTGTTGTACAGGTTGGCGCCGGCGGGATTGTCGGCCCATGCGTAGCGTACGGCGATCGGCCGCGCTACCCGATCGCTATGCAGGATCACGCGGTTTCCTTCAATGCGCGCATCGGCCCAGTGGAAGTGCCGGTCTTTTCCGGCGATGGCAAAGCGTTGCAACTGCCCGCCGCGAGCTACAAGGCCGCCGGCGGTATGATCGAATTTCAGGGTGACCTGGTCACCGTCGATGTCCAGCGACTTGAATTGCGGCCCGCTGCCGACAACCGCGCTTTTGCGGTAGGCGACCGTCTGCGCGGCCAGGGCGAAACGCCGCCCGGCCTCCCGCTTGTTCAGCGGGTGGATATCGTTCCATTCGCCGATATCGATGGCGGTGGCCATCGTCGTTGCCGGCAGCGTCAGGGCGCTGGCCTGGGCTTCGCGCAGCCGCGCCCAGTCGCTGTCGGTTGGCTTTGTGCTGGGTTCGAGAAAATTGGCCAGCTGTATGAAGACAAAGGGAAAGTTATTGCCGCGACGATTGCGCCAGTCGCGGATCATCGCCGGGAACAGCTGGCGGTATTCCTCCGCGCGTCCCACGTTGGATTCGCCCTGATACCAGATGGCGCCTTTGATGGCGTAATTTTCCAGCGGATGGATCATGCCGTTGTAGAGGCCGGTGGGTTTCCAGCGGACAAAAGTCTGACCGGCAAGCGGTTCCATTTTGGCGCCCACCTTGAATTGCCAGCTGCCGCGCAGGTCGATACTCCGCTGTTCGTCGGGGGCGGCAAAGGTTATGCGGTAGGGTTTGTCGGCCACGAAACCGCCGCGGCCGCGCTCATTGGTGACGCGGATGGCGATGGTGTTTTTACCGGCTTTCAGCAGTCCCTCGGGCACCGGGTAGCGGCGGCGCGGATAGAGATAGGTGGTGTTGCCGACTTTGGTGCCGTTGATAAAGGTAGTGTCGGCATCGACGATGCGGCCGAGAGCGAGAATACCTGCCTTGCCTGCGAGGTCTTCCGGTACGTCGAAGGTCCTGCGGAACCAGACAACGCCCTGCTGTTCGCCGACGGCTGTATCGGCCCAGTATCCGGGTACGGTCATCTGGTGCCAGCCGTCGGTCTGCAGCTGTGCGCTGCTCCACGGGTATTCCGCATTGCCGCGATCACGTTTGTCCGCAGTGTCGTACCAGGCCTGGATGCGCGACTGATCCTGTTGCTGGATTTTTTCGATCAGCGCTGCATCCTTGAAACGCTGCAATTCCGCGTAGAGCTGCGGAAATTTCTTCAGTGCGGATTCACTCAGCCAGGATTCTGCCGGAGAGCCGCCGAGGCTGGCGTTGATCAGGCCGATGGGTACCGCTTCCCGCCGGAAGGTTTCGTCGGCAAAAAAATAGGCCACGGCGGAGAATTCCGGCAGGTTGTCCTTGATCGCAGTTTTCCAGCTGCCGTCGGCGAGATCCTTTTGCGGGGTATTGAAATCGTAGTGCTGCGGTACGAGGAACTGGCGGATCAGCGGGTTGTCCTGCAGGTGCAGCGGTTCGCCATAGGGCGGCATGATTCGCCCCAAGGGGTATTCCATGTTTGACTGGCCGGAACACAGCCACACGTCGCCGACGAGAATATCGTTGAGCCGGATAGAGTTCTCGCCGCGGATTTCCATTTTGTCGGGGCCGCCGGTTGCCTGTTGTGGCAATGTAACCTGCCAGTCGCCTTTGGCGTCCGCCGTTGCGCTGTAGCGCTTTTGCCGGAATTGCAATGTGACCTTTTCACCGGGATCAGCCCAGCCCCAGATTTTCAGCGGTGTATTGCGCTGCAGCACCATGCCATCCCCGACCAGTCGCGGAAGCCGCACTTCGGCCTGCAGTGGTGCGGAGAACAGAAGGCCGGCGAGGATCGGCAGTAGCGCCCTGCGCAGGATGCGGCACTGTGTATTTTGAAAGATTGCCATTGTGTTGTTCCCCGTAAAAAAAAGGCCCTCTCCGGTGCTGCGAGAGAGGGCAGGGTTACAGCGCACTGTGTTGGGAGGCACTGTTAGTAAAGCGATTGCGGGCGATGCTCTATCGGCGGCGCTCGAGTCGATCACTGTGTGCAGAAACCTGCTCGCCTGCGAGCAAGGCGTTGCCGGCATTGGCGAGATACAGATAGGCCGCTGCCAGAGTGATCACATATTCGTTCTGGCCCCAGAAAAACGGCCAGTTTTCCTTGTTCTCGGGGAAGTCCGGTGGCAGTACCAGCACGCCGGGTACCACTCCGCCGGGAATAAACGAGAAGTCGGCGCGATTGTTGCCATAGGCCACTGTCTGCGAATGGGCGCCGACACCGGAGACAAACGAGGTGCTGGAACCGGGGCGGGTACCGAACAGGTAGTTGAGACCGGCGTAAACACGCTCCGTATCTACCAGATCGGGGAAGGCCCGGTGCAGGTAGTAGTTGGCGATCGCGTTGTGGACCACGGCGCTGTTGCCCGCCCAGCCGAAACGGGTGATGGGTACGTCGAACGGGGTTTCGCTGTCGATCGTGCGCTGCTGCGCCACCTGTTTTTCCGCCAGCGCGCGGATCTGCTTGCGATAGGTGTCGTCCATCTGCGGCATCGCCTGCAGCAGTTCGGGAATATTGAACGCGAAGTTTTCGCGCACCTGCGGCAACAGTGCGCGCACCGCGTCGGCATAGCGCCGTTCGCCGGTGGATTTCAGCAACTCCACCGCCGCCTTCAAACGCTCTTCCTCCAGGCGGCCACCGGTGGTGTTGCCGTAGTGGTAAAGCACAGGGCTGTGGGCATTTTCGTAATCCCACACCTGTTGCGCCGTGTGCAGACTTTCGGCTGCCAGCTTGTCGTTGTAGCCGCGCAGGGCACGGCTGGCGGCGGCGAGTCCGGCCGCAGAGCCGTAGTTCAGCGCCGACGAGCGATTGGTAAAGGCCCAGCGGTCATCGAAGGCGCCGCTGTTGCGGCCGCGCTCGTTCAGCACCCGTTGCGCCGGGCGCGGCGCATCGGTGTCGGCGGCAAACATACTTCCGGTTTTGCGCTCGCCGGCAAACGGATCCAGCTGCGGGTCGTAGACCAGGTTGTCGGTCTTGGTAGAGCCGTCACCCAGGTGCGGGTACTGGTACAGGTGTGCGGCGACGATACCGGGAATCGCGTGACCCACGGCGCGGAACTGGGCGAGTAGCGCCAGGCTGCCGTGTTCGATCTGCTGCACAATGTCCGATTTGCCGTCGGGCAGGTGAATCTGCGTATAGCGCTTGGCCTGGCTGACCGTCGTGTTGTCGCGGTCGATACCAAAATCTTCCCAGGCATGGACCAGCTGGCGCACGGTGGCGTACTGGGACTGGGTGCGGATGTCGTAGTCGCCGGCGTCATACCAGCCGCCTGTGTCGAGACCGGGAATATGTTGCAGCGGCTTGAAGCGGGTCTCTGTCTGTGGCCCCTGGGCGTAGAGGTCGAAATGTTCGTAATTCACCGGTGCCTGCAGTGCGTCGTCCAGGTGCGAGGCGCCGTGCCAGACCCGGTAAGCTTCGCGCACGCGCATATGGTCCATCTGCACCGGGAAATACAGGTCCAGCGTCAGCTGCCAGCTGTCGGCATAGATGTCGTCGGCGATACGGAAGGGCGCGCTGCGCTGCTCGCCGTATTCGATCACGTAGAGGCCCGGCGCAGTGATGCTGCTGAAATCAAACGTCGCATAGTCGTAGCGCAGATAGTGGCCCCAGTCGTGCACATCGCTGTGAAAGCGCTCTTCCAGTTTGCCGTCGGCAGTTACCTGCAGCAGCCTGGCCTGCGGCCGTGTGCTGTCGTGCGGATCCAGTTCGATCAGGGCGCGCTTCTGTTGCGCGGGGTGGTAACCGAGCTGTGAATGCTCGATCACCGGCGCCCGGGTCCAGCCGGGCTCGGTGTTGATGTGGATAAACCACTCGGCCACTTTACCGGTGGCGTGTGCGGGCAGCAGGCTGCGCACGACATACCAGCCGTTTTGCGCCTTGTTGCGGCCGTCGAACAACTGCAGGTCGGCAGTACCGTCGGCGGCGGCAATACGGATACGCCGCTGCGGATCCTCCGGAGCCAGAACCAGTTGCCGGCCCCGCGCCAGGGCTTGTGGCTCGCTCTCGCCATCTGCGCGCAATCGCATCGGACCTGCAGGATAGCGTGGTAAGAGTCCGCTGTTGCCGTCGGCGAGGTAGCCGCGGCCAAAGTATTCCGCTGGCAGAAATTCCAGGTTCAGGCCGGCGCGCCCGGCCAGTTTTTCTGGCAGCGGCTTGTCCAGGTAAACCCGCAGCGCGATGCCGTCTTTCCGGGCGGCGCTCTCGATGCGGTAGGAAAAATTCTCGTCCCGGTAGCGCATTGTCACGTCGATGCGCCGGCCCTCCCGCTGCACGTTGCGCTTTACCATTTCCCCGAGTGGGTCCCACTGCTCCGGCGTCGGCTGCAGGCGCACGTCTCCATTGGTGGCGACGCGCACACCGTGCTGGATGATTTCCACACCGCTGGTCTTGGCATCGTTAAAAGTTCCACCGGGCGGGTTGCTGAATACGAGCACATTGGCGCCGCGGGCGGCGAAATAATCGCTGTCGTTCAGTGCCAGCTGCTGTGCGGTTGCCGGCAGCGTGGCGCAGGAGATCAGCGCCGCGAGCAGGGCGCTTGCGCGGCGATTGGTGAGTTGGATGTGCATTGGGGATTCCATCGATCGCTGCGGGTGTAGGCAATGCACCAGCTGTTCACCGGTGACAGCGGGATCCCGCGGGGTTTGCAATGGGGAGAGAGGCGGATGCCGGCAGGTACCGCTGTGCCGGCTCCGCGCGCTTCCGCCATCCTGTGGGATTTGCGGGCGCAGAGCGGAGATGAAGTCGCACTGGTGTCGAAGGGAATCATCGCCGTTTTCGCCGAGTTATTTTTATCGTTTTCACCGGTACGGATGTCGCAGCGACAGGCCCGGTGTATTTGTTCTGGAATAACGCTACCATTCGATGTAAACGTTTACAAATGAATGGTGCGCCAATCGGTGCTCACGCCCGTTCAGCTTGCTGGTCCGCTGCGGTGCCGGGCTGTTTTTCCGGGATTCTTATTACCAGTCGTGCATCCCGCCATCTTCCAGCCGGTTCACTGGCAAGTAGGCGCGCTGGTAGGGAAATTCCTTCGCCAACTCCTCATCGATATCCACGCCGAGGCCGGCTTGTTCTCCGGGGCGCAGATAGCCGTCGCTGAAAGTGTAACCGTGCGGAAAAACCGCATTGGTCTCGTCGGTGTGATGCATATATTCCTGAATGCCGAAATTCGGAATCGACAGGCCAAAATGCAGTGCCGCGGCCATCGTTATCGGCGAAAGATCGGTGGCACCGTGGCAACCGGTGCGCACGTTGTAAAGGGCGGCGAGGTTGGCGATGCGGCGCAGGTGGGTAATGCCGCCGGCATGCACAACCGTCGCGCGGATATAGTCGATCAGTTGCTCCTCAATCAGCTGTTTGCAATCCCAGATACTGTTGAACACTTCGCCAACTGCCAGCGGCGTGGTGCTGTGGCTGCGGATCAGGCGGAAGTTGTCCTGGTTTTCCGCCGGTACCGCGTCCTCGAGCCAGAAGAGTCGAAAGGGTTCCAGGTCTTTTGCCAGTCGCGCCGCCTCGATGGGGGTCATGCGGTGGTGGGCGTCGTGCAGCAGGTGAATATCCCAGCCGAGTGTTTCCCTGGCGCAGGCGAACAGCTCCGACGTGCTGCGGAGGTATTTTTCCGTCGACCAGACATTCTCTGTGGGCAGGTCGGCATCTGCCGGCTCGTAGCGTTCCTTGTCCTTGGAAACACCGTAGGTGGAGGCGAGCCCAGGTACGCCACTCTGCAGGCGCACCGCGCGGTAACCCATATCGATATATTTATGCGCTTCGCGCAGGGTTTCCTCAATGGTTTCGCCGTTGGCGTGGGCGTAGACCATACAGCCCTGGCGACAGGCGCCACCGAGCAGCTGGTAGAGCGGCAGGCCGGCGAGCTTGGCTTTGATATCCCACAACGCCATATCCACCGCGGCAATGGCGCTCATGGTTACCGGTCCGCGCCGCCAGTAAGCGCCGCGGTAGAGGTATTGCCAGGTGTCCTCGATATTGTGCGCATCGCGACCGATCAAGCAGGGAATCACGTGATCCTGCAGATAGCTCGCCACGGCGAGCTCGCGGCCGTTCAGCGTCGCGTCGCCGACGCCGTGGACATCAGATTCGGTTTCGATTTTAAGGGTGATGAAATTGCGGCCGGGACAGGTGACGATTACCCGGGCGGCGGTGATTTTTGGCATGGGTTACAGTCCGTCGGTCAATGGTCTCAGGGGCGGGGCAGTTATATTAGCCCCGGTTTTCGGCAAAGGCGCTCAGCGTCTGGATGCTGCCGTCGGCGTTGTAAGTCAGTGGCAACATCTTCACGTTGCGCAGGTGTGTCTGTCCGCCGGAGAGCTGCGCATCGTGGTAAAAGAGATACCACTGGCCGTTAAACTTTGCGATTGAGTGGTGATTGGTCCAACCCAAAACCGGCTTTAACAACACGCCGCGGTAGGTGAACGGGCCGTAAGGACTGTCTCCGGTTGCGTAAACAATATTGTGCGTGTCGCCGGTGGAGTAGGAGAAGTAATAGGTATCGTTGTACTTGTGCATCCAGGCGGCCTCGAAGAAACGCCGGTCGGTTTGCCCGGCGCGAATCGGCGTGCCATCGGGATTCAGTAGCTCAATTTTTCGCGGCGTTTCGGCAAAACCCAGCATATCGCTGGAAAGCTTCGCCACCATTGGTGCGATCGCCGCTTGGTCGTCAGTGGGATAGCGGTCTTCCTCAGTGTATTTTCCGGTTTGCCAGCGCTGCAGTTGCCCGCCCCAGATACCACCGAGATAGAGGAAATGCTCTCCGTCTTCATCGGCAAAGACCGCGGGATCGATACTGTAACTGCCGGGAATGGGCCGCGGCTGCGCGACGAAAGGGCCAGTCGGTGAGTCGCTGACCGCGACACCGATCCGGAAAATATTCTGCTCATCCTTGGCGGGGAAATAGAGAAAGTACTTTCCGTTCTTGCGTGCGGCGTCCGGTGCCCACATCTGTCGTTTTGCCCAGGGTACGTCGTCGACCGACAGGGCCACGCCATTGTCCCGCACCCGGCCGCCGACTTTATCCATGGACAGGACATGGTAGTCGCGCATAGCGAACTGTTCGCCGCTGTTGTTCTCGCTGGAATCGGTGGCGATATCGTGGGAGGGATAGATAAACAGTTTTCCATCCCAGGCGTGGGCGGAGGGGTCGGCGGTGTAGATATCCGTAACCAGCGGCGCCGAGGCAAAATTTCGCGGCGATGTCACAGGTTTGCCATCGGCGACCGCGACGGTTTGCTGGAGTGAAGCACCGGCGGCAAGCATTAGCGCCAGCATGCACCTGTTTATTTTGAACATCGCTGTTTCCGTTTCGTTATTTTTTTGCGGCAATTACTGCGGCAATCGAGCGGGCTGCGAAGCCCCGCCCGATTACCGGGGAGCGCCGTCAACCCCGCACCGTCAGCGTAGTGGATTTCAGTTCGGCTGAGTTGCCGCCGGCCATGATGTCGAATTCTCCCGGCTCCACTACCTGTTGCATGCGCAGGTTCCACAGCGACAGGTCGTCCTGGCCCAGCGTGAATTTGACGGTGCGCTCCTCGCCCGGCGCCAGGCTGACGCGCTGGAATTTCCGCAGTCTTTTCACCGGTTGGGTGACCGAAGCTACCTTGTCGTGAACATACAGCTGCACCACTTCATCACCGGTGCGCGCGCCGGTGTTTTTCACCTTGACGGCAACCTGTACGGTGCCGTCTGGCGCTATAGCCGGAGTCGACAGTTGCGGGGTGCCGATGTCGAAAGTGGTGTAACTGAGACCGAAGCCGAACGGGAACAGCGGCGATTTGTCTTCGAACAGGTAACCGCGCCGTGAACTTGGTTTGTGGTTGTAGTAGAGCGGCAGCTGGCCAACATCGCGGACGAAAGTAACCGGCAGTTTGCCACCGGGATTACTGTCGCCGAACAGGGTATCGGCCATGGCGGTGCCGCCCTCCTGTCCCAGGTACCAGCCCTCGATCAGCGCGTTGGCGCGGCTGGCGATATGTCCCACTGCCGGTGGGCGGCCGTTGATCAACACTACGATCACCGGCTTGCCCAGCGCGAACATGGCATCTGCCAGTTCGCCCTGCTGGCCCACCAGCTTCAGGCTGGCGCGGTCTCCCAGGTGGTTGTTGGCCCAACCTTCGCGGCTGGTCTGCGCGGTGTCGCCCACCGCCAGCACGATAGCGTCGGCACCTTTGGCGATGGCCACAGCCTGCTGAATGCGCGCGCGGTTTTCCTGCGGATCGGCGAGCTTTACTTCGTCCGCCCACCAGTCGTCATTTTCTGTAATGCGCACGCCTTCGGCATGCACAACTTTCACCGCATTGCCGAGTTTTTCGCGGATACCGTCGAGAATGCTGACCCGGTGGCGCGGGCCGCCGGAGTAACCGCCGAGCCGCGCCACTGCGGCGTTGGGACCGATCACGGCCAGTGTCTTCAGGGCGCCGGCGTCGAGGGGCAGGGTGCCGTCGTTCTTCAGCAGGACGATGGATTTGCGCGCAGCTTCCAGGGCGAGCTCGCGCGCCTCTGTATAGTCGGTAACTGCCCGCGCGACCGCGGCATCGCCGAAGGGGTTTTCAAACAGGCCGGCGTTGAACTTCATTGCCAGCATTCTGCCGGCGGCCCGGTCGATCTGGGATTCCGGCACCAGGCCGCTGCGCACGGCATCGGTCAGCAGGTGAAAGGCGCGGCCGTCGGGCATGTCGGAATCCACACCCGTATCCAGTGCAGCGGCGGCGGCCGACTCCATATCCGGCACCATATGGTGCAGGTTCATCAACTGTGGAATTGCTTCGTAGTCGCTGACGATCGCGCCCTTGTAACCCCATTCGCCCCGCAATACGTCGTGCAGCATCCATTTGTTGACGTGGCTGGGTACTCCATCGATTTCGTTGTAGGACGGCATCAGTGCGCCGATATGGGTGCGCTTGACCACCTGTTCAAACGGCGGGAAAAAATATTCGCGCAGTGTGCGTTCACCGAAAGGTGCCGCGCCGACATTGGTGCCGCTCTCCGGCTGGCCGTGACCGGTCATGTGTTTCAGCGTGGCGAATACCTTGTCGTCCGCCAGTGGCAGCGTGTCACCCTGCAGGCCGCGCACCGCGGCCACACCCATTTCACCGACCAGGTATGGGTCCTCGCCGAAGGTTTCCTCGATGCGCCCCCAGCGTGGATCCCGCGCGATATCCACGACCGGCGACAGCACCAGCGATACACCGCGGGTGCGCACTTCGCGGGCGATGACCGAATTAATCCGCTGCGCCAGATCGGTATCCCAGCTGCTGGCCAGGGCAATGGCCTGGGGGAAACTGGTGGCGCCCTCGGTGGCGTAGCCGTGCAGGGCCTCCTCGTGGAACAGCACGGGGATACCCAGGCGGGTTTCGCGCACCGCGTAATCCTGTACCGCATTGATAAATGCGATGGTGTCTTCCTGACTGCGCCAGCGCGGGCCGCCCGCCGGCGCGCCGCGGCGGTCGGATGGCCGTGCGATCTGGCCGATGCCGTTGGGGAAGGCGTCGTGTGCTTTGGCCGCGTCGAAATTCAGGTTGTCGTCCATGATGGACGGCTTGTCCTCCCACACGGTAACCAGCTGCGCGACCTTTTCATCCAGGGTCATGCGCGACAACAGATCCTCCACGCGCTGCTCGACCGGTGCGCTGGCATCGCGGTACAGCGGTGTCTGTTCGCCGTTGGCTGTGGTGGAAGCAGTAGGGCTTTTTTCACCGGTTGCCGTGAAGAAGGCAGCGATGGCCAGGCAGCTGCCGGCGCCGAGGCCGATCAGCAGTGCTTTTTTGCGGAATTGCACGGTGGTATCTCCTTCATCATCGTTATTGTGTTATCTTTTGAGGAAATGTTAGCGGTACCATCATAGGTGGCAAGGCCCGGTTGGAAAAGGGCTTTTTGCGACATTCTGTGCGACTGACTCGGCTTTATTGCCTGGTCGGGAGCGCGGAAAGTGCGCGGAAATACCGCTGGCGTTAGAGATTACGAAAACCCAAAAACATAAAAATAGAGGATTGGGTTTATGCGATGGTGTGATTGGTTCTCCCGTCTTGCGGCGCGGAGTGCAGTGCTTATATCGATTGCGACAGCGGCCCTGCCCGCAGTCGCCGAAGACGGTTACGACCTGTGGCTGCGCTACAAGCCGGTATCGGCCGAGTGGCGCAGAGAGTACCGGCCGCTGGCCCAGGCGCTGCTGCTGCCGCGCGCGCCGTCGCCGACAATACGCGCCGCCGAGCGCGAGCTGCGCCGCGGCCTCGCCGGCCTGCTCGGTGCGGAACCCCAACAGGCAGGTAGCGTGCGCCGCGACGGCACGCTGCTGCTCGGCACACCGGCTTCGTCGCCCACCATCGCCCGGCTCGATCTGCCGCTGGCGCAACTGCGGCCCGGCGGCTACCTGATTCGCAGTGTCGTCGTCGACGGGCACCGGGCCACCGCCATTGCCGCCAACGACGATATCGGCGTGCTCTACGGCAGTTACCGATTCCTGCGCCTGCTGCAGACCCGGCAACCGATCGCGCAGCTCGACCTGGCTTCCTCTCCGCAGATACAGCTGCGCCTGCTCAACCACTGGGACAACCTGGATCGCACCGTGGAGCGCGGCTACGCCGGCCAGTCGCTGTGGGACTGGTGGCGCCTGCCGGATTTCCGCGATCCGCGCTACACCGATTACGCGCGCGCCAACGCCTCCATCGGCATCAACGGTACGGTGCTCAACAACGTCAACGCCAAGTCCGACAGCCTGACCCCGCGCTACATTGCCAAGGCGGCGGCGCTGGCGGATGTATTCCGTCCCTATGGCATTCGCGTCTATCTGTCGGCGCGCTTCAATGCGCCGATGGAAATCGGCGGGCTGGGGACCGCGGATCCTTTGGACTCGGACGTGCGCCACTGGTGGCGTGACAAGGCGGATGAGATCTACGCGGCGATTCCCGATTTCGGCGGTTTCCTGGTGAAGGCAAATTCCGAGGGCCAGCCGGGGCCGCAGGATTACGGGCGCAGCCATGCGGACGGCGCCAACATGCTGGCTGCAGCGCTGGAACCCCACGGGGGGGTGGTGATGTGGCGGGCCTTTGTTTACGCGCACGACAATCCCGAAGACCGCGCCAAACAGGCCTACAGCGAGTTCAAATCCCTCGACGGTGAATTTGCCGACAACGTAGTGCTGCAGGTGAAAAACGGCCCAATCGATTTCCAGCCGCGGGAACCTTTCCACCCGCTGTTCGGCGCCATGCCGCATACGCCGCTGATGATGGAGTTCCAGATCACCAAGGAATACCTGGGTTTCGCCACGCACCTGGCTTACCTCGGGCCCCTGTTCGAGGAAGTACTCGACGCGGATACCTGCCGCTCTGCCAGCGGTCGCTGTGATGGCAGTGCGACGGTCGCGAGCGTGGTGGACGGCAGCTTACACGGCTATCGCACGACGGGGATTGCCGGCGTGGCCAATATCGGCACGGATCGGGACTGGAGCGGCTCCATTTTCAACCAGGCCAACTGGTATGTCTTCGGTCGCCTGGCCTGGGATCCGCGCGACTCTGCGCGCGCCATTGCCGAGGATTGGCTTTCGATGACGTTTGTGCCCGACGGGAGTTTCGTCGGGCCTGCAGCGGACATGATGATGGCTTCGCGGGAGGCGGTGGTGGATTACATGACGCCGCTGGGGCTGGCGCACCTGATGGGTACCGGCCACCACTACGGTCCGGCGCCCTGGGTCGACACACTGGCGCGACCGGAATGGAACCCGGTGTATTACCACCGCGCCGACGCGCGCGGCATCGGCTTTGACCGCACGGCTGAGGGGAGCGACGCAGTCGCACAGTACGCGCCGCCAATCGCCGCGAAGTTTGCCGGGCGCAGCAGTGTGCCGGAGAAGTATCTGCTCTGGTTTCACCACTTACCGTGGAACTACCCCATGTCGACCGGTCGCGACCTGTGGGGGGAACTCGTCTACCGCTACGATCGGGGCGCGGATGAAGTAGCCGCCATGCGCCGGCAGTGGTCGGCGCTGCACAGGTACGTCGATCGCGAACGCTTTGCCAAAACAGCGGATTTTCTCGCGATTCAACAACGCGAAGCGCGCTGGTGGCGCGACGCCTGTATCGCTTATTTTCGCTCCGTTTCCGGCCGCGAGCTGCCCCGTGGTGTGCGGCCGCCGGAGCACGCACTGGCGTACTACCGGGCGCAGAAGTTTCCCTGGGCTCCGGGACACTGACAAGCGTGCATCCTGGTTCAATTTCGCGTCCGGATTTGCGTCTCGACATGGACCTGCACGATTCGCCCGGCCGGACGATGGAGTACGGCAGCGGAAGTTTGCAAACTGTCCCTCCGGCAGCATCGCGGAAGCGTATCGCGACAAAATACCCCATGAATTTTCCATACGGGAATAAAACCGCTTGACAACGCCAAAAGGGAGGCGTAATTCTAAAAATGGTAGCGGTATCATAAAACGATAAATACCGAACAATAACCAATAAAAAAAAGCCACCAAAGCACTCCTGGAGTTGTGCAGTCGGGAAAGGTACGGCGGCAAATCGCGAATGAAGGGAGAGTCCTATGTTTCAACGCAAGAAGTTGTCGGATGTCATTATCACGGTAATGGCAACCATGGCCTGTGCACAGACGGCCATGGGACAGGAATCCAGCCAAATCGAAGAGGTCAGCGTTACCGGTATCCGCGCATCACTCGAGCGCTCGATGGATATCAAGCGCGACTCGTCCGGCGTCGTGGACGCCATTTCCTCCGAAGATATCGGTAAATTTCCGGATACCAACCTCGCGGAATCTCTGCAGCGCATCTCCGGTGTGTCGATCAACCGCGTCAATGGCGAAGGCTCTGAGATTACCGTGCGCGGCTTTACCGGCAGCAACAACATGGTCACCTTGAACGGTCGTACCCTGCCGGGCGGTATTGCCTATGGCGGTGGCAGTGGTGCCGGTATCACCCGCGGCGGTGGCTCCCGTGCTTTCGACTTTGCCAACCTGGCTTCGGAGAGTGTCAGCGGCGTGCAGGTGTACAAGACCGGCCGCGCTGATATCACCAGCGGTGGTATCGGTGCGACGGTGAATATCGATACCGCCAAGCCGTTCGACAACCCGGGCATGCAGGCAACATTCGGCGGCAAGTTGGTCAACGACACCACCAATGTTGCCGGAGACGATTTCACCCCCGAAATTTCCGGTATCTTCAGCTGGACTGACGACAGCGAAAAATACGGTGTCTCCCTGAGTGGCAGCTATCAGGAACGCGATTCCGGTGCGGCGGCATCCGCGGTCAACGACTGGAATATCGGCACCTGGGGCGAAGATAATCTCTATTCCTTCACCGACGATGCCGTGATCGAAAACGCTCCGGCTGACGGCCAGCTTTACGCGCGTCCGAATGACCTGCGCTACGCCTGGTCCGATCGCCACCGCGAGCGGACCAACGGCCAGCTGACTCTGCAATTCCGCCCGATGGACAGCATGACCCTGACCGGCGATTACACCTACGCGGAAAACTACCTGCAGGAACACCGCGGCGAACAGACCTTCTGGTTTGCCAACGGTAACAGCGCCGATCACGTTGCCTTCGACAACTCCAGCGTGGCATCGCCGATTCTCTATTCCGAAGTGCTCAGCGGCAAAGACGCCGGCTTCGAGCAGCAGTGGCGCGAGCAGACCAACACACTGAAATCTGTGGGCTTCAATGCGGACTGGCAGGTGAGCGATGCCTTCAGTCTGAAATTCGACGCGCACAATTCCACCATGGACAGTCTGCCGAGCGGACCTGGCAATGCCGGCTCTATCGATGTCAGTATCGCCGCGCCGATCCTGACTTCGCAGGTGGTGAACTACGGTGGCGACTTGCCCATTGCCAACGTTACTTTCGATGATTCTGTGCGCGGCAATAACAATGGCCAGTTTGATACCGGCGATTTCGGTACCCAGGTGGCGCGTATCTGGTATGCCGGCCAGTCCACCGAAATTACCCAGGCGAAACTGGACGGGTCACTGGAATTCGATAACGGCCGTTTTGATTTCGGCGTCGAATCCATGGCCGTGGATATGAACCAGCAGGCGTCCAACCGCTATATGGGCCTGGGTGACTGGGGTATTGCCAACCCCGGTGAGATTCCCGATGAGCTGTGGAATCAGTTCAGCCTCACCGGGCAGTTCGACGACTACAATACGTCGAATGCGCTGGGAACCGGTTTCCACGGCGATCCCGTGGCTCTGTGTAACTGGGCCATGACCCAATACGCTACTGCCGGCAACGGCTACCAGTGTGCGATCGCCGATAACTTCACCACCAACAACGATGTGGAAGAGGATTCCTCCGCGGTCTACTTCCAGGTGGCCATCGACAGTCAGCTCGGCGAAATGCCCACACATATGTTGGCCGGTGTCCGCTACGAATCCACCGACGTGAAGTCGTCTTCCCTGCAGCAGCTGCCGCAATACCTGTTGTGGCAGGACAACAACGACTTTATGACCAAGTACGCCGACGGTGATCCGCAGCTGATCAGTGCCGATGCCAGCTACGACAACCTGCTGCCGAGCTTCGACTTCTCGATCAACTTCCGCGAAGACCTGAAAGGCCGTTTCTCCTACAGCAAGACGCTGGCCCGCGCCGGTTACGGCAGCCTGTCACCGTCGGTGAGCAACTTCGGCACCGTAGGCTCCACCTACAATGGCACTATGCCCACGGCACAGGCCTCCAACCCGGCACTGCTGCCGCTGGATTCCAACAACCTGGATTTGTCTCTGGAGTGGTATTACAGCGATACCAGTTATGCCTCGGTCGGCTTCTTCGAGAAGCGCGTCGACAACTTTATCGGTACTGCGCAAGTGGATGAAAACCATTTCGGCATGCGCGACGTGACCAATGGCCCGCGCGCGGAGGCGGCGGCCCAGGCACTGGCGGATAATGGTTGGGCGCTCAACGATACATCGCTGTTTGTGATGATGTCGGTACTCGAGCACCCGGAAGCCTATCCCAACGGTGCGGCGGACTATACCGACGATGCGCAGTTCGCCATCGACGTGGCCACGGCCTACGATCTGGCGCCGAACGGTGACGATCCGCTGATGATGTTCCGCACGTCCAAGCCGGACAACAACAAGGAGGCGAAGATTTACGGTGCCGAATTCGCGGTACAGCACTTCTTCGGTGATACCGGTTTCGGTGTGCAGGCGAACTACACGATTGTGCGCGGCGATGTGGGTTTTGATGTGAACGCGAATCCGAGCGTTGCCCAGTTTGCCCTGACCGGCCTCAGCGACACCGCTAACCTGGTGGGGATTTACGAAAACTACGGCTTCCAGGCGCGCCTTGCCTACAACTGGCGCGACAACTACCTGAACGAAGTCAACAAGGGTAACTCCAAGAACCCGGTTTTTGTGGATGATTACTACCAGCTGGACCTGAACGTCAATTACGAGGTCAACGATAACCTGAATGTGTTCTTTGAAGGGTTGAACTTGACTGAAGAAAATGTGCGTCAGTACGGCCGCTCTTACAGCCAGCTGTGGTACCTGGAAGACCAGGGCGCGCGCTACCAACTGGGCGCACGTTACGCTTTCTGATTGCTCGAACCTCACCTGGGTGAGTTTGTTGTTAAGCTTGGGCCGCTACTTTCAGCGGCCCTTTTTTATGGCCATTTCTCCGAAAAAACCGTTGCGCCAAGGGTATTTGAACGCAATACTGGAATGCCAAAAAACTGTGCTTTCATCGGTGCAAAGCTGCGAGCTGAGCGTATGTCCCCGGCTAGTTTTGCCGCCGGATGTAATGCGAAAAACGATAAAAACTACAAGTGATGGGGGAGCCATGACCAATCATGTGCTGTTGAACAATGTCTCTCACAAAGACCTGAAAATCATTACCGATTACTCCGCCAGCTATGGTGATGATGTCGGTGCTGTGGTCACTTTCCCGACCGAGTTTGGCGATATTCAGCGGGAATACCCGATCCTGTTACACCGCGATGGCGATCAGTTCCAGGCCGTGGCACTGCTCGGGTTCCGCCGGGCTGAAAACCTGTTTCTGGAAAATGGTGACTGGAATGCCAGCTATGTTCCGGCCATTGTCGCCCGCGGTCCTTTCCTGATCGGTTTTCAGGAGCAGGAGGTGGACGGCGAGTTGCGCCGCGAGACGGTGATCCATGTGGACATGGACAATCCGCGGGTCAACGAAAGCCGCGGCCAGGCTGTATTCCTGCCCCACGGGGGCAACTCGCCTTACCTTGATGGCATTGCTTCGACGCTGCGCAAGATTCACGCCGGGATGGAGATTGCCGGCGGTCTGTACAGTGCACTCGATGCGTGCGGGCTGATCGAGTCGGTCAGCATCAGCGTGGAGATACACCGCGACGAGCATATCGAACTCGGTGGCTACTACACCGTGAACGAGGAGAAGCTCGCGGCCCTGGACGGCGCCAGCCTGGAGAAACTGAACCGCGCCGGATATCTCCGCGAAGCCTTCCTGCTTGCGGCCTCTCTCCATAACATCAAGAAGCTGATCGAGATGAAGCGCAGGCGCGTTGCCCGTCAAGCTGAAACGGCCCGTGTGGTCGAGGCCTGAGTCGGGGGCGTGGCCATGAGCGAAGCAGCCAATCGGGTTAGAGAACTGCGTGGTATCACTCCCGACGCGATTCCCTTTGCGGAATTGATGGAGGCCGGAGAGCCGGTGCTCCTGAAAGGGCTGGTGAAAGACTGGGCGCTGGTCGAGCTGGGCAATCGTACCAGTGCGGCGGCGATGGACTACCTGAAGTCTTTCTACAACGGCCGCACCGTCGGTACCTATCTCGGCCCGCCGGAAATCCGCGGGCGCTACTTCTATACCGAAGACCTGGGCGGCATGAATTTCGAGTTGCGGCGACTGCCGCTCGACCAGGTGCTGGACCAGTTGTCCGAGTACCTGGATGACGCGGCGCCGCCGTCGATCTACGTCGGTTCGACGACCGCCGATGCCTGCCTGCCGGGGCTGCGGGAACACAACGATCTGGAATTCGATGACCCCATGTTTGCCGGCAACGATCCGCTGATGAGTATCTGGATCGGCAATCGTTCGCTGGCATCGGCGCACTACGATGCACCGAACAATATCGCCTGCTGCGCGGTGGGGCGGCGTCGCTTTACGCTGTTTCCACCGGAGCAGATTGCCAACCTCTATCCGGGTCCGCTCGAGCCGACACCCGGCGGACAGGCGGTGAGTATGGTGGATTTTGCCAATCCGGACTTCGAGCGCTACCCGCGTTTCCGCGAGGCGCTGGCGGCGGGGCAGGTGGCGGATATGGAAGCGGGTGATGCGATTTTCTACCCCAGTCTCTGGTGGCACCAGGTCGAGGCGCTGGCGCCGTTCAACGTGCTGATCAATTACTGGTGGAATACATCGCCGAAGTTCATGGGCACACCAATGAACGCGGTGTTCCACGCGCTGCTCAGTCTGCGGGATCGCCCGGGACAGGAGCGGGCGGCGTGGAAGCACATTTTTGACTACTACATTTTCGGCGCGCGGGAACAACCGCGGGAACACCTGCCGGAACAGGCCCGGGGCCTGCTCGGCCCGCTGGACGAAACTGCCGGGCGTCGGCTGCGGGCGATGCTGATCAACAAATTGAATCGTTGACGGACACGGACCGCGAGAATGTATTGCGATGGCTCTGTGTGAGGCGAGTGGAAATCCCGCACAGGCGTAATGCCGGGGCGATAGTCGCGATAAGAGGTGAGAGATGCAGAACAATAAAGAGAAGGTCTCGAAGGTCGTTATTGCCGGCGGCGGTACCGCCGGCTGGATTGCTGCTGCAGCGCTGTCGAAGAAACTTGGGGAACTGCTCGATATTACCCTGGTGGAATCCGAAGCGATCGGAACGGTCGGCGTCGGCGAGGCCACCATTCCACCAATGCGGGTGTTTCACAAATTGCTGGGGATAGACGAGGCGCAGTTTATGCGCGCGACGCAGGCTACTTTCAAGCTGGGTATCGAGTTTGAAAACTGGGGACGGGTCGGCGATCGCTATATCCATGCCTTTGGCAAAAACGGCCGCGAGAGTTGGCTGGCAGAGTTCCACCACTTCTGGTTGCGCGGTCTGGAACTGGGGATCGAATCAGAAATCGGCGATTACTGCTTCGAATTGCAGGCGGCGAAGGCGGGGTGCTTTGCCACGTCGCCACAGTCGAATATCAACTTCGCCTATCATCTTGACGCGGGGCTCTACGCAAAATTCCTGCGGGCCTTCAGTGAAAAGCTCGGAGTCCGACGCGTCGAGGGCAAGATTGCCCACGTCAACCAGTGTGCCGACAGCGGCGACATCCAGTCACTGCTACTCGAAGACGGCCAGGTGCTCGAGGGCGACCTGTTTATCGACTGCACCGGCTTTCGCGGCCTGCTGATCGAGCAGACGCTGCACAGCGGCTATGAGGACTGGTCCCACTGGCTGCCCTGCGACAGCGCCGTTGCCGTACAGACGAAGCGCTGCGGCGAGGCTCTGCCCTATACCCGCTCGATCGCCCGGGAGGCGGGCTGGCAGTGGCGCATACCGCTACAGCAGCGTACAGGCAATGGCCTTGTCTATTGCAGCCGCTACATGACCGATGAAGACGCACAGCGGGAGCTGCTGGCAAATGTCGAGGGTGAGGCGCTGACCGATCCGCGCGTGCTGCGTTTTCGCACAGGCCGCCGCAGAAAAGCGTGGAACCGCAACTGTATCGCGCTGGGACTGGCCAGCGGTTTTATCGAGCCGTTGGAATCCACCAGTATCCACCTGATCATGACCGGTATCACGAGGCTGATGCAGCTGTTCCCCTTCGCTGGGATCACCCCGTCACTGGAAGAGGAATACAATCGCAAGACCCGCGAGGAGCTGGAGAAAATCCGCGATTTCATCGTGCTGCACTACCACCTGACGGAGCGGCGCGACAGCGCCTTCTGGCGGCACTGCCGCAGTATGTCGGTTCCGGAAACACTGGCTCATCGCATGGCGCTGTTCCGCGAAAACGGCCACGCCTTTCAGGCAGAGGGCGAGCTGTTCCGCGTGGACTCCTGGGTCCAGGTCATGGTGGGGCAGGGACTGATTCCCCAGCGCAGTCACCACCTCGCGCGCATGATGAGCGAGAGCGAGCTCGACAACTTTCTGGCTAGCATTCGCCAGCAGATCCGCGATGCCGTTGCGCAGCTACCAGCGCACGAGGTGTTTATCGAACGTTACTGCGGGGCCGGGTGCAGTGAGGTCGGTGCCTGATGCGACTGCAGCGCCACCCGGAATTTCACATAAAGGAACTGACCATCGGGCGGGAGCGTGCGCCGCTATTGGTGGTGGATAACTTCATCGACGATGCGCGGCAGCTCAGGGAGTCCGCCGCCGGAAAATCCTTTTCCGCCAGCAGTCGCTACTACCCCGGCGTGCGTGCGCGGGCGCCATTGCAGTATCGACAGTTTTTCCTGCAGCAGTTGCAGGATCTGCTGATCGAGCATTTCCAGTTGCGGGCCGCCAAACTGGCTTTCTCCATGTGTCATTACTCGCTGGTGACGACCCCGCCGGAGCAGCTGTCGCCAATCCAGTGGGTGCCCCATGTCGACTCCACAGAACCGCGCGGGCTGGCTTCGATCCTCTACCTGTTTGACCGGCCATTCGGCGGCACCGCATTTTACCGGCATCGCGCTACGGGGTATGAGACCATTGATACGGGACGGCGCGAACCCTATTTGGTGCAATTGCAGCGGGAGAGCGCTGCGGAGAATTTCCCCCGCAGTGGCTATATCGATGGCGACAATCCCTACTTCGAACGCATTGCCGCGCAGGATGGCGTGTTCAACCGCGTGCTGATTTACCGGCGCAATTCACTGCATTCCGGTTCCATCGCCAGCGACTTCGTGCCGGACGCCGACCCGCGTACGGGCAGGCTTTCCATCAACAGTTTCATTGATGTGATCTAGTTCCGGCATTGTGCCAGATATTGCGTTGATGCAATGTTTGGATAGATCATTAGACGTTGAATTCAATTCGCCCAGGCATCAGTAACCGTGAAACAGAGACAGAGCCGCCGTCAGCGGAATGCCCCCACCATCAGCGACGTCGCCCGCAGTGCCGGCGTATCGCCGATGACGGTATCCCGTGTCATCAACGGTGAGAGCAACGTGCGGGCAAAGACGCGCGATGCGGTGCTGGCGGCGATCGAGTCCCTCGGCTATACGCCGAACAGGGCCGCGCGCAGCCTGGCCAGCGCCGACCAGATCATCATCGGCCTGCTGTACAGCAACCCCAGTGCCGCCTACCTGAGCGAGGTGCTGGTCGGCGGTCTGGAGCAGGCGAGCCGCCACAATATCCAGCTGGTGGTCGAGAAGTGCGATACCGAGGAGGACGCCGAAACCGTGGCCGCGCGGCTGATGGCCGGTGGGGTCGAGGGGCTGCTGATCACACCGCCGCTGTCGGATCAGCCGCGCATGCAGGAACTGTTGCGAGCGAGCGATACGCCGGCGGCGGCGATCGCTTCGGAGAATGCGTACAACAATACTTCGGCGGTCAGCATCGACGATTACCAGGCGGCATTTGCCATGACCCGCCACATCATCTCCCTGGGGCACCGGCGCATCGGATTCGTCATCGGCGATACCAATCAGATCGCCAGCGGACGCCGGCTGGCGGGCTACCGCGACGCCCTGCGCGAAGCGGGCCTGCCGGTAGACGACGCACTCGAGGCGCAGGGGCACTTCACTTACCGCTCGGGACTGCAGGCGGCTGAACAGCTGCTCGCGGTCGAAGACAGGCCCACGGCTATCTTTGCCAGTAACGACGATATGGCGGCGGCTACGGTGGCAATTGCCCATCGGCGCGGACTGGATGTGCCCAGCGACCTGACGGTGTGCGGTTTCGATGACACTGCGCTCGCCACTACCGTCTGGCCCGAACTTACCACTATTCACCAGCCGATCATCGAGATGGCCCGTGCCGCTGTGGATCTGCTGGTGGAAGAAGTCCGCGCGCGGCGCGACGGAGAGGTGCTGGAAGGGCGTCACCAGTTACTGGATTTCACCCTGGTGCAGCGCCAGTCCGATGCGCCGCCGCCGGCCGAGAGCGACGGCAAGCGGCGCGTAGGTGGCACGACGTCTGTCTGACCGGCCACTCGCGCATTTGAGATTTTGCCTCCATTGAGCGAGCATAACCGGTTCGTTCCACTGAAAACCGCCGGATTGCCGTTTCATGTCTGTTTTTGCCGCTATCGACTCCGCGCTCGCCGCTTTTGCCGCCTTCGTCTGGGGCACGCCATTGCTGGTACTGCTGGTGGGGGGCGGGCTCTTCCTGCTGATTAGCTCCCGCGCGCGTCCCTACCGCCACCTCGGCCACAGCATCGACCTGCTGCGGGGCAAGTACGACAATCCCGACGACCCGGGCCAGGTGCCGCACCGGCAGGCGTTGTCCACCGCATTATCGGGCACCCTCGGGCTCGGCAATATCGCCGGCGTGGCCATCGCCATCAGCACCGGCGGGCCAGGCGCCATTTTCTGGATGTGGGTGACGGCGCTGGTGGGGGTGGCGACCAAGTTCTATACCGCATCGCTGGCGGTGATGTATCGCGGCCGCGATGCGGCGGGCGAACTGCAGGGCGGCCCCATGTATGTCATCCGCGAGGGGCTGGGGCGCAAGTGGATGCCGCTGGCACTGCTGTTTGCGGTGGCGGGTCTGTGTGGCGCGCTGCCGGTGTTCCAGTCCAACCAGACGGTACAGCTGCTGCGTGAATCCTTCGCCGTGCCACTGGGATGGGTCAGCGAAGACAATGCGCTGCTGTTCAATTTCCTTGTCGGCGGCGCACTGGCGGTGCTCGCCGCGATTGTCATCGCCGGGCGCATTCAGCGCATCGGCAAATTCGCAGTGCGCATTGTGCCGGGCATGGTGCTTTTTTACCTGGTGCTGACGCTGATCGTGATCGGATATTTCTGGCAGCAGGTGCCCGGCGCATTCGCGCTGATTTTCTCCGATGCATTCAGCGGCCAGGCGGTGGCCGGCGGCGCACTCGGCGCAGTGATTACCACCGGTATCAGCCGCGGGGCATTTTCCAATGAGGCGGGTATCGGCACCGAGTCCCTCGCGCACGGTGCGGCCAAAACCACCGAGCCGATTCGCGAAGGTGTGGTCGCGATGACGGGCCCGATCATCGATACACTGGTGATCTGCACCTGCACAGCGCTGGTGATCCTGCTCACCGGTGCCTGGCAGCACGGCGAGGGTATCGAGGGCGTTTCCCTGACGGCGGACGCCTTCTCCCAGGTGTTCGGCGGCATCGGTCCGCTGCTGTTACTGCTGATGGTCATCCCGCTCGCCTTCAGCACCATCGTCACCTTCTGGTATTACGGCGTGAAGTGTTTTGTCTTCCTGTTCGGCAACCGTTTCCAGGGTTTTTATACTGTGGCCTATATCGCGTTGATTGTTATCGGCGCCGTGGCCTCACTGAATGCGGTGAACAGTATCATCATCGGCATGTACGCAGTGATGGCGGTGCCGACCATGGTTTCCACACTGCTGCTGGCTAAGCGGGTCAACCGCGCTGCGCACGATTATTTCACTGCGCTGGCCCGGGAGGAAAAAACGGCGGCGCCGCCGGTACAAAAGCGCGAGGCGTAATGGCCAGTGATAAAAAAAGCCGAAGCGAAAGCTTCGGCTTTTTTTATGTCTGATTAAACTCGTTGGCATTAAGGCACGATGGAGACCTTGGTGCCGACGGTGGCGTGGGAGAAAAAGATTTTGGCCATGTGCCACGGCAGGCGGATACAGCCATGAGAGGCCGGATATCCCGGCACGCGGCCAGCGTGCATGGTGACGGCGCCATTCACGCGCATCATGAAGTCCATGGATGCGCCGCGGAAAACGGCTCCCGGCGGTCTGCGGTCGCGGCGTATGTCGACGTTGCTACGCAGTACATAGCCGCGGCGATCCACGTAGTGGCCGTAGAGATTGGAGCGGTGGCTATACGACTTCTCCGAGATGCGGAAATTACCGGTCGGTGTCCGGTGTCCGGCCATTCCCGTGGAAACAGGAGAAACCCCCGCGAGCCTTCCACCCTTATAGAAATAGGCCATCTGTTCGCTCAGGTCGATCCTGATATAGGGCGTGCCGCCATAAACGTCGCTGCGCCACCAGGCCCTCGCGTTGACCCTGGGATCTTCGTTCATGTATGGCGGTGGGCTGTAGGGATTGCGATAGTCCCGGGCCTGGGCAAAGGGTGAAAACAGGGTGGCGCCGCTGAGCAGCAGCGTACCGGTGAGTAGACATTTTTTCAGCAGCGAACGATGGCTTTGCATTGCGCACCTCTCATTTTGCAGACGACAACTGTTGCGATAACAGCGACTTGCAAGCTGTGCCCGATGCGCGTGCGCTCGCGGGGTAAAAAACTCCCTCACGTCTTTACGACGCGACAACAGGCTGTGGCTTTCCCCAAAGCAGCTCGCCGGTGTTTCCCGGCCTTGGCCGCAGAATGGGCTCACGGCGGTCGCAACCGCAGCAAGTGCCAACGATGGTAGGGTGCTGAAAAAATCACCATTACATCAATTGGGTATGACTGAAAAAACCGATAGATCGAAACGATAAATTGGCGGGCGCGCGCGATGGGATGAATCGGCGCGGAGAGCTGTGGCTGCGGGCAGGCCTGCTCCGCGTCCCGCGCGATATTGCCGGTGCGTGTTTGACACACGAGTTTGGTTATCCGGCCTTCAAGGATCCCGGCTGCACCGCCGGTGTCTGCGCAAATGCACCAGGTTGGTTCGCTCTCTTTGCGGGCCCACAAAGTTGATTCGCGCAATGTGCAAAAAACTCCTCAAAAAGGCGAATTTTCATTCAGCCTTCGGCACGTATCTGTACAGTGGCGCAAATATTATTTCGATTTTGAATAATAAGCTGGGCGGTTATGCTCGGGCGACACTACCGGGCAACGCGACCAGCGGCGCGGTGCGAACATGGGGTTTCAGCCATTGCGCTTTTACCGCGGCCCTGCGGTTATTGGGTCTTCCGGAGGCGTTAAGTCAGTCCATGGCTTCTCAGCGGGATTTTCAGGGCAGTTTCGAAACGGGGTTAGCGCTTCTCTAAACTCACCAGGCTTTAGATAAACGACAAAATGAGAAGCCGTAAATCTCTCTCCCCCCTTGCGGGTCTGATGCGCCGTGGCTGCTGACATATGACAACAACAATGCGATGCACCGCGAGCTGGATTATGTCGATGTGAATACCTGGCTGGATCACGTGGGTATCGGCGCTAACTCCATTATGGGACAGGTCTTCCGGTCGGATATTGTGGCCGAGTACGGCCTGCAGCCGGAGGACCAGACCGCCCTGAACCTGATTTACCTGTTGGCCTGGAACCCGATCAATACTGCACTGCCATTGGTCAGTACCGACGAGCGCTTCCCCATCGTCGGTGGTAACGACCTGCTGGTCAGTCGCATGGTTGAGGAGCTGCCGGAGGGCTGTATCGAGACCGGGCGCAAACTTTCCGCAATCAAGGGCGATATCAACGGCCCATACCGGCTCTCGTTCGCCGACGGCTACGAGTACACCTGCGATCGCCAGGTACTGGCCATTCCTTTCTCAATGCTCCGCGACGTGGACATTGAGCCGCGCCGGTACAATGCCTTCCGCGCAGAAAGGCGCATGGCGATCGAGCGTATGGCGTTTGGCAGCAACGGCAAGCTGGCGAACCACTGCGCCACCCGCCCGTGGACGCAGCTGCAGGTTATCGATGGCGATACCTTTCCCCCCAACGGTGTCAGCTACGTCGGCCGCCCGGAAATGCTGGATACCTTGGACTGCACCTCGGTTACCGGCACCACCGACGGTGTGCTGGTGGATTTCTTTGGCGCGAACTATGGCCGCGAAATCGGCGGCGACAAACCATTCGCCGCGCTGAGCAGCGAGGATATCAACCACTTCCTGTCGATTGCGGACAATATCTCCACCGGCGAACGCGCAGCGCAGGAGATTCACCAGGCCTAATTCGCCTGGGGCGAAAACGATAGGCGCGTACCGGAAACGGTGCGCACCTTTTTTATTGATGGTTGACTGCGCTACAGGCTGCGCTGATGGATGTGGTGTCGAGGGCGAATTTACTGGTTGGAGTGGTTTTGTCCAATAACGAATACCGTGATTGTGGTTCGACAAGACAAAGCTATGGCAATAAAGTTGTAGGAATCATCTGCTTCAATTGTTGCCGTAAGGCACTCACTGCCGCATGCGTCACAAGGAAAGGATTCCGAAATGGTACCATTTAGCAAACTCGTCAAATTTTCGCGCGAAAAGCATGGGCCGGAGAGCCTGGGATACGCTTCGGCCGCTGTTGCTAACGAAGGAGCTACCGGGGACACCCAGATTATCCATACCTTACACCGGCTATCCGCTTGCGTTATCGGAGCGTTCGTGATTGTCCATGTGTTCAATCACTTGTTGGCCGTTCAGGGTATCGATGCGCATATTGATTTTATGGAGTCCTTCCGGCACCTGTACCGCCAACCGGCGATCGAGGCATTGCTTCTTGGTTGTGTTTTATTCCAGATTTGCTCAGGTGTCCTGTTCATCAAGAATCGGTGGGGCCAGCGACGGGGGTTCTATGATCGGCTGCAGGCTATCTCCGGCGGATATCTCGCGTTTTTTCTCCTGAACCATGTGGGTGCCGTGTTGTACGGAAGAAGCCTGTTGCACCTCGATACAAATTTCTATTTTGCGGCAGCTGGTATTCACGTGCCGCCTTTCCAATTCTACTTTGTTCCATACTATTTCCTCGCGGTGGTGGCCGTATTTAGTCATTTAGCGTGTGCCGCCCACTGGCTGACGCGCGCACGATTGACGCAGAAGGGAAGAAACTGGATAGGCTGCGCCATTATTTCATGCGGAGCTGCGGTATCGCTGATCATTATTTTGGCTTTGTCAGGCTCGTTATATCCTGTTGATATTCCCGGAGAATATAAGGCTACTTATGGCGCTGAATGAGCCAGAAAGGGCGTTGCGGGCTAGCTTTGAGAGGCTGTGCAACCTCGCCGCCATATCGAGACATATGTGCCTTGAAGTGGGCGCCAAACGGTAAAGTCTAGCAATGAAAAAATGCTCTTGCGTTCTGGCAGTTGTTGTCTTCGTGTCACTATTTTTTGGGTGAGCTATCATTTTCATTCATAAAAAAATAATATCGAAAGTTCGAGAGAGATGGTTTTCAGTGACGTTGAAGTTGATCTGTCGTAAAGGGTCATTGCTTTTTGGCTGGTTTCTGTGGGTGAAGAAGAACCTCTAACGCGGTACAAGTTTTGTGTGAGTCACTTCATTACAGGTTTTGCGTAAACAATGCACAGTATTGATCGTCCCCTATAGGGGCGTTACACCTATTGGGAAAGATGATGAAAAGTATTCACGGAAAATGCCTATGCGAGGGCGTAAAATACAGAATTTCCGGAGGGCTCGGTCCGGTATATAATTGCCACTGCTCAAAATGCCGTCGATGGCATGGGGCTCCTTTCCGTACGCGTGCTTCAATTGATGTTTCTCAATTTGAACTGCTTACTGGCCGGGAACTTCTGAGTTCATTCAAGTCTTCAGATAATGTCACAAAATACTTTTGCAGAGTATGTGGATCTCCGTTGCACAGTACCTATGAGGATAAGCCCAATGTATTAGGTGTTGCGCTGGGTGCTCTGGAGGGGGTTGATTCAAAGCCGGAGGCAAATATATTCACTGCTTCAAAAGCCTCCTGGTATGAAATCAATGATGGGCTACCACAATATGAGTCCTGGCCAGGAAGTGAAGAGAGAGTACGGGAAACAGAGGCGTAGCCCGGCGATTGAATCGATGGCTATATGTGTAAATTTTACCGCTGTCGCCTTCCTAAGAGTGTGAGTCTGTACACGGTTAGTCGCAGATTGTTCGTGTCTGATTACAGTACTATTTGTCTATGGGAAACCTGTTAATGTCAAAGTCAGTAGCCATTACAATTGGTGATGAATTTTCCAGAGTAAAATTCCTGAATGGGAGAACTCCTGAAACTACAGATGAGGAGGCTCGGGACGCCTTTGCTTTGTTATCTGAATATCGAGATGGCGGTATCTATGTTTCGCACTATTCCGGCTTCAGTGAATGGGAGCAACATCCTAACGGTGATGAATTCGTCCATGTTTTGGGCGGTGAGACCACATTAATACTTCTAATGGATGGCCAGGAACAGCGTAACCATCTAGCAGCTGGTCAAATGTTAGTTATTCCACAAGGTATCTGGCATCGCTTTGAATCTCCTGATGGAGTTAAAGTGATGACGATAACGCCTCAACCGACTTCGCATAGTGTCGACCGTCCGGTTGGCGCGTAAGAGAATAGCTAGGCGTCTTTGCTGCAGTAAGCTGGAAGGTTTGATAGTTTGAGAGGTTGTTACGGCTTTATTGGTCAATGGGGGAGAAATGGAAGTAAGGTTTTTGGAGGATAACTCTGATTATCTGGCGGTACTCGAAGTATTGCTGCAATTACGTACAGGCTATGATGCCGAATCTCTGTCGGCGCAGATTAAAAAGCAAGAATCCAATGGGTACCAGGTGATTTATGTGAAGTCATCCGCAGGAGTGCTGGCGGTTGCCGGTTTTGTTGTTGGCGAGAAGCTGGCATGGGGGAAGCATATCTACATCGATGACCTGGTGACCAGCGCCAGCCACCGTTCTAGTGGGGTTGGTGAGTTCTTGATACGCTGGCTCAAAGACTACGCACTGGAAATTGGCTGTGAACAAATCCATTTGGATTCCGGTGTACAGCGTTTCCCGGCACATAAGTTTTACCTGCGGGAAGGCTTTAACATCGCGAGTCACCATTTCTCCATTGTGAATTTGAAAAGCGACCAGTAAACGCAGTCAGGATGCATTGGCTCAAGATGTTTAATCGAGTCCAGTTGTAAGTTGCTGTACTAAACTCACAGGGTTTAATTTTTAGAAATAGCTAACGAATAGTGCCAGCAGGCGTTCAATTGTATCGACGCGTTGTGCCTGGCTTTTTGTGTGGGTAGAAATGAAGTCAGAAAAGGGGACGAGCTACGCATGGGTTTTTTTCCTATGGATAGCCTGCCTAATAGTAATTGCGTTTATTGCATACGCAGCGAAGGTGCGGCCAATGCTGTATCTATTTGCGCTGGTTATGCCGATAGGTGGTATCGCACCATTGCTGATCCAGTTGAAGACAAAGCGAAGGCTTAGTGGCATGTGGCACCTGGGGAAGCATCTGGATGAAGACCCGGTAACCTACAAAATCGTTGTGATATTAAATTTTCTAATCGTCTGTTGGTTGTTGTATTGGAGCTTTGGGGCTATCAGCCAATTGGCCGGTCGATAGCGTAGGCAATTTGCGGGTCGCCGGGCCTGGTCTCTTGGTCAAGCCAGCAGGGGCATATCCGGCGAAGGATAGGCTTGATGTTCGCTTGTACGACCGGCATTGGACAGCTTTGCATCTCGACTTTAGCGTGACGACTTCGACCACGTTTTTGCAAAAGGTGCAAGCGGCGGGTGGCAGATTCGAGGCGATACACTGGGGCGCGGGCTATCCGCCAGTTACGTTCTGCAGTGATCCTTTCGTCCATGGATTCTGCATTATCGGCAGCTGCGGCTGATCGATGCCTCCGCGCCTCTGGGGCCGGCCTTACGGGAGGCGCAGCACTCCGGCAGAAAATGCGTAACACGGTGACCGTGCTCTGCCGTGGATTCATCGCAATTTGACCGTAAAGTCATGCGCTTCGGAGCTGTGCTCTTTCTTTTTCCATGTCTTCATTATCCGTTGGAATTCACTGGCCTTGCCGGCCCTCGTTGTGCCTGTCAGCGCGGACTTGCAGGGCCTTTTTATTATCTCTCCAGCACTGCGAGAGCCAGTCGGAATCCCAAATAGGCTTTGTGCGTCTCGGCAAACTTTGATAATCTGCGCGCCCCGGACAGCTGGGGATGTTCAAAAATTGTACCTCCCCTGTTGCACCCGCAGTATTTTCTGCATGAGTTATCTGCTGGATGAGTTTTTGAAAGCGATCAGTCCCCCCGTATCGATGAACAAAACCGCCTCGCTCGATCCCCGGATGGAGCAGAAGCTGGTGTTCGCCTTTGCGGTACTGATCAGTATCTTCATCGGGCTGGCCTGCGTGGTGGTCAACTTCGGACTCATCTCCAATGTGGCTGAACTACTTCAGGCCCTGGAAGATAACCTTGCCCTGGATGTCCTCGCAGGTATTTGCCTGGCGGGATTGCTGGTATCGAATTTCATTCTTTACCGGCATTATCTGCTGCTACTTACCTCCATCAAGACATTTCGCTCTGCCATTCTCCGGCACCTGCGCGGCTTGCTGCCGCGGGTTCCGGCACTGTGTGCAGCGCCGCGTACGGCACATGGCTGCCGCGCTCCCCCCTTCGCCGGCTGATTCCGCCGGTCTTTCCAGACCTTTCGCACTGTAGATCGCATTCGATCGGGTGTCGGCCCGCAGGGCTGTTTGCTCTGTGATTACGCTCCCGCTCCGGTGATGTGACCGAACTGCTATAGCTCGGCCTCAGATCTGCGCGCATCTGCATTGTGATGTTCGCCCTGCCTTTCGCTTCTGGATGGCAGTCGTTGTAAACCTCTGTGATAAGAGGATGTGTCCTCGTGTTAGTTCGTAGCCTAAAAAACGCTGTACTGGCTGCCGCCGTGTTCGCACTGGCGGGCTGTCAGGGCGGTGTGCTCGACCCCAAAGGCCAAGTGGGCCTCGATGAGAAGAACCTCATAATTATCTCGACTGTGTTGATGTTGTTGGTGGTGATCCCGGTCATCGTCATGACGTTGTACTTCGCCTGGAAATACCGGGAAAGTCGGGACCACGAAATCTACGCACCCAAGTGGGCGCATTCCACCAAGATCGAAGCGATCGTCTGGCTGGTGCCGGTGGCGATCATTCTGGTTCTCGGTGTGATTACCTGGCGTTCGACCCAAGCACTGGATCCGTACAAGCCGCTCGCTCACAAGGAGAAACACCTGACCGTCGAGGTTGTGTCTCTCAACTGGAAGTGGCTATTCATCTATCCGGAGCAGGGCGTTGCCTCTGTGAACGAGCTGGTGATTCCCGCCGATGTGCCGGTGAAGTTCAAGATTACTTCCGAATCCACGATGAACTCTTTCTTCATTCCGCAGCTGGGTAGCCAGATCTACTCCATGGCGGGCATGGAAACCACGCTGCACCTGATCGCCAATGAGCCGGGTACCTATGATGGCTACTCTGCCAACTACAGCGGCGCGGGCTTTACCGGGATGAAGTTCAAGACTGTGGCGACCGACAAGGCTGGCTTCCAGCACTGGATCGACTCGGTCAAACAGGACGATGACAAACTCGACAGCGCTACTTACGCAGAGCTGGCGAAACCGAGTGAAAACCATCCGGTGGAACATTTTGGTTCGGTGAGTGGGAGTCTGTTCCACGACATCATGTACAAGTACATGAAGAACTATAACGACTGGAATAAGAATTCCCCGAAGGCGGAATCCGAACATTCAATTTCTGAAAACTCAGCTGCTGATCACGATGCAGCGGATGCTGAGAGGAGCTAGCAGTTACCATGTCTTTGCTCGGTAAATTATCTCTCGATGCCATCCCCTACCACGAGCCCATCATCATGGGTACGCTGGCGGTGGTTGGTATTGCCGGTATCGCGATTGCGATCGCCATCACCCGTCACAAACAGTGGGGAGTCCTCTGGAACGATTGGATTACCTCGGTAGACCACAAACGCCTCGGTGTGATGTACATCCTGCTGGCGCTGATCATGCTGGTGCGCGGTTTCTCCGACGCCATCATGATGCGTACCCAGCTGGCCCTGGCCACCAACGGCGCTGAGGGCTACCTGCCGCCGGAACACTACGACCAGATCTTCACCGCCCACGGTGTGATCATGATCATCTTTATGGCGATGCCGTTTATGATCGGTCTGATGAACATTGCGCTGCCCCTGCAGATCGGCGCGCGCGATGTGGCTTTCCCGTTCATGAACAACCTGAGTTTCTGGCTGACTGCCGGCGGCGCTGTGCTGATCAACCTGTCGCTTGGCCTGGGTGAATTTGCCAAGACCGGCTGGCTGGCGTATCCGCCGTTGTCGGAGCAGTCGTTCAGTCCCGGAGTCGGGGTCGATTACTATATCTGGGCGCTACAGATATCGGGGGTCGGTACCCTGTTGACCGGGGTCAACTTCCTGGTGACCGTATTCAAGATGCGCGCGCCGGGCATGAAGCTGATGGACATGCCGATCTTCACCTGGGCCTGCACCTGGGCGAACGTCCTGATCGTGGCATCCTTCCCGATCCTGACCGCGGTACTGGGCCTGCTGGCGCTGGACCGCTACTTCGACTTCCACTTCTTCACCAATGCGGCTGGCGGCAACGCCATGATGTATATCAACCTGTTCTGGGCCTGGGGTCATCCCGAGGTATACATCCTGGTTCTGCCGGCGTTTGGGGTTTTCTCTGAGGTGATCTCCACCTTTACCGGCAAGCGCCTGTTCGGCTATAAGTCGACGGTTTTGGCCAGCGGTGCGATTTCCATTCTCGGCTTTATCGTCTGGCTGCACCATTTCTTCACCATGGGCTCCAGCGCCAACGTCAATGCCTTCTTCGGCGTCATGACGATGATTATCGCCGTGCCCACCGGGGTGAAATTGTTCAGCTGGTTGTTCACCATGTATCGCGGGCGTTTGCGTATCACCGTCCCGGTGCTGTGGACCCTCGGCTTTATGGTGACCTTCACCATCGGCGGCATGACCGGCGTTCTGCTGGCGGTGCCCGGTGCCGACTATGTGCTGCACAACAGCCTGTTCCTGATCGCCCACTTCCACAACACCATCATCGGTGGTGCGGTATTCGGTTACATGGCGGGCTTCGCCTACTGGTTCCCGAAAGCCATGGGCTTCCACCTCAATGAGCGTATCGGCAAGGCATCCTTCTGGTGCTGGCTGATCGGCTTCTACGTCGCCTTCATGCCGCTGTATGTGCTGGGCTTCCTGGGCATGACCCGTCGCCTGAACCACACCAACAACCCGGACTGGAACATCTGGCTGTACCTGGCCTGTATCGGTGCCTTCATCATCCTGGTGGGTATCGTGCTGCAGTTTGTCCAGCTGTACCTGGCGTTCCGCGATCGCGAGAAAAACCGCGACCTGACCGGTGACCCCTGGAACGGCCACACCCTGGAGTGGTCCACCGCATCTCCGCCGCAGTTCTATAACTTCGCCAAGGTGCCACAGGTACGTGATCTCGATGCCTTCACCGATATGAAGGAGCAGGGTACTGCCTACAAGAAGCCAGACAGCTATGCGCCGATCCATATGCCGAAGAATACCGCGAGCGGTGTGCTGATGGCCGGTGCCGCCACCCTGTTCGGTTTTGCCGCCATCTGGCATATCACCTGGCTGGCCGTGGTGGGCCTGGTTGGCACCGTCGTATTCCTGCTGTTGCGGGCCTACGACAACGATGTGGATTACTACGTGCAGCCCGACGAGGTCGAGCGCATTGAATCTCTCCATCTGAATCAAGTTAAGGAGGCCACGGCATGACGATCATGACGGAGGCTGCGTACCTGGCCGACGATTCCATCAGGCAGGAAGACGCGCACGATCACGAGCACCACGATACCGGTGACACTACGGTATTCGGTTTCTGGATCTACCTGATGACCGACTGCATTTTGTTTGCATCGGTATTCGCCACCTACGCGGTGTTGTTTATGAACACCGCTGGCGGTGTGTCCGGCCGGGATATCTTCGAGCTGGATTACGTCGCCATTGAAACTGCTGCACTGCTGTTCAGTAGTATCACTTACGGCTTTGCGATGATCTCTGCGCACAAGCAGAACAAGAGCGCCACGCTTGCATGGCTGATGGTGACTTTTGCACTCGGTGCCGTGTTTATCGGCATGGAAGTCAATGAGTTCCACCACCTGGTTGTCGAGGGTAACGGTCCTTCGCGCAGCGCCTTCCTGTCCTCCTTCTTCACGCTGGTGGGTATGCACGGCATGCACGTGACCGCCGGCCTGATCTGGATGGTGGTAATGATGATCGAGGTCGTGAAGCGCGGCCTGGGCAGCAAGACGGTTACCCGCCTCAGCTGCCTGAGCCTCTTCTGGCACTTCCTCGACATCGTCTGGATTTGTGTGTTTACCGTTGTTTACCTGTTGGGAGTAATGTAATGAGCTCACAATCTGCTATTGCACAGGGTGTTGACCACGGTGCGGCACATAGTGTCGATCACAGCGCTGATCACGGTGCGGACCACGGCAGCGTCAAGTCGTACCTGGTCGGCTTTGTGCTGTCCGTTATCCTGACCGCGATCCCGTTCTGGGCGGCAATGACCGGCTACTTTCCGAAGTCCACGGCGATCCCGCTGGTACTGATCATGGCGGTGGTGCAGGTGGTCGTTCACCTGAAGTACTTCCTGCACCTGAACTTCTCCGTAGAGGGGCGTGCCAATACGTTTGCCTTCCTGTTCACTGCGCTGATCATTGTCATGGTCGTGGGGTTGTCGGTGTGGATCATCTACAGCTCCAACGCGATGATGATGCACTGACCATGAGCAGTAAGTTCGGACATTATTTCAAGGTCACCAAGCCCGGCATCATTGCCGGCAACCTGATCTCTGTTGCGGGCGGTTTTTTTCTTGCCGCCCGTGGCGAGATCGACTGGCCGCTGTTTTTTGCAACAGTGATCGGCCTGTCGCTGGTGGTGGCATCCGGCTGCGCGATCAATAACTGTATCGATCGCGACATTGACGCCAAGATGCAGCGCACCCGCAACCGGGTGACGGTGACCGGGAAGTTGTCTGTTCGCGCGGCACTGGCACATGGCCTGCTGCTGGGCATTGTGGGGTTTGCGCTGCTGGTGGTTTATACCAATCCGGTCAGTGTCGCCTTCGCAGCGCTGGGTTATGTGGTTTATGTCGGCATCTACAGCCTGTACATGAAGCGGCACTCCGTCTATGGAACCCTGGTGGGCGCGTTGTCGGGTGCGGTGCCGCCGGTCGTCGGTTACTGTGCGGTGACCGGCCAGTGTGATGCCGCAGCGCTGATTCTGTTACTGATGTTCTGCCTGTGGCAGATGCCGCACTCCTACGCCATTGCGATTTTCCGCTACAAGGATTACGAGGCGGCCGGCATTCCGGTGTTGCCGGTAGCGGAGGGCATAGCCAAGGCCAAGCGGCAGATCGTGCTGTATATCGCCGTATTCAGCTTGGTGACGGTGCTGCTGCCGCTGAGTGGTTACACCGGCGCGGCCTTTATGGTGGTGGCCTGTGCCACCAGTCTGTGGTGGCTGGCAATGGCGTTGCGCGGTTATCGCCGCGGCATCGATGTCACCAGCTGGGCGCGCCAGGTATTTGCTTTCTCGATCGTCACGATCACGCTGCTCAGTATCACCATGGCGCTGGACTTCAATGCCGTTGCGCCGAACCTGCTGGTGGTGAGTCCGTAATACCCGGCACCCATTGGCGGCGCAACTGATGGGCGCTGGCCGGAAGCGGCCCGTGCCTGTCGTTGCCGTGGCCGTGGCCGTTTTCAGTTTTAATACCCCTGCTAATAAATGGCTCCGCTTTCCTTGCTCAACTGAGTGGATGCACCATCCCTGGTAGTTGCACTTTGGCTGCGCTTATCCCGGTTAAAAACTGTATTGCCGTGGCCTGGGTGTGGCGGCGCAGTGGGCTGGTATCTGCTGCACGGGGCAGGTAGATAGTCGCTCGTACGGTCGGCGCCGTCGGCATGAATCTCGCATGAACAAAACAGTTCGCTTCGCTGGCAACCGGCGAAGTGCTGTTCTCTTCTCCGAAGTAAGGAGTTCCGATGTCTTCTTCCCCAGCATCCCCATCCCCATCCCCATCCTCGTCGTCCGTAGGAGCGGTGCCGGACGCTGATGCCACCATTCCCGCCCATTCCGCGCTCGCCGAGTTTGCCATGGCCCTCGGCGGCTTCGCCATCGGTACCACCGAGTTCGTCATTATGGGGCTGATGAACCGGGTGGCGACGGATCTGAATGTCACCGCGCCGGACGTGGGCTATGCAATCAGCAGCTACGCCCTGGGTGTGGTGGTAGGAGCGCCGATTATTGCCGTGCTGGCCGCGCGGGCGCCGCGACGGGCACTGTTGATCGCACTGATGCTGGTGTTTGCCGTGGGCAATATCGCCAGCGCCTTCGCCCCCGGTTTCGGGTCTTTTATCGCGCTGCGCTTTCTTGCCGGCCTGCCTCACGGGGCCTATTTCGGCGTGGCCGCGCTGGTCGCCGCGGCGGCGGTGGCGCCACAGCAGCGGGCCAGGGCTGTGGCGCGGGTGATGAGCGGGCTGACGGTGGCGATTTTGCTCGGTGCTCCGCTCGCCACCTGGGTCGGTAACCTGTTCGGTTGGCGGCTGGCGTTTGTGGCAGTCGGCTTCGCCGCGCTGCTGACGGCATTGATGGTATGGCGTTTTGTGCCGGTGCAGCCGCGGGACCCGGAGGCCAACTCGATGCGCGAACTGTCCGCCCTGGCCAAGCACCGGGTACTATTTACTCTCGGCATCGCCGCGGTCGGCTTCGGTGGCATGTTCTCGGTGTTCAGTTATGTGATGCCGACGCTGACCGAGCAGGCGGGGATGGCTGAATCGCTGGGGCCGCTCGTACTGATGGTGTTTGGCATAGGCGCAATTGCTGGCAATCTGCTGGGGGCGAGGGCGGCGGACTGGAACCTGTTGCGCGCAGTGCCGCTGATTCTGATCTGGTGTGCATTGGTGCAGGGAGGCTTCTATTTCGCTGCGAATTACGTCTGGCCCGGCATCCTCTTTGTCGGCCTGGTGGGTACCAGTATGGCGCTGGGGCCGGCATTGCAGACGAGGTTGATGGATGTGGCCGAGGGCGGCCAGACCATGGCGGCGTCCCTCAACCACGCCGCCTTCAATTTGGCCAACGCTCTGGGAGCCTGGTTGGCCGGAGTGGCGGTCGAGGCCGGCCTGGATTGGTCGGTGACCGGCCCGGTGGGCACGCTGCTGGCGTTCGGCGGTCTGCTGGTATTCTTCGCCGGGCGCGCGGTGGAGCGCCGCGATGAGGCGGCCGCGGCACTGGCACAACCGCTTTAAACCCGATTGCCCGCTTAACTGTCCTTTTGGGGGCTGCAGGGCCGTTCTGCGCCGCAGGGCCGCGGTGGTTACTGCGGCTCTGTCTCCACCAGGTCGAGCAATTCCAGTTGCTGCTGTTCGCAGTGGCGCCGGTACAGGTAGTGCAGCGTTTCCGACGTATAGCGGGCGCTCACTCCGCCGTGCTCGTCCAGATACTCCACCGCGCCCATCGCTATCACCAGTACCACCAGCTGCTCGTCACCTATCGCCCACCACTTGTCGGTATTGCCGGCGGGTTCGTACACATAGTCGCCGGGGCCGATGATCTCGCCGCTGTGCAGTTCGCGACTGCCCTGCAGGTTGAACGCGTGCACTTCGCCGGTATGGCGGTGCCAGCCAATTTCCACTCCCGGTTCCAGTCGCAGCAGCTCCACGAATCCGCGCTCGCCGCCCATGAAGCGCAGTGGTTTGAAACTCTTGCCCTCGCCGAGCGGCACCCAGGGAATACACAGATCGGCGACGGTACGTGCGTAGCCGGCAATGGCGGGATTGCGTGTGGTGCTGTTGGTATGGATGGAATCGTTGGGCATGGTGATTTCCTCGGTCAGGTTAGCGGGTCAGTTGATTGATCAGTTCGGCATCCAGCCGCGCGGAGCGCAGCACGATGCGGTTGTTGCGCAGGACCACAAGGTATGGGAAATCCCGCACACCGAAGCGCTCGGCGAAATATCCCTCGCGGTCGAACACCAGCGGATGCTGGATTTGGTGCTCGCTGCGGTAGCGCAGCACGCTGTCCCTGTCGGTGCTGTAGCGGCTGGCGAATCCCACCAGGCGGATAGCGCGGTTTTGCCCCAGGCGCTCCAGGCCCTCGCGGAAATCACGGCATTGCTGCACACGGCCCGGGTCCGTCTCCTGCAGGTAGCTTTCGCACCAGGGAGCAAACTGGTAGGCGACAAGTGTTTGGCCGCTGCCGGTATCCAGAGATAGCGGGTGGCCGTCGATATCGGCGAGGTGTTTTGGCGGAGTGAATACGGGCGGGCGACCGGCCCCTTGTGTCGGGATGGCTATTGCCTGTTCCAGCGCGGCCTGCAATTTTTCATCCTCGCGATAACCGCGGAAGGTAACGTTGCCGCTACTATCGATCAGCAGGTACATGGGCGTGCCCATCACACCAAAACCCCGCCACAATTCACCGGACTGATCGTAGGCCACCGGCATCTGCAGGCCGTACTCGCGCGCGGTCGCTCGTACTTCTTCCACCGGGTCGTTGACGGCCACATTGACTGACAGGAACTGCACCTGCGCGCCATACCTGGCGTGGAGGGCGCGGTATGCCGGCATCTGTTTGCGGCAGGCGTGGCACCAGGTGGCCCAGAATTTCAGCAGCACCGGCTTTTTGTCGCGAAACTCGCGCAGCGAAAAAGTGCCGCCATCAATCAGCGCAGCGGTAAAGTCCGGTGCTTTGGCGGTGGCGCTTGTGGCCGTCAACGGCAGCAGCCAGAATGCGGCTGCCAGTAATAAGGTTTTTAGTTGCAAGGTTTTCATCCGTTGTCCCTCCGTCGAATTGCGAGCAGCGTAGGTGGGCGCGGAGTAGGGTGGTAGATCCATTACCGGCACTAGGACAGGGCCAATTCCCCCGGCGCCGCTCAGCGGCGGTACAACACAGGGACTATTGATCGATGAAATCCGTTTCGGGTATTCCTTTCAGTGCCGTTGTTTTCGATAGCCACAGTGAAACACCGCGGTATCGGCAGCTGTACGCGTTTATCCGCGATCTGGTCCTGAACGGCACCCTGCCCGCGGGCGTGCGCCTGCCGTCGTCGCGGGAACTTGCAGCGGAGCTCGCGGTGTCGCGCAACACGGTGATCGCGGCCTACGAGATGTTGGTGGACGAGCAGTTTGCCGAGTCCGCAGTGGGGCGCGGCACCGTCGTGCGCAATACGGCAATGGGCGCGCGCGCGATTCGCAATAGTGCTGCGCCGCGGGTGGAGACGGCAGTCGCCGCAGAAGCGGAAACGCCGCTACGCATGGGTTTCGCGCTGCCGGATGCGGAGCATTTTCCGTCCCCCGATTGGCTGCGGGTACTGCGCGCCGCCGTGCGGCAGGCGCAGCCGGCCAACCGGCGCCCGCCGCTGGCGGGCGATCTGCAGCTGCGCAAATTGGTCAGCGCCTACCTGGGGGCCTATCGCGGTGTGCGCTGTAGTGCGAAGCAGGTGCTGATCACCAGCGGTGGCCAGCAGGGGCTCTACCTGGCGGCCGCGGTGTTGCGTCAGCTGAGTGCACAGATTTATGTGGAGGATCCCGGATACCTGGGCGCGCGACAGGCCTTCACCGCGTGCGGATTCCGGCTGCTGCCGCTGCCGGTGGATGAAAATGGTATCCGGTTTGCCGACGCGCTGGCTGCGCCGGAAGGCGACACCCGCGCCGTGTACCTGACGCCGTCGCACCAGTTTCCGCTGGGTGTGGCGCTCAGCCTCGAGCGGCGGCTGGAAATTCTCGATTGGGCGGTGGAGCGGAACGGCTGGATTATTGAGGACGACTACGATGCGGAATATCGCTACCGCGGCGAACCACTCACGGCACTGGCCGGTCTGGACCGCGCCCAGCGGGTGATTTACGTGGGCACGTTTTCCAAGGTGCTGTCGCCGGAGTTGTGCGTCGGTTACGCCGTGGTGCCGGAGTCTCTGCTGCCGCAGTTCCGCGCCGCCAAAGCCTACTGCAGTGGCGCCGGTGCGGGGCTGGTACAGCGCGCGATTGCTGATTTTATTCGCGGTGGCTATTTCCTGGCGCACCTGCGCCACATGCGCGAACTCTATCGCGACAAGCGCGACCGCTTCCTGCGGGCGCTGCAACGGCGCTCACTGCCGGTGACGGTAAGCACACCGCCGCACGGCATGCATATAACGCTGAAGCTGGAAAACCACTACTGCGATCGGGAAGTGGCGCGACAGATGGTCGCGCGCGGATTTGAAGCGCTGGCGTTAAGCAAGCACTACCTGGAGGAATCCTCCACCGAGCAGGGGCTGGTGGTGGGCTTTACCAACGCCAGCGATGAAGATTTTGCCGACTTCGCCGACACTCTGGGGGACATTCTTCAGCACTCGTTAGCAGCCTGTGGCAGCAGTTCCTCCTAATTTTTTTCGACTACCGGCGTTCTGCTCTCGAGGTTCTGCTCGGGGTTCTGTTAGACACGCAGCTCCTGGCGCAGAAACTCGACAAACTTGCGGACCCGGATCGGTCGGGGGCCGCTGCCCGGGTAGACGGCGCTCAGCGGCGCCGGGCTGCCCTGCCAGTCGCCAAACGCCGGCTCCAATTTCCCGGCGGCGATGTCGCTGCGCACGTCCAGCTCGCTTTTGTAGGCGAGGCCAGCGCCGTCCAGGATCCAATCGCGCACTATGGCGCCGTCATTGCACACCCGGTCGCCGTTGACTTCTACCACCACCGATTCGCCGCGGCGCTGGAAGGGCCAGCGGCGGTAGGCGATGCCGCGATTCAGGTAGACCAGGCAGTTGTGTTGCGCGAGATCCCGCGGGTGCCGGGGGCGGCCGCAGCGGGCGAAGTAGTCCGGGGAGCCCACCACCAGGCGGCGGTTGTTGATCAGTCGCCGGGCCACCAGCGCGGAATCCGGTAGCTCGCCGTAGCGCAGCGCCAGGTCCAGTGGTTCCGAGACCAGGTCGCGCAGGGAGTCCCCGGCGAAGAGCGTAAAGTGCACCTGCGGGTGATCGGCCTGGAAGGCATCCATCAGTGGGCGCAACCACTGCCGGGCGAAGTCTACCGGCGCCGTCAGGCGAATCTCGCCGATGATCTCCGCGCAGTCATTGTGGATGGCGTGTTGTGCCTCATCCAGCAGCTGTAATGCCTGTTTCACCCGTTCGTGAAACAGCAGTCCCTCCGGTGTCAGGCGCAGGCTGCGTGTATTGCGCTCCACCAGCCGCACCCGCAGCTCTTCTTCCAGTCTTTTCAGGCCGGCGCTGGCGACGGCCGGGGTGCGTTCCAGCTGTCGCGCGGCGGCGCTCAATGAACCCAGGCGCGCGGCTTCCACGAAGAGTTGCAGATCGTTGAGATTGGGCATTTTCAAATAATTTTTGAAGGTGTTTTATCGGTTACCTGAATTATCAACGGGCAGGCGCGGCGCCACAATAGCGACCATTGCCGCCCGGCCCAGCTTACGCTTGGCAAATTGTGCCGGAGCGGGCGGCGGGTGGGGCCCGGCTCCAACTGTGCAACTGGCGAAATTCAGGAGATAGCCATGCAGATTGATCTTTCCGGTAAAAACGCCGTGATCAGCGGTTCGACCAAAGGTATCGGTTTTGCGATCGCCCGCGGACTGGCGGGGTGCGGTGCCACCGTGGTCATCAATGGCCGCAGCCAGGCCGCCGTAGACGAGGGGCTGGATACATTGCGCGCGGCCTTTCCCGGCGCAGAGGTGCGCGGTGTGGCTGAGGATCTCGGTACCGCGGAAGGCTGTGCGGCGCTGATCGCCGCTGAGCCGGAGGCGGATATCCTGGTCAACAATCTGGGCATTTTCGGTCCGCAGGATTTTTTCGAAATTCCGGATGCGGAGTGGACGCGATTCTATGAGGTGAACGTGTTGTCCGGGGTGAGATTGTCGCGCGCCTATCTGCCGGGGATGCTGGCAAAAAACTGGGGGCGGATCATTTTCCTGTCCTCGGAATCCGCGCTCAATATTCCCGCCGACATGATCCACTACGGCATGACCAAGACGGCGAACCTCGCGATTTCCCGCGGTCTGGCCAAGCGGGCGAGCGGGACCGGAGTGACTGTAAACGCCGTGTTGCCGGGACCGACCCTGTCGGAAGGGGTGGAAGAAATGCTGCGCGAGGAGGTGGAAGCGTCCGGTCTTTCGCTGGAGGCGGCGGGCACAGCCTTCGTGCAGGAGAACCGCCCCAGCTCGATCATCCAGCGCCCCGCCACCGTGGAGGAGGTTGCGCACATGGTGGTCTATGTGGCCTCCCCCCTGGCTTCAGCCACGACCGGTGCGGCGCTGCGGGTGGATGGCGGTGTGGTGGATAGCCTGTAAAAAACAGTAGGACTTTAGTCGAGTGCAGCGGAGCTGCACATCAGGAGATTTTTCATGGAAACAATAATGAGCTTTTCCAGCGTTGGCTGGCACCCGGCGCGGCAGTTTTTGCTGGCCTTGTTGATCGCGCTGTCACCGCTGGCCGCCGCCGATACAGCGGTGACCGGCAATCACTGGGTGGCGACCTGGACCGCGAGCCCGCAGCCGCGCTGGAACGGTGACTTCGCACTGCCGACCAAAACCCCTTTTCACTTCTGGGACCAGACACTGCGGCAGGTGGTGCGGGTGAGTGTTGGCGGCAAGCAGGTGCGCGTGGAGTTGTCGAATAAATACGGCAGCCATCCGCTGTATATCGGGGCCGCACACTTGGCACTGGCTGGCGACGGCGCGCAGACACTGGCGGGATCGGACCAACAGCTGACGTTTTCCGGTGAAAAATCGCCGCGTATCGCCGCCGGGGCAACTCTGCTCAGCGATCCCGTTGTGCTTCCGGTTGAGGCGCTGCAGCGGCTATCGGTCAGTTTGTATCTACCGGAGCCGACGCCACCGGAAACCTTTCACTGGGATGGCCGCCAGACCGCCTATATCGCGGCCGGCAATCAGGTGAAGGCGCCGGACCTGAAAGTGCAGTCGACTACCGATACGCGGGTATTCCTGAGCGGTGTTCTGGTGAATACCGCGGCGCCCGGCAAGGTTGTGGTGGCGTTCGGTGACTCGATTACCGATGGCAACGGTGCCACGCTGGATGCCGATCACCGCTGGCCGGATTATCTCGCCGCGCGGCTGGCGCCGCAGAATATCGCGGTAGTGAATGCGGGGATTTCCGGCGCGCGCCTGCTCGATAACGGCATGGGGGAAAATGCGCTGGCGCGGTTCCAGCGCGATGTTCTCGCACAGCCGGGTGTCGAGAGCGCAATTGTGCTGATGGGAATCAATGACATCGGCTGGCCCGGCTCCGCACTGGCGCCGCAAAAATCACTGCCGACAGCGCAACAGCTGATCGCGCTCTATCGCCAGTTGATTGCGCGTGCGCACCTGCACGGCGTACGTATCCTGGGAGCCACCCTGACGCCATTTGCCGGCGCCTTGCAGGAATCCCCCGTGCACGGCTATTACAGCGCAGACAAGGAAAAACTGCGACAGCAGGTCAATCGCTGGATACGCGAGAGCGGTGAATTTGACGCGGTAGTGGATTTCGATCAGGTGGTACGCGATCCGCAGCAGCCGCGGCGTATACGCGCCGAGTACGATTCCGGCGACCACCTGCACCCGGGCGACGCGGGCAACCGCGCCATGGCCGATGCGATTGCCATTGATGCGTTGATCGCGCGTTAGCTCCGTATTTATTAACCCGGCAATTAACTATTGCCGGGTTAATTAGAGTAGACCGCGCTCGGAAAAAACCTCCTGCGCTGCAAAGGCGCCGTTCAGCGCGGCGGGAAAGCCGGCGTAGACTGCCATCTGGATAATGACCTCGATCACTTCTTCCGGCGAACAGCCGACGTTCAGTGCGCCGTGAATATGCACCTTGAGTTGCGGCGCCGCATTGCCCATTGCGGTCAGCGCCGCAACCGTAGCGATTTCCCGCGACTTCAGGTCCAGTGCCGGGCGGCTGTAGATATCCCCGAACGGGAATTCGATCGTAAAGCGGGCCAGGTCCGGGGCAATTTCGCGCAGGGATTCGATGACCTTCTCCCCGGCTTCGCCGTCGATCTCCCGCAGTTTTTCCCAGCCGCGCTGGAAGCGTTCGCTCTGAATTTCGCTCATTGGTTGTTCCCCCTGCATGATTGATATGTCGTCGGGGAACAGGTTAGCCGTTGGAGTCGACTCTAAGTCAAGCGGGTTGGGGCAGACGGGGGCAGGACAGTCGGCCGCGTTTGACGGCGCTGCGGTACAGGGCAATCTTGTCGTTCAGCTTGTCGAGGTGTTGCTGTTGCTGCGCGATGGATTCCCGCAGGTGGTTGGCGTGGTCTTCGAGCAGTTGCTGGCGCTCGGCAAGCGTGTTGTCACCGGCTTCGCGCAGGTCGGCGTAGTGGTGGATCTGTTCCAGCGGCATGCCGGTGTCTTTCAGGCGCTGTACAAACTCGATCCAGCGCAGGTCGGCTTCGGAGAAGTTCCGGTGCCCATTGGGCAGGCGCTGCACGCGGCGCAGCAGGCCGATTTTCTCGTAGTAACGCAGGGTGTGTGCGCTGATACCGGTGCGTGCGGAAAATGCCTGGATATTCATTGGATGCTTCCGGAGTTTTCCCGAGCATACGGCAATAAAAAAGCCGGCGCGAGGCCGGCAACAAGCTTAAGCTCAGGAAGAGAGAGCAGAAAGAAAAGGCGAAGCGCCCCGGCTGACGAATGGCGGTTCTGGGCCGGGGCGCCTCTTAAACTGAAACTGACTGAATGCTCCGGTTTAATTCTTGGTGATGCGCAGGACGCGGGCGCCGGCGACCGGCAACTTGATCTTGTCTGCGGCTACTTCACCTGGGAACAGCGACGGCGTAATGTCTTCTGCCTCGGCAAATTCCGCGGGCAGTGCAAACGTTTCTTCGCCGGATCCCATATTCAATACCACCAGTAACTGTTCGCTGGCCCCGCGGCGATAAAACGCCAGCAGGTCGTTTCCGGTTTCCAGCACTTCCTGTTGCGCGCTGGCGATTTCCGCAGACAGGCCCTTGTGCCAATCGATCAGCGCGCGGAACTGGTTCAGCGTGGAGTGCGGGTTGTCCTGCTGCACGCTGACGGCCTTGGAATGATGTTCCTGCGGTACCGGCAGCCAGGGTTTGACCTTGGAGAAGCCAGCGTTGATCTCACCGCTGTTGAACCAGGGCATCGGCGTACGGCAGCCGTCGCGGCCCTTGAATTCCGGCCACAGGTTGATGCCGTAGGGATCCTGCAGATCTTCGAAAGCGATATCCGCTTCTTCCAGTCCCAGTTCCTCACCCTGGTACAGGCAGACGCTGCCGCGCAGGGTGAGCTGCATCAGTACGAACAGCGGTGCGCGGGCGAGCGCCTGTTCGCGATTGAATTCCGCGTTCCAGCGGGTCAGTGAACGCGGCACGTCGTGGTTGGCGATGGACCAGCAGGGCCAGCCGTTCTCGATCACTTCGCGGTTTCTTTCCAGCGTGTTGCGCAGGAATTCCGCGCTGTGGTCACTGGCGAGCAGATCGAAGGAGTAGGCCATGTTGAGGCGCTTTTCCGTCGTGTACTCGGCCATGATCTTGTGAGTGTTGTCGTCGCCCACTTCACCCATGGTGATGGTGTTCGGGTACTCGTCCATCAGCTCGCGTACGCGCTGCAGGAATACCAGGTTTTCCGGCTGTGACTTGTCGTGAATATGCCACTGGTAGTGATAGGTGTTGACCGGCGGTTGGCCGTTTTCATCCAGTTCCAGTGGGCGCGGCGGATTGTCCTGCAGCGACCGGTCGTGGAACGCGTGGTTGATGGCGTCCAGGCGGAAGCCGTCCACACCGCGGTCGAGCCAGAATTTCAGATCCGCCAGCAGTTGCTCCTGGACTTCCGGGTTGTGCAGGTTCAGATCCGGCTGTTCCTTCAGGAAGTTGGTCAGGTAGTACTGGCGACGGCGGGTGCACCAGCGCCAGGCGCTGCCACCGAAATTGGACATCCAGTTGTTGGGGGCGCTGCCGTCGGGCTTCGGATCGGCCCACACGTACCAGTCGGCCTTGGGGTTGTCGCGGTTGGCGCGGCTCTCCTCGAACCAGGGGTGCTGGTCGGAGGTGTGGCTCAGGATCTGGTCGATGATCACCTTCAGGCAGCGCGCGTGGGCGGCTTCGATCAGGTCATCGAAATCCTGCAGGTTGCCGAAGATCGGATCCACGTCGCGGTAGTCGGATACGTCGTAACCGAAATCCACCATCGGCGACTTGAAGAAGGGCGAAATCCAGATGGCGTCCACGCCGAGGGACTGTACATAGTCGAGCTTCTGGGTGATACCGGGCAGGTCGCCGATGCCGTCGCCGTTGGCGTCGCAGAAGCTGCGGGGGTAGATCTGGTAGATAACGCTGTTGCGCCACCACTCCCCTTTGTTGTCGCTGATGGAGTTACCACTCATAACTACAGTCCATTGGATTGTCGCTTATTAGGATAGGGTGCAGTATGGCGGCGCGGAGCGGGGGTTTCCTCCTCCCCGATGAGGGGGGAGGGGGAGGATAAGGGTCGGGGATTAGCCGTTTACCCGCGGAAGCAGCCGTGCCGCTCCCGGGGGAAACCGGTCAGTCGGGCTGGTCCTGCACTGAGCGCAGCATCTGCTCGGCGAGTGCGATGGCCTCCTGGCGATCCTTGACGTCCAGTTTCTGGTAAAGACTGCGGATATGGGTCTTGATGGTGCTGGGCGCGACCTTGAAATGCCGCGCGATGCGCTCGTTGGACAGTCCCGAGTGAATCGCGTTGAGTACCTGCCACTCCCGCGGGGTCAGCGGTGAATGACGCAGGAAATCCGGCACCGCGTCGCTGTCGAGAATTTCGCGGATAATCGTCTCGTCCAGCTCGATGCGGATACCGCCGTCCAGTTCCGGCTGCTGCTGGGCGAGCCGGATCAGTTCCTGCGCCTTGTCGCGCTCGGCGTCGCTGAGTTCTGTTTCCAGCGCCGCTTTCAAGATCACGATCAACGGCTTGCCCACTTGCAGGAAGCTCGCGGAGAAATCCCGCTCCACCGAGATGCTGAGGGCCTCGCGGATGGCGTTGATGGCGCCGCCGCGCTGCTCGCGCAGCCACAGCAGGCGGGATTCCAGCACCAGGTTGCGCAGGCAGTCGGTCACCAGACCGCATTCCCGCGCCACCTGCTGCAGGCGGCTGAGCAGGCGATTGGCATCGGACCAGCGGTGCAGTTCGATCATCGCGCGGACGTGGTTGCGGCCGTGGCACTGTTCGAAATGGTTGCTCGGCCGGTCGGCCACCGGCTGCGCCTGTTCGAGCCAGGCGGCGATGGCGACCTGGTCGCCCAGCGCGCGCCAGACGCGGATGCGCACGGCATCGGCATTGGCTATCCAGTCGCGATGATAGCGCTCGCCGGCCATCAGGCGGCTGATCCGCGCCAGCCACTCCTGGGATTCTTCTTTTTCTCCACGGGCCTGGGCGACCTTCAATAGCAGCGTGTACTCCGGTAGCAGCCAGCGCTCGCCCACTTTGCGGTTGATCTGCATGCCGCGGCGGGCGGAACGCGCGGCGCCTTCCAGGTCGCCCTGTTCCCACTGCAGCTGTCCGCGCAGGCGGCAGATGAATTCGGAAATCGGCAGGCCGTACAGGTGGTGTTCCTGCACCATGCGGAAGGCGCGCTCCTGCAGCGCGGCGGCCTTTTTCATCAGCCCCTGGGCGATGGCGATTTCTGTCTGCTGGCAGATGGCCCAGGTGGCGCTGGGGTAGTCCTGCTCGGCGATGGCCAGGGCCTCCACTTCCTGCATGTGTGCCTTGGCCTCTTCAAGTTCGCCGAGGCAGAAGCTGGTCTCGCCGGTCACCAGTAGGGCCGCGGTGCGGTCGCCGCGCTGGTCGTTGCGCAGCAGTGTAAGTGCTTCCTCGGCGTACTCCTTGGCCAGCAGAGTCTGTCCACGGGCCACGGCGGCCTGGGCGCGGGCGGCGGCAAAGGCGCCCTCGTAGTCCCGCCACTGGGCTGGATCCTCGCGCTGCAGCCAGCTCTCGGCGGCTGCGAGATACTTCTCGCACTGGTCGTGTTCGTAATTTTCCTGTGCCAGCTTGGCGGCGATCAGCGCGAAGCGCGCGTTGCGCTGCAGCTCTTCCTCGCCGAGCCAGTTGAGGCTGTCCTTGAGCAGGCGGCTCTGGCCCTCCCGCAGCAGTTGTTCACCCTGGCCGGCCAGCAGTTGCTGGACCCGTTTGCTGTCGCGGGCCTCGAGCGCGTGGCGCAGGGCCTCGACCGGCTGGCCCATGGCCAGCCAGGTATCGCTGGCGGTCTCATGCAGCTGGTGCAGGCGCGAGGTGTCGGTAAGCTGGCGCTGCAGGAAGCGCGCAAACACCGGGTGATAGCGGAACCACTGGCGGCTGGAATCCTGTGCCTGCAGGAAAAGTCCGCGGCGCGCCGTCTGCTCCAGCAACTGCTGGCCGTCGCTGAGGCCGCTGAGCTGTTCCGCCAGCTGGGCGTTGACCCGGGTCAGGATGGAGGTGCTGGCGAGCAGCTCGCGCAACTGCGGCTCCAGCCGCTCCAGCACTTCCTCCGCGAGATAATCGAGAATATGGCTGTGGCCCTGTTCCAGTTCGGCGAAGTAGCGGTCCACTTCCTCGCGATCGCGCACAGACAGGGTGAATAGCTGCACCGCCGGTGGCCAGCCTTCGCTGAGCTGGTGCAGCTGGTCCACGCGGTCGCTGTCCAGCGGGAAGGGGAGGCGCTGCTTGAGCAGTTCGGCGATTTCATCGGTGGTCAGTGCCAGCTCCGCGCTGCCCAGTTCCAGCAGGCGCCCGGCCACCCGCAGCGAGGCGAGGCCGAGGGGCGGCTGGCTGCGACTGGTCAGCACTATGCCAATACCCGCAGGGGCGTGGCGCAGCAGGAAGCGGGTGGCGTCGTGGACGGCGCTGTTGTCGATCTGGTGGTAGTCATCGAGGACGATGCGCAGTTCGCTCGGCAGACCGCGCAGTTCCGCCAGCATCTGGCTGATGATCAGTGCGGCGTCCGGGCGCTGCTGGGCAGCAAGCAGTTTGTGGGTCTCCGGCACGCCGTTGCCGGTGGCCCGGTGCACACTCTCTACCAGATAGCGGCAGAACTGGCCCGGATCGTTGTCGCTGGCGTCGAGGGAAAACCAGGCCACCGGGGTGTCCAGGGTCAGGGCCCAGGAAGAGATCAGGGTGGTCTTGCCGTAACCCGCCGGCGCAGTGACCAGCAGCAGCTGGTCGCTGTGGCTCTCGTCGAGCAGCGACAGCAGTCGCGGCCGCGCCAGGGTGTGCTCGGGGCAGTCCGGCAGGCTGTATTTTGAAGTCAGTAGCATCGCTGGGTGCGCAGTCGTCTTGGTGTGTGTTTTTTATACAGACGTAATTATGCACTATAAGGGTGGCATGGCGACAGCATCGTGACCTCCCCCGGTGGTGGGGGCGTAGCCGCCCCCGGAGGGGGCTTCCTTTGCAAAATGGCGGGTAAATGGTACTTTCGGGGGTTTCAGTGATGCCCATGAACAAAAATGACCGCTAAGAGCGCTAAGCTCTGGTCGCAACAGAATAAATAGGGGCGAATATGGCCGATTTAGTACTTCTCGCAGCACCGGGTATGGGGGCGGTGGACGAGTGTTTCGCCGATCCGTTATTTGATGCGCTTCGCGCCGCTCTGGGGGACGACAGTTCGCGGGTGTACTGCGATACGATCCTCTGCCAGGGCCACCTGCAGACCAATATCGAGCGGGTGTTTGAAGGCATGCAGAAGCGCGACATGGATTTTCTGCGCGCGCGCAAATTCATGCTCTACGGCATGGCCGAAAGCGCCGCCCAGTTAAACGACTTGCAGCAGCGCGGCGGCAATTACGAAAAAACCCAGCAGGCGATCTACAACACGCTCGAGCGGGCGGCCGCGGCCGCCGGCGATAACGCGCCAGTGATCCTGCTCAGCCACTCGGTGGGCTGCCCGATCCTCTCCAATTACCTGTGGGATGCGCAGCGCCCCAGTATCAACCACGGTATCTGGCGCGACGGCGGCCCCCGTGGCGTACACAAGGGTTCGGCCCGCGACCTGTTCCTGCGCCTGAAGACCATGAGCCACTGGTACACCCTTGGGGCGACCAATCCGCTGTGGACGGCGGCGCTGCCGCGGGACCAGATTCAGGCGGTGACCGCGGATACCCGCGGCTACAACTTCCGCTGGAAGAATTTCTATCACCCGGACGACCTGTTCGGCTGGCCGCTCAAGCCCCTGAGTCCGTCCTACAACCAGTCGGTATACCGCGACTACGAAACCAGCCCGCTGGCGGACTGGGGCAGGGCCCACTGGGGGCCGCAGCTGGTGTCCCACAACGGTTACTGGGATTGCGAGCTGGTGCAGCAGCAGCTGCTGGAAGATGTGCGCGAATTGCTGAAAAAGTCCCGCGCACGCCCCGCCGCAACACCGGTGAGAACTCGCGCGGCGGTCACGGTATAATCCCGCCCACATTTTCCAGAAGTCGGTGGTAGCGCCTATGTCCCTGCAGTTTCACTCGGTGCCGGTTACGCCTTTCCAGCAGAACTGTACCCTCCTGTGGTGCGACGACAGCAAGCGCGCCGCCGTGGTGGATCCGGGCGGCGATATCGAACGCATCCTCGCTGCGGTGGAAGAGCGGGGGCTCAAGCTGGAGAAAATCCTGCTGACCCACGGACACCTGGACCACGTCGGCGGTACCGCGGCACTGTCGAAGCAGCTGGAACTGCCGATTGAGGGGCCGCACAAAGAAGACGATTTCTGGATCGAGCAGCTGCCGGTGCAGACGCAGATGTTCGGTTTTCCGCCGGTGGAGAGCTTTACTCCCGACCGCTGGCTGCAGCAGGGCGATACCGTGACCGTCGGTGAGGAAACGCTGGAGGTCTACCACTGCCCCGGCCACACCCCCGGACACGTGATTTTCTTCCACCGGCCGAGCAAACTGGCGCTGGTGGGCGATGTCCTGTTTGCCGGGTCCATCGGCCGCACGGATTTCCCCAAGGGCGATCACGACACCCTGATTCGCTCGATCACCGAGCGGCTCTGGCCCCTCGGTGACGATGTGCGTTTTATTCCTGGCCACGGCCCGATGTCCACCTTCGGTCAGGAGCGCCAGACCAACCCGTTTGTGGCCGACAAACGCTTCGGCTAGCGGCTGCGGCCAGCGCGAAAACAAAAAGATAAGCGAGACACACTGCCATGCAAACCCTCAAACGCCTGCGCCTGTTGCTGTTTATCCTGCCCGCACTGCTCGCTGGCTGCGCGGTGATCTCTGAAGATGAGTGTCGCGCGGGCAACTGGTATGAGCGCGGTATCGAGGATGGCGCGCGCGGGCGCGACCAGACGCTGGTTTACCAGATAGCGCAAAAGTGCCAGGAGTACGGTGTGCGCACCGACAGTGAAGCCTGGCTGCGCGGCCACGAGGAGGGGGTGGAGCAGTTCTGCACACCGGAAAACGGCTATCGCCACGGCCGCCAGGGGCGGCGCTACCAGGGCGTCTGTACCGGCCCCACGGCGGACCTGTTCCTGAACGCCTACCGGCAGGGTCTCGCCGACCACCAGGTGGAACAGTATTACCGCCAGCTGGCGGCGCGCCAGGACTGGGTGGAGCGGGAGCTCTACGCCGTCAACGTGGCCATGACCAGGACCCAGGACCAGGGCGCGTTGAGTAGCCTGGCGATGCGCCGCAGTTCACTGCGGCTCGAACTGCAGCGCCTGGATATGGCCATGTTCCGCTTCGGGATTTTCGGTGGTTTCGGTGCCTTTGACCGTTTCGACCGCTTTGACCGCATCGGTACCTTCTCGGCTTTCAACAGCCTCGGCCTCGATTTCATGTATTGACCCGCGCCGGATTCGCGCGCAATTACCCGGAAGACTCGCTATGGCCATCTGGCACCATACCCCCACGCTCGAACAGCTCAACGAGGGCGGCGCCGGCTGTATGCCCGGCTACATCGGTATGAAGATTACCGAGATCGGCGACGACCACCTGACAGGAACCCTGCCGGTGGACGAGCGCACCCGCCAGCCGTTCGGCATCCTGCACGGAGGCGCCAGCGTCGTGCTGGCCGAAACACTCGGCTCCATCGCCGCCAACCTGGTGGTGGACCCGGACAAGTTTTACTGCGTGGGCCAGGAGATCAACGCCAATCACCTGCGCCCGGTGCCGGAAGGGGAGGTGACCGGCGTCGCCAAGCCGATTCATATCGGCCGCACCAGCCAGGTTTGGGAAATTCGCATCAGCGATCCGCGTGGCAAGCTGAACTGCATCTCCCGCATCACCATGGCTGTCGTTTCCCACGGCGGCCAATGAACGCGGCAGAACACCACGTCTACGAGGATGTCCGCTACCGCCTGGTGCGTTCGCGCCGGCGCAAACGGCTGGGACTGGTCATGGCGGAATCCGGCGTCGAGGTGCGTATTCCGCAGCGCTGCGCCGCGCGTCTCGGCCACCAGTTCCTGCAGGAGAATATCCAATGGGTACGCACCCAGCTGCTGGCCGCCAACGAGCGCGCCGCGCAGGTGCCGCAGTACCGTTTCGACTTTGGTGAATGCTTTCCGTGGCTCGGCCGGTCGCTGCCACTGCGGCGTGCCCTGCGCCCGGCGGACGCGGGTATCTACGCGGACGGTATTGCCCTGTATACCCGCTACCGTGCGCCGACCGAGGCGCAGTTGCAGACGGCACTGCAGCGACTTTACCAGCGCGAGGCCCTGCGGCTGCTGACGGAAAAATCCGCGCACTGCGCCGGGCAGCTCGGGCTGCGCTTTTCCTCGGTGCGCGTGCGCCGCACCCGCAGCAAATGGGGGCATTGCACCCTGCGCGGCGAGCTGCAATACAACTGGCTGGTGTGCCTGGCGCCCGAAGCGGTGGCCGATTACCTGGTAACCCACGAGGTGTGCCACCTGCAGCACCACAACCACAGTCGCGATTTCTGGCAGCTGGTGGAGTCGGTCTGCCCGCGCTATAAAATCCTGCGCCGCTGGTTGCGGGACAACGGCCACCGCCTCACCCTGTAAGCAGTGCCTTACTGACCGATTTACCCTTTTTACGGCATCGCGCCCGGTTTGACGATTCATGGCAAAAAAGCCCCGATTCTTTTCCCCGCAAAAAAAGCCCGCGCGGCCACTGCCCGCACAGGCGGAAGCGACGATCGAAAAATTCAGCCACGACATGCGCGGCATTGCCCGGGTCGGCGGCAAGACGGTATTTGTCGACAATGCGCTGCCGGGCGAGAACGTCCGTTTCCGCTACACCGAGCGGCGCGCAAAATTTGACGAGGGCGCGGCGACGGAAATTCTGCGCCCAGCTGGTGAGCGCTGTGAGCCCCGCTGTCCCCATGTGGCACTCTGCGGCGGCTGCTCGCTGCAGCACCTGGCGCCGGCGGCGCAGATTGCGGAAAAACAGCAGATACTGGTGGACCAGTTGGCGCGATTCGGCGAGATCGAAGTACCGGAAGTGCTACCGCCACTGGTTGCCGAACCCTTCGGCTACCGGCGCAAGGCGCGCATCGGTATCCGCTGGCTGAAAAAGCGCAGCGGCAAAAATCCGCCGGGGTTGCTGTTCGGTTTTCGCGAAAAGCGTTCCAACGACCTGACCGATATCGGCGAGTGCCACGTATTGCACCTGCAGGTGGCGGAGCAGATACCACGCCTTAAACAGCTGGTGACAGACTCCGATGGCCGCGCCAATTTTTCCCAGCTCGAAGTGGCGGTCGGCGAAGACCACGCAGCCGTGGTCCTGCGGCACCTGAAGCCGCTGACCGACGCCGACCGTGGGCGCTGGCAGGGCTTCGCCGCCGATACCGGGATTCACCTGTACCTGCAGCCGGGCGACGCGGGTACCGCGCATCGCGTCTGGCCCGGCGAGGGCGGCGAAGAGCGACTGCACTACGCGCTGCCGGAATTCGACCTGACCCTGGCTTTCCATCCGCTCGACTTCATCCAGGTCAATTTCGCTATCAACCGGCAGATGGTGGGCCGCGCGGTGGCGCTGCTGGACCCGCAGCCCGGCGAGCGGGTGCTGGACCTCTTCTGCGGCCTGGGTAACTTCACATTGCCGCTGGCGCTCCGCGCCGGCGCGGTGGTGGGGGTGGAGGGCGAGGGCGCCCTGACCGAACGCGCCGAGGAAAATGCCGCGCGCAACGGGCTGGATAATGTGGAATTTCACGCCGCAGACCTGACGCGGGATATTGCCGCGCAGCCCTGGGCCAGGGGCGGTTTCGACCGGATATTGCTGGATCCGCCGCGCAATGGAGCGCTGGAAGTGGTGCGCCAGCTGGCGCGTTTTGGCGCAAAAAGAATCGTCTACGTATCGTGCAATCCGGCGACACTGGCGCGGGATGCCGGCGAGCTGGCGGCACTCGGCTACCAGCTGGCGAGTGCCGGTGTCATGGATATGTTTCCACATACCAGCCACGTTGAATCCATGGCGGTCTTTAATCGCGTCTCTTGAGGAACCCGGCTGCGACATATTCGTGTGCCACAGGTAACTACGCCGGACAATACCCGTCGGGTTAAGTGAGGTGGAGCACAGAGTCCGGACTTTGGCGCCCGGTCGTTGGTGCCTCCGGGAATCTGGCGTAAACTGCATTGAAATTCCCGAGGCACCGGTCATGCAAGTCGAACCCCTTAGTGACGATTTCGAAGATAACTGCGCGCGTTTCCTGCCGGAGAGTGCCGAGCAGGGCTGCGTCTGGGCACTGGAGGGGGACGGGGGCTTTGCCCTGTGCGAATCGGAAAAATACCCGCAGACCGAAGTGATGCCCTTCTGGTCACAGCGCGAATTTGCCGAAATTCACGCCGATGGCGACTGGGCCGACTACAAGGTGGTGCCGGTCGACCTGGAAGAGTTTATGGACGATTGGCTGACCGGCATGCACGAGGATGTCCTGCTGGTGGGTATCAACTGGAATGACGAGCTGGAAGGTATCGAGCTGGAACCGCTGGATCTGCTGGAGCAATTGGAGCACGAGCTCCAATAACCCGTCGCGCTGAATTGCGTGCGTGCCAGTGCGCCGGCTTTCTTTAGCGACCACATCGGTACCCTGGTGCCAGCTCTGGGATAAAACGATAAAAACAGGAGTCTCAGGATGGGACAGTTTTTGGGGCTACGTACCGTGATCTACGGTGTCGCCGACATTGCCGCGGCCAAGGCCTGGTATACACAATTGCTGGAGCAACCGCCCTATTTCGACGAGGAATATTACGTGGGCTTCAACGTTGGCGGTTTTGAGCTGGGGCTGAATCCGGATGCGCGCAGTGTCATCAGTCGCGCCGACGGAGTTGTGGCCTACTGGGGCGTGGAAAATATGGCTGAACAGGTGGAGCGCCTCAATGCCATGGGCGCGCGCCAGCACAGCGAGGCCACCGATGTCGGCGACGGCATATTGGTGGCGACTTTCCTCGATCCCGACGGCAATGTATTCGGCCTGATAGAAAATCCGCACTTCGGCGCCTCTCAATAGGCCTTAGGAGCAGTTCCCGTGAGCAAACCGCCGGTCTCGAGATTCCGTCCCTCCGATCACGCTTTCGCCGCCGAGAGCCTCGCACAGATCGGGCGCGGCTATGTGGTGCCGGACCGGGTGGCACTGATTACCGGTTGCTCCAGCGGCATCGGTCGCGAGCTGGCGCTGGCGCTGCACCGCCGCGGCACCATCGTCATTGCCACTGCGCGGCGCCCGGAGAGCCTGCAGGAACTGGCGGACCTGGGCATCGCCACCGAGGCGCTGGATGTAAATTCCCAGGCCGATATCAACCGCGTCGTGCACGCACTCAAGGCCGCCTACGGCCGGTTGGATATCCTGATCAACAACGCTGGCTACGGCCAGATGGGCCCGCTGTTGGAGTTGGATACCCGCGCGCTGGAGAATCAGTTTCGCACCAATGTATTCGCCCCCATGGCGCTGGCGCGGGCCTGCGTTCCGCTGATGAAAGCCGAGGGGCGCGGACTGATCTGTAATATCGGCTCTGTCTCGGGCGTAATGCCGACGCCATTTTCCGGTGCCTATTGCGCCTCCAAATCGGCGCTGCACACCCTGTCGGACGTGCTGCGGCTGGAGTTGAAACCCTTCGGTATTCGCGTGATGACGGTGCAGCCGGGCGCCATTGCCTCCGAGTTCGGCCGCCACGCGGAAGTGTCCCTGCGCGGCCTGCTGGCGCCGGACTCCTGGTACAAGCGCCAGGAGGATGCAGTGCGCGCGCGGGCGCTGGAGTCCCAGCAGAATGCGACCCTCGCCAGTAACCTGGCGCGCAAGCTGGTGAAGGAGCTGCTGCGCAAGCGGCCCGCTGCAATCGTGCGCCTCGGCAACAAGAGCCGGCTGCTGCCGTGGATGGCCCGCTGGCTGCCGCGGCGCTTTCGCGACTGGATACTGGCGCGGCGCTTTCGACTGCGCCGGGTGCAGCTCAAGTCCTGATGCTCGCCAGGGGGAGCGATCACTCGTTTCCCCTTCCTCAACGGAAATTGCAAATCGCAGCGCCGCAGTCTGAAGACGATGGCGCCGAGTAACTCGCCGGCGTCGTTCAGGTCGACGGGTTCTTCTGCTCCGACAGCCACTCGGCAACTTCCGCGTGACTGCCGCGAAATACGACTTCGCCTTCCCGCTTTTCCATCAGGTAGTCGTAGGTGCCGTCGTAGTATTCCGTGAGCAGTGCCATGACCAGTGGAATATAGGCGTCGGCGCTGCCGGATTGCGCGAGTTCGCGGTTGGCAGTCTGCAGCTGCTCGTCCAGTTCCCGATAGCGCAGCCCACCCAGGCGTTTCTGGATCCTGCCGAGATTGTTGCGCAGCTCTTCTCCGAGTCCCTCCGCCGGAGAGGTTTCGGCATCTCCAAAACGCGCCAGTGCATCTGCCACATAGTCGCGCACGATGCGGCGGGCACGGGCTTCTACCGATTCTTCCACCATTACCCGGGGGCTGGCTGTGATGGCCTGCTGCAACACCGGCGGCAGGGCACAGCGGCCGATCAGGCGGCTCTCGTCCTCGACGAACACAGGGCCCGGATGCTGTGCCAGTTTCAGCAGCTCGATGCTGACGCGGTTCTCGAAGTCGATCTGTGCCGGCTGCGGCTGGCCGGTGCGGCCGAAACTGGAGCCCCGGTGACGGGCAATGCCTTCCAGGTCGATGGCGCGGGCGGCGCAGTGCAGGAGCTCGGTCTTGCCGCTGCCGGTGTGGCCGGCGATGACGACGAGCGGCAACTGCCGGCAGTGGGTATCCAGTTCCTCGAGCAGAAAATTGCGCATTGCCTTGTAGCCGCCTTCGACCAGCGGGTAGTCGATTCCCTCCGCGTGCAACATCTGTTGCGCCGTGCGCGAGCGCAGGCCGCCACGAAAACAGTAGAGGTAGCCGTCGGGGTGGCGCTGTACGAAGTCCTTCCAGGCCGCCAGGCGCTGGGCGCGCACGTCTGCGGTGGCCAGTTTCCAGCCGAGCTCGATCGCAGCCTGCTGGCCCGAGCGCTTGTATTCCTTGCCCACCAGTTCGCGCTGGCGGTCGTCCAGAAGTGGCAGGTTCTCGGTGTGCGGAAAAGCGCCGCGGTTGTATTCCACCGGCGCGCGCATATCCATCATCGGCGTATCTGTGAGAAACAGTCTTCGGTAGTCGGCGGTGTTCTGGCGCAAATTCTATCTCCCCAATTTTCCCCGCCAGTGTAACCTGAATGTGACAGAAATGGATTTACCGCACTTTTATGCCGGCGGGGGACGCAGGCTTTCATGACCGTTGATCAGTGGATCATTCTCTCCATTCTTGCCGCCACCATCGCGCTGTTTATCTGGGGGCCCTGGCGTCACGATATTGTCGCACTGGCCTCGCTGCTGGCCTGCGTATTTACCGGGCTGATCGAACCGCGAGATGCATTCAGCGGCTTTGGCCATCCGGCGGTAGTGACCGTTGCCTGCGTGCTGATGCTCAGTCGTGGCATGCAGAGCACCGGCGCAATGGACGCGCTGGCGCAGCGGGTGATCTCCAAGGGCGCCAATACAACCCTCGCGATCTTTTCCCTGACCGGGCTGGGGGCACTGATGTCCGGGTTCATGAACAACGTCGGCGCCATGGCCCTGTTGATGCCGGTGGCCACGGATATCGCCGACAAACACCAGCTGCCACCGGGCAAGGTACTGATGCCGCTGTCCTTCGGCACCATTCTCGGCGGGATGACCACGCTGATCGGAACGCCGCCAAACCTGATCGTATCCAGTTTCCGCGCCAGTGCCGGCGCGGGCAGTTACGGCATGTTCGATTTTACCCCGGTCGGGTTGGCAGTGGCTTTGGTAGGGGTGTTGTTCGTGGCACTGATCGGCTGGCGGTTGGTGCCAGAGCGGACCCAGGCCGGTGCGGCGGCCTTCGATACCGGCACTTATCTGACTGAGGCGCGGGTGACAGAGAAGAGTGGTGTTGCAGGCAAGACTGTGCGTGAAATCGCGCAGATGCTCGAGGACGAGGAGGCGCAGGTGGTCGGTGTGGTCCACAACGACACACGCGTCTCCCCGGCGACACCCTGGCAGCGGGTGCGGCCCTCGGACATCCTGGTGATCGAGGCCGAGCCGGAAGCTCTGTCTTCCGCGATATCGACCCTGGGGCTGAAGCTGGCGGCGGATGCGCCAGAGGAAGAAAAGGAAAAAACAGAAAGCGAGAGTGAGACAAAGCCGGCTGAACACGAACAGAGTGAACAGAAGCGCGAGCGCCATGCTGAAGAGAGCAGGCGTCAGAGTGTAAAAAAAGATGCCAGAGTGAAGCGCAACGGCGACACCGGTAAAGAATCTGCGCAGGACAGTGACGCCACAGAGGGTGGATCCCGTCGGAGTAGTGATAAAGAAGACGCCGGGACTCAGGACAAGGATGGGGGCAAAGAGAAAGAAAAGGAAAAGGAAAAGGAAAAGGAAAAGGAAAAGGAAAAACCCGCCCGTGAGCGCGCCGAAGTCCAGTTGCGGGAACTGGTGGTAATGCCGGATTCCGGCCTGGTCGGGCGCACTGCGCAATTCCTGCGCCTGCCGGCCCGCTACGAAATCAGCCTGTTGGCACTATCCCGGCAGGGGCGGCGCTCAGTGCGACGCCTGCGTTCGACCCCCCTGCTGGCCGGCGACGCGCTGCTGATGATGGGTAGCGACGAAAACCTTGCCAACTTCGCCCTCGAGCAGGGTTGCGTGCCGCTGGCGCAGCGGGATATCACTATCCCCAACAAGGAAAAGGCGGTGGTGGCCCTGGTTGCCATGGCACTGGCGGTGGCCGGCGCCGCTTTCGGCCTGCTGCCAGCGGCCATCTCCTTTGCCACCTGCGTGCTGGCTTTTATGGTGCTGAAGGTGGTGCCACTGCGCAATATATACGAGGCGATCGACGGTTCCGTGGTGGTGCTGCTGGGCGCATTGATCTCTGTGGCCCAGGTCATGGAAACCACCGGTGCCGCGGATGTGGTGGCCCAGGGCATGCTGAACCACCTTGCGCAGGACGACCCGGTCTTTGCACTGGTGCTATTGCTGATTGTCACCATGACCCTGTCGGATTTCATGAACAACGCCGCCACGGCGGCAGTGATGTGTTCCATCGCCCTCAGTGCCGCGGCGCAGTTGAATGTTAACCCGGACAGTTTCCTGATGGCGGTAGCGATCGGCGCGTCCTGTGCCTTCCTGACACCGGTAGGGCATCAGAACAACACGCTGATCCTGGGGCCGGGTGGCTTCCGGTTCGGCGATTACTGGCGCATGGGACTGCCGATGGAAATTCTGGTGGTACTGGTCGCGATACCGATGCTGCTGTGGGTCTGGCCGCTCTAGGCGCGGCCCAAATCGGATATCGTCAGGCGATGGAATCATCCACTGGCTGCGCCAGCTCGGCCAGATACTTGCCACAAAAGCGCAGGACATCGGTCACGGTGGTGATGCCGGCGAGCTCGCCCTCGCGCATGACGAGTACCGAACCGATGCCGGTATCAGCCATGGCCAGCAGGATCTTATCCAGCGGATCATGGATATCGGCGATATAGGGGCGGCGCGCGCAGAGGTCGTGAACATACAGCTGCTGCTCCTCCAGGCGGTGACCGGGTGCGTTGGCGCGTTCGATATCTCCCCGGGATATCACGGTCTCGAGATCGCCGTCACGGGTGACCGGTAAATGGTGCACCGCGTGTTCCTCCATCAGTTCCAGCGCCTCCTCGACTGTGGCGTTGATATCGATATGGTAGGGGAAGGGCGTCATTACCGCCGCGAGGGAGGGCATATGGTGAATATCGCGCGATTTGGACATGGTGTTCGAACCAACCATTGACGATAGGGCTCCTGTAGCATAGGCCAGCTGTCGCTTATCACCAAACCGGGACAAATATAATGTGAATAATCCAGCGGCAATTGCACGGCCTGCTATAAATAAATAGCGGTTGATATTTGCCGGCGAAGGCTTATTATTCGCCGTCCCAGCCGATTAGCTGAAATACCCTGTCAGAAATGCGGGTATTTCGGATTTGGATAATCCGGAATCACATGTTTGCCGTATAGCAACCGGGAATAACTCTGGTTTAGCCGGGCGAGCGTTTATCCGATATATCGGTTGAAGCCATTTAAATTGCATATAGCACCGCCAGCAGCGAAGTCAGGTTTCGTTATGCGGTGTTATTGCGGAATTATATACCGCCATATTTCAAAAAACGCTCCGTTTGTTTTAAATGCGGGGCTCCCGTCTGTCATGTGTTGATGAATAGCCGCAGAGGTTTATTGAATGTTTCAGGAATACGATCAGATTGAGCAGCAAATTGCTGAACACCAGGCCAAAATCCAGGAGTTGCAGGAGCAGAAGGCGCAGGCCGAACGCAAGAAGGAAGGTGTTATCGCTTTTGATAAAGCGCTGATCAATCTGGCCGCCGAGTACCAGATGGAAGAAGAAGAGCTGTACGTTGCTCGCGGCGAGCAGATCGTCGACTGGCTGGTGGGCCAGCTCAATGACGAGGACGCTCCGGATTTCGTGCAGACGCTGAAGGCCCGCGTTGCGCGCTCGTTGAAAAAGGGCAGCGATGCACCGCGCCGCACCCGTCGCGCCGCTGCCAGCAAATCCGGCGAGCCCAAACTGGAAGTCGGCCACTACCGCAATCCCTATACCGGCGGAACCGTGGAAAAGAAAAAGCGCAATCCGAAGCAATTGAACCAGTGGGTTGAGGAGCATGGGCTGGAAACGGTAAAAGATTGGAAGATCTGATTGCTGTGATCATCGTTTGAAAAAAAAGCCCCGAATGGTGACATTCGGGGCTTTTTTTGCTTGCAGGCTAGTGAATTAAGTCGAATACGATCCTTGGTTTGGACGTTAGTGCGACAGCGATTCTGCCATCTGCGGATAGAGTTAAGTTTCCGCCTTTGATGCTCTCTTTATACTCTGAAATATGACCGCTATAGAGCGAATCCCCCGCTTGGTTATACAGCCAAATATCTGCGGCGCCTGAATTGTAATAGTCATCGGCGCCGGTGAGGATTTCACCGCTGGGGCCGGTTTCCACACAGCAAGGATAGGCTACTCCCGGGAAGTTCTGGAGTAGGGTGCCATCACTGGTATCAACTTTGTCAAAGCTATAATTAGCGCGTGAGATCGTATAAACAGCAGTACCGTCAAAACTCACGGCTAATTTATTCTTTGCGGAGATATCGGATCTCCGTGTCACAGATACTTCGCGGTTGAGGCTTGAGTAGCCTAAATCAAAGCAGCCAGAGCTACTACTAGTGGAACAATAGACGGTTCCATTTTCGCTGACATCCAAGTCCATACCATATGCTGAGTTGTGTTCAGTGGCATCCGTGATCAAGGATAGGTCATTGGCATCGACGACCTGCAGTCTGCCAAAAGTAGAGTATTGATCTTCTTTGTAGTAGGAGAACAGAAGCGGGTGACCGTTGGTGCGCCCGAATCGGACATAGACCGGTGCTTTAGCATAAGCCTTAGAAGTCGCCTGCCCGAGACTCAGATCATAGGCGGCGAGCATACTTTGCGCTGCGTCTGATGCAAACAGCTTTTGCCCGTCTCCGGAAATCGCCAGGGTGTCGATGGTGGCAACGGGCAGGGTGAAACTATCCTCCATCTGGCCGGTGTAGATGTTGTACGTGTCGACGCTATTGCCGCTTGCAACGTAAACGTAGGGCTTCACCGGATCGGCAACCAACACAGCGTAATCTGCATCTATTGAAATTTTTTGTTGCGGGGCTGTGCTGCCAACCCACAAACTCACGTAGATTGACTCTGTGTTCTCAATTGCGCTGTTACTGGAGCTGACGCTGACTACCGCGGTGTGCAGTGTATCGGCATCGAGCCCCGTTGGATCAGCGGTGACGGTGAGTGCGTTGCCGGTAACTCCGGAAGCGGTGACAGACAGCCAGTTGGCGCTGCTTACGGCACTCCAGCTTTCTCCATTTAATTGGTAGCTATCTCCGATTTTTACCGACTGACTCAGTACCTGCCTGTCCGGAAATGAGGAGAGGCCGATACCGTTATCGTGGACGACCAGCAGGTGACTGGAAGCCCTAACAGTAAAGTCGAATGAATCCTGGATCTCTTCGCCATCGACGGTGGTAGTGAACATCACAGTGCCGCTGTGCTCACCCTCGGTGAAATAGGCGGGGAGAAGTTCCAGTTTCAAATTCTGGCTGGTGCCGTCGACATCGATCTGTGCCGGGGCGTTCCAGGAATCTGCCAGCGGGAACTCCACGCGGATATCGGTGGCATAGCTGTTACTGCCGGTATTCAGACTTACCTGGTTGACCAGTTCGGTGATATCCCAGCCGAAGCTGGCGTCCAGTTCCTGCGAGGATTCCGCCACGGTGAACTGCGGCAACTGGATATCAAATGTGAAGTTGATCGTTTCCATATCGCCGGCATCGGTATCGATCACCGAGAAGCTTTGTGAAAGCGTGTCTACCGGAACCTGAGTCATATCCACAGTAAATACGATGGCGCCGTCGCCGTGGCCGCTGCTGACATCAGCAGTGATTCCAGGCGCAGTGATATCCTGCAGCTGCCAATCGAGGTTTTCCGCAGTGACATTCACCGTGTAGGTAAAGCTATTGTCCGAACTGCCGCGCACATAGGCGAAGTTGTGCGAGGCATTGACCAGCGCCAGCTTTGCCCACTTATCGGGATCGTAGGGGTAGTTGTCTTCGGTATCGACGTAGCCGTCATTGTCGTCGTCGGTATCGGCATTGTCACCGATGCCATCGCTATCGAAATCTGCCACCTCATTGGGGTCGGTAGGGAAGGCGTCGTTGCTGTCGGTTATGCCGTCGTTGTCATCATCAGTATCCGCATTGTTGCCGATACCATCGTTATCGGTATCCACGCTTTCGTTCGGGTCGTTAGGGAAGGCATCGTTGCTATCGGCAACGCCGTCACCGTCGCTATCCACAGACGTGTTGTCGCCACCGCTGCTTGAACTGGAGCTGCCACCCGAACTGGAGCTGCCGCCTGAGCTGGAGCTGCCGCCCGAACTTGAACTGCTACCCGAACTAGAACTGTCGCCGCCGGTAAATGGGCCGACGTAGTCGGTGAGTTGTAGATCGTAGTCGCTGTCGCGCAGGCGGGCGATGCCGAGTCCTTCGACGAAGGCGAAGAGATGGGAGATGCGCAATATCACTGTGGTACCGTCGATCTGGGCCTTGGCTTCCACATCCAGAGCCACAGTCTGCGCGTCAAAGTTACCATATGGTGTGGCTACGCCGAGCTTGCCCACGTAGAGCCGGTTGGCGGTATAGGTGAAATCTTGCTTGCCGTACTTGGGTGAGATGTCGGCAGTCCCGCTGTCGGACACATTGGCTTCATCGCCGTCGGCGAGGCCGTCCTTCCACAACAGTACCTTCTTGTTCAGGCGCAGGTCGACGGTGTAGGTGCCGACGCCATCGATGTACAGGTCGGGGGCATAGAAGCCCAGGTAATAAATACCGGTCTCGTTGGATAAGAAGTAATACTTGGCTCCACTGGGAAACACCAGTGCGCGAGCGTGCTCGCTACCAATGATCACGTCTTCAAAGTGTGTAGGAGCCGAGTCCCAGTTGTAGTAGAACTGCAGATCATCGTCAGCGGGGAGGTAGGCATTGTAAGACGCCGGTGTCTCACCGCCGGAGCTACTACTGCTACCCCCGCCACTGCTACTGCTGGCTTCGCCGCCGCCACCGGAACCGGCGGAGCTGTCACCGCCCCCACCGCCTCCGCCGCCACAGGCAGAAAGTACGAGCGTGATTGAAACTGCGAAAAGACCGCGAAGAAAAGAATGCAAAATGCAAAGTCCCCAACATACAGTGGCGTGGCGCTCCAAAGCGGCGCACGCGCTCGCGACTGGCGGAACAGCAGCCAAGCTAGCAAAAATGATGATGGTGGGACTGCGCAAAAAGGTGCTAAATATTTTTCTTTTTCATAATTTTCTGCGCGTGAAAACTATGCCGTCGGAGAGCTCTTCAGGTCAATGGTTGTGCAGTTACAGGAGGGGGAAGTGTGAGGAGGGTCGCAAACTGAGCGGTACTCTTGACCTCAGGGAACGAGTTCGCGTACGAACTCCGGTACCACTTGTGAAGCCGGTCCGCTGCGGTGTTCGGTAAAGGCATCGCCGACCTGGCTGCGCTCCAGATTCAGTTCCACGCTGTGTGCGCCAGCGCGGTTGGCCCACTCGACGAAACCCGCCGCCGGATAGACATTGCCTGATGTGCCGATACTGATGAACAGGTCGCACTCCATCAGCGCGCGGTAGATGCGATCCATATCCAGAGGCATTTCCCCGAACCAGACCACGTGGGGGCGCAACAGGCCTTTCTCTCCGACGTCATCGATACTCAGATCGCCACTGAGTGGGTAGGTCTCACCGGTCCAGCTGCAGCGGGCCTTCAGCAGTTCGCCGTGCATATGAATCAGGTTATGGCTGCCGGCGCGCTCGTGCAGGTTGTCGATATTCTGGGTGACCAGCAGGAATTCGCCGGGAAATTCCCGTTCCAGTTGCGCCAGTGCGATGTGCGCGGGATTGGGTGCTATGTCGCCGGATAGCAGCTGGCGGCGGCGCTCGTTGTAAAAGTGCTGCACCAGCTCCGGGTTGCGCTCGAAGGCTTCCGGCGTTGCGACATCTTCGACGCGATGGTTTTCCCACAAGCCGTCGGCGCTACGGAAAGTGCGGATACCGGATTCGGCGGATATGCCGGCACCGGTAAGAACGACGATACGTTGATATTTCATAAATGCAGATTTTGCGGCGGTGCGGGGGCGAACACAAGGTGCGCCCCTCCGGGATAAACCGTGCGCTGAATCAGTGCATTTTCAGGCGTGGTTTCACGAAGCGGTTGGCGTGGCCGACCAGGTAGATCAGCATTGCCTTGGGCCAGCCGTGCACCGCGGCCAGGTGCATCCGGTAGAGTGACCGGTACGCGAGTCCTGCGATGCGCCCTTCAATGGTCAGGCTGCCCTTGACCAGCGCGCCCATCAAATTGCCCACCGCCGTGTGTTTGCTCAGGGACACCAGCGAGCCGCGATCGCGGTAGCGGAATTTCTTCAGGGGCCGGCCCTCGATCATGGCGATCAGGTTGTACTCGGCTACGCCGGCCATCTGCTGGGCGGCCTGGGCGCGCGGTGGTACTTTCTGTTCATTGATGTCGATGCAGCCGGCGCAGTCGCCGAGCGCAAAAATTTTCGGATCGGTCACCGACTGCAGTTCGGAAGTTACTTCGATCTGGTTGAGTCGGTTGGCGGCGAGCCCGTCGAGTTGGCTGAGGAAATCCGCAGCCTTGACGCCGGCGGCCCAGACGCGAATGGAGGCCTGAATTTTTTCCCCGCTGGCCGTGGTCAGTCCATCCGCGGTGGCTTCGGCCACGGCACAACCAGTAATGACACGCACACCCAGCCGCGTCAGCTCGCGTTCGGCGTTGTTGCCGAGGCGCGGCGGCAGCGCCGGTAGCAGGTGCGGGCCCGCTTCGATCAGGGTCACCTCGAGTGAGCCGCGCGCGATATGGCCGTAATTGCCCATCTGCTTGGTTGCGTCCATCAGCTCCGCCGCCAGTTCCACGCCGGTAGCGCCGCCGCCGACGATGGCAATCTGCACCTTTTCCGCAGTGTGGGTTTCCAGCTGCAGGAAGCGGTCGAGCAGCAGGCGGTGGAAGCGCTGGGCCTGTTCGGTGCTGTCGAGAAATACGCAGTGTTCGCGCACGCCGGGCGTACGGAAATCATTACTCTGGCTGCCGAGGGCGAGCACCAGGTGGTCGTATTTCAGCTCGCGCGCTGGCACCAGCTGCTGTCCACTGTCGTCCATTACTGGCGCCAGTTCGATGACCTGTCGACTGCGATCCAGTTGTCGCAGGCTGCCGAGTTCGAATTTGAAGCCGTTGGCGCGGGCGTGCACCTGGTAATTGAGCGCGTCGAGACTGGAGTCCAGTGCCCCGGTGGCTACCTGGTGCAGCAGTGGTTTCCAGATATGGGTGCGGTTTTTGTCGACCAGGGTGATCTGTGCGGCGGGAGACTTGCGTCTGCGCTTGAGCAGCGGTGAGTAATTGAAGTAGTGGCCGAGCTTGGTAGCCAGTTGCAGGCCGCCGGCACCGCCGCCGACGATTACAATGTGTTTCATAAACTTTGGTCTTCCTGTCGATTACTAAAAGCCGACTCCCCAACTGTGAAGACCATTTTAATTGTTATGCCGCAGTATAAAGTCGCAGCTTTTGCTGCCACCAGTATCCTCCAGTGGCGCGGGTTTGGCAATTTATAAATGGGCGCCCTCGGCGACCTCGCGGGTCAGTTCCTGCCAGTCGGCACTGCGCAACAGGCGCACCGGCTGTTCAGCGCCTTTGCCGGGAGCCTCGACAATGCCGATGATCGCGGCCTGGCGCAAACCGGAGCGCTGCATTGCCACCACGCAGGCCTGCGCCTGCGGTGCGGGCACGGCGGCGAGCAGGCCGCCGCAGGTTTGCGGGTCGGCCAGCAGCGGCCACTGGGGCAGGTCCCGCCATTCCAGCGGGTTCTGAATCCGGTGATAGAAAGTCGCGTTCTGCGGATGCAGGCTGGATAGCCAGCCGTGTTCGGCGCAGTGGGCGGCGCCCGGGATCAGCGGCAGTCGTTCCGCAATCAGTGCCGCGCCCAGTTCGCCGTCGAGCATTTCCAGCAGGTGCCCGAGCAGGCCGAAGCCGGTGACATCCGTCAGCGCGCGGGCGCCGTGCTGGGCGCACAGCTCCGCGGCGCTGGCGTTGCTCTGCAACATGGTTTCCAGCGCTTTCTGTACCCAGCGGCCGCGGGCCTCGCCGAGCCCTTCGGCGGCGAGGATGGTGCCGACGCCCAGTGGCTTGCTCAGAATCAGACAGTCGCCGGCGCGCGCGCCGGTCTTTTCCAGCAGCTGCTCGCTATCGGCGAGACCGTTGACGGTCAGGCCCAGCTGCATTTCCGTGCCCTCGGCGGTGTGGCCGCCGGACAGGACGCACTGGTGCCTGTTGAGTTCGTGCACTGCGCCGTCGAGCAGTTGCTGCAGATCGCGGCGAGAGATTTCCGCCGCCGCCAGCGGCAGGGTAACGAGCGCCTGCGCGGCGATCGGGCGCGCGTGCATCGCGAACAGGTCGGACAGCGCGTGCAGTGCGGCGAGGCGGCCGAACAGCCAGGGATCCTCCACCGGCGCCCGCAACTGGTCGGAACTCTGTACCAGCAGTTTGTCCTCGGGCAGTTCCATCACCGCGGCGTCGTCGCCGGCACCGCGCAGCAGGAATGCCGACTTCTGCGGCGGCAGCTTGGCCAGCGCGCGGTGCAGCACATCGGCGCCCACCTTGGCACCGCAGCCGTTGCAGCGCATGGCCGACAGCGTCACCCCGCTGCGTTCATCAATAACCTGCTGGTGCGGGGCGAACAGGCGGGGGCGACGGTCCGTGTCCATGTCGACGGGCAGGGCGCTGAAACGCCGCATGAACGTGGTATCGATATGGTTTTTCCAGCGCCACAGGGCACCGCCGACCACGGCGATGCCGTTGCGCACAGCAATGGCGCGCTGCTCGCCACAGGAGAGCAGGCTGAGGAATTGCTTTTGCGGGCGGAATTCCTTCGCCGGCGCACCGGTCAGTGCCGCGCGCAGGTTGTGGAACAGCACCGGGCCCTGGCGCACGGCATAAACGCCGGCCTTGGGCAGGGGGTAAGGGGTAAAACTGGCCACGTCACCGGTGGCGAAGACATTGTCGCGCCCCTCGGCGCGCAGCGTTTTGTCTACCCGTACAAATCCCTGTGCGTCGAGGGTGAGGCCGGAATCCGCCAGCCACGGCGGCGCACAGGCATTGGTGGTGAGAAAGACTTCGTCGAGGGCCAGGGTTTCGCCGCTTTCAGCGCGCACGCCACGGTCGTCGATGGCCGCTACCGGCCAATTGCAGTGCAGTTTGACGCCTGAGCGGCGCAGCTCCCGCTCCATCAGCCGGCGCGCCATTAGCGGGTAGCCCTGGGGAACAGCGCCGCCGGCGTGAATCAGGTGTACTTCCACGCGTCCGGAATAGACCTGCTCTTCCAGTGCGTGGGCCATGGCCATGGCCAGTTCGCAACCGCCGGCGCCACCGCCGACAACCCCGAGTTTCAGCGAAGTGCGACTATTTCGGGCTTGTTCCTGCAGCTGTTGCCAGTGGCGATGGAAATGGCCGATGGGCTTGATCGGCATCGCCAGTTCCGAGCCGGGCAGATCCCGTGCGGGCGTTGCCCCCACGTCCAGGGACAGCAGGTCGTACTCCAGGTCGGGGCGACCGAGCAGGGAGATGCGCTGCGCGTCGGCATCGATCCGGTGGGCGCAGGCCTGGATAAACCGCGCACCGGCGGCGCGGCACAGGCGTACCAGATCGATGTGGGTTTCATCGAGGCTGTAGTGGCCGGCCACCAGTCCCGGCAGCATGCCCGAGTAGGCGGTTTGCACCTGCGGCGAGACCAGGGTCAGGCGCGCTCCGGGCAGCGGATTCATGGCCCACATGCGCAGCACCATGGCGTGCGCGTGGCCGCCACCGATCAGAACGATGTCCTGGTAATTGGGGTGCTGCTGCATGTTCTCCTGCCGGTCAAAAAATAGGATGCACTGCCGTTGCGAATTGCGCCGCAGTGATTGCGCTGTCTGTTGCCGCCGCACACTTTGCCGCTGGGTGAATAGTAGACAGCGGGATGCTGCCGGCGACCAATCGCGCGGCGCGGAAACGCATTATGGCGAAAGCCGGCGCCAGCGTACAAAAATACTGTTGGCGCTGGTCTTTAATTAGTGGGCCCAGTTGTATCTGCTGGTTGCGTAAATTTCTTTGCCGGCGCCAATTTCCATAATGCCCACGCAGTCCCGCCAGTTTGCCAAACCGCTTCGACGCCTGCTCTGGCTGCTGGTTGGCGGCGTGGTGTTGCTGGGCATTCTGTCGCTGGTCGCCTCGTCGATACTGCGCAATAAGCTGGAGCACTGGCTGACCGAGCGCGGCCTGGAAACGCAGATTGATTACCTGCAGGTCTCGATTCCGCGACTGAGTGTGGTTGCCCTCGGCATTCGGGCGCAAAATCGCGACGGGCGAGGTTTTCACGCCCGGGAACTGCTGCTGGATTACAGCTGGTGGCAGCTGTTGAGGGGCCGCCTGCAAATACAGAAGGTTGCCCTCGACGGCGCCTATATGGACCTGGAATCCGCGACCAGCGAGCACGGGCGGCTGTGGGAAGTGGGGGGCTGGGCCCTCGGGCACGGGGAGCGCCGCGACCGCGACCTGCGCCTGCTGTTCGAGCGGGTGCAGATTCGTGACAGCCAGCTGTGTTACCGCCACCGGCCGCAGTGGCCGACGCAGAGCTGTGTCAGCTTCGGCGACCTGCGCGCGCGGGACCTGCTGATCGCCATGCAGCGCCAGGGCGATGTGCCGCTGGCCCTGCAGATCGGCGCGGCGCGACTGCAGTTGCAGGACCTGCTGATGCGACCTGCCGAGGAGCGCCCCAATACCGCGCTGGTGAGCCTGGACCTGTCCGACGGCCTCTACACCCGCTCTGGCCACCGTATCACTGCAAAGGAAGTTTCCGTAACGCGTTTCGCCAGTTGCCCGCCGGAGCGCTGGGTCGCGGCGCTGCCAGCGCTGCGGCGCCTGGTGGGACACTGTGGCAGCGCCGGACAGTTGCAGCTGGCGGGTGACCTGCTGTTCAGTTTTGGCCGCGGTGCCGAGGTGCGCTGGCATCGCGCCAACGGCCAGAATATTGCGCTGCGCTACCGCAACCAGCGCTGGCAGAACTGGCGCGCGCAATCCCTCGCCATCGCCGACTTTGACTTTCTCCGCGACGCGCGCAGGCTGACCTGGCAGCGCGCCGGCGCCAGTGCATTCGACTGGTGCCCGGGTGGAATACGCAACCGTGATCACCACTACTGCGTGCGCGCCGGCACGCTGCAGCTAAAGGATCCGGTCACTTTCGACTGGAGTGAAAAGCTGAAAGTGACCGCCGGCCCCAGTCGCTTGCAACAGACGCAGTTGCTGGACCTGGCTGGAGCTAATCGCAATCCGGTTACCGTCCATCAGGCGCTGCTCGGCACGCTCGAATACGGCGGCAAAAACCGCACGCTGGAAATAGAGGGGGTGGAGCTGGAGAGCGCGAGCGGCTGCATTCCCGGATCGCTGTGGCAGCAGATGGATTACTGCGTGCGTCTGGTGGGGCTGCACAGCGCCGAGTCCTTGCAGTTGCGCTTCCTGTCGCGGCTGCAGAATCAGTCCTGGGGATTTGCCAGTGGGCCGCTAAAGCTCGCCGAGTTCAGGGCAACGCGTGATGACCATACACAGCTGCAATTGCAAAAACTGCACTGGCAGCGCATTGACCTGCAGGGTTCTCCGGGCGCCTCTGCCGCGCCGCTGCTGGTGCAGGACTTCGGCTTGCAGTCCCTGTCCGGTTGTCTGCCGGATGCTCTGCTACCCCGCCAGTGGCGACCACTGTGTGCGGACCTGAGTACGCTGGTCGGCAGCGGTAACTTCGCCTGGCAGGGAGGGGAAGAGGGGTACGTCATTCTCGGTGAGTTGCGAGCAGAGCGATTGCTGCTGGCAGACCGGTTAAACGGCGCCAAGGGACTGCTATTGCAACAGCTCCACACCGGTGAAGGCTATATGCGCCGCGACGCCGACGGCGACAACCCCTGGATAGATGCGGACCCAAATGCTGTGCCGACCGTGCCCGTGAGCGGGAGTCCGCCGGTTCCGGCAGAGGTTGTCGATGAAAAAGGCCTGCTATCGGAAGAGCGGGCACAAGCTCAGAAAAATGCCCCCTCTGCCAGCGGCAAAGAATCGCGGATAGCGGACATCGCCAGTCCCAACTTAAGCCTACAAAGCGCCTCCCTCAGTCGTTTGCAGGGCTGTCTACCGGAAACCTGGGCGCGATTGCTGTACAAACAGCCGCAACAGATGCCGGGCTGCTTCGATCTGCGCAACCTGCGCCAGCACAGTCCACTGGTGATCGCCTGGCAGGGTGGGCTCGACCTCGCCGCGGGGCAGTTGACGCTGGAACGTGCCGTGGCCAAAACCCCGCGCGAGCAAACACTGTTAGACCTCTCGGCATTACGCCTACCCAATGTGCGGATTCGTTATCTGCCCCAGTTGCAACATAGCGTATTCTGGTCGTTGCCAAATTTTTCCCTGAAATCGCTTTATGCCTGTCTGCCCGGCACGGTTCAGTCACCGGCGCTGGATATCCGTTGCGCCGAACTGCAAGAGCTGCAGATGGGCAAAAAATTCAATCTGACTTTCGACAGTCGCGAACTGCAGGCCGATTTAAGTGGCACTCTGGCACAGCGAATCTTGTTGTTGGGGCAAGACGAGCAATCTATTGCCGACATACAGAAGCTGCTGGCGCCGCAACTGGAAATTTTTTGGTCCCGCCGTGCCGATAAGTCTTCGCGAATAAAGTTCGACAATTTATCCATTGCATCGGTTCACGCGTGTTTACCTGAAAACAAAAAGCTGCGTGCGGGGCTGCCGCGCTGTATTTCCTCGTCGGAATTGCACTCGGTTGGCGAAAGCGGTCTCCGGTTTGGCCAAACGCTCTTCAAGGCATCGCCCGTGGCGCCGCCGCTGTGGAGTATCGAAGCCCTGTCAGTGAATAGATTTTCCCTGTCTCCGGATACGCTGGATCTACACGGGCTAGATATTCAGCAAATCCTGTTCTGTGGGATCCACGATCTGTTGCCCGGAGGTGCGCGTGAAAGTGGTATTGCAGATTGTATTACCGCGAAGGAACTGGACTTTTCTGGTGTCAGCCATATCGGACTGACACCATCGGTGGCACGGCTCGAGCTCGGAGAGCTGGAATCCCAGCCGATCGCCACCTGGCAGGAAACGGGTGAATATCTGCAGGCCGGTTTCCAGCGGCTGAGCTGGAAGAAACTGCGCTGGAATGGCGAGCCCGCTTTGTGGGTGAGCGACCTGGCGGTTGACGGTTTCCGCGGTTGTGCTCCGCAGCCGGTAATGCGCGTGACAATCGAGCTGCTCGAGGATATTACGGATCGGGAGGCCGGTTCCTGCTACGGCGTAAAAGAACTGCACCTGCGCGGTACCCAGAAATTATCGCTCGCTGCACCCTATTCCACTGATGGCTCCCTCGATCTGGTGGGGATCCATATTGGCAGGGGCGCGGACAAGCCGGTAGTGATTGAGCATATGCAGCTGGATCAAATCGCTTATGGGGGCGTGCCAATCGGCCATTTATCGGGAGCGAGCGGCTGCCTCGCCGCCGGTGTGTTGGGTGACTCGCGCCTCGCACCCTGTTACCGGTTCGGCGAGGTAGCGGTACAGAGATTTGATCGCGTCGATTCCCCCACGGGGCGGGCGACAATTCTGCACGGTTTGAAAATCGCCGGAGTACAACTGCAGCAGCGGGATTATCTTGGGAAGTTGCCCGCCCAGCTGTTGCAGTTGGAGCATGTCGCCGCCGAGCGTCTCCGCGTCGGTGGTGGAGCAATAGACGCCCAGCAGTTGGAGGTGCGAGGCGCTTCCAGCTGTATTCCCGAGGGCTATATCGTCGACATCAATCACTGTATCTCCATCGATGAACTGCAAACGAGTGGGAGCTACGTCACTGGCGAAAAACACCTCGCGCTGACAAAACTGCAGCTGCAGAATATTCAGTTGCTGTCCAGTGACGGGAGACAGCTGGTGAAGGGCGGCAGTGTCGCCATTGAGGGCCTGTCAAGTAATCGCGATCAGTTCTCCTTTGACTGGGCCGAGGCGGCAGACTTCGAATTCTTCAGTCGACGTAAGGGCGCGCCGGAATACCACCGCCATTCTGTGATCGGCCGGCTGGCGGGGCTGCGGGTCGAGCAGCTCGGGTACGACAGAATTCGCCGCCGGCTGGAGATTGCCAACGTCGACGCATTGCGCCCCCGTCTCTTACTGATGCGCAATCGCGCGGGGGAATACCCGATCCTGAAAGAGGTTGCCGCTCTGACAGGCGCGCCTCAGGGGCGTGCTGCACCGGTGGCCGAAAGTGCGCCTGCAGCTGAGCAAAGATTTCGCTATCACATCCAGGACCTCGACGTGCGCTACGGCACTTTCACCTGGGTCGATCGGCGCGGCCAGTACCGCGCGAGCTTGCCGATCAGAGCTATCTACCTGACCGTGCACGACATCAGCAATGAACCGGATGTTCCCCCCATGGTGGTGCTGCTGAATGGGCGTCCCGGCGGTTTCGGCGAGATACAGCTGGCCGGTACCATCGAATACCTCGACACGCACAAGTGGAATGCCGATCTCACCGGCTATATCGTCAACACCAGTCTGATACCGGCCGGGCCCTATATGGCGGAATTACTGGGCTACAAAATCCTGCAGGGACAGCTGGATGCGAAGTTTGATATACGCGTACGCGAAAATAAGTTGAAAGCCAATGCGGATATGAGGCTGGAAAAAATTAAGGTGCGCCGCGTGCGAGACGAGGATCAGCTGAAAGTAGAGCAGACATTCATTCCGTTGAATATCGCGCTATTGCTGATGAAAGACGGCAAAGGGAATGTCTATTTCAGCATGCCGGTGTCCGGTGAACTCTATGATCCCAAGTTTTCGTTCAGTTTTGTTTTCAGTGACCTGCTGCAAAATGCAATTATGACGGCGCTGTTCGGCTACTTCACTCCGCTCGGCCTGTACACGCTCTCCAAGTTTGCTTGGGCACGCTTCCGTGCAGTCCGTTTCGATCCCATAATTTTTGCACCGGGAAGTGCTGAACTCAGTGCCAAGGCGCAGCATCAGCTGCGTGAAGTTATCGAAGTACTGCGTGAGCGTCCCGACGCGAGACCGGGGATTTGCGGCATTGCCAACGCGCGCGATTGGCATGCACTCTACCCGAATTCAACGCCTGGGTTGGGTGGCACCCGTAAGGCGCGTGAATCATTTTACCGGTATCCGCCGCTCAATTTATATGAAGAATTTGAACGACTTGCGCTAGAGCGCAGTCGGAAGGTAGAGAGTTTCCTGCTGGATGCGGGAATAACTGCCGCCGAAATCATCCCCTGTGCACCGGACTACAATGGACGTGACTTTGACAAGCCGCGCGTCGAATTTTCCAGGTAACCACCACAATCGAGGAGGGCTATACCGTGAGCAAGAATCTCGCCCAGAAACTGATTGAATCCCATCTGCACAGTGGCTCGCTGGAGCCGGGCAGCCCGATCGAACTGAATATCGACCAGACCCTGACCCAGGACGCCACCGGCACCATGGTAATGCTGGAGTTCGAGGCGCTGGGCCTGCCGCGGGTGAAAACAGAAATCTCGGCCCAGTATGTGGATCACAACCTGCTGCAGACCGACTTCAAGAACGCCGACGACCATCTCTTCCTGCGCAGCGCCTGCCGCAAATACGGCGTCTGGTTTTCGCGCCCGGGCAATGGCGTGAGTCACCCGGTGCATATGTCCTGTTTCGGTATTCCCGGCAAGACCCTGCTGGGTTCCGACAGCCACACCTGTGCGGCCGGCTCCATGGGTATGCTGGCGATCGGCGCGGGCGGCCTGCAGGTGGCGCTGGCGATGGCCGGGCGCCCGTTTGCCCTGACCATGCCGAAAATTCTCGGTGTGCGCCTCGAGGGTGAATTGCCGCCCTGGGTCAGCGCCAAGGACATTATTCTGGAAATGCTGCGGCGGCAGTCGGTCAAAGGCTGTGTCAATAAAGTCGTCGAATATCACGGGCCCGGGCTGGCCAATCTCACCGCCATGGATCGCCACGTGATTGCGAACATGGGGCAGGAAATGGGTGCGACGGCCAGCGTCTTCCCCGCGGATGAGGTGGTGCGCGCCTTCCTGCGCCAGCAGCAGCGCGAGGAGGATTTCGTCGCCCTCGCTGCGGATGATGGCGCGGACTACGATGAGACGGACACCATCGATCTCGCCAGCCTCGAACCGCTGATCGCCTGTCCTTCGAGCCCCGACAAGGTGGTGCCGGTGCGGGACGTGGCGGGTAAAACCATTTACCAGAGTTACATCGGCTCCTCTGCCAACCCGGGGTTGCGGGATTTCGCCATCCCGGCGCGGATCGTCGAGGGCAGGCATGTGGACGACGCGGTTTCCTTCGATATCAATCCCACTTCGCGCCAGTTACTCGAAGAGATCAGTCGCAGCGGTGACCTGGCCAGGCTGCTGGAAGCGGGTGCACGTTTGCACCAGACCGGCTGCGGCGGCTGTATCGGCATGGGGCAGGCCCCTTCGAGTGGCGGTATCAGCCTGCGCACAGTGCCGCGCAATTTCCCCGGCCGCTCCGGCACGGCGGACGACCAGGTTTACCTGTGCAGCCCGGAAACCGCGACCGCCAGCGCGCTGACCGGGAAAATCACCGATCCGCGCGACCTGGATATGGACTATCCCAGCTTCACTGAGCCGGACCAGCTGCCGGACATGCGCCCGCTGCTGCTGGCACCGCAGGAAATTCCCGTGGAAGTAGAGCTGGTCAAGGGGCCCAATATCAAACCGCTACCGGAGTTTGATCCGTTGCCGGACGTATTGAGCGGCCCACTGTTATTGAAAGCCGGAGACAATGTCTCCACCGATGAGATACTGCCCGCCGGGGCGGAGATACTGCCGCTGCGTTCCAATATTCCCGCGATCAGTCGCTACACCTTCTCCCGTGTCGATGAAAATTTCTATCAGCGCGCGATGGACTTGAAGGGCGACTGCTTCGTGGTCGGCGGAGAGAATTATGGCCAGGGCTCCAGCCGCGAGCACGCGGCTATTGCGCCGCGCTATCTCGGCGTGCGCTGCGTGATCGCCAAGAGCATGGCGCGCATCCATCGCCGCAACCTGATCAACTTCGGCATTCTGCCACTGTTGTTCGAGCAGCCCGGGGATTACGACAAACTGGATCAGGACGCGGACCTGGAAATTGACGATCCGATTGCACAACTCGAACCGGGTAAGCCGGTGGAACTTAAAAACGTGACCAGTGGTGAAACAGTCCAGTTGAAACACGACCTGTCGGCAGAGGAAATCGAAACCCTGCAGTACGGTGGCCTGATCAACGAGGCGCGTAAAAAGCACCTGGACTGATTTTTTCGGGGTATGCTTCCTTGACTTGCTAAATGCGCATCGATTTAATCGCTGCGCATTTTTTGTTGGGGAAATTTGATGAATAACTACAAGAAGAAGGTTCTGGCCGGTATCGTTCTGGCGGCGGTGGCGAGTGCAGCCAGCGCGCATCAGGTCATTGATAGGGGAGCGGTTTACCGCAGCAGCTGGACTGCCAGCGGTGAGGTGATCAATTTCGATCCGGCGGTGGCGGCCTACAACGGTATCGCGGATAGTGGATTCGGTCTGGGTGTCGGCTATGCGGGGGAAAAGGGCTGGTTCAACTTCAGTGTCGGGGCCACATTCTTTTTGATCGATGACAAAAACGAATTCACCCAGCAGGTCGCAAACGACTGGACCGGCAACGAGTCCACCGAGGAATCCAGCATCGATGCGGGGTCCGTATATATCGATGCCGGTTTCCAGCTTCCCGTGAGCGACAGTTTTGTTGTCGGCCTGAACGGTGGTTACCGCTATTTCGATATCGATCGCGGTATCACCAATTGCCGTGACTGCTACAGCGAAGACGTCGGTGTCGAGAGTGACACCTACCTGAAACCCTTCGCGCGTATCGATTTCAACGGGCGTCTGTCCGGCGCGCTGGCCTATTACAGCTACGCCGGCGACAAGGGCGTGGAAGATTCCGTGCAGTTCGGGATGAATTTCCGTTTCTGAGTTCGCGAATGCTGCGGCGGTAATCTAGCCGGCGACGAGCCGGTCCAGCCGCAACCGCTCGCGCCCGTCAAAGAGGCGGCGCGCGCAAACGGCCACTGCCGCGAAGGTGCCGAAGCCGGTGCCCGCGGCGATGGTGAACATGATCAGTATCTGGTATTTCACTGCCAGTGCCGGCGGGCTCCCGGCGAGGATCTGGCCCGTCATCATGCCCGGCAGGGAGACGATACCCGCCGCAGCCATGGCATTGACGATCGGTGTCAGCCCCGCGCGCATGGCTTCGCGGCGAAAGTCGCCAAGGGCCACCGTCCAGGTGTCGCCGAGCATCAGGCGGTTCTCGATAATGTCCCGCGAGCGGTGCGCACTCTCGGTGAGCCGGTCGAGCCCCAGCGCCACGCCGGTCATGGTGTTGCCGAGCAGCATGCCCAGCAGCGGAATGGCGTACTGGGGCGCATACCAGGGGTCCGGCCCGATCACCGCCACCAGGGTCAGCACCGTCACACTGAATGCCGAGATAAACATCGACAGCGTGCCGATACCGAAACTCCAGCCACCGCGCAGGCGATATTTCTGCCGCGCGATTACCTCCCGACCGGCGAGCAACAGCATCGCCACGCCCATCAGCGCAACCCAGTGCAGGCTGCCGACGGCAAACAGCGCTTCCAGCACCATGCCGATCAGGGTCAGCTGGATGGCGGTGCGCGCGGCGGCGACCAGCAGGGATTTACCCATGCCCAGCCGGGCGAAGTGGGTACAGGCGGCCAGGGCGAGTACCAGCGAGGCAGCCATGGCCAGCTGCCACCAGGACAGGGCGATCACATTCATTGGCGGATCTCCCGTTCCTTGAGGTTGGCGCCGTCGATGGTGAAGTGCCGGTGGGCGACTCGACGTATCTGGTCTTCCCGGTGGGCCACCCAGATTACCGGCAGAGCCTGCTCGCGGATTGTGGCCTGAAGCCAGCGCTCGATCTTGCGGGTGGTGTCTTCATCGAGATTGGCCGTGGGTTCATCGAGCAGCAGTGCGGCGGGCTTGCGGGTAAGCGCGCGGGCGAGGGCCAGGCGCTGTTTTTCCCCCGATGACAGGCGGGCAACCGACCATTCGCCGGCGTCTTCAGCGATGCCTACCTCCCGCAGTACCTCCGGAGCCGGCGCCTCGAAATGTTCGCCGACGGTCTCGAACCACCAGGCACTCTCCGCCGGCACCAGCATGACGGCCCGACGCCAACTGTGTGCGGGCAACGCACTCTGTTGCTGGTCACCCAGGCACACGCTGCCGCCGTGTTCTTCTAGATCGGCGATCGCCCGCAGCAACCGGCTCTTGCCGGAACCGGAGGGACCGGACAGACACACGATTTCGCCGGGTGCCACAGTCAGGCTGATCGATTGCAGGGCTCCGGCGGAGACGCGGTCGAGAGTGAGAGCGGTCAATGGTTTTATTCTCTGTTGTCAGGCGGAGTAGCCGATACCCTTCGCCATCATGGCGGCACACAGCAGTATGCCGACGATGGCTGCCAGCTCCGCGTGAACCACGCCGCGCATCAGGCGCCACTGGCGGCCGCTGACCTCGGGCAGTTGCCCCTGTTTCAGGGCCTTGCCCCAGCGGATAAACCGGATTGTCGGGTAAATGGACAGGAAGGCGGCAAGGAAAAACAGGCCCAGTTTTGCGTGAAAAGCGCCGTTGTGGAAATAATAGGCAGCTCCCTTCTCGAAGAAGAATACCCTCAGCAGGCCCGCTACCAGTAGTGCACCGGCGGAGATACCGAGAACCCGATCTGCGGACTGCAGTTTACGGGCGCTCTCCAGGGTGAATTTTTGGCCGAGCAAAACCAGCTCTATGGCGATGGCGGCGGTCAGGGTAAAGGCCGCGAGGTGGTGCAGAAAGGCAAACAATACGGACATCGGGGCTTCCTTGCGTAGGTGTCGGGCGGGTTTTGTATCAGCTTTGTCGCGACCAGTGCAAACAGTGGGGATTGGCGATGCACTTTGAACCGGGCGCCGTTCGCCGCCATAATCCGCCTCTTCGAACAGAATAACGAGAGCTCTGCTGTATGACCGACACCTCCGTCTTTGAGGCCACCGAGCGACTGCCGCTGAAGGAGTACACCGAGAAAGCGTACCTGGATTACTCCATGTACGTGATCCTGGACCGCGCCCTGCCGAACATTGGCGACGGCCTGAAACCGGTGCAGCGGCGCATCGTCTACGCCATGAGCGAGCTGGGCCTGAAGGCCAGTGCCAAGTACAAGAAGTCCGCGCGCACCGTGGGCGACGTGATCGGTAAGTACCACCCGCACGGCGACAGCGCTGTGTATGAGGCGATGGTGCTGATGGCGCAGCCGTTCAGCTACCGCTATCCGCTGGTGGACGGCCAGGGTAACTGGGGCTCGCCGGACGATCCCAAATCCTTCGCCGCCATGCGTTACACCGAGTCGCGCATGGGCAAATACTCCGAGGTACTGCTGTCGGAGCTGGGGCAGGGTACCGTGGACTGGCAGCCCAACTTCGACGGCACCATGGACGAACCGGCGGTACTGCCAGCCCGGGTACCGAATATCCTGCTGAACGGCACCACCGGTATTGCTGTGGGCATGGCCACCGACATCCCGCCGCACAACCTGCGCGAAGTGGTGGATGCCACGGTGCACCTGCTGGAGAACCCCAAGGCCACGGTGTCCGAGCTGTGCGAGTACATCCAGGGCCCGGATATGCCCACCGAGGCCGAGATCATCACGCCGCGCGCGGATCTGCACAAGGTCTACGAGACCGGTCGCGGCTCGGTGAAGATGCGCGCTATCTGGAGCAAGGAGGATGGCGATATCGTCATCACTGCGCTGCCCTACCAGACCAGCGGTGCCAAAGTGCTGGAGCAGATTGCCGCGCAGATGCAGGCCAAGAAGCTGCCGATGGTGGCGGACCTGCGCGATGAGTCGGATCACGAAAACCCCACCCGCCTGGTGATCGTGCCCAAGTCCAATCGCGTGGATATGGAACAGGTGATGAACCACCTGTTCGCCACCACGGATCTGGAGCGCAGCTACCGCATCAACATGAACATGATCGGTATCGACGGCCGCCCGCAAGTGAAGTCCCTCGACAAGATCCTCGGCGAGTGGCTGAGCTTCCGTACCGTCACCACCCGCCGCCGCCTGCAGTTCCGCCTCGACAAAGTCGAGGAACGCCTGCACCGACTGGCCGGTTTGCTGATCGCCTTCCTGAACATCGATGAGGTGATCGAAATCATCCGCACCCACGATGAGCCCAAGCAGGCTCTGATGGCTCGTTTCGAGCTCACCGACATTCAGGCGGAATATATCCTCGAAACCAAACTGCGCCAGTTGGCGCGTCTCGAGGAAATGAAGATCCGCGGCGAGCAGGCGGAGCTGGAGAAAGAGCGCGACTACCTCACCAAGACCCTGGACAGCGCGCGCCGCCTGAAGACCCTGATCAAGAAGGAGTTGCTGGAAGCCGCCGACGAGTTCGGCGATGAGCGCCGCTCGCCGATCGTCGCCCGCGAGGAAGCCAAGGCCTTCAGCGAGGCGGAGCTTCTCTCCAGCGATCCCATCACCGTAGTGCTGTCGGACAAGGGCTGGATCCGCGCGGCCAAGGGCCACGAGATCGATCCGGCCTCACTCAACTACAAGGCCGGCGACAGCTTCAAGTTTGCCGCCCGCGGCAAGAGCAACCAGCCGGCGCTGCTGCTCGACAGCACAGGCCGCAGCTACGCCATTGCGTCGCATTCACTGCCGTCGGCGCGGGGCCAGGGCGAGCCGCTCAGCGGCCGCATCAATCCGCCCTCCGGCGCCACGTTTGAGGGGCTGTTGATGGGCGCGGACGAGCAGCTGGTGCTGCTGGCTTCCGATGCCGGTTACGGTTTCATCGCCAAATATGCGGACCTGCAATCGCGCAACAAGGCCGGCAAGGCGATGCTGAGCCTGCCCAAGGGGGCGAAAGTGCTGCCGCCCTGCGCCATCGAGAATCCCGAAGAGGCGCTACTTGCGGCGGTGACCAGCGAGGGGCGCATGCTGGTGTTCCCGGTATCCGAACTGCCGGAGCTCTCCAAGGGCAAGGGCAACAAGATCATCAATATCCCGTCGGCGCGCGTCGCCAGCCGCGAGGAGTATGTGGTGGGTGTCGCCGTACTGGAGGGCAGCGCCCAGCTGGTTGTCCACGCCGGCAAGCGCCACACCAAGATCAAGATCGCGGAGCTGGACCACTACCAGGGCGAGCGCGGCCGCCGCGGCAACAAGCTGCCGCGGGGGTTCCAGAAGGTGGACAAGGTGGAAGTGCTGGAAAAATAGCGCTGGCCACACCGCAGAAATCCACAGGGCGATCCTCGGATCGCCCTTTTTTTTTGCCCTTGTGAAAGAACCGGATCCGCGCCCGGCGGGGGCGCGCGTCGCGGTGAAGCGGGCGCTGGCGGCGTCGAAGCACAGGATTGCTTTCTTGAGAAAATCATAAGCATCCTTATAATAAGCAGGGTTGAGGAGAGAGCATGAACAAGAAAGATTCGGCGACGCAGATGAGTTTCGAGCTGCACAGTGTGGCTCGACTGCTGCGTCGCAATTTCGATCGCCGTGCCAAGGAGCACGGCTTGAGCCGTTCCCGCTGGCAGGTGCTGTGGCACCTGGCCAAGGAAGAGGGGCTGAAGCAGGCCGAGCTGGCCGAGCGCATGGATGTGGCGCCGATCAGCCTGGCCCGCCAGGTGGACAACCTGCAACAGGAGGGGCTGGTCGAGCGGCGCCCGGATCCCGGCGATCGCCGCTGTTTCCGCATTTATCTCACCGGAGAGGCGGAGCCGGCACTGGAAGTGTTGCGTGACCTGGCGCAGCAGACCCGTAACCAGGCACTGGTGGGTTTTTCTGTCGACGATGTAAATCAACTGAGGGACCTGCTGGGACGCCTGCGGGACAACCTGACACGTGAGGAGATTTGACGTGGTAAAACAATTGGGGAAAGTTTCGGTGCGCCGGCTGGGTTTCGTGGCCGGTATCGTCGTTGCCGGAGCCATAGCGGGCTGGTGCGTGATGGGTGGCGGCAGCAGCGTTCACACCGAGAATGCCTATATCAAGGCGGACAAAATTTCCCTGGCCCCGGAAGTCAGTGGCGTGGTGGCCCAGGTACTGGTCAAGGCGAATCAGCCGGTCAAGAAAGGCGACCTGCTGGTGCAGCTGGACGAGACTCCCTTCAAGCTGGCCGTGGCCGAGGCGGAAGGGCACCTGAGCCAGGTGCGCAACGACCTGCTGTCACGTCGCGCCGATTACGGTGAGGCGGAAGCGGCCCTGCAACAGGCGCGCGAGGATGCCGATTACTATCGCCGCCAGCTGCAGCGCAATGAAAAGCTGGGCAAGGTGGCGCTTTCCGAGTCGCAGCTGGACGACTCGCGCCAGAAACTGAAAAATGCCCTGGCACAGATCGATATCAACACTGAGAAGCTGGCCAGCCTGCGCGCAGAGCTGGGTGGCAACCCGCAGATCCCGCTCGAGGAGCAGGCCGACCTGAAAGTTGCCCAGGCGCAACTGGACAAAGCCCGCTATCAGCTGTCGCGCACCAAAATCCTCGCGCCCGCCGACGGCCTGATTGCCAACGACGTGCCCCAGGCCGGTGAAATGGCGCTGCAGGGTATGAGTGTTATCAGCATGATGGGTACCGAGGGAATCTGGGTCGAAGCCAACCTGAAAGAGACCGAGCTGGCAAAAGTCCGCGCGGGACAGCAAGCCGACGTGACCGTGGACGCCTATCCGGATGTCCACTGGCAGGCACAGGTAGAGAGTCTGAGCCCGGCGAGCGGCAGCGAGTTTGCGCTGATCCCGCCGCAGAATGCCAGCGGCAACTGGGTCAAAGTGGTACAGCGTGTACCGGTGCGCCTGCGCCTCTACCCGGTCAAGGATGCGCCGGCACTGCGCGCCGGCATGAGTGCCGAAGTGCATATCGATACCAGTGAAGACGATAAGCTCGTGGCCGCACGAGCCGGTGGCAGCGCCGCCGGTAGCCGAGTCGTACTCGCGGAATGAGCGCTGGCGGTATGAGCGAAACGGATACCGGCAAGCAATTGATGATCACGGTCAGCATCATGCTGGCCACGATTATTCAGGTGCTGGACACGACCATCGCCAACGTGGCCTTGCCGCATATGCAGGGCAGTCTCGGTGCGGCCAGCGACCAGATCAGCTGGGTGCTGACCTCGTACATCGTGGCTGCGGCCATCATGACCCTGCCGGTGGGCTACCTGTCCCAGCGCTATGGGCGGCGCAACATTTTCCTGTGGTCAGTGGCCGGCTTTACCCTGGCTTCGATGCTCTGCGGCCAGGCGTCCTCCCTCAATGAAATGATCGCCTTCCGCATCCTGCAGGGTGTGTTCGGCGCATCGCTGGTGCCGCTGTCACAGGCCACGCTGCTGGATACCTATCCGCCGGAAAAGCACGCTTCGGCCATGGGGATCTGGGGCGTGGGAGTGATGATCGGCCCGATCCTCGGACCTACCCTGGGCGGCTGGCTGACGGAGTACTACTCCTGGCGCTGGGTTTTCTTTATCAATGTGCCCCTGGGCGCCCTGTCCCTGCTGGGTATCTACCTGTACGTGGAAAACGGCGAGACCAAAAAGGCCCGCTTCGACACCCTCGGCTTTGCGTTGCTGGGCATTTCGGTCGGCGCGCTGCAGCTGTTGCTGGACCGCGGTGAGCAGATCGACTGGTTCCAGTCACTGGAAATCCAGCTCTATGCCATCCTGTCCGTCCTGGGGCTGTATTTGTTTATCGTGCACTCGCGCACCAGTGAGACACCGTTTATCTCGCCGGCCCTGTTCCGCGATCGCAACTACGCCTCCGGTGTGGTGTTCATCTTTATTGTGGGGATTACGCTGCTGGCCACCATGGCACTGCTGCCGCAGTACCTGCAGCAGTGGAAGGGCTACCCGGTGGTGACCACGGGGCTGATCCTGATGCCGCGGGGCATTGGCACCATGATTTCCATGATGCTGGTGGGCCGCCTGGTGAAGATGTTTGATGCGCGGCTGCTGATCTTCGTGGGGATGGGCCTGATCACCGTGTCGATGTATGAAATGACCGGGTTCAACCTGCAGGTGGGTCAGCAGGCGCTGGTCTGGACCGGGATCGTACAGGGGCTGGGTCTCGGCCTGGTGTTCGTGCCGATTTCCACCCTGGCCTATGTGACGCTGGCGCCGCAATATCGCGGTGAGGCCACCGCACTGTTCAGCCTGTCGCGCAACCTGGGCAGCAGTATCGGCGTTTCCATCGTGATGGCGGTGCTGTCGCGCAATATGTGGATCAACCAGCAACAGCTGGGCGAGCGGGTACAACTCTCCGGCGTGGGCATGCCCGGGCCCAATGACATGACCGCGGTGATGAGCGGTGTCTACAACGAGATCGCACGCCAGGCGGCGGAAATTTCCTACGTGAACGATTTCCAGTTGCTGATGTGGGTCAATATCGCGGCCATGCCGCTGATACTGCTGTTGTCGAATCCGGCGAGGAAGAAGGCCAAGGAAGAGGCTCGCGCGCGGAAGGCCAGCGAAGCACTGGCGCGAGAAGCAGAAGAGGCACCGGCGGCCTGAGCGCGCGCCGGTCTGTCTCATCGACCGTGAATCAGGGGGAAGCCCGCGGGCTTAGCCCTGATTCACCGCGGATAATTCGTCAGTTGACCCGCTGCCAGGTCTGGGTGCGGTAGAAGAAACCCAGGTAGCCGCGCACTTTCAGCTGGCCGTCCTCTACCCATAACTTGCAGTCGTAGATCTTGCCCTTGTTGGGGTCGAGGATCTCGCCGCCTTCATAAACGTCACCGTTTTTCACCATGCCGGTGATGACATCCATGCCCACGATTTTCTTGCCCTGGCGCGCACCGGGGCACTTGCCGCAGACGGTATCGTCCGGCTTCATCAGCAGGTCCACGACGCGGCCGTAATACTTGCCGCCCTTCTGGTAGATCTCCACGATGGACTTGGGTTGGCCGGTTTCGTCGTCGATCGTGCGCCACTTGCCCACCACATCCGCGGCGTTGGCCTGCAGTGCAAACAGCAGGCAGCAGGCCGCCATCAGCAGGTTTCTCATCATCTCGGTTACTCCTAATTAAACGGTGACTGCGATCTTACACCAAGTCACATGAAATCGATGGAACCTAGTTCCAGTGTAGTCGCGATGCCGGAATGTTGTTCCAGCCGCCAGCTCAGGAGGAGCAACTGATCGGCAGGTGCTTGCCGGACTCCGGCGGCGCGGCCGCCCAGACCTCGTGTTCGGGATGCTCGTCAAACGGGCTCTGCAGCAGGTCGAACAGCGTCTGCAGGGGGCGGTAATCGCCGCCCTCGGCGGCGTCGATGACTTTCTGCGCGAGGTAGTTGCGCAGGATGAATTTGGGGTTGGCGGCGAGCATGGCGCAGTCGCGCACGCGGGAATCGCTGTCCTCCCGGGCAAGGCGCTGGTCGTAGTGGTCGAGCCAGTGGCCGAGTGCGCCGTGCTGTGCCGGCGGCAGCAGCGCCTCGAGCGCGGCGGGCGGCCGCTCGCTGCGGTAGTGGGCCAGGGCGCGGAAAAACAGCGTGTAGTCCGCGCGCGCATCGGCGAGAAGTTGTAATAAGTCAGCACACAGCTGCTGGTCGCCATCTTCTTCCGTAGCCAGTCCGAGCTTGGCGCGCATGCGCGCGGCATAGCTGTCGATCAGGTGTGGCTGGAACTCCTCGAGGCAGTCGCGCAGTGCCTCGGTACTGACAAACGCGGAAAAGGCGTGTGCCAGCGCATTCAGGTTCCACAGGGCCACGCCGGGCTGCTGTTCAAACGCGTAGCGGCCGGTGTGATCCGAGTGGTTGCAGATAAACCCGGGTTCGTAGTCGTCGAGAAAGCCGTAGGGCCCGTAATCGAAGGTGTCGCCGATAATCGACATATTGTCGGTATTCAGCACACCGTGGGCGAAGCCCACTGCCTGCCAGCCCGCCACCAGGTCGGCAGTGCTGCGCACCGTATGGCGCAACAGCGCCTCGGCCTGCGCGGCGGGTTCCAGCGCCGCCGCTTCCGGCAGGAAGCGGTTGCAGGTAAAGGCGATCAGCTTTTGCAGTGCCTCCAGCTGGCGGGTGTAAAAGAAATATTCGAAATGGCCAAAGCGGATATGGGACTGCGCCACGCGAATCAGCATGGCGCCGCTTTCAATCCGTTCGCGGGTCACCGGTTCGTCGCTGCCGACGAGGCACAGTGCGCGGGTGCTGGGAATGCCGAGCCCGGTCAGCGCCTCGCCGGCCAGGTATTCGCGAATCGTCGAGCGCAACACCGCGCGCCCGTCGCCAAAGCGCGAGTAGGGTGTTTTGCCCGCCCCCTTCAGGTGTAACTCCCACTGCGCGCCGCCGTGCTCGATTTCCCCAAGGAGCAGGGCGCGGCCGTCGCCCAGGTCCGGGTTGTAGACGCCGAACTGGTGGCCGGTATATTTCATCGCAAAGGGGCGGGAGCCGGGGAACAGTTCTTTGCCGCACCCGAGCTGGGCCCAGGCGGGGTTCTGCGCCTCCCGTACATTGATGCCGAGCAGCCGCAGCACCGCCGGGTTTACGTGTATCAGTCTCGGGTTTTCAAACGGCGTGGGATCGATCCGGGTGCCAAAGGCATCGCCCAGGTCGGCGTAGTGGTGGCTGAGGGAGACTTCGCTGAGCTTCATAAACTCTCATTGTAGGGGGTTGGGGGTGGAATCGCTTAGCCTATCTGCCGCGCGCCGGCCGATGCAATGTTCGCTTTGCAGGGCAAAGACTCGCTCAGACGGTGGTCAACTTCAGCGGCCGCGGCTGTGATTGCCAGTGTTCCACTTCCTGGTAAAGCAGGTCCTCGATGGCCGGATGCTGATCCAGCCACTGTTGCTCGATATTCAATTCGTAGATATCCCCGGTTGCGCTGAGCTGCAGGCCGCCGGCACTGCGATCCGTGTGGTCGCGGTGAACGATACAGGCCAGCCGCAGGCTCAGCAGCAGATCCGGATTGGGGTGAAAACCGTAGTGTTCGCGCGGCGGTTTGATGCGACCGCGCTGGTTGAGCACCAGGTAGGCGAGGTATTCCTGTTCGCTTTTGCTGAATCCGGCCAGATCCGCCTGCTCGATCATAAAGGCGCCGAGTTTGCGGAAATTACTGTGGGAAAGCGACAGCCCGAGTTCGTGCAACTGGGTGGCCCAGCGCAGCCGCTGCCACTGTTCGGTGTTAAAAACGGGGCGCAGTTGCGTCAGCAAATCGAGGGCGGTGTCGCCGACCCGCCGGGCCTGCTCCGCGTCTATCTGGGCGCGCAGCATCAGATTTGCCACAGTATCCGCGCGACGGTCGCCGCCGTGCAGGCGCCCGGCGAGATCGTGGACAATGCCCTCGCGGATGGCATACGGCGAAACCTGCATGGTCTGGATATCCAGCTCGCAGAAAATTCCGTGCAGTATGGCCAGTCCGGCGGCAAAGACCGGCCGACGCTCTTCATCAAAATTGGGCAGTTTCAGATTGGCTACAGTGTCGGTATCCGCCACCTGCTCCGCGAGACGGTCGATATCCGCACGGTGTATGTCACCGATTTCGCCGTCATTGAGCACGCGTGCGACGGCCTTGACGGTACCGGATGCGCCGACGACTTCCGCATTGATTGCCAGGTGTTTTAATCCCTGGAGTTCCGCCCGGGCCGCGCGGCGGGCGCGGTTGAAATTGTTGCCATTTTTCTTGCTTGCGATGACGCCGTCGGCGAAAAAGCGTTTGCTGTAAGAAACGCAGCCCATGTACAGGCTCTGCAGCTGCTGCGGTATCTCGCGGCCGCGTACCAGCTCGGTGGAGCCGCCGCCGATATCGATGACGCAGCGTAATCGCGGCGGCCCGTCGGCGGCAGCCATAACGCCGCTGTAGATCAGTCGCGCTTCTTCGATGCCGCTGATGATCTCGATGGGGGCACCTAGAATCGTCTCCGCAGACTCGAGAAAACCGTCGGCGTTGGCGGCGGCGCGCAGCGTATTGGTGCCGACGACACGGATGTGATCCGCGGGCAGTCCCGTCAGTACCGGATGAAAGCGGCGCAGTGCTTCCAGGGCGCGCTCGGCGACGGCCGGATCCAGGTTGCGCTCATCGTCCAGTCCTTCGGCCAGACGCACCATGGCACGGTCGGTGTGCAGGCGCACCATGCGCTGGCCGCGAAACTCAGCCAGCAACAGGTGAAAGCTGTTGGAACCCAGGTCCAGCGCCGCGTAGCGTTCCGCGTCAAGCTCCATCCGATTTCCTGTCAAAAAATTGTCATCTTAATGTAGCAAACTGCTCTACTCTTTATATCCGCATATTTCAATGCAGCCCGCGGGTCAATGGAATACTATCTCCCCGCAAAGGCGACGATCACTCAAAGCAGTTGCTCCATGCCCAATAATACGCCCCTCTACCCGAAAGAGCTAAGTTGGCTTTCCTTCAATGAACGTGTGCTGCAGGAAGTGGAGGACGAGCGCGTGCCGATTATCGAGCGCGTGCGCTTTCTCGGCATCTTTTCCAGTAACCTCGATGAATTCTATCGCGTGCGGGTGGCAGATGTGCGCCGCCTGGCCACCTTTGCCAAGGGCGGAAAAATAAAGGAGGAATTCTCCGCGCTGCTGGGCGATATCAACGAAAGGGTACGGCGTCTGCAGCGCCGCTCATTCGCCGCCTATACCAAGGTTTTGGCGGATCTCGATAAACACCATATCCATCTGGTCAACGAGTCCCAGTTGAGTGAGCGCCAGCGCACTTTCGTTGAGAACTATTTTTACGAGGAGGTATTGCCGGAGCTGGAGCCGTTTTATATCGACGACCGCGAGACGATGCCGCTGCTGAACGAAGCGAGTATCTATTTTGCCATCTACCTGCAACTGGAAGATGGCAGCGAGCGCTTTGCCGCGCTGGAAATTCCCACCGATACGTTGCCGCGCTTCGTGGTGATTCCTTCGAGGGAGGGGCACCGCGAAAAAGTCTATATCGTGCTCGACAATATCATCCGCGCCTGTCTCGTCGATGTGTTTCGCTACGTACTGCCGATCGCCAAGGCCGAAGCCTATATGTTCAAGATCAGCCGCGATGCGGAACTGGAACTGGGTGAGCAGATAACGCAGAACATTGTCGACCGCGTGGCCAAGTCTTTGAAAAAGCGCAAACAGGCAGACCCGGTGCGGCTTGCCCACGATGCGGCAATGCCGGAAGTGCTGCTGGACCTGGTGAAGAAAAAACTCAAGATGGGGCGCTACGACAGCTATACACCCGGAGGCCGCTACCACAACTCCAAGGATTTTATGAACTTTCCGGCCGACTCCGCGCGGGAACGTTACAAGCCAATGGAACCCCTGCCGATGCAGCCGGAGCGGGAGAGTATCTTCAACCTGTTACGGGTGCGCGACCAACTGCTGTATTACCCGTATCACGATTTCCGCGCGATCACCAACCTGCTGATCACCGCCGCGATCGACCCACAGGTGCGCGAGATTCGCATCAACCTGTACCGGGTGGCGAAGAATTCCCGGGTGGTTGCCGCACTGATCAACGCGGTGCGCAACAACAAGCAGGTGACCGCGGTGGTGGAGCTGCAGGCGCGCTTCGACGAGCTCGCCAATATTCACTGGTCCAATGAGTTGCGCGACGCGGGCGTGAATGTAATTTATGGCGTGCCCGGACTCAAGGTGCACTGCAAGCTGATTTCGATACTGCGGGAAGAAGAGGGGCAGGTGCGCTACTACAGCCACCTGGGTACCGGCAATTTCAACGAAAGTACTGCGAGTGTCTACTGCGACTTCAGCCTGCTCACCAGTGACCAGGGGCTGGGGCAGGATGTGCACAATGTGTTCGAATTTATCCAGTACACGCACCAGCGCCCGGTATACGAGCACATTGCCGTGTCTCCCTATTCAAACCGCCCGGCACTGTTGCACGCCATCGACCGGGAGATTAATGCGGCCCGCGCCGGTGCCAGGGCCGCGCTGTTTTTCAAGTGCAACAACCTGGTCGACAGCGAGGTGATCGAGCGCCTCTATCGCGCCAGTGCCGCCGGGGTGAAAATCCGCATCATCGTGCGCAGCATGTGCTCGCTGGTCTGCGAGACACCGGGCCTGTCGGACAACATCCAGGTGATCAGCCTGGTGGACAAGTTTTTGGAGCACGCGCGGGTCTACCTGTTCCACAACGGCGGCGATACCCAGGTGTGGCTGTCGTCGGCAGACCTGATGACACGCAACCTGGATCACCGCGTGGAAGTCACTTTCCCGGTCACCGATAGCGAGCACCGGGCCACGATCCAGAAAATCATGGAGCTGCAGTGGAGCGACAACTGCAAGGCGCGGGTGCTGGATGCCCAGCAGAGCAATACCCGGATCGCCGACAACAGCGCCAAGGGGTGCCGCGCGCAGGATGCCATCTACCGCTATCTGAAAAGGCGCCAGTCGGCGAGCGAAGAGCAGTGAAACTCAGCGGCTGATTCCAATCAGTGCGCCGCGGCTGAAGGAAAAGCGGTAGCGCTTGCCGACCTTGAGCTGGTCGCGGCAGTTGGACTGGATGGTAATGCGCGGGAACTGCGGCGTAACCACCCAGGTGCTGAAGTCCGAGCCGGGTCCCCGCTCGATCAGCCAGAAGTGATCGCCGCCATTGCACTGGCCACGCCGGGAACAGTTGTCAGTGCCCCAGACGTAGGCATTGATATCGTACTGGGCCGGCGCTGACGCCACCTTGCGGAAAGGCTTGTCCGGGTCACCGGTGGTAGCGTAGAGGTCATCGAACGTGATTGTGCGGAATCCCCGCGCCGGGGTATCGCAACTGGCAGTGTGCTGGATGGCAATGATACGGGCGTGCGGGCCACCGCTGTCGGCGTCGCTGCCGGGCGTGGACAGTTCGCTGGGCAGGTAACCGCAGCCACTGAGCATTCCCAAGGCTATAACTATGAGCGCTGTCGTCACCGAGGGAAACCGCACAGTCAACTCCTTCGCGATTACTGCCTCCCTTCACTATAGCTACAAAATCACGCCTTCGAGACCCGGTGCGGGCGGCGCTTGAATCGCCATTTGCGCCGGTAGGGAAAGGCGCTCTCGATATGCCCAGCGCGGATTCGATCTTGCAGACGGCGCCAGAAGCTGTAGTCGTAGAGATCGCTGTGCTGGTCCTCGAAGGCCTTGCGCGCAAGGGGATTGCCAGAGAAAAACAGGCGGAACTCCTCCGGAAACACGTCCATCTCATCCACCGTGTACCAGGGCCTGTCCGCCAGTTCCTGTTCCGCGGTCTGGGCCTCGGGTATTTTGCGGAAGTTGCAGTCGGTGAGCGGGCAGAGTTCATCGTAGTCGTAGAAGACCACTCGCCCGTGACGGGTGACCCCGAAGTTTTTCAGCAGCATATCGCCCGGGAAAATATTGGCCGCTGCCAGCTGCTTGATCGCGTTGCCGTATTCCTCCATCGCCTCGCGGATTTCCTCGTCGCTGGCGTGCTGCAGGTAGAGGTTGAGCGGCTCCATGCGCCGCTCCACGTACAGGTGCTTGATGATCACCCACTTGTCGTCCATCTCCAGTTTGGAGGGCGCCAGCTCCTGCAGTTCCCGCAGTAGTTCCTCACTGAAGCGATTGCGGTAAAAGATAAAGTTGGTGTACTCCTGGGTATCCGCCATGCGCCCGACCCGGTCGGAGCGGGATACGAACTTGTACTTCTCCTTGACGATGGCTTCGGTGACGGTTTTCGGCCGGTCGAAGCGGTCCTTGATGACCTTGAAGACAACCGGGTAGGACGGCAGCGTAAACACGCTCATGACCATGCCCTTGATCCCCGGCGCAATCACGAACTTGTCGTTGCTGGCCTTCATATGGGCGAGGATATGGCGGTAGAACTCGGTCTTGCCGTGCTTGTGGAAACCGATGGAGTTATACAGCTCCGAGCGCTCCTTCAGCGGCATGATGGTGGACAGGAAGCGCACGAATCGCGAGGGAATAGGCGCGTCCACCATAAAGTAGGAGCGGGTAAAACTGAAAATGATACTGGCGGAGTCGTTGCTGTAGAGCACCGTGTCGACAAAGATGCCGCCGCGGCCATTGTTCAGGCACGGCAGGATCAACGGGATCACCTCGCCGCCAAACATCATGCGACCCACCAGGTAGGCTGCCTTGTTGCGGTAGAACACCGACTCGAGCATGTCCACCCGCAGGGATTTCACATTTTCCAGCCCGGCCAGCGGCGTGGCGCGTAGCGCTGCACAGATGTTTTGGATATCGCGCTGCTGGTTTTCCCAGGGGATGGAAAAACCGTAATCGTTGAGGATGTCCTCGATCATATATTCGAGGCCGTCGCGGGCACTGTAGCTGATGTAAATGCTGTAATCCCGCAGCGGCTTGTCGTCCGGCGTGCGCGACGGTTTGACGAAGATGTTGCTGTCGTGAATATGGGCGTGCTGGAACTGGCTGCAGAAGACCGAGTTGAAAAACGTCTCGGCGATTTCGTAATTGCTGTGATTGGCAATCAGCTGGGCATAGGTGGCGCGCGCGTCCCGCCACAGGTCCAGCATGCTGGTGTCCTTGCTGGTGACGGAGTGCACCAGTTTCAGTACCTGGTTGACCTTGGTCTTGTAGAGATCGATGCGCTCCTTGTTGGCCTGGTGTACGCCCTGCCAGGCGGCCATTTCGAAGCGCGCCTTGGCGCCGAGGGTAATGTTCTGGTAATCGGCGAAATAGGCGTCAAAGCCATTCAGGATGGTTTTGGCAATGCGGCGCGCGGTCGGAGAGTGATTGGTCATGCACTAGACTTTCTGAAACTGGATTCAACGGTCTCTGGCAGACGCGGCCCGCCGGCCACCTGCACATGAGATTAAGCCGATAGTAGCACGGTGCGCCGGAGCCTCCCTTGAACGATTGGATCAGCAGCTTTGTCTTTTTCTTTGCGGTGATTGATCCGGTGGGTACCTTGCCGGTGTTCATTGCCGTGACCGCCCGTCACGCCGACTGGCAGAAGCGCAAGATCGCGTTCATGGCGGTACTGGTCGCCACGGGCATCCTGTTGTTCTTCCTGCTCGCCGGCCAGTACCTGCTGGAAACCATCGGGGTGCCGCTATCGGCCTTCCAGGTGGCCGGCGGCGTGGTGCTCTTCCTGTTCGCCCTGACGATGATTTTCGGCGAGGGCAAGCCGGAGCAGGAGATGGAAATCGTGCAGGAGGGGCACGAGACGGCGATTTTTCCGCTGGCGGTACCCTCCATCGCCTCTCCCGGCGCGATGCTGGCGGCGGTGGTGCTGACGGACAACTATCGCTTCGATCCCATTCACCAGGCGCGCACCGCGATAGCCATGCTCGCGGTGCTCGGCATCGTGCTGGTCATCCTGCTGACTGCCAACTGGATCTACCGCTGGATCGGCAATGCCGGCGCCAGTATCGTCAGCCGGGTCATGGGGCTGATCCTCGCCTCGGTGGCCACCACCAATGTACTGCTGGGGATCCAGCAGTTCTTTACCGTCTAATAACAGGCTGTTGAAAAAGTATTTTTCGACAGCCTGGAAAGCCGGCCATGGAGGGCCGGGCCGCAAATCGAGCACGTAAGTGCTTGATTTGTCGTCGAAGGTTTGCGGACATGTGCCGCAAACCTGGGTTGATAAATGCCAGGGAAGGCATTTTTCAACAGCCTGCTAGTAAGTCGCTGTCTCATCGGTGTCGCCGCTGGCAATGCACCCCGGCGATGGTGAACCGTCGGCGGGCTGGTACAGCTCGTCGAAGCAGCGCGGCAGGGGCCAGCGGGACTTGGTGCGGTGGAGTTCGGCGGATAAGTCGCACTGGTCGCCGCCCTCCAGGCACCAGCTGTCCGGCTCGGACATGGCCGCGTCGTTTTCACCGTGCCGGTAGCGGGATACCGCGTGGTAGACCAGGCGACGGGCCCGGTTCAGGCTGCCCAGCGGCTGCCATTCACCGACACCGTGCCACGGATTCATCGACAGATTTTCGCAAAACTGCTGCTGGGCCGCATCGGTAAAGGACTGCGGCGGAATCTCGATCCGCGCCACCGGGATAAAGGGTGAGTCCGTTTCCGACCAGATGACCGCGGCATCGTCGAGGGGCATATCGGCCCCGGCGACTTTCTCCTGCACCATGAAATCGAAGCAGGCGCCGCCGTGCTCCAGCTGTTGCGCCATGGCCCGGGTGAGGTAGTCGGGGTTGGAACGGTCGATCCCGCCGGTGACCGTCATGCCGGGGCAGGGGCGCGCGGAAAATTTCAGCGGTGTATTGCCGAGCTGGTAGGGCAGCATCGAGTAGTACTGTGGCGCGAGCGGTGAATCGATCTCCGACGAGACTGTCTGCACAGCGCGGTAGAACAGTTTCGGGTGGAATCGCGGCGGTGCAATGCCGGCAAACCAACGCGTGCGCTGCAGATCGGCCAGGTGGCTCATGTTGTCCACATAGTCGAATATATTGCGGTTAAAGAACGCGGGCGTGTTGGTCATGATGAAATCCTGCGTCGCCGGTCCGCGCAGTTCCGGAGCGATTTTCTCTCCCTCCACACCCATTAGCTTGATCGCCATGCCGCGGGCGTCGGGCTTGGCGTCTGGGCGCACGGTCATATCGCCGTTGGAAAAGCGGATCCAGGCGCGGTAGTTCCGCCCCGGTTCGGACAGGACACTGTGCTGGAAGCGCGGCGCTATATCGCCATTGACGGTAAAGGTCGCGCGCAGGCAGCCGGTGGCTTTGGCGTGTGCGTCGCGGCGGTAGGGCGCGCCGTTGATTTTTTCCGCCTTGCGCGAGATCTCGCGGCCGTACTCCATAGCGCGGATGATCGCCGCCTTTTCCTCGGCGGAAATCTGCATACCCAGGGTATCCAGTTGCATTGTGTCGCCCGGCGCAGGCGCGTCCGCGCTGGCGCCGGAACAGAGCAGCAATAGGGTCAGTGAAAGCCGGTGCAGTGGTTGTCGGATCATAGTGCTTTCTCTCCCTGTGAAGCGCGTTCCGCATAGATCACTTCGGACTGCTGGTCGGACTGGCAGGCCTGCTGCGTGGATTCATTTTGTGGCGCTGGACTGTACCTGTCCCAGTTCATCGGATCGCCGCCCAGGGCGCTGTCAAAGTCCGGGTTACCCATGACCTTCAGGTACTCGATGATCGCGTAGCGCTCTTTTTCCGTGAGCAGTTCGCCAATGCGGCCGGGCATGTCCACGTCGGTAAACAGGTGGCCGCTATTCCGGTTGCCATCGATCGTTGTGTCCATAAAGAAGCTGCCCGGTGACTGCGCCGTGACAAAACCGAGCTTGCGCGGGTTGTACTCGCGGTTGCCGACGTAAAAGGTTTTCGGCCGGGCGCGCAGCGGTGAGAGCAGGTCGTAAATAGTCGGCACCGAACCGTTGTGCAGGAAAGGTGGCGTCGCCCAGACGCCGTGTAGCGGCCGGGCTTTGTAGGCGCGCTTGTTGGCGATACGGAAGGGCACATTCAGGCCGTCGTAATCGGCCACGGTTTCGGCACCCTCGATACCCCATTTGCGATAGAGTTTGGGCACCAGTTCGTTGATCAGCAGTTGCAGGCCGTGGCCGGCATTGACCGGCTCGGAGCCGGGGAAGAGCTTGCCGAGGTCGTAGCGCCCGTCGATGAAGTTGTCCGCGAGCTTCGGATCGGTACCCACAACATCGGTGCTGATCCACGGCAGGGCCCACATGGTGGTGCGCTGATCCTGGCGGTAGAGGGCGCCGTCGCGGCGCGACACTTCCCCGTCCATGTCCCACTGCCAGTTGACGCCGACCTGACCGGGCAATGTCTCCGACGGGTTGGCAGCCAGCGGCCACTGGTAGGACTGGGAAGTGTGGGGGCCGTGGCAGTAGGCGCACTGGTTAGCGAACAGCGCCTTGCCGGTTCTGGCCTTGGCGATATCGATTTTGCCGAGTACGGCTTCTGGCCACTTGGGTGGCTTGAGCGTGCGCAGCAGGCTCTCGACGCAGTGCTGGCCCTGCAGGTCCACTGTTGTCTCGCCAAAGGTGCCGTCCTGCAGCACATTGCCATTGGCGTCGACCAGTTTGATCGGCGCCAGTACGCCCAGGCTCTCGCCGACATTGCGTGCCATGGGCTGGTTGGTGAAGCCGGTGTACTGCACCCAGTCGAAGCGCCAGATGTCCCACAGGAAGGGATAGCTCGCCGGGGCGTCGGCAACGCGGTAATTGTCCGGTTCGTCGAGGTCGTAACCGAACACCACGTTGGCAATACGCCCGACGGCGTCGGTTCTGCCGCGCCCTTCCTCGACCGGGTAGTATTTATTCGCGCCGGGACCATTGTGGAACCGCTTGAGCGCGCCGGCGAACTGCCACAGCTGCTTGCGCAGCGCCGTGCGTTTGGCGTCGTCCTGTCCCGCCAGACGGGTTGCGAAGCGATCCCACTTGGCCGGGTTCAACAGGGTTTCCAGCACCGAGGCGCCCATCGTCGTGATGAACTCGCCGCGCTTGGGATTGGAGATACTGTGCATTGCCTGGCCGCCGTCGACGCGCAGGGCCGTGCCCTTGTAATGCAGCTCACCGGTGTGGCAGGCGGCGCAGCCGATATCCAGGCGCTCGCGGCCGGTGGCGGCATCAATATGGTGGGTAAGGCCCACCGGCAGGTTGCCGGGATTGAGCGCGCTGGGCTTCTGTCCCGGATCCACGATAAATCCCCAGCCGCGCATATTGCTCGCGGTGGCGAGTCGTTCGTGGGACAGGGGCAGTTCCAGGTTGGTGAACCAGGCGTAATCCATGCCGAGCAATTCCGTCCCCTGGGGAGCGTAGTAAAACTGCTGCCTCTGCTGATCTGTCCAGCCACCGTTCAGGTACTGCACCCGGTGAATGTTTTCTTCCGTCAGGTTCGGCTCGAGCAGTTCGACCAGCTTGAGGTAGCCGACGGTGCCGGCCGCGATGATTACCATCGTTATCCGCAGCCAGCGGGGGCCGAGGGACTTCCACAGGTTAACCAGTGCGCGCAGCAACCCCCGCAACCAGTGCCAGCCATTGCGGACCAGCTTTATCGAAAGCTTTACCAGCTTCGTTACAGCACTGCGCAGCAGCGCGCGCAATCTCAGCGCAAAATCCATAATCCTCTCCCCGAGATTATTTTATTGTTCAGGCGTCCATGTATTCTTCGCGCCGCTGGTAGGGCACCAGTATTGCGCGGGCTGTTTTTGAGGCGATATTTTTCAGGTAGTTCGCCATGAAATGTGCAGAGACGCTGGTGTCTCCCAGGTTTCTCCAGAAAGCATCGATCGAGGAATGGCGGATCGCGCCAGTGTCCTCGTACACATAGTATTCGCCCGCCAGCAGCATCAGTTCCGGTCCCAGGTGCTGATAGCCACCGTGAATCGCATCGATCAGGTCATTCGGCGGTACCAGTGGCACTACATCATTTTCATCCACCACACGCAGCAATGGCAGGAAGCTGTATTTGTCGGCGCCGTGGCTGTTGGTGATTTTCGGCTGTCCGAAGTTAATTGAGGGGCCGAGACTGAAACCATCGTGGTGCAGGTACATCATCAGCAGCGTTGAGATGGCGGCGCCGAGGGAGTGGCCGGTTAGGATGACAGGCTTGCTTTTATCCAGCTCGGGCTTGATTTCGCGATACAGCTGCGTCGCGGTTTTGTCGAAACCGCAGTGGACGTAGATATCCAGCTGGGGGTTTTCAGATTCCGCGTATGAGGCATCCTCGAACGCATTGTCCAGGTTCGCGGTACCCCGGATCGAGACAACCTGCTGGGTTGCATTGCTCTCGATGAAGTACTGGATATCTTCACCGGTTGTCGCCACTTTGACGGTGTCGGGAAAGGTGCGCCGGATATCGGCTTCTTTTTGGTAAGCGGCCGCCGCGCGCAGCGCATACCAGTTGACCTGATTGAAATCGATAACCTGCATTCCCTGCTCTTCCTGTTGTGTCCATCAATGTCGGCGATGGAATGGCGCGGACGGCCAACCAAGTCGCGAAAAATACCCGGGACTATCCGGGAAAATCAACATTTAGACGACAGTATCGGCATTTCCCGCAAAGCGGATGTCGCCGGCGGGTTTATTTGGTACCGGCGTGCAGGTTATTTTGGGGGGAACTATAAGGCGGGGGAAGTTGGACGCAGGAGTTAACTGCCGACGATTTTGCCATCACGGCGATAAATCGCAAGCACCGACGGCCGCGGCGGCAACGCCGGATCGTTGTCCGGCCAGCGGTGCAGTGGATTGTCGAAAGTGGAGCCACTGCGATCCGCGGGGTGCTGCACCGAGACGAACAGCGTCTTGCCGTCCGGTGTGAATTCGGGGCCGCACAGTTCGGCGCCCTCAGGGCAGCCAAAAAAGTGTTTCGGTATCGCGCGTTGGTCGCCGTCGGTGGGCATGGCCCACAGGCCGTTGTGAAAACCGAATTTTTCGCAGCCGTCGGTGGCGACCCACATGCCGCCGCGGGCATCGAACGCGACGTTGTCGGGGCAGGTAAACCAGCCATCGGCGGAAACAATGCCGGGCAGTTGCTCGCCGTAGGCACCGCGCTCCTCCGGGTCTTCCGCGTTGGGATTGCCGCCGAGCAGGAAAATATTCCAGGCAAAGGTTCCCGCTGCGTGATTGCGCTCACCGTGTCTGCCCGGCGGCACGATTTCCAGCACGTGTCCGGTGGGATTGCGCGGGCGCGGGTTGGCGTTATTGGTGCCGGAGCGTTTGGTGTTCCTGGTCAACATGACGTAGGTGCAGTCGTTGACCGGGTTGGTTTCGATATCCTCGGGCCGGTCCATGGGCGTGGCGCCGACTAGTCTGGCGGCGCGGCGTGCGTCGATCAACACATCGGCCTGGTTGCGAAAGCCATTGGCCTCGGTCAACGGCCCACGCCCGAACACCAGTGGCAGCCAGCGGCCGCTGCCGTCGTCGTTGAACCGGCCCGCATAGAGGGTGCCGTCGCTCAGCAGGTCGCGATTGTGCGCATAATCGTCGGGTTGATATTGCCGCCGGGATACATAGCGGTAGACGAACTGGTTTTCGTCGTCGTCGCCACCGTAGGCGACGATCGGCCGGTCCGGTTTGCTTACCAGGGTAAAGCCCTCGTGCTCAAATCGGCCGAGACTGGTGAGCTTGCGCGGCTGCGATGCCGGATCGTAGGGATCGTATTCTACCATCCAGCCGAAGCGGTTGGGTTCATTGGGTTCCACACCGATATCGAAGCGACGGTCGTAGTCACCCCAGTTTCGGTTGTCCGGATGAATGCCGAAGGCGCGGTGATTGGCTACTTCCACCGGGTCGGCAATCGTGTCCGGATTTCCCTGAAAGGCGCCGCCAAATCCTTCTTCCGCAATCAACACCGTGCCCCAGGGCGTTTTGCCGCCGGCACAGTTGCCGACAGTGCCGAATACCCGTTTGCCATCAGGGTCGGTGGTAGTCTGCAGGCGGCGGTCGCCGGCGGCGGGTCCGGTGATCGCCATTGCGGTGTGCAGGGTAATGCGGCGGTTGTAAGGGCTGTCGAGTACCGGCCGCCAACCGTTGCCGGTCCGTTCTACTTCCACAATTGTGTGTCCGCAGGCGGCCTGTTCAACCGCGACATGCTCGGCCGGGACCCCGCGAACGGCGCTGACTTCATCCTTGTAGCCGGAGAACATCAGGTGCGGCTGGGTGTACTCATGGTTCACACACAGCAGGCCGCGGGCGCTGTTGTTGCTCTTGCTGTGGCGCTCACCCTCGCCGGGACCGGCGTCGGCATCCAGCGGCATATAGGCAATAAAATCATTGTTGTAGCCGAAGCGTTTTTCCTGCTCCGTGACGGTCAGTTTTTCCGGAGCGAAGGGCGTGTTACCGGCGAAGAGTGGGTCGCCCCAGCGCAACAGGATATCGGCATGGTAGCCCGTTGGCAGATGGTGCTGGGCATCCAGGCTGTGGGGGATTTCCGCGAAAGCCAGATTTTTTCCAGTGTCGCCTTTTTTGCCGACGCAGCCCGGCAAAATATTCCCGGTCACACCGGCGGCGGTGGCCGCGCCGATGGCCTTGAACAGGGTTCGACGTGCGGGGTTCTTCGGTTTGTCTTCCATGGCATTCTCCAGCGAAGGCATAGCCCTGCCTGTTGGTACCGGAAATCCTAGAACTCAATTATGACAATCTTAAAAAAAGCGTAACGCAATTTTCATATCCGCTGACTAGCTTTCGCCCCATTCGAAAAACAATTGCTACCGATTTATTGACTAGGGAATGGGGACTTCATGAAAAAGACAATACGTAGCACGCGCCTGCTGGCTATGCCGCTGACGGCTCTGGCCGCCGCGGTAATTTCCATCAACACGACCGCCGCAGAAACCAAGCGCGAGGCGATGGAAACCATTGAAGTGACGGCCCAAGTCGCCAACGCCAGCAGTGATATTGAGCGCCAGCGCAACGCCAACAAGGTTGTTGCCGTGCAGACCTCCGACGCCATCGGTGAACTGCCCGATGCCAACGTAACCGAAGCGCTGCAGCGCATGCCCGGCGTGTCCATTGCCCGGGACCAGGGCGAGGGGCGCTTTGTCGGCGTGCGCGGTATCGATCCAAACCTGAATGCCTCCACCATCAACGGCATGAGTCTACCGGCACCGGAGGCGGACAGCCGCGCCGTGGCGCTGGACGTAATCCCGTCCGACCTGCTGGCGAGCCTCGAGGTCTATAAGACTCTGACTCCGGACATGAGTGCCGATTCCATCGGTGGCGCCATTGAGATCAAGAGCCTGAATGCGCTGGATCAAGACGGCCAGGCGTACAAAATCAGCGTCGAAAACAGCTACAGCGAGCTGCAGGAAGAAAACAGCCCCAAACTGGCGGGTAAATTCACTCAGGTATTCGATCTGGGGGGCCGCGAGCTGGGTGTGGCGATTGCGGCCAGCCACCAGGAACGCAAGTTCGGTTCCGAGAACGAAGAGACCGACGGTGTCTGGGAGTTGATGGAAGCGGAAGACGGCAGTGAAGCCTTCGGCGCGCCGGAAATCGAGCAGCGCGATTACAGCATCACCCGCGAGCGCACCGGCCTGGCGGCCAATCTGGACTACCGCCTGAGCGAGACCAGCCAGGTCTACCTGCACAGCCTCTATTCGGATTTCTCCGATTCCGAAGAGCGGCAGCGCAATTCGTGGAAGCTGGACAAGGGCGACCTGCAGACCATCACTGCCAACTCCGCCAGCTGGAGCGATGCGACCCTGGACAAGTCCCTGAAGGATCGTTTCGAAGAACAGGAAATCCTTTCTGTCATTTTCGGTGGTGAACACGATCTGGATATCTGGGGCGTTGAATACGCGCTGGGATACTCCCATGCGGAAGAGGCGGAGCCGCACCGTCGCGATACCGGTTTCAAGCAGAAAGGCCTGCGGCTGGGTTACGTCAGTGCCGGCGACGTGCCGCAGATGGCCGTGGGTGCCGATGACCTGGCCGCCGCGCTCGATCCTTCCAGTTACGAGCTGGATGAAATCGTCATCGAGGATAATTTTACCGAAGACGAGGAGGTCAGCTTCCGCATTGATATTCACCGCGAGCTTCAGGTGGGCGGTAACCCATCCGAGCTGAAATTCGGTCTGCAGCAGCGCACCCGGGAAAAAACCGGAGACATGAATGCGACCACCTACGACGGCTTCGGTGGCGATTACACCCTGGCGGATTTCGCCATGAACAGCGTCGATTACGGCCTGGCTCCTTTTGGCCCGGGCATCGACAAGGGCGCCTTGAATCGTTTTATCAAGGCCAATCGGGGCAGCTTTGAAATTGACGCCACCGCCACTGCGCTGGACTCAGCGCGTGACTACGTGATGGACGAGGACATCACCGCCCTCTACGCGATGCACAGCGTTGAATTCAATCGCGCCAACCTGGTTTACGGCGTGCGCTATGAGAAAACCGATTTCTCTGCCGATGGCAACCGCGTGATCGAGTCCGGTGAGGTAATCCCGGGCGCCGAGGAAGTCGCGGAAGATGTTTACGTCAGTCCGGAGAAATACCAGCGCGACTACAGTGACCTCTTCCCCAGCATCAACTTCAAGTACGACTACACCGACAATATCGTACTGCGCGCGGCCTTTACCGAATCCCAGTCGCGCCCGTCTTTCGGTCACCTGAATCCGTCCGCGAAGGAAATCGAGTACGACGAGGGCGAGCTGAAAGTGGAGGCGGGTAACCCGGCGCTGGATCCCTACGAAGCGCAGAACTTCGACTTCTCCGCCGAGTATTACGCCGATCGCCTGGGCATGTTCTCAGTGGGTGTCTTCCACAAGCAGATCGACAACTTCGTCGTCACCGCCGACGTGACCGCCTCTGCCGACCTGATCCAGTACGTGGGCAACCTGCCGGTCGACGACGCGGAAATCCTGCAGCCGATCAATGGCGACAGCGCCACCCTGACCGGTGCCGAGCTGGCCTGGACCCAGGGTTTTGACAACGGACTGCTGTTACGCGCAAACGCGACCTTCGCCGATTCAGAAGCAAAACTCGGCCTGGGTGCGGACGCCGGGCGCAGCAATACCATCTCCCTGCCGTCCCAGGCGGACCTGGTAGGCAACCTGATCGTCGGCTACGAGCGCGATGCCCTGAGCCTGCGCCTGTCCACAACCTTTACCGGCGAGCGCCTGGTGGATGTAAACCTGGAAAACGCGGCGCTGGATCGCTACCAGGACAGCCATATGCAGGTGGACCTGTCGGCGAAGTACCGATTTGCCAATGGTCTGCAGTTGTCCTTCAGCGGTGTGAACCTGAACGACGAACCGCTGTATATCAACAATTCCGGTTACAACGGTCAGTATGAAGAATACGGCCCGAGCTATGTACTCGGGCTGAGCTACAGCACTTTCT
>NZ_JACZCR010000001.1 GCF_014904735.1 Microbulbifer hainanensis | reverse complement strand
GGCCCCGGTGCTATATTCCCGCCCTCCCCACGGGCTTGCGCACTGTGTTAACCGCGCCATTTCCCCGTTAATTCGGTTACCATATCCGTCTCAGTAAACAGCAGAAAACCGGGATGGTTTATGTTCGAAGACGACGGCTATGCACTGGACACCCTGGCGGTGCGCGCGGGACAGACGCGCTCCGATGAGGGCGAGCACTCCGAGGCGCTGTACCTCACCTCCAGTTACGTATTTCCCTCCGCCGCCGAAGCCGCAGCGCGCTTTTCCGGCGAAAACCCGGGTAATGTCTATTCTCGCTATACCAACCCCACGGTGCGGATGTTCGAACAGCGCATGGCGGCACTGGAGGGCGGTGAAGCGGCTGTGGCCACGTCCAGCGGCATGGCCGCCATCCTGAGCCTGTGCATGGCGCTATTGAAAAGCGGCGACAAGGTTATCTGCTCGCGCAGTGTGTTCGGCACCACTACTGCGCTGTTCAGTCGCTATATGGAAAAATTCGGTGTGCGGGTTTCTTTCGTGGACCTCACCGATATGCAGCAGTGGAAAGATGCCCTCGACGGCGATACCCGGCTGCTATTTATGGAAACGCCATCCAACCCGCTCTGCGAAGTGGCGGATATCCGCGCGATGGCCGACCTGGCCCATAGTGCCGGCGCGCTGCTGGTGGTGGACAACTGTTTCTGCACCCCGGCACTGCAGCGCCCGCTGGCGCTGGGCGCGGATATTGTCGTGCACTCGGCGACCAAATACTTGGACGGACAGGGTCGCTGCGTCGGTGGCGTCGCCGTTGGCAAGAAGTCCATCATGGACGAGCTGGTGGTCTTCCTACGTACTGCCGGCCCGAGCATGAGCCCGTTCAATGCCTGGGTATTCCTGAAGGGGCTGGAAACGCTGAAACTGCGTATGCAGGCCCATTCCAATAACGCGCTGGCCCTGGCCTGGTGGCTGGATGAGCAGCCGGCAGTGGAGAAGGTCAACTATACCGGGCTGCCCAAGCATCCCGGCCACCTGTTGGCGGCGGAACAGCAGTCCGCCTTTGGCGGCGTGCTGAGTTTTACCGTACGCGGTGGACGCGAGGCCGCGTGGAAGGTTATCGATGACTGCCGGATTTTTTCGCTCACCGCCAATCTCGGCGATGCCAAGAGCACCATAGTACACCCGGCCACCACGACCCATGGCCGCCTCAGTGATGAGGACAAGGCCCGCGCGGGGATTACCGAGAACCTGATTCGCGTGTCTGTGGGGCTGGAAGACGTGGAAGATCTGCAAAAAGACCTGCAGCGCGGCCTGGAGGCCCTGTAATTGGCGTCATTTGTAGCGGCGGAAACCGAGCCGCCGCTGCAAACACCTATGATTATAGATCGGGGTTGACGCGGGTATTCACCGGATCGGAACAGGTCCATTGAGGGGCACTCGCCGGCGCCGGTGGATTCCGAAACAAAAAACCGAGCAGTAATGGATTTGCCGTGCAAAAAATGATTTCCGCCATCGTTGCCGATATCGGCAAAGTCCTGTTGGGCAAGGAACACCAGGTCAAGCTGGCGCTTGCCTGTTTATTGTCCCGTGGACATCTTCTGATCGAGGACCTGCCCGGCATGGGCAAGACCACGCTCGCGCATGCACTGGCGCAGGTGCTGGGGCTGTCGTACAAACGGGTGCAGTTCACCAGCGATATGCTGCCGGCAGATATTCTCGGGGTTTCCATTTTCGAACGGGAATCCGGGCAGTTCCGCTTCCACGAGGGGCCGGTGTTCAGTCAGTTACTGCTCGCTGACGAAATCAACCGCTCCTCACCCAAGACCCAGAGCGCGTTGCTGGAAGCGATGGAAGAGCGCCAGGTCAGCGTCGACGGCGAGACCCGTCCGCTGCCGGAACCGTTTTTTGTCATCGCCACCCAGAACCCGCTGCACCAGTCCGGCACCTTTGCCCTGCCGGAGTCGCAGCTGGACCGTTTCCTGATGCGTATCAGCCTTGGCTATCCGACTCGCGAAGCGGAGCGGGCGCTGTTTCAGGGCGTGGATCCGCGCGCGCAGCTGCAGAGCCTGAAACCGCGGATCGATGGCGCCACCCTACAGAAAATGCAGCGTCTGGTAGGGCAGGTGAAGGCATCCGACAGCCTGCTCGACTACCTCGAGCGTCTGGTGCTGCATACGCGCCAGAGCCCCGAGTGCGCCATCGGCCTGTCGCCCCGCGGTGCCCTGGCACTGCTGCACGCCGCGCGAGCCTGGGCGCTGATACACGGTCGCGGTCACCTGCTGCCGGAAGATATCCAGGCGGTGCTGCCGTCGGTGGCCGGCCACCGGCTGCAGAGTGAGGGCGGCGACGGCACACAGCTGGTGGAGCGCCTGCTGCACCAGGTCGACGTTATCGCCGCCTGACCCCATGCCTTTCTCGATTCCGGGTTCCAACTCCATCGCGTCGCGCTGGCGCGAGCTGACCGAGCGCTGGCTGAGCCGGCGCGCGCCGGCATCGCACAATGTGACGCTCGATCACAGCAAGCTTTTCATCCTGCCCACCCGCGCCGGTCTCGCTTTCCTGCTGATCATCGCGCTGTTGTGGCTGCTCGGCACCAACTATGAAAACAACTTGGTATTTGCCCTGACATTCCTGCTGGTCAGCCTGTTTGCCGTGCTGCCAGTGCACACCTTTGCCAACCTGTCCGGCGTGCAGTTACAGCTGTTGCACGCGGGTTCCGCCTTCGCCGGCGACTACGCCGAAGCGCAATTGCGGGTCGGCCGACGCGGCGGGCGGGCGCGGGAACGGCTGCGAGTTTGCTGGCCGCCGGAAGAGGGCGCGTTGTTCGACCTGGTTGAACAGAATGAAGCCACGGTGCGCATTGCCATGCCGGTGGTGCGCCGGGGGCGTGTGCGGGCGCCGCGTCTGCGGGTGGAAAGCCGTTTCCCGATGGGGTTATTCCGCTGCTGGAGCCGTGTGGACCTGGATGTGGAATTCCTGGTTTACCCGCAACCGAAGTCCGCCGGGCCCCTGCCCGTCGGTGCCACTGCTGGGGAAGGAAATTCCGAGCACCGCCAGCGCGGCGGCGACGACTTTGCCGGCCTCGCCCTGTACCGGCCCGGTGATTCACTGCGCCATGTGGCCTGGAAGCAGTACGCCGGCGGGCGCGACTTGTACAGCAAACACTACGACAGCAGCACCGACATGCGCCTGTGGCTCGACTGGGATCTGCTCGCCGGGCGCGACGTGGAAACCCGCCTCAGCAACCTGTGCCACTGGGCACTGCAGGCGGAGCGCGAACAGTGTGCCTACGGCCTGCGTCTGCCCGGATCTACCATCGAGCCGGCACTGGGTCCGTCTCACCAGCAGCGGGTATTGACGGCGCTGGCGCTGTTCCCGGTACAGGGGAGCCTGTAGTGAAGACCGAAGAGCGCCTGCCCCGGGAAAGCCTGTTGTGGATCTTCGCCGCCCAGTTTGCCGCGCTGCTGCCGAACTTTGCGTTCCTGCCGCTGTGGATCGTGGGCGCCTGGGGGTTTGCCGTGTACTGGCGGCTGGAAGTGTTCCGCGGCCGCCGCGACCTGCCGGGGCGCACGGTCAAACTGCTGGCGGTGCTACTGGCCGTGGGCGGATTGTTACTGTCCTATCGCCACTGGTTTGCCCTGGAACCGATGGTCGCGCTGCTGGCGGTTTCCTTTACCCTGAAAAACCTGGAGCTGGTGAACCGACGCGATGCCTTTCTCAGCCTGTTGCTGGCCTACTTTGTCGCCGCCACCCTGTTCGTGTTCGAGCAGACGATTCCCTACGCCCTGTATGGCTGTCTGTGTATTGTGATCATCACCTCCGCGCTGGCGGCGCAGCTCGGCAGCTACAGTGCCAGTCCGCGCCGCGCGCTGGGATTGTCGCTGCGCCTGCTGGCTCAGGCTGTGCCACTGATGGTGCTGCTGTTCATTGTCATGCCGCGGCTCGGCCCCCTGTGGGCGGTGCCGCAGAACAGCTCGGGATCGACGACCGGCATCAGCGATTCGATGAGCCCGGGGGATTTCACCGAGCTGTCCAAGTCGGACAAACCCGCACTGCGAATCTCTTTCGATGGCCCGGTGCCACCGCCGGAGCAGCGCTACTGGCGCGGACTTGTGTACTCCGTATTTGACGGCCGCCGCTGGAGTCTCGGTGTGGAGGACGAGGGCGGTCAACGGCAATGGCACCGATCACAGCGGCCACTGCCGGAAGTTGGGCCGCGCTATCGCTACCGGGTCATTCAGGAGGCCACCAACAGTCGCTGGCTGTTTGCCATGGCGCGACCGCATTCCACCACCGACGGTGTCGTGGAAACATTTGATGACCGCCTGATCCGGCGCGCGCCGGTCTATGGTCGCTTTGCCTACGAGGTGCGCTCCTGGCCGCGGGAAACCCTGAATGACGTGGTACCGCTCTCCGCCGTCGAGCGCCGCCGGAACCTGCAGTTGCCCCGCGATGGCAACCCGCGTACCCGCACCTGGATTCGCGAGCTGCGCGGCCGCGGTCTCGACGCCGAGAAAATCTCCGCAGAGCTGCTGGATTTTTACCACCGCCAGTTCACCTACACGCTGAAACCGCCGGCGCTGGGTGGGGATTCCGTCGATGAATTCCTGTTCAATAGCCAGCAGGGGTTCTGCGAGCACTTTGCCAGCAGCTATGTGTTTGCGATGCGTGCCGCGGGGATTCCGGCACGGGTGGTGGCCGGGTACCAGGGTGGCGAGTGGGTGGAGCAGGAAAAGTACCTGCTGGTGCGCGAGTACGACGCCCACGCCTGGGCGGAAATCTGGACTCCGGCGCGGGGCTGGCAACGCGTCGACCCCACCGCGGCGGTATCGCCTGAGCGTATTCGCGACGGCCTGCAGAGTGCGGCCGCAGACGAATTCATGGAGGATTCGCTACTGCCGCTGCACCGTATCTCCATCCTGAATCGACTGCGGTTGCAATGGGATATGATCAATTACCGCTGGTACCAGACGGTAATCAGCTTTGATAGCGATCAGCAGCAGAGCCTGTTGAAAAGCCTGCTCGGTGATATAACGCCGCTGCGCATTGCCGTGCTGCTAGCGATACCGGCGGCCATCGCACTACTGGGCATCCTCGCCTGGTTGTGGTTTAGTGGCCGCGGCGCCCGCGCGCCGGTGACGAGTCGCCTGTACCGCAAATTCTGCCGGCGCCTGGCGCGTGCCGGCATCGAGCGATTGCCGGGCGAGGCGCCGCGGGATTTCGCCCGCCGGGTGCGCGCGGAGCGCCCGCAGCTCGCGCCGATGGTCGATCACATCACGGCGGCTTTTGAAAAGGCCGCCTATAGCGGTGATCCCATGGCCGAAAAACAATTGCGCCGGTTGCTGCGCCGATTCTGGCCCATGCGCACAGCCGGCAAGAGCTGACCTGTCGCATGTTGTTTTGATGTCTCTGCCCGAACCGGAATCTACCATGTCGTTCCCAGCCCTATCGGCGAAGCTGCAAAAGTTTTTGCTCGGTTACACCGGTACCTCACTGGCCACAGGTCTGCAGGTCATCCTGCTGCCGTGGATTGCCGTGACCGTGGTGGATTTGCCGGCACTGCACCTGGGCTGGGTACAGGCTTCGGTGTTATTGCCGAACCTGTTTTTCCTGTTGTTCGGCGGCGCACTGGCCGATCGCCGCGACGCCGCCGGTGTGGCGGCGCTGGCCTGCATTGGTCTGGCCTTCTGTCACCTGGCACTGCTGCTGTATTTCTCCTATCGGATTCCCAACCTGGCAGTGCTGCTGCTGTACGGCATCAGCCTGGGCATCTGTACCGCTTTCCTGCAGCCAGCGCGGGACAACCTGGTGCAGCGCAGTGCGCGGGATAGAGACGGGCACGCCACTGAGCGCGGTGTGCAGAAGACGGTGACCTGGATGATGCTCGCCCAGTACGGCGGGCAGGCGCTGGGCATGTTACTGGCGAGCCGCTTCGACTACTGGGGGCTGCGGCCGCTGTTAATCTTGCAGGCGAGTGTGCTCGTCGTCGCCGCCGCATTCCTGTTTTCGCTGCGCGAATCCCGCCCGGTGGTGGCGAACGGACCGCAGAAATTGCCGCTGGTGCTGATTCGCGAGGGGCTGGTTCAGGCCTGGCAGCGCCCGGTTCTGCGCGAACTGGTAATCCTGATGGCGTTCAATGGCTTCGTGCATATCGGTGTGTTCCTGGTTGCCCTGCCATTGCTGGCCGAAGACTACGGCCGCGGTGCCAGCTATTACGCGACCCTGCAGCTGGGTTTTATCGGCGGTACCGTGGCGGCCACGGCAACCATGTTGCGGCGCGGCCAGGGCACGCGGCCCGGGCGGGGTATCCTAATGTGCCTGCTGTACAGCGCCGCGCTGCTGGTGGCCATCAGCTTCGGTCCCACGCCGTTCGGCCTGATTCTGCTGTGCGCCTGCTGGGGCGGGGTGGCGGCGGCCTCGGCGGCGCTTGGGCGCGCGGTGGTGCAGGTTCTGGCGCCGGATGCCTACCGCAGCCGGATCATCTCCATTTACCAGCTGGCCCTGTTCGGCTCCGCGGCGCTGGGCGCTCTCGCCGCCGGTGCCGTGAGCGAATACGCGGCGCCGCTGACCACGTTATTGTGGGCGGGTATCCTGAGCCTGGTGGCCTTTGTGCTGGTGAGCGCGAACGGCGCCCTGCGCCGGGTAGAGATCGGCGGCGACCAACACTGATCGGACTTTGCGCCCTGTGGCACGGAGTTGCCATTAGCAAGTCAAAAATTTTCGAGTAAATCAATTCCACTTGGCGCGGAAATTTTCCCCGCGGATGGAATTTCCCGCCGTAAATGCCAACCAGTCTCCCTTCTCGATAAATACCGCCCCGGCCGGTGTTGCCGGCGTTGACGTCCGCGGGTCACTCTCATAGTTTTGATAGCGCTGTCATTTGATGCCAATGGCTTTGGGCAGTGCGTTTTACCCATGATTTAGGCGTACCTGTGATTTGGTTGTACTCGTGATGTAAAGGGAGCGGGCGAATCGCCAGCGATATCGATTTCCCGCAGAGCAGAGTGCGGCCGGGGCTCTGGCCGCGCAGTTCGCAATCTAAAAGGATAATAAAATGCTGAGAAAATTAACCGGGGTACTCGTTTCCCTTTTGGCCGCTCTGTGGGCGGCGCAGGGGGTTGCCTACGACTGCAGTGGCCTGCAGGAGTGGGATCGACATGTTTCCTATCAGGCGGGCGATCAGGTGCAGTACAGCGCGGTCGCCTATGAAGCCGCTGCCGCAACCAGCACCAAGGACCAGCCGCAGAAAGGCGATCCGTGGATATCTCTGGGCAGTTGCGACAGCAGTTCCTCTTCCAGTTCCGGCGGAGGTTCTTCGTCGTCTTCCTCCAGCTCGAGCAGCAGCGGCGGATCGTCTTCCGGTGGCAGCGGCGCGCCCATGTCGATTTACGGCGTCTGGCACTGCGGCAACCATTTCTGCGACTGGAGCCAGCCCCGCGATACCGCGGCGGGTGCCGAATTCGATCAGGCGAACCACTGGATTATCGACCGCGGCGACGGCACGCCGTCGGTCAACCTGGTGATTCTGAGTTTCCTCGAGCCACTGCACCTGCTTAACGGCACCACGGATGAGAACTTCCTCAACGGTGTGCCGCGCGGGATGACCGTGGATGCCGTGAATTATTTCAAGGCCCACGGGATTCGGGTCATGGTGTCGATGGGCGGCGTAACCTATACCGATGCCTGGGACGAGGCGCTCGTCACCGATCCGCAGGGACTCGCGATGCGCGCTCACCAGACGGTACTGGATCTTGGGCTCGACGGGTTTGAGATCGACTGGGAAAACGGCACGCCGGACGCCAGCCAGCTGGCGGGCATCGAAACCTTTATCGCCACCTACCGCGGCCTGAGCGGCGGCGGGATTCTGACGATGGATCTGGCAGTGGGTAACCGCTACCTGCAGGAGCTGAGCCGGCGTGCATCCGCCGACTGGTTGCCGAATGGTAAGCTGGATTACATCAATGCGATGGTGCCGCGCGGCGAGCCGTCGACTGACCAGTGGCAGGAACATGTCGATGGCAAGTTCAATTACAACCCGCCGATCCTGCCCAAGGCGCCGGCCAAGGTCGCGGTGAGCATGTGGCTGACCGATGGCAACCAGCCACAGGAAAACTGCGTGGATTTTGCCAGTTCCACCCAGCTGACCAAGGCCGATTTCGTGCAGAATATTGCCCCGAATGGCGCCGGCAGCAGTAACGGTTTCCTCGGCTATATGTTCTGGGCCGCCGAGTGCCCGTCGACGCGCAATGTCTGCACTATGCCGCCCAACAGTTGCGAGGGTGGGATGGGAGTAGGGGCGTCGTATTTTGATATCCCGATACCCATCGGCACGCTGCGGCAGGACTGATATTCGTGAGATTGCCGGGCGGCCGTCACCGGTCGCCCGTCAGCCTGGTTCGCCGGCGTGTTGCACCAGTTCAAACAGCCAGTCTTCGAATACCCGGATTCGTTGCGCCCGCGCGGAAGCGGCGTCGTATAAGACGCTATAGCGGATACCCCTCTCGATGCGGTAAGGGAAGGGCTTAACCAGGGTGCCTGCGGCGATCAATTGTTTGGACAGGGTCAGCGAGCCAAGAAACAGTCCGTGCCCTGACATCACTGCGCTGAGGGCCACATCCAGGTTACTGACCTGCAGCCATTTCAACTCTTCCGGTGGGAAATCCAGGCCCGCCAGCGCCATCCACGCCTGCCAGTCGCGGCCGCGCTTATAGTCGGCGTCCACCAACCAGCAGTCGCGCAGATTGCGCGGATCGGACAGATCCACATGTTCCAGTAGCTGTGGCGAACACAGGGCCACCAGTGGGTCTTCAAACAGTACCCTTTGGTGCAGATCCGAAGGCTCGGTAAAGCCAAAGCGGATGGCGATATCCATCTCCCCGTGCTGCAGGTCTTCCAGCCCGCTGGATGCCACTACCCGCACGTTGATATCGGGATGCCGACGCCGGAACTGCCACAGGTTCGGCATCAACAACATGGTGGCCAGAGACTGGGTGGTGGTGATGTTCAGGGTGCCGGCCAGCGGTTCTGCCTGTATCTGGTGCACACCGTCGACGATGGCGCGAAATCCCTTGCTCAGCTGGGCGGCCAACTGCCGGCCCTTGCCAGTAGGCACCATTTTGCGCCCCTCGCGAATAAACAGTTTGACCCCGAGTACGCGCTCCATCTGCCGCACCTGCTGGCTGACTGCGGCCTGGGAAACATGTAGTTCTTCTGCGGCGCGGGTGTAGCTGCAGTGCCGTGCGGCGGCTTCGACGCAGCGCAGGGCATTGAGGTGGGCGAGTTCTTTCACTATAAGTTTTACTTATATTTTTGTTAACAATAAGTCGTTCGTTTTCGCTTTGCGCCGGCGGCAGAATAGCTCCCGTAAACCAAACGTAAAGGAGCAACACGGATGTCGGTCACTATCGATGCTACCAGTAAGAACTGTGTGAATACAGTGTTGGAGTCTTGTGGTGAGGTACGGCCTGATGCTTGCGGAGCGGGCCGCGGCGATCGCCTGGTGCGTCTGCTAGGTCATATGGCGCGCTTGCTTGAGCTGGAGGCAAAATCACAGTTTAAATAATCTCAGGTTATCAATATGGCCCGCTGAACTTGGCCCAGTGCCGACGGCGGGCGTATTTTTGCTGCCGATTCGCGCTAAAATGCCGCGGCTTTCCCGCTGGCTCAGTTCCCGCTGAATATTGAGCTATAGCGTTGATTAACCCGCCATTGCGAAGAAGTTGTCGATGATGCACTCCCAGACCTGGCGCCGCGCCGAAATCATGTTGTTGTTACTGGCCGCAGCCATGCCGCTGTCGTTTGGAGTCTGGCAGGCGCTGCTGAACAACTTCGTTATCGAGCGGGCATCCTTTACCGGTGCGGATATCGGCCTGTTACAGAGTGTCAGGGAGATTCCCGGTTTTCTCGCCTTCACAGTCATTTTTGTACTGCTGCTGGTGCGCGAGCAGCGGCTGGCATTTCTGTCGCTGATTGCCACCGGTGTGGGCGTGGCGATCACCGGTTGGTTCCCGAGCACGGCGGGACTGCTGCTGACCACGCTACTGATGTCCACCGGTTTTCACTACTTCGAATCGCTGAGGACTTCACTGGCGCTGCAGTGGCTGCCGAAGGAGACTTCGGCCATCTGGATGGGGCGGATGCTCGCCGCCGGTTCGCTGGCGTCCCTGGCGGCTTACGGTCTCGTATGGCTCACATCCGATACGCTGCACTGGGATTACTCCTGGATCTACCTGCTGGGCGGCGGTTTCACCGTGGCCATCGTCAGTGCCATCTGGCTGCTGTTCCCGACCTTCCCGCAGCCCCACAGTCAGCACAAGAAGATCATCCTGCGCAAACGCTACTGGCTCTATTACACGCTGACTTTTATGGGGGGTGCCCGGCGGCAGATCTTCGTGGTGTTTGCCGGATTCCTGATGGTGGAAAAATTCGGCTACAGCGTGGCCGAAATTGCGCAGCTGTTTATTCTCAATCATCTGCTGAACCTGTTTGTCGCACCGCGGGTGGGCCGCCTGATCGTGCGCTTCGGCGAGCGGACCGCGTTGTCCGTGGAATATATCGGCCTGGCAGTCGTGTTCGCCGGCTATGCGCTGGTGGAAAACGCGACGGCGGCGGCCGCGCTCTATGTGGTGGATCACCTGTTCTTTTCCATGGCCATTGCGATCAAGTCCTACTTCCAGAAGATCGTCGACGACCGGGATATCGCCGCCTCGTCGGCAGTGAGCTTTACCATCAACCATATTGCAGCGGTGGTGATACCGGTGCTGTTCGGGCTGCTGTGGTTGGTGTCGCCTGCGGCAGTATTCTGGAGCGGTGTGGCGATGGCGGTCGTTTCCCTGGTGCTGGCGCAGAATATTCCCGGATTGCCGAGTGCGGGCAACGAGGTGCGCTGGGGCAGGGTACCGAAAGGAGAGACTGTGCCAGCGGAAAAGTTGTCGCTCTGATCGCTGCCCGCTTAGGCGGCGCTGGCGGAAAAATAGCCGTTCCTTTTTCTCTCTGCCTATATGGCCCAAACGGGCTATAGATTGGCTCAGCCTTTTTGCTTATAAGATTGACCAACGGGGCGTGTCTTACGACTGCGTAGAATTTGACGCCACAAGATAACCGGCGTTGCTTTCACTGGTTAAACTTACGTGATGAGTGCACGGTGACTCTCCTATATATGCGCCGCTGGCTAGCGGAAACCGCCGGCTTTAGCCTGTAACCTGCCGTGAAGCCACTCCGGGTCCAGTCAGAGCGCTGACGCGATCCCGCTAATAACAAGGTTTGTGCTAGAGGCGAACCGACTTGACCGATTCTTTTGCGAGAGTATTTCGCACTACTTCCCCTCGGGCTTCGGCCGGCTCTCTTCACAAACTCTGGTGGCGGCTGTTCGCTGCGTTACTCTTCGTGATCTGCGCCGAGGCGCCGCGGGCGGACAGCACCGCGGAGGGGGTGTTGGTGCTCTCGAGCGAGCATGAAGCTCCCCTGGGCGAGCGCGCCAGTTTCCTGATTGACTCCACTGCGCGCCTGACCCTGGCCCAGGCCAGGAATAAGCTGGTCGAGGGCGAATATTCGCCGGCTCGCAGCGCGGTGCCCGCCTTTGGTATCGGCTCGGCGCCGGTGTGGTTCCACTTGAAGGTGCGGAATCCGGGCACGGAGCCCCGTTCTTTGCAGCTGGTCATTGGCAAGACCTGGCTCGATTACGTGGATGTCTACCAGTTGCAGAATGGTGATCTGCGACATCGCTGGCAAACCGGTGACGGCATGAGCGCTAATCCGCGACCGGTGCCAGGTATCGGCTTTGTCCTGCCGGTGAACTTCGCTCCGGGCGACAGCGAACTGTTCCTGCGGGCGCAGACGGATGAGCCTCTGGTACTGTCGGTGTCCCTGTTGTCCGATACCCGGTTGGGCGCAATGGAGCGATGGGCGCATTACCATGACGGGCTGCTGTACGGCTTCCTGCTGGCGTTCATTCTTTACAATGCCATGCTGTATTTCGGCTTGCGCGACCGCAGCCACCTTTATTATTCCCTCTACCTGTTCAGTTACATTGTTCTCAACCTGACTTACAACGGCCACCTGGGTGCCTGGCTATGGCCGGATCACCCCGGCATTCAGCGCTATGCGATTATGGTGTGCATGGTGCTGTTCAGTTGCGCGGGTTTCCTGTTTGCCCGGCGCTTCCTGCACTTGGACCTGCATGCCCCGCGGGCGCAGCAGTGGGTAACCTGGGGGTCGATTGCCGCGCTTGTCCTGATGGCGATCGCGGTTGTTACCGAGAATCAGTATTTCGCCGCGCAGATAGCGTTCAATGCCGTGGCATTATTTACCATCGGCATGGTGGGGCTGGGCTGCCTGACTGTCAGCCACGGTGAGCGCGCGGGGACTTATTTTCTGGGGGCGGCACTGTGCAGTATGGTCGGGGTTGCCATTACCCTGTTTTCGGTCTGGGGCTTCTTGCCGATGAACCAGTGGACCTTCCGCGGCGCGGAATTCGGTCTGGTTCTTGAAGCCACGCTGTTTTCACTGGCGCTGGCCAGCCGGGTGCGGATGCAGGAGCAGGCGCGTCGCAATGCCGAATTGCTGTCCCGTACCGATACCCTGACCGGATTGACCAACCGGCGGGCTTTCTGCACCGATGCGGCGGGTATCTGGAGTACCGCGCTGCGCTATGGGCGACCACTCAGCGTCATTCTGCTGGATATCGATCACTTCAAAAAAATCAACGATCGCCACGGCCACCACGTGGGCGACTGTATTCTGGTGCGAGTGGCACAGCTGTTATCGGAGAATTGTCGCGAGGGAGACCTGGTGTCGCGCTGGGGCGGTGAGGAATTTGTATTGCTGTTGCCGGAAACCGAACTGGCCCGGGCATGCGTTCTGGCAGAGCGCATTCGCCATAGCATCGCGCAGAACCATATCGGGCTCGGGCGCAAAGAAATCGCACTTTCGGTGAGCCTCGGGGTAGCCCAGCGAAGTGGACAGTTCACTCTGGAAGATCTGATCTGCGAGGCGGACCGCTGGATGTACCGGGCCAAAAACGAGGGGCGCAACCGGGTTTGCGCCGCCATTCCACTGGAGGCCGTGATTTAGTCCGGGGGCGCCATTACCAGCGGTTGGTGATCCACAGGGTCTGATAGGGAGCCAGGGTTACCGACGACATCATGTCTTCAAAATACTGATCGCTGATCAGATCCTTCCACTTGTCGGTGCCAATCAGGTTGATGCTGGATAGCAATACTGTCTGGGGCTCGTCGGAAATATTGTTGAGACAGAAAATGCTCTGGCGGCGGTCAATACTCTGACGCCAGAACGCAAAAATCTGGTCGCCGAGGTGCAGCGTGAACTGGGTGGCGTTGGGGTGGAAAGCCGGTTGATCCCGGCGTATCTGGATCAGGTGGCGCAACTGGTAGAAAACCTGGTGGTGGTGGCTCTGTGGATCCGCCAGTTTTTTATTCAGTTCCGCTTCGTGCCACTGGTGCCGGTTGATGGCGCGGTTGTGGCCGTGCTCCTCCATTCGCTGGTAGTCGTTGGTCGTGCCTACCAGGCTGTGCAGATAGAATCCGGGGATGCCCTCCAGGGCCAGCATGATCGCGTGGGCACAGATAAACCGCTGCAGTTGCCAGCTGTCTTCGCCGGCGGTGGTTCCCTTCAGTGCATCGAACAGCGAAATATTGATTTCGTAGGGTTTCTTGTTGCCGTCGTCGAGGGCGCGCCAGGAAATCCGCCCGCCGAAATTCTCCATGGTCTGGACCAGTGCCTGCTGCTCCTCGTCGCTCAGCAGGCCCTCTGCCGGCCGCAGGCCGATACCATCGTGGGAAGCGATGAAGTTGAAATAGGTGGTGCCGTTCTGTGCCGGTGGCATGCTCATCAGCCAGTTTTTCAGGTGCCGGCAATCGCCACTGATCAGGCTGTTGACGAGCAGCGGCGGTAGCGAAAAATTGTAGATGCAATGGGCTTCATTGGCATTGCCGAAATAGGACAGGTTTTCCCGGTTGGGGATGTTGGTTTCGGTAATGATCACTGCATTGGGGTTCGCATGTTCAATCAGTGTGCGCAACAGCCGCACTATCTCGTGGGTCTCCTCCAGGTTGATACAGCTGGTGCCGATGCGTTTCCACAAAAATGCCACCGCATCCAGGCGGAATATGCGCACACCCATATCCAGGTAGAGGCGGATGATATCCACCATTTCCACCAGTACCTGAGGATTGCGAAAATTGAGGTCGATCTGGTCGTGGCCGAAGGTGCACCAGACACACTTGGTGGCTTCACCATTGGATACGGCGCGCAATAGCGGCGTCGTCCTGGGGCGGACCACACCGCTCAGGTTTTCATTGGGATCGACTGTAAAGAAGTAGTCACTGCCCGGCGACTTTCCATCCTGGAAATTCACAAACCACTGGTGTTCGGACGAGCAGTGATTGATGACCAGGTCGGCCATCAGGTGAAAATCGGTACTGATGCGCAGTACATCGTTCCAGTCTCCGACACTGGCGTTCACCTGCTTGTAATCGACTACGGCAAAACCGTCGTCACTGGAGTAGGGGAAAAACGGCAGTATATGCACGCTGTTGATCAGCATGGTGAAGTGGGTTTTGAGGAACCGATGCAGGGACTTCAGCGGGTGTTGGTCGGCGCTGAGAATGGTATGGGCGTAGGTGATCACCACCATGTCGGTCTGGTCCCACAGATTTTTGTGGGCCAGCGGTGTCTGGCAGTCTTCATCCAGGCGCATGACCTGCATCAGCCGGTCTGCGATGTCTCCACCGTCCCTGTCCGGGTAGATGACGGCGAGGTGGTCGCAGAGCTTTTGCCGGACGACTTTCTGTATCGGTAGTTCCTCGGTCACTTGGCTCATAGCGGTTCCCTAACTGCTGTATTCTTCGAAGTCAGCCTCTACCGCCGCTTTCAGTTCGTGCAGGAATCCCGGCGCGGCACTGGTGATACGGCTCCAGCTGGGAATGAATGGCGTTTCCATCGGATTGTCGAGGAAGGCCTGGCCGGCTTTCATCAGGTTGCGGGCAAACAGTTCCACAGTCTGTTCCTCGCGATGAATATCGAAATCCAGTCCGTTCATGATCGCATCGTTGCGGTAGGTCTCGACAAAATCCAGTGCGATGCGGAAATAGGTGGCCTTGATACTGCGGAAAATCTCCGTAGAGAATACCGTACCCTGAGTGGCCAGTTTGCGAAACAGCGACTTGGCAATATCGATGGACATTTTTGACAGGCCGGTTTGGTCGCTTTTAAAAGATACCGCCTGGTGCTTGTGGTCGTAGCAGTGCGCAATGTCCACCTGACACAGGTGGTTGGTGGAATAATTGCGGTACATTTCTGAGAGCACACCGATTTCCAGCCCCCAGTCACTGGGTATATGCAGGTCATTAATGACGTCCCGGCGGAAGGAAAACTCGCCGGCGAGCGCGTAGCGGAAACTGTCCATGTAGGTCAGGTAATCGTTATCGCCGTAGATTTTTTTCAGGGTCCGGATCAACGGCGTCACCAGGAGCCGGCAGACGCGGCCGTTGATTTTTCCAGAGGCGACGCGGGAGTAAAACCCTTTGCAGAATTCGTAACTGAAGCTGGGATTGGCAATCGGGTAAAAGAGCCGCGCCAGCATGGAGCGGTCGTAGGTGACGATATCGCAATCGTGCAGGGCCACTGCCTCACCTCTGCCTGACGCCAGTATGTAGCCCAGGCAGTACCAGACATTGCGCCCCTTGCCCGGTTCCAGCGGCGCCAGTCCGCGTTCCTGCAGCCTGGCGTCGAGTTCGCGCAGTCGCGGCCCGTCGTTCCACAGTACGCGGACATGCTGGGGCAGTTGATTGAACTGCGCGAGGGCGTCGCGGTATTGCGATTCATCGGCGCGGTCCAGGCCGATTACAATTTCCGAAAGATAGGGCACCTGGGCGAGCTCTTTGAGGATATTGGGTAGCGCTTCGCCTTCCAGTTCCGAGTAGAGTGATGGCAGTAGCAGCGACATGGGCCGCTGCTGGGAAAACTCCAGCAGTTCCCGCTCCATTTCCTCCAGCGGGCGATTGGACAGGTTGTGCAGGGTAGTGATTGAGCCGTTCTGAAAAAAATCCGTCACTGGTTACTCCCGTGGGCTGTTGCCAATTAAATTGAGTCCGCGTCTTCTCTCGCTGCTCTGGTCCTTTAATGTCGTTTCGCCGCTGAAGCTAGTCGCTTGGGAAAAGCGGTTGTATGACTTCTTTCCAACCAGCTGGCCCGAATTCGGTGCTTTTAAGAACCCGGCGTTGCGGCGTCGCCGCGATCTCCGGTGGCGCCCGGTCCGGTGCGCGCACTATCACCGCGATATCGGCGACTTCCAGCATATCCAGGTCGTTGGCACTGTCGCCGGCGGCAATCAGGCGGTATTCAATCCCGCGGTCGCGGCGGTAGCATTCCAGCAGCGTGCGGGTGGCCGCGCCCTTGTCAGTGGGGCCGAGCAGGTGCAGGAAACGCCCGCCCTGCAGTGTTTTCAGGCCGGCGTCTGCCGCGCGCCGACAGAAGGCCTCTCGCTCCTCGTCACTGCCGCGCCACAGCAGCGGTTCCGAATAACTGCGTTGCTGTGCGCTCTGCGCCTGCGCGGCGGAAAGGCCGGTGGCCGCCACAATGTCGTCGGTGGAAGCAGTGGCAAAACTCAGATAGGGCGCGCCGAATTGCTGTGCGTCGCCGCGAAGATAGTCGAGCAGCCTGTCGCGGGTGAATCCGGGCTCGATCACCCAGTGACCATCGGATTCCCTGGCATTTACCGGCTTTTCGGCAAAGTAGCCGGCGGGAATAAATATCGCGGAGCCATTTTCACTGATGAACGGGTGGTGGTTGTGCAGTTCGCGGCGGAGTTCGCGGATCTCCGCGCTGGTCTTGCTGGTATTCAGGATCACCGGCACCCGTTGCAGCTCCAGCTGGCGCAGCAGGCTGTCCACCGGCGCGTGTGAGTAGTCGTAGTGATCGAGCAGGGTACCGTCCAGGTCGCTGACGATCAGCCACTGGCTGTCGAGGGCATTATTCTGTGTCATTTATTCCGCTAATTCGCGATGCATAAATTATCTGATCCAAAAATAGTGCCAGCCACGGATTATGGGACATGAAGGTGCTTTAGGCGGGGCCGTTTGGCGCGCAATTATTTGAGTGGCGCGATGCGGGCGTGTATTCGATGGTTTATTGCATTGTTTTGGAGCATCGCTCGCCGCGCATGATTTTGCGTGCACGATTGTGGTGCAACCGGTCGTTGATTCCCTGCGGGGACGATAAAATTTGGGCTGGATTCTGTATGCGGAAGAAGTCCGCCGAGGGTGGTGGAGCGGTCAATGGCGGTGAAAGAAAGCGGGCGTCGGCGCTCCCCAGTAGCGAAGCGGGGCCGCTGGTCGCGGCAGGTAACCGAGCACAGCGATGCGCTGGATCTGGAGCCGGGCGTATTTACGCTGAGAGATCCGCGTGCAATTGCCCGTTCGCTTAAGCGTTCCGCGGAGCGCAGTGAGCGGCGCAAGTCCGATCCCTTTCGCTCGGCGATGTCGATGCTGACGTTTTATATCAACCGCGCTGGCAGCAAGCTGCCAAATGCGCAGCGCCAACGACTGGAGGCGGCCAAAGAAGAGCTGCGCAAGTTGTTTGAAAGGCCGCCGAAACGGCGGCCCTGAAGATTACCCTACTGGACTAGAGTCGGACCCAGGTGCCGTCGGACTGCCGACAGGCAGCGCCCTGGGTGGTCTGCGGATTCTGACCGGCCTGGACCTCGGCGGTGAAACTGCGGCAGTAGCGGTCCCCGCGCATTTCGACAGGGCCGGGGGTGACTGCGTACTGTGCGTTGCCCTGGTCGTTCTGCCAGGTAATCCGCTGGCCCTCCGGGGCAAATTCCAGAGCCTGGGCCACACAGGCCTGATTGCGGGCATCCATCTTGCGGCCAATTTCACCGCCGATCAGCACGCCGGCAATGGCACCGCCGATGGTAGCGGCCGTCTTACCCCTGCCGCCGCCAATCTGGTGGCCGAGCACACCGCCGATCAGGCCGCCGAGTACACTGCCGACTTTGTCGCTGCTGCAACGGGTGGCCGTTGTGGGCTGCGGGGCAGGGCGCCATTCCGGCTGGTAGACGGGTTCCGGCTGGCGCTGGTCGAACCAGGGTGGCAGTACCACGACCCTGACCTGCTGGCGGGGGGCCTGGCAGTGGCGCTCTTCCACATAGTCGCCGTTGTGCTTCCACTTGCGCTCCACCCGGCAGTTGCCATCCCAGTACTCTTCCCGGGCTTCGTAGTGCTTCTTGTGGTGGTGTTTTTTCCAGCCGCGACCTTCGGGCGGATCCGCATGGGTTAGGGCGGCCAGGCCACAGCCGATCAGGGTGGCAGCAATAATTTGGACTGTCTTCACAGTGACCTCGCTGTTGTATGCCCGCGCCGCGGTGCGCGGGCGGCAGGTGAATTGGGCGATACCACCGGTATCAGGATGGCGCGATGGTATCACTTTGTCGGTGGAGACAACGCCGCCGAGTGGCAAGTTGAGAGGGCGGTCACTCTTTCCGGGTGAGCGCGGTCGTAGTAATGCGGATCCTACAGAGAGGTGCTGCCGTTGAGGGAAGCGTGAAATCCGGCGGCAAACGCGCCAGATTCACCGGCTGGAGCAGGTGGGTGTGGCCCGCTCCGGCCGGCGTTGGGGGCTCAGGGAGCCCGGCACATCAGGCAGCGCACGTAGAGCGCGCGGGGGTCGCGGTAGCTCTGCAGGTCGCTGAGCGGCGCGAGGGCTGGCTCCAGCGTGTTGAGCCAGGCGGCCAGGGGCAGGTTGGCTTTGACACTGCTGGCAATGCGGGCGTCGACATTGTCCGTCAGGGCGCGCAGAAATTTCTCCATGGGGGACAGGGGCCGCTTGATTTCCTCGACCTGGTAGTCTTCCAGGTTGGCCAGCTGGGCGGCGCCCTCGATGGCATCATTCAGGTTGCCCAGTTCGTCTACCAGGCCCAGCTGCTGGGCCGCGCGGCCGGTCCAGACCTGGCCCTGGGCGATCTTGTTGACCTCTTCAGGGGTGCTGCCGCGGGCTTCGGCGACGATGCGCAGGAAGCGCGCATAGGTATTCTCGACCCCCTGTTGCAGCACGCTGGCGGCGGCTTCCGGCAGTGCGCGATCCAGGCGCATGGAGGCGGCCAGCTCCGAAGTGCCGACACCATCGTTGTAGATGCCCACGGCTTCCATCGAGTCTTCGAAAGTAGGGAAGGCGCCGAACACGCCGATGGATCCGGTAATGGTGGACGGAGAAGCCCAGATGCGATCGCCGGCGGTGGCGATCCAGTAGCCACCGGAAGCGGTGACACTGCCCATGGAAATTACCACGGGGATTCCGGCGTCGCGGGTGGCGAGCAACTCCTGGCGAATGGCTTCCGATGCAAAGGCGGAGCCGCCGCCACTGTCGATACGCAGCACCAGCGCGTGGACTTTTTTCTCGCGGGCGTCGGCGATCAGGTCACCCAGTGACTTGCTGCCGATCTGCCCCGCCGGAGCCTCGCCGTCGATGATGGCGCCGCTGGCGGTAATCAGGCCGATTTTGCCGGACTTGCTACCGGGGCGGGGGATATGGGTGAGTTTCTGGTTGCGCAGATAGGCCAGGGCATCGATCGACTTGTAAGTCTTGTTATCGTCGCTGGCACCGATGGATTTTTTCAAATCGTCAATGACGCCGATACGGCTGGCGAGCTGATCCACGAGCTTGCTGGAAAGTGCAGCCTCTGCCCAGCTACCGTTGTTGTCCTTCAGGTTTTGCGGCAGCTCTTCAATGAATTCATCGATGGCCTCCGGCGGCAGGTTGCGCAGCGCAGTAACCTGTTCCGTGTACTCGCCCCAGAGCTCATTGATCCAGCGCTGGTTGTTTTCACGTGAGGCCGGGGACATGTCATCGCGGACGTAGGGTTCGATATAGTCCTTGTAATCACCCACACGGAACACGTGGAAATTCACTTTCAGTTTGTCCAGTGCGCTCTTGTAATAATTGCGGTAAGCGCCGAAGCCTTTCAACAGTACCGAACCCATCGGGTTCAGGTAGACCTTGTCGGCGTAGCTGGCGAGGAAGTACTGGGCCTGGGTGAAATTATCGCCGACGGCGTAGATTGGTTTGTCAGCCGCCTTGAAACGCTGCAGGGCCGCACCGACTTCCTCCAGCTTGCTGAGGTTGGCGCCCACCATATAGTCCAGTTCCAGCACCACGGATGAAATGCGTTTGTCCTTGGCGGCCTCGTCGATAGACTCCACCAGGTCCTTGACCCGGGTCTCTACCGGACCGGAAGCGCCGGTGAGAAAAGCGGGCAGGCCATCTGGAGCGGACAACTGGTCCACCAGCATACCGGTCGGCGCCACCCGCAGCGCGGCCCCCTGGGGAACTACCAGGCGATCTTCCTTGCCAAAAATGAGGGCGCCGATAAACAGCAGAACCAGTAGAAACAGCAGGTTGGTGAATACCCGCCGTAGCCAGGTGATACTGGCCCCGATGGCGCCAAAAAAGTGGCGGATAAATCCCTTGTGATGGGTGGATTCAGTCAAACCTCAACACTCCTTAACGCTAACGGCTTACGGGGCCTATGGGCGCGTGGTTTTGCAATGGGGAACCGGCGGCTGACATCTCTTTGGGGGCCGCCCGAACCGGCTATCTCGCGGCAATGATTACTGCATGCGCTGCCAGCGGCTGGTCATCATCGACGAGAAAAACAGCGTAAGGCTTAACACCAATAATACGCCATGCTGCCAGCCGCGGCTGGGCATCATCACATCGACAATACTGGCGGTGATGTAGATCAGCAGGATGAAACACAGCCACAGGTAGCTGCGATAGTGGCTTTTCAGCAGCCCGGGCAGAACCAGTAGCAGGGGCAGGGTCTGCACGATCCAGAGTTTGATCGAGCCGTTGGGCAGAAACAGATTCCACACTACGAACAGTAGTAGTAGCCCCAGGTAACAGATCCAGTTCAGTGGGCGGGCGATACGCAGTTTGGATTCGACACTGGTGCTCACTGGTGCTCCTCCGGTTTGGCGGAAAGTTGCTGCGCCAGGGTGCCGACGCGGGCGCCGAGGGCGCGGCAGAGAATCTGTTCGTCTTCGCTCAGTTCTGCGCCGTTTGCGCCAGCCCAGTGAGAGGCGCCATAGGGCGTACCGCCACTTTTGGTGTGCATCAGGGACGCTTCCGAATAGGGAATTCCGGCGATCAGCATGCCATGGTGTAGCAGCGGCAGCATCATGGAAATCAGTGTGCTCTCCTGTCCGCCGTGCAGGCTGCCGGTAGAGGTGAATACCCCGGCGGGCTTGCCCGCCAGGCTGCCATCCAGCCACATGTCGCCAGTCTGGTCGAGAAAGTGGCGCAGTGGTGCGGCCATGTTGCCGAAGCGGGTCGGGCTGCCCAGTAGCAGGCCGGCGCAGTTGCGCAGATCGTCTGCGGTGCAGTAAGGCGCGCCGGCATCGGGTACCGGCGGCAGGCTGGCTTCGGTGTCGGGAGAAACCGTCGGCACGGTGCGCAAGCGCGCGGCAATGCCGGAGGATTCCACGCCTCGGGCCAGCTCCGCGGCCATTCCGGCGGTGGCGCCGGAACGGCTGTAATAGAGAATCAGGACATAGCTTTCGGGAGCCCCGGGCATCAGAGCAGCTCCAGCACGTTTTCCGGTGGCCGGCCCAGTACGGCGCGGTCCCCTTTGACGACGATTGGTCGCTGGATCAATTTCGGGTGCTGCACCATGGCGTCGATTAACTGCGCATCGCTAAGCCCGGGATCCTTGAGTTCCAGTTCCTTGTAGGCGTCTTCCCCGGTGCGTAGCAGGTCGCGCGCGCCGATACCGAGTTTCTGCAGCAGTTCACCCAGGCTTTTTGACGACGGCGGTGTCTCGAGGTAGAGCACGACTTCCGGCTCGATGCCATTATCCTGCAGCAATTGCAGCGTTTGACGAGATTTTGAACAGCGGGGATTGTGGTAAATCGTCCACATTGCAGCGGTATCCTGTTATGGTTTGGCGTATTCTAGGGCCTGTTGAGACTAAATTCGAGGCCCCGTCCTTGCGGGCTGCGGCGATCAAAGCCGGTCCCCAGACCCTGAGAACAAACTTTTGAGATTCATGCGCAGAGGCATTAACGGCTGCGGCATGAAACATCGGCCGGCCCCGACTCGGCAAGCGCACAACAACAAGACGGAATCACCATGACGGAACTGGTGCATCGCTGGCGTCGCTTTTTCACTTCCCTGTGGACGCTATTTAACGAAAAGAACTGTCGCCAGAGTGCGGCTGCACTCACCTACATGACGCTGTTTGCAATAGTGCCACTGGTAACGGTGAGCTATGCGATGCTGTCCTTATTCCCCGACTTTGCCGGACTTGAGAGCAAGTTGCAGGAACAGATCTTTGCCCATTTCGTACCCGAGAGCGGTCGCGAAGTGCAGGAATATATCAGCAACTTTTCTTCCCAGGCGCAGCGTCTCACCGGCGCGGGTATCGGTATCCTGCTGGTGACGGCGGGATTGATGTTGCGCAATATCGAAGTCACCTTCAATGCGATCTGGGATATCCCGCGCGGGCGCCGCGGTGTTTCCAGTTTCCTGCTGTACTGGGCGATTCTCAGCCTCGGCCCCATTCTGCTCGGCGCCGGCCTTGCGGCCTCCACCTACCTGTTTTCGCAGAGGATGTTTTTGCCGGAAAGTGACGGCCTCGGTGTGGTGGCGATCCTGTTGCGCGCCCTGCCATGGATATTCTCGGCCATCGCTTTCACCCTGCTGTTTATTGCCGTGCCCAACTGTCGCGTGCCCCTGCGTCACGGCCTCGTCGGCGGCGCGATCACGGCCTGCGCCTTCGAGGTGGCAAAGCAGCTGTTCGGGGCGATTGTCGCGCGCAGTTCGGTCAAGGCTGTGTACGGTGCATTTGCCTTTGTGCCGCTGTTTTTGATGTGGATCTACCTGATGTGGATGATTGTGCTGGCCGGCTGCGTGCTGGTGCGCACTCTGTCCGCCTATCACGCGGCCACCCACGGGCGAAAATATTCCGATGTCGTGGCGACACTGATCCTGTTGTGGGAGTTTTTCCGCAAGTATCAAAACGGTCAGGCTGTGCGCGAGCAGGACATTTCCCGCGCGGGAATCAAGCCGGCGCAGTGGCGGCGCATCCGCCAGGTATTGCAGGATCAGAAAATCATTACGCAGACGGAGCGCAACGACTACGTGTTGCAGCGGGACCTGGATTCCATCTCGCTGATGGAGCTGGTGCACTGGCTGAACCCGGCCCCAATACCCGCATACGGCCACCAGGCATTGCACGATCAGCCCTGGTATGAAGAAGTCGAGCGGCGCTTTGTCGATACGGAAACATTTTCGCAGGAAAAGCTGCAGCTGGATCTGGGGGAACTGTTTCGCGGGGCCATGGAAAAAGAGACAGCTGCGACAGAGGAAAAAGCCCCGGTGAAAAGCAGTGCGTCCGAAAAAGGCGGCAAGAGCAAAAGTAAGCGGGGGAGAAGCAAAAGTGAATCTGAGAGCAGTAAAGCCAAGTCAGATGTCGATGGGAATGGCAGCCTTTCTGTGGTTGGCCGTCGCAATAAGCGGGTGTGAGCAGGGCGGCGATGGACTGACCGGGATCGATGGCCAGCGGATCGATACCGAGGGCAAGGTACTGCTGGTGAATTACTGGGCCGAGTGGTGCAAGCCCTGCCGCAAGGAAATACCGGAGCTCAATCACTTCGACAGCGCCAACGACAATGTGCGGGTGATCGGCATCAATTTCGATCAACTGCCCGCAGAAAAAACCGCGACTCAGGCTCAGAAGATGGATATTCGCTTCCCGATACTCGCGGAGGAGCCGGCTGCGCGCTGGAATCAGCCGCGACCGACGGTGCTGCCCACTACCTTTGTCATCGATCGCGATGGGAAGTGGCGCAAGACACTGGTAGGTCCGCAGACGGAAGCCAGTCTCGAAGCCGAGATCGAGGCATTGAAGGCACCCTGAAGCCGGCGCGCAGATAGGACAGTTTGTACTCATCGCCCCGATCTGGATCATAAAGCTGGTACGTCTGGTGATGGCGCTGACGCGGCACTGTCTCGGCGCCGAACCCAAACCACCGGGGCTTAGCGGAAAGGCATTATTGCTGACCAACTGATCCGTCCCGACCGCCACCGATGGCACACCGACACAGCATCTCGACCGCAAGGTCAAGCGCAATAACAATAGGTTGGATCGCCGTGGCGATCGGCTGCAAAGCTGACAGCGGCGGTGTCTGCGGGACCAGTGGCGGTAACAGGCACCCGAACAGCGTGAACGCCTGCACCGCGTCAGGAAAGAGGCGCGAAGGGCTGCTGACGGCAATGGCGGGGCCAGTTCAGGTTTGATTCAGACCCGCTGCCTTAAAGTGCTCCCATCGATGATCAACGGGAGATCGATCATGCAACTCTACAAACAACTTCTCGCCGGGCTCCTGGTAGCCGGACTGGTGGGTTTCAGCGCCTGGGCCAGTGCCGGCGACAGCGGCTATTACCCTGCATACGAGACCGGTGACGGCTACGATTTCGCCCGGGTCACCTCGGTCACGCCGGTATACAACGACGTGCAGGTACGCACGCCGCGCACCCAGTGCTGGGACCAGCAGGTAGCATACCAGCAGCCGCGCTCGCCCGCCGGGGCCCTGATCGGTGGCCTGATCGGCGCGGCCATTGGTAACAAGGCCGGTGGTCACGGCCATCACTACCGCCGCCACAGCCGCGGTGCCTCCACTGTGGCGGGTGCGGCAGTCGGCGCGATGATCGGCAACGAGATCAGCCGTGCGAACGCGCCCACGCAGTACGCCACAGAACAGCGCTGCCAGGTAGTGGATGAATTCACTACCCGCCGGGAGCTGGTCGGTTACGATGTGCGCTATCGCTATAATGGCCGCGAGTATTTGACTCGCACCGAACAGCATCCCGGCGATAGAATCCGGGTTCGCGTCGAAGTTTCGCCCGCTCTGTAGTGGGCCTCGGCCCAGATGGATCGAATATCGTGAACCTGAGGAGTTTCATTGTGACATTGCGCCGCCTCGCATTCCGGCCCCACCTCCTTGTTATTGCCTGGCTGCTCTGCCTGGGTGCCTCGCCGCTGCAGGCCCGCGCCGCCTTCGAGCACCGTGGCTGGCAACCCGAAATCCTGCGGGTTCAGCAGCGGGAAATATCCCGCGATGAAGCGGCGGCCCGGGTGAAAAAGCGCTTCGGGGGCAAGATTCTGGCAATCTCCGAGGTGCAGCGGAAAGGCCGAAGCATGTACCGGGTCAAGGGTCTTTCGGATAAAAGCCAGGTCTACGTGGTCTATGTGGACAAGCGCACCGGTCGTATCTCCCGCTAGGGGGTCGCGGTGTCGGGCCGGCAACCTTTTTGAAGCCCGGCCAGTATCAAACTTTGAATCGCAGGGGGGAGTCGCATGCGCGCTCTACTGGTAGAGGATGAAGAACTGTTGCGCCAACAACTGGCGCTGTCGCTGCGCGACGCCGGCTACACGGTGGACGAGGCCCCGGATGGTGAAGAGGCCCTCTATCTCGGCCGCGAGTTTCCCTACGATGTGGCGGTGATGGACCTGGGGCTGCCGAAATTGGACGGCATCGAAGTAATCCGCACCCTGCGCGGTGAAGACAAGCACTTTCCCATTCTGATCCTCACGGCTCGCGGACACTGGCAGGAGCGGGTTGGCGGCCTCGAGGCCGGCGGCGACGACTACCTGGTAAAACCCTTCCATACCGAGGAACTGTTGGCGCGGTTGAATGCACTGGTGCGTCGTTCCGCGGGATTCTCGTCGCCGACCATCAAGGCCGGCCCCATGGTGCTGGATACCAGTGCGCAGCGGGTGACCGTCGCCGACAGTGAACTGGAACTGACGTCGTTCGAGTACAAGGTGTTGGAATACCTGATGCTGCACCCGGATGAAGTGGTTTCCAAAACGGCACTGACCGAGCATATCTACGAGCAGGACTGCGACCGGGACAGCAACGTCATCGAGGTATTTATCGGCCGGCTGCGCAAGAAGATTGACGCGGCGGCGGCACTGAAGCCAATCGAGACACTGCGCGGCCGCGGCTATCGCTTTGTTGCCCCCGAATAACTGCTGACGGTCGCACCTCCCTTGTTTTCCTCGTGGTTCAGATCCCTCAAAGGACGCCTGTCCCTGGTCACCAGCCTGGTGCTGGTGGCCTTTCTGGTATTGTTTTCCGGTGTGCTTGAGCACGCCTTCCGCACGTCGCTGCACGCGGCCAAAGAGCGCGAACTGCAGTTGCACATTTTCACGTTGCTGGCCGTGGCAGAACCGGGCGACGACAGCCTGCAGTTTCCGCCGGTGCTGCCGGAACAGCGCTTCAACCAGCCGGACTCCGGCCTGATCGGCGCCGTCACCGATAGTCGCGGACGGGTTATCTGGCGTTCCGGGTCGGCGCTGGCGATCTCCCAGTTGCCGTCCCACCCGCTGCCCCAGGGACACAAGGTTTTCTCCGAGGTCAGCCTGCCTGGGCAGGAAGACCGCTATCTGAGTTTCCGCCAGGGCGTTGCCTGGGGGCTCGATAATGAAGAGCAGTACACCTTCATGGTGCTGGAAGATGCGGCGCCACTGAGGGCGCAGGTAGAGCAATTCCGTTCGACGCTGTGGCGCTGGCTGGGTATCGGGGCGCTGATGCTGGTGCTGGCACAGTGGCTGGTGCTGCGCTGGGGCCTGGCGCCACTGGCTTCTGTGGCGCGCTCACTGAAGAAAATGCAGCAGGGCGGCAGCGACAAGTTGCAGGGAGATTTTCCGCGGGAACTGAAGCCACTCACCGACAACCTGAATCTGCTGATTGAAAATGAGCGCCGCCAGCGAGAGAAAACCCGGCACACGCTGGCGGACCTGGCGCACAGCCTGAAAACGCCACTGGCAGTGTTGAAGGGGCTCAATTTCTCCCGGGACTCCCGCGTGGCCTACGAGAACCTGATCGAGCAGGTGCAACGTATGGACAGCATCATCAGCTACCAGCTGCAGCGGGCTGTCACCAGTTCACCGAAATCGATTCTGCGCGGCGTGCCAGTCGCGCCGCTGGCGCGAAAAATTCTCGATGCGCTGGAAAAGGTGTATCGCGACAAGCCCGCAGATGTTCTGCTGGAATGTGCCGAAGACACGCTGTTTTATGGCGACGAAGGCGACCTGATGGAATTGCTCGGCAACCTGCTCGACAACGGCTACAAGTACGGTGGCGGCGAATTGCAGGTCAGAATTCGCAACGGCGAAAATGAGCGCAAGCTGGACATATCCGTGGCCGACAACGGTCCGGGTATCGACGCCGACCAGTGGCGGCAGGTAACCCAGCGCGGCGTGCGCGCAGATGAGCAACAGGTAGGGCAGGGCATAGGCCTGGCGGTGGTGCTGGATATCGTCGAGAGTTACGGCGGCGAGATCAACGTATCCCCGTCGCCCCTCGGTGGTGCTGAGATCAGCGTCACGATTTAGCGCGACCTCCCCTGGGCTCACCTTGAATTGCAAGTGGTAGCTTGTACTATCAAGAGGCTGCATTTCCACAGGGAGGTCGAAATGAGCCTGAAAAACCTGCTGGCGTCGGCCCTTCTGGTCGCGCTTTCCTACCCCGCCGTATCCGGTCAGCTTCTCAACCCCGCTGATATGGACGAGCTGACAAGCGAGCTGGCTTCAGACCCGGATGCCAAGCGCACCTTTCAACTCGAATTCAAGCAGAGCGTGACTGCGTCTGAAATCAGTGCGCTGCTAAAGCAGTATGATCTGAAAGCGCTGCGGGTTTCCGGCACCTATCAGTATGACGGCAGAGAGCACACCATCGGTATCTCTGACCTGGTGTCTTACCAGGGTAGTTTTGTGGAGCAGACCGCCTATCAACTGCACCGTATCAACCTTATCGACCGGCGCTCGAGCAGGAAAAGGCACCACCGGGGCCTGCTGTTTGATCCGACCCTGAATCCGGAACGGGCCAGTAACGGCAATACAGAAATCAAGTGGCACAAGCTCGTTGTGATGGGTAGTTACACTTCGATCAATCGCCTGGTGGGAGATCCCACGCCGATATCGCTTATCTTCACCCATGAAAATAAGGCGCCACTTTACGAGGCGGTAAAAGGTCGGCCGATCCCGGACTACCGCGCGCTCTGAGTGATCTCTGGATATTTCGCCACGACGCACTAACGATGTGACTGCTGCGGCGGACGCTCCCTCGTAAAGCTGTCGAGTTTGGCGGCAAGCGCTGGCGCGGCCGGCAAAGTCCTTCCAGACTCATTTTTCAGATCCCCATTGCAGCCACTGCCGTACGCGCCCTGTATTGCCACGGCATCTATTAGCTTCCCGTTTCCAGTCTCCGGCGGCGATGAGATTCTGTCCGCTAGCCCTCAGGCCCGTCGCCCCGTTCCGTGGAGCGCCAGCTTGTTTCAGTGAGTCCCACGGAAGGGGAATGCCAATGCCAAAGGCCCTAAGTCCAATTCACGTGTTGCTGCTGTTTTGCGTCAGCGGCGTGCTCTGTCTGCCAAACGCCAGCTACGCGGTGCCCAGCTTCTACCGGCAGACCGGCATAGCCTGTCACGCCTGTCACACAACCTATCCCCAGCTCAGCGAACTCGGGCGGGACTTTAAATTGAAGGGGTACACGCTCAGTACCGGGCAGAGCAAAATGCCACCGCTGGCGATGATGCTGCAGCCATCCTTCACTCACACTGCCGAGGGGCAGCCGGGCGGCGCCGGTCCGGGCTTCGATGACAATGACAACTTCGCCCTGACTCAGGGAAGCGTGTTTTATGCGGGAAGACTCTTCGGCCCTTTAGCGGATAAATCCGCTGCACTCGGCAAATTTGGCGTATTTATCCAGTCCACTTACGACGGAGTCGAAAAAGCCTGGTCCTGGGATAATGCCGAGTTCCGATTTGCCGACAGTGCCAGCACGGAAAAGCACAAGTTCGACTACGGTTTGTACCTGAATAACAGCCCTACAATGCAGGACTTGTGGAACACCACCCCGGTCTGGAGTTTTCCCTATTCCGGTTCGGGGCTCGCGCCGACGCCAGATGCGGAGACCCTGTTGGGCGGCGCGCTGGCCCAGCAGGTCGCCGGTTTCGGAGGCTACTTATGGCTGGATGACTCCGTGTATCTCGACCTCGGTGGCTACGACAGCCTCTCGGCCAGGGTGCAGTCGGATTTGGGCGTGGATCCGGAGGGGGAAGCGCAGATCGATAATCCGGCGCCCTACTGGCGGCTGGCTAAAGAACTGTCCCGGGGTGATCACCGCCTCGAAATCGGGACCTTTGGCTTATCCGCCAACACCTTTCCCGAGCGCGATTCCAGCGCCGGTACCGATCACTATTTGGATATCGGCCTGGATTTCGAATACCAGTACGCCAAGGACCGCCACGACGTGACCGTGATGTTCAGCGGCCTGCGTGAGCGGCAAGAGTGGGACGCAAGTCAGGAGCTCGGGCTCGCTGAAAACTCAACGGGTGCCCTGTGGAACCTGGCCGCCACGGGTTCCTATTTTTTTGACAAAACCTATGGTGCCACGCTGCAGTATTTCCGCATCGGTGGCGATACCGACACGCTGCTCTATGCCGATAATCGCACCGGTTCTCCGGATAGTTTCGGCTGGATACTGCAGCTCGACTATATGCCCCTAAACAAAAAGGGGGGGCCTAAATTCTGGCCTGGAAGCAATGTGAAATTTTCCCTGCAGTACACGCGCTACAACAAGTTTGATGGTGCGAGCAGGAACTACGACGGCAGCGGACGCGACGCCAATGACAACGACACTGTCTACGTGGAGGCCTGGGTGGCGTTCTGAATCGACATCGCTGCGCACGCCGGTGGTTTTGACTGCTGCCGCGCGGTTGCTCCAGTCTCAGAACCACTCCTCGCGCGTTTCAAACGGCACCGCGTTGCCGCTGGCAAGCAACGCCAGCTGCGGCCCGATTTCCGGCAACTCCCACTCGATATAGAAGCGCGCGGCCTGCAGTTTGCCGCGGTAAAAGTGCGCGTCTTCCTCGTTGATTCCGTCGGTCAGTGCGGCGTCCGCGGCCAGCGCCTGGCGCAACCAGATCCACGCGGCCACGACGCGGCCGAATACGTCCAGGTAGAGCGTCGCATTAGCCAGGCCGAGGTCTACATCCTTCTGCAGCTGTCCCATGAGTACCAGGGTGGTGTCGTCCAGTTGCTGTAGCGCCTGTTCCAGTGACTCGGCCAGTGGGGCGAGGGTGTCGCGGTCCCGGGCGCGCATGATCGCGTTGCGTATCTCCTCCTGCAGCAGCTGGTAACTGATCAGCTGGTTGGCCGGGACCTTGCGACCGAGCAGATCGAGGCCGTGAATGGCTTCGGTGCCTTCGTGAATCGGATTGAGGCGGTTGTCGCGATAGAGCTGTTCCAGGGGATACTCGCGGATATAGCCGGAGCCTCCCAGTACCTGGATCGCCAGTTCATTCGCCTTGAGACAGTACTTCGATGGCCATGACTTCACCACGGGTGTCAGCAGGTCGAGCAGGGCAGCGGCGCGCTGGCGCTGCTCTTCGGTGGCCGCGGTGCGCTGGTCTTCGAACAGTGACGTGGCGTAAAGGCACAGCGCCAGACCACCCTCGGTGTAGGCTTTCTGCATCAGCAACATGCGGCGCACATCGGCGTGCTGGATGATTGGAACCTGTTTCGACAACGGGTCGCGGTTGGACGGCAGGCGTCCCTGCGGGCGTTCCTTCGCATACTGTAGCGAGTGCTGGTAGCCGCGATAGCCGAGCACTGCCGCGCCGAACCCCACGCCGATGCGCGCCTCGTTCATCATCTGGAACATATAGCCGAGTCCCTTGTGTGGCTCGCCCACCAGGTAGCCAACCGCGCCGCCTTCCTCGTCCCAGTTTTCACCAAAGTTGAGCACCGTGGAAGTGGTGTTGCGGTAGCCCATCTTGTGCAGCAGGCCGGCGAGCTTGACGTCGTTGCGACCGGCGGGGTTACCGTCTTCATCCAGCAGGAATTTGGGAACCAGGAACAGGGAAATGCCCTTGACCCCGGCGGGGGCGCCTTTGATTTTGGCCAGCACCATGTGCACGATATTTTCCGTCAGTGACTGGTCGCCGCCGGAGATAAACATTTTCTGGCCGCGAATCCGGTAGCTGCCATCTTCCGCCGGCTCAGCGATGGTGCGGATATCCCCCAGGGCCGACCCCTGATCCGGTTCGGTCAGTGCCATGGTGCCGGCAAAGCGCCCATCCATCATCGGCGGCAGGAAGCGCGCCTTGAGCGCATCGTCGGCGAAGGCGTGCACCAGGTTCGCGGCGCCGAGGGTGAGGAAGGGATAGCCGGCAGTCGCCACATTGGCGGCGCTGACATAGGCGAGGGCGGACCGCAGGATCACCTCGGGCAGTTGCATGCCCCCTTCGTCGAAGTCGTAGTGGGCGGCGAGAAAGCCCGCTTCGGCGAAGGCGTCCCAGGCCCGCTTGGTTTCCTCGATCAGGTGTACCCGCTCGCCGTCGAAGGTGGGCTCGTTGGCATCACCCTTGGTGTAATGGTCGGCGAAATATTTTTCCGCGATGGTGCGCGCGGTGTTCAGGGTTGCGCGGAAGATTTCCTGCGAGTGCTCGCGATAGCGCGGTCGCTCCAGCAGCTGTGCCGTATCGAGAAATTCGTACAGCAGAAATTCGATATCGCGTTCGTTGATAAGTTGTTCGGCCATGACTGCTCCCGCTTTGAATGTCGCCGGACACGCAGCTGCGGCTTCGCATCCCGAATAACGAGCAGTAAACGGTTGCGGCGGGGCGTCGTCAATGACCTGTCAGGTAATTGCCGTTTCCGAGCGGTGCAGGGAGTTAGTCGGCGGTGGCCTGGGCGGGAGCCGCCATCCTGCTACCGCGACCGGGTACCACCTGTTCCCACAGTCGCTCGGTGAGTTGTGCGGGGGTCTCGCGGCGTCCTCCGGCGAGCCACTGCACGATGTGGCCGGCCACATCCGGCCACTCGATACGCACGCCGGTCGGCAGGTCGTCCAGCCAGGCGCGGACAGTGGGAGCGTCCACGCGGTCGACGACCCGGGCCAGCTGCAATTCCTGCAAGGCCTGGGCGTTGGCTTCCTGTTCGAACTGGCCGCTCAGCGGGCGCGTGAGAATTGGTTTGCCGAGCGTCAGGGTTTCGGCGATCAGCTCAAATCCACTGTTGCAGATCACTGCGCGGGCGCTGGCCAGATCGCGCTGGAAGCCCTCGATCGACGGCGCCTTGAGCTGGATATTGGCCGCGGCGGGCAGATCCGTGGGGGCGCCGTAGAAAATGCATTGGCAGGGCAGTTGTGCCAGCTCGCGCAGCAGCGGTTCGTGGTGCTCGAACGGCAGGTACACGAGAATGTGCTCGCTGTTAACGGGTGTATCCGTCACATGCGGCTGGGCAATGGGCGGCAGAATCGGGTGCCCGAAGTGATACCAGTGCATGCCCAGGCTCATCTGCACCGGGGCGAAGACGCGCATGATATTGCGCGCCATCCAGTTGAAGCGTGGTGCAGGTATCGGGAAGTTGAAAGCATACTGGTGCCCAAGCCCCAGGCTGGGTTTGCCGCGACGCTTTGCCGCCCAGGCGGAGACGGGTTCAAAGTCACTAATGACCAGGTCGAAATCGTCCACTGGCAGCTCGCGGATGTCTCGCAGCAGACGGCGCAGATTGAGCTGCCGTGTCGTGGCGGTGGGGCTGATCTTGCCCCGGCGGTGGACAAAGGTCAGCCCTTCGCGCCACCAGTAGTCACCGAAGATTTCCATGCTGAAAAGTTTTTCCGGACTGCGGCCGGAAAACAACCACTGCACTTCCAGTTCCGGATACTGCTGCAGGGCTTTGGCCATGGCTCGCGCGCGGGAAATATGGCCGTTGCCGGTGCCCTGTACCCCGTAGAGAATTTTCACAGAAAGGCTCCGCTGATCAGGAGTCCGACACTGGTGCCGAGGGCGGCACCGGCGCAGACATCGGTGGGAAAATGTACGCCGAGACCCACGCGCGAAGTGCCCACACCGGCGGCCCAGAAATAGCCCAGCAGCCACACCGGGCTCAGGGTCTGGGACAACACGGTCACGAACAGGAAGGCGCCGGAGGTGTGGCCCGAGGGCAGGCTGAAACGGTCGTGAGCGACGATGATCGAGCGCATGCCGGGAATGGCCTGGGGCGGGCGCAGTCGCCGGGTAGTGTTCTTGATGGTCCAGTAGAGCGAGCGCTCGACCGCGTAGGCCGCGCCACAGACTGTGAAGAACTGCACCGCGGCGGCGACACTGGTGGCCACGGCAACCAGCAGCGGTGAAACTAGATAGAGCCAGCCATCGGCGGATTTCGACAGCCACAGGTAGCGCTTGCGCGATGAGGGTCGAGTGGCCCGCTCCGCCATGTGCAGAACCAGGGAGACATCGACGCTTTTTAGAGTGATAGGTAGGCTTCGCATGCGGTCAAGTTACGAAGCGAATATTGCGCCGAATTGACCGATTTATGTCAGAACCGTGAAATATGAAAGGGAGGGCGGGGATTTGCTGAGCGGCCGGTGGCCGCTCGCCAGGGGAACAGTGTGATCAGTCGATACCGATCTTGATGGTGCCGGAGCCGGGTAGCTTTTCTACCAGCTCGGCACCGCACAGTTTCGACGGAGTGAAGTAGCCACCTTCGCCCTGGTAGTCGAGGAGGAATTCCATCACCGCCAGGGAGCCGTGCACAGTGACGTCGTAACCGTTGGCGGTAACCACGCGGCCAATCTTGCGCTCGCCGCGGCGATCGTTGCGTACTTCACCCCAGACCCAGGTCTGCTGTTCCGCGCGCTTCTCTTCAGCGGGACCTTTTACGGACTTGTCCACTTTGCCCTTGAGCCAGTTCTGCATCCAGGTTTTGCGCAATAGCCAGCGGAACTTATTCAGCCGCTGCATTTTCTTCGCGCGGCGCGGGCTCATCGGGATATAGACCTCGATGTTGGGAATCTCGGTGGAGTAATAGGCGGTAGCCACATCGCCCCAGGGAATGGCCACGGCAAATTTCTCGCCGCGGCCGAAGTCGATGGTCCGCGTCAGTTCGGCATGACCGATGATTTCGATCTTGCCCTGGCGGCGCACGGCGCTGCCCAGGCCGAGGCTCTCGATGGAGGTCTTGGCAGTGCCGGGGCTCAGGGCCGAATCGGAATCGAAACCCAGCGTCAGGTGCGTGGCGGTGGGGATGGCCCGGTGCAGGGCGGCCGCGAGGCAATCGGTGGGGATGACGTCAAAGCCGGTACCTGGGCACAGGACGATGCCGGCGGCTTTTGCTTCTGCGTGCAGGTCGTGGGCGATCTGGTAGACCTGCATTTCGCCGGTGATGTCCTGGTAGTGGGTGCCGGCGGCAATACAGGCGCGCATCATCGGTTCTGCGGTGGCGGAAAAGGGGCCGGCGCAGTGAATCACCACATCCATATCACGCAGGGTGCGCTCGAGGGTTTCGCTGGCATCGAGGCTGATCGCCATTGCCGACAGGCCCAGTTCTTCGGCCAGAGGTTGCAGTTTCGACGCGCTGCGTCCGGCCAATATCGGCCGGAAACCCTTGGCGACGGCTTCCCGCGCGATCAGCTCGCCGGTATAGCCGTTGGCGCCGTAGATCATTATTTTTTTCGTATTCACCGAGTGGCCTTGTCCCGTTATATCGGTTGATTTTGGTGACGCAACCTTAGTCGCGTTGTGTCGCGCTAGTCAAACGTTTGTACCAGGGCAAAGCGCGGTAGCTGCTGTCCGTCTTTTTCCACTTCTCCGGCAAACATGTCCAGCGGTCGCACCCAGACGCCGTAGTCCCCGTAGAGGGCCCGGTATACCACCAGGCGCTCCTCGGTTTCACTGTGTGTGGCGACTTCCATCACTTCGTAAAGCTCGCCCTTATAGTGGCGATAGATTCCGCGTTTCATGGGGTTCCCGATCAGATGACGTGGTGGGGGGATAGCTGTATCTGGGTGATACGCCGGCCGTGCAGCACGGCGATACCGGAGTAGCGGTGCTCGCCGGTGGAGGTGAATTCAAACTCGTAACTGCGGTGCAGTCGCACCTGGCCGCGATTGTCGCGTTTCAGACGGGTGCGCAGCAGCACCACCGTGTCGTCCAGCAGTTGCACGCCGAGTTGCTGGCAGTGCTGGCTGGCGGCCCGGCGCACGGTGTCCTTGGCCGCCATACCCGCCCACAGGTACCAGCCGCCGAGAAACAGCGCGAATATCCACAGTAGATCGCCCAGTGAGTAATACATTGGCATACAGTTGTTAACATCGAAGCGCGCAAGAATACCATTGGGGAACCGCTGAACAAGTTTATGGCCTCTCTGGCTTTCAGAGCGGATTACAATCAAGGCGCGGCTTCGCAGGAATGTCTGGACGTTTCAAGGAGCCGCAACGCCGAGTGTGAATCGCTCTGCAAGCCCCGCAGGGCGGTGCCTGAAGCGGTATCTGCTGCATTGCAGCGCTTGCAAATGGCTAGGCCATTCACGGCGCACTGGGCCTTGCACCTGCTCGCTTCAGGTTCCGCAGAGAGGCTATAAACTTATTCAGAGGTTCCCAAGAGGAGGCACTATGCCCGGCACCATTCTGATCACCGGCAGCAACCGGGGTATTGGCCTGGAGATGACCCGCCAGTTCGCCGACGATGGCTGGCAGGTACTCGCCTGTTGCCGGGATGTACCGGGAGCCCATGAACTGCGCGCCCTGCGCGAAAAATACGCGCATGTACGCCTGTTCCAGCTGGATGTGACCAGGTACGACCAGATGACCGCGCTGTCCAAGGCCCTGTGGGATCAGCCCATCGACATTCTGGTGAACAACGCCGGTTACTATGGCCCCAAGGGTGTGGCTTTCGGTCAGGTGGATGTCGACGAGTGGCGCAAGGTACTGGAATCCAACACCATCGCGCCCTACAAGATGGCGGAGACATTCGCCCGCAACGTGGCCGACAGCGAGCGCAGGGTCATGGCAGTATTGAGCAGCAAGGTGGGCAGTATTGCCGACAATACCTCTGGCGGTGGCTATATCTACCGGACGTCCAAAACCGCCGTCAACCAGGTGGTCAAAAGCCTTTCTATCGATTTACGTGAGCAGGGCGTCAGTGTGATGGCTTTGCACCCGGGATGGGTAAAGACCCAGATGGGCGGTCCCAATGCGCTGATTTCGGTGGAGGAGAGTGTCGCCGGCCTGAAAAAACTGCTGCTGGGCGCCGACCTGGAGCACAGCGGACGCTTTTACAATTACGACGGCAGTGAAATTCCCTGGTAGCGGCCCGCCGCTTCAACCTGCACGGGCACCCGCTGAGCCGGGCGGGCTTCCTGCGCCCGCCCGGCACTAATCGATGTTTAGAGAAACATCCCGCCCGAGGCCTCGATGCGCTGGGCATTGATCCAGCGGTTGTCTTCCGACAGTAGCGAGGCAATTACGCCGCCGATATCTTCCGGTTCGCCCACGCGTCCCAGGGCAGTCTGCGAGGCGATATAGGCGTTCACTTCAGGGTTGTCGCGCACCGTTCCCTGGCTGAAGTCCGTCGCAATTGCTCCCGGTGCAACCGTATTGACGGCGATACCGCGCGCGCCCAGTTCCTTGGCCCAATAACGGCTCAACACTTCCACGGCCCCCTTCATCGCCGCGTAGGCGCTGTAACCCGGGAACGAGAAGCGCGCCAGGCCGCTGGAAATATTGACGATGCGGCCGCCGTCGGCGATCAGTGGCAGCAGTCGCTGGGTCAGGAAATAAACGCCCTTGAAATGCACCGCCATCAGCAGGTCGAACTGTGCCTCGGTGGTTTCGGCGAATGGCGAGTTGGCGCCGATCCCGGCATTGTTGACCAGATAATCGAATTGCTCGCGCTGCCAGATGGACTGCAGTTGTGCCTGTACCGCGTCCGCAAACTGCGGGAAGCTCGCCGCGTCGGCGGTGTCCAGCTGCAGGGCCACGGCGCGTCCCCCGCGCCGTTCGATTTCCGCGACAACGGCGTCGGCGTCCGCGTTGCGGCTGTGGAAAGTGAGGATTACATCCACACCCCTGTCCGCCAGGCGCAGGGCGGTATCGCGGCCAAGTCCCCGGCTGCCGCCGGTAATCAATGCGATTTTGCGTTCACTCATGAGTCAGCTCCAGTCGTCGCTCTATGGATTAGTGTTGCCCATCCTATTGATCGAGCTTTGATGGATAAATGTCGGTAATATTTCTAGACTGTTCAAATCTACTGAATAATAGGTGGCGGGAATGAAGTTGCTCGAGGCGATGGAGATCTTCGCGCGGGTCGCGGAACTGGGCAGTTTCACTGCGGCGGCGGACAGCCTGGGGCTGTCGCGCGCCAGTGTATCCGGCGCGGTGCAGCAACTGGAGGAACTGCTGGGCACGCGCCTGTTGCACCGCACCACCCGCAGCGTGCGCTTGTCCCAGGACGGGCAGGTCTTTTACGAGCGCAGCCGGGATCTGCTCGCCGATATGGACGAGTTGCAGAATCTGTTTCGCGAGGACAGCGCCACACTGCATGGGCGCCTGCGGGTCGATATGCCCCTGCCGGTGGCCCGCGATTTGGTGATACCGCGATTGCCGGAATTCCTGCGCCGCCACCCGGGATTGGAGATCGAGCTGTCGAGCAGCGACCGCTTTGTGGATGTGGTGCGCGAGGGCTTCGACTGCGTCCTGCGCGTCGGCCAACTGGAGGATTCCAGCCTGATTGCGCGGCCCCTGGGGGAATACCAGCTTGTGAGCTGTGCGAGCACCGAATATCTGGCTGAGCACGGTACGCCGCGCACTCTAGACGACCTGGCCGGGCACCGGTTGGTGCACTATGTGCTGTCCCTCGGTGCGCGGCCGGCAGGCTTCGAATACGTGGACCCGCAATCACCGGATACGGAGCATTCCCTGCCGATGGCCGGGGCATTGACGGTCAACAATACCGACGCCTACCGGGAGGCGTGTCTCGCCGGTCTCGGTATCATCCAGGTGCCGGAAGCCGGTGTGCGGCACTACCTCGAATCCGGGGAGCTGGAAGAAATTCTGCCGCAGTACCGGCCGGCTCCCATGCCGGTATCCCTGGTTTACGCCAATCGCCGCCACCTGCCCAAGCGGGTCCAGGTATTTATGGCGTGGATGGCGGAAATCATGAAGCCGCGCCTGGCGGCAAAGCCGGATCTCAACCCAGAGTGAAATCCAAATGCCGGGCGATCTGGCTCAGGGACATGAGTATGCACACGGTGATCACCATGGGGCGGATCAGGCGGGTGCCGCCCGCCAGCATGGTGTGACTGCCAAAGTAGGCTCCGAGCACCTGTCCCTGCATCATCGTCGCGCCAATTGACCAGATCACCTTGCCCCCCGGCCGCACAGGCGGCGAATTACCGGCACTTATAACCGACTGCTATTGGGTTAGAGCGACTTGTCTTGCCGAAATAAGGATACTCCGACCGCGTGCAATTTTAGGCAAGTATCGCGAAGTTATCTGCTACCGCTCTATGGGCCCGAACGGCAGAATGCGCTGCAACGAAAGGAAGTTAGTAACCGCTTTCGATTCATCGGACCAGGCCGTTTTTGTGCAAGTGGAAACCGACGGGTCAGTGAAAATCGGTTGGCGATGGAAAGCATTGAGCCATAACGGGAGGAGATTGCCATGAGCCATGCAGTTGCGAGTGAACATCGTATCGAGTCGACACCGTTGTCCCGAGGGGCCGGTGTGCTACTGGTAGCGGTGCAGATTGCTGGTGCCGGAGTGGCGGGGTACCTGCTCGGGTTACCAGTCTGGGTCACGCTGGCCGGCCTGGCAGTCTTCTACAGCCGCGGTTCGTCGCTTGGCCACGGCACGTACAACCTGGCTTGTGCGATTACCGGCCTCGGCCTCGGCATTGTTTCGTTGTCGGCAGCAGCTAATTTTGATCTGAATTCCGCCTGGACGGCGCTGCCGGCTGCATTGCTACTCGCAGCGATCAGCGTGCAACTGATGCAGTTCATTACTGGTGTCAGCAATGTTCCCAATTATTACATCGGTATCCTGATCGCACTGGTGGCGAATATGGAGACATCGCTGGACACCTACCTGACGTTGACCGCTGCGGTTTCCGTGGGGGTGTTCGCCGCGACGCTGCCGGCTCTTGTGCGCAGGGCGCTCGGGATTGGACAGGTTCGGGTTTCAGAGGATGTAGTGGAGGTTGAGCAATGAGTCGCTTGAGAGCTGCCGCCGGGGCACTGGTCCGCTACCCGGCCAACAGATTGCGCACAGTCGTTATCGACGCCTGTTTGCTGAGAATTCAGCAGAGCCAGATTGGCGAGGTGTCCTGCCTGACGTCGGAGACACAGGGCCGCTGGCTGTCGGGAAACCAGGATTCGGCAGTGGCGGAACAGGTCGGGAGATGATTTCAATCCAGCTATTTAACATCAGAGTGTTAAATACGATTTAGTAGAGAGGTGTCAGTGATGTGCAGGCGCTTTATTTTTGCAACAGCCATGGTGTTTGTCACTGCCCTGGCCTTTACCGGCCCGGCCAGCTCGGAGCCAACCATACAATTGGAATATACCGTCCAGTAATTCACTGGGCGCTACAGCGATTCACCATCTACCCCTTTGGGCCCTGATAAATACACCGCGGGTATCAATCCCTTTCTGCCGGCAATCAGGGCCTCTTTTTTCTTCTTCGGCCACTTCTTTATCTCTATTTCCAGCTTCAGCGCGGCGGATTTGTCGGCGACTGCGCAGTGGAATTCCAGCGTCAGCGGTCCCCGTCCGCGCAGGGCCTTGGCCGCTTTGGGGCCGCCGCTCTGGTGCTCGGCAAAACGGCGCACCACATCGCGGGTGATACCGGTGTACAGGGCACCTCGACCGGTGCGGATCATGTAGACAAACCAATCACTCAAGATTCTGATTCCACTATTGATACCGGACTATTGTCCGATAGCGGGCGGCGCGGGGGAACCGCGACTTTGCTCTGGCTATCAAAACAGTGACTGCTGGTCGCCGGCCTGGGGAGGAGGGAGAAAGCGGCTGCAGTCCAGAGCCAGTTTGCGCCGGTTCAATCCCAGTCTCTTGATCGCCACTGAGAAACGCCGCTGCAGCAGCTGGGCAAAAATACCGGTACCCGTCTGGCGCTGGGCAAAGTCGCTCTGGTAGTCACGGCCGTTGCGGCTCTGCTGTACCAGGCTCATGACATGGGCGGCGCGCTCCGGATAGTGTTCGTCCAACCATTGGCGGAACAGCGGCGCAACCTCATGCGGCAGGCGCAGCAGGATATAGGCGGCATGCTGCGCGCCGGCATCCGTGGCGGCGGTAAGAATGGCTTCCAGTTCGCAGTCGTTCAAGGCGGGGATCATCGGTGCGGCCAGCACCGCGGTGGGAATACCGGCATTGCCCAGTGCCTCCAGCGCCCGCAGGCGCGCGGCCGGACCGGCTGTGCGGGGCTCCAGTTTTCGTTTCAGCGCGTTGTCGAGGGTCGTGACGCTGATGGCTACCTGGGCGAGCCGATCCCGCGCCATTTCCGCCAGCAGCGGCAGATCGCGCAGAATCAGTGCACTCTTGGTAACGATAGTGACTGGCTGATTGAAGCGCTGCATCGTCTCGAGCAGCTGGCGGGTGATCTGTTTGTCCCTTTCCAGCGGCTGGTAGGGATCGGTATTGGAGCCCAGCGCGATGGGAGTGCAACGATAACTGCGCCTGCGCAGGGCGGTTTCCAGCAGTGCGGCGGCCTCGGGTTTGAAAAAAATTTTACTTTCGAAGTCCAGCCCCGGCGACAGATCGACGTAGGCGTGTGCGGGGCGCGCGTAGCAGTAAATGCAGCCGTGCTCGCAGCCCCGGTACGGATTGATGGACTGACTGAAGGGCAAATCCGGCGAGCGGTTGGTGGCGATGATGCTCTTGGCCTTTTCCGCAATGGCCTCAGTCAGTATCCGCTCGACGGGTTCCGGCTCCAGCTGCCAGCCATCGTTTTCCCGGGTGCTGGTATGGGGCACAAAGCGGCCGGCCAGATTGCTGGCGGCACCGCGGGCTTTGTGGCACTGAGTGGGGTTTGTCGGATCTTCGTTGGCCAAGGATACCATCTCTTAGCTGTATGGATATACAGTTTAAGTGGAGGCGGCGGCGATATGCAAGCAGCCGGTACAGGGCATACAATGATCGCCACCAAAATCAGGGGGCTGTGAGATGGATTTACAGGCAGTAGCCGCGATTCGCACATTTGCGGTTCATGTATTACAAGTATTTGCGCTGTTGTTTGCCTTCGCGCTGGTGTTGCTGGTTCTCTATGTGCTCTATCTGTATCTGTCGGATGTGAGCCAGACGAAGCAGGCGATCCGGCGCAATTTCCCGGTCATCGGCCGGTTTCGCTACCAGTTCGAACATCTCGGTGAATTCTTCCGCCAGTACTTCTTCGCCCTGGACCGGGAGGAGATGCCCTTCAACCGCGCCCAGCGCAGCTGGGTTTACCGCGCGGCCAAAAACGTCGATTCCACCGTGGCCTTCGGTTCCACGCGGCCGCTAAACCAGCCAGGGGATGTGGTGTTCCTCAACTATCCTTTCCCCACCCTGGAGAAAGACGCGGTACCCCCGGGCGAGGTCACGGTCGGTGAAGGTTATGCGGACAAACCCTACACCACCAGTTCCATTTTCAATATCTCCGGTATGAGCTTTGGTGCGCTGTCAGTACCGGCGGTGACGGCCCTGTCGAAAGGGGCGAAGAAGGCGGGTATCTGGATGAACACCGGTGAGGGCGGGCTGTCCTCCTATCACCTCTCTGGGGGCTGCGACATCGTGTTCCAGATCGGTACGGCCAAATACGGCGTGCGCGATGCCGAGGGCAAACTGTCCGAGGAAAAACTACGAGCGGTGGCCGAGCACGAGCAGGTAAAAATGTTCGAGCTGAAACTGTCCCAGGGGGCCAAGCCGGGCAAGGGCGGTATCCTGCCGGGGATCAAGGTCACCGAGGAAATTGCGCGGGTGCGCGGTATCCCGGAGGGACAGGATTCCATCAGCCCGAATGGCCATCCGGAATTCAACACCGTCGATGGCCTGCTGGACATGGTGCAGCGTATTCGCCGTATTACCGGCAAGCCCACTGGGTTCAAGTGTGTGATCGGTTCCAGTGACTGGTTGCACCAGATGTGCGAGAGCATCCAGCTGCGCGGTCTGGACAGCGCGCCGGACTTTATCACCATCGACAGCGCCGACGGTGGCAGCGGTGCGGCACCGCAGAGCCTGATGGATTATATGGGCCTGCCGATCAACCGCAGCCTGCCACTGGTGGTAGACCTGCTGACCCAGTACGGCTTGCGCGAGCGCATTAAAGTTGTCTGTTCGGGCAAACTGCTGACGCCGTCGATGGTGGCCTGGGCGCTGGCGATGGGTGCGGACTTCGTCAATTGCGGGCGCGGGTTTATGTTCGCGCTCGGCTGTATCCAGGCCATGCAGTGCAACAAAAACACCTGTCCGACCGGGGTGACCACGCACGATCCGGATCTGCAGCAGGGACTGGATCCCACGGACAAGGCCGAGCGGGTCAATAGCTACGCGCGCAATATGGTGCACGAAGTCGGTACCATCGCGCACTCCTGCGGTGTGCCCGAGCCGCGCCTGCTGCGCCGTCACCACGTGGAGGTGATCAACGAGCGCGGCTTGGCTATGCCGCTAACCGAACTGGTGCCGGAGGTGAAGCCAAAATCGGTACTGGCGAGCGATCGGAGAGTCGAATAGTGGAAAGTATCACCACCCTGGTGGGCCAGGGACTCTATATGGCGGCTGCCGCGGTGGCCGGCCTCGGGCTGGCGCGGATACTGCGCAGCGATAATACCCTTGGCTGTTTCATCGCGGGCGTCGTTGCCGGCATGCTGCTGCCGCTGATCGATTACAACACCAGCCTGCGTGCGGAGCACCTGCACCAGCTGGTGTTTTTCGTGATACTGCCGATCCTGATTTTTGAATCCGCCTGGGAAATCGAACCGCGTGAACTGAAGGAGTGGCTGGGTCCGCTGCTCCTGATGGCGACCCTCGGCGTCGGCATCTGTGCGTTGTTGATCGCTGTTCTGATTTATTTCGGTGTCAACGAACCGGAGACACTGCCGTGGCAGGCGGCGCTGCTCACCGGCGCGATTCTTGCCGCCACGAATCCGGGGGCGGTGGTGACCAAGCTGCGCCAGAAATCCGGCAACGAGGATTTGTTGACCCTGATCAAGGGCGAGAGCCTGTTCAACGACGTCGCGGCGATTGTCCTCTTCACGCTGGTATTGGGCGCTGTCAGTCACAGCGTCTTCGAGGGCGCCGTCAGCACCGGGGAGCCGCTGGAAGATGCGCGGACTATCACCATGTATTTTGCCGTGACCGTATTCGGCGGCCTCGCGGTGGGTGTGTTGTGCGGACTGCTGACCGCCATTGTCGTTCTGTTGCTGGGCGCCGCCGGCGCGGCGCTGGTGACGCTGCTATTCGCTGCTCTGGGCACCTACTATCTGGCGGAGCACGTGGTGCACGTATCCGGTATCGTTGCGGTGATGGTCTGCGCCATGGTCGCCCGCGCCTGCCTGCGCGAACAGCGTGAGACTTACCTCGCCCATGTATCTCCCACCTGGGAGTGGCTGGGCCTGCTGTTTCGCGCGCTGATTTTCGTGATCATGGGGCTGGTGATTACGCCGGAAATGATCGGTCAGCAATGGTTCGCGATATTGATTGCTATTGCCGCGGCCGTGGGTGCGCGCGCACTTTCAATCTTCGTGACCGGTCCACTGGCACGCTTTGTCGGTCCGCCGATACCGCGCAACTGGCGACTGCTGCTGGGCTGGGGCGGCCTGCGCGGTGTTATCGCTGTGGCGCTGGCCCTGTCGCTGCCGTCGGACTTGCCCTTTCGGCTACCGGTGCAGTCGATGGTATTCGGCGTGGTGCTTTTCTCGCTACTGGTGCAGGGCACGAGCAGCCGCTGGCTGCTCGGCAAATTGCGCGACGAAGACTGAATCGCAGGGCGGCTACTGAACTTGTTCAGTGCCCTCGGCCTGGCGCCGGGCTTTACTGCACTGCTGGATGGTGCCGCCCAGCGCCAGTAAAAACAGCACGACGATCAGCAGTACCAGCAAGCGCTTCACGGAAAACCCGCTGTTACTGAATTACGCCGCAGGCCACGCGCGGACCACCGCCGCCAAGGGGGTTGGGAGTGTCCGAATAGTTGTCGCCACCGGCGTGAATCATCAGCGATCGCCCCTTCAGGTCTGACAGTTTAAGGCGCGGCGCCAGCACCGGGCTGTTGGCCGTGCCGTTCTCATCCACAAACAGCGCCGGCAGATCGCCGAGGTGGCCGGTACCCCAGGGGAAACTGTGGCGGTTGGCCGACTTGGGGTCGTAGTGGCCACCGGCGCCGAGTGCCGGCACCATCTTGCCGTTTTTCTCCATGGGCGCGCAGCTGGGGTTCTGGTGTACGTGAAAGCCGTGTAGTCCCGGTGCCGATACCCGAATTCCCTCCAGCATCGGCGTGAAAACCACACCATAGCGGGTTTGGGTGGCGACCACCTTGCCGAGGGACTTGCCCACGCCGTCTTTGCTGACTGCATGCATTTCGATAACGACGTCGGCGTGCGCCAGGCCGGCGAGTAGGAGGGCGGCCGCGGATATCGCAAAACGCTGTATTGCCTTCATGTGGAATCCTCTGTTGTGGCAGCGACAGGTGCAGCTGGGTGAACCGCTGGCAGGCTGGCGCGCAATTCATGTTTAGGCGGACATTTAACAGAGTCTAGAAGCTGCTGATGGAAACTGAGGAGTCAGTCTAGGGAATTTAAGCGGGCGCAATACGAGGGGGTCTCTCATAGCCCCATAGTGACCACCAGCTCGTCACCGCTGACGGCGACATTTTTCAACACCAGCCGGGCGGCGGCCTGCCTGGCGTCGTCTTTCTTCAGTCGATAGACGGGGTGGCTGGCAAAGTATTCGGTTAAGGCGGCGGTGATGACGGCCCGAGCCTTGCCACTGTGTTTGTCCGGCAGGCCCTGTATCTGCAGCTGTTCAATCTGTGGTTCGGCCAGAAAGAATTGTCCCTGTTCAGGGGCATAGCGCAGCAGGCCCGAGGCATCGACCGAGCCGCTGAGCGGTTCGCGGCTGCCGCCGAGTTTGATGGTCAGCTGCAGGTCCAGACCCGCGCGGATCCGGCCGCTGTCCTCGAGCAGCTGTACTCTCGGATTCTTCAGGGTCAGCTGGAATAGACCCAGATAGGTTTTGGTTCGCGGCAGCTTTTCGCTGAGCTTTGCCTGAATCTCGGATTCGGGGATACGGATTTCATATTCGCGTCCGGAGAAATACCGATAGCCGGCAAATGCCAGCAGGCCCAGGATGACCGCGATCAGAACGATGATTCTTACCAATTTCGCAATCCTTCGCCAGGGCATGTCGATACAAAATTCGGTGGCCGGATGCGCTGCCCCTAACTCTCTGTGGCCGCCTGTTCACTGTAGTCCAGCGCGTACTCCATATAGGTGTGATCCACTACGCGCCCGAACGTCGAGCAGAGATTGCCTACACGGGTTTTACAGGGAGTGAATCCCAGGTCTCCGTACAGTGCCAGCGCGCGGGGATTGGTGGCGGCGACATCCAGCGCGGCAGTGGGCAGCTTCCGTTTGCGCATTTCTTGTATCAGGTACGCGACCAACTGTCGGCCGATGCCGCGGCTGCGGCACTCCGGTGCCACACCGAGGTGGTAGACAATGCCCACACCCCGCCTGGGAGGGTGGATGACCTGCTCGGTTTTGAGCCCGCGAATCACCGTGCGCGCTGCAGCCAGTGGCGAATAGAAAGTCACTATGTCCCGCAGGGCGGCGAAGGTGAACGGGAGATTTTGCTCGGCGAAACGCACCGCGCCGATGCCGACCAGCCGATCGTCCAGGATCGCAGCGATATGTTGCCGGTAACCGAATTCCGAAACTCCCCGTACAAATGCCCGGTGCAGGAACGCTTTTGCTTCTTGCTGGTGGCGGTCGCAGAAGGCGTAATCAAATGCTGCGGGGCCGGAGCTGTAAATGAGGGGAATGGCTGCGTCGGCGTCCGCCGGTGTACAGGGACGGAAGGTGATTGCGGACATGGCGACCTGCTTTATGGTTTTATTATGCTGCCGCTATCGTAAAGGAATGCGAAACGGTTGCACACCATACCGGCCTGATGCCATTGCACGGGGAATATCGTAGAGGAGGGGGCTGGCAATCGGGGGTAGCCAGTCGGCCACCCCCGAGTAACTGCTGATTACTGCCAGTTCAGGATCACTTTGCCCGATTCACCGGAGCCCATGGTATCGAAACCTTTCTGGAAGTCGTCGATACCGAATTGATGGGTGATGATCGGTGTCAGGTCGAGGCCGGACTGGATCAGGCTCGCCATCTTGTACCAGGTCTCAAACATCTCGCGGCCGTAAATGCCCTTGATGACGAGGCCTTTGAAAATCACCTCGCTCCAGTTGATTGCCATTTCGCCGGAGGGAATGCCCAGCATCGCAATTTTGCCGCCGTGGTTCATCGCGGAGAGCATATCGCGGAAGGCCACTGGAACGCCGGACATTTCCAGCCCCACGTCGAAGCCCTCGGTCATGCCGATTTCCTTCATGACGTCCGGCAGTTTTTCCTGGCTGACATTGACGGTGCGTGTGGCGCCCATTTTTTTTGCCAGATCCAGACGGTAGTCGTTGATATCGGTGATCACCACATGGCGCGCACCAACATGGCGGGCAACCGCCGCGGCCATGATGCCAATGGGACCGGCACCGGTAATCAGCACATCTTCGCCAACCAGGTCGAATGACAGGGCAGTGTGCACGGCGTTGCCGAACGGGTCGAAAATGGAAGCCAGCTCGTCGGAGATGTTGTCCGGGATCTTGAACGCGTTCAGCGCGGGAATAACCAGGTATTCGGCAAAGGCGCCCTGGCGATCCACACCCACACCGTAGGTGTTGCGGCACAGGTGGCGGCGGCCGGCGCGGCAGTTGCGGCAGTGACCGCAGGTAATGTGGCCTTCGCCGGAGACGCGGTCACCGATTTCGAAACCGGCCACTTCCTGCCCCATACCGACGACTTCGCCTACATATTCGTGGCCCACCACCATGGGAACCGGAATGGTTTTCTGCGACCACTCGTCCCAGTTGTAGATATGCATGTCGGTACCGCAGATCGCGGTCTTGTGGATTTTGATCAGCAGGTCGTTGTGACCGGGTTCGGGGACGTCCACATCCGTGAGCCAGATACCCGGTTCAGATTTCAGTTTTGACAGTGCTTTCATAATACTTCCCGATTCTGGTCCGGCGATCCGCCGGCCAGCACAAGGCCCGGGCTTTGCTTGTGGCAAAACCCGGGCCGGGGCTGATTGGTTTAAATGATGTTGAGTTCCTTGCCTACCTCCACGAAGGCGTCGATGCACTGATCGAGTTGCTCCTTCGTGTGCGCGGCGGACATCTGGGTGCGGATGCGGGCCTGGCCCTTCGGCACCACCGGGTAGAAGAAGCCGACGACATAGATACCGCGTTCGAGCATCTTGTCCGCCATTTTCTGCGCCAGAGCGGCGTCGCCGATCATCACTGGAATGATCGGGTGGTCCGCGCCGGCCAGGGTAAAGCCGGCCTCACTCATGCGCTTGCGGAAATAGGCGGAATTCTCCCGCAGTTGTTCTCGCAGCTCGCCGCCTTCCATCAACATATCCAGCACCTTCAGCGATGCGGTCACGATGGCCGGCGCGACGGAATTGGAGAACAGGTAGGGGCGGGAGCGCTGGCGCAGCAGGTCGATAATTTCCTTGCGGCCGGAGGTAAAGCCGCCGGAGGCGCCGCCGAGCGCCTTGCCCAGGGTGCCGGTGATGATGTCGACACGGTCGATCACATCGCAAAATTCGTGGGTGCCGCGGCCGTGCTCGCCGAGAAATCCTACCGCGTGAGAGTCGTCGACCATCACGAGGGCATTGTACTTATCCGCCAGGTCACAGACGGATTTCAGGTCGGCGATAACACCGTCCATGGAAAAAACACCATCGGTGGCAATGAGCTTGGTTTTCGCGCCGGCCGCGTCGGCCGCCTGCAACTGCTTTTCCAGCTCCGCCATATCGTTGTTGGCATAGCGGAAGCGCTTGGCCTTGCACAGGCGCACGCCGTCGATAATGGAAGCGTGGTTCAGTGCATCGGAGATGATCGCATCGTCGGGGCCCAGCAGCGTTTCAAACAGGCCGCCGTTGGCGTCGAAACAGGAGGTGTAGAGGATGGTGTCTTCAGTACGCAGGAATTCTGACAGGCGGGATTCCAGCGCCTTGTGAATATCCTGGGTTCCGCAGATAAAGCGCACCGACGCCATGCCGAAACCGTATTGATCGAGGCCGTCTTTGGCCGCCTGGATCAGGTCCGGGTGATTGGCCAGGCCCAGGTAGTTGTTGGCGCAGAAGTTCAGTACCTGGGTGTCGTTGTTGACCTGGATTTCAGCGGCCTGCTGCGAGGTAATGATGCGCTCACGCTTGTAGAGGCCGTCCGCTTCGATCTGTTTGAGTTCGTCGCGCAGGTGCTGAAAGAATTGTTCTGGCTTGGACATGGTGTTGTTGTTTGCTCCTTTGTTGTGCTTTTGGCACGCGGCTGGACGCCCCGATAGCTTGTCTCTTCCACAGAGGCGAGATCGGCGCGATGTAGCCCGGCGCTGACGGCGCTTAGTTTAGTTCATCCCGCCAGTTCGCAGGCTTTGTGGGCCGTGATGGGCTGATGACTGGCGCGGCAGTTGGTGGCGAATTTTAATGCCTCTTCCGCGCTGTCGAACAGTAGTTGCCACAGCAATTGCCGGTCGGCTCGTCGCACGGCGCGTACGGCGGTGCGGCGGCGCTGATTCGCTATCTGGATTTCGATAACGTCTGAGCAGGGTAGTGATGATTCGGACATGATCCCTCCAAAAATACTGAATTGGAGGGCTGACGTGGAAGCGGCGAAAAAGGTATTCGCGTAATTCCGGTTGGATTGCTCTCTATGAGCCCCATCCTCTCTATCTGCACCGAAGTGCGGTTAGAGAGAAACCACCTTGCCCCGGTCGGCAGGTTGGCGTTGGCGTCAGCCACTCTCTGGATGTGGGAGCAAAGATAGCGGGGCTTGGATGGTCAGTCAACAGGCCGCCCCGCGAACGGGGCGGCGCAGGATTTTATGCCGGAAGTTGTACGGATTTCAGTTCGATAAACTCATCGAGCCCGGCCTCGCCGAACTCGCGGCCATTGCCGGAGCGCTTGTAGCCGCCGAACGGGGCATCGTAATTGAAGTCGCCACCGTTGACGAAACAGAGTCCGGCCTCGATACGGCGCACAACGGGCAGGGCGCTTTCCGCGTCTTTGGCCCAGACGCCGCTGGAGAGCCCGTACTCGGTGTCGTTGGCGATGGCGATGGCCTCGTCCATATCCTTGTAGGGGATCAGGCAGGTCACCGGGCCGAAGATCTCCTCGCGGGCGATGGCCATGTCATTGTTGACGTCGGCGAAGACCGTGGGTTTGACGTAGTAACCCCGGTCGAAACCTTCCGGCGTCTCGGGGCCGCCGGTGACCAGGCGCGCGCCTTCTGCCACGCCCTTTTCGATATAACCGCGCACTATGTCGCGCTGGCGCGCCGATGACAGCGGCCCCATGAAGGCATCGGAGCCAGTGCCCAGGGCCACTTCTTCGGCCACCTGCTTGGCAATGGTTACCGCCTCTTCATAGCGATCTGCCGGTACCAGCATGCGGGTCAGTGCGGTGCAGGTCTGGCCACTGTTGATGAACACATCTTCACAGCCCCAGCGCACCGCGGCCTGCAGATCCGCGTCGGGCGTGATGATCAACGGTGACTTGCCACCCAGCTCCTGGGTGACGCGCTTGACGGTCGGTGCAGCCGCTTTGGCCACTTCGATCCCGGCGCGGGTGGAGCCGGTAAACGACACCATGTCGATATCCGGGTGCGAAGACAGCGCCGCACCCACAATCGGCCCGGCACCGGGTACCAGGTTGAAGACACCCGGGGGCAGGCCGACAGAGTCGATTATTTCCGCCATCACGTAATCCTGCAGCGGTGTCGTTTCCGACGGCTTGCAGATCATGGTACAGCCGGCAGCCAGTGCCGGTGCCACCTTGCCGACGAACTGGTGCAGCGGGTAGTTCCACGGGGTGATAAATCCGCAGACACCGATCGGTTCGCGGATAATCAGCGAGTGGGAGGCCTTCTCCGTTTTTTCCATGATGGAGGCCCGCTCGGCGTAGTAGCGCATGGCGTAAATGGGGCCGTCGACGTGCAGCCACCGGGTGATGTGCGCCGGGCAGCCGAGTGCCTGGGAAACCGCCTGAATCAGGTCTTCCTTGCGCTTTTCCATGCCGTCGGCAATGGCATTCATGAGCGCGGCGCGGTCGCTGGCGGAGGAGTTCTTCCAGCATTTGAATGCGGTGCGCGACGCTGCCACGGCGGCATCGACATCCTCGGCAGAACCCTGGATCACCTGGCAGATGACTTCCTCGTTAGCCGGGTTGACCACAGTGTGCAGGTCGCCGCCGCGGGAGTCCTGCCACTGGCCGTTGATATAGAGTTTATCCGTATGCACCTGGGTAAAATCTGTCATAACGCTCTTCCGTTTTGCGCTCTTCAGGGCGCGGTTATTTCTATCAGTGTCGGGGTCTTTCGCTGCAGGGCTTCGGCAACGGCGTCCACCAGTTGTTCCGGTCGATCGATGCGCTGTCCCTCTGCCCCACAGGATCTGGCCAGGGCAACGAAATCCGGGGTGCGGAGCTCGACGCCTTCACGATCAACCCCGGCGTCATCCATAAAGTCGCGGATCTCACCGTAGCCGGCATTGTTCCACACCAGGATAGGCAGCGGCAGTTGCTGTTCCACGGCCACCATCAGTTCGCCGACGGTAAACATCATGCCACCATCGCCGATCAGCGCGAGTACGTCCCGCGGGCCGGCGAGCCTGGCGCCGATGGCGGCGGGCAGGGCAAAGCCGAGGGTGCCGTAACCGGTCGTGCAGGTGAGGTGACTGCGGGGATGGTACAGCGGCAGCGCGTGATTGGTGTTGTAGGCCAGCTGGGTGGAGTCTGTCACCAGGATACCCTGTTCCGGCAGCGCGGCGCGCAGCGCCTCGACCCAGGGGAAACGCTCTTCCGATCCGGGCCACCACTCTTTGCGGCACTCCTGCAGGGTCTGTGCGAGTTCGGCGGCAACAGCCTGTTGCCTGGCGTTGTCACAGGGGCTGAGCGCGGCATCCAGCTGCTGAAGTGCCGCTTCGGCATCGGCGCAAATCGCCAGGTCCGGGTTGGCGTTGCAGACCAGTTGTGCCGGGTCTATGTCGATGCGAATCAGTTTGCCGGCGAAGGCGTAGTCGGCGCGTACCAGGTTGCGATCGGTTTCCGCCAGCTCGGTACCTACCGCCAGCACCACGTCGGCATTCTCCACCCGTTCGCGCACACAGTCGAAACTCAGGTTGGCACCACCACACAGGGGGTGGCGCTCGTCGACGATGCCCTTGGCCGCGAGCGAGAGAAACACTGGCGCGGCGAGTTTTTCGGCAATTGCGGTTGCCGGCCGTCCGGCGGCCTGGGCGCCGCCGCCGAGCAGGATCACCGGACGATCCGCCGCCTGCAGCCACTCTCGCGCGGTTTCAATGGCCGCACTATTGGCTGCGGGAACTTCCGCGGTCGGGCTGGCGCGGTAGTCTTCGATCTGGCCGGGCATCGGCGCCGGGAACAGGTCGATGGGGATTTCGATGTGGACCGGTCCCGGGCGGCTGCAGGACAGCAGTTGGAACGCGCGGGCCATCACCTCCGGCAGCTGCTCCGCAACAGTCAGCGTGTGTTGCCAGATACAGTAGCCGCGGCTCACATCGCTCTGGCGTGGCAGCTCGTGCAGGCGGCCGCGGCCCATGCCTAGGTCCTCGCGGCGGTTGACCGCAGAGATCACCAGCATCGGGATCGAATCCGAGTAGGCCTGGGCCATGGCCGTGGCGGCGTTGGTCAGGCCTGGTCCCGTGATCAGGAAGCACACGCCGGGCTTGCCACTGGCGCGGGCGTAGCCGTCCGCCATAAACGCGGCGCCCTGCTCGTGGCGCGGGGTAATGTGTTGCAGGCCGCTGCCGGGCAGGCCGCGGTAGAGTTCGATGGTGTGAACGCCGGGAATACCGAAGACTTTTTCAACCTGGTAGTCCCGCAGCAGGCGCATTAACACCTGGGCACAAGTGGGTGCAGAGGGCATGGCTTTTGCCGATCCTTGTGTTTCGAATTTGCAGTGAGCCTAGCGAGCGCAGAATTGCGACGCAAGCAGCTGCAGAGTCTGCTTCTGGGGCGTGAGAATTCACTGGATAATTGAGCATAGGACAGGCCTGCCGTGCGGAAAATTGCGCGCATTGGGAATTCCCGCGACGGCGAGTAAACTTAGCGGACTTGTAAGTCTGATCCACACGGAGTAGCAAATTGATGGAAATAGATCAGTGGCGCCGGGAGTATCTGCGCGGCGGCCTGTCGCGGGACGACTTGTGTGAAAGTCCGGTAGAGCAGTTCAAGCAGTGGCTGGAAGAGGCGGCGGCAGCTGGGCTGCCGGATCCCAGTTCCATGTGCCTGTCCACCGTGGATGCCAACGGGCAGCCCTCCCAGCGCATCGTACTGCTGAAAGGGGTCGATGAGCGGGGTTTCGTCTTTTACACCAACCTGCACAGCCACAAAGCGCGGGATATCGCCTCCAACGGCCAGGTCTCGCTGCTGTTTCCGTGGCAGTCGCTGGAGCGCCAGGTCATTGTCTATGGCCGCGCACAGCCGCTCGACCGCGATGAGACACTGCGCTACTTCCACTCCCGCCCCCGGGAGAGCCAGCTGGCGGCATGGGCTTCGCGACAGAGTGAGGTGCTGGATAGCCGCGCACAGCTTGAGGAGCAGTTTGAGGCCGTGAAAGCGCGTTTTGGTGACGGTGAAATTCCACTGCCGGATTTCTGGGGTGGCTACCGGATAGTGCCCGAAGCGGTTGAGTTCTGGCAGGGCGGCGCCAGTCGCCTGCACGACCGTTTTATGTACCGCCGCAGTGCGGATGGCGAGTGGCAGGCGGCGCGACTGTCCCCCTGATCAGAAGCAGGCTGGCGGGCCAAAACTGGGCCAATGTGGATGCATCGGCTCGGTTTGTCTCGTGTTTCGATCGGTTAGCAACAAGAAGACTCGCTGGTCTAATTTTCTGCTGCCACTGTTGGGGCAGATACCATGCCGAATTCTCCTTTTCACTAGCGCGCTATTCTGGTGCAAATTGGTAACGCTTCCCGGTAGTAAAACTACAGAGTTTTTTAAATCCTTGCACAATTGTCACTAGAGACCGATTTCGGGGCGGAGCTGTTACCTTGAAGGTAAAATACTCCCGGAAATTGCTCGAAAATGTAGTAACAAGTTGCTTCCGCTAGTCATTACTTCTGTGTAATCTTCTTGGTATCGACGAATAGTCGGTGCGATTTCAGCGCGGTTGCTGGTCGGGGCTTCATAAAAAAACAACAGCGAAGCTGTGCAGTACCGATCGCGATGAACCCGTTGCCATCGATAACAATAAAAGAGCAATGGAGAGAGAAAATGAGACGTCCATTTAATGGAAGAAGCGCTTCTGCCCTGATGTCCGCCTGTTCAGTGGCGACGCTCTGGTTGGCCAGTGGCGCGGCAGCGGTACACGCCGCTGACGGCGCGGTGGCGACCGTCATGGAAGAAGTTGAAGTTACCGCGCGCAAGCGCGCCAATGCAGAAAAGCTGCAGGAAGTGCCAGTGGCGGTCACCGCCTATTCCGGCGACCAGCTCGAGGCACTGCAGACCAAAGACCTGCAAAGCCTTGCCTTCAAAATGCCCAACGTCCAGCTGGACGATGTGGGTACCATCAAAAGCACCGCCAACTTTACGGTCCGCGGCCTCGGCGTAAACAGCTCCATCCCCTCCATCGATCCCACCGTTGGGGTATTCGTGGACGGCATGTACCTCGGTGTGAATGCCGGTGTGGTACTCGACCTGTTTGATCTCGAGGGCATCGAAGTACTGCGCGGCCCCCAGGGATTGCTGTTCGGGCGCAACGTCACCGGCGGCGCGGTGCAGATCCGCACGGCACGCCCCACCGAAGAATTCACCAGCAAGTTCCGCGTATCCACCACGGATCACCAGGAAACCAATGTGGCCGGTGCGGTATCCGGCAAGCTGACCGACAACATCAATGGTCGCCTGACCGCCTATTACAACGACGATCAGGGCTGGTTCGAAAACAAATACACCGGCAATGACCACTTTGGTGCGTCGACCACCTGGTTTATGCGCCCGAGCTTCAGCGTGGATCTCGGCGATGCGGGCGACCTGTTGCTGCGCTTCGAATCCGGCCGTGTGGACGGCGATGGTGTGCCGGGACAGAATCGCGGCGACTACTCGCAACAGATCGCCGCATCAGTTGGTGTGACCGACTGGGATAACAGCGAAGGCTCCTTCGAGATCGCCATCGACGAAGAGGGTTGGTCAGAAACCGAGTGGAACCAGGCGATTGCCGAGTACAACAAGGATGTGGCGTTCGGTAACGGTACCATTACCAACATTCTCGCCTGGCGGGAGTACGACATGATCGGTGCGGCGGATATCGATTCACTGCCGCTACCTCTCTTCCATTCCGGCAGTTCCATCGACCAGAGCCAGGTGTCCAACGAACTGCGTTACGCCGGCCGCTTTGGCAACACCTCGATCACTTCCGGTGTTTACTGGTTCAGCCAGGACCTGGAGTACATGGAGAGACGTGAGATTCTCGGTGTATTGGCGGCGCTGGGTCCGCCCTATGATCAGCTGTTTCCGCAGATTCATGCCGGTGGCGGCGTTCAGGATCACCAGGCCCTGGGTGTGTTCACCCAAGCGGATATCGACCTGAACGACGAGTGGGTACTGACCCTGGGCGGCCGCTACTCCAAGGAAGACAAGGATGTAGATATTGCCTCCATCATTCCGGGCAACGACTGTACGCTGGGGGGCTGTTCGGCCTTCGACTTCAACGACAGCCATAGCTGGAGTGCCTTTACACCGAAAGTCGGCCTGCAGTGGAATTTCAGCGACAGCGCGCAGACCTACGCGGTCTGGACCAAGGGCTTCCGCAGCGGCGGTTACAATATGCGCAATACCGTGCCCGGTGCTGAACCCGGTCCCACCGATCAGGAAGAGCAGAACAGCTTCGAAGTCGGCGCCAAGGCTCAGTGGCTGGACGGCCGGGTTCGGACCAATATGGCGGTGTTCCACAACACCATCGACAACATGCAGCGTGAAGTGAACCTGCCCAGCGAGACCGCTGGCGTTGCTCAGCTGATCCGCAATACCGCGGACGCGACTATTCGCGGTGCTGAATTCGAGATGATGGCGGGGCTGTCCGACAGCCTGCTGCTGAGCATGAATGTCGGTTATGTGGATGGCGACTACGACAAGGTCTGGCTGGATATCAGTGGTGACGGAGTAGTAGATGACACGGATCTCGGCCTGGACATTCCTCGCCTGGCGCCCTGGACTTACGGTATGGGTTTGGTACACGACCTGGCTCTGGGCAATCTCGGTATTGTTACTTCTCGGGTCAATTACAACTTCCGCGACGCATCAGCCTATACGGATAACAACCGCGGTATGTTGAGCGAAGTGGAAATGGTCGATTTCAGCATTGGCTTTGCGCCGCTGGAAGGCAATTACAGTTTGTCCTTGTTCGGCAAGAACATGCTGGATGAAGTCAGCGAGGGTAACAATACCCAGCTACCGGTTATGCTTGGTCCGGTTGCTCTGGGACCCAATTCCACCTTTACACCGCTCAATCGCGGTCGCATCATCGGTCTGGAATTCAATTACGATATCTGATCGGCAATTCCAAACCGTCACGAAAGAGCCCGGCACTGCCGGGCTTTTTTGTGGCAATTTCTCACCGGGCACTTTAAAAGTCCCGGCGCTGCGCTAGGATACTCGCCGGGGAGTTATTCCAACCTATTGCAGAGTTTAACGGGAGTCCTATGCGCTACATCAATTTGCCCGAATACGGTGGTCCGGAAGTCATGCAGCTGGCCGAAGGCGAGAAACCGTTACCAGCCGCGGGCGAAGTGTTGATCGAGGTGAAGGCCGCCGGCGTCAACCGGCCGGATGTGTTTCAGCGCATGGGGCTCTATCCGCCACCTCCCGGCGCGTCGCCGATCCTGGGGCTGGAAGTGGCCGGGAAAATTGTCGCGCTGGGTGAAGGTGTGGCGCGCTGGCGGGTCGGCGACGAGGTCTGTGCCCTGGCCAACGGCGGCGGTTACGCCGAGTTCTGTACGGTGCCCGCCGGCCAGTGCCTGCCGGTACCAGAGGGACTGTCGCTGGTCGATGCCGCGGCGCTGCCGGAAACCTTTTTTACCGTGTGGAGCAATGTGTTCGATCGCGCAGGTCTACGGGCGGGTGAATCCCTGCTGGTCCACGGCGGTTCTTCCGGTATCGGCACTACCGCGATTCAACTCGCTGCGAATCTGGGTGCGCAGGTATTTGCGACCGCCGGCTCCGATGAAAAGTGCGCGGCCTGTGAAAAGTTGGGTGCGGACAAAGCCGTCAACTACAAGTCCCAGGACTTTGTCGAGGTACTGCGCGAAGCGACCGATGGTCGCGGTGTCGATGTGATTCTGGATATGGTCGGAGGCGATTACGTCGACCGCAATATCCAGTTGGCCGCGCGGGACGGCCGTATCGTCAATATCGCCTTCTTGCAGGGATCGCGGGTGCGGGTCGATATGCTGCCAGTTATGTTGAAGCGACTCACCCTCACGGGCTCGACCCTGCGGCCGCAGAGCGCGGAAGCAAAGGCGGCCATCGCCCGGTCGCTGGAGCAAAAGGCGTGGCCGTTACTGGCAGCCGGAAAAATCCGTCCGCAGATCTCCGCAACCTTCCCGCTGGAACAAGTGGCAGAGGCGCACAGGCTGATGGAGTCCAACAGCCATATCGGCAAGATAGTGCTGACTTTGTAATCACCCATGGCGACAGTATCAGTGGAACCGATCTGCTGATATCGCCGGTGGCGACATCGGTATAGGCGTTGTAGAGCCTACTGATATTGCGCACATAGATAACGGGTTCGGCCCCGCGCGCGTAGCCGTAGCGAGCCTTTTCGAAGTAGCGGGGTTCGGAGAGTTTGAGCATCGCGACTTCAACATTGTCGACCCACTTGTCCGGATTCAGCCCCAGTTTTTTGGCCAGAAGGCGTGCGTCATTAAGATGGCCGATGCCCGCGTTATAGGCGGCGAGCGAGAACCAGAGTCTTTCATCTACTGGCAGCTTGTCGCTGAAACGCGCGCGGACCCAGTTGAGGTAGGTGACGCCGGCATCGATTCCTTCCTCCGGTCGAAGCAATGGCGGGTCGAAGCCCATTTCCTGGGCGGTTTGTGGCATTACCTGTAGCAATCCCTGTGCCCCGACCGATGACTCCGCCTTGGGATCGAAATTACTTTCCTGCCACATCTGCGCAACCACCAGGCGCCAGTCGAAATTGTTCTCCGCAGCATATTTTTTTACCAGCCCGTCATACGGGGACAGTTCGCCACCAGGCAAAAGCACGTTTTCGAGTTTCTGGGTCAGGTCCCTGTCTGGCTCGAAGTAGTTCAGCACCCATTTTTTATGGGCTTCACTGGACAGAAAATTCTGCAGAAAATCGTTGACGCTGCGCAGAAGCTTCTTGTTCCCTTTGGCGACCATCCAGCCTTGTGGAAGCCGCTCACTGACAATGGCCCCTTCGATCAAGTTCTCGTGTACGAGTATCTGCGCTTTACTCAGGTTGGCATCTTCCAGCGTCGCGTCAAACTTTCCTTCGGCAACGCCTGTGAGAATTTCGTTGAATGAGGTGGCTTTGGGGAGGATCTGCACGTCAACATCAATGCCTTTGTCCCGCAGGAACTTGGCAGTTGCAATGAATGCGGAACCTTCGCGTAAAGTCAGTGTGCGGCCACTGAGTTCCTGGGGAGAATTGATTGGCGGTGAGCCTTTGTGGCTGAGTACGCGTTGTTCGGTCTGCAGGATAGGGCTGCTGAATTCGACACCTCTTTCCAGACGTTGGTGTGTTATCGTGGTGCTGGCCCCAGCAACGTCGGCCTCACCGCTATTCAGTAGTTCAATGAGGTCTGTATCGTATGGGACAGAGATGACCTGAAGTTCGAGGCCGTGCTTGTCAGCAAATTTGCTGATCAATTCGTAATCCAGGCCGGCCAGCACACCCTTCCACAAAAAGTAGCCCGGACCGTTGTGGGTGGCGAACCGCAGTACGCCCGATTTCTTGATCGAACTCCAATCCGTTTTGCGCCGCTCCTGAGCCTGCACGATGGTTTGTGTGAGAAAGTTGTTTATGTCGGCGAGTAACTTCGGGGCGTCTTTGCGAACGGCCCAGACAATCGAGTACTTCTCTCCGACCGTGGCGCCGATCTTCATGTCAGCCATAAAACCACTGAGACTTTCTGCGGTGTTTTTGCCAATGAGGCCAACTATGGGGCGCTCACTGTCCAGGGTGTCCAAAAATTCTTCGGAGAGTTCATCGATAGGGAGTTCTCTCACTGTAATATTAGCCGATGGTTTTTTCTTCGAAATCTTATGCGCTTCCTTAGCCAAGACGCTGTTGGCGAGTACTGTCAACTGGACATTTTTCAAGTTTTTCAGGTTGCTGATATCCGGCCCATTTTTGCCGGTGTAAAGTACCCTTTGCGTTTGCGTCAATGGCTCCGTTAAACTGAGTTTTTCCTTTCTCTCCTCAGTTTCCGCTACGTTGTCTGTTATTACATCAGCCTGGCCATTGATGATCATTTCGATGGCCTGATTGGGTGATTCGGCGAGCATGAAATGCGGTTTCAGGTTGAGGCGCTTCGCAAGCTTCTCGGCGAGCCGGTAGTGGCTCTGGACCAGTGATCCTTTGGAGGAATAGTTTGCTAAATTGCGATAAACGAGGACAAAGCGAATGATGCCGCGCTTTTTGATTGCTGCCAGGTCGCCGGTTTCGGTGTAGTTTTTGAATTTCCCGCCGGGTGAAGTTTCACTGGCTGGTGCGCTGACCGCCGAATTTTTCTTAATCGCCTTTGGAGCCTCACCGCGATGGCAGGCTGTTGTCATCGCGATCAGCGTAAAGATCAGCAGAATGTAGTGAAACCATGTGGTAGCTCTGCCCATGTGAACCTCCGGCACAGAGTGAGATCGTCTGGAGTGCAAATTCATCCTCGTTAATATTTGCGCATCCTTCGCTCGACTTCCGACTATTTGCTCCTGGGCCTGTCCGCCGCGGGCCAGGGTAGCCCGGGAAGACCTGCTCGATGATTTGTTTCCAAGGCTTCCAGTCGTGTTCGCTATGTTAGCCTCGACGACAGAGACTCTACTAGGTGACATCCGATTGGTTCGAAAATAATCATTTGCGGAAAGATTGCGCGATCGGGAGGCGAGTACAGTTACCGCTCTGGAATCGCATAATCGTCATCCTTGGCGCGCCCGCCGTTAAAGACAGCTGCTGACCTAAGGGACGCTATCGCTTGGCCGGCTGGTTCCAGTTGCCGCCGGGTAACGAATCACCGCTGGCGGCGGACGAAGGGGGGGGCGCACAGTGACTTCCCCGGTAGCCACGTCGGTATAGGCCTTGTAGAGATTGCTGATATTGCGGACATATTGCACCGGTTCGGCGCCGCGCACGTAGCCGTAACGGGCCTTTTTAAAATATTGGGGTTCCGACAGTTTCAGCATGGCGACTTCCACATTGCCAAACCATTTGTTGGGGTCGAGACCCAGTTCCCTGGCCAGTACTTGCGCATCCAGCAAGTGGCCTAAACCCGCATTGTAGGAAGCGAGGGTGAACCACAATTTTTCGTCTAGTTTGGTGCCGGCGGGAAAACGGTTTCGCACCCATCTCAGATACTTGACGCCGGCTCTGATGCCCCGCTCCGGTTCAAATAACGGAGGTGGAATCCCCATATCTTTCGCTGTATTTGGCATGACCTGCAGCAATCCCTGCGCGCCGACTGGAGAAACCGCCCTCGGGTTGAAACTGCTTTCCTGCCACATCTGTGCGGTTACCAATCGCCAGTCGAACTGGTAGCGCGTGGCATAGTCCTTGACCAGAGCGTCGAAGGGCGACAGGTCGGCGCCGGGTATGATGCGTGCCTCCATGCGCTGCAGGTGGCGTCGGTCGGGTTTGAGATAGATTTTTACCAAATTTTGATATTTATCGCTCTTGCGGTATTGCTTGATAAATTTGTTGACCTCTTTCAGTAGTTGCCAGTTCTGTGGCAGCAACATCCAGCCTTTGGGACGCGGGTCTGCGGTCTGCATGCCGGCCAGTAGCTCCGGGCGTACAGAGGCTTCTATTTCAGCAGTGCTCGCATCCATAATGGTCGCATCGAGCTCGCCACTGGCCACCATGGCAATCAGTTGTAGGTAGGAGACGTCCGGGGGCGCCACGACGACTTTTACGCCCAGGCCAGTTTCTTTCAAGGCGTGGGCGCTTGCGCTGAATGGCGAAAATGCGCGCAGCGTAATTGTGCGCCCTTTGAGATCCAGTGGAGTCTCGATGGGAGGTTTGTCGCTGTTACTTAATATTTTTTCAGCCATTTCCGCGTAAGGGACTGTGAAAGCCACGCCCTGGGCCTTCCGCTCGGGCGTAAATGTGGAAAAGGCGCCGGCAATGTCACCACGGCCCTCCTTTAGCCATTGCACCAGGCTCTTGTCGAAGGGGACAGCGACCACTTGGAGCTGCAGGCGATGCTTTTCCGCAAAGGCTTTGGCCAGTTCGAAATCAAAGCCCATCAGTACACCCTTCCAGAGGAAGTATCCCGTAGGGCCGTTATAGGTAAGCAGGCGCAATACCCCGGATTTCTTGATTTCAGGCCAGTCAGCAATACGTTGGTTGACCGGCTTTACCAGTGAGCGGGTGAGGAAGTTATCGATCCTTGCGAGGAGGTTAGAAGAGTTCTTTCGCACACCCCAGACAATATCCTGCGACTCCGAAACGCTTGCCCCGACGCGGAGGTCGTCGCGATATTGCCGCAGACCCTCGATGGTATTGCTGTCGAGGATAGTGACGGCATGCGGATCCTTGAGAATTCTATCAACCAGACCTCCGAGCTTGTTGTCCAGGTGGAGCTCTTCCAGGGCCAGGTTGGCATCGGGGTGCTTTTCGATAATTTCTTTTGCGGCATTGACATGTGTGCTACCGGCAATGACCAAGAACTTGACGTCGTGCAGATTGGCCACATCGCTTATGTCGGGCCCGTTGGGACCGGTCAATAATTGCTGATGAATGTGCTCGATTGGCGCGGTGAAGTTAATGATCTCTCCCCGGGCTTTGGTCGCGGAGAGATTGTCGGCGATGACGTCACCATATCCCTGTTGCAGCAGCTCAATGGCCTTGGCCGCCGAGTTGGTACGAACCCAGACGGGTTTCAGTTTCAGTCGCCGGGCCAGGTTATCGGCGAGTTGGTGATGGAGCTGGGTGTCAATGGTATTTGATCGGTACAGTTGCTCCTGTTCGTAAAGCGTAATGCTCACGAACCGGATCGTGCCGCGTTTGCGCAAGGCTTTCAGGTCGCCTGTCTCGACATAGTTTTTGAATTCGGTCGTGTCCCTTGTTTCCGGTGTTTTCGCCGGCGGCGGTATCTGCCCCTGATCCACGGCCTGCTTATGCGACGGGGGCTGCTGCTTGAGGTGATCCGGCGATTTCGGCCCGCCACAAGCCACCATGATCAGCGCCAGAGACAGGGCCAGCGTGATCTGGAAGAAATGATTGGAAATGTGGTGGCACAGTCGACCTTCCCGCATGCACTGCTCCGGCTGTCATTGACAACCGAATGCTAGTGTGGGGATTGGCCCGATGACGACAGGTGCCGACATCGGAACCGGAAACGCGGCCTTCAGTCGACGATGTTTTTGACGGAGGCGACAAATTCGCCGCGAGCGAGCCGAACCGTCACTGGCTGTGCTGGAGACAGGGTGCTGGAGTCCTTGACCACATGGTTTTGTTCGTCGCGCACGATGGCATAGCCGCACTGCAGTACGGCCAGCGGGCTGATGTTGTGCAGCAACTGACAGCTGTGGCCGAGTCGTTCAGCGCGCTGCTACAGCAACTTGCGCATGGCGCTGTACAGGCTTGCAGTGCTGAGCTGCAGGCGCTCGCGACCGGCGCTGGTTCCGCTCGGGAGGCAGTGGGCGAAGGCCCTGCGCACGGCGACAAGGTCGCGGCGGCGCTCCTGTCCACACTGGCTGGCTGCGCCCGGTGTCGATGCACAGCGCGGCGGTATCCTCTATGATCCACCCTTCGCCGTTGCGCACTGATGTGTAGGCGCTCTCTGGCACGGCCAGCGGGTTTGTAACGGCCCACTGGTTTGTCTGGCGGCCAAGTAATTCGGCCCCTGAAGGGAGGTTTTGTAGACAACTATTGAAACATCGCGACTGATGACAAAGCTGCACGCCAAAAATTCTCCAAATGCAGTTATTATTTTGCTGGCTGCAATCCCTTTCGCAGAACATGCAGGGAAGAGCCGGGGCTGCCAACTGGGCGCGCTTGCCCCCCGGTTCCATTGATATCCCGCCATGGAACTGGCGCACTCTGGCCCGCTCTGCCGATATCGCCACTTGCAACGTCGGTATAGGCCTTATACAAATTGCTGATTTTGCGCACGTATATCACGGTTTCGGTGCCACGACAGTAACCGTACCGCGCCTTTTCGAAATAACGCGGCTCGGACAGCTTGAGCATAGCGATTTCCACGTTGTCGAACCACTTGGTCGGGTCTAGTCCCAGTTCCTCTGCCAACCGCTGAGCGTCATACAGATGGCCGAGGCCCGCGTTGTAGGAGGCGAGGGTAAACCAGAGCTTATCGCTCAAGTGGATAGGGGCTTCAAGGCGATTGCGAATCCAGCCCAGGTACTTCACCCCCGCCTTGATATTCTTGTCTGGATCGAAGAGGGGAGGGGGGTAGCCCATATCCGCGCCGGTTTGCGGCATGATTTGCAGCAGCCCCTGAGCGCCCACAGGAGACTTTGCTTTCGGGTTGAAATTGCTCTCCTGCCACATTTGCGCTACGACCAAGCGCCAGTCAATATCGTATTTCAGCGCCGAGGCTTTGACCAGGTTGTCGAACGGCGACAGATCTTCGCCCGGTATTATCTTGGCCGAAAATTTCTGCAAAAGGTGCTGGTCGGGCTGAAAATAGATGGCGAGGAGATCTTGATACGCCTTTCTATCGCGGAATTTTTTGATGAAACGATCAACTTGCTCGAGAAGTTCGCGATTGCCCCGCTTTACCATCCACCCCTGCGGCAGCGGATCGCTGACCTTTACCCCGGCAACAAGGGCGGGGCGTAGCGCCGACTGCATCTCGACGACATACGCATCCTGAATGGTGGCATCGAATTCTCCGTTTGCGATTTTGTCCAGGATTTCATTGAAAGACGTGCCCTTGGGGGCAATTTGAAGCTTTACGTCGATGCCGCTCCTCTGCAGAGCGAGCGCGGTCTCGATGAATGCGGTTTGGGGGGAGAGGGTCAGCGTGCGCCCCTGAAGGTCGTCCAGGGTCGCGATTGGCGGTTTATTGCGATTGCTGATAATTTGCTGGGGCGTGTCAAAGGTGGGGACACTGAAGTCAGCGCCCTCGGCTTTGCGCTCATCGGTGATGGTGGTCGTCGCTCCGGCAATGTCGGCGCGTCCGCTCACTACCCAGTCGACGATGTCCTCGCCGTGTGGTACCACAATGACCTGCAGCTGGAGGTTGTGCTCGTCGGTGAATTGCTTTGCTATTTCATAATCGAATCCCATCAGCATCCCTTTCCACAGGAAATAGCATATTGGTCCGTTATAGGTGGCGAAGCGCAGAATTCCGGACTTCTTGATAGAGTACCAGTGCGAGTCGCGAGCGGATTTTTCGGTGATCAGCGACCGGGTTAGGAAGTTGTTGATGCGGTATTGCAGTCGCGGAGCACCCCTGCGCACGCCCCACACGATATCCCGTGATCCACTGACTCGGGCACCGATTTTCAGGTCTTTGCGGTACTGAAGGAATTCCTCGGCCGTGTTTTCGTCCAGGAGTGCCACGCGATTCTCTCCTTGGTTGACCATGTCGATCAGAGCGCCAAGTTTCACTCCGAGGCGCACCTCGCGTATTGAGAAGCTTGCCGCCGGATATTTCTGTTCTATCTCTCGTGCCGTCTGTGTAAACACACTGCCTGCCACTACGAGCAGCTCGGTATCTTTAAGTTCTTCAATATTGCTGATATCAGGGCCGTTCTCCCCGGTGACCAGCACTTCATACGTTTGTAGCAAAGGAACCGTGAGTCGAAGTATTTCGCCGCGCTGCTGCGTTTTGGTCAGGTTGCCTGTGTAGACGTCTGCCTCACCGTTGGCCACCATCTCTATTCCCCGCTGCGGTGATTCCGCGACAAGCCAGCGGGCCTTAAGATTCAGTCGCGCCGCCAGCCGCTCCGCGAGCTGTACATGGGTCTGGTTGACGATGGCGCCGCGTGGAAGTGCACTGTGTCTGTCGCTGAGCATACTGACAAAGCGAATCACGCCGCGTTTTTTAATTGCAGTGAGGTCCCCGAGCTCCCGGTAATTTGTTCCTTCGGGTTCGGCTGCCGGCTCTTGCTGTTGATTTTTTTGCTGAGCCCGCGATCCTTGTTCTTCGGTGGAGGCGGGGGGCTCGCTTGCGGTGCCCGTTTCGGCTTTGGATTTTTGTGCGGTACCGGAGTCAGGCCTGTCGCACGCGGCGAGTGGCAGCGCCAGTAGGAATGCCAGGCAACAACGCCAGACGAAATGAGTTGCCGTATTGCCAGATGCCATTGGGGGCTCCGGGAGTTTCTGTGACCCATATATTAGAGTGAGGTCAATTCGGCTCCATTTCACAGGTCCCGTGGCAGAAGACGGGCCCTCGCTCGCCAACCCCATTGGCAATCGATGTGATTTCGCCACCGACATTCGGGTGCTGGCGGCGATCTGGGCGGGTTTGCTGGGGTGGGTCGCGGGCCTGCCTTACGGCAAGCGGCGCGATTTGCGGATAGCGAATTTATTCCAGAATTTTATCTACAACAGCAGTAAATTCGCCGCTGGCCAGTCGTGTGTGCAGCCTCTGACCGAGCAGTGCGCTGTCAGCGCGCTTCACAATGTTTCCGCGATTATCTTTCACTATGGCGTAGCCGCGCTCCAGCACCGCCAGCGGGCTGACATTGTGTAGCAGCTGCCCGACGTGAATGAGCTGCCCTTCCCGCTGCCTTAGTAGCGTCCGCATTGCGCGTTCCAGTTTCCTACCCGCCTGTAGCAGATCTTCTTTTTTCGCTTTTAGATCCTCCTCTGGATGGCTGTGGGAAAAAGCGCGCAGAGCGGCGTTGAGTTGTTGGCGGCGCAGACGAATGTGCTGCTGGCCGGCGCTGCGCAAGCGCAGCTCCAGGTGGTCCAGGTGCTGGGCGCGGTTCTGCAGCTGTTCCCTGGGGTGACGAATGCGGTTGCCGCTGATCTGCACCCGTTGGTGCAAGTGGCGCAGCAGGTGGCGGGTGGCGCGCAGCAGGCGGCTCAGCACGGCTTCCAGTGTCTGCAGCAGCTCCGCCGCATTGGCGCTGGCAATCTCCGCCGCCGCGGAGGGGGTCGGGGCGCGCACGTCCGCGACCAGGTCGGCGACGGTGGTATCGGTTTCGTGGCCGACGGCAGAAATAGTGGGGATGGGGCAGGCCGCCAACGCACGGGCGACAATCTCTTCATTGAAAGGCCACAGGTCCTCGAGCGAACCGCCGCCGCGCCCGACGATCAGCAGGTCGTGGCGCCCGCTGCGGCCGGCTTTGGCAATGGCGTCGGCAATCTGTTGGGCGGCCCCCTGGCCCTGGACCTGCACCGGCCACAACTCAATGTTGGCAGCCGGATAGCGACGCCCCAGCACCTGAATCATGTCTCGCACCGCGGCGCCAGTGGGCGAGGTGACAATGCCAATATTGGCGGGCAGGAAGGGCAGTGGCTTCTTGCGCGCGCTGTCGAACAGGCCCTCGGCCTGCAGGCGCGCCTTCAGCTGTTCCAGCTGGCGCATCAGCGCACCGAATCCCGCTTCCTCCATATGTTCCACGATCAGCTGAAACTCGCCGCGTCCTTCGTAGAGGCTGACACGGGCGCGAATCAGTACCTCGCGGCCGTTTCCCGGGCGAAAAGCCACGGTGCGATTGCGGCCGCGGAACATGGCGCAGCGCACCTGGGCGCGGGCGTCCTTGAGGGTGAAGTACCAGTGTCCGGAGCTGGGGGCGGCAAAGTTGGAAATTTCCCCGCCCACCCAGAGTAGTGGGATGCTGCCCTCGAGCAGCTGTTTGACCTCCCGGTTGAGGTCGCTGACTGACAGGACACTGCGGTTGCGCTGTTGTTCGGGCGGGCTTCCTAGCATTTCAGACTCTTGGCCGGTGATTAGGCGGGCCAATATTGCAGTATCGGGTAGGGAGGTAAAGAGATTTGCCAAAAAATGCAAATAGACTTTTGACGGCGGCGATCTTGCCGCTATAATCGCGCCGATACCCAATCCCGCTACTTCGAGGTTTGAGTGTCCATGTCTGAATCTGGTCTGCGCATCGCGCGCGAAGCTCTCACATTTGACGACGTCCTGCTGGTGCCCGGCTACTCGGAAGTCACCGCCAAGGATGTCAGCCTGAAGACCAAGCTGTCTCGCAACATCACTCTGAATATTCCGATCGTATCCGCTGCCATGGATACCGTTACCGAGTCGCGTCTGGCCATTGCCCTGGCGCAGGAAGGTGGCATCGGCATCATCCACAAAAGCATGTCCATCGAGGACCAGGCGCTGGCAGTGCGCGCGGTCAAGAAATTCGAGGCCGGCGTGGTCAAGGACCCGATTACCATCGAGTCCAGTGCTTCCGTACGGGAGCTGATTGCACTGACCACCCACCACAACATCTCCGGTGTTCCGGTGATGGAAAAAGGCAACCTGGTGGGCATCGTCACCAGCCGTGACGTGCGTTTCCAGACTGATCTCGACGCTACCGTCGCCAGTATCATGACGCCCAACGAGCGTCTGGTGACCGTGGAAGAGGGCGCTGCGCCCGGCAAGGTGCAGGAACTGCTGCACAAGCACCGCATCGAGAAGGTCTTGGTGGTCGGCAACGATTTCGAATTGCGCGGCCTGATTACCGTCAAGGATTTCAACAAGGCCGAACAGTACCCGAATTCCTGTAAGGATGCGGATGGCCGCCTGCGTGTCGGCGCATCCGTGGGCACCAGTCCGGATACCGACGATCGCGTCGCCGCGCTGGTGGAAGCCGGTGTGGACGTGCTGGTGGTCGACACCGCCCACGGTCATTCCCGCAATGTGATCGAGCGCGTGCGCCGCATCAAGGAAATGCACCCGCAGGTGGACGTGATTGGCGGCAATATTGCCTCCGGCGAGGCGGCCAAGGCGCTGCTCGAAGCCGGCGCGGATGCGGTCAAGGTGGGCATTGGCCCCGGTTCCATCTGTACCACCCGTATCGTGTCCGGTGTCGGCGTGCCGCAGATCACCGCCATCGCGGAAGTCGCCAAAGCGCTGGAAGGTACCGGTGTACCGCTGATCGCTGATGGGGGCATTCGCTACTCCGGCGACATCGCCAAGGCGCTGGTAGCCGGCGCTCACTCGCTAATGATGGGCTCCATGTTTGCCGGTACCGAAGAGGCGCCGGGCGAGGTGGAGTTGTTCCAGGGGCGTACCTACAAGTCGTACCGTGGCATGGGCTCTCTGGGCGCCATGTCCCGCACCCAGGGCTCTTCCGACCGTTATTTCCAGGACGCCAGTAAGGGCGCGGAAAAGCTGGTGCCGGAAGGCATCGAGGGCCGCGTACCCTATAAGGGGCCGCTGTCCGTGATCGTGCACCAGATGATGGGTGGCCTGCGCTCCGCGATGGGCTATACCGGCAGTGTCGATATTGAAACCATGCGCAGCAAGCCGCAGTTTGTCCGGGTGACAGCCGCGGGCATGGGCGAGTCCCATGTGCACGATGTGCAGATCACTAAAGAGGCGCCGAACTACCCTGTAGGTGGGCGCTAAGTAGCGGTCGTATTAGCGACGACCGATATTGCATGGCAAACGGACCCCAGGGGTCCGTTTGCAGTTTTTGGGAAGCTTCCCTGCAGAAACCGAGTAAATCATGTCTCAAGATATTCACGCCAGCCGCATACTGATCCTCGACTTCGGTTCCCAGTACACCCAGCTGATCGCGCGCCGCGTTCGCGAACTGGGTGTTTTCTCCGAAATCCGCGCATTCGATATGAGCGACGAGGAAATCCGCGAGTACAACCCGCAGGGCATCATTCTCGCCGGTGGGCCCGAGTCAGTGCCGGAGAAGGGCTCGCCGCGCGCGCCGAAGGTGGTCTTTGAACTCGGGGTTCCGGTACTGGGTATCTGTTATGGCATGCAGACCATGGCCCACCAGCTTGGCGGTGGTGTGCAGGGCAGTAATATCCGTGAATTCGGCTATGCCCGGGTGAAGGTCGAGGGCGAGTCCGCGCTGTTGCACGATATCAAGGATCACGTCGACAGTGACGGCAGCGCTCTGCTGGATGTGTGGATGAGCCACGGCGACAAGGTCGTGAAGATGCCCGAGGGCTTCGACCTGATGGCCTCGACGGATTCCTGCCCGATCGCCGGCATGTACAACGCCGAGAAGAATTTCTACGGTGTGCAGTTCCACCCGGAAGTGACGCACACCCTGCAGGGCATGCGTATCTACGAGCACTTCGTGATCAACCTGTGCGGCTGCGAGAAACTGTGGACGCCCGCCAATATCATCGAGGATTCCATCGCCAAGGTGCGCGAGCAGGTAGGCAGTAACAAGGTGCTGCTGGGGCTGTCCGGTGGTGTCGACAGCTCGGTAGTGGCAGCGCTGCTGCACAAGGCTATCGGCGATCAGTTGACCTGTGTCTTCGTGGACAACGGCCTGCTGCGCAAGAACGAAGGCGACCAGGTTATGGAAATGTTCGCCGACAACATGGGTGTGAAAGTGATCCGCGCCGATGCGGAGGACAAGTTTCTGTCGCGCCTGGCGGACGAGGCCGATCCGGAGGCCAAGCGCAAGATCATCGGCAATACCTTTATCGAGATTTTCGATGAGGAGGCGTCCAAGCTCCAGGATGTAAAGTTCCTCGCCCAGGGCACCATTTATCCCGATGTGATCGAGTCCGCCGCAGCCAAAACCGGCAAGGCCCATGTGATCAAGTCCCACCACAATGTCGGTGGCCTACCGGAAGACATGGCGTTTGAACTGGTGGAGCCGCTGCGCGAACTGTTCAAGGACGAAGTGCGCAAGATCGGCCTGGAGCTGGGACTCCCCTACGACATGGTCTATCGCCACCCCTTCCCGGGCCCTGGTCTGGGCGTGCGCATCCTCGGCGAAGTACGCAAAGAGTACGCCGATATCCTGCGCGAGGCGGACGCCATCTTTATCGAGGAGCTGCATAAGGCGGATTGGTACCACAAGACCAGCCAGGCTTTTGTGGTCTTCCTGCCGGTGAAATCGGTCGGTGTGGTGGGCGACGGCCGCCGCTATGAATATGTGGTCGCGCTGCGCGCAGTCGAAACCGTGGATTTCATGACTGCACGTTGGGCACACCTGCCTTACGAACTGATCGAGAAAGTGTCAAACCGCATCATCAACGAGATCGAGAATATTTCGCGGGTGACTTACGATGTCTCCAGCAAGCCGCCGGCGACCATTGAGTGGGAGTGAGTGGAAGTAGACCTTATTTGATTTGGCCTTACTTTTCCCTGCATAACCAACTGAAAAAGCCCAGCGTAATTGCTGGGCTTTTTTATGTCAGGTACCTGCCGCAGTCAGTTATTCCTTTAGAATGCCTGTGCCAATTTTCGCTTTGCGCTCGGGTTGCATCACCTTGTTACAGTGAGGTGCGAGAGTGCCATCTATTCCGGGCAATTTGTCCGACAAGCGGCGCTATCTCTTGGAGCGCTTTGTCTTGACACAAATCACACATTTACACATGATGAAAGTTAAGCGCGCCACGATTTTGTGGTTGACTGGATGCACTGCGCGTGCGTACCAATTTACAGTTACCGTTTTTAAACATTCAATGACTTAAGTGCTGAATAAACGTCAGTTAAAACGGTTCGCCCGTACAGATTGAAAGTGTGATTTGTAGATTCCCAGGACAACGGGAAATAGGAAATGTGTAGCTGCTGGGTTTGGTCATGTGAGACATGCGACCAGCTGGCGACCACAATAGTGCCCAGTTGTCTTGTTTGAGCAGGAATGGACCTGGTCCCGGCATTTGGTGGGGCAGGGGGCAATGGAAGCCTGAATCGTGCGGTTTCATCGACTATTGGTCGCCTGAAATCCGTTCCAGAATACCTGGAAGGCACTTCTCTCCCTCTTCTTCTCTCAGTGTATCCCGCGCGAATGCTTTGTCATGATGTGACAATTGACTCCAGGCAATTGGGACAATCCCCCACAAGAATTACACGTGGAAGGATCAGGGTGTGTCGCTGAAAGTAAATGGCTGCCTGAAAAGAAAAAAATATAGCCTTTTCAAGGGATAAATCGCATGTCGAAAAAAAATTTAGACGTATTTGCAATTTTGAAGATGTCAGATTTTTTGAAAGAAGATTTTCAAAAAAGATATGAAGATTTTTTGGGGAAGTTGGCTGGTTTTTATCCCTGGTGCTTCAGTTCGGAGGCAATGAGGATTAAAGAACCGCTATTTACTGAATATGGTGAAACCCCGTTCTTTATAACTGTAACTCGTGGTTCGATGATCGTGGCATTTTTCCCAATGCAAATTAAGAGCGTCGGAAGCGCTCCATTTTTTTATCGGCGGTTACGAATTTGGGGTCAGGTAGGTCGCTACAATGATAATTATCGGACGGAGTTTTTATGTTTGCCTGAATATATCGATAGTGCGCCTCAGATCGCTATGAGTTTTTTGGCAAAAGAATTCTATTCCCGTTTTGATGAGATAACATTTGGAAAGATTGTTTGCGAAGGGCCATTTTATGGGCTGATCAATAAGTATTTCAAAGGCGGTATGACATTGAACGAATGTGGGAACAAGCATATCTATAATTCGAATGTAAAGCTTGAAACACACATAAGTGGCAATGTCAGGCAGAAGATTCGAAGAGCTAAAGAAAAGTTGCACGATTCATTTTCGAAAGTTGAGTATTTATGTTATACGAAAATTGATCCTGTATTATTTGAGGAAATCAGCGAAATTCATATTAAGCGCCAACAGCATTTCGAGAAGTCTGGAAAGTCGCGTATGAATTTTCTGGCAGATAATCTCGAGAGAGAGATCTTTTTCAATAAGCTTGTTTATGCTGAGAAAAACGACGCGCTTAGAATATATGTTCTAAGGGTGGACTCAAAAATAGTCTGCTTTTTATTGTGCTTTGGTTTTGGTGGTTTTACTGATGTTTGCTTGACTGCTTTTACTGAAGTTCTAAAAAATCATTATATGAGTAGGTCGCTTTGGTATTATGCCTTTGATCAGGAGATTAGTAATTTTGGCGCAAAAATTCTAGATTCGGGTTATGGGACAAGTCTCATGAAGTCTTCATTTAGCACTGAGACTAAGCCGGTTGTCGATGTGTCATTTGTAAATAAGTCTAATCTGGCGTCGAGATGTAAAAATTCAATTCGCAGCGTAAAGAAATGGATGCAATATCGAAAAACGCAATTATTAGTTAACGCGTAGGTAAAAGAGTTTCTCTGGGGTTCGGGCTGAAAGGGTACTTTCGTTCCGCGGAGCATGATGAAAATATAGCGTCTCTGAGTCCTGCGTGGGCAAGATTATGAGATGGGCAACGATATGCTGACGTAAAAGGATATTGCAGGTTCTATGTATTATCTGTTCCTAAGTACCAGGTGCGGGCGTTACCTGGGACGCTGTGAAGAAGGTTATCGAATATTTACGATCCATAAATGAGACGCCAGACCCAGCTGGCCAGGCGAACCAGAGCACAAGATCATTGCTCTACGTGCTTTTGGCTGCGGTTTCCATGATATCCGATCATAAATCTTTCTCGTTCTATGTCAGCCTTCCCGTCGGTTGTTGAGAACCTTATCTCTGATAAGGCAATGTGATTGCATGGCAATAAGGTCTGATTCCTGCACGCCACAGTTTGCACCGGCTAGTAATTGATTAAATCGCAAAATTTTTGCGGGTTATGGTTTGAACGCGGGCCGGATCGTCCTTGATGCAATGCCGTGTAAGAATGAATGCCCACATAGCCGGTAATTGCTATGGCAATGGGTGTTAGCTTTTCAAGTGTTTTTTCTTGACACAGATCACAGTTTTACACATGATAAAACTAAGTGCGCCACGAATTATTTAGGTGGCTGACTCCACATTCGTTGGCGTGTCATTACAATGGCTGTGTTTCTTCAGCATATTCAATGGGTTAAAAGCTGAATTGGTGCGGGCTGGAAGGGTCCGCCCGTATACGCCATGAGTGTGTAAATAGCGGATTTCAAAGAAAGCAGGAAGTAGGTATTTCTTGGGTATCGGATCAGGTCGTGTGAAGTATGTAGCTAGCGGACGACCACAGTAGCATCTGGTTATCCTGTTTGAATAGGAATAGACCTGATCCCGGTTTGAAAGTTGGGGCAGGGGGCAATGGAAGCCTGAATTTTACGGTTTCATCGACTCGATCGCTTGAAATCGGTCCCGGAGTGCCCGAAGGGCATTTGTCGAGGAAACTTCTCTCCGCCTTCTCCTCCCAGCGCATCTCGCGCAAGTAATTTAGTGATTTATTGCAGTAATTTCCGATCAGGATTGCCGTGTCCTCATTGTCGAAAAGACTTCGGTGATGGTCTCAGTGAGCTAATCCGGCATGTGGAATCGGCGCAGTGAATCAGAAACTGATCAGGCTGGTCTAAATCGACTCACGGAGCCCGTGCGGTTGCGCGCTCGGGAAGAATCGAGAGCGACTGAAAATAAATAATAAGGGACGAACCACCCGATGCAGCGACTGCAGCTTCAAAACCTCGAAAGTAACTTGCGCGACGACGCGGTTAGTCAGACGGTGGAACCTTCCCTTCCTTTGTCTCCTTTGCAGGGGGGAATGCTGTTTCAGGCGCTCTTGTCGGGACAAGGCGGTGACGGTTTCGGCATCGAGCAGCTGATCATCGAACTTCTTGAGCCTGTTGATCAATTGATTGTTGAGAATGCCTTCACGAGTTTGCTCAACCGTCATCCCGCTCTGTCGGCGAGTTTTCACGCCACTCCGGGGGGGGGAGCGCTGCACCAAGCCGAAGGGAGGCCATACCAGAGCTTCCACCGGAACTTGCAGGTGCCAGTCGAAGTCGCCTCTCTCGCAGCCACTGATTCTTTTCTCCGTAAGTCCGAGTTTGAACAGTTCCTAGCTCACGATCGGGACCGGGGCTTCGATCTCGCTGCGCCGCCCCTGATGCGTGCCACCATTGTGGTCGATGAAATGGGAAAGGCGGATCTCGTTTGGACATTTCACCAGATACTTGTCGACAATCAATCCATTGCCCAATTCGCCTACGAATTGCTCGAGACGGTGGAGGCCTATCGCGACGAACGCCTTCCTGATTTGGGTCCCGAACCCCGCCCCTACAAAGACTACCTGCAGTTTTGTGCGGAGCGGGATCACGAGGGCGGCGTCGAGTACTTTCGAAGACTCCTCGCGGGAAAACGCACTCCGACAGCCGTGCCGCTTGCCGAGCCTGCAGCGAGGTCACTGGCGGATACTGGCTACGGGGCGATGGAACGGGTCTGCTCAGCACAGGTGTGTGCAGGTGTCCGTGCCCTGGCGGAGTCGACGCAGACGGCGGTCAGTACGGTAATCGAGGCTATGTGGAGCCTCGTTCTTTCGCGTTATAGCGGGGATCAGGACGTCATTTTCGGGAACGCTCGCGCAGGACGAGATGTGTTTGGCCCAGATGCCGCGGAAATGGTGGGCTTGTTTATCAACACTGTGGCCACCCGCGCTGACGTCAGCGATGAGTGGTCGGTAAAGGATCTGCTCCAGTCGTTGCGAGAGCAGGACCTCGCGATTTGTCCGCACGAAACCATACCGTTGAGCGCAGTTTATCGTTCATCAGAGATCGGGCCAGGGATCCCTCTCTTTGAGACTCTCGTCATCTTCCAAAACCGGAAGCTCCAGGAGGCCTTGGCCGAGTTGGGTGGCGCCAAGTGGAAGGGTCGTGCCGTGCAACTGCGCGAACAGCCATTCTTTCCTCTTACCCTGACTGCTTTCGATGGAGCAGAGCTGGAGCTGCGGATGCTATTCGACCGCAAGCGCCTGAGTGAGACTGCAGTTCGCCGCTTGCTCGAATCGTGCGAACAGGCCCTCCGAGAGCTGACTCTGGATCCGAATCGTAAACTGGCAGAAATTGACGTCTTGCCGCCCGCTGAGCGAAAGAAGATTTTGCTCGAGTGGAACGACACGGCTCGCCCTTTTTCGGACCAGATTTGCATCTACGGACTCTTTGAGGCTCGCGTTAATGAGCAGCCGGACGCGCCGGCAGTCGAAGCTCGAGGTGAGGTGCTTACCTATCGGGAGCTCGAAGAGCGCGCTAATCGGCTCGCTCAGGTTCTGATCTCACGAGGCGTTGAACCGGGCCGATACGTCGGAATTTGCTTGAGCCGTGGGCTGGATCTCGTCACCACGATGCTGGCGATCGTGAAGGCGGGTGCGGCCTATGTCCCCCTGGACCCGACCTACCCAGCGGAGCGTCTGTCCTTGATGCTCAGCGACGTCGATGCGGCTCTGGTTATCACGGAAGCGAAGTCAGAGCAGGCCCTCGACTACGCCCGAATCGTACTCGACGGAGCCGACAGGGAAGAATGGGACAGTGCATCCAGCGACCGGCCCCCACGGCGAACGACGCCTGAAGCTCGCTGTTACACCATTTTCACATCGGGTAGTACTGGTCGCCCCAAGGGCGTGGTTTTGACTCACCGGGCTGTCGTCAACACGCTCGAATGGATCAATCGCGAGTTCGAGATGTGCCCCTCGGATCGGCTTCTTTTCGTCACCTCGCCTTGTTTCGATCTGTCCGTCTACGACGTATTTGGAATGCTTGGGGCTGGCGGTACGGTCGTCGTAGCGACAGAGGAAGTTCTCTCAGACCCCCGAGCACTGGCCAGCTTTCTCGTCGACGCGAAGATTACCGTATGGGACTCGGCGCCGGCCGCTCTTCAGCGCCTGGCCCCGTTTATTGCAGAGCGGGGGGGAACCGATCTCCGGCTATGCATGTTGAGCGGCGATTGGATCCCGCTTTCCCTGCCTGATGCTGTCAGGAGCGCCTTTCCAGGGTCCAGAGTCATGAGCCTCGGTGGGGCGACGGAGGCCGCCATTTGGTCCAACTGGTACCCGATCGAGGAAGTTCAAGACGGGTGGGTCAGTATCCCGTATGGAAAGCCGATCCAAAACGCCCGCTATCATGTGCTCGACCGACGAATGCAACCGGTTCCGGTGGGAGTCCCCGGGGATTTGTACATTGGTGGCGCTTGTTTGGCTTCTGGCTATCACGGCCGAGAGCAGCTGACCGCGGAGCAGTTCGTACGGGATCCTTTCCGACCAGAGGAAAATGAGCGTCTCTATAAGACTGGCGATTTGGCTCGCTACTTCGAAGATGGCAACCTCGAGTTTCTCGGTCGTTCGGACTTTCAGGTGAAGATCCGCGGATTTCGGGTCGAGATGGGAGAGGTCGAGGCGGTCATCTCTCAGCTGGACGAGGTCCGCGTAGCGGTCTGCGCAGCTTATTCCGACGCGACGGGGCTGAAGTCGCTCGTGGCATACGTGGTTCCCATGAGGCAAGTGGAGCTCGAAGAAGAGGCCATTAAGTCTTTTGTCGCAGAAAAGCTGCCGTCGTTCATGGTGCCGTCGCGAATCTTGTTCCTGAATATTCTTCCGACGACCTCGAACGGAAAGCTCGATCGAGCCGCCTTGCCGGAACCCAACCTCAGAGACGATTCGGAAGTGTTCGTTCCGCCCGAAGGAGCGGTGGAGGAAGAGCTAGTTCGGATGTGGTCCAATCTTCTGGAAAGAAACCGGGTCAGTGTGCAGGATAATTTTTTTGCTATCGGGGGGCATTCTCTCCTGGCCGTAATGCTTATTGCCCGAATCAAGCATCGGTTCACGATTGATTTGCCCCTGGCCACGCTACTCGCAAATCCCACCATCCGAAGACTGGCTCCACACATCGAGGGAAAAATCGGCGTACAAAGTGCCACGCGACACCTTCAGGCATTCAATCGCGATGGATCGCAGGCTCCTTTGGTGCTGGTCCCAGGAGTCGTGGGGACGGCGTTTACCTATCGCTCATTGCCGGACACCTTGGGAGCTCAGCAACCCATCTATGTGATTGACCTGTTAGCAGCCGATTCAGCCGAAAACTTCCCAGATACAATCGAGGGGATGGCCGATCTCTACGAGGAGGAAATCCTTGAGGCTTGTGGCGACTCCCCCATTATATTGGGAGGCTTCAGTTTTGGCGCTCTCATTGCCTTTGAATTAGCTCGTCGTTTAAGACGGAAGGGGGTTCCTGTGCCCCTCTTAGTCTCATTCGATGGGTTTGCTCCCGGTTACCCCTACTACCTGCCTACTCCAGAACGAATTCTGGCCCACACGAGGGAGTTCCTTTCCCGGGATTTCCGAGGACGGCTCGAATACTTGAAGGATCGAAGTGTGCGCTTAAAACGCAGGGTACTCAATTGGCTCGGTCGAGCAGAGGAGGTGAGTGATGCGGTTCCGAAGCACGAGCTCCAGGCTCATATGAACAAGGTCCGCAACGTCCAGATCCACGCTGGTAAAACCTACCGTCCCCAAGGCGCGGAGAAGGATCTCGCTCTGCTATTAATCCGGGCAGAGGAGACACCCTATTGGGTCGGAATGAAGATGGACGACCCTCTCCATGGCTGGCGCCGATATATCGGCGGCCCCATTTCGCTGATTACCTTTCCCGGGGACCACATGCAGATTTGGGACGAGGAAAACCGCCAATTAGTCACGAGTGCTATTGCGGAGCACCTCGCCCGCTTCACACACCAGACTCGGCAAACCTCCCCAGATCCGACCAATAATCAGTCGCTCAGAGCTGAGTCAGCGCTGAGTCCACTAGTTTCGTAGGGCGAACTCCGCTGTGTCGGAATTGCGCCACCTGGCTAGATGGGGGAGGAATATCTCGATCGCCATCTTGCAAAGGAAGTGAGCGATGATGTCGACAGCGAGAGAGCCAGAAGTCTGGATGACGAGACTCATGCTTTGCCTTATCAAAGCGCCGATGGTGGTGCGTTGCGTGTTGGTGATCATTAGAGAGACGGAGTTTAGAAGGACGAATCGCTCGATGAAGTATCGGGTCCGGGTAATCCGTTGGAAGCGGTCGTTCGACTTGGGTAAATCGGCGTTCAATCGCCTTTTTTCAAAATAACGACCGCCTGAAACATATCTGTATTTCGCTGATGTGGGCTTTTAGACCCCAAATCTGCTGGCGAAGCGAATGGCTATTTTTGCGTTCATGGGAGCCAGTACTTGAAAATATACGCGGATAGCTAGTGCTGTGCTTGGCACGGAAACGGCAATACATCATGACGCGAGGAAGCTGGAGGACTCTAGGGAATGAATATTTTCGGCTTGGTTGGGGAACGAGCAAGCTCGCAGTCTGTTCAGGAAATCAAGCGCTATATCAGCCGCGAAGAAAGCGACTTTATAGCACTTGCCCGTATCGTAATGATCATCGCGCTGGTTTTTCACCATGTATTTACCTTGCCCGGCAGTGATTTTTACCCTCGCCACGGCATAGACCCCAGTACCGCACACATTGCCGATTATCTCAACAGCATAGTCCATTGGACTGCGATGGCGGCTGTCCCCTGTCTCAGTGTGATTTCGGGCTATCTTTTTTTCAGGCGCCAGCGTGTCAATTACTTTGAGCTTCTGCACCGTCGTATCACTACTGTTGTTCTCCCTTCGATTGCCTGGACGAGTTTTTGGTTTTTCTTCGCCTTCCTCACCCACGTCTGGGGTGAGAACAATGGGCACTTTGAGTGGGTCGACTACGATTTCGATACGATCGGCCCAGGGCTATACCTCGATGGGGCGCTGGGCATCAGCCGCTTGCCCTATGCCTACCAGTTCTGGTTTGTTCACGATCTGGTATTGACCTTTGCGCTGTGTCCGGTGATTGGCTGGTTGACCGCGCGGGCGCCCTGGGTACTACTAATGGGCTTGGGGCTTATTTGGATCTTCCACGTCGATATCTACCCATTCTTTTCGCCCAATGTCTTGTTATTTTTCTCCGTTGGTGCCGTTGCCGCGACTACGCGCTTCGACTTCGACTGGGCTTTGCGTGTCCTCAGGCCATTTCGCTGGGTTATCGGCTTGAGTTTCGTCGCGCTACTGCTAGGCCGCATGTTCCAGGATTCACATCGGGTGCTCGCATCATATCGCTACCTTTGTCTGCTGCGGGGAACGGGGCTGCTTACCTTTATTTTGCTGATGAGCTCTCTGACTTTACGGGATAATTTAGTCTTGCGCGTGCTGCGCTACCTGTCGCCCTTTAGTTTTTTTATCTTCGCCTTCCACTTTCCGACGCTGGGGTTTATCAAGGACGTGATTTTTAAAATACCCGGTTTCGATAGTGAAATCGGTATGCTCGTCTTCTTCCTTGTGCTGCCGGTGAGTTGCGTGGCCATTTCAATGGTCGCCGCTTTAAGCTTGCGTTGGCTGTCGCCGTCGTTGTTCGCGTTCGTCAACGGCGGTCGTGCTGACGAGGGGAAACAATAGTGAGCTTTCGAGCTGGCCGGCGATAGCCTCGACCAGCCAGGATCCATGGGAGATCCTTCATGTCACAATGGGCTTGATTGGCTATTGTGATGGTTGTTTATTGCGCGTGATTTTCCACAACCAAAGGTGTGAAACCGCATCATCCACGAGATCGACAATATCTCCTGCGTGGTTTACGACGTCTCCAACAAGCCACCTGCCACCATCGAGTGGGAGTAATGGCGGGAGAGTGAGTAGAGGGAAAGGGAGTAAGGGAGAGCCTAGAGCCTAAGGCTCAGCGCCGGGCGGTGTCGACAGGGCTTTCAGGTTTTCCAGTACTTTTTCGGCCCGGGCGATGTTGGTCAGCAATTCGACATTATCCGGATCCAGGTCCTTGGCTTCGCGCCAGACTTGCAGGGCTCGCTCGATTTCGGCCTTGCTGTACAGTTCATTGCCCCGCTTGATCGCGGCTTCAACCCGAGTGTTTAACTGCGCCCGAAACTGCGATTGCAGGGGCGGCAGTAACGGATCCTGTGGTGACTGTTGCCGTAGCTGGTTCAGATGTTGCCGCGCACCGAGCAGGTCGCCGGCATCCAGTGCCTGTTGCAATTCCGTGACAGCGATCTTGTGATCCCTATTCAGGGAGCCCCTGGCCGGCTGGCGTTTCGTCTGGCGAAGCTGGCGGTCGGTCACGGCCAGGTCGCGTTCGATTTTTTCGAGCTGATCCTTATCTTGCTGAGGGTCGTCGCGGTACAGGCGTTGTGCAACCTTCAAGCCACGCTGAGCCAGTGCATAATCGTCCCGCTGCATCGCCTGTTGCGCATGGTCCTGTAGCGCCTGTGCCGAATCACGGCATTTACGGTGAAAATTCTTCAGTTCCAACCAGGTCAGCACATCGGGGCCCTTGAGCTGCTGTAAGCGCTGGTAGGCCTCGGCGTCTTCCAGCAACTGCTCGCCGCGGTGGATTTCCAGTTCCATACGCACCCGTTCTTCGCGCGCCTGGCGTCGCTCTGAAAATTGTGCTCGCGCACTGTTTAATACCTGGCTGTTTGGCAGTACGTCTGTGGCGCCCTGTAAAATCTGCTCGGCGCCATGCCAGTCGTCCTGTTTTTCCAGACGGCTCGCGGTGCGGATTACGTTGCGTTCAAACTGTCGCAGACGGCTATGCAACTGTCTGATTTGTTGTTGCTGAGCCGGCGTCACAGCATTCAGTTGCTGTAGCTGAACGAGTTCGGCTGACTGCTGGCGGACCTGCTGCAGTGTATCGGGTGGAAAACCTTCCAGCGCCTGCTGCTGTGTCGGGATCAGGCTACACGCTGGCAGCAGCGGCAACAGCAAAAACCATAAAAGCGCTAACGGGCGATCACGCATGGTCGACTGCCTGGCGGATCTGTTGACGGGTCTGGGTATTCAGTATTTTCTGCAGGTTGGCCTGCAGTCGTCGTTGGTCGTTGTGATGGATATTCTGCACTGAATAGATCCCCACCGGTACTGACTTGCCGCGAATCGGCAGCGTCCGCTCGGCCTGTGCGATGATGCGCGGCTCCAGCATGGTGAACAATTGTTTTCGAATGATGATTTGATCCGGCTGGGCCTCGCTGCACAACCGGGATGCCAGGTTGACGGCATCGCCTACCACAGTGTATTCCATCCGCTCGTCGGAGCCCAAGTTGCCGGCCAGCATCGCACCGGAGTTGATGCCAATGCGAAAATGTATTTCGGGTCGACCGTCAGCGCAGCGCTGCCGGTTTAACCGCGCCGCCAGTTGCTGAATCAATACCGCACAACTGATCGCGTTGAACGCGTGGTCGGTATCGTCCTCCAGCACACCGAACACCAGCATCGCACAGTCGCCGATAAATTTGTCGACCACTCCGCCATACAAGGAGCAGGCGCGCGAAATATAAGAGAAATATTCGTTTAATAGTTCGGAAACCTGACTCGGCTGCAGCTTTTCCGACATGGCGGTAAAACCGGTGATATCGGCGAACAACACCGTTGCCTCGATCGGTCGGTCGACCAGTCGGACCTCGTCCAGATTGGCCAGTACCTTGTCGGCAACGTTTTTCGACACATAGCGGGAAAAAACCTGCTCGACCTGCGATTTTCTCAACAGCCCGGCCGCCATATTGTTGAACCCTTCGAATAGATAGCCGAGTTCGTCATTGCGCTGCTGATCGATCCGGGTCGCCAGATCGCCGCGGTCGATGGCCCGGGTCGCTTCCATCAAATGGTGGATCGGTAGCGACAGGCGCCGGCTCAGCCAATAGGCGAGTAAGGACGCCAGTACCGTCATGGCCAGGGTGGCGTAGATAATGGCGTCGCGAGCCCTGGTTGCGGCCTGGTCCATCTGTGACGCCGACAGGGTCACCACCACCGAACCGACCTGAACGCTCTGGTAGGTAGCCGGGGCGATAAAGCTGACCAACCGTTCCGGAGATCCGTCAGCAGTGTGCCGGAACCAGGGCCGGGATATGACCCCGGCCGATTCGACAGTAGGCTCGGTCAAGTCCGGCTGGATACCGGTCGCCGATAGCAATTCGCCGTCGAGTGCGTAAATACCTGCACCGAGGATTTTCTCATCCTGGCCCAGGTTGGTGGTCAGCATACGCAGGTTCAGGTTGTTCTCCGACAGAATCGGCTCACTGGCCAGTTTCGCCAGTTGCAACGCCATGGTGTTGCCGAAATCATGCAGTTGGGTACGAATCAGGCGGTTCTGGTTATCACTGATAAACAGGCCGAGGCTGGCCATCCCCAGCACCAGCAGCAGGGTCATGACCAGTGCCAGTTTGAGCGCAATCGGGACTCGGCGGGGTAACAACTGGATCAGCCGCACCTGTAGACCGTTGGCGGTGTGCCGCAAAATGCCTTTGGTCTTAGTGATCAACGGGGGTGCGCTCCTTATTAGTATTCACCCGCACTACGGCGGCGATATAAGGAGACTATACCAGTTCTTGGGCGGCTGTATGAGCAGCTCCAGTCCATGGAACTGACCGGGCGGCCGCTTCCACTTTCGGCTCAATGAACGCGCTGCGGCACCACACCTACTGTGGTAAAAGCTGGTTTTTCCCCGCCATACCAGTCGGCCCCTTCGCCGCTGAGCGCCTGTCGCGCCTCCATTCCCTTTTTCGGATGCCCGCTTATCCCGCCATTGAGTCCGAAGCTACCTGTGACCAGTCCGGACTTTTGGTTCACGCCGGGTGGGGTGGTCTTGTCCGGAACCCGAGGGCAATTGCTAGGATTAATTATCCGGGGATTGGCGATTAAGGCGGTTACCCGCGTCATGCTCCAATAGGCTTTTGTGCCCGGTGCCCGGTGCCCGGTGCCCGTTTATTGAGGAGACCCGAGAATTCATGCTGCACGAGCTGGGGTTTGGCGGAATGCTGTTCAGTCCACTGGTCGTCTTCGTGCCCATTGCCTTTGCGCTCTCTTTCGTGTCACGCCTGGTGTTACATCAATTGGACTTGCGGCGACTGATCTGGAAAGAGGCCTGGTTCGATGTCGGGCTGTTTGTCTGTTACCTGGCGGCGGTGGTCTACCTGTACGAGAGCTGGACCTGACCGATGGGGAAGCTGCTGCGCGTTGGTGTGACTCTGGCTGTGGTGGCCGTAGCCATCGTGGCCGGTATCTGGGTATGGAATTACTACCTGTATTCACCGTGGACGCGCGACGGGCGGGTGCGCGCCGATGTCATCATCATCGCCCCGGACGTGTCCGGCTGGGTGACCCAGTTGGCGGTCAGGAACCACCAGAAGGTGAATAAAGGCGATCTGCTGTTCACGATCGATGACACCCGCTTCATACCGCAAATCGCTGAAGCGGAAGCGCTGGTGGAGCAGAAAAGGGTGGCCTGGGAACTGGCAAAGCACCAGGACCGGCGCCGCCGACTGTTACCCGCGCGGCAGGTCATCAGCGAAGAGGATCTGGATATCTATCGCATCCAGGCTGAAGCGGCCAAGGCGAGTTACGACCTGGCCTTAGCCCAGCTGAATTCGGCCCGTATCGACCTGCAGCGTACCCGGGTGGTGGCCCCCGAAAGCGGCACCATCAGCAACCTGACATTGCGTGAAGGCAACTACGTCACCCGCGCCACTTCGGTACTGTCCTTAGTCAAGAAGAACTCTTTTTATGTGACCGGCTATTTCGAGGAGACCAAGCTGCAGCTGGTACATGTCGGGCAAGCCGCGCGTATCCGGCTGATGGGGGACAGCCGCACCCTGAGTGGCAAGGTAACCAGCATTGCCAAGGGCATCGCCGACATCAATACGAACGGGAACCAACAGTTGCTCCCGGAGGTGCAGCAGACCTTCAACTGGGTGAGGCTGGCACAGCGCATCCCAGTCGATATTGAACTGGAGCCGGTGCCCGAAGACGTCAATATCAGCGCCGGTATGACGGTGTCGATCTATCTGGAACACGAATAGCGGGGGCACTATCCATGTCGCTTCATCCCGTTATCGCCCAATTATTGATGCCGGAGCGGCGCGCGATCATTTTTGCCCTCAAAGGGGTAATCGCCATGGCCCTGGCACTTTATGTGGCCATGTACCTGCAACTAGAGCGTCCCTACTGGGCGCTGGTTTCTGCCGTTTTCCTGCAGATACGCCCGGAGAGCGGCTTGGTGATCGAGAAGGCCCTGTGCCAGATTCTCGGTTCGGTTGTCGGTGGAGGCATCGGTGTCCTGATAATTGCTTACCTGTCCGTATACCCGGTGCTGGCACTGGGCTGCCTGACGCTGTGGGTCGGCCTCAATTCTGCCGCCGCATCCATGGTGCACAATACCAACTATATCTATGCCTTCGCGATGGCGGGTATGACTGCGGGGCTGGTAGTTGTCCTGCTGATGGCCGACGCGAGTACGGTAGACAGCGAAGCCGTCTTTGCCATCGCCCGTGCGCGGATCAGCGAGATCTGCGTCGGCGCGGTTTGCGCCATGCTGGTCAGCCAGCTGCTGTGGTCGGTAAAGGTGAAAGACAGCCTGCGAGCGAACGCTCGCACCGCTATCAATAGAACCCTGGACTACATCTCGCTGGAGTTGGACCCGAATAGCAGTCGGGCCCAGCGCCGCCAGCTTGCTGACCCGATTCTGGAAACGCTCGTTGCCGTCAATGACGATTCCACTGCGGTGGTCTACGAAGGGCCGGAAGGGCCGGGCCGGGGACGGGCTGCGAGTCTGTTGTGCAACCGGATTCTGTCGCTACTGGCGGTGACGCCGATACTCGGCCGATTTCGCCGCGAACATGCGGACCAGGTTTCACCGGCTTTTGCCGAACTGATGGACGTCCTGCGCGCGCGGCTGCGCGGGATCACCGAGACAGGCAGCTATGAGGAAGCTTATCGCCTGGCGCAGTCTCTGCGCCGCGAACTGAAGGAACTACATGCCGGACAGGAGGGGGAGTCGCCTCTGGTATGCCGCCTGGGCCAGTCGGCGGTGGAGTTGGTGACGGACCTGGTGGTGATCCTGCGGGCCTACAACGCCCTGGAGTACCGTGATCAGACACTGCTCAATGCGCCGCGCCTGGAAACCCACCGGGACCCGTTGGTCGGCGCGGTGAACGGATTCCGCACGGCATTGGTATTTCTTATTGGCGCGTTTATCTGGGTCGAGACCGCCAGCCCCGCGGTCGTTTTGTTGATGGTCATGCCGGTAATCTTCTCGGTGATGTTCGCCCGTTTTTCACTTTTCGCACTGTCGTCACTGATGCGGCAATTGCTGATGGGCGTTGTGATGGCGATACCGGTGGCGCTTTTTTTCGGGCTGGGGTTGCTATCCCGGGGTAGCGGTGCATTTGAGATTCTCGTGCTGGTTCTGTCTGGGCCGTATTTTTTCGGGCTGCTGGTGCTCGCCAACCCGCCGACGCTGCCCTTTGGCCTGGGCTTCTGTATCACTTTCACCCTGATCACCCAGCCCAGCAATCACATGACGTTCAATGCAGGTTCTGCGGTCAGTACTGCGCTGGGGCTGTTTGTCGGTGTCAGTATTCTTTACTGGGTCTTCAAACTGATTTCGCCGCCCGACAGTCAGTTGCTGCAGCGGCGCCTGATTCGCGCGACTGCCCGGGACCTGAATGCACTGCACGAGCATGCCCAGCCGGAGAACTGGTTTAATGGCCGAATGGGGGAGCGGCTCTTGCGGCTGGCTAATTACGATCAAAACACGGGTTCCAGTGACCGCTATATGACCGATCTGGGTTTCACCGGTCTCAACCTGGGGCATATGTCTATCCGGCTCCGCCGCCTGATCCAGGACCATCGTTCCCCGACGGTCGACAGGTGCCTCGTGAAATGGCAGCGGGCGCTGTCTGAGTCTTACCTGAAATGTGCCCGCGGCGAAGTCGATCCCCGTTTCCGGGCGGTTAGCGCAGAACTTCTGGCGGCCATCCAGAGCGCCGGCGAGCTTACCCAGCAGACGGCGATTGTCGAGGGATTGTTAGAGCGTCTGGCCCTGACATTTGAGCGGACCGCGCGAGAAGTCGCCACGGCATTATCGAAAGGGAAAGTCAGTCGGTTAGCCGAGGAAAAACCCGAGTAACCTGTTCGGGATACAGACTAGGAAATTGGCCTGGCAAATCGACAGAGTCGCTGCCTGTATCGACGCTGCATTCACTTTCACCAGATTGCTCAATTGTCGTCCGCCACCCTGTTGCGGGCGTCCCGGAAAAATGATTTCCACAGAAAAATCAAGCGGAACTTGAGGGTTCAGTTAGCTTCTTTTGTTGTCAAGACCGTTTTCCTTCATTCCATAACTTATTGATTTTTAACAAGTTATAGTCTTGGTTAAAATTTCTTCACAAAAGGATGACAACGGAGTTACGGGCTCTGGCGGGATTTTTTCGGGTACTGTGCACAGAGTTATCCACAGAATCTGTGGAAGGCTGTAGATCATCGGTCTTACTTTGTCCAATCGATTGGCGCTTGCTTATACATCCGGTCGCAGAGTCAGTTGTGGCAGTGAAAAACTCCCGCGATCGAGCGCTTCACAACCGAGTCGGCGCCAGGATTGGAGTCGGGTTGCCTGGCTCGAACGGAAGCATGAAAGGGGGGCGTGAATCGCTTCGGTCCCTCCACGGCAGCGGCAAACCGAACCGGGAGGGACGGGCGTGATGGGCTACCGGAAGCGTAACTCCACGCGGCGGTTCTGCGCGCGGCCGCTCTCGGTGGCGTTGGATGCGACGGGCTGTTGCTCGCCGTAGCCGTGGGCGGTGATGCGCGAACCGCTGATTCCCTGGGAGACCAGATAGGATCTGACCGAGTTGGCCCGTTCGCGGGACAGCTTCAGGTTGTAGTTGTCGTTGCCGAGACTGTCGGTGTGGCCGGCGATTTCAACTTGGCTGCCGGGCTGGTTGCGCAGGGCGCTGACAACGCGCTGCAGGGAGTTCCGGGCGGCGGGGGTGAGCGTGTCGGAGTTGAATTCAAAGTGAATATTTTCGAGGGTAATGGTCTGGTTGGCGATAACGCAGCCTTCGCTATCGACCTGCGCGCCGGGCAGGGTGTCCGGGCAGCGATCGTCGCGGTCGAAGACGCCGTCACCATCGGAATCCTGCAGGTTGACGTTGACCGGCCCGCGCTCTTCGGGGGGGGGCGCCATGGCGACTACCGGAGGTGGCGGGCAGCGCAGCGGAATGCTGATGCCGAATCCGAACTGCCAGTCGTTCATGTCATCCATGAAGTAGTCGCGGAAGTAGCGGACTTCCGCGCGCAGGCGGATGCCGCGGCGCGAAATTTCCTGCGTGGTGATCCCCGCGGCGACATTGATAAACGCGCTGGTCGTATCTTCCGAGTCCGGTACTACGTCGTCGTAGACGCCGCCAAAACCGGCGAGCAGGTAGGGTGTGTAACCGTCCCGGTCGCCGAAGTTATACACGAAGTCGAGGCCGACGCCGGACATGTAATAGTCGGTCTGGTCTTCGAGCAACAGGGTATCGTCGAAGTCATCCGTTTCCAGAATGGCGCCGAACACCTGGACCTCGGAATACCAGGGGCCTTTCCAGCCCCAGCCGTAGGCGGCGCGCAGGCCGCCGGCCTGCCTTTCGGTGCCGCGGTCTTTGTCGACCCGGGTGATGTAGGGCGTGAGGTCAAGGTAATTGTCTTCCGGACCCGACGCGAAAACCGGCGCCGTGACCGCGAGCCCCGCTGACAAAATCAGTGCGTAAAACAGGCGCATACGAAACTTCCTTTTATCGGTGTTATTGGTTTTGGAACCGCGCTAGATGGCGGAAAGAATTCCCAACATCCCTGTTGAGACGGGCCGCTTTTTCTTTTTTGGCCCCCTGAGATATGTAGTCGAAAAAGCGCAATTGTCCACTTGTTTGGCGCGGCAAACTTTGAATTGGTGGAGCTTTGGGCCAGGCGGAGGGAGTGGGGCGGTTCCGTGGAATTATTTGGAGCCGGCCCCGGACGCTGAGTTGGCCTTTAGCGCTGACGGCGAAAGCTGATCAGGGCGGCGGTGACGGCGACGTTCAGGCTTTCTACGTTGTTGTGCATCGGGATGCGCACATGGTGACTGCACTGGCGGGAAACCGCATCGCTGACACCGTGGGTCTCATTGCCGAGCACGAATATGGTGGGTTCATCGCTGTCGATACTCGCCAGCGTGTCCCGGGCGTGGGAGGACAAACCGCAGATGCGAACGCCACGCTGTTTGAACGCCTCCAGCGTCGGCGCCAGTTGATCGCAGCGCAATAGTCGCATTTTGAACAGGGTGCCGGTGCTCGCCTTGATCACCAGTGGATCTATCTGGGCACAGCCTTTCTGCGGCAGGATGATGCCATCAATACCGCCGGCGCAGGCGGAGCGGATGATCATGCCCAGGTTCTGCGGATTGGTGATGCCGTCGAGAGCCAGCAGTTCATACGGGCGGTTTTCCGCCGTGCGCAGAAATTCGCTGGCGCTGCCATAGTGGGGCAGGGCCAGGTCGAGCGCGACGCCCTGATCCTGGCGCGCGTTTTTTGAAATACGCGACAGTCCCTTGCGATCCCAGTAGGCAATTTCGATCTGGCGTTCGCTGGCCAGTTGTTCCATGCGGGCGATCAGTTGATCGCGGCGATTGCTGTCGGCGAGGTGGAGCTTATGCACCGGCAGGGTCAGGTCTTCCAGTGCTTCGAGCACCGGCTTGCGGCCGTAGATGGTCAGCAGGCTGTCGTAAAAGGCGCGTTTTTTCAGGTATTCGGGCGAGTCGTTCACTGCGGTGGCTCTTGCAACAATTCCGTGAGGGCGTCGGCACCATCCGGTGACAGGGTGCCGCGCCGGGCCAACTCTACACAGGCCCGGCCCAGTTGGCGATAGCATTCCGCCAGTTGTGGGTCCGTCTGCTGCAGCGCCTCCAGCTGCGCAGCAACGGTTGTGGCGTCGCCGCGGGCGATGGGGCCGGTCAGGGATTTTTCCGGACCCAGTTGCATATTGTTCCGCGCCGTCTGCATAACGATGGGAGACAGCAGCTCGAGCGCCTGCTCGCGCTCGATGCCCGCTGCGGCAAATGTGCGCAGGCTCAGGTCCATCAGTGCGCTCAGGTAATTGCACGCGAATACGGAGCCGGCGTGGTAGAGGGATTTATTTTCCGGGGCGATGGCCAGCAGCTTGCACTGCAGCGCGGCAAAGGCGCTCCCCAGCAGTGATGTGGCCGCGGCATCGCCCTCCAGGGCGACGCTGGTGCCGGCCAGATTCCGCACGGATTGTGCGGGATCGGCAAAACTGTGCACCGGGTGGGCGCTGGCAATGGCCGCCGGCCTGCAGGGCGCGAGTACTTTCGAGCTGAGTGCGCCGCTGCAGTGAAAAACCACGGTGTCGTTTTTGTCCGCCAGCCGGGGCGCCAGTGCGGCGGCGACTTCTTCGATGTGTCCGTCGCCGGTGGCTATCAGCCAGCAGTCCGCATCGTCCATGGATTCAAGTGATGCGGCGCCGTGGCCGGCGCCGATAAACGCGACCGCCGCACGGGTACTGTCCGCCGTGCGGTTGCACACTGTCTGTACCCGAAAAGTGCCCTGTTGGTGCCACAGGCGGCCGAGGGTCTTGCCGAGCCGCCCGGCACCGATGATGTTCAGTGAGCGCATCAGTTGCCGGACAGGCAGTTCAGGTAGGCGGTGACCGCGTTGTCGAGCCCCATGTTCAGTGCGTCCACGGTCAGCGCATGGCCAATGGAAACCTCGAGCAGCCCGGGCAGGGTGCGGTAGCGCGGCAGGTTGATCAGGTTCAGGTCGTGGCCGGCGTTGACGCCCAGCCCCAGCTGGCGCGCGTGTTCGGCTGCGGCGCAGTGAGCGGCAAATATGGATTCCATATCCGCGCTCTGTGTGGCGACGGCTTCGGCATAGGGCCCTGTGTATAGCTCGATACGGTCGGCGCCCACTTCCCGCGCCAGCGAGATCTGTTCCAGGTTCGGATCCATAAACAGACTGACGCGGATATTGGCGTCTTTGAGTCTGGCGATCATCGGTTCGAGGCGCGCGCCATCGCGCTTCAGGTCAAAGCCGTGATCGGACGTCAGCTGATCATTGCTGTCCGGTACCAGGGTGCACTGGTCCGGCTGCGTTTCCAGTACCAGAGACATCAGGCCCGGGTAGTCACCCATTGGCTCGGCGAAGGGATTCCCCTCGACATTGAATTCGATACCGTCGCGACCTTTGCACAGCGCCGCCAGATCGCGCACATCGCCGGGGCGGATATGGCGCTGGTCGGGACGCGGGTGGACGGTCAGGCCCTGTGCGCCGGCATCGAGACAGGTGCGGCCGTGGGCGACCACATCGGGAAAGTTACCCTCGCGGGAATTGCGGATCAGGGCAATCTTGTTGAGGTTGACGCTGAGTGCTATCACGCTTAGTTCCCCCCGTTCGCCGCGGCGTCATCGATACGACGGGCGTTCAGAATACGTACCGGGACGTTGGGCGCGTCGGGAAAGGCGCGATAGAGACCGCGGGGCTCTTCGGTAATCTTGTCGACGACATCCATGCCCTCGGTGACCTTGCCGAAGACGGTGTAACCGGGCTTGTCCTTTTCGCCATCGAGGCGCGTGTTGTCCACTAGGTTGATGAAGAACTGTGAGGAGGCGCTGTCCGGATCGTTCTTGCGCGCCATGGCAAGGGTGCCACGTACGTTGTGGAGGCCGTTGTCGGACTCGTTGGCCACCGGCTCGCCGGTTTTTTTCAGCTGGAAATCGAAGGTATAGCCGCCGGTCTGCGCCATGAAACCGGGAATTACACGGTGGAAAATCACGCCGTTGTAGAAGCCGCTGTCCACATAGGCGAGGAAATTTTTCACGGTGGCCGGGGCTTTGTCCGGGTACAGTTCCACTTGCAAGGTGCCGAGATCGGTCTTGAGTTCCACGTGGGGGTTATTGGCCAGCGCGGGCAGGGCCAGCAGCCCGGACAGTCCCAGTAAAACTGTGGCGAGAAATTTACGCATCGTCCTTGTCTCTTTATGGTTTATGGCCTGGGGCGAACGACGTCACCCCAGGCGGTGCCTGGCGCCAGTGGGATCAGTTGGCCCACTCGGAGCGGCGACGGCGCGGGCGCAGGTGCGGCGCGATCATGGCCAGAATAGCACCCAGGGCTACGGACAGGGCGCCGTACATATACCACTTCTGGGTTTCACTACCGGACAGGCGCTGGATTTCCGCTTCGGCCATCATTTGCTTCTGCTTCAGCAGTTCGTGTTGGTGCAACAGCTTCTGGTGGCGGGTGTTCAGGGCTACGGTGTCGGCCGACAGGGCCTTCAGCTCTTTGAGATCTTTCTCCAGCTGCGTGGCTTTTTCCTTCTCGGAAGTCAGCTCGCTTTGCAGGTTGCGGTTTTTTGCTTCCAGATCCCGCACGGCACCGCCGAGATTGCCTTCCATTTGTTCGAAATGGGCCAGGTCGGCCTGGGCCTTTTTCAGTTTGATCTCCGCTACCGGCTCGGAAACGAGATACTGGCGACGCACCCAGCCTTCCTGTCCACCGTCAGTGCGCACGCGCGACCAGCCCTCATCTGGGGCATCTTCGAGAAGAGTCAGCTTGGTGCCGCTGGGCAGACCACTGTTCAGGATACGGAACTCGTTGCCCTTGCCGGAGCGCATGGGAACATGCAGTTCGTCGGTAATGTAGCGGGTACCGCTACTCTGGGAAATCGCGGGAATGCTGATGGCGAGCAGCGCGGCTGCGGTCATACCGGTCAGTTGTTTCATCATTCTGATACAGCTTTTCTTATCGATTGAATAATTAGAATTTAAGGAAGCGTGAGTTTGAACGGCTTCACAGTTACGGACGCGTAAACGCCAGCAGCCACGTAGGGATCGGCGTCCGCCCAAGCTTTGGCCTCATTCAGCGAAGAAAATTCCGCAACAACCAGGCTGCCGCTGAATCCGGCTTCGCCCGGGTCTTCACTGTCGACGGCGGGGTGGGGGCCGGCGATCAGCAGGCGGCCCTCGTCTTTCAGCCGGTTCAAGCGCACCAGGTGGTCCGGGCGCGCCTGTTTGCGCAGGGCGAGGCTGTCTTTGACATCTTCACTGATGATTGCGTACCACATGGTCTTTTCAAGCTCTTATAGGGTTTGATGGTTCTGTACGGTTACTGCTGGACGACGATTTCTTCCAGTTTCAGACCGGTGAGTTTTCCGATACGGCGGAACAGGAAAAACAGCACCAGCATCAGGATGATCGTGGCGGGCAGTGCAATTACCGGGAAGCTCAGGGCGGTCATCTTGCCCAGCTCCTCATTGAAGGCCTCGGTACCGGGAGGGCTTTTCAGCAACAGCTTGGCCAGCAGGTAATTGAGCCCGGACGATAGGAAAAAGGAACCGGCGATCATCCAGGATGCCTGTGTCAGGGTGCGTTCGAAGGCACTTTCATTGCCGTTTCCGCCCAGCGCGCGGGCAATCTTGGTCGTGTCCAGGATGCGATCGTTATAGAGCAGGGTGCGCACCAGCGGCCACCGGGTGTACAGCGACACCACTGTGGCGATACCCAGCAGACCGGGAATGCCGGCTTCCTTGATGGCGATATATTCGGCGTCCAGCTCCAGCAGGCTGATACCGCCGGTCAGCAGGATACTGACAATACCCAGCGCAGAGAAGAAATTGACCTTGCCGGAGCGGGCCAGATCGCGCACGCCGTAGAGCAGTGGAAACGCCAGCGCGACGACAATGGCCCATTTGGTGCCGAGCCAGTCGTCACCGGACAGCTTGGTCAGGATCAGGGTCGGGATGACGATATTGAGCGCAAGGTTGGCCAGCAGGCTCTCGCGCTTCTGCGGCGTAGCGGTCTGCTGTTCGGTTGCCGGCGTAGTGGGGTTGGTTTCGGTCATGCTCTTTTCCGGTGATAATGCCCGCGGGTCGCTACTGGAGATGGTCGACACATGTGCGCCATCTCTATAAATAAGGTAGCTTCCCGGCTGACGGTACCGCGGTCAGCGGCAAGTTGGTTACTTCCGAGTTCTCCGGAGAGAACCCCTGGTCGGAGCCTTATCCCTGAATCCGTCGGCGCAGCTCTGACAGCTGCGCCGCAATAATGTTCACAAACGGGCAGACTGCCCGGTCGAGAGAGCCTTCCATTGATTGCCCTGTTCCCATCAACAGCCTTTGCCGGTTCGGTGGACCTGCACTGTCACAGCACAGCCTCGGACGGTATTTTAAGTCCTGCAGAGCTGGTGTCGAGGGCGAAAACCCACGGCGTGACTCTGCTGGCACTGACCGACCACGATACGGTGGCCGGTGTGGCCGAGGCCCGAGCGGCGGGAAAGCAGCTGGGGGTAGCCATTATACCCGGTATCGAGCTCAGTGCCCGCTGGGGACAGCGCGGAGTGCATATTGTCGGGCTGAATGTTGACCCGTCGTCCACCGCGATTCACCACGCCGTTGACCGCCGCAATGAACTGCGCGTTGAGCGCGCGGTGCGAATTGCAGAGCGCCTGGAAAAACGCGGGTTCAGTGGGGCGCTGGTGGGAGCCCGCAGCCTGGCCGGTGACAGCGTCCTGGGGCGCCCGCACTTCGCCCGCTGGCTGGTGGAGCAGGGGCACGTCGAAGACGCTGCGCGCGCGTTCAAACGATATCTGGGTGCGGGGAAGGTCGGTGACGTGAAGGTCGACTGGCCATCACTGGCGGATACCATCGCCGACATTCACGCCGCCGGTGGTCAGGCTGTCCTGGCCCACCCGCTCAAATACGGACTCACGCGGACCCGTCTGCGCAGTCTGCTGCAGGAGTTCCACTCAGCCGGAGGTGACGCCGTGGAGCTGCTGTGCGGCCGCCAGAATCCGGTGCAGACCCGCGAGCTGCGCCAGCTGGTCGACGGTCTGACTGTTGCGCCAGGCGCGCTTGGGCCGCGTTATTCCCTCGGTAGCGACTTCCACCAGCCGGACCAACCCTGGCGCGAGCTCGGCTCTGTGCATCTGCCCGCGGACGTCGAGCCGGTGTGGAAACTGTGGCAAACTAGCCCCAATTGACGCGGGCCTGCGAGCCGCGGGAGTACTCAACAGAATCAGGGCTAGGGGGTAGTTGCAGTGGCGCAGTTTTTCCAGATCCATCCGGAAAATCCTCAGGGGCGACTGATCGCCCAGGCGGCAGACATTCTCGCCGCCGGTGGCGTGATCGTGTTTCCCACCGATTCGGCCTACGCCGTTGGCTGCAGGCTGGGTGAAAAGCTGGCCGTGGAGCGAATTCGCGCACTGCGACAGCTGGATAAACAGCACAACTTCACCTTGATGTGCCGCGACCTGTCCGAGCTGGCCAGTTACGCCAAGGTGGACAACCAGATGTTCCGGCTGCTCAAGAACCACACCCCGGGTCCCTACACCTTTATCATGCCCGCCACCGCAGAAGTGCCGCGGCGCCTGATGCACCCCAAGCGCAAGACTATCGGCCTGCGGGTACCGGACAACGCCATTGTGCAGGCGCTGATCGAGGCGCTGGGCGAACCGCTGATGAGCTGCAGCCTGATCATGCCCGGTGACGATCAGCCGCTGACCGACCCCTACGATATTCGCGACACCCTTGAACACCAGGTGGAACTGGTGATTGACGGCGGCTTCTGCGGCCTCGAGGCCACCACCGTGCTGGATCTGACCGGGGATGAGCCGGAACTGATCCGCCAGGGATGCGGCCCTGTAGACGAAATAATGGGCTAACAGAGCGGTACACCTATGTATAATCGCGCGTTTGCCCATTCGGGGTTGCTGAAGAAGAGGGTCGGGCAAGGTGTCCACTGAAGAGTTGTTAGCCGAGGCGGAAGAGCAGGTGCTCGCCGAAGTCGCCGCTGCCGTAGACGGGCAGGCGGAGGATGGCGGTGAAGCCACTGCGGCGGAATCCGCCGATGCCGGGCCGCGCCAGGGCGAGATGCCCTTCGCCATGGTGCAGGGCGAGGCTTACACTCAGTTGCCAGCCGACCTGTACATCCCGCCGGACGCACTGGAGGTGATCCTGGAGGCCTTTGAGGGCCCGCTGGACCTGCTCCTGTACCTGATCCGCCGACAGAACCTGGATATCCTCGAGATCAATGTCGCCGACATCACCCGTCAATACATGACCTACGTGGAAATGATGACGGCGATGCGCTTCGAGCTGGCGGCGGAATACCTGGTCATGGCCGCGATGCTGGCCGAGATCAAGTCGCGCATGCTGCTGCCGCGTCCACCGGAAGCGGAAGAGGAAGAGGGCGAGGACCCGCGCGCCGCGCTGATCCGACGCCTGCAGGAGTACGAGCGCTTCAAGACCGCCGCCGAGGATATCGACGAGATGCCCCGCGTGGGGCGCGATATTCACCAGGCCAGCGCCCAGGGCCCGGACCGCAGCGTCACCCGCCCGGATCCGGATGTGGATCTCAAGGAGGTATTGGTCGCACTGGCCGATGTGCTGCGCCGCGCCGACATGTTCGAGAGCCACCAGGTGGAGCGCGAAAAGCTGTCCACCCGGGAGCGAATGACCCAGGTGCTGGACAAAATACGCCACCGCCAGTTCGTACCCTTCGTGAGCCTGTTCCGGGTGGAAGAGGGACGCCTCGGCGTCGTGGTTACCTTCCTCGCCGTGATGGAACTGGTGAAGGAGTCCCTGGTGGAGCTGGTGCAGAACGAGTCCTTCGGGCCCATTCACGTGCGCGCCGCGGGCCAGGAAGAGCCCGAGTCTTCCACAGAGTGGGAAGACAGTGAAGGGGAAATGGACGCCGCCGCGGAAGCGGGCACGGTACCTGTCCCCGACGGTGAAATCGCGGAAGAGACCGTATCCGGCAGTCCCGCGATTGCCGATATAGAGTAGTCAGACCTCTGGCCGCCACTGAGCGCCCTGAGGGTATTTGGATTAGAGTAAAAAGATGACCATTGCTCCGGAATTATTGCGCCGCATCGTCGAGGGCGCGCTGCTGGCCGCGGGTCAGCCGCTGACCGAAGACCGGCTGCTGTCGCTGATCGATGAGGGCGAGCGCCCGGAAAAGGCCGAGCTCAGGACGGCGCTGGATGAAATCGCCACGAGCTGCGCCGAGCGCGGCTTCGAACTGAAGCAGGTGGCCAGCGGCTGGCGCTTCCAGGTCCCCGAGGACCTGGCACCTTGGGTCAATCGCCTGTGGGAAGAGAAGCCGCAGAAGTACTCGCGCGCCATTCTCGAGACCCTGGCGATCATCGCCTACCGCCAGCCGATCACCCGCGGTGACATCGAGGAGATTCGCGGCGTTGCGGTAAGTTCGCACATCGTGCGGACCCTGTCGGAGCGCGGCTGGATCAAGGTCGTGGGTCAGCGCGATGTTCCCGGCAAGCCCTCCCTGTATGCGACGACCCGGGAATTCCTCGATTACTTCAATCTGCGCACCCTGGACGACTTGCCGACCCTGGCGGAAATCCGCGATATCGAGAGCCTGAACCAGGCGCTGGATCTGGGGCAGCTGGCCGCCGCCGAAGGTGAGGGCGGTACCGAAGAAGCGACGGCCGGGCCCGAAGGCGAAGAAGCGACAGATGGCGATGAATCGCTGGACGCAACTGCGTCCGGTGAGGACACTGCTGCCGAAGCCGAAGCCGAAGCCGAAGCCGAAGCCGAAGCCGAAGCCGAAGCCGAAGCCGAAGCCGAAGCCGAAGCCGAAGCCGAAGCCGAAG
>NZ_JACZCR010000074.1 GCF_014904735.1 Microbulbifer hainanensis | reverse complement strand
CTGCCGCCAACCGGACGGGACCTGGGAACTCAAAGGCTGATCCATCTTTGGACGAAATCAGGCCAGCCGTCGGCTGGCCTGACAATTCCTCGCAGAAAGCGACACGCTATGACTCACTCTTCGCCATTACTACGGTCGATCCTCGGCGCACTCGCCCGTGCGGCACTCTGGCCGGTGCGGATTTTCAACGGCCTCGCAGCGCTGGTTTGTTTCGGTTACGGGGTTCTCTTCGCGGTCTACGCCGAGGACCTATTCGGGTACGAGATCCCGGACTACTTTCCGCTTAGCGACCACCTGGCTCTCACCCTCACGACCTTCCTGAAATTCGGCGCCGCGCTGGTTGTCCTAATGCTGCCGATTGGCGCAATCATGATCGCCTATGGCGACACGATCTTCTTAGGCAAGCGGCCCAATCCTCTCTTCGAAGTTGCGGCGGCGCTGATCGCAACGGTATGGACGATCGCCTTACTTTTCTATGGCGGAAGCGAATGACAACTCAACGACGGTCCTCATTTGCGGATTTGGACATCGCGGCAGAGACGATTTTAGATACTGCTTCAGCGAGACGATCCGTAACAAATAGAATAGTTATCAAGAAACACAAAGCTGCTAGCCGAGTGCCTTTGTGATGGTCTAAGCACTTCTTAAGATCGTCAATTTGATCGTATCCGGCGTTTTTATAGTTTTGCGCTGTGATCGATTTAGTGGTTTGTTCACCAGATCCCCTAACTCGTGCGAGGTTTCCGTCA
>NZ_JACZCR010000073.1 GCF_014904735.1 Microbulbifer hainanensis | reverse complement strand
CGGTTCGCTAGAGGTTTTTATTTCATTTTCTTTTATTTCCACGATTCCGCATGTGGTGAAAAATCTTTCAATAAATGTCACTGAAGAGAAAATGACTTTAGTTGTCGATATGGAGAGATCATTTGCTTTTTTTAGCTTTATTGCTTCTCGCAGGTCCGGATCGATTAAAATTGCAGTTTGTTTAATGATGACGTCTATTCGGTCAAAAATATTTCGAATAAGAAGTTCGTCAGATGTCATGTCGATGCGCTCGGAAGAAAGCATTAGTGTTGCCTGTAGAGCCGCGAGGTAACCAAGCGATCTGTTGCAGTTTTTCTTTGAAAAAAATGCTGCCGATTCAATTGCAGAGCTGAGAGGAGGGAAGGAATCGTACGTATTCATAAATGGCGAATTTGTCAGCTCTTCAACTGACAGTATATCGAGCATGTTTTTGTTCTTAATGTAAGAAAAATATAAATCAATAAGTGTCATGCAATAGTTACTCTTCGCGAGGCAGTGAACTTAGAAAATGCCATATATTATTGCAGCATCTATCTCTCCGCAAAGGCTAAACTGAGTCCCCTCGCGTCGTGCCGGGTCTCCCTCCATCCGGGTGACGCTTGTATGGCCTCCC
>NZ_JACZCR010000072.1 GCF_014904735.1 Microbulbifer hainanensis | reverse complement strand
GGGTTTGTTTTGGTGCCTTCGGGATCCACCAACATCGATGCAATCAGATCGACGTCACCGACGAGATTGTGATCCAGCCGGATTTCTTGAAGCGGATTGAACTTCGCGGAATCGGGTGAAGCCGGATCGAAGCGGAAGCACTTCGAGAAGGTCGATCGCCAGCCGCTCGTCGCGGTCCAGTTCTCGCCTTTGATATCGAGAACGAACGCGCTGTCGGTCCACCGAAACAAAGTTGGGATGATCGTGGACGCCCCCTTCCCCGAACGAGATGGAGCAATCAGAGCGACATGTTCGGGGCCATCGTGAGTGATGTATTTAGGGATGCGTCCGCGACGGTCCTTCTTCTTTCCGCTGGTGCCAACGATGACTCCGTTATGGCCCTTGTACCGAGCCAGTTCTTTGTCTGTCGCCCATCGGGCAGTCCCGAATTTTCCACTCGACTGCCGCTTCCGCATTGTCACGGCGTAGATGAAAACGAAGATCCCCGCGACGATGAAACCGGTCATTATCAACTGGCCGGTATCGAACACATTCATCCGCGGATTAGGCAAACTGAATAGCCAGATCCACCACATAACGGGCGCATAAAACTTATGTGCACCGATCGAAAAAAGGGGCTCCCCCAAGGCGGGATGATAGCCGTACCAGTGCGCTACATACTGTGTCGCTCCGGCCATCCCGCCGATGACGAAAAGGAGCATGACAAGGAAACCACGGTAGAAGGTTGCGGCGCGTGCGAGCATATTTTTCTCCTCCGACCGTCAGCGAGATCGTGTCAGCAATTGAACGAGGATTCGGTTCTGATGTCGCTGATTCATAGAACGGAGAGACACCGGCTGCCCCATGAGAGATCTCTGATTTGCCGATAGCGAGACCGTTGCGAAA
>NZ_JACZCR010000071.1 GCF_014904735.1 Microbulbifer hainanensis | reverse complement strand
CAAAAGGTCCTTGGTTCGTCTCCAGAATCTCTGTCATTACGCCGTCGAAGGATTGCTGCCCCTTACCGAACAGAAGCCGCGCCGTTTCATCTTTCCCAGCCTTACGGATGCTGGGCGGCACCAACTTGTTCCGTTCTTCCAGCAACCACTTCTCGTAGCGAGAATCGTCATCGAGGACGCCATGACGTCCATTCTGCGCATGATGCGCGCGCCGTCTCGATGCCGCTTCCTTCAGCCTCTTCTGCAGCAGTGTGCTCTCGGCCCCTGCCCCGCCGCGCGCATATTCATCCAGCCAGTTGGCGCCCTCGGCATTGATAGATTTTTCAACCCCGCCCGGGCCAATGACTGCAATGAAGGGCCTCGATGTCGCTTCTCCGCGCTGGCTGTTCCGGGCTGGCGTGATGCGCACAATGGCACCGCGTTTGAAACCATCAGCCGCGTCCAGGTCCTTGAAGGTTGTGTGGTATGCACGCCCGTCCGCTCCATCGATCACGACATAAGGCCGATCATGCAGCTCGTCGGCAAGGCCAC
>NZ_JACZCR010000070.1 GCF_014904735.1 Microbulbifer hainanensis | reverse complement strand
CTCGAACACTGCTGTCAGGTACTGGCCAGCCACGGTGCCTCTCTTGGATGGATCCAAGACCGTTGATGCTATCGACCCCTAGAGAAACATGCGAGCCACATTTTCCCCTGAAGGGTGTATTGCTCGATTTGATATGACTTCGAACAAATCCGTGAGGGCCCACAGGCTATGCGCAATCGTCCGCTGAACGGTCCCGAGCGATCTCCCTCTCCTTGGCGATGAGCATCTGACGTTCGGACAGATCGGCAAGAGACCAGCGCCGCCCGCCGAACGCCTTTTGAAACGCTTCTGCTGTCTCACGGTCCGGAAAGTAATAGCGGCCGGCAAACTGGTAGCATCGCCCGGCGACGTCGGCGCCATGCTTGATATCCCAATTGGTGAGCTGGCGGTCAGCCACCCAGGTCAGGGCCGCGCTGAATTCGGCCCCGGTCAGATCATTGTCTACACCGTGGCGGAATGTCTTGTCGGCGGCTTTGGCGTAGGTGGATCTATTGGGTGTTCGACTCATTCTTCAAAGATAGATCTTTCACGAAAATTGGTGGATGCGCCATAGACTGCAGACGTCCGAAATGCCTTAATTTACTCGCGTTTTTGTTGCGAGTTTAACTTAGAGGCAGGAGTGCCATGGATGAAGAGAACAAGTGTGGAACGCCCGCGCTGGATGCAGCGGCGAAGGTTGCGGAAGTAACGAAAACGGTCTCGGACATCAATCCAGTCAAAGCATTTTTAGGGCCTGCAGCGAAAGCGCTGGGAGATCATTTTGGGGAACGGGTTAAGGAGTGGGTGGACCGTAAGAAAAACGAGAATGCGAGATATCACGCTAGCGCGGTGTTGGGTGATGCCGGACCCGATGACATACCTGATGACAAACAACTGGACTTGCTGCGCTGGTACGAGAGAGCGGGTGAAGTAGACCCGAATGAGATTGAGAAATCTGCCGCCATTAAAGCTGCACTGAAGGCAACATTAGCGGGTCGAGGAAATGACGCAGATATCTTAATGTCACTCACAAAGGATGAAATTTTATGCCTAGGCAAGAAAAATGGTGTA
>NZ_JACZCR010000069.1 GCF_014904735.1 Microbulbifer hainanensis | reverse complement strand
CTACACGACGGCTTTATTAAAAGAAACGGGATTATCCCCTTGAAGCAAGTAAGCTGATCGCCTATATTAAGGGTGTCAACGGAGGCACCCATGTCAGGTAAGTTCACAGTTCGCGATTTCTTCAAGCGGTTCCCGGATGACGATGCGTGCCTGCATCACGTCATGGAGGTCCGCTACGGTCTGCGCCACGTCTGCCGTGACTGCGGGACGGAAAGCAGCTTCCACCGGATGACCAATCGCAAGGCGTATGCCTGCGCTCACTGTGGCGCGCATCTGTATCCGTGCGCCGGTACGATCTTTCAGGACAGCCGCACTCCGCTGCAACTGTGGTTCTACGCGATCTTCCTCTTTGTCACGACCCGTCACGGC
>NZ_JACZCR010000068.1 GCF_014904735.1 Microbulbifer hainanensis | reverse complement strand
TGAGCCGTGGCGGACTTCACAGCTTCGCGCCAGGTCACGCGCTCAGCTTCTGGATCTGCGGCATCGCCCTCGAGGTCGCGCTGCAGGAGCGCGTCGACCTTGCCGCCGGCATCACCTTGCCGGGACCACATGTGCCCCTGTCTTGGTACGGCTATCGGCACTCCGCGCACACAACCGTTCACGAGTGGCCGAATTTTCCCGGGCAACCTCACTCGATCGAGATCGTATGGAGCCACACCGCAGAGATCCGCGAGGAGGTCGCGCGCCGGCGCCGGCTCATCGCCGGCATGCCGAAAGCGAAGCTTGGCGAGATTGCCCGTGAGTATGAGCGCTGCCGCGTTTCCCCGTACAATTAGGAGCGTGGCGGCTGATCTAAATACTCTGCGATCAGCGCTGCTATGTGGCGCCCTTTTTTAGTAAAACGAATAAGCCGAATCAAAAATAATGCAATCATTAAAATGACTGTAAGTGTGCTAGCTACATATGGCCACCTTTGATCTTCAAAATTACCTTTTAATAAATCGGGTATGGGGCTTCTATTGAGGTTTCCGTCAATTATAACCTCAGTCATTACTGGACGGGATTATCCCCTTGAAGCAAGTAGCGCTGAGCGCGCATAGGTAAGACGCCTTACCGGAGTTGAGCGGATGTCCGCTCAAGCTTCTTGTCGAGTAATTTTGTGCTCTTTGGATTTATCGCTTACGTAAGCGACTGATGATTGGGTGTCGAAATTGGGAGTACGTCCTCCCAGCTTTTTGTTGACTTTTTTTTTTAACTAATTAATTAACTCTGTAGGCTTAGCCTACGAAGTCACCGTGGTTGTGGCTGCACGAGGTCGGGACGGAGACGTCTCGGCCTTTGTGTTATCAGGCCTTTCGCTGAACGAGGTCGAAGCAGCTATACTTAATACCGAGCGCGGCTAGCTGATCCTCACTAAGGTAGCAATCGATCAACTTTTTGTCTTCCACGAGCCGGGCGTATGTCCGGTTTCCGACGTGGTATCCGCCCATGCACATTGGCCAAAGAAACAAATCAGCGAATTGTGCCATCGGCGACGACTTCCG
>NZ_JACZCR010000067.1 GCF_014904735.1 Microbulbifer hainanensis | reverse complement strand
GAATTGCTCCGGCGTCAGCGGTCCATATTTCCCCGAGTTGGACGTGTCGAACGGCATGCCCTCGGATTTCAATGATTCGAAGTAGGCACGGAGCAATCGATCTTCCGGCTTGTTGCATCGCTCAGGGTATACGTTGAGCTTTCTGCCGCGCTCAATTGCGCACTTTGCGGCTCTTTCTACGGCGACAGCGAACGCGGTTTTGCAGAGATCCCAGGGCCGGCGACCGTACCGTTCATAATATCGGTGGTTATAACCGGGACGATCAACGACGCAGGCGATGCCGATGATCGGAGCATCACGCATAAGGCAGTACAGTTCTTCGTAGAACGCAGAGCGCTCTTCTTCGTCAGCATCATCGAGCCAC
>NZ_JACZCR010000066.1 GCF_014904735.1 Microbulbifer hainanensis | reverse complement strand
GTGACCGGGTTCGATTGTCAGCGTTGGCTTGATGGCAGCGGCCCGACCAACGAGAGTGGATCCCGTCTGGTTCACTGATGAGGCCAATCCCTGCGTCGCTCTCTGTTGCAGAGTAAGAGGATCGTTAGGGTCGCCACTCGACAGAGAAGCGCTTACTGAGATGATGCTTGAGAGGGCGGCGGAAGCGAAAAGCTCCAAGTAATGATTGTCCACGTTCGCCGGGAGACCGCCGCGCCCGGCGATGTCTCCGGCGCTCGTGGAAGACATATCTAGAACACGTCCATCTGGAAGAGTTAGGCTGGTCCAGGCGATGTAGACGCGCTCCTGTCCATATTCTGTATTGCTCGCCGGAGCGCCAATAAGGATAGCGCCTTGCGGGATAATCGTCCGCTTGCCATTCCAATGATCGAACACCGCTTCGATGACTCGCGCTCTCGCGATGCTCGGATGAGTGGTGTCGATCGCTGTATCGAGCCGCGCCTTTATTATCGTCCCAGGAAGAAGAGTTTCTCGCGGGGATGCTGCACGTCCGAACGGCGAAATCGTTTGTGCGGATGGTGGCGGGGCAGGGGAATCGTCGGGATCGATCGTCGGCAACGAAGCCAAGTCAGTAGGCGGATCCGTGATGTTCAAAGGAAACGGCTGAGCTGCGCCGCTGATAGAAGATTTGTCAAAGACGGAAATCGCAGATTGACGAACAGCGAGCTTATTAGGATCCGGAAGCGGTTGAATAGGTTGTGGAGGCAGCAAAGCGGGCGCAACAGGTGCGATTGGGGTCGGCTCCGGCTCTGAGGGCGACGGTTCGTCTGAGGCTTGCTTTGGTGGCGCATAGGCAACGATGCGGTCTCTGAAGCGATTAAGCTCAGAGGACGCAGGTATTTCCGTGTTGTACGATTGAATGTCGCTTTGCTTCTCCTCGAGAGGATCGGAGGCGAGGCCATAGGCAAGACCGCCGACGATGAGGACAGATAGGACGCCGACAGCGGCGACGAGCATCTTCTTGTTGATTTGAACGGCGTCGGTATTGCCGAGATTCGGGAGCAGATCAGACATCGGTCACTCACCCTGCGTCCAGATACCCGTGCGGGCGATGAATACGCGCTGCGCGGGATCGCGGGACATGTAGAGAACGGCTCGATCGAACATGTACGGGACGATCAGCGCGGACCCCTGTTGGATGTAGTTGACGATCTCAACCTGGTTCTCTGCAGTAAGCAGGGAGAGGACCGGCATCTGCTTGCGGGCCATGACCGGGGCGAAACGGAGAACCACACGCGCGCCGTCATCATAGACCTCTGTAGGCAACCATTCCTGACCGTCGCCTCCTTCGATCGCCCAATTGAAGTTCAGCTTGGCTAGCGCGTCATCTGCGCTTTCACTCGCGGAACCGAGAACGGTGAAGCGCCCTTCTTGACCGCCGCCCGGTTGGTTGTGAGAGGCCCGGCCAGGCGCATACATTTCTGCGATTTGTCGACTGAAATCCCGGCGCTGCTCACCTGGATAGGACCATGACACAGAGTGATGAGGGACATTTGCAGGATCCGAGATTAGCTCGATGTGGTAAGCCCGCTTGGTCGTTGTGAGGAC
>NZ_JACZCR010000065.1 GCF_014904735.1 Microbulbifer hainanensis | reverse complement strand
CCCCGGCCGCAAGCCGAAGGAGAGTTTCGGCCCTCGCCGATGGAAAGTCCGTCCGGACCAGCTCGGGGGACTTGCCCCATCGCTTGATCCAGAGCCTGCCGTCATCGTTCAACATGACATCGGTCAGGTCCTCGTCATCAAGGAACGGAAGGTCCTGTCTTAACTGGTCTTCAAATGCTGCGGTCTGCCGCAGCGCGGCGTCACTGCTCATCTTCAAGAATCTCCCGCACGTAGGGAACGTCCTTCACGATTTGTTGGCGGACCGCATCCGTGAATGCCTCCCATCGCTTCGGAGCGCCTTTCAGGATCTCCTCGCGCATTTCATGGTTCGGCGGGAAAGTGTTTCCGAAGTAAACCCGCACAAACTGAGCCAGCGTTTCAACGCCGAGGTTGATATCCCTCTGCATCGATTGAATCGCCCGTGTCTGCTTTCGCAAGGTCACGGCCATCGTGTTTTCAAGCTGAATGAAGTCGGGCTCGGCCGGATTGAAATAGGCCTCAAGCGCCTCCTCGGCGATATGCGACTCCTTCCGGCGCTGTTGCTTGGCGGCCGTCGCCAGTTGCTCCGCCAATCGCGCCGGCAAATGAAAGCGCTTTGCGATTTTAGATCCGGAAGAGGCCATTATCGTTCTCCCTCACCTGCGCGTTGTCGTCGCTACCAAGTTCGCTCTGCTGCTCTCGCCCCGGTTCATCTGGATCACCTTCGACCGGGCCTGGGTCATCCATGATGGTGCGTCCAGTCGAAATGTGATCGACCTCCCCGTGCCCTTCCGTTTCGTCGCGTTCGGACGCTGGGATCTCGACGGGCTCGACGGTCAACCCCGCCCATGGATTGACCGGCGGCACGTGATCGCGCGGGACGGGGGGCGCCTGCTCTGCGCTGTGTGCGCGCATAAACGGGTCTTCCCACCATTTGATTTTCTCGATCAAAGCCGGGGCAATGTCCGGTGCGAAAAATAGCTGTTGGGTGCGCGGCAGATCCTGTACCTCGCCCGGCGTGAGAAGCGCTCGCGCGTTCTCTTGATGTGAGACGAACGTGTGCATCAGGATCGGCGCGAGACGGTTGCCGGAAACGTTCATTTCCTCTTCGCGATGCGTCTTCGTCCCGACCATTCGGGAGACATAAT
>NZ_JACZCR010000064.1 GCF_014904735.1 Microbulbifer hainanensis | reverse complement strand
ATCAGGGTCGTTGGTTCCGTGGATGATCTGGACCGCGCTGTTCTCGAGAAGGGTCTGTTCGCGACCATAGATCCGAACAAGGTCCTTCACCGACTGCGCCACGATCATGCACTTTATACCGTATCCGGCGAGGTAGCCGATCGCGTCGTGGAGAAGCGCCAGGTTCCCAAGTCGCGGGAATTCATCAAGCAGGAAGAGCCCTCGTCGCTTATGCGGAAACTCGGCCGGCGCGACATTCACGTCTGTCAGTTTTCGCACCACAAGAGAGACGAAAAGGCGCAGGAAAAAACGCAGGCGCTGAAGGTTGCTCGGCGTGAAAACGATGTGAAGCGTTACCGGCTTATCGTCATTCAAGAGAGAATCGATTGTGAAATCGGAGCTCGACGTGTTGTGGGCGAGGATCTGGTCGTCATAGATCCCAAGGTACGACCGCGCTGTGCTGAGAATGCTCGACAATTCCGGAAAGTATTTGTCCTTCAAAGTCTGTACGCCCTCGGCCACGACAGGGTGCGGATGGTCTCCGAGATGCTTCGTCAACATCATCTCGTCCAGCTTGTCTGTGATTTCGACGCCGGG
>NZ_JACZCR010000063.1 GCF_014904735.1 Microbulbifer hainanensis | reverse complement strand
CCGCACGGGCAATTAGTACTGGTTAGCTCAACGCCTCACAACGCTTCCACACCCAGCCTATCAACCTGGTAGTCTTCCAGGGCCCTTCAGGACTCTCAAGGAGTCAGGGAGATCTCATCTTGAAGGAGGCTTCCCGCTTAGATGCTTTCAGCGGTTATCCCGTCCGAACATAGCTACCGGGCAATGCCACTGGCGTGACAACCCGAACACCAGAGGTTCGTTCACTCCGGTCCTCTCGTACTAGGAGCAACTCTTCTCAAATCTCCAACGCCCACGGCAGATAGGGACCGAACTGTCTCACGACGTTCTAAACCCAGCTCGCGTACCACTTTAAATGGCGAACAGCCATACCCTTGGGACCGGCTTCAGCCCCAGGATGTGATGAGCCGACATCGAGGTGCCAAACACCGCCGTCGATGTGAACTCTTGGGCGGTATCAGCCTGTTATCCCCGGAGTACCTTTTATCCGTTGAGCGATGGCCCTTCCATACAGAACCACCGGATCACTATGACCTACTTTCGTACCTGCTCGACATGTCTGTCTCGCAGTCAAGCGCACTTATACCATTATGCTCATTGCATGATTTCCGACCATGCTGAGTGCACCTTCGTACTCCTCCGTTACTCTTTGGGAGGAGACCGCCCCAGTCAAACTACCCACCATACACTGTCCCCGATCCCGATAAGGGACCTGGGTTAGAACCTCAAACATACCAGGGTGGTATTTCAAGGATGGCTCCACAATGACTGGCGTCACTGCTTCAAAGCCTCCCACCTATCCTACACAAGTAGGCTCAAAGTTCAGTGCAAAGCTGTAGTAAAGGTTCACGGGGTCTTTCCGTCTAGCCGCGGGTACACTGCATCTTAACAGCGATTTCAATTTCACTGAGTCTCTGGTGGAGACAGCGTGGCCATCGTTACGCCATTCGTGCAGGTCGGAACTTACCCGACAAGGAATTTCGCTACCTTAGGACCGTTATAGTTACGGCCGCCGTTTACCGGGGCTTCGATCAAGAGCTTCGCCGAAGCTAACCCCATCAATTAACCTTCCGGCACCGGGCAGGCGTCACACCCTATACGTCCACTTACGTGTTTGCAGAGTGCTATGTTTTTAATAAACAGTCGCAGCCACCTGGTCACTTCGACCGGCCTCAGCTTAGGGAGCAAGTCCCATCACCAAAACCGGCGTACCTTCTCCCGAAGTTACGGTACCATTTTGCCTAGTTCCTTCACCAGAGTTCTCTCAAGCGCCTTGGTATTCTCTACCTGACCACCTGTGTCGGTTTCGAGTACGGTTCTCTATTGCCTGAAGCTTAGAAGTTTTTCCTGGAAGCAGGGCATCAACCACTTCACCTACCTAAGTAGGCTTCGTCATCAGCTCTCAGCCTTAGGGACCCGGATTTGCCTAAGTCCCCAGCCTACAACCTTAAACATGGACAACCAATCGCCATGCTGGCCTAGCCTTCTCCGTCACTCCATCGCAGCAATAGCGAGTACAGGAATATTAACCTGTTTCCCATCGACTACGGCCTTCGCCCTCGCCTTAGGGGCCGACTAACCCTGTCCCGATTAGCGTTGGACAGGAACCCTTGGTCTTCCGGCGGGGAGGTTTTTCACCTCCCTTGTCGTTACTCATGTCAGCATTCGCACTTGTGATACCTCCAGCAGACCTCCCGATCCACCTTCAACGGCTTACACAACGCTCCTCTACCATGCACATAGTGCATCCGCAGCTTCGGTTATCAGTTTGAGCCCCGGTATATCTTCCGCGCGGGCCGACTCGACTAGTGAGCTATTACGCTTTCTTTAAAAGATGGCTGCTTCTAAGCCAACTTCCTAGCTGTCTGGGCCTTCCCACATCGTTTCCCACTTAACTGATATTTGGGACCTTAGCTGGCGGTCTGGGTTGTTTCCCTTTCCACGACGGACGTTAGCACCCGCCGTGTGTCTCCCGCGATTGCACTCCTCGGTATTCGGAGTTTGCATGGGGTTGGTAAGTCGGGATGACCCCCTAGCCCAAACAGTGCTCTACCCCCGAGGGTGAGACGCGAGGCGCTACCTAAATAGCTTTCGAGGAGAACCAGCTATCTCCCGGCTTGATTAGCCTTTCACTCCGATCCACAGGTCATCTCCTAACTTTTCAACGTTAGTGAGTTCGGTCCTCCAATTGATGTTACTCAATCTTCAACCTGCCCATGGATAGATCGCCGGGTTTCGGGTCTATTGCCTGCAACTGAACGCCCTATTAAGACTCGATTTCTCTACGGCTCCCCTATGCGGTTAACCTTGCTACAGACAATAAGTCGCTGACCCATTATACAAAAGGTACGCAGTCACCCCGAAGGGCTCCTACTGCTTGTACGTATACGGTTTCAGGTTCTATTTCACTCCCCTCTCCGGGGTTCTTTTCGCCTTTCCCTCACGGTACTGGTTCACTATCGGTCAGCTGGGAGTATTTAGCCTTGGAGGATGGTCCCCCCATATTCAGTCAAGATAACACGTGTCCCGACCTACTCGATTTCACTAAAAATGCCTTTTCGTGTACGGGGCTATCACCCTGTATCGCGGAACTTTCCAGATCCTTCCACTAAGACATAATTAGCTTAAGGGCTAATCCCCTTTCGCTCGCCGCTACTCAGGGAATCTCGGTTGATTTCTTTTCCTCCGGGTACTTAGATGTTTCAGTTCCCCGGGTTCGCCTCGCATACCTATGTATTCAGTATGCGATACCTGTAAA
>NZ_JACZCR010000061.1 GCF_014904735.1 Microbulbifer hainanensis | reverse complement strand
CGCGAGTCAGCGCGGCAGTCAGGGTGGTTTTACCGTGGTCAACGTGACCGATGGTGCCCACGTTTACGTGGGGCTTGGAACGTTCAAACTTTTCTTTTCCCATTGCGAGCCTCCTAATATAGGGCGCGTCGGTAAGAGCGACCTATTTCCAGAACCAGAGCAACCGGGCAAACAGATACCCGGATACAAATAGCCGCAGGGACACCTGCCCCTGCGGCCATCAAAAATGGAGCTCATGGGCGGATTTGAACCGCCGACCTCACCCTTACCAAGGGTGTGCTCTACCCCTGAGCTACATGAGCACAATCATGCTTGCTCCGACATCCCACAGGATACCGGTGCGACAAGCAATCAATCCCGATCACTTGCCATGCGCCATTCCTGGCGACTTTCCCCACCTTACCCCACACAATAGTATGGAGCGGGCAGCGGGAATCGAACCCGCATCATCAGCTTGGAAGGCTGAGGTTCTACCATTGAACTATGCCCGCACGCGGGGAACCTCCAAGCAAAAGGCCTTCAACCTTCCGCTGGCGACACCTCTCGGCGTCTCAATATGGTGCAGGGGGGTGGATTCGAACCACCGAAGCTTGCGCGTCAGATTTACAGTCTGATCCCTTTGGCCACTCGGGAACCCCTGCTCGAAAGCGGCGTGTATTCTCTACACGGGCCGTCGCGCTGTCAACATTTTTTCCTTCAAATTCACAGACTTACCTGTGACACCTAAAGCAAAACAACGCGAGAGACAAAATGGAGCTGGCGAGAGGAGTCGAACCCCCGACCGGCTGATTACAAGTCAGCTGCTCTACCAACTGAGCTACGCCAGCACTGTCTCTACCACCCCGGAACCACATCGGCCCCGTAAGTGGAGGCGGGATTCTAGGGGATGTTATGCCGACAAGCAACCGTTGATCGGCGAGAAATTTTCCCGACAGCGAATTCCCCGCATCACAGCCTGGCAAGCTAGTCGGATTGCAGTTCGCTGCACAGGTTTTGCCGCCGATCCAGGTCCGGATACTCCACCTGCAACTGCGCCCAGAAATCGTCGGCGAGGCGCTCGACCTCCCCTGGCGGCAGGACGATCCAACTCTCCAGGTAGGTCTGCGGCTCTTCGCGGGTCTGCGCGGCGATATTGCGCTCGTGAAGTTCGCCGGCCAGCGATTCGGCACGCTCGCGCTCCGAGAAGATGCCAAAGGAAATGCCATTGGCGAGCGAGCCCTTGGGTATAACATAGCTGTCCACACCGGCACCCTGCAGTTCGCGGAGTTTACGGAACGCCTCGCGACGCGTATCCATCGGTGGCAGATATACCCAGTAGCGCATCTGACCCGCCATCTCGATGTCACGCAACTCGCCCTGTACCTGCAGGGCCTTCAGGCGCTGGACGATATCCTCACCCTGGTAATCTTCGGCAAAAGGTCCCAGCATGGTGCACAGTTGCCCGGGAGGGGGCTCCGCGGCCTGCGCCGGCTTTTTCTTCGTCCGGGGCAATTCGTCCGGGGACACCTCACTCAACAGGCGGATCTGCTCACCCCCATCAGACTGGGGTCCAGCCGGCATCGTCTGGGTGACGGTGACAGGAGCGTGGTCCGCAGTACGGAACCAGGCGTACAGACCGATATTGGCGAGCAGTAAAGCGAGAACTATCCAGCGCATATATCCGATTTAATTGTCAGTTATTGATCTAGTCAGGTGGTGCGGGCACTCGCCCGCTATGGATTACTGTGTGCCAGCCCGTCGAGCACCAGCTCCGGCACCAGCTGGTGCGGCAGGGTGCAGACCGAGGAAAAGAACGGGCCGTCACCACCGGTCAACCACAATAGTGGCTCGCCACCCCCTGCGGCCACCAGCATCTGGTAGGCGCGATCCACCGCACCCAACACCATCAAAGGCAGACCGCGATTGACCGCAGAGTCGGTATCCCGACCCGGCGCCAGCGACATGCCCGCCTCCAGGGCGTGGGGCACCTTGACCGCATCGGTGTCCTTGAACAGCGCCCGGCGCATCAGTTCAAGGCCGGGGAGGATATACCCGCCGAGATGCTGCCCACCATTATCCACCAGATCGAGCGTCACCGCGCTGCCGCAGTCCACAATCAGCGCAGCTCGTTGAATTCGCCGGTAGGCAGCCAGCACCGCCAACCAGCGATCCACTCCCAGCCGCGCGATGTCGCGATAGGCGCAAGTGACGCCGGCCCGGCGGGGTTCGACGCGGGCGAACTCCACTTCCAGGCCGAACCGGGCGTGGATGGCGTCTTGCAACATGGTGGCGACCGCGGCACCCGCGACGTTGGCTGCGCGCACCCGCTGCGGGCCCAGTTCTAGCCATTCGGGCGGCAGCTCGCCGCCGCGCAGCGCTTCCGTCGGTAGACTGCCACGCGCACGCACATCGGAACCTTGCAGCAGCCGCCATTTACCACGGGTATTACCCAGGTCGAGCTCCAGAATTGGCGCGGGCTCGCCCATCGCTACTCGACTCCCCGCAGCGACACTTCGCCACCATGGAATACGCGGCGGTCTCCGTCCACATTCAGGATTAGCGCACCGCTGTCATCGACACCGCTGGCAACGCCACACCACTCATGCTGCACCGAATGCAGCCGCACCTGCTGCCCGGCAAACTGGTCCAGTGCCTGCCACTCGTCGCGGTAGGCGGCAAATCCCCGCGCCGGGTAGCTCTCCAGCAGGGGTAACAATTCATTCAACATGGCCGCCGCCAGCAGGTTGCGATCAATCCCCGGGCGCACCGTATTCAGGTCGATCCACGGCTGATCGATGGCCGCGGCACTCGACTGGGGCAAGCCCACGTTGAGGCCGATTCCGACCACGACCGCACAGCGGTCGGTGAGGTCCCCGCTAAGCTCCAGCAACACCCCCGCCAGCTTGCGCCCGCGACACCAGACATCATTCGGCCACTTGAGGCGCACATCGGGCACATCGAACGACGCCAGCGCCCGTGCCAGTGCCACACCCACCGCCAGGCTGAGCCCCTCTAGCAACTGCACACCGCCGGCGAATTGCCAGCCAATAGACAGGTTGATACCACCACTGAAAGGACTCACCCAACTGCGCCCGCGACGCCCGCGCCCGGCGGTCTGCTGCTCCGCGAACATGGCGACACCGTGACCGGCGCCACGCTCGAGCATCCCCAGCACCTGGGCGTTGGTGGAGTCCACCTGATCACAGAGCACCAGTTCGCCGAGCAATCTCTGCGCCGCCGGCGCCAAAGCACCCTCAATGGTTCCGCGCTGTAGCAGGTTCAGCCCGCCGGCTAACCGGTAGCCGCGCCCCTTCACGGACTCCAGCGCGAGACCGAAGGGTTCGAGTTTTTGCAGCTGTTTCCAGACCGCCGCGCGACTGACACCGAGGGCGGTGCCCAGGGATTCCCCGGAGTGCACTTCGCCGTCGGCGAGCAGTTCCAGCACCGGGCGCAACTGCTGCAGTGCATTTTTTGCGGTAGACGTAGACAAAATCAGTTTTCCAAATAGCGCCGAAAATAGCGGTGGCCGAGACTGGTCAGGATCTCGTAGCCGATGGTGTTCGCATAGCCGCCGACCTCGTCGACAGTGAGCTCGGCGTTCAGCACCTGGATACTGGCGAGGGATTCGCGCTCCGCATCACTCAGCGCGCTGATATCAAATACCGTGGAATCCATGGAAACGCGCCCCACTATCGGCAGGCGACGTCCACAGGCCCAACCGCAGCCGCGACCACCCTGGGCGCGCAGTATACCGTCGGCATAACCGCCACGCGCAACTGCCAGCCAGCTGCCCGGCGATACAGCCTGGGTCGCACCGTAACCGACAAAGCGCTCATCACTGACATGGCGCTTCTGGATTACCGGCAGACTCAATTCCACCACCGGGCGCATCGGATTGGGCGCCCCCGGGGACGGGTTTATTCCGTAGAGCGCTGAGCCGGGCCGCGCAATATCGAAGTGGTATTCCGGCCCGAGGAAGATTCCGGACGAATTCGCGAGACTCAACTCCACCTTCGGGCACTCCGCGCGCAAGCGCTCGCCGGCGCGGCGAAAATCCCGTAACTGGGCGGCATTTTGTGGGTGCGCCGGCTCGTCGGCACAGGCGAGATGACTCAGCAGTATCTCGATATTGGCGGCCTGCAATAGCGCCCGATCGGCGAGCAGTTGATCGAACTCCTCGGCGGTCATACCGAGGCGTGTCATGCCCGAATCCACTTTCACCGCACAGGGCGCGGCAACCGCGGCGCGCTCGCAGGCGGCGACCCAGGCGCGCACTTGCGCGAGGGTGAACAGTGTCGGCACCAGTGCGCTGTGGGCACACTCCATCTCGAAGCCGGGACGCACGCCGGTCAGCACTACTATGCGGGCGTCGGTGCCGATCAGTTCACGCAGGCGCTGCCCCTCGCCCTCGGTGGCGACAAAGAAGTCGCGGCAACCGAGCCCGTACAGGACCGGCGCGACCCGCGCCGCCCCCAGGCCGTAGGCATCCGCCTTGACCACTGCGCCGCAACGACTGTCGGCACCGAGTCGCGCGCGCAGGTCGCAATAATTGTCGCCGAGGGCCTGCAAGTCGATGGTCAGCAGCCCCTCGCGGGCATCACCCTTCATGTCGAGTTCCATATTCAAATTGGCTTTCCGCTTCAATCAGACGGCATTCAGGAGTCGCTCACGCCGGAGTGCGCGAGCGCCGAGGGCAACCGCCAGAACTACCGGCACCAGGGTCGCCAGGGAGCCGGCCAGCACCCAGGGTAGCGACACCGCATCCCCCACCAACAGCGATTTCAGCCACTGCTGCTGGGCTACCAGCGGTACCAGCTGCCAGAAATGATCACTCAACTCCACCCGCGACATATCCAGTACCATCAGCAGTATGACCGGTGCCAGCTGCAGAATGCTCAACTGGGTCTGGGCATCCTTGAATGATTGCGAACGCAGCGCCAGCAGGATTTGCACCACCGCCACCAGCAGGGCCAGTGGCAACAACAGCAGCCCCATGGTGACGACCCCGGCTGCCGTCGTCGCCTGCTGGATACCGAGTTCTGCCAGCGGCATCAACGGCATCAACGCCACCAGCGCGGTGATCGCCAACAGCGAACCAAGCCAGCCCATACTGGCCACCGCGAGGGTTTTCGCGGCGATCACCTGCCAGCCGGGCAGAGGCTGCAATAGCAGTGTTTCCAGGCTCAGCCGCTCGCGCTCGCCCGCGGAGGTATCGACAGACGTCGCCAGACTGGCAACGAACAGGGTCAGTATCAGCAGACCCGGCACCATGGCCAGAATCATCGCGCCGCGGCTGGACGGCGTGCTGACATCCCGAACCTGCAATTTCCAGGGTACGAGCAGTTGCGGTGCTATGCCGCGGGCTACCAGGCGCTGGCCCGCAATCAGTTGCTGCAGCTGGCCGAGGCGCTCCTGCAAGTGGCGCTCTGCGCGCCCGGCACTGGCGGAGGAGCTGTCAACGTAGAGATACAGCTCCGGCGCGCGGAAAGACCGGTAGTCACTGGCGAACCCTTCACCGACCTGCAGCACCAGATCATAGCCGCCGGCGAGCAGCTGGCGTGGTTCCCCTTCCGATAGCGTTTCCACTTTTAGATCGGCGCTGCGCAATTGCGCCTCTAATAAAGGCGCATTGTCGACCCCCAGCAGGGCTAACCGAGTTTTTTCCTCGGTGTGCATTTTGACAAAAAAGATGGTGGAGCCGGCCAGCATCGCCGGGAACATCAGCGAAAAACAGATTGCCATCAACAGGGCGCGGCGGTCGCGCCAGGTCTCGAGTAACTCCTTGCGCAGCAGCGCCGCCATCTGTGCGGCGGAATAATCCGGTCGACGCATCATGCCGGCACCTCCTCGTTGGCGCGACGCGACTCGCCATAGGCGAGCGCCACAAAACTGTCTTCCAGGTTTGCACTGCCGGTCTCCGCAACCAGAGAGTCAGGGGTACCGTTCCCGACAATGCGCCCACCGGACATGATCAGCACCCGATCGGACAGCTCCGCCACTTCCGACATCACATGACTGGAGAACAGTATGGTCGCTCCCTCCGCGCGCAAACGCAGCAGTGTCCGCCGCAACAGCCGCGCCGCAAGCACGTCCAGCCCGCGCGTCGGCTCATCGAGAATCAGGTACGGCGGGCTGTGCACCAGGGCCCGCGCCAGGGAAACTTTCATGCGCTCCCCCTGGGAAAAGCCCCGCGTGCGTCGACGCCACAACTCCTCGAGTTCCAATTCGTCACGCACCGAAGCCAGCGCCTGGCGCAGCCCTTTCCCGCCCAGCCCCTGCATGCGGGCAAACAGGGTCAGGTATTCTTCTACCGTCAACCGCTCGTAGAGCCCCTCCCGATCTCCGACAACACCCAGCTGCCGCCGTGCGCCCATCGGGTTCTGCGCGACGTCGATTTCGCCCAGGTGCACCCGCCCGCTATCGGCGCGCAGCAACCCGGTGATGATTCTCAGGCAGGTAGTCTTGCCGGCGCCGTTGGCGCCCAGCAGGGAGGTAATGCGGCCGTCCGGCAGGTCGAAAGTGAGGTTCTCAAGCACCGGGCGACCGGCAAACCGCTTGCTGATCGATTCCACGCGGATCATAACTGCCCCCCCGCCTGTTGTGGCTGTGATTGGCTGTCGACTGTGACCGCGGGTCCATAGGCCGCGACCATGAAGGGCGGCCGCTGTATGTCGGCGACGCAGCTTTGATCCAGCGGTACGTCCGGCGCGTCGAGGAATTGCGCTATTAACTCCGGAATACAGCCACGGCGGGAATTGATATGGCCGCCACCGCGCACCACGAGGTCCTGTTTGTCGGACAGGTAGCCCAGCGCAGTGTGGGCGTAGACCGGCGGTGTGATCGGGTCCGCGGTCCCAGAAATCAACAATACCGGCTGTGCGCGTGGCTCCGGTGCACTGTAGGGCTTCGCCTGCACAGGCCAGGATTTGCACCCCGTGGCAAAGAGGTCGAAAAATGCCGAGCCGAGAAAAGTGCCGGCGCTGTCGCGGGCCACTTCTTCGGGCGTAATGCGGTTCAATTCCTCCGCACACGCGACAGAAAAAGTCAGCCCCATGGCCATGCCGTTGCTGCTGTGGGCAAACAATCCAGTCAGGCCGGATAGCGGCAAATAGTTGCCTCGACTCGCCTGATCCACTGCGTAGGGCAGCTGCGCGGCGGCCGCCGGGTCGTACAGAGCCGAGCGAATCGCATTGGCCAACGCCCAGCGCAGCATCGGCTCTTCGGTGGGTGCGCCGGTCAGCGCATCGGGAAATGTTCTCGCTCGGGTATCGTTCCAGTCATTTAGTAATTGCTGTAACTCGCCGCGCCAGTTTCCGAAGCGGGCGCAGCCGGAATCGGCCGCGCAGTCATCTGCGAGCTGCTGTAGCGCGTGCTCCGCGGCACTGGCAGCGAGAAAGACTTTGGTATCGATCGGCGCTACACCATCGAGCACCAGCGCGCGCAGTGATTGCGGATACCACTGCTGATACAGCAGCGCGGTACGCGTACCCCATGAGCCGCCCCAGAGTGCTATCTTGTCGTGCCCGAGAAAACGGCGCACCCGCTCCAGATCTTCAACTGCCTGGCGACTGTTCAGCTGCTCGGCGAACCCCGGGTGCTGCAGGTAGCACTCGGCCAGCTCGGCGGAAAACTGCTGTAGATCCGCCGGCATCTCCCGCTCGAAGCCGCAGTTGAAGGCGCCGGAGCGGCCAGCACCGCGCCGATCTACCATCACGATATCGTGCTCGCGGTTGATCTTGCGAAACGCATTCAGCAGGGGGGCCAGGTCGCTGGCAGCCTGTCCCGGCCCTCCGGCCAACAGGTATAGCGGTTCGCGGCCGCTGCTGTTTACCGCGGGCGCGACCATAACGGCGAGCCCTTCCCGGTTATCAGCTTCCCCGACCGGCACCCGGTAACACGCCAGGGAATCGCCCCAGCCGTCGAGATAGCAGCGCTTAGCGGTCGGCTCTTCCTGGGCCATAGTCACCGCTGTAGGGGTGGCAGCGATCATTAGAATCAAGCTTTTCAGCAGCCGTTGCATCCATTCCACAACACCGTCCTCACTTCTCCTGACAACGAACCGCCAGTCTATCAACTTTTCCCGGCATTGCCGCCCCGCGGCCCCATGCGACAGGACGCACTATTAGCGCGACGGGGCGCACAGTGGTAAGGTTCCGCTTTGCTTTCCCTATTCGATATTCCAATGAGCTTTTCAGACCGAGAAAAACAATTAATCCGAGCGGCCTTTGCCTGGGGCCAGATCACCCACAAGGAAGGTTTCACTCTCTCGGATATGGAAATCGAGAAGTCTGTACTGTTCCGGCGCCTGCTCGCCGGTCGCCCGCCGCTGGCCTTCCCGCCGCCCCTGCGTCACGGTTTTCCCTGGTACGAGGTTATCGAAGGACGCGGGGAACATGTGGTCAATGCGTCCGAAGCCTCACCCGAGTGCAGCATTATTGCCCCGGGCAGCAAGCCGGGTGACACCTGCATCCTGATCGACGGTGCCTTCTGGCGGGTGGTGGAAACCGTGCGTGAACGGGAGGAATACATTGTTGAATGGGGCCAGTACCCGATTCAATGGCGCCTCAAGAAGCACTGGGAAGTCAATTACGAAATGACCCAGCAGCTCAACAACTTCCGCAAAGACAACCCGGCCGCCGAACTAAATTTCGACAATCGACCGGGACAACGGGAATACAGCGAATTCCGTATCGACGACGAACAGACCGTCTGGCTCAGCGAATGGCAACTGAGCCGAATCGGCTTGCCGGGCTGGGTCTGGGTGGGAACCCCGATAGCGCTGGACGACGGTGTCCAGCTGTCGCCACTGTACCAGGATCAGCTCGGCCCACTGGTCATTGGCGAAGTCGACAGCAAACGCGGAATTGCATGGCTCCGTATCGAGCAGGTGGACGGGGAGTCCCGCTTTATCAAACTCGGCAACCAGCTGGATTACCAGGCGCTGGTCGCGGCGGCAATAACAGACTTTGAAACGCTACTCCACGGAATCGAAGGCGAGCTGCTGGAAGTGCTGGATTGGCGCGATGGCAAGCCACTGCGCCACTACGAAGTACCAATCCAGCTAGCCCCGCTGGAACAATTTGATCTGCGCGGGGAGAATTACGACCTGGTACCGGACAACGCCTACGCCGGCTGACCCCGGCGAGCCATTTACTCAGTCCACATCCCGGCCGCGGGCGGCACGCAACAGGCGGAACCACGCCTCCCGCGGCAACTCTTTTTCCAGCGCTGCGATACCACTGCTCAGGCGCTCGATCTTACCGCTACCAAGCACTGGCACCATCGATGAGGGATGCTTCAACAGCCACGCCAGTGCCAGCTGCTGGGGCGACATATCCAGCTCCTTCGACAGCCCTTCCATACACGCCTGTACACGCAATGCCGCTTCATCACTGCCGTTGAACAGCTCCCCCCCGGCGAAGGGTGACCAGGCCATTGGGATAATGTGATCTTTCTGGCAGTGGTCCAGCTGCCCGTCGAACATCGGCACGCTGTGTAGCAGCGACACCTCGATCTGATTAACGACCAGTGGTGCCTGCAGGCGCGAACGCAGCAGCTCCACTTGGTGCGGCAGGAAATTAGAGACACCGACAGCGCGGACTTTGCCCTCATCCACCAGCCTGTCCAGTGCGCCGGCGAGCTCGTCGGCATCCATCAGCGGATCCGGGCGATGGATCAACAGCAGGTCAAGTTGATCAACGCCCATCTTGCGCAAACTCGATTCGGCAGCGGCCATTACATGGACGGCGCCACTGTCGTAATGATTGAGTCCGTAGTCATTGCCACTGCCCATCAACTTGATGCCGCATTTGGAGACAATTTCCATTTTCTCGCGCAGCGAGGGACTCAGCTTCAGCACATCGCCAAACAACTGTTCACAGCGGTAATCACCGTAAATATCGGCCAGATCAAAAGTTGTTACGCCGCGCTCCAGCAGCTGCTCCAACAGTGCCAGCGTCTGTTGGGAAGAGTATTGCCAGTCCGCCAGGCGCCACAGGCCCATGGCAATCCTGGACAGGGAAAAGTGCTGATCGACACGGGATTGAATTCGCTGCATGGCAAGAGACTCTGTAGTGGTAGAAATCAGTCCGGCAGGCAGGGCCAGCCAGTTAATGGCACTCGAGGCGGCATTGTAAAGCTTTGCTGGGACACTGCCAGTAGCAAGTCTGAGGTCAGGGCACAGCTTCGACTGGCTTTAAATGAAGCGAACTCAACAGATCCATCGGTTACTCACAGAACCGATGGATAGAGCTGTGTATAACCATTGGACAGCCGCACTGGGGCCCATAACGGCGCCTCTTGCAGCCCACCGCATAAAAAAACATCGCAAAAACTCACTCGCTACTTTCCACGATTCATCGTTGATGCGGCCCGGCCTCGCCATCAATTTTGATAGAGACTGGCAGATTGGATTTCTCCTTTTCGGCGGTGGCATCGATCAATCAAAACTGAATTCAAGATCCTAAGCTACGTGCCTCAGGTCAGCTCCACTCCGGTGATTTATACACAGAGCCCCTCTTCCCCACAGCGAAATAGCTGAACATCTTATTACTCACAGAATTCTTGGACAGAGTTGTGAATAACTGCTGGATATCCAAATTGGGGCCCATGGTTACTGCATCTGGCGTGTCGTCTAAAAAAACGACGATCAAATAACGCCTTTTCTTATCGTGCCAGATCACAACTTTTTAGACGAAAAAAATTTTGTAAGCCATTCATTGTCAAGGATTTTTGGGTGACAGCAACAGTTCGCCGAAGTATTCCAGTAAGTGACAAGCGAGCAATACATCCGATGATGGAACTCCACTGGATTGAGTATCGATGATCGACATAGGAGGTTCTATTACCCACAGAAAGCTTGGATAGAGTTGTGCATAAGTTCGGGATAGAGGGTTTGAGTGGCGTGTTTATGCAGGTTCCGGCAGGCGCGCAAAAAAGCGACGGTAGGATTATGCGCATTTATCTCGACGTGACTGGAGATGGTTGACGAGAAATTCAGATGGGAAAGGGGGGAATTTTGGAAGGCGGCCATGAAGGTAAATGGGCGGAAATTGGAGCAGGACTAGAGTTTGGAATTGGGAGAAATCAGATAAGAGCTTGCGTGGGGGAGCAGAGTATTAGATCTCTTACAGTGCAGTATTAATTCACAAGCTTTGCAAATAAAAAGGGCCACCCGATTGGACAACCTTTCTTTAACTTAGTGGGCTGTATGCAGTGGCAGT
>NZ_JACZCR010000060.1 GCF_014904735.1 Microbulbifer hainanensis | reverse complement strand
CGTAAATAAAAAAAGGACCGCCCGTTTGGGTGGCCCTTTCTTTTATTTGAACCGGGCTGGCGCTCCAGCCTGACAAACGGCTAAGCCGTTTGGACTGCCGAAAGCAGTCGGGGTGCCGCATCACCGAAGGGTGAGGGCCAAGGGCCCTAATCACCATGACCTTTTCGCGAAGCGAAAAAGTAGGTCATCGGCAGGCTGGAATGAAAAAAGCCCCGACCGCGTTAGCGATCAGGGCTTTT
>NZ_JACZCR010000059.1 GCF_014904735.1 Microbulbifer hainanensis | reverse complement strand
CCCGATCGCCATGGAAGATGGCCTGCGCTTCGCGATCCGCGAAGGTGGCCGTACCGTTGGTGCTGGCGTAGTTGCCAAGATCATCGAGTAAATCTTGATGTCGCGCCGCCGGGTTCGCCGGCGGCGCACTTTGCCAAATGTGGGGAAGGGTGTTAACATCCGCCTCCACATTTTTGGGCGCTACGGTGTCCTTGCTTGTTCTAGGCCAGTAGTTCAATTGGTAGAGCACCGGTCTCCAAAACCGGCTGTTGGGGGTTCGAGTCCCTCCTGGCCTGCCAACTTTCCAATCGCCCTGCCTGTTTTGTGCCTGAGGGCGTCGCAGATTCCTACATTTGGTGGGGTTTGTGTTTGTAAGCGCTAAGGGCTTCTTTATATGAGTGCTAAAGTAGAGGCGAAAACGTTTCGTCTTGACGGCCTGAAGTGGCTGCTGGTAGTGCTGTTGGTCGGCGCTGCTGTCGCTGGCAATTCCTATTACGCTGCATTTCCCCTCCTGTATCGCGTCCTGGCCATCGTGGCAATCTGCGTCGTGGCTCTGGTAGTGGCAGTCAATACTGCCAAGGGTAATGCTTTCTGGAATCTGTTGCGTGAAGCGCAGACGGAAGTGCGTCGAGTTGTCTGGCCGTCACGCCAGGAAGCGACCCAGACCACAATGATTGTTGTGGTGTTCGTGTTGATTATGGCGCTAATTCTATGGGCGCTGGATTCCGCCCTGGGTTGGGCTGCCTCCAAGCTCATCGGCTAAAGGTTGACGCATGTCTAAGCATTGGTACGTGGTTCAGGCTTACTCCGGGTATGAGAAGCGCGTGGCGTCTTCTCTGAAGGAGCGCATTGAGCTGCACGAAATGGATCACCTTTTTGGTGAAGTGCTGGTGCCCACCGAGGAAGTGGTGGAAATGCGCGCCGGCCAGAAGCGCAAGAGCGAGCGCAAGTTCTTCCCCGGCTATGTGCTGGTGGAGATGGAGCTGAACGACGACACCTGGCATCTGGTGAAAGAGACGCCGCGTGTGCTGGGCTTTATCGGTGGCAAGGCGGACAAGCCCGCGCCGATTACTGATCGCGAAGCGCAGGCTATCCTGAATCGTATCGACGATTCTGTCGACAAGCCGAAGCCCAAGACCCTGTTCGAGCCGGGCGAGATGGTGCGAGTCACCGACGGTCCGTTCAACGATTTCAACGGTGTCGTGGAAGAGGTGAATTACGAGAAGAGTCGCCTGCGCGTAGCAGTGCTGATCTTCGGTCGTTCCACGCCGGTAGAGTTGGAGTTTGGTCAGGTAGAGAAGACCTGATCGCGACATGAGGTTATCAGCCCTCTTCCGCCGCTGGGTGGGAGAGGGCTTTCGCGTCCCTGAATGTTTCGTGGCAATTTGTACGGTTGCGCGAATGTCGGGGCAAAAGGGGAGCTGAGCGTTGTGGCCTGACCTGTCGGGCTGTGCAGCGCAGGCGTTACCACCCAAACAAAGAGGAAGCTGTAATGGCTAAGAAAGTAGAAGCTTATATCAAGCTGCAAGTGAAGGCCGGTCAGGCCAACCCGAGCCCGCCCGTCGGCCCCGCGTTGGGTCAGCACGGCGTAAACATCATGGAGTTCTGTAAGGCGTTCAACGCACAGACCCAGGGTATCGAGCCGGGCCTGCCGGTGCCGGTTGTGATCTCTGTATACAGCGATCGCTCCTTCACCTTCATCATGAAGTCTCCGCCCGCCGCAGTACTGCTGCGCAAGGCTGCGAAGATCAAGAGCGGTTCTGGTCGTCCGAACACTGAAAAAGTGGGCAAGGTTACCCGCGCTCAGCTGGAAGAAATCGCGACTGTCAAAATGGCAGACCTCACTGCATCCGATATGGACGCGGCCGTGCGCACTATCGCCGGTTCTGCGCGCAGTGCTGGTATCGACGTGGAGGGCGTGTAAATGGCCAAACTGAGCAAGCGTCAGCGCGCAATCGCTGAGAAAGTAGAACTGGGCAAAGCCTACGGCATGGAAGAAGCGGTAGCTCTGCTGAAAGAACTGTCCAACGTCAAGTTTGCCGAGACTGTGGATGCGTCCATCAACCTGGGCATCGATCCGCGCAAATCCGACCAGGCGGTTCGCGGTGCGACCACTCTGCCGCACGGCACTGGTAAAGACGTACGCGTAGCTGTCTTCACCCAGGGTGCCAACGCCGACGCCGCTAAAGAAGCGGGCGCCGAGCTGGTAGGCATGGACGAGCTGGCTGCTGAAGTCAAAGCCGGCAAGATGGACTTTGACGTAGTGATCGCCTCTCCGGATGCGATGCGCGTTGTCGGTCAGCTGGGTCAGATCCTCGGCCCGCGCGGCCTGATGCCGAACCCGAAAACCGGTACCGTAACTCCGGACGTTGCCACTGCAGTGAAAAATGCCAAAGCCGGTCAGGTGCGTTTCCGCGCTGACAAGGGCGGCATCATCCACGGTGGTATCGGCAAGGTTGGTTTTGACGCGAGCGCGCTGAAAGAAAACCTGGAAGCGCTGGTTGCCGACCTGAAAAAGGCCAAGCCGGCTTCCGCCAAGGGCGTGTATCTGAAGAAGATCACCCTGAGCACTACCATGGGCCCGGGTCTGACCATCGACCAGGCTTCGCTGGATATCAAGTAATCCAGCATTAAAGAACTTTGGGGTCCGCTGTGTCTCGGCGCAGCGGGTCGTCAAAGACCGTAGGTGCTGCAGTGATTCGAGGTTTAATCGCTGTGGCTTAATCCGAAACCGGGCCAGGCTGGCCAATAGCGGTTTCGAGCCTACGCAGACGGTGTCGCCCAAACCAGTATTTTTACTGGATTTGAGCTTTATGCACCGGAACGGATCGGAAATTTAATTTCCGGTTTTTTTCAAATCCAGGAGTGACACTATGGCTATTGGACTCGTAGACAAGAAAGCGATTGTCGCAGAAGTCCAGCAAGCTGCTTCGGGCGCTCTGTCGGCGGTAGTTGCGGATTCCCGCGGCGTTACCGTGAACGACATGACTGCCCTGCGCAAAGAGGCGCGCGACAACGGCGTTTGGCTGAAAGTCGTCCGTAATACTCTGGCGCGTCGCGCTCTGGCCGGTACCGAATTCGAATGTCTCATCGAGAAATTCGTCGGTCCTAGCATCATTGCATTTTCCAACGAACACCCGGGTGCCGGCGCGCGCATCCTGAAAGAGTTCGCCAAAGGCAATGACAAGCTGGAACTGAAAGGTGCCGCCTTCGAAGGCGTAGCTACTGACGTCGCATTGTTGGCAAGCCTGCCGACATACGACGAAGCTATCGCCAAGCTGATGAGCGTTATGAAAGAAGCATCTGCTGGCAAGCTGGTTCGCACTATTGCGGCCGTACGCGACCAAAAAGAGCAGGAAGCTGCGTAATCATTTCGCGTAGCGAAATAGCGGTTTTCAAAGACCTTTTAAATGAATTGACGAGCAGCTTACTGCTCACACAAATCAGGTACTGACAAATGTCTCTGACTAAAGAAGATATCATCAACGCGATCGCCGAAATGTCCGTTAAAGACGTTGTTGAGCTGATCGAAGCTATGGAAGAGAAGTTCGGCGTAACTGCTGCTGCAGCAGTAATGGCCGGTCCGGCTGGCGGCGAAGCTGCTGCTGAAGAGAAGGACGAGTTCGACGTAATCCTGACTTCTGCTGGCGAGAAGAAAGTGAACGTGATCAAGGTTGTTCGCGGCATCACTGGCCTGGGTCTGAAAGAAGCCAAGGCACTGGTCGACGGCGCTCCGAGCCCGCTGAAAGAAGGCGTGAGCAAAGACGAAGCCGAAGCAGCGAAGAAAGAGCTGGAAGAAGCAGGCGCAGCTGTAGAACTGAAGTAATTCGGTTGTTGCGATGCTCCGCTGTCCGCCGGTTTGACCGGCGGGTGGCGGCAAGGCTGGTGGGTATTGCCCGCCGGCCTTTTTGCCGTTTGCGGCATTGAGGATTGAACGTGTCCGGTGGCGGGTAAATGACTGCCCGGGCGTGGATTACACCTTAACGCAGTCGGCGCGCTACTGAAAAGCGCAAATGTCCGAGAGGTTTCCGATCATTGTAGCGAGCGCTGTCATGATCAGAGGCTTCTCGCCCGGGCGAGTTTCGCACCGCCGGTTCGCCGGCCGAAGCTCCACGAAGTCTTGTCACCGATCAAGCTGGGGAATATGAATGGCTTACTCATACACTGAGAAAAAACGTATCCGCAAGGATTTTGGCAAACTGCCTAAGGTCATGGATGTGCCTTTCCTGCTTGCGATACAGCTGGATTCTTATCGCAATTTCACACAGGCCGATAAGCGCCCCGACGAGCGCTTCGATGTCGGTCTGCAGGCGGCGTTCAAGTCCGTATTTCCGATTGTCAGCTATTCCGGCAACGCCGCGCTGGAATACGTCAGCTACACGCTGGGTAAGCCTGCTTTCGACGTCAAGGAATGTACCCTGCGCGGCGTGACCTACGCGTGCCCGCTGCGCGTGCGTGTTCGCCTGATCATCTATGATAAAGAGTCTGCCAATAAGTCCATCAAGGACATCAAAGAGCAGGAAGTGTACATGGGCGAAATTCCGCTCATGACTGATAACGGTACCTTTGTAATCAACGGTACCGAGCGTGTGATCGTGTCCCAGTTGCACCGTTCCCCGGGTGTGTTTTTCGATCACGACAAGGGCAAGACACATTCCTCCGGCAAGCTGTTGTACGCTGCGCGCGTCATCCCCTACCGCGGCTCCTGGCTGGACTTCGAGTTCGACCCGAAAGACCTCGTCTACGTGCGCATCGACCGTCGCCGCAAACTGCCGGCGACCATTCTGCTGCGCGCCCTGGGTTATACCTCCCAGGAAATGCTGGAAATGTTCTTCGAAACCAGCAAATTCGACCTCAATGAAGACAGTGTCAGCCTGGACCTGATTCCATCGCGTCTGCGCGGCGACGTTGCCTCCTTCGATATCAAGGACGGCAAAGGCAAGGTCATCGTCGAGGAAGGCCGCCGTATCACCCCGCGTCACATCCGCCAGCTGGAAAAGGCCGGCGTCGAGCGCCTGGAAGCACCGCTGGAATACCTGTACAGCCGCGTGCTCGCACATGACATCGTCGACGAGTCCACCGGTGAAGTAGCTGTCGAGTGTAACGCTGAAATCACCGAAGAGGTGGTGGCGAAGATGCGTGCGCTGAACATCAAGAAGTTCGAGACGCTCTACACCAATGACCTGGATCGCGGTCCGTTTGTTTCCGACACCCTGCGCGCGGATCCGTCGCGCACCCAGTTGGAAGCGCTGGTGGAAATTTACCGCATGATGCGCCCGGGCGAGCCGCCGACTAAAGAGTCCGCGGAATCCCTGTTTGAAAACCTGTTCTTCACCGACGAGCGCTACGACCTGTCCGCAGTAGGTCGGATGAAGTTCAACCGCCGTCTGGGTCGCGAAGACGAAACCGGCCAGGGCACCCTGAGCAGGGAAGATATCGTCGACGTACTGAAGACGCTGATCGATATCCGCAACGGTCAGGGTATGGTCGACGACATCGACCACCTGGGTAACCGCCGTGTGCGTTCCGTGGGTGAAATGGCCGAAAACCAGTTCCGCGTGGGCCTGGTTCGCGTTGAGCGCGCGGTAAAAGAGCGCCTGTCCATGGCCGAGTCCGAAGGCCTGATGCCGCAGGACCTGATCAACGCCAAGCCGGTGGCCGCTGCGGTGAAGGAATTTTTCGGTTCCTCCCAGCTGTCCCAGTTCATGGACCAGAACAACCCGCTGTCGGAAGTGACTCACAAGCGTCGTGTATCCGCACTCGGCCCGGGCGGTCTGACCCGCGAGCGCGCCGGCTTCGAAGTGCGCGACGTGCACCCGACCCACTACGGTCGCGTGTGTCCGATTGAGACGCCGGAAGGCCCGAACATCGGTCTGATTAACTCGCTGGCCACCTATGCCCGCGCCAACCACTACGGTTTCCTCGAGAGCCCGTACCGCAAGGTTGTCGGTGGCCAGGTGACTGACGATATCGAATACCTGTCCGCGATCAACGAGGCCAACTACGTGATCGCCCAGGCGTCCGCTGCCGTGGACGACAATGGCCGCTTCACCGACGATCTGGTCAGTGTGCGCCATCACAACGAGTTCAGCCTGAAAACGCCGGACGAAATCCAGTACATGGATGTGTCTGCGCGCCAGGTGGTTTCCGTGGCCGCGGCGATGATTCCGTTCCTCGAGCACGATGACGCCAACCGTGCCTTGATGGGCTCGAACATGCAGCGTCAGGCGGTGCCGACACTGCGCGCCGACAAGCCGCTGGTGGGTACCGGTATGGAGCGCACGGTAGCGCGCGACTCCGGTGTCTGTGTCGTCGCCAAGCGCGGCGGTGTGATCGAACGTGTCGATGCCAGTCGTGTCGTGGTTCGCGTAGCCGACGACGAGGTGGAAGCGGGCGACGCAGGTGTGGATATCTACAACCTGACCAAATACACCCGTTCCAACCAGAACACCTGTATCAACCAGCGCCCGATCGTAATGACTGGCGACGTGGTAGAGCGTGGCGACATTCTCGCCGACGGCCCGTCCGTTGACCTGGGTGAGCTGGCTCTGGGCCAGAACATGCGCATCGCGTTCATGCCCTGGAACGGCTACAACTTCGAGGACTCCATCCTCATTTCCGAGCGCGTGGTGCAGGAAGATCGCTTCACCACCATCCACATTCAGGAGCTGACCTGTATTGCCCGCGACACCAAGCTGGGCAGCGAGGAAATCACTGCGGATATCCCCAACGTGGGCGAATCCGCGCTGAACAAGCTCGACGAGTCCGGCATCGTGTATATCGGTGCGGAAGTGGGTGCCGGCGATATCCTGGTGGGCAAGGTGACACCGAAAGGTGAAGCCCAGCTGACGCCGGAAGAAAAACTGCTGCGCGCCATCTTTGGTGAGAAGGCGTCCGACGTTAAAGACACTTCCCTGCGTGCACCGAGCGGTACCCGCGGTACCGTGATCGACGTTCAGGTCTTCACCCGTGACGGCCTGCAGAAAGACCAGCGTTCCATCGATATCGAGAAGGCGCAGCTGGACGAGGTCCGCAAGGACCTGAACGAAGAGTACCGCATTGTCGAGGGCGCGACTTTCGAGCGTCTACAGGCTGCCCTGGAAGGCCAGAAGGTTGCCGGTGGCAAGGGCGTCAAGAAGGGTGATGTGCTCTCTGCGGACGTGCTGGCCAACCTGCCGCGCGAAGACTGGTTCAAGCTGCGTATGGCCGAAGAGAGCCTGAACGAGCAGCTGGAAAAAGCCGAAGCGCAGCTGAAAGAGCGTCGCAAGTTGCTCGACGAAGCCTTCGAGGACAAGAAGAAAAAACTGGAGTCCGGCGACGACCTGGCTCCGGGCGTGCTGAAGATCGTCAAGGTTTACCTGGCGATCAAGCGCCGCATCCAGCCAGGTGACAAGATGGCCGGTCGCCACGGTAACAAGGGCGTGATCTCTGTGATCAAGCCGGTCGAAGACATGCCTTACGATGAGAACGGCGAGCCGGTCGATATCGTACTGAACCCGCTGGGTGTTCCCTCGCGGATGAACGTCGGTCAGGTACTGGAAATGCACCTGGGTATGGCGGCCAAGGGTCTCGGCGTGAAGATCGATCGCATGATCAAAGAGCAGCAGGAAGTTGCCAAGGTCCGCGGTTTCCTGGAAGAGGTCTACAACTCCACTGGTGGCCGTGTGGAAGACCTGAATGAGCTGACCGACCAGGAAGTGCTGGCGATGGCGGAAAACCTGCGCAAGGGTGTACCGATGGCCACGCCGGTATTTGACGGCGCCGATGAAAGCGAGATCAAGAAGCTTCTGCGTCTCGCCGACATCCCGGACTCCGGTCAGATCAGGCTGCACGATGGCCGTACCGGTGACGCCTTCGAGCGTCCGGTTACCGTGGGCTACATGTACATGCTGAAGCTGAACCACCTGGTGGACGACAAGATGCACGCACGTTCCACCGGCTCCTACAGCCTGGTTACCCAGCAGCCGCTGGGTGGTAAGGCGCAGTTCGGTGGTCAGCGCTTCGGGGAGATGGAGGTCTGGGCACTGGAAGCCTACGGTGCCGCCTACACCCTGCAGGAAATGCTCACGGTTAAATCCGATGACGTGGAAGGCCGGACCAAGATGTACAAAAACATCGTGGACTCCGACCACCGTATGGAACCGGGTATGCCGGAATCCTTCAACGTACTGGTCAAGGAAATCCGCTCGCTCGGCATGAACTTCGAGCTTGAGCACGAGTAAGAACGGTCCGTTGTTGGATTAAGTAGACAGAGACCGGCGGCCCCGCAGAAATCGGGTCGCCGGCCCACCCGGCTCAAAATGCTGCAAGCCGGGTTGACTACCCCCTAGTGGAGGAAAGGCCTTGAAAGATTTGTTAAACCTGGTGAAAGACCGGGAACAGCTGGAAGAGTTTGACGCTATCCGTATCGGTCTGGCTTCGCCGGACATGATTCGCTCCTGGTCCTACGGCGAAGTGAAAAAGCCGGAGACCATCAACTACCGTACCTTCAAGCCGGAGCGCGAAGGCCTGTTCTGTGCCAAGATCTTTGGCCCGGTGAAGGACTACGAGTGCCTGTGCGGCAAGTACAAGCGCATGAAGCACCGCGGCATCATCTGCGAGAAGTGCGGCGTTGAAGTGACCAAAGCCAAGGTTCGCCGTGAGCGCATGGGCCACATTGAACTAGCCAGCCCGGTTGCGCACATCTGGTTCCTGAAGTCCCTGCCGTCCCGTATCGGTCTGCTGCTGGACATGACCCTGCGCGATATCGAGCGTGTGCTGTACTTCGAATCCTACGTGGTAACCGAACCGGGTATGACTACCCTGGAGCGCGGTCAGCTGCTGAACGACGAGCAGTACTTCGAGGCGATGGAAGAGTTCGCCGATGAGTTCGAAGCCAAGATGGGCGCCGAGGCGATCCAGGAGCTGATGCACGACATCGACCTGCCGTCTGAAATCCAGCGCCTGCGCGAAGAGATTCCGGCGACCAACTCCGAGACCAAGATCAAGAAGCTGTCCAAGCGTCTGAAGCTGCTGGAAGCCTTCTACAAGTCCGGCAACAATCCGGAGTGGATGATCATGCAGGCTCTGCCGGTACTGCCGCCGGATCTGCGTCCGCTGGTACCGCTGGACGGTGGTCGTTTCGCGACCTCCGACCTGAACGATCTGTACCGTCGCGTGATCAACCGTAACAACCGTCTGAAGCGCCTGCTTGAGCTGAATGCGCCGGACATCATCGTGCGCAACGAAAAGCGCATGCTGCAGGAGTCCGTGGACGCACTGCTGGACAACGGCCGTCGCGGCCGCGCCATCACCGGCTCCAACAAGCGCCCGCTGAAGTCCCTGGCCGACATGATCAAGGGTAAGCAGGGTCGTTTCCGTCAGAACCTGCTGGGTAAGCGTGTCGACTACTCCGGCCGTTCCGTGATCGTAGTTGGTCCGACCCTGCGCCTGCACCAGTGCGGCCTGCCGAAGAAAATGGCCCTGGAGCTGTTCAAACCGTTCATTTTCGGCAAGCTGGAAACCCGCGGCCTGGCCACCACCATCAAGGCGGCCAAGAAAATGGTCGAGCGCGAAGAAGCGGTGGTATGGGACATCCTCGACGAAGTGATTCGCGAGCACCCGGTTCTGCTGAACCGCGCCCCGACCCTGCACCGTCTGGGTATCCAGGCGTTTGAGCCGGTGCTGATTGAAGGTAAGGCGATCCAGCTGCACCCGCTGGTATGTGCGGCCTACAACGCCGACTTTGACGGTGACCAGATGGCGGTACACGTACCGCTGACCATCGAGGCGCAGCTGGAATCCCGCGCGCTGATGATGTCCACCAACAACATCCTGTCGCCCGCCAACGGCGAGCCGATCATCGTGCCGTCCCAGGACGTGGTACTGGGTCTGTACTGGATGACTCGCGAACGCGTCAACGATAAGGGCGAAGGCATGTCCTTCTCCGATATCAAGGAAGTGAGCCGCGCTTACTACGCCAAGCAGGTTGGCCTGCAGGCGAAGATCAAGGTGCGCATCCGCGAAGCGGCCATCGGTGAAGACGGCGAGAAGCATGAGACCCTCAAGCTGTACGACACTACCGTCGGCCGCGCACTGCTGTGGAATATCGTTCCGGATGGCCTGACCTTCGATATGGTCAACCAGCCGATGAAGAAGAAGGCGATCTCGCGCATTCTGAACCTGTGCTACCGCCTGGTGGGCCTGAAGGCGACCGTCATTTTTGCCGACCAGCTGATGTACACCGGTTTCGATTTCTCCACCAAGTCCGGTTCCTCCATCGGTGTGAACGACTTCGAGATCCCGGCTGCCAAAGCCGAGCTGATCGCAGCCGCCGAGGCGGAAGTGAAGGAGATCGAGACTCAGTTCGCCTCCGGTCTGGTAACTGCCGGTGAGAAATACAACAAGGTCATCGACGTCTGGTCTCGTACCAATGACAAGGTGACCCAGGCGATGATGGCCGGTATCAAGAAAGAGCCGGTGATCGATCGCGACGGCAACGAGACCGAGCAGGACTCGTTCAACTCCGTCTACATGTACGCCGACTCCGGCGCTCGTGGTTCCGAGGCGCAGATTCGCCAGCTGGCGGGTATGCGTGGCCTGATGGCGCGTCCGGATGGCTCGATCATCGAGAACGCCATTACCGCGAACTTCCGTGAAGGTCTGAGCGTACTGCAGTACTTCATCTCGACCCACGGTGCTCGTAAAGGTCTGGCGGATACCGCCTTGAAGACGGCGAACTCCGGTTACCTGACCCGCCGTCTGGTGGATGTAGCCCAGGACGTGGTGATCACCGAGGTTGACTGTGGCACCGACGACGGCCTGACCATGGCGCCGGTGATCGAGGGTGGTGACGTAATCGAGTCCCTCGGTGACCGTATCCTCGGCCGCGTCGTGGCGCGCGATGTGCTGAAGCCGGGTACCGACGAGATCGCCGTTTCTGCGGGCACCATGATCGACGAAGCCTGGGTGGAGCGTATCGAAAGCATGGGTATCGACGAGGTCATCGTGCGTTCGCCGATCACCTGTGAGACCGCCCACGGTATCTGTTCCCAGTGTTACGGTCGCGACCTGGCTCGCGGTCACCGCGCCAACTCCGGTGAGTCGGTCGGCGTTGTCGCCGCCCAGTCCATCGGTGAGCCGGGCACCCAGCTGACCATGCGGACCTTCCACATCGGTGGTGCGGCGAGCCGTGCGTCCGCTGCGGACAGCATCCAGGTCAAGCAGGGCGGTACCGTACGCCTGCACAACGTGAAGACGGTCAAGACCGAGAAAGGGCACCTGGTTGCGGTATCCCGCTCCGGTGAACTGGCTCTGGCCGACAGCGCCGGACGCGAGCGCGAGCGCTACAAGCTGCCCTACGGTGCCAACATCAGCGTGGACGAAGGGTCTGAAGTCGACGGCGGCCAGATCGTGGCCAAGTGGGATCCGCACACCCACCCGATCATCACCGAGGTTGCCGGCTGGGTGAAACTGTCCGGCATGGAAGATGGTCTGTCCATCCGCAAGACCACTGACGAACTGACTGGTCTGTCCTCCATTGAGGTGATCGATCCGGCCGAGCGTCCGTCTGCCGGTAAAGATCTGCGTCCGGCCGTTACCCTGGTCGACGAGAACGGTGAAGAGCTGACTCTGGCCAACAGCAACGCGCCGGCGCACTATGCGCTGCCGCCTCGCGCCATCCTGAGCCTGAAGGACGGCGACAAGGTGAATGTCGGTGACGTTATCGCCCGTATTCCGCAGGAATCCGGCGGTACCAAGGACATCACCGGTGGTCTGCCGCGGGTTGCCGACCTGTTCGAAGCGCGCAAGCCGAAAGAGCCGTCCATCCTGGCGGAGATCTCCGGTACCGTGTCCTTCGGCAAGGAGACCAAAGGCAAGGTACGCCTTCAGATCACCCCGACCGACGGCAAGCCGCTGGCGAACGGCAAGGATCACTACGAAGTGCTGATCCCGAAACACCGCCAGCTGACCGTGTTCGAGGGCGAGACCGTGGAGAAGGGCGAGGTTATCTCCGATGGCCCGTCCAACCCGCACGACATTCTGCGCCTGAAAGGGGTGGAAGAGCTGGCGCGCTATATTACCAATGAGATCCAAGAGGTTTACCGCCTCCAGGGTGTGGGCATCAATGACAAGCACATCGAAACGATCGTGCGTCAGATGCTGCGCAAAGTGGAGATCCTCGAAATGGGTGACTCCGAGTTCATCAAAGGTGACCAGGTGGAGTACCAGCGGGTCATCGAAGAGAACGAGCGCCTGCGCGCCGAGAACAAGCAGCCGGCACAGTTCGAGCGCCTGCTGCTGGGTATCACCAAGGCGTCACTGGCCACCGAGTCCTTCCTGTCCGCGGCCTCCTTCCAGGAGACCACCCGTGTACTGACCGAAGCGGCAGTAACCGGCAAGGAAGACAGCCTGCGCGGCCTGAAGGAAAACGTCGTTGTGGGTCGCCTGATCCCGGCCGGTACCGGCCTGGCGTACCACACCGAGCGCAAGCGCAAGCGCAGCCTGCAGCTGGAAGAGGGTTACGGAGAAGGCCCGTCCGCGGCAGAGGTGGAAGCGGCCCTGACCGAGGCTCTGAAGTCCTCCGGCGAGTAACTTCCGCTCGGCCCGCCCCGTTCGCGGGGCGGGATCCCGCGGGTACCCAGGTGCCCGCGGGGACCAAGAATTGGCAATGGGCAGCAGATGTTAGTACTTACTAGCGCTGCCAATTGACTAGGGGCGCCGCCGACTATAGAATGCGGCCCCCGCATATGTGGGGTGTGCTGTCCGGCTTTCAGGCCAGCGGTACACACAGACGACTGGGCCCCCGCTGTCGAGGTGGGGGCGTTTTATTTTTGGAGTGATTTTTAATGGCAACGATCAACCAGTTGGTTCGTAAGCCGAGAAAACGCAAAGTCGAAAAAAGCGACGTTCCCGCTCTGCAGGCCAGCCCGCAGCGTCGTGGAGTTTGCACTCGTGTGTACACCACTACACCGAAGAAGCCGAACTCTGCACTGCGCAAGGTTTGCCGTGTGCGCCTGACCAACGGTTACGAAGTAACTTCGTACATCGGTGGTGAAGGCCACAACCTGCAGGAGCACAGCGTGGTACTGATTCGCGGCGGTCGTGTAAAAGACCTGCCGGGTGTGCGCTACCACACTGTACGCGGTGCACTTGACTGTGCTGGCGTAAACGATCGCAAGCAGGGCCGTTCCAAGTACGGTGCCAAGCGTCCTAAGGGTTAATAACCCTTTATCGATCTAATGCGTTTCGGTTTCCAACCGGAGTAAGGCTGAGCTCGCCGAGTTGTATTTGTTTACGGCGGCGTCTCAGAGTAACCCTGAAGAGAGGCAATCCCATGCCAAGAAGACGAGTAGTCGCCAAGCGCGAAGTACTGCCCGATCCCAAATTCGGCAACGTCACCCTGGCCAAGTTCATGAACCACGTCATGATCAGCGGCAAGAAATCTGTTGCAGAGAGCATCGTATACGGTGCCCTGGACATGGTTTCGGAAAAACTTAACAAAGACCCTATCGAAGTTTTCGAGGAGTCCCTGGAAAATATCGCGCCTATGGTGGAAGTGAAATCCCGCCGTGTTGGTGGTGCGACTTATCAGGTGCCGGTAGAAGTGCGTCCCTCGCGCCGCATGGCTCTGGCAATGCGTTGGCTGGTTGAGTTCTCCCGTAAGCGCGGTGAGAAGTCCATGGCTCAGCGTCTGGCCAACGAAATGATCGACGCTTCCCAGAACAAGGGCGGCGCGGTCAAGAAGCGTGAAGACGTACACCGTATGGCGGAAGCCAACAAGGCGTTCTCTCACTACCGCTTCTAAGCCTCATGAAACTTTCCATGAGACATTAATACCGAAAGGCAGCACGGAAATTCCAGGCTGCCTTTTGCCGTTATATCGAGGATACAACTGTGGCACGTAAAACGCCTATCGAACGTTATCGCAATATCGGTATCTGCGCCCACGTAGATGCCGGTAAGACCACCACCACCGAGCGCGTACTTTTCTATACCGGTCTGTCCCACAAAATCGGTGAGGTGCACGAAGGCGCCGCAACCATGGACTGGATGGAGCAGGAGCAGGAGCGTGGTATCACCATTACTTCTGCGGCGACCACCTGTTTCTGGGCCGGTATGCAGCAGCAGTTCCCGCAGCACCGCGTCAACATCATCGACACTCCCGGACACGTTGACTTCACCATTGAAGTAGAGCGTTCCCTGCGTGTACTCGACGGTGCCGTCGTCGTACTGTGTGGCTCTTCTGGTGTACAGCCGCAGACCGAGACCGTATGGCGCCAGGCCAACAAGTACGAAGTGCCGCGTATGGTCTTCGTCAACAAGATGGACCGCGCCGGTGCAGACTTCCGCAAGGTTATTGGCCAGCTGAAAACCCGTCTGAACGCCAACGCCGTGCCGTTGCAGATGACCATTGGCTCCGAAGACGAGTTCAAGGGTGTTGTCGACCTGGTGAAGATGAAAGCCATCCTGTGGAACGAAGAAGACATGGGTATGACTTTCGACTACGCCGATATCCCGGCCGACATGCAGGACGAGTGCGAAGAAATGCGCGAGTTCCTGATGGAAGCGGCTGCGGAAGCCAGCGAAGAGCTGATGGAAAAATACCTGGAAGAAGGTGAGCTGACCGAAGAAGAAATCAAGTCAGCTATCCGTCAGCGCACCCTGGCCAATGAAATCGTACCGGTTCTGGGCGGCTCTGCGTTCAAGAACAAGGGCGTACAGGCCATGTTGGACGCGGTTATCGAATACCTGCCGGCGCCAACCGAAGTTCGCGCGATCGAAGGTACTCTGGAAGACGGCGAAACCGTTGAAACCCGCGAAGCCGACGACAATGCGCCGTTCGCAGCGCTGGCATTCAAAATTGCGACCGACCCCTTCGTTGGTACCCTGACTTTCTTCCGCGTTTACTCCGGTAAGCTGGAGAGCGGCACCGCGGTATACAACTCCGTGAAGATGAAGAAAGAGCGCGTCGGCCGTATGGTGCAGATGCACTCCAACGACCGTAAAGAGATCAAGGAAGTACTGGCGGGCGACATCGCTGCTGCGATCGGCCTGAAGGACGTGACCACCGGTGACACCCTGTGTGCTGAAAACGCCAAGATCGTTCTCGAGCGCATGGAATTCCCGGAGCCGGTAATTTCCGTGGCGGTAGAGCCGAAGTCCAAGCCGGACCAAGAAAAAATGGGCATCGCTCTGGGCAAGCTGGCTCAGGAAGACCCGTCTTTCCGCGTGAAGACCGACGAAGAGACTGGCCAGACCATCATCTCCGGTATGGGTGAGCTGCACCTGGACATCATCGTCGACCGTATGCGTCGCGAATTCAACGTGGAAGCCAACATCGGTAAGCCGCAGGTGGCCTACCGTGAAACTATCCGCAACACCTCTGAGATCGAAGGCAAGTTCGTTCGTCAGTCCGGTGGTCGCGGTCAGTACGGTCACGTATGGGTGAAGTTCGAGCCGGCCGAAGACGAGTCCCAGGAAGGTCTGGAATTCGTCAACGAAATCGTGGGCGGTGCGGTACCGAAGGAATACATCCCGGCGGTACAGAAAGGTATCGAAGAGCAGATGCAAAACGGCGTACTGGCGGGCTACCCGCTGCTGGGCCTGAAAGCGACCCTGTACGACGGTTCCTTCCACGATGTGGACTCCAACGAAATGGCGTTTAAAATCGCCGGCTCCATGGCCACCAAAAAGCTGGCCCAAGTTGGCGGTGCAGTACTGCTCGAGCCGATGATGAAGGTGGAAGTGGTTACCCCGGAAGAGAACATGGGTGACGTGGTCGGCGACCTGAACCGTCGTCGCGGCCTGATCCAGGGCATGGAAGACAGCTCTTCCGGCAAAGTCGTCAACGCGGAAGTGCCGCTGGCGGAAATGTTCGGTTACGCAACTGACCTGCGTTCTGCGACCCAGGGTCGCGCCACGTACACCATGGAGTTCCTGAAGTACGCGGAAGCGCCCAAGAACGTTGCCGATGACATCATCGCAAAAAACAAAGCTTAAGCTTTAAACCCTTTACAAACTTTTAGTTAGAGGATCCTGAAAATGGGTAAAGAG
>NZ_JACZCR010000058.1 GCF_014904735.1 Microbulbifer hainanensis | reverse complement strand
CGACTCGCCACTACGCGCACGTAGACTGCCCGGGACACGCCGACTACGTTAAGAACATGATCACCGGTGCTGCCCAGATGGACGGCGCTATCCTGGTTTGTTCCGCTGCCGACGGCCCCATGCCGCAGACTCGTGAGCACATCCTGCTGTCTCGTCAGGTAGGTGTACCTTACATCGTGGTATTCCTGAACAAAGCCGACA
>NZ_JACZCR010000057.1 GCF_014904735.1 Microbulbifer hainanensis | reverse complement strand
CCCGATCGCCATGGAAGATGGCCTGCGCTTCGCGATCCGCGAAGGTGGCCGTACCGTTGGTGCTGGCGTAGTTGCCAAGATCATCGAGTAATCGCTACTCAACTGATCTAAAAAAGCCGCAGCGGAAACGCTGCGGCTTTTTTTTATTCAGAGTTGGGTAACTGTTTATAGCAGCTTGTTTGCGCGTATTTTGCCAGCCTGATGCTGAATCGCCTGTGGAGGTGTATTCGCCTCAATTTGTCGCAGATTTTCTGCGATCAACTGGCGTCCCTTATCAGCTTCTCCTGTGTGTAGCAGTGTTTCTCCGAGCGCAGAGCGCGTAACGGAGAGAATCGGGGCATCTTCAGGGAATGTCTCCATCATTCTGGCGAGTAACTTTTCGTACAGCGATCGGCCCTGTGAAAAGTTCGCCTGTTTCACCGCTAATTGGGCCTCGAGAATGTCGAGTTCCAGCTGTATAGGGTGGTTGCGGGCAAAGAATTTCTCATTGATGGTGCGCGCATGATCGATGTGGCTTTGTACCTCATCGAGTCGACCTTCCCTAAGTGCAATTCGGGCCAGTCGAAAGTCGTTACCGGCAATTCCATAGTCATCTTCGCCGTATTGCTCGGCATTTAATTGGCGAATTTTCGCCAGTAGCGCGAATCCCGCCTCCCTGTCTCCTGTTGCGGTCATTACTTCACCGAGTATTGATCGTGACAAGAAGCTTATGGAGGATGAATCCGGCAGTATCTCGTTAAAGATCTTATAGGACTGGTCGAGGTCGTCGCGGGCCTCAGCAAGCATTCCCATTTCGAAATAAAGGTTGCCGCGGGTTGCCAGCAGTAGCGCAGTGGTTTCGCGGTTTTGCGCGTCCACGTTCAAACTTTCCGAAAGAATGTCGATGCCTCGCCGGTAGTAGCCCATTTTCCGCAGTAGCCTGGCGTATTGTCGGGCCGTCGTCCGCAAGGTTATGTGGTCGGGAGAAAATATTTTTTTGCCTGTTTCGTAAGCGAGCTGCAGGTACTTGCGGGCTTCGGCCAGGCGGTTGAGCCTCATGTAGCACTGAGCAAGATTGTGGTAACTATTGAGCGTCTGGGGATGGTCTTTGCCATAGCGCGCGATTCTTTCGTCAAGAACCTGTTTGTGGAGTTTGGCCGCAGTCGGAAAGTCGGCGATGCCGTAATAGGAGATCGCCAGGTTGTAGCGGGTACTGGTACCAGTATCTCCGCCCTTGTCTGCTTGTTTTCTCCAGTAACGCTCGGCACGATTGAGGGCTTCGATCGCTTGCCGGGGCTTGCCCCACTGTTCCATTACCACGCCAAGGCGTGACTGATTGATGGCATTCAGCATGGGATCCGGCTTCTGCTGAAGCAACTCCTCTGCCTGTTTCAATGCGTGAAATGCAGACTCCAGGTCGTTTGCCTCACGGTAATAATCGCCGAGTTTGGATAAGTCCGCCGCTCTTTCCTCTCTATCCGGTCCTGCAAATGAATCTGCGATGTTCAAAGACTCCAGTTGCAGCGCTACCGCATCTTTATATTTTCCTGTTCTGTATTTCACCTTTGCCAATGTCTTAAGGAGTTGCGCTTTTACTGCGGGCTCATCCTGCAGTGAGTCGCGAGTATTCTTGACTGAGATGTCCAGCAGCTGATCCACGTCCACTGTACGTCCATGAGCATTTCTTGGCGACGCCGCAAGAAACATGTCGGTCAGCAGCTGGGCGGTCCTGCCGGCGGTTTGCGCCTGCCTTTTTATTTCTTTTTGGGCCACTATCAAGTTGTCGCGTTCGTCACGCAGTTTGCTCGCCAGATACATGGCTGCGGCAAAACCGCCACTGATGGCGAGAAATACCGACAGTGACAGTACGGACGCTGCTGGGTAGCGAGACACCAATTTTCCACTGCGGTAGATGAAACTGGGCGGCGTGGCTTGAACGGGCTCTCGGCGCAGGTAGCGCGCAATATCTGCCTGAAGCTCGCCAACACTGCTATAGCGGTTGTGAGGCTCCTTGCGTAGGGCCTTTCCGGCAATGTTATCCGGGTCACCTTTCAGCTTACTGCCGAACGCTACAGTGCCATCCTTGGTAACGCGGCTTGGCGGTGCCGGTGAAGTAAGGCAGATGGCTTCAATAATCTTCTCTGCACTGCTGTCACCACAGGGGTGCGGAGACAGGCCGGTAAAAAGTCGGTAGAGCAGGGTGCCTAGTCCGTAAACATCAGTGGCCGTGGTAGTTGGTTCGCCACGCACTTGTTCCGGGCTGGCGTAGGCGAGAGTGAGTCCCTTAAGCTGAGTCACCTGGGCGTTCTGGTGGTCACTTTGCAGTACCTTACTCACACCAAAATCGAGCAGTTTTACCTGTCCGCTCGCCGTTACCAGAACATTTTCGGGTTTGATATCCCGGTGGATGATTAGGTGGCTATGGGCGTATGACACGGCATCGCAGACTGACAGGAACAGTCGCAGGCGTGCGTCCAGGTCCAGCTGTTGGTCGTGGCAGTAGTCACTGATGGGCCTGCCGTCCACATACTCCATTACCAGGTACGGGCGCTGATCATCGGTCGCGCCACCGTCCAACAGCATGGCGATATTCGGGTGCTGGAGCCGGGCGAGGATCTGCCGCTCCTGATGAAAGTGTCGTAGCTCCTCCCTGCTGGCGAAGCTGGGGGCGATCTTTAACGCAACTTTCTGCTCGTAATTACCATCTATCCGGCGAGCGAGAAACACAATACCCATACCGCCGCGACCAATTTCCTGCTCAATCTCATAGGGGCCCAGCTGCTGACCGCGTTGGAGGTTCTGGCTGAGATCCCGTAATTGCCGGTCGATGATATCGACGTGCCGCTGACTGTCAGCCTCACGATCGGCTATGGCCAGTAATCGCCGCACCTCCTCCAGGATTGGCACTTCAGCGGCGCTTTCTCTAAGTAGTCGCTCCCGGTGATCGGCCGGCAGGTCTATGCAGGTGTCGAACAGTTGTTTAATGGTTTTCAGGTCTGGAGTGCTGTTGTTAGACATGGTGATGCTGTAATCGATCAGTAAGGAAGGTCCGCGCAAATTTAAGGTCGCGCTCTACGGTGGCAACACTGATCGATAGAATTTCTGCAATTTTTGCTTGTGTGAAACCAGCCAAGTAGTGCAGCTCGGCAATAGTCTCGAGGCGTTCACTGATAGAGGCCATTTCAGTCAGGGTTTTATCGATCGTCAGCAAGCCGAGATTGATGTCCATGTCACCGAGCAAGTCATCCATCCAGATAGTGCGAAGTTGCTGGCCGTTGCGCTTCTGTGCGGATTTTGCACGTGCGTGATCGATCAGCAGGTGGCGCATGGCCTTCGCTGCGCAGCGGTAGACATGGGCACTGCATTCATATTGGGTCGGTGACTCGATCAGGCGAATACAGGCCTCGTGGACGATATCGGTGGTCTGCAACGTTATTTCATTGCTCTGGCTGGCCAGAATGCGGCGCGCACACTGGCGAAGTTCCCGGTAGAGCTGCTCGGTCAGCCCGGGTAGCGGTTGGCTATCGGTCATTGCTTTTCTAAGTCGGCGAAGGGCTTCAATTTATCTTGCTATTAATACCAGACTTGGACGGTCATCTGCAGCGAATCCATAAAAAAATGATCGGCCGTGAGGGATTTGTGATGACGAATCCGTATTTATTTACAGGATCCGCATTTTGCGTACCCAGGGATGGGATTTGGCTATGGAGTAACAACATGGGACAGCGGGTGATATCTGTGCTGGCGGGGCTGGCAGTGTTTGTTCTGGTACTGCTCAGCGCGGCCGGCGACGCAAATCAAATTGGGGTTGGGTCGGCGAAAGCAGCAGCGCAGTCTGGTGCGACTAATGTGACAGTCGATGATTGCTGTAAGGAAAGCAAGCCGTAGAGCGGCGATTCTGTTTGGGAAAATACGACTTCCCTGCTTGAACTGACAATAAAACACTCGTGTAGAGTCAATTTTGATAAGTGTGTCACAAAAAATGGTGTTAAATTGGCGCCCGGCGTCAAATGGCACGGACATCTGTACAAAAAACACTCTCCTTTACAGCTGAGCGAGAGATCCGCGTGTGGGCCTGTAGCTGTGTCATGGCAATAAAGTCTGGCTCCACATTTGCTCGTGCATCCATAACCGCGCAAATTGACAGATAAAAAACAAAAGGGCTCCACAAGTGGCTTGTGGAGCAGGAAAAGAAAATGAACAAGAACGACCAATGGAGCGATTTTTCATGAGCGAGCTGCTGTTTTATCGCCAGCCCGTGGCCCTGAACCGGGAACGACACCGCAACCTGAAGTTTTCCTCCAGTGCCAGATTCCGGTTTTCCCGTGAAGTGAACTCGGTGCCGGTTACCGGAATCGAGTTCTTCGAGGCCAGCAGGGATCTGCCAATCCTGTTCAGCCGTAGTGAGTCTGACCAGTATTCCCCTCTGGTTTTACTATCCCTGCGCAATAACAGCCACACGCTGGTCGATGACGAAGGCAACTGGTCGGGTAACTATGTTCCCGCCTTTATTCGTCGCTATCCCTTCGCGATGACCGACAACCAGACGGTTTGCTTCGACGAACATTCAGAACAGTTCTCCGAGGATACAGGTGAGCCCCTGTTCAGTGATGAAGGTGAAAACACCAAAACCCTGAACAACATCATTCAGTTTCTGCACCAGTTTGACGGTGCCTTTAAGCGCACTCGCGAGTTCTGCGAGCAGGTGCAGAAGGCGGAGCTGTTCAAGCCGTTCAATATCCAGGTACTGGCCGGCGACAACAAGCCGGTGCGCTTGGAAGGCCTGTACACCATCGATGAGGCCAGGCTGCTGAACGTTGACCAGGCGCAGGTCATGGAATGGTTCAAGAGCGGCCAGCTGGCCTGGATCTATGCACACCTGCACTCATTGGGTGCATTAAAGCAGTTGTCCAAGCGTCAGGCCTTGCAGAACGCGGAGGAAGAGGCGGAGACCTCCACCGTTAACTAATCAGGTATTGACCAGCCGCAATCACGTTGCGGAAAAAAACTAAAAATTGGCCATACACCATTTGGCCCCGGACCGGCAGTCGCACTTCCAGTGTGGCTGCTTTGTCGTTTCCGGCTGTCTGCCGCACCCGGTCCGGTCGCGTAACTCAAAGACCAAGAAGTACGTTTTTCCAAGGATTGAAAGAATGAAACCCTTCCGCCACCAGATGCTTGCCCGTGCAATCCGCAATGCAACGATTACCAGCGGCAAATCTACCGGTAGACAGCTGACACTCGGTGCTCTCCTGTCCACCGGTGCGGTAAATGTATTTGCGGCGACGGCGCACAACATTGATGCGGTGAGCGGCTTCACCACTGTGACCGATGTCGGTGGCAATACCCAGAATGTAGTGAGTAACTACAAAAAAGGGGATGTGGGGGTCAACGTCTTCAATGACTTTGTGGTGGGTGACGGCCATACCGTCAACCTGCAGCTGGACGGTGATATCGACCAGTTGGTGAATATCGTACGGGGCAGCACACCGGAAGTACACGGCATACTGAATAGCTACCAGGATGGTACGCTCGGTGGCAATGTGGTTTTTGCCAGTTCTTACGGTTTTCTGGTTGGGCCATCCGGGATCATCAACGTCGGTCACTTGTCGGTCAAAACACCGAGCCAAAGTGAGATCGACAGCTGGCTGGATATGGGCTCGCCGGACTTTTCTGCGGACGGCATCAGCGCGCTCGACAACAACGAATACGCGATTTCTTCCTCTGGCCTCGTCACGATATCCGGCAAAATCAATAGCGCCAGCGGTGTCGATATCCATGCAAATCAAGTGGTAGTGAACGACGGTGCAGTGCTGACCGCCGGTAATGCGGTACAGGCGATCTACGTTGATGCCGCTATGGTGAACGTTGGGGACTACACCGCGCCTACTGAGTTGCAGGAAGAGCACGGCTCAATCTATATCAGTGCCGCCGGCAACGGTGTCAGCGGCGACCAAGTTGCGATCGACGGCGATCTGCTAGCGGACGGTGGCATTACCATCAGCGCCGACAGCATCAATGTTTCCGCCACAGCAACCGTGGATACCCGTGACGCCGTGACAGCCGGTGAGAACGCCCCCATTGCCACGTTTATCGGCGACACCGTAAACCTCGCTGGCGATGTACTGGCCAGTAATGTGAATATCACTGCGGATACCGAAGTAGTCATCAGCGGCGATATCACCGCTATAGGCTCTGAAGATGGCTCGACTGCCACTGCGGGCCTGATCGATATCGACAGCGCCTCAGCCAAAATTCAGGGCGGTGCCGACGCAGTGGTACTGGCCGGCTCCAGCGATGATGCCGCGGTTCTGGTGGCCTCCAGTTCTGACCTGGTGATCGTCGGCAATATCGATGCCTACGACCAGTTGGATGTGAGTGGCGGCAGCATTGCCATAACCTCAGGCAATGTGGTTTCCGGTTCTGATGTCAGCCTGCACGCGAGCGATATCGCTATCGATGGCAGCCTCACCGCCGATGCCACTGCCGATGGCAGCACCGGCAAGGTGCTGCTAGATGGCGACGCAGACTACGATGATCTCGGCAATATCACCGCGGAAATCGTACGTGTCGATACCGCCAGCGATTTCTACGTCACCGACGATGCCGCCAGCCTGACGGTCAACGCCGGCGATATCGTATGGGAGGACGCCGGTGGTGCGATCGACCTGGGGTTCAGCTTGGAGGTCAACGCCGACGACATCACTGCGGGTATCGATGTCACTGCGGTGGATATAACTCTGACGGCCACCAACGGTGTGCAGGTGGATGGTTGGCTCAATGCCGCCGGTGATGGTTCCACACTCGGTCAGGTCGGACTATCTGGCGCGACCCTGGCATTTGACTTCGCCAAGATTTCTGCCGACGGTCTTTGGCTCACTACCTCCAACAATATGGTGTTTGCGAAAAATACTGCGGATACCGAATACCAGAATGCCGGCGTTGACGATTTCAAACTCGCGGCGGACGTGGATTTTGATGGCGACCTGAGCCTGAGTGCTGCGGGCATTACCGTTACCAATAATGCCTCGGTAACCGCCGCCAATGTCACCATCGAGTCCAGTGACACCAATATAGATGGCGCCGTAAGCGCCGACGCAGGCGACAGCGATGCGACCACTTTTGGCACCATCAATCTGGTGAAGGATGCGGACTACGAGGATGTCGGCAATCTTAACTACAGCCTGCTGGCGATCAGTACCGACAACGACATAGTACTGTCCGACGACAGCACTGCAGCGGCTGTTATTGGCGCGGCTGGCGACGATATTGTCTGGGTCGACAGCAAGGATTTCGACTTTTCCGGTAGCGACATCAGCTTCAACGGCAGCAGCCTGACGGTAACTTCCGGTACCACCCTGGACGCGGACAACATTTCCTTCGATGTTGATACCTTTTACAACAGCGGTACCTTCAACGCGTCCGAATTCATTTTGCTCGCCGCGAATATTGATGACAGCCTCGACCTGACGGGTCTCAATGCCAGCGCCCTGACCCTGAACAGCGACTCATCGCTGAGCTGGGCTGAAGACATTCTCTACGGCGGCCTGCTCAAGTTTGTTGCTGACAGTATCACCATCGAATCCGGTGCCTCTGTTACTGCCGCGGGCATTTCTGTTGAGGCGGACAGCATTACCGTCGCCGGCAGTCTGACCAGTACCGCTGGCAGCGGCAGCACGGTCGGTGATATCGACCTGAAAGGCAAAGAAATTACTCTGGCGAGCACCGGTGTGCTAGATACGGTGGACGGCGACACCAGCACCACCGATGGTGACGTGAATCTGACCGCAAGCGATACTGACGCGGTAGCCTACGGTACCGCTAAGGCTGAAACCAGCATCGATCTGTCCGGCACCATCGAGGCGAACAACGTCACCGCCAAGGCTTTCAGTTCCTCTACCAGTTCCATCTATGAAGAAATCGGCACCACCCTCGGTCTGAAAACCGTGGCCGCGTTAGGCGGAGTGGATTTCAACTATATGGAGGCGGACTCCGACGCCACCGTAACGGTTAACAGCGGTGCCAACATCACCGCGGCCGGTAACGTCACCCTGTCTGCGGATTCCCACTCAGTAGCCGAAGCCATGGCGCTGGTGATGGGGGCCGACGTGCTCACCGCAGCACTCGCCGGCATCTACGTCAGTGGCGATGCCACCAGTACCACCACCGTCAAATCCGGTGCGACCATTACCGCCGGCGGTGACCTGGCGGTAACTGCACACAATGAAACTTACGTTTCCTCCAGTGCTTTCGTGCTGGAAGCGGACAAATCCAACAAGGTGGTCGCCGCAGTCGCGGTGGGTGAGGCGGATGTCGACGCCAAGGCGGTGATTGAAACCGGCGCTACATTGGATGCTGGCAATCTTGTCGTCGGGGCGGAAAACCTGAACCGCTTTTATACCTCGGCTTCCGTTTATGGTCTGTCCAACACCCGCTACGGTATCGCCGTGGCTGTGGGTAATTTCAATTCCAGCGCGACCGCGGAAATGGGCGCGGACCTGGGCACCAGTGCCGACCAGGTGGGAGATGTCACCGTGGTGGCTCTCGACCGTACCGTAGAGCAGCGGGTGCACTCCGGTGTCGCGGTAGGCGGCAGTATTCTCGCGCGCACCATCGGTTCCAAACTGGTTTCCGGTATGGGCGCGGTGCAGGGCGGTGTGTCTAACCTGCTGACCAAGTATTTGCCCGGTGGTGTGGATTCCAGTGCGTCCAGCGATTCCTCTGGCAAGGTGGACTGGAAGGGCGGTTTGTCCTTCTCTCTCAACCTGTCGGACAAAGAGGCCTATGCCTACCTCGGTACCAATGCCAGCGGCCAGATCGATGCCCCGACGATCGATGCCAGCGGCAATGTACTAGTGGCGGCAGCTACCGATCTCGGTACCGATAACGATGCGGTGCTCGGTGGCGATGGCCGGGGAGCCGTAGGCGGTGACCAAGGCGGTTACCGTACCTCCGCGGAAACTGCGGTGACCTCGCCCAAAGACGGCACTGCCGGCGCGCAGCAGACCAACGCGGCCGACAAGAGCGCGGCGCTTGCATTCAACTTCGCCATCCACCAAGGCGATGCCGTTGCAGAAGTGGGGGACTACACCACGATCAAGGCGCAGAACCTGGGGGTGGTTGCCGAACAAAAAATGCCGATCGTTTCTACGTATGATCGCTGGGATACCCTGTCTGACGTCATCAGCAAATTCAATGGTGTCGGCGGTCTGCAAAATAACATTCTCACCACCTTCGCTAATGCCGGCGCCGCCGCCGATAAAGAAGCCTACGGCGGTTCGGTGAATGTGCAGTGGAACGATATCAATACCAAGGCGTGGATCGGTGACGGCACCAAGATCACTACTACCGGCACCAGCGACTGGAGCGTCTCCTACGACCTGGATTCCAGTCTTACCAGCCCGGGTATTTTCAGCGATTTCGAACCGTTCAAGGACGTCACCTACAAATACGACTTTGACAGTTCGGTGGCGGTGCGTGCCTACAACCTGATTGAAAGCGCCCATGTGGCCGGCAATATCGGCACCCTGGGTATTCTGCCCAACGGCAATGGCACCAATGACGACGGCAAGTCCATCGGTGGCAGCATTACTTTCGTGCAGCAGGCCACCCAGGCGGTAGCGGGTATCGGCGATGCCAATATCACTGCTGCCGGCGATGTGAAGGTCACTTCGGAAACCGACGAGCGCCATTTCGTGGTGACGCCGTCTTCCGGCATGGGTACCGGTACCGGCTTCAATGGCGTAATCGCGATTCTGAACAGCGAGGCGCTGACCCACGCATCACTGTCCAACAGCGCCTATGTGAGCGCAGACGATCTGATCATTACCGCCGACCACCAGATGGGTAACTGGGCCGCGGCAGGTGCAGTGAACTGGACCTCTGGCGAGAGTGCCGTGGGTGTGGCAATCGCCGCGAATATCACCCAGGGCGACACCAAGGCGTTTATCGGCGACAACTCGAAAGAAGAAGAAAAAGTCAGCTTTAAAAATGGTTCGCAGCCGGACCCGTCTGCGCCCACCAATCCTTCCCAGCCAAGCTCGCCCGCGATCATTGCGCGCAACGTGGAAGTGCGTGGCAAGTCCAGCGGCTCTACCGGAAGCGTGGCCGTGGCCGGCGCACTGCTTACCGAGGACACGGGCGAACCCGGTATCGGGCAGAAATTTGAAAACTGGTACGGCTCCAAATTCGGTGGCTGGTCCGGGGATCTGGAAAGCAACACGGCCAGCTCCCAGAGTGAAGCCAACTCCGGTTCCAGCAGCAGTTCGGTGGACTCCGCCTCCCAGAGCGGCAGCAATGACAGCTCCAGTTCCAGCGATAATGGCACGGCCTCCGTGGATTCCAGCCAGACCAGTTTTGCCGGCGCTGGTAGCGTCAGCGTGAACGTGAATAATCTGGATGCGAAATCCATCATCGAAGGCGCGACCATCAAGGGCCACACCAGTGAAGAAGTGAACCTGGAGATTCAGGCGCTGGAGAAGATTGTTTCCGTGTCGGCGTCCGGCTCTGCGGCACTGAACCTGTCGAAATCGGCTTCCACGCCGACCTCCAGTGCCATGGCCGGTGCCATCGCCTATCAAATCACGTTTAACGACACCCTCGCATGGTTGATCGAGTCGGATGTTCGCAATCTCGATGACCTGTCGATCCAGGCACTGCACGGCGGCGAGCTCACCTCCGTCGGCCTGGCGCTGGCCATCGACAGCCCCAGTGCCGGTGGCAAATCCACCTCCGCCGGTTTGTCGGTGTCTGGCGCCCAGGTGCGCGACGGCACCTCTGCGCGCATGGAGGGCAGCACCGTCAGCGGCAGTGGCGACGGCGACAACGATTTCGAAGTAAGCGCTTACAACAATACCGATATCGGTGTCGGCGGCGGCACTCTGTACGGCGGCGGCAAAACCGGTTTCGGTCTCGCGATTACCTTTGCGGATATCGACGATCCGGGCAACCTGATCGGCGACTCCAATCCTGACGGCAACAACGTACTATCTTCCGCGTACGACGAAGACGTCTACAGCGGCAAGGCGGTGGAAGCGGTGGTTACCCACGCGGACGATGCTTTCTTTACCAACAGCAATATTTACAACTTCGACAATATTGCGATCAGCGCCCGGGGCCTGCAGCGCATTGGCATCGGTGCCGCTGGTGTCGGCTACAACAACAACGCCGAAAACTCTTTCGGCTTTATGGGCAGTTTTGCCATTGGTTCGATCAAGGGCGACACCAAGGCGCGGCTTGAGGACGTCACCATTACCGGTGCCGACACCGTTGCGGTGAATGTGGCGGGCACCAAAGTCGGCAGTCTCGATACCATCCTCGACTCACTCGGTTCCAGCTCGGTTAACGACGATTTCGATTTCACCGGCGCGGCGGCGTTCGATAACACCGAGATTCACACCAGTGACGATGGCACCGGTTCTGCTTACAGCTACGGCAGTGAAGGTGAGCGCATTATTGCGGTGGCCGGTGTACTGCAGGCGGGCGGTTCCAATCTCGGTCTTTCCTATGCCCACGCGGATGTGCAGACCGAAAAAACCGCGATCATCAAAAACGCCAACATCAACACCAGCAGTACCGCCGCCAGCAGCATCGACGTGTCTGCCCGCGATGAGGCGCTGCTGTATACCGTGGCCGCTGGTCTCGGCGTTGCCACCGGCAAGTACTCGGGTGTTGGTTCGGTGGCGGTCAACAGCCTGAACAATAATGTGCGCGCGGAACTGGGTGACTGGGACGGCTACAAAAACGGCACCGTGTACGCCGACGATGTATCGGTGATTGCGCAGAACGATATGGACCTGGTCAACGTGGCCGGCTCCGTGGCAATTTCTTCCGGTACCGGTTTTGCCGCCGGTCTCGCGGTCGCGCTGAACCTGATCGGTGACAGCGGCCACGAAACCCTCGCGCGCATCGGTAATGTGGACCTGGAAGCTTCCGGCGATGTTACCGTCAAGGCCGCCAGCGGCTCCGACGGCGACGCAAACCTGTCGGTGGGCAATGCCATCGGTATCGGCGCATCCACAGGCAGCTCCGGCCTGGCCTTTGCCGGTGCTCTCAGCGTTACCGATATGGACCAGACGGTGCAGGCTGCGATCAAGAATGTGGGTAGCAACTCACTGGGATCCGCGAGCAGCACCGGCGGCACTATTCGCGTGCAGTCCGCGGACTATACCGACAGTGTCTCCACTGCCTGGATGGGCGCGGGCTCTGCCAGCGGTTCCGCCGGCGGTATCGCCGCGGCGGTAAACCGTGTCGATAGTGATGTAACCAGTGAAATTCTCGGCGACGATAGTTCCGTTGGTAGCACCACGCTGAATGCCAAACACGTTTATGTGGAAGCGCTGCGCGACAACTGGCTGCTCACCATTGATGCCGGTGTAGCGGCCTCCAAGCAGGTTTCTGTTGCGCCATCCATTGGCACCGGTGTGGTCGATGGCAACGTCACCGCGCGCATTGCCCACAAGGCCAAAATCAATGCCTACGGTAACGTGGGAGTGGAAGCCCTGGCCAACACTGAAAACCTAGTGGGCAGTGGCGCCGTGGGCGTGGGCCTGAACGGTGGCGCCGGTGCTATCGCTATTTCCACCGCGGCGGAATACGGCAAGACCCAGGCTTATATCGAAGATGCGAACGTCAAGGCCCTGGGCCTAGCGGGTACCTTCAATATTCTCGACGGTGAGCTCTCTGGCATGACGGCATTGCCGGACCTTTCCGCCACGGATGAGGACAGCGATGGCAACTCCAGCGCGGTGGGTAACGGCGACGTTTCCATGGACGACCTCACTACCGCGTTTGGTTCGCAGAACCTGAAAGAAGGGACTGAGGCCATCACCGGCATTGGCGTCAATGCCACCAGCTTTGTGAAACAGCAGGCCATTACCGTGGGCGGTTCCGGTGGCAAGAACGTGGCGATCACCGCCAACGTGGCCACCAATGTGTTCGAGTCGAGCACCGATGCCTACATCAAGAATTCCACCATCAACAGCGGTGTTTCCAACCAGGACGGTGCCGATGTCACGGTGCGTGGCTCCAGCCATGACTATGGCCTAGGCGTTTCCGCCGGTATTGCCGTGTCGCTCGGTGGTTCCGGCGTGGGCGGCTTCTCCACCAACCTCATGGGCAAGTCCGCCAGCGCGGAGATTGACAATTCCACCATCAGTGCGGATGACCTGACCCTGGAAGCCAACTCCACCCAGCTGGCGCAGGCGGTGTCCGCCGGTGTCGCCGCGGGCGTCGGCGCTGAGGGCGGTATCGGTGGTACCGCGTCGGTCACCATCAACCTGATGAAAGGCGGTACCAAGGCGTGGCTGCACGACAGTACCGTTACCGCAGGCGACGTGGTGGTAAACGCGGAGCGCCGTCAGGATGTGAACTCCGCAGCCGGCTCTGCGGGTATCGGTACCAATGTGGGGGTGGGTATTGGCCTGGCGGTCAATATTCTCGGCGGCGACAGCACCGCACTGATCGGCAACGACCTGGACGATAACTCCGATGCCGACAGCACCCTGATCAAGGCCGACAACGTGACCCTGGACGCAGACCGCCTGGAGAGCGTCAACAGCTACTCCCTCGGCGCCGGTGTCAGTACCGGTGTCGGTGTGGCGGCGATGATCAACGTGACCGAAGTCAAAGGCGAGACCCGCGCGGCGGTGCACGGGCTGCTGCATGACAATGGCACAGCGTCCGACAGCACGGACGACTACTTCACCACCCAGATTGTCGGGCAGGACGGCAGCAGTGATGCCACCAGCGTGACCGTTAATGCGCAGGAAATTCTCGATGTCGACCAGGAGACCCTGGGTATCGGCGTCGGCAACAGCGTCGGGGTCGGCGCGGTGGCCAACGTGGTTCTCGGCCGCAGCCAGGTCTATTCGGAAGTGGTCGGTTCGGACATCGACACCGTGCTGCTGGATATGGACGCCACCGCCCAGCGCGAGGCGTGGATGATCTCCATCGCCGGTGGCGCGTCCACCAATGTGGGCGCAGCGTTGAGTATTGGTGTTGCACTGTTCGGCCAGGGCGACACCACCACCGAAGACGGCACCAATGCCGAGGACGAATTTGATCCCTCGCGCCAGTCCGCCAACAGCGTGATGGCGGAAGACACAGCGGCCTACAACCCGCACCTTTCCGCCGAAGATATCGCCGCGATCGAGGAAGAGAGCGGCTCCATCATCGAGAGCAGTTCTGCACCCAGTACCGCCACCAGCACCGAATCCGGCAACTCTCTGAAGCTGAGCGGCGAGAGCGTGGTGGCCGCGCGTATCTCCGGCGGCGACATCGATGCCGACACCCTGGATGTGGACGCGCAGACCCTGCTGCACACCTACCAGGGTCTGGGCGCGGCCTCCCTTGGCAGTATCGCCATTGGCGGTGCCGTAGGCGTCACCCGCCTTTACGACATGACCATTGCCACCGTGGACGCCGACCTCACCGCGAGTAACGTCACCGTGGACGCGCAGGTGATGGACGTTTCCGATGAAGATGCCGCGGGTGAAATGAAATCCTTCGTCATCAGCGGCGGCGGTACCGGCGTTGCAATCAGTTACAACGACATGCGCAGTGAATTGCGCACCGTGGCTGGCGTGACTTCAGCGGCGGGCGACGATACCGGAGACCTGTCGGTATCTGCGCGTGACACCACGGAATTACGTGTAGGCGACCTGGATGCGGGCAAGCCGGGTGATCCTACCGAGGGCTCGCTCAGCGTCAGCGTTGGCGCCGCGGCGATCGGTGTGTCAATTGGCTTTGCGGAAAAGAACAGCGACGTGGATGTCTGGCTCGGCGCAACCGGCCAGAGTGTCGACGGCTACAACAATATTGATCTCGACGCCTACAGTGCCGGTCTGGTGAAAACCAGTTCGTTCGCTCTGGCCGGCGGACTGCTCGCCGGCGTGCAGGGGGTCGTGACCGACGCCCGTGACGAATCCAACGTCAATGCCACGGTGTACGGCACCATTTCTGCCGGTAGTGGCGCGGTCAACATTGATGCCCAGGCGGTGCCGGAGGTCTACTCCCGCGCCTACGGTGTGACCGTGGCGGTGGGCGGCTCCATGGGCGGCTCCTTCTCCTATGCGATTGCTGACACCAAGGCAGAAGCTGAAGCGGCGGACGGTACCTATTTCACCGGTGAAGGTACTGTCACTATTCGTGCCGAGACCGGCGATGGCTCCGATGAAGATTATGTGAGTGCGGATGCCAATGCCTTTGCCGCATCCGGTGGCTTGCTTGCCGGTGTTGCCGGTAGTGAGGCGCTTGCGCGCAACAGCTCTCAGGCGGTAGCCACGGTGGGCGACGGTGTACGTATTCCCGACAATGACTTTGGCGTTTACGCGCGCAACACCGCGGTGCAGTACGCGGACGCGGATGGCTATTTCGTCGGTCTTTATGCGGGCGGCTTCAACTTCTCCACCGCGGAATCAAAAACCTCCGCGCGCGTGGAGTACGGCAGCAACCCGATTTCCAATGCGGTAACCCGCACCGGCGATTTCATTCTCGACGCCTACAACTACGACGAGAACCAGAGCTTCACCACCGCTGGTGGCGGCGGTTACTACGCCGGCTCCGCAGCGGTATCGAACGCCAACAGTTACAACAACTCCAGCGATAACAAGGCCGCCAGCGTTGAAATTGCCGACTGGGCTTCCGGCTACACCTCGGTTCCGCTGATGGGAGGCGAGGTGCGCCTGTCCGCCGCGCACGAGAGCCAGTTCTTTGCTGGCACCGACTCCACCACGGTATCCGTGGTAGGTGGTTCCGGCGCTGTGGCCAACTCGGATATCGACAACGATGCCGCGGTAAACCTCGGCCAGAACGTCAGCTTCGAAGCGCTGCAAATTGATATCGAGGCCGACAACACCGCGATGCAAATCCAGAGCCCGGCGGAATCCGGCTTTGAGACCAGCATCAACGCCGGTGCCGGTGGTGCCGCCAACGGTTCGGCGGCGATTTCCAACCAGGATCTCACCGGGATCGACGCCACCGTCTCCATTGGCCAGAACGCGGTGCTGGCCATCAGCGATCTGGCCTGGCTCGACAGCGAGTACGATCACGGCATCTTTATCGACGCCCATTCGCGCTTCAATGTGTACGACGCCTCGGTATTGAAAGTGGGCGGCGCCCTGCAGGGCGCGGGCTCCGAGTCCGATATTGACGCCTCCACCAGCAACACCGTGAACATCGGCAACAACGCGCTGATCTACAACCCGGTTGGCGAGATTGGCATCGGTACCTACACCACCGGCTCTGCCACAGCACAGGCCGAAACCACTGTGTGGGCGATCGCGGGCGTGGCCGGCGGCGTTTCCGATGTGGACGTTACCGTCACCAACAAAGTGGATATCGGCCAGGATGTCGTTATCAACGGCTACGGCGATATTGGTATCTACGCCGGGCGCGGCTCCAACTATCTGGCGGAAAACCAGCTGTCGGCCGACGCACGTACCAATGTGTACAACTGGACTGCGGTTCCCATTCCCGCGGGCAACTCCGCCAACGCGGATATCAATCTCACCAACGAGGTGATACTGGGTGACGATATTGATATCGGCAGTGACGGCTATGTGAATGTCGAGGCCAACGAAGGCTCACTGTACGCCAACGCCGAAGGCGTGGAGCGCAACCCCTACCTGGAGCTCTTCTCCACCGAGACCACTTTCGGCTCGAGCGACACCAGCGCCAATTCCACCCTGGTATTCGAGGGGTCCGGCAGCGTGATCGCAGGCCAGAACGCCTATCAGTGGGTGGATATCGACGACAGCGGCAATATCACTTCCCAGCTCGCCGGATACGGCGTGGCAGAGCAGCTTTCGGACAAATACTCCTCCCGCGCCAGCCTGCAGGCCTACATCGATGAGCTGCAGGCGCTGGTGGACGAATACGAGAACTGGACTGCCGACACCACCACCACCACCGGCACTGCCACCGACGGCACGGATGACAGCGGCACCGGCGGCAGCGGCAGCGTCGGCGGCACCAGTACCACCGGTGACAGCAGCGAAAATCCCTACCTGGATGAAATCAACGCGCTGAAGACCGAGATTGCCAACCTGAACGTGATCCTGAGCGATCTCTCCGAACAGGAAAACAATGTTATCTCGGTGACCGGTATCGCGGCGTCTGCGGGCAACGTGAGCCTGGTGGCGGATTCCATCGACCTGCAGGGTAGTTTTGGCAATACCCCCGTGATTACCGCCCGCGGCGATGCCTATATCGATATCAATAACCGCGACGACCAGCACCTGTTGGTGGGCAACCTGTATATCGCCAACCAGACCGGCGGCAATGTGTACGTCACTGGCGGTGCCAGCCTCGACAGCAGCTACATTACCGAGGAAAACAGCACGACCACCGGCGTCAGCTCCGGTATCCATATCACGCACAACCCGTCGGGTACGAATTACCTGAACTCCGATGTGATTGTCGATGGCAACATCACCAACCTGTTGTCGACAGTGGACATCACCCTGGAAGAGGGTGACCTGCTGCAGCAGGCGGCGGTTTCTGCCAATACCATCAATATCACCGTGGAGAACGGCTCGCTGGTGGTGAACGCCGGCAGCGCGGATATTTCCTATGGCCGCACTCCCAGTTCGCTGGTGAATTTCACCGACAAGTGGAAGCCCTCCACTGCCGACGACTTCGTGCATTACTGGATCAGCGACCGCTACGAAGCGGATATCGACGCAGTGGGCATCAACGAGTTCAACAACTGGTTCTATGCCTGTGCCACCGCCAACGAATGTCATATCGGTGGCACTGCCTACAACGACGAAATCAGCTATTTCAATAACCCTTCGGACGACAACGCCGACTACGACTGGATACACGTGTTCTTCAACTGGGGCTTTAGCGACTCCCAGGAATACGGCGGTAGTGATGCGGTGGATTTGAAGTTCAAGACCGACAGCTCCAGCCGCGGCGGACGCCACTGGAAATTCCAGCCGGTATACGACAAGACCGGCAACCTGGTCCGCAGTGCCAGCTATTCATCCGTGAAGAGCGATCTCGGTGCGCCGGGCGCCACGATTGTTGGCGAGAAAGTGGTGATCAACGCCAGGCGCGTGGATATCAACGGCACCATAGAAGTGGGCACCGAAAACAGCTGGTCGGTGTCCGTGGGCAGCGGCTTCGACTCGGCCATCGCCCAATACATCGCCGCTGCGGGCCTGTCCGACGGCGACCAGGTTTCACTGACCCCCGGCGGTCTGCTACGCGTGAACAACCCCGATTACATCAACAGCTTTATGACGCCGTTTGAAGCGCGTTATATCTACTTCGATCCACAGGTCAGCAAGATCAGCGGTGCCGAGGGCATCATGCTGACCTACGACGTGGCCAGCAAACAGCTGCTGGTAGACGATGTACCGGTATCAGGTGGCGGCTACCTGTCGATCAACGCCATGATTTCTTCCACCAGTGAAGATGGCAAAATCCTGGTACGCGATGGCCTAGGCCAGATCGATATCGACAACTACTCGAATACCGACCTGGTGATCAACAGCCTGGATGCGGGTGACGATGCCGTGGGTATCGTGCGTATCACCGACCACAACTTCACCAAAAACATGAACGACGGCGGTAGTACCCGCGACTACTACAGTCACTGGTATGTACACAGCCCCGGCGGCCAGATTCAGGAGTATGAAACCACTTCCTACGCCGCCAGTTGGGAAGATGGCACCTACCTGGGCGCCAGCGGTGGCGCCGGCACCACTTCCAGCACCACCTACAATCCGCTGGCCGGTCAGCTGCACTACATGCGCGAAGACGCGTCTGTCAGCCGCACGTACAACGACTTCCCCGATGGCTATCTGGCGAAATACCCCGACACCGTGGGCGACTGGCAGGGCACGGGCGCCAGCGGCGCGCTGGAGTGGAATCTGGGCGCCAGCTACTACACCAGCTGCGCGGCCAACCCGGGTGCCTGTACCAATGGCAGCGCCACAGGCTTTATCCAGCAGGAGCTGTCTGCCACCGGCATTAAAAAATACCAGTGGGGCATCGGTTACAGTTACTCGGATTACTACGGCTCCAACTGGACCAACACCGACCCGGGCACGTATATCCCGTACGAGCTCAGCATGTCCGCGCACACCTTCGTGAAGGGGGACAACACCATCGGTATCTCGTTTACCGGTGTGGGCACGGGCAGTATCGATATCGATTCCAATGCCGGCGTGATTATCAATGGCAACATCTACAACCCGCTTGGCACCACCGATATCAACACCAGCGCCAGCCTGACCACCGGCACCGGCGCCTCGTTCGATGCCGATATCCTGCGCCTGTATGCCGGGCAGGGTGATCTGGGTGCGCTGGAAGACCCGCTCAACATCAGCACCGATACCGTATCGCTGGACGCCAACGGCGGCTCCCTGTATTTCGATATCACCGGTAAATCCGGTCCGGTGAATCTGGAGCGTTTCGGTGCGCTGTACGACATCGTCGGTACTGTGGACAAAGGGTTGAACGGTGTCGGCAGCGGCATTCATATCCAGAGCGATACCCTGAACCTGGTGAGTTACTCCGGCAGCATTGGCAGCGTCGGCACCATCGGCGACAGTGCGACTTACGATTACATCAATGTGGATGTCAACGAAGTTACCCTGGAAGCCGCAGACGATATCGCGATTTATCAGGCCCAGGGCAACCTGGCGGTGAACACCATTTCTGCCAGTGAAGATGTGGTCATTGGCCTCGGTAATGGCGGCCTGTTGAACGGCATCGGCCAGAATGAGAAAACCAACGAGGAGCTGGCCTATCTGCAAACCGTGTGGGATCGCCTTGGCATCCAGGACGGCAGCGCGGGCGAAGTGGCGGTTACCGGTTACCAGAACCAGTTCACCGGGAACTACCACACTTACTGGTTGATCAAGCAGCGCCTGGACGACGACAGCGACGCCGGCTTTGCCATCAACGCGGCGTTTATGGAGAGCTTCAAAAATCGTTACGGTGTGTCCACCGATGCGGAAGCGACCGCCGCTGCGAAAGCGGAATTCTTCGGCCTCACGGACTGGTTTGACGATCAGGTCGCGGCACCGGATACCTATGCCGACGCCGCCGATGCTATCGGCGTGGAGCAGAAGGGCACGCTGGAGGGCTACAACTACGGCGACCTGTTTAGCGGCAGCTACGACAGCAGTTATGCGCTCGAGATTGACGATACCTCCAGCTGGTACGCCAATCTCACCGAGGGTTCCCAGTGGAGCCAGAGCCAGTTGGATATCAGCATCAACGCCGCAGCGCTGAATGCCGATGCCCAGGCCACACTGTCGAGCCGCGAGGCCAATATCGTGGCGCCAAACCTGCATATCGCGGTCAACGGCGGCAGTGTTGGCCAAGATCTCGCGGACCTGGTGTTCTCCATCGATCGCAGCAATCCGGTGATTACAGACGCGCAGAAGATCGCGCTGTTGGAAGCGGGCCCTGGCGATATCGAAACCACCGAAAACGGCGATCTGGTGACCTTCAGCGTGTCGCAGGTGGACCCGATCAAGATCGATACCACCGGCGAGCTGAATGTCAGTGCCACCGACGAAATTTATATTGAGTCTGCCAGCGGCCTTACCATTGGCAATATCACCTCCAGTACCAGTGATGTGCGCCTGGCGGTGAACGGTGCGATCAGCACAGCTTCTACCGGCATAAATATTGCTGCGCGGGATCTGTATATCGCCAATACCCAGGGCGATATCGGTGCGGGTAGCAGCAACCTCAAACTGCAACTTTCTGGTGTGTTGCGGCAGGCGGGCGCCGCCGATAGCCTCTACCTAACCCAGACCGGCGCCGATCTGGTTGTGGATGCGGTCAGTGCCGGTAATCGTGTGTGGATGGTCAGCAGTAACGATATTGTTGGTCTCGATAGCGAAAGCGTTATCTCTGGCAGTCTTCTCGGCCTATACACCGGCAACAACCTGGGCTCCTCTACGCAGGCCCTGAACCTGCGTATGACTGGCGGCGGCCAGTTGGGCTTTAATGCCGATAATGCCTGGCTGAATATTGCCGACACGTCGGAAGCGAAATTCAGCGGTGCTACTACGGGCGTAATGCATGTCGATGTCAGCGGTAATCTGGTGCTGGCCGGCGACGTGCGTGCAGATGCGCTTGACCTGTATGCCGCGGGCGACATTCTCGCTTCGGTTGCGGGCCTCGTTGAAGTCAATGGCCTAGCGAAACTCGAAGCGGACAACATCGAACTGGATACCCACGAGATCACCATCGGTAGCGGCGACTTTGACGCGACGGCCGGGGGCATGACGCTGGGTAACGTCACCACCACCGGCGATCTGGATCTGCTGACCACCGGCCACCTGCAATTCAACGGCGACGTGGATGTCGCCTACACCAATGCATCCATTGGTACTAACGCCCGTCTGCTGGCCGATGCTCAGAGTATGGCGATGGCAATGGGCACTGAACTGCGTTCCGAAACCGACATCACCCTGGTGGCTGTCGATAGCCTGGACCTGCAGACGCTGATTGCACGCGGTGATATCAACCTGAGCGCGTTGAATCTGATCGATGGAATCAGCGGCAGCATCAGCGCCGCGCAATTGACGGCCAGTAATGTGATGGCGGATGCCCAGGCGTCGCTGACACTGGACAGCGTCAATGCCGGCAATATCGATCTGGATGGCAATACCATTCTGGTTACCGGCAACCTGCTCGGCAGCGCGGTAACCCTCGATGCTGACAACGGGCTTGAAGTGCGGGGCGATATCGGTAGCACTGCCGCGCGCACTGCTTCCATTTCATTGAATGGTAGCAGTGGCAATGTGGCACTGGGAGGCAGCGCCTACAGCAGCGGCGCCTTCCTGGTGAGCAACGGCAACCTGTTTACTCTGGCCGATGGCAGTGTGGTAGACGCAAGCTCCATCAATGTGACCGCGGCAGGGTTGGCGGCAGATGCCAATAGCCAGCTGGTTTCCTCGAATGACGCAGGCTTTGATCTTGGTGCGAGCGGTACGGAATTCGGTGCGCTGAATATTACCGGCACCCTGCAGATCGATAGCGCAGGCGATGTAGTATTCCTCTCTGACGCCACCGTAGGTAGTGACCTTGCGCTGTATTCGGCCGGTGACGTGGCTGTATCTGATGCCGTGCTGGTGGATGTTGCTGGAAGCCTGCGCGGTATTGCCGGCGCCTCGGCCCAAGCCAACAGCTGGAGTATGGGCGCGGGCAGCCATCTGATGGTGGACGGCGATGTCGGGGTGGACACTCTGGCCGGCCAGGAATTTGCGGCGCTGACTGTCGGCGGCGCTATGACGCTCATCGCCGGGGACGATATTGCCTTTAACGACAGCGCGAATATCGGTGGCTTCCTCGATATTTCCGGTGCTGCCGATCTGGCGTTCAACGGCAACGTCGCTGTCGGTACCGCTGCGGCCAATTATCTGTCGATCGATGTGGATGGTGTGGTTTCCCAGGCTGCGGGCCAGCAACTCACCAGTTCCGATGTCGTGACGGTTCTGGCTGCCGGCTGGAATGCCGATACCACCAGCCTACTGCAAAGTGGTAGCTCGGCAGAGTTTACCCTGTCCGGCGACAGCAGCTTTGGCTTGCTGACCACCGCAGCGGATCTGACCTTGGATGCTGGTGCCGATCTCACCTTCCAGAACACCACAACCGTGGGCTCCGCGATGGCCGGGGCTGATATGTTGCTGGAAGCCGACGGCGCGGTGATGGTCGCCGACGACGTCCTGTTTGATCTTTACGGTGCGTTGCGTGGTATTGCGGGCACTACCGCAACCGTGGGCAGCTTCAATGCTGGCAGCGGTAGCCTGGTGCGCACGCGCGGCAAACTGCAAATGCAATCCGCCGACACCATCCGCTTCGCGCAGCTGACCGCCAGTGATGATGTCACGCTGAATGCTGGCGGTGACATGGCGTTCGATGAAGCCGGAACAATTGCCGGTGCGTTGCTGATCAGTGATGCCGGCGATGTTTCTTTCGTCGGGAATTTGACCGTTGGCAACGCGACCTCCCTTGGTGGTGTCGACCTGGCTGCCCGCGGAGCGGTCAACCAGTCCGCGGGGCAGTCTCTCGCAAGTTACGGTGACGTGATTGGCAGCGCCGGCAGCTGGACCATGGGTGCCGATGCTCTGCTGCAGTCCCTCTCGGGTTCCATACAGCTCGCCACTACCGGTGACATGACGTTGGAAAAAGTGGACGGCGTGACCGGGATTGCGCTCAACTCGGGTGGCGCCCTTACGTTCAACAATGCACTGACCACCAACGCTAACTTCAGTGTGGACGCGGCAAGTCTGGCCATGGACTCCGGGGCCAGCTTGCAAGTAGCGGGTGACTTCGACGCGACAACCACTGGCGATCAGCAATATGCACTACTGGATATCGCGGGCGCAGCGCTACTGACTGCCGGTGGCGATATTTATTTCAACGATACAGCGGATTTCGGCAGCGCACTGACCGTCGTCGATGGTGACAACCTGGCACTGGTCGGTGAGGTAAGCGCAGCGAGTGCTGACCTTACTCTGCGTGGCGACGTCAGCCAGTTTGCCAGCGAGCAGTTCTCCATCGGGAATGCACTAACGGCTTCCGCCAACAGCTGGAGCATGGGGGATGCTGCGCTGCTGCAGTCCGGCGGCAGCATGAACATCACCACCGCTGCAAGCATGGATCTGGCCCGGCTGGATAGCGGCACTCTGCTGGTTCTCGACAGCGGTGCCGGTGTTGCGTTGCGCGAACGTGTAAGCGCAGGGGGCTCGATCGGCATCACCGCAGTCGGTAATGTCGATCTTTATGCGAATCAGGAAATGTCCACAGCCGGAGACTTCACGCTGGACGCTTACCGATTTGTGATGGGGGATAGTTCACTGTTGAGTGTTGCTGGCGTGACCACCATTCGCACGCGGGACAGCCAGCAACTGTTTGCACTGGACTCCGCTGGCGATACTGAGATGGTAGCCGGTGGCGATTGGCAGCTGATGGATACGATGCAAATCGGTGGGGATTTGTCGTTGCAGAGTGGCGGAGCCATCGGTTTCGGTGGCGACAGTGACATTGCCGGCAATGCGCAAGTCGTTGCGGCGGACGCAGTGGGACTGGATGCAGGCCTGAGTCTGGTGGTCGGCGGCAGCCTGGATGCGACTGCGGCGAGCTGGAATATGGGCGCCGGCAGCCTGCTCGAGACCGGGGCGGAAGCGGCGATCGAGACCGAAGGCGCCATGGTGCTCGCCCAGGTGCAAGTCGGAGGGGATGCAGCGTTTAATAGTGGTGCCGGAATTCGCTTCGATGAGCGCGCCGAAATTGTCGGTAACCTGCAGCTGAACGCAGCGGCAGAACTGCTGCAGTCCGAAGGTCAGCACCTTGTCGTGCATGGAGATTTCACGGCGCGCGCGGCCAGCTGGCAAATGCTCGCTGACGCCCGATTTCAGGTGCTGGGCGAAGGCGATATTGTTCTCGATGGCGACGCTGCATTGCGACAGCTCAACGTCGGCGGGGATCTGTCGCTGCAAAGTGGTGGTGAGGTTGCGCTGCAACGCGATATTTACACCGGCGGAGATTTTGCTATCAACGCTGCCGGCAATCTCGATCTCGCCGCGGACGCGCTGGTGCGGTCTGGTGGTGCGGTAACGCTAGAGACCAATCGCTGGACCATGGGTGCGGAGAGCCGGGTCGAGGCGCTGGGGCCGATCGTCATCCGCAGCGATGAAAGCATGTTGCTGGCGGAGTTGAGCAGCAGCTGGAGCGGCGACTATGCGTTTGACCTGCAGTCCGGAGGCAGCATTTCCGGCCGCACCGATACAGAGCTACATCTGCAAGCCGAAAACGGCGGGCGTAGTTATCTGGCGGCGGCCACCGGCATCGGCGATCCGCTGGTCATGGATCTGCCCTGGTTTGCAGCGGTGGCTGACGACGGCGACATCAACCTGGTCCTGGTCAACGATGCCCATGCCGAACTGCTCTCTGCCCAGACTGGCGAAGTGCGCGTGCGCGCCTTCGGCGATGTAGAAATTGGTGAACTACTCGGCACACCGCATCTGTGGATCGACGGTTTCCTGCTCGTCCGCGAAATGACAGTGCCGCAGGGCACGTTTATCGCCGGCGAAGGATTGCAAGTGGATCAGGTCAACCTGACCTCCAGCGGTCCTCTCGTGGCGCAGGGCCCCCGAATCGATATCAACGTCGATGCACAGGGCAATGCCGAGGCGTTCATGACCCTGACCGGTGTCAATGGCGCGGCTGCCGACTGGGTGGGGGTGAATGTCGACAATACCCAGCGCCTGACGATAGACCGGCTGTTTACCGACTACGGCGCTATCGCAACTAGCGGTGACCTGCGCCTGGAGAGTGCCGAAGTTCAGTCGGAGTTGGCAATGGAAAGCGGTGGGCTGAGCCTGTCGCTTTCGAATGTCGATCTGACGCCGAAGGATGTTACCGGCCAGCTGGTGACGCCCTATGGTGAATTCTGGCTGGATACCACCGACAACCTGCTGTTCACCAATGCCCAGGTTACGCGTTACCGCAGCCCGCTGGTGTTGACCTACCAGGGCAAGAATGGTGGTTACTCTGAGGGTGAGCCGGGCTTCTCACGTCTGAGTATGGAGTACCAGCTGGAGAATACGGTACGGGGTGAGAAAGCAACCGGTTCCGACCTGTATCGCCACTGGTATCCGCGCCTCCTCGACTACCTGATCAGCCGTGGTTTGGACGGAATTCTCATCGAGCCGCTGGACCCGGATGAGTACAGCGATTTGGATGCGGACCTCGGTGACGATATTTACGCCGAAATTCAGCTGGAAGGTGATCTGGCCGCGCGGAACTAGTCCATATCGGCAAGCGATTAAAAAGCAGTAAATAGATAGAAGGGCGCAGTATTTCGCGCCCCGGTATAGGTGAATCAATTGGCTATGAATGTTTTTGGGGGGGCGCTGCGTGGGCGCATCGGTGTAGTTGGCGCGGCAGCGGTGTGCGGCCTGTCGCTAGCTTTCCCGCTCACTGCTGCAGCTCAGCTGGAGCAGCCGCTGCCACCGGATCTCGTTAAAGAGCTGCCGCGGCTCGATCCGGGCGCCGCAGAGCGCGAACAGCGCCGCCGCGCCGAGCGCTTGGAGCAGCGCAATGCGGCCCGGGGGGAGTCAGTGCTCGAAGAGGTTCAAGTGACCGGCGACCCGGCGGCACTGGACGGCCCCACGTTCGAACTGCGCAGCGTGCGCTTCAGTCGTTCCGAGCTTTTGACCCGGGAAGTGTTGCGGGAAATTGTCGCTCCCTATCTCGGCAAGCAGGTGTCGCACAGTGATCTGCTGAAGATTGTCGAAGGTGTGAACCGCCACTACCGGGAAATGCAGGTCTACACCGCGGTGGCGGTGTTGCCGCAGCAGGAGATCAAAGACGGTGTGGTGGTGGTGCGCCTGATCGAAGGCAAGCTCGGAGAGATCCGTTTTGAGGGCAACGAATATACCTCGGACGAATATCTCGGCCGCTGGATGGCCAATCACCAGGGGCTGGAAACTGTCGATCTGCCGGCGCTGGAGGCGGATATCCTGGAGTTCAACCGTATTAACGACGAGAGGCTCAAGGCGGAACTGCGCCGCGGTGAATCCTTCGGGCTCACGGATATTGTGGTTACTGTCGCTGAGCCGGAGCGGGGTTACTTCCAGGCGTTTGCCGACAACTACGGATTTGAAAGCTCCGGTGCCGAAGAGCTCGGCTTTATGTATCGACGTCAGCATCTGCTGAGCGATGGCGACAGGTCTATCGCGTACCTCGCTGCCAGCGAGGGCACCCAATCCCTGAGCATGAGCTATAACACGCCCATCAGCGCGAGCCGCTGGCGGGTTGGCGGCAGCGGTTCAATGACCCGCACAGATCTGACCGCTGGGGATTTCGTGATCTCCGATGTGCAGGGGGATTCCTATCGACTTGGTCTGGAAAGTAGCTGGCTGGCCTGGTCCGGCGAGCGGTTGTGGGCGTCTCTGATCGGCGGTGCCAGTTACACCCGCTCCGCAACGGAAGTTGCCGGTGTGACTATCAGTGATGACGCAATACAGCAGATACAAGTGGGCGCCAGCTTAAACTGGATTGGCAGCCAGTGGCAGGTATCGGGGCGGCAGATGGCTCTGGTGACGGACTTTGACGACAAGTCCGATGAGGGCAGTGCGCAACAGCGCGCCAGTGAAGTGTTGTACAACGGCGGTCTATCGGGCTATTACCGCTATCGCGATAGCGGCTTCTATGGTTTGGCACAGGCCGAGTGGCAATACGCCGATGGCGAAAACCTGCCCGGCTCTCTGTCATTTGCGCTCGGCGGGCCGACCAGTGTGCGCGGCTACGGATCCAGCGAAATCAGCGGCGATCGCGGCTGGTATGGACAGCTGGAGCTGCATTATGACCGCTGGCATTGGTTGAATACGGCCTTCGATCTCTTTGCATTTTATGATTACGGTGACGTCAAGTCCCTGAACCCACAGGAAACGCTCGCGGCGGCGGGGTTGGGGCTGAATCTTTCGGGGCGGCGCTGGGCGCTGAATATGAGTCTGGCCGAGGCATTGAAAGTGGCGCTACCTGAGCAGGACGATCGGGCCTTCTATGCCCGTTTCAGCTACCGCTATTGATGACCGGTGGGGGAGGCGGTTCAGGAGAGGTTTTCGGGCTCCGCCAGAATTTCAGGCGCCCCGTGGTCGTCGCGGCGGTGCTGGAGTGCAAACAGCATAAAAAAGGTAGCGGGTGCCATGCATAAGCATGTCAGTGCTGCGGCCGGCGCGGCGACGGGATGGGCCTGCACCAGTTTGGCGGCCGTGGCATTGATCTGCTGGAGATTGTCGTAGAGCCAAAAGAAACCACAGAACAAGGCAAACACCATGGCGGCGGTTGCCAGCAGGGCGAGCAGCATCAACAGGTTGTCGAAGTTTTCATTGTCTGACGGCTTGTAGGCCATATTGGTCCACCTTGTATCCCCGCGGGGGTGCTCTCAGATTATTATTGCGGACTGTCAGCGAGTATAGACCAGCCAGTTTCGTGGCGCTAATCACCCTTTTCGGCACTGGCGTTTTGGTGTCGGTTTAACGCTCTCTGGTGAGGCTCCAGTCCCTGGAGCGCCCTGTTCATTCCCTTAAGCTATTGATTTATGGCCAGTCTTTGCTCAGGTCGCAGCTACGACTGCCGGAAAACAGGCGCGTGAAGCGCGATCCGGCAATTTCCACCAGCTCCTCGTGGTCTCCGGCCTCGAAGTAGACGGTATCGCAGTGGCTCAGGCTGCTGTCCAGCAGTGTGGTGATGCCATAGGCCTGCCCAAGGGGGGGCAGGGCGCCCAGTTCGCAGTCGGGAAAGAGGCCGCCCAGTTCGCTCTCTGGCACCATTTCCAGGTGGTTTCGGCCCGTTTCATCGTGCACAGCACGTAAATCCAAGCTGCTGCTAGCTGGAATCACCGCCATTACATAGCCCTCATCGTCTTTCAGCAGTATGGCCTTGGCCACCTGGTCTTCGCGCACATTCGCTTTGTGGGCGCTCTCCCGGCTTGTATGGCTGTGTGGATGCTGGATCAACTGGTAGTCGACCGACTGGTCATGCAAATACTGACTCACTCTTGCTGCAATGGTCATGTCATCACCCTCGTTAGGCTGCCGATACCCAATTGTAGTTTGCAAAAGAGCAAATTTGCGCCGCTGGTCACCCCCTGAAAACTAAGGGGATAAGCCGGTTGACAGCTTCCTCCGCCGCCCGTAGAATTCGCGCTCCTTTTCGCCCGCCCTCGGGGCTGTGTAAAAGGACGTTCTTTAGTCTTATTAGTTGGAGTTTGATTCCATGCAGGGTCAACGCATCCGAATTCGCCTGAAGGCGTTTGATCACAAACTGATCGATACGTCTACCCAGGAGATTGTTGAGACGGCCAAGCGCACTGGTGCGCAGGTTCGCGGTCCCATTCCGCTGCCGACTCGCAAAGAGAAGTACACCGTGCTGATTTCTCCGCACGTCAACAAAGACGCGCGCGACCAGTACGAGATCCGTACCCACAAGCGTTTGCTGGACATTGTTGAGCCCACCGAAAAAACCGTTGACGCGCTGATGAAGCTCGATCTGGCGGCTGGTGTGGAAGTTCAGATCAGTCTCGGCTAACACTTTAAATTAACTACCGAATCCCGGGCGAAAACGGTCCGGGTAGTGTAACGCTCTGAAACTGGGCGGCCGCAGTGGGTTAAAGCCCCGTGCACTGAGAGGTTGAAACGATGACTATAGGTATTGTCGGCCGCAAGAGCGGCATGACTCGCATCTTCACTGAAGATGGCGCGTCCATTCCGGTTACCGTTATTGAGGTAGCTCCGAATCGCGTCACCCAGGTGAAAACTGTGGAAACTGATGGCTACACAGCAGTTCAGATAACTGTTGGTAACCGTAAGGCTTCCCGTGTCTCCAAGCCCCAAGCGGGCCACTTCGCCAAGGCCAATACTGAGGCCGGCACTCGTCTCTTCGAACTGCGTACTGACGGTTCTGATGAGGCTTTCGAAATCGGTTCCGAAATCACTGTCTCCGGCTTTGAAGCTGGTCAGAAGATCGACGTAACCGGCACTTCCAAAGGTAAGGGTTTTCAGGGCGGCGTTAAGCGCTGGAACTTCCGTACCCAGGACGCTACTCACGGTAACTCCCTGTCTCACCGCGCTCCCGGTTCTATCGGTCAGTGCCAGACTCCTGGTCGAGTGTGGAAAGGCAAGAAGATGGCCGGTCACATGGGTGCCGAGCGTGTAACCGTGCAGAACCTGGAAGTGGTTCGTGTCGACGCCGAACGCAATTTGCTGCTGGTTAAAGGTGCCGTTCCCGGCGCGCCCGGCGGTGATGTGATCGTTCGTCCGGCAGTTAAAGCCTAAGTCTGGGGGAAATAGATATGGAACTGAATATCGCTACTCCCGAAGGCGCTAAAGGCACTGTAGCTGTCTCTGAAGTGACTTTCGGACGTGAATTCAATCAAGACCTGGTGCACCAGGCGGTTGTGGCCTACATGGCCGGCTCCCGTCAGGGTACCAAGGCGCAGAAGAATCGCGCTGACGTTTCCGGTGGTGGTAAGAAGCCCTGGCGTCAGAAGGGTACTGGTCGCGCACGTGCCGGTACCATTCGCAGCCCGCTGTGGCGCACTGGTGGCGTAACTTTCGCGGCTGAGCCGCGTGATCACAGCGTCAAGCTGAACAAGAAGATGTACCGCGCTGCTCTGCGCTGCATCCTGTCCGAGCTGGCCCGTCAGGAGCGTCTGGTGGTGGTCGAGTCCTTTGATGTGGACGCGCCCAAGACCAAGCAGCTGGTGAGCAAGCTGGCTCAGTTCGATCTGGCGGATGCACTGATCGTGACCGAAGAGGTGAGCGAAAACCTCTACCTGGCCGCGCGCAACCTGCACAAGATCGATGTACGCGACGTGCAGGGTATCGATCCGGTAAGCCTGATTCGCTTTGACAAGGTCGTGGTTACCGTTTCTGCTCTCAAGAAAATTGAAGAGGTGCTGGGATGAACCAAGAGCGACTCTACAAAGTACTGCTGGGCCCGGTAATTTCCGAAAAGGCTGCTGTGTTGGCGGATGCCGCCAATCAGGTGGTTTTCAAGGTCACCACCGACGCCACTAAAGCCGATATCAAGGCCGCGGTAGAAAAGCTGTTCAACGTTTCTGTTGAGCAGATTCGCACCGTGAACGTAAAGGGCAAAACCAAGCGTACGCGTTATGGCATGGGCCAGCGCAACGACTGGAAAAAAGCCTACGTTCGCCTGGCCGAAGGCAGCGACATCAATTTTGAAGCTGCTGAGTAAAGGGGAAAGTTGCAATGCCGATTGTAAAGAGTAAACCGACCTCTGCCGGCCGTCGCCACCTGGTCAAGGTTGTTAACCCCGACCTGCACAAGGGTGCGCCTTACGCGCCTCTGGTAGAGAGCAAAAGCAAAAGCGGTGGTCGTAACAACGCTGGTCGTATCACTACCCGTCATATCGGTGGTGGTCACAAGCAGCACTACCGTGTTGTCGACTTCAAGCGCAACAAGGACGGTATTCCGGCCAAGGTTGAGCGTCTGGAGTACGATCCGAACCGCAGCGCGCACATCGCCCTGGTCTGCTACGCAGACGGCGAGCGTCGCTACATCATTGCACCGAAAGGCCTGAAAGCCGGTGCAACCGTACAGTCCGGTGATGCTGCGCCGATCAGCGTGGGTAACACCCTGCCGCTGCGTAACATTCCGGTTGGTGCCGTGATCCACGGTATCGAGCTGAAGCCGGGCAAAGGCGCCCAGCTGGCTCGCTCTGCCGGTGCCTCTGTACAGCTGGTGGCTCGCGAAGGTCAATATGCGACCATTCGCCTGCGCTCCGGTGAAATGCGTAAGGTTTTGTCCGAGTGCCGCGCCACCCTGGGTGAAGTGAGCAACTCTGAGCACAGCCTGCGCAAGCTGGGTAAAGCCGGTGCTAAACGCTGGCGCGGTGTTCGCCCGACCGTTCGCGGTGTGGCGATGAACCCGGTAGATCACCCGCATGGTGGTGGTGAAGGTCGTACCTCTGGTGGCCGTCACCCGGTAACTCCGTGGGGCGTACCTACCAAGGGTAAGAAAACGCGCAAGAACAAGCGCACCGATAAGATGATTGTACGTCGTCGCGGCAAGTAAGCCGCGCGTCGTCTGAGCAGCTAGAGAGGAATCGACAGTGCCACGCTCATTAAAGAAAGGTCCCTTTATTGATCTGCACCTGATCAAGAAGGTGGAGGCGGCGATCGCAGCCAATGATCGTCGACCGATTAAAACCTGGTCCCGCCGTTCCATGATTATGCCGGAAATGGTTGGACTGACGATTGCCGTGCACAACGGTCGTCAACACGTGCCCGTCCTGGTTAACGAAGAAATGGTTGGCCATAAACTGGGCGAGTTCGCCGCTACCCGCACTTACCGCGGCCATGCTGCGGACAAGAAAGCGAAGAAGCGCTAAGCCGAGGTTATTACGATGGAAGTAGCAGCAAAATTACGCGGCGCTCGTCTGTCGGCGCAAAAGGCGCGACTGGTAGCTGATCAGGTTCGCGGCAAAGGTGTCGAGGAAGCCCTGGATATCCTGGCTTTCAGCCAGAAGAAGGGCGCGGCGATCGTCAAGAAAGTTCTGGAGTCGGCCATTGCCAACGCCGAGCACAACGAAGGTGCCGACGTTGACGAGCTGAAAGTTTCCACAATTTTCGTGGATGAAGGTATGACCATGAAGCGCATTAAGCCGCGTGCAAAAGGTCGTGCTGATCGGATTCTTAAGCGTACTTGTCACATCACTGTGAAAGTGGCCGAGAAATAAGAGAGCAGGCGAGAAAACCATGGGACAAAAAGTAAATCCTACCGGCATTCGTCTGGGTATCGTTAAAAAGCATACCTCTGTTTGGTATGCCGGCAGCGACGAGTACGCAGACAAGCTGTACACGGATCTGAAGGTTCGCGAATACATTCGCAAAAAACTGGCTCACGCTTCCGTGAGCCGCATCGAGATCGAGCGTCCGGCGAATACCGCGCGTGTGACTATCCACACCGCCCGCCCGGGTATCGTGATCGGTAAGAAAGGTGAAGACGTTGAGCGTCTGCGCAATGAAGTCAGTGCGCAGATGGGCGTTCCGGTGCACATCGACATTGAAGAAGTGCGCAAGCCGGATCTGGATGCCGCTCTGGTAGGCCAGAACGTAGCCCAGCAGCTCGAGCGTCGTGTAATGTTCCGTCGCGCCATGAAGCGTGCGGTACAGAACGCCATGCGTCAGGGTGCCGAAGGCATCAAGATCCAGGTAAGTGGTCGTCTCGGTGGTGCGGAAATCGCCCGTACCGAGTGGTACCGCGAAGGTCGTGTGCCCCTGCATACCCTGCGTGCAAATATCGATTATGCCACTGCTGAAGCCAGCACGACTTACGGCATCATCGGTGTCAAAGTTTGGATCTTCAAAGGCGAAGTTATCGGTGACGAAATCCCCGATGAGAAGCCAACGAAGAGCCGTAAAAAAGCTGCTAAATAAGGGGTACGCAAATGCTGCAACCAAAGCGTACAAAATTCCGCAAGGTACAGAAAGGTCGCAACCGTGGTCTTTCTCAGCGCGGCTCCAAAGTGAGCTTTGGCGAGTTCGGCCTGAAGGCCATCGGTCGTGGGCGCATTACTGCGCGCCAGATCGAAGCGGCTCGTCGCGCAATGACTCGTCACGTAAAGCGTGGCGGTAAGATCTGGATTCGCGTGTTTCCGGACAAGCCCATTACCAACAAGCCCCTCGAAGTACGGATGGGTAAAGGTAAAGGTGGCGTTGAATACTGGGTGGCTCAGATCACACCCGGAAAAGTCCTCTACGAGATGGAAGGCGTTTCCGAAGATCTGGCTCGCGAGGCTTTCGAGCTCGCCGCAGCCAAGCTGCCTGTAAAGACAACTTTCGTTAAGCGTTCGGTGATGTAATGAAGACTGCAGATCTACGCGAAAAGTCAGTTGAAGAGTTGAACCAGGAATTGCTGAACCAACTCGAGGCTCAGTTTAAGCTTCGCATGCAAAAGTCCACAGGTCAGCTGACTCAGACCCATCTGCTGAAGCAGGCTCGTCGCGACATTGCTCGCATTAAGACTGTGTTGACCGAGAAGGCAGGTAACTAATCATGGCTGAAGCACAACTGAAGCGGACTCTGACCGGTAAGGTCGTGAGTGACAAGATGGATAAAACCATCACCGTTTTGATCGAGCGCCGTGTTAAGCACCCGATCTACGGCAAAATTGTGAGCAAGTCCACCAAGCTCAAGGCACATGACGAAAACAATGATTGCAGCATCGGTGATGTTGTAACCATCGAAGAATCTCGTCCGCTGTCCAAGAGCAAGTCCTGGGCTTTGCAGAAAATTGTAGAGCGTGCGGCGAAGGTTTAACCCCTAGCGCATTGAAGAGTTTCGGAGAGAGACGATGATTCAAGCGGAATCCTACTTAGAAGTAGCTGACAACAGTGGGGCTCGTCGCGTCATGTGCATCAAGGTGCTGGGCGGCTCCCATCGTCGTTATGCTGGCGTGGGCGACATTATCAAGGTGACCGTTAAGGAAGCCATTCCCCGCGGTAAAGTGAAGAAAGGTCAGGTGATGAACGCTGTTGTGGTTCGCACCAAGAAAGGTGTGCGTCGCCCAGACGGCTCCCTGATCAAATTTGACGATAACGCAGCGGTACTGCTGAACCAGCAACATGCGCCGGTTGGCACCCGTATTTTTGGCCCGGTAACTCGCGAGCTGCGCGGTGAGAAGTTCATGAAGATCATCTCGCTGGCACCGGAAGTTATCTAAGCCCAAAGCGGAGAATATAAAGTTATGCGCAAGATCAAGCGTGACGACGAAGTGATCGTTATCGCCGGTCGCGACAAGGGCAAGCGCGGCACCGTACGCAAGGTGCTGAACGATGGCCGTTTGATCGTATCTGGCATTCAGATGATCAAGAAACACCAGAAGCCGAACCCGCAGCTGGGCGTTGCCGGTGGAATCGTTGAGAAGGAGGCCGCTATTCAGGGCTCCAACGTGGCGATTTTCAATCCGTCAACCCAGAAAGCTGACCGTGTGGGCTTCAAAGTACTGGAAGACGGCACTAAGATTCGCGTCTTCAAATCCAGCGGCGAAGCCGTTGACGCTTAAGTAGATCAGGTAGATATCATGGCAAGGCTTAAAGAGCTCTACAGCAAAGAACTCGCGCCCAAGCTGAAAGAAGAGCTGGGGCTCGACAATGTGATGTCCGTGCCGCGCATCACCAAGATCACCGTCAACATGGGTGTCGGCGAAGCTGTTGGTGACAAGAAGGTACTGGATCACGCTGTCAGTGACATGACGGCAATTACTGGTCAAAAACCCATCGTGACCAATGCGCGCAAGTCAATTGCGGGCTTTAAGATCCGTGATGGTTGGCCAATCGGCTGCAAGGTAACTCTGCGCGGTGAGCGTATGTACGAGTTCCTGGAGCGTCTGGTTGACATCGCGATCCCGCGTATCCGCGACTTCCGTGGCATTAGCCCGAAGCAGTTCGACGGCCGCGGTAACTTCTCTATGGGTGTGACCGAACAAATCATCTTCCCGGAAGTGGACTACGACAAAGTAGACAAGCTCCGCGGTCTGGATATTTGTATCACAACTACAGCAGCTAACGACGACCAAGGTCGTGCACTGCTGAAAGCGTTTAACTTCCCTTTCAAGGGTTAAGAGGATTCCATGGCGAAGAAATCCATGATTGCGCGTGAGAACAAGCGCGCTCGAACCGCAGCTAAGTACGCCACGAAGCGTCAAGAGCTGAAGGCGATCATCGCCAGTACCACTGCTTCTGAAGAAGAGCAGTGGGAGGCTCAACTCAAGCTGCAGAAACTGCCGCGCGATGCAAGCCCGGTACGTCAGCAACGCCGCTGTCGTATCACTGGTCGCCCCCACGCTGTCTACCGCAAGTTCGGCCTGTGCCGTAACAAACTGCGCGAAGCAGCCATGCGTGGTGATGTTCCCGGCCTGGTTAAATCCAGCTGGTAAAAGGCAGACTTGAGGAGTCGTAACAAATGAGTATGCAAGATCCGTTGGCAGATATGCTGACTCGCATCCGCAACGCCCTGGGGCGCGGAAAAGCGGAAGTCACTCTGCCTTCATCCAAACTGAAAGTAGCTGTAGCCAAGGTCCTGAAAGACGAAGGTTACGTTATTGATTACGCCGTAAGTGAAGACGCCAAGCCGGAGCTGACCATTTCCCTGAAGTACTTCCAGGGCAAACCGGTCATCGCCGAACTGGCTCGCGTATCCCGTCCGGGTCTGCGCGCTTACACTGGTAAGAAAGCTCTGCCGACCGTACGCGGTGGTCTGGGTATCGCGATCGTTTCCACCTCTCAGGGTGTGATGACTGATCGCGCTGCGCGTCAGGCCGGTGTCGGTGGCGAAGTGCTCTGCACCGTATTCTAAGCGGGGGTTAGTATGTCTCGAGTAGCAAATGATCCAGTTAGTATCCCCGCCGGCGTAACTGTTGACCTGAAGGGTCAGGACATCGCCGTTAAGGGTGGCAATGGCAACCTCAGCATGGTTATCCACGGCGACGTGGAAGTAGCCGAAGCTGAAGGCAAGTTGACTTTCGTAGCCCGCAATGGTTCCAAGCAGGCAAAAGCCCTGTCTGGCACCACTCGCGCTCTGGTCAACAACATGGTTGTTGGCGTGAGCCAGGGTTTCGAGAAGAAACTGCAGCTGTTGGGTGTTGGTTACCGCGCGAAAGCGTCCGGTAAGACCGTAAACCTGACTCTGGGCTTCTCCCACCCGATCGATTATCAGTTGCCGGAGGGCGTAACCGCCGAAACCCCGAGCCAAACTGAAATCGTACTGAAGAGCAGCAACAAACAGCTGCTGGGCCAAGTGGCCGCCGAGATCCGCGCATTCCGTCCGCCGGAGCCCTACAAAGGTAAGGGTGTCCGTTACGCCGACGAGCGCGTGTATCGCAAAGAGGCCAAGAAGAAGTAGGTAGGGCATAGAAATGAACGTTAAGAAGCAATCTCGCTTGCGTCGTGCACGTCGTGCCCGCGCCAAGATCCGCGAGCTGGGCGCTGTTCGCCTGACCGTGAACCGCACGCCGCGTCACATTTACGCACAGATCCTGTCTGCCGAAGGCAACAAGGTACTGGCTTCCGCCTCTACCCTGGACAAGGACCTGCGCGCAGGTAAAACCGGTAACGTCGACGCCGCTACTGCGGTTGGCACCCTCATCGCCGAGCGCGCCAAGGCTGCCGGCGTTGAACAAGTTGCCTTCGATCGCAGCGGTTTCAAATACCACGGCCGCATCAAGGCTCTGGCTGACGCTGCCCGCGAAGCCGGTCTGAAATTCTAAGGGTTGAGTTATGGCTAGAGAGAAAGACAAAAGCAACGACGAAGGCCTGCAGGAGAAGCTGGTCCAGGTCAATCGCGTTGCCAAGACTGTTAAAGGCGGTCGTATCTTCGCCTTTACCGCACTGACTGTAGTGGGCGACGGCAATGGCCGCGTCGGCTTCGGCCGCGGCAAGGCTCGCGAAGTACCGGTTGCCATCCAAAAGGCAATGGAAGCTGCGCGTCGCAACATGATCCAGGTAGATCTGAACGGTGACACCATTCAGTACGCTACCAACGGTCGCCACGGCGGTTCCAAGGTTTACATGCAGCCCGCTTCCCAGGGTACCGGCGTAATCGCCGGCGGTGCGATGCGCTCCGTCCTGGAAATGGCTGGCGTACACAACGTACTGGCTAAGTGCTACGGCTCCACCAACCCGGTGAACGTCGTTCGCGCTACCTTCAGTGCGCTGGCTAGCATGTCCAGCCCGGAAGATGTTGCTGCGAAACGCGGTAAGTCAGTTGAAGAAATCCTGAACTGATAGCGGTTCGGACACAAGGTTATTAGTGGGTTAAGACCATGGCTAAGAAGACCATTAAAGTGACCCAGATCAAAAGCATCGCCGGACGCCTGAAAAATCATCAGGCGTGCGTTGCCGGTCTGGGCCTGCGTCGCATCGGTCACACTGTCGAAGTGGAAGACACTCCTTCAGTGCGCGGCATGATCAACAAAGTGAACTATCTGGTTAAGGTAGAGGGGGAATAACATGCGTTTGAACGAGTTGTCTCCCGCAGAGGGTCACAAGCACAGCGCCAAGCGCGTTGGTCGCGGTATTGGTAGCGGTCTGGGTAAAACCGGCGGCCGCGGCCACAAGGGCCAGAAGTCCCGTTCCGGCGGTTCTGTGCGTCCGGGTTTCGAAGGCGGTCAGATGCCGCTGCAGAAGCGCCTGCCGAAGTACGGTTTCACTGCACGCGTTACCCGCTACACCGCGGAAGTGCGTCTGGCGGAGCTGGCGAAGGTCGACGCTGACGTGATCGATTTGGCAGCGCTGAAGAATGCCGATATCATCGGCAGCCACATTAAACGCGCCAAAGTATTCCTGTCCGGTGAGCTGACCAAAGCGGTTAACGTTAAAGGTCTGGGTGTCACCAAGGGTGCGAAGGCGGCCATCGAAGCCGCTGGCGGTAAAGTAGAAGACTAATCGAGGCCCCAATGGCACGACCAGGATCCGGTGGTAATTCCCTGGGCAACAGCAAGGGATTAGGCGAGCTTTGGGCTCGCCTTCGTTTTCTGTTCCTCGCGATCATTGTTTATCGCGTAGGTACACACATTCCGGTGCCCGGTATTGACCCGGAAAAGCTGTCGAACCTGTTTAATCAGAACCAGGGCACGATCCTGGGTCTGTTTAACATGTTCTCCGGCGGTGCCTTGCAGCGTATGAGTATTCTCGCGCTGGGCATCATGCCGTACATCTCCGCGTCCATCATCATGCAGTTGATGAGCGCGGTGACGCCCTCTCTGGAAGCGTTGAAGAAAGAGGGGGACGCCGGTCGGCGCAAGATCAACCAGTACACCCGTTATCTGACGGTAGTATTGGCCCTGATCCAGGGTATCGGCATGACCTTCGGTCTCGCCGGTCAAAACCTGGCCTATTCGGCGGAACCGGCATTCGGGTTCTATTTCGTGGCAGTGATCTCGCTGGTTACCGGTGCGGTCTTCATGATGTGGCTGGGTGAGCAGATCACTGAGCGCGGTGTCGGTAACGGCATCTCCATGCTGATCTTCTCCGGTATCGTCGCGGGTCTGCCCAGTGCCATCGGTCAGGCTTTTGAACAGGCGCGTCAGGGCGAGCTGCATGTTCTGCTGCTGCTGGCGATCGGTTTTGTAGCGATTGCTGTGGTGTATTTCGTGGTTGTAATGGAACGCGGCCAGCGCCGTATCACCATCAACCACGCGCGTCGCCAGGCGGGTCGCTACTCCGCAGCCCCGGCCGCACAGTCGAGCCACCTGCCGTTGAAGGTCAATATGGCAGGCGTGATTCCGGTTATCTTCGCCAGCAGTATCCTGCTGTTCCCGGCCACACTGGCTCAGTGGTTTGGTCAGGGTGGCGAGGGCCTCGGTTCGCAGATCCTCCAGTGGATGGCGCTGCAACTGGGTCCGGGACAGCCGCTGAACATCATCCTGTTCGCGCTGTTGATCGGTTTCTTCTGTTTCTTCTATACGGCGTTGATGTTCAACCCGAACGAAGTGGCAGATAACCTGAAAAAATCCGGCGCCTACGTGCCCGGTATCCGTCCCGGTGAGCAGACGGCACGCTATATCGACAGCGTGTTGACTCGCCTCACCCTGGTCGGCGCCGTGTACATCGCGTTGGTGTCCTTGCTGCCGCAGTTCTTGGTAGTGGGATTGAACGTACCCTTCTATCTGGGTGGTACTTCACTGCTGATCGTTGTGGTCGTAGTGATGGACTTCATGGCGCAGGTGCAGTCGCATTTGCTGTCGCATCAGTACGAAGGTTTGATGAAAAAGGCGAACCTGCAAAGCTATGGTCGCCGCTGATTGCGGCCCGGGCAGCAAGTTGAGTGAATTGAGGTAAGGTCATGAAAGTACGCGCTTCTGTAAAAAAGATCTGCCGTAACTGCAAAATCGTGCGCCGCAAGGGCGTTCTGCGGGTAATCTGCAGCGCCGAGCCGCGTCACAAGCAGCGGCAGGGCTGAATCGCGGCTGTGCAGCTCCGCTGCACGCGCGAATTGGCGACCGGCCATGGATGGCCGGGATGACGTCCACACCAGGAAGGGGATTCGCGACGTCATTTGTAAGAACATGCCGGTGAATGCGGCCCCCGCATTGATCGGCGAAGCCACCGGCCCTCCCGGGCTAGTGGTTGAGACCGAAGAGTCAATACTGGTCGGTTTCAATTGGGGGCGCTGACTGTCGTCCACATCCTCTCTCATTGGGTTGGGGGAGGCGTGGGCTATTGCAATTTAGTGTCTGAAAGGCTATTCTTGCGCGCCTTTTTGGTGGCGCAGGCCGTTTTTTAGTCGCTGTCAGCGCCGAATTCAAAGCTGAGTCACATTCATTTGATGATGAGTGGCTCCCAATACGTGGAGTATGCCTCTATGGCACGTATTGCTGGTGTCAATGTACCAGACCACAAGCACGCCGTGATCTCCCTGACCCACATCTTCGGGGTCGGACGCACGACGGCAAAATCAATTTTGGCAGCGACTGGTATCGCTGAATCCACCAAAATCCGCGACCTGTCTGAAGAGCAGATCGAATCCATCCGCGGTGAAGTTGCAAAACTGACCGTAGAAGGTGATCTGCGTCGTGAAGTGTCCATGAACATCAAACGTCTGATGGATCTGGGTTGCTTCCGCGGTCTGCGCCATCGTCGCAGCCTGCCGCTGCGCGGCCAGCGCACCAAGACAAACGCTCGCACCCGTAAGGGTCCGCGTAAGCCGATTCGCAAGTAAGACGCGATATCGCGGTTTAACAAGCCCCTCTCTTCTTACCGGGTGGGGGATTTGATACAGGATTTAGGATACAGGTATGGCTAAGCCAAAAACTACTGTTCGCAAAAAGGTCAAAAAGACCGTTGTCGACGGTATTGCCCACGTCCACGCATCGTTCAACAATACGATCGTAACGATCACTGATCGTCAGGGTAATACCCTCAGCTGGGCCACTGCAGGTGGTTCCGGTTTCCGCGGCTCTCGTAAGAGCACGCCGTTTGCAGCCCAGGTTGCCGCTGAGCGCGCAGGTACTGCCGCCCAGGAATACGGCCTGAAAAACCTTGATGTCGAAGTTAAGGGCCCCGGCCCGGGTCGCGAATCTGCTGTTCGCGCTCTGAACAACTGCGGCTACAAGATCACCAATATCACCGACGTGACGCCAATCCCGCATAATGGTTGTCGTCCGCCCAAGAAACGTCGCGTGTAAGAGGGGGCTGACAAAATGGCACGTTATATTGGACCAAAATGTAAACTTTCCCGTCGGGAAGGTACCGATCTGCAGCTGAAAAGTGGCGTTCGCCCGCACGACTCCAAATGTCGCGCGGAATCCAAGCCCGGTCAGCACGGCGCCGGCCGCGGCCGTCTGTCTGACTACGGCGTACAGCTGCGTGAAAAACAGAAAGTTCGTCGTATCTACGGCGTACTGGAAAAGCAGTTCCGCAACTACTATAAGGAAGCGGCGCGCCTGAAAGGTGCAACAGGTGAAAACCTGCTGCAGCTGCTGGAAAAACGTCTGGACAATGTGGTTTACCGCATGGGCTTTGGTTCTACCCGTTCCGAAGCGCGTCAGCTGGTGTCCCACAAGGCGATTCTGGTAAACGGCAGCACTGTGAACATCCCGTCTTACCAAGTGAAAGAAGGCGATGTTATTTCTATACGCGAGAAAGCCAAGAAGCAGATGCGTATCCAGAATTCCGTTTCCCTCTCCGCCCAGCGTGGCGATGTCGAGTGGGTAGATGTCAACGCGAGCAAGCTGGAAGGCACTTTCAAGCGCGTTCCTGATCGCGTCGATCTGCCGGCAGAGATCAACGAAAACCTTATCGTGGAACTCTACTCCAAGTAAGGGATACAAACTGTAAACAGGTATGGCTATGCAGACTGCTGTCAACGAGTTTTTGACACCTCGTCGTATTGACGTCACCGAGTACAACCCGAACCACGCTAAAGTGGTTCTGGAGCCCCTGGAGCGTGGTTTCGGCCACACTCTGGGCAACGCACTGCGTCGCATCCTGCTGTCCTCCATGCCGGGCTGCGCCGTCACCGAAGTGGAAATCGACGGTGTCGAACACGAGTACAGTGCGATTGAGGGGGTGCAGGAAGATGTAATCGAAATCCTGCTCAACCTGAAAGAAATCGCCGTCGTGATGCACGGCAAGGATCAGGCCGTATTGAGCCTGAGCAAGAAGGGCCCGGGTGCTGTGACCGCTGGAGATATCCAGGTTGATCACGATATCGAGATCGTCAATCCCGATCACGTGATTGCCAATATCACCGGCGATGTGGAACTCAGCCTGCGTCTGACCGTCGCGCGCGGCCGTGGCTACCAGCCCGCCGATGCCCGTCGTGAGGACGAGGAAGAGACCCGTGCAATCGGCCGTCTGCAGCTGGACGCTTCCTACAGCCCGGTGCGCCGCGTTTCCTACAGCGTAGAGTCTGCGCGTGTAGAGCAGCGTACTGACCTGGACAAGCTGGTTCTGGACCTGGAGACCAATGGTACTCTGGATCCGGAAGAGGCGATTCGCCGTGCCGCGACTATCCTGCAGCAACAGCTGGCGGTATTCGTGGACCTGGAAGGCGAGAAGGACACCCAGCCGAAGGCTGAGGAGCCGGAAGTTGACCCGGTGCTGCTGCGCCCGGTAGACGATCTGGAGTTGACCGTACGCTCGGCCAACTGTCTGAAAGCAGAAAACATCTACTACATCGGTGATCTGATCCAGCGCACCGAAGTAGAGCTGCTGAAGACCCCGAACCTGGGTAAGAAGTCTCTGACCGAGATCAAGGACGTCCTGGCTTCCCGCGGTCTGTCCCTGGGTATGCGCCTCGAGAACTGGCCCCCGGCCAGCCTCAAAGGCGACAGCAAGCTGAGCCCCCTGTAAGCATTTGGTAGGCGCGACTCCGGTCGCGCGTAAAAGAAAGAACCCGAGCGGTGCCACGACATCTGGCGAGACACCGCTCCAGCACGACTTGCTGAGACAGCAATAAGGTCGTAAGGAATTGAGTCATGCGTCATCGCTATAGTGGCCGTAAATTCAGCCGTACCAGCGCTCACCGCAAGGCCATGTTCAAGAACATGACCGCTTCTCTGGTAGAGCACGAACTGATCAAAACCACACTGCCGAAGGCCAAGGAGCTGCGTCGCGTTGCCGAGCCGCTGATTACCCTGGCCAAGAAGGACAGTGTTGCCAACCGCCGTCTGGCTTTCGCCCGTATCCGCGACAAGGATGCAGTGCGCAAGCTGTTCGACGAACTGGGTCCGCGTTACGAAGCGCGTCCGGGCGGTTACATCCGTATCCTGAAGTGCGGCTTCCGTGCCGGCGATAAGGCCCCGATGGCCTACGTCGAGCTGGTAGACCGTCCGGTTGCGGACGAAGCGGCAGAAGCCGCCGAGGCGTAAGCACCGGCGTCCCGTACAAAAAAGCCGGTCTTACGACCGGCTTTTTTGTATCTGAACTACGAGGTATCGCTACCGTGTCTTTCGAGCAGTTGTTGAATAATCTCAATCCGCAAATCATCGCGAGCCTGAAGCGCGCCATTGAGCTGGGTAAATGGCCCAACGGTGTCAGCCTGACTCCGGAACAGCGTCAGCTGTGCGGCGAAGCAGTCGCGAACTGGGAGAATCAGCATGTTCCCGCTGAGTCCCGCGTGGGCTACGTGCCGCCGAAGAAGACCCCCTGCGCGGACAAGGGTGATGAGGAGCAGAAGCTCAACTGGGTATGATGCCCTTACATCAGTCCTCCCCAAGTAACTCCTTCCCGTAAGCTCAGCTAATCGGCACATTCCAGTGCCACCGCCGGCACCGGCGCATCAATCGACGCCTGTCTGACCTGCCGTATTTCCGCGTCACACACCCTGTGGTTAACTGGGCGTGAGCGCACAAATGCGGAACTAAATAATGTTAAAGAAACTTCGCGGAGCTGCCTGGATTGTGGTGCCGGCGCTCCTGTATGGCGGCATCCATATGCTGGGGGACTGGTGGAGCCGCGCGCCGGTGTTTGCTGATTCTTCAACCCTTGAAAGATCGGCCGCGCACCTCACCACGGAAATGGGGGCGGTCCAGGAAGCCTTGCCAGAAGGTGAGCTGCCTGAAGGGATGTCCGAAGAGGCGCTGGCTGCCTTGCTGGACAACCCGCGGGTACAGACCTATTTCGACCGCGAGCGGGAGAAGCAGGCGCTGGCAGATTATTTCAGCGGAGGTAATTCCGGACTTTCAGACGAGCAGGTCTGGCAGCTTATCGAGGGCATCGAGGGCGAGGGGCGGATACTCGCCTATGAGGCGCTGGCGCTCAAGCTCGAGTGGCTCGAGCGCAACAGTGATAGTCAGGCAGAGTTCGAGCAGGCTTCACAGGCGCTGGTTGAGGAATACCGCAGTCGCTCGCTGCAGAGCGCCCAGGCATACGATCCCTATGAGCAGGTGCCGGGCTTTGCTGCATACAAGGCCGAAGAGCAGCGCATCGTTGCCGAAGTGCAGAAGATGGATGCATTTCCGCAGGGCACGACTCGACAGGAGTATTTGCGGCAGCGCTTGCGGGAAGCGCGAGAGCGTCTGCTCCAATAACGCGGATTGCTGAAATGCGCGATCGGCAACCCGCGTCAGTGGTAAATTACAGCAGCCCGCCCACCAGATCGTAGAACCAGTTGTGATTGTTTTCGAAATCGGAAACCTGGTCGCTTTCATAGGCGCGGATCATTGCGCCGCCTTGGTAATTGACGATGTTATCGAGGAAGTCCCTGAGTACCAGACCGTGCTCGGCGATTTCCCCATATTCCAGATCGAGAATCGTCGTGCAGTGGCTCTCGTTGAAATCCCGGTACATCGGGAAGTAATAGCCCCAGTTGGCCGTCTGTTGCAGCTCAGGGATCAGGTTGGTAAAGGTGTCCTGCTGCCACTTCTGGCGCAATTTATTCAGTCGCGAATCCGCATCGGGATCATTATAGATATCCTCGTGAAAGCGTTCGTAGGAATAGGACGAGAAGTTACCATCGGCGAGGAAGTGCGTAACACCCAGCCGGTCGCCGGGGAATTTGTTCGACAGGGCGACGTAGAGAGAGGCGAGTTCGTTATTATCAAATCCCGGAGTGATTTGGGCGAGCATATTGATCGGGTTTACCGCATCCGGGTCGTCGTCGGGAGTGAAAGTCGTCCAGGAATCCAGCACCTCGTGATGTAGTGGCAGGGACGGGTAGGTGTCCTTGTCGGTGCTATCCAGTGGCGCGCGGTACAGCGGGCCCGAGTCGTCGATCAGGTAGCCGTAGTCGACATTCATATCCTGGCGCAGTTTCGAGTAATTCAGCAGTGCGCCGATACTGCCGGCACTGCACCCCGCCGCGACCATCTGCTTGGGTTTCTGCAGATTGTTCTTTACCCACGAGACCACCGCCTGCACGTTGCGTAGCCCGTTGTGGTGCCAGATCAGGTCCGGGTTCTGCCCGGTCGGGTCGGTGTAGACTTCCGTTTTGTCACCGACATAAATATCACCAGTGCAGTAGGGCACATAGACAAGATTCCACTCGCCGGTTTTAAACTGGTTGTAGGGATGATGGGTGTAGATCAGCGGCGACACTGCCGCGGTGGCCAGGTTGGAAGAGTTCTCGAAATCGAGCAGGTTGATGTTCTGTACATAGTCATCCGGAATGCCGTTCGGGTTGCGTGCACCGCGTATCCCGGCCTGCCCGGAGCAGCTTGCATAATCCCAGCAGGCGCCGCCGCCTTCGAAGTAGAAAATGGTGTTGCTGGTATCCGGCACGCGGTTGACGAAAAACTTGTAGGGTGAGCCATTTCCACACATGGCACCACTGCTCACGGGTACATCGACTTTCTGCCAGTTGTCGTAGTCCGCCGGATCGAAATTATCGTCGAAGCCGGGGTCGTCCATGGTCAGCGGGTACATGCCCTCGGTCTGCGCTTCGGTGACTTTCGCATTGGCTTTGTCGGGCGAAGCCAGGTTGACCAGCGTGGCCCAGAAACTGTAATCACCGGGTTCTGCGTACAGGTTGCTACTGAAGATTGCGGAACTGGCGACGAGCGCCAGCGATGTGGTGCGGAGCGTTCTTATCATTTTTAATCCCCTTGGATTAATCAGAGTATTTTCTCTCTGGACTGCGCCAAACCAGCGACGCCAAGCCGTACCGCAGGGGACAACGATACAAAACTTCCACCCTCTATCGACCGCGAGATTTGGACGCGTGTCCGATTCGCCTACTGGGTAAAACGCTCCGAGCGTAGTGAAGAAATTCCATCCGGTCTAGACAAATACGCACCAAAACCGGGTGGTCATCATAGACGTACCAGTCGTACAGTGAAAAAGATAATTGAATCACAGAATCGGGGAGATCGACGGGACAGATGCGACTGACCTCGGTATCCATTGGCAGATACTCGAATCTCATGGGCGGCAAGCTCGCGAAACTGAACGCGGATGTCTAGTACGCCGCGTACCCGTATTGGATGGAGGGGCATGGTCGCTTTGCCGCGCCTGCGGGTTCCTTTCTGCTGATCTCCTCGCTTAAGGGGAATTTTCAGTGACGCCTCTCACTACCACGGGCGATGTAAGGTAGTGTCCTTTACGGGGGATGATGAAAAAGCTGTTTAGCGCCCGTTCGCGGATAGTCACCGTTTGCTCGCTGAATTTGAGTGGTGAGCCGCTGAAAGACAGTTCTAGCTCCAGATCGCCCGTGGACACGGGCTGCGAGGGACTCCCGTGAAAATACTCGAGCGTCGAAGAAAGTTCATTCTTGCTTTCGTTCATCAGTTTTCCATGGAGACATGTGGTGCCTGGCATCAAGTTGATGATGCGGAATTGGCCCGTCTCTTTCTCCTCCACGAAAAAATCGTTGATAAGCAACATTTGTGGCAGGTAGCCATTGGATGTTCGCGCGATGCTACCTTCTACGAAGGTGTGCAACTTCTTGTTCAAAGTTTCCTTATTTAGTTCTGGTGCACCGCTCGCGATACCGGCAATGATCAGTGTATAGGCCTCCCCGCTGCCCAGGCCAAAAGTTTTTTCCAGAATGTCGTGGTCCCCAGCGGCCACCCGCATCCGGTAGCGGCCCGGCTTTAGTGCCTGGTAATCGGATAGTTTGCCGTAGCTGAGAGTGGCATTCTTCTGCTGCTCTGAGTCCCTGTAGAGAGCGATTTTTACCTGATCGGTTTCCCAAAGGAAGTTGCCCAGACGGAGTCGCGCGGGTTTTTGCTGGCCGGACTGGCCACAGGATGCCAGCGCGACAGTAACTGTGATGGCGAGAAGCAGCAGGCCGGCGCTGGCCGGTTTGGTTCCTCCGGTATAGACCATTTTATCTAGCTCCCGGTATGTTTTAGCAACTGGGGACGTCCCAGTAGGATCAGCAGGATCACGAGGACCAGGGCCCCAAGCGGTACCGGTTTAGAGACGGCGAGTCGGAAAAGCAGTGACAAAGCGGTGGTAACGGCGATAAATATTCCCACGGTCGGAATCCACTTGATACTCTCGCGCTCCTTCAGGCATAGCCAGTTGACGATGCCGAAAGTAGTGACAAACACGAGACTTGCAGCCTCCACCAGTGAGCTCAGGGAACCGATTACGGCGAGCAGGCCCGCCAGTGCCCCCAGTAAAATAATCGAGCGGTCGGGTATGTTGTTACTGTTGGTGTGTCGGAACCACTCGGGTAGCTCATTTTCATCGGCGATACGCTTCGACAGCTGCGCGGTTGAAAACAGAGTAGAGTTTATTGCTGCCGCAGTGGCAAAGCAGGCGGCCACGGTAATCACTATGACTCCGACGGTACCGAAGGCTTTCTTGGCGGCGATGGAAAGGGCAATTTCCTTGAAATCCACCAGTGAGGTTGCGCCTCCAAGAAAGCTCGCCCCGAGGGTTACGATGATGTAGAGGAGCACCACGAAGCAGGTGGCACTGATAAGGACCGGCATGAAGTATTTCTGCGGATCCTTGATTTTGTCGTACTCATAGCTCAATAGCTGGAAGCCCTCATAGGCCATGAATATCGCCGCGCCCCCAAAAAGGCCCGACCACAGTGGCCGTGGCTCTATACCGGAAACCAGTTTAGTGGAGTCCCATTGCCCGAGGCCGTAAACCCCCAGCGCCAGCAACATCAGAAGATTCGCGGAGACAATAGTGATCTCCACCTTGGTCATTTTGCCCACCCCGGCCAGATTGAGGGCAATCAGCGCCGCGACGATACCGCCGGCCAGTAGCCGTATCATCAATGGGTTGCCGTGGAAGGCAAACGACAGGTAGTGGCCGAACACGAAAGCATAGACCGAAATAGTGAGTACGTAGCCCAGGATCAGTGTCCACGCCAGGCTGCCCGCCAGGCCCTGAGCCACGGTTCTCTCCAGAAAGGCAAAGGCTCCGCCACTTTCCGCGAACTTGTTCGACAGGAAAACGTAACTGTAGGTGGAGGTAATGGCGAGAATTCCGATGTAGGCAAACGCCAGCCAGCTCCACTGGGCAGAAACCGCGATGACAACCCCTAGTACGGTGTAGATCCCGCCGCCTACCATGCCGCCAGCGGCGAGGGCCCAGACCGCTACGGGGTTGAGCTTATTCGACATGTTTGTTGTGTGCTTTCATTGCGGAAGTAGTCGCCGTTTCCGCCGGCCCGACAATGCCTGGCGGGTAGTTCTCCATGCTGGCTTTGGCGGCGGTCGGGAACATCAGATTGCAGCCAAGGGTGATGCTGCCTGCAGTCTAGTTTGTCTGATCGGGCCTTCCAGAGGCTGGCGCCAAAGAATGCTCTGCTCTCGTGTGGTCCGGGTGGGTATGCTCCGGGTATTGCTGTGCGGATTAAGGCCCGGAACACGATCGATCCGCCGCTGCGTCCTGTTAAGTAGTGGGCAAATTGTCCGGATTGAACGGTTTACCCAGTCGACCTGTTTGGAGACACTGGAGCCCAATAACGATAAAGAAGAGGGCCGAATGAAACAGACATCGCGGATCCTGACCGGGCTCCTGTTGTTGCTCGCCGGTGTATTTGGGATTGCCTACCTGGACTTACCCGCGCCAATGGCGACACAGTTGTCCGAGCGCGACTATGTTGCCGAGGCTCGCGCGTTCGACGTCGAAATTTTGCGGGACAACTGGGGTGTGCCACATATATACGGTGAAACTGATGCCGATGCTGCATTTGGGCTCGCCTATGCCCACGCAGAGGACGACTTTGCCACCATTCAGAGCGTGATTCTTGCCACTCGTGGCAGCCTTGCGGCGGAAAAGGGTTTGTCGGCCGCGAAGACGGATTACCTGGCGCTGTGGATGGGGATCTGGCCCGCGGTTTCCAGCGGTTATTCGCAACTGTCGCCGGAGGCGCGAGCCGTGGCTGAAGCCTATGCGGCGGGCCTCAACTTGTACGCCGCTCAGCACCCTGAAGCGGTATCGCGCTACCTGTTGCCGGTCGTCGGTGAGGATCTGGTGGCAGGTTTTACTTTCAAGACGCCGATGTTTTACGGCTTCGACAAGGTGCTGGGCGAATTGCTTGACCCGAAAGCACCTCATGAAGTTGCCAAGAATGGCGAGGACAGCCTGGCCTGGGTCCCGCAGCAGTCGCTGCCAACCGGCAGCCAGGGCATCGCTGTCGCACCAAGTCGCTCCAGCGATGGCGCTACCCGGTTGCTGGTCAACTCCCACCAGCCACTGACCGGTCCCGTGGCCTGGTACGAGGCACAGGTTCATTCCCTGCAAGGCTGGAATATGACCGGGGGCACATTCCCGGGGGCGCCGGTCATCATTCACGGCCACAACGAATACCTGGGGTGGGCCAATACCGTCAACAAGCCAGACCTGGTGGATATCTACCAGTTGACGATCAATCCGCAACACCCGGACCAATACCTGCTGGACGGGCAGTGGCATAACTTTGATAGGCGCGAGGCTAAAATCCGCGTGAAGCTGTTCGGCCCGCTGCACTGGACGTTTAACAAGGAGATCCTGATCGCTGAGCAGGGGCCGGTATTCCAGACCGAATACGGCAGCTACGCCGTGCGCTGGGCCGGCATGGGCGAAGTACGCACTCTGGACTTTATGCTGGCGCTGAACAAGGCCACGAACAAATCCGAATTCGAGGCCGCGCTGAAAATGCAGGCCATGCCCAGCATCAACTACGTTTACGCGGATCGGGAGGGCAATATCGGCCACTACTACAATGCGATGTTCCCTGCGCGCAGCGAGGGGTGGGACTGGAGTAAATACCTGCCCGGCGACCGCTCAGACGTAATCTGGCATGGTTATCGGGACTTCCGAAGGATGCCGAAAACCCTGAACCCGAAAAGCGGTCTGGTCTACAACGCCAACAACCCGCCGTTCCAGGCCACCGATGGCGACGACGATGCCTGGGCAGAAAACTTTCCTCCATCCATGGGCATTGAAAAAGTTGTCACTAATCGGGCGTTGCAGATTGAGGCGCTTTACGGCGCACGTGAGAAGATCTCGGCAGAGGACTTCATGCGATTGAAATTCGACAACCACTATAATCCGGCCTCCTACCAGGTGCGGCAGTTGCGTCAATGGCTGCGGGCAGAAAAACCAGCCCAATTCGGGCAGAGCAGATACCGCGACGCGCTGAAATTTCTGGCGGACTGGGACCTCTCCACCGACAAGGAGGATACGCACGCGGCGCTGGCGGTGTTAACCCTGGAGCCGATTCAGGAGGCGCACGGACAGAAAGCGGATTTCGCGGTAATTGACCGCGCCTTTAAAGAAACGGTCGACCAGCTCTACGAATTCTACGGCACTATCGAAGTCCCATTCGGTGAGATCAATCGTCATGTGCGCGGTGAACACAGCTGGCCGCTGAGCGGCGGTCCCGATACGTTGCGCGCCGTCTACGGTGGCCCACTGAATAACCTCAGGCAGTTTGAAAACAGGGCCGGCGACAGTTTTATCATGGTGGTGTCCTGGGATCGCAGCGGCAAGGTACACTCGCGAGCAATACACAATTTTGGCTCTGCCACACTCGATACAACCTCGCCGCATTATGCGGATCAGGCCGAACTCTTTGTCCGGGAGGAATTGCGGGATGTGTATTTAGAGCGGGCAGAGCTGTTAAAGCATCTGTCGAGGCGCTATCGGCCGAATGCAACCAATTGATCCGGCCTGTGTGGCTCTCAGGGTTGCTTTGCAAACACGCGCTCGAGAAAACGTACCCCGGTGACATTGCCGGAGGCGTCGAAAAGAAAGTGCGCGACACTGCCGCGGCCGGTCACCTCGATGCGAAATTCATTATCCGCGGCGTTATATATTTCGGCGGCAGAGTGTGCAATTCCCATGCGCACTTCCAGTCCCGTCTTGCGAAGGTGCCATACCATTGTGCCGAGTTCGGCGTTCTGGAAGGTGCCGGTATAGGTTTTTAATTGATGGGCAAGGGCGGAAGATCGCTGTTTGCGCTTCTGTAAATCAGTCTTATAGTGCTCCCGATAGGTCGCCAGCCGGCTTTCGAATTCCTTCAGCTTGCTGGCAAAACGCTCCGTCACCCCGTCCCGGTCAAGCAGTTGTGCATAGATATAGTTGGCCATCAGGTCGACTGCGGGCGTATTGGCGTTGGCAAGTACCACCACACCAATGGAGTGGTCCGGCATCAATGACATGTGAGCCCGGTAACCGGCGAAAGAACCGAAACGGTGTAGCAATCGCTCACCCTCATAGTCCCCGATGTCCCATCCGTAACCCCAGCCGGTGCGATGATAGTCGCCAAATTGCCGATCCTGCTGCGAGTGCTGGGTTTGTGTCAGCAGCAGCGGCCGTTCGGGTAAAAGGCGTTTTCCTTCGATAATGCCTCCGCTGATGTGTGCCGCGACAAAGCGGGCGAGGCTGGAGGCTGTGGAAAAATGTCCCCCTGCTGCGTGCAGGTTCGCATCTGCCTTGAGCAACGGAATACGACTGGCTGGGCTTGTGGCAATGGTATGGGGGAGGGCTACTCGCTGTTCCGGAAGCCCGGACAAATCCGCTGTGGTCTGCGACATCTGCAGCGGCACCAGGACTTCGCTTTCAACTGCCTGTTTCCAGCTGTTCTTTTCTTTTCGGCCGAGTATCAAGCCGAGCATGTTATAGCCGAGGTTGTTGTATTCGAAACTTTTGCCGCGTTCCGCAGGTTGGTAGTCCTTGAGTAGCTCTAGCAATTTGGCGCGGGTAAAGTCCCCACTGTAGGCTGTGCGGAAAACGACTGGCCAGCGGTCTTCCATTCCGTGGCGCATGGCCAGTAGGTCGTCCAGCGTCACCCGCTGTGAATCCCAGACGGTGCCTTTTAGTTCTGGCAAATAGTCGGTAATTGGTGCACTTAAATCGAGTTCGTCGCGTGCGGCTTTGAGGGCGGTGGCCGTCGCGGTCAGGGCTTTGGTGCTCGAAGCGATGTAAAAGTAAGTATCGTTATCCACCTTGCGGCCGGAATTTACATCCGCTATGCCAAAGCCGTGTCGATACACGACCTGGTCGCCCCGAATCACTGCCACACCCATGCCCGGTACCGCGCCTTGTGCCACCAGGCGATCACCGAAGTCGGTCACATCCCCGCGCCAATCGGCTGCCTGTGCGCATGCTCCCAGCAGGAAAATCATGAAAAAGCTAATGGCTCTTACTGGCATCATGTTGAAAAGTCCCTATTTCTGACCTGGTTATGTTGTCATTCAATCGTTGCCAATTCTAAGTGCGCTCGGGAGTGCTTTTCTTGTACAGATGAAACCCGATATAGCAGGTCTCGGATTGAGCTGGGTCTCGATCCCGTCAGGGCGCGGAGGTCGCGGCAGAAGTGGGCGTGGTCGGTATAGCCGCAGGCATGCGCAATTTCGCAGAGATTATTGCCTGAGCCGCTTAGGGTAGCTGCGGCAAGGCAAAAGCGCGCACGTTTGCGGTATTGGGTAATGGAGGTGCCGTAATAACGCCGGAAGGCGCGAGAAAGATAGACCGCATGCACACCGGCCTGGTCGGCAAGCTGGCGTACACTGAGTAAGGCCTGCGGGGTGTCGTCCAGCTGTTGTTTGATTGCGTGCAACCAGGTGGGTGCAGGTCCCGGTGCTGCGGCCTCGATGTCTGTAACTCCTGTAAGGAGATTAACGATCTCTTCTTCGGCGACGGTATTAGCAATACTGGAATTTGATAACAGCAGGGCGAGCAGGCTGACCATCTCTCTGAGAGCTGGACCTTTGTGCAGCCAGCGCCAGTCTTGGGGTGCGTCTATCGACGAATCAGGCCAGAGTTGGCAGTCTTCCTCGAACTTTACCTGAACGAGCCGTGCGCCCCTGGGGCCTACCCAATCGCAGTGTGACACTTCTGCCGGTTTGATTACCAGGCTAAAAGGCACCGCACTTTCTTCGGATCGGCGCACACGCTCGCGTATTCCCCCTGAAATCAGAAAGCTGATGCCGTGGTGGTTGTGGCTGTGCCATTTTTGTCGGTGACCAGCTGGGTATTCAGCTAGCTGCACTGAAAATCCATTGCCCGATATTTTACGGAGGATTCGCGGACCGAGCAGCTTATCTGTGGAGAGAGGCTCAGTTGTAGACATGAGCGTGACCTTTGGAGAATGACTTGTGGCACGAATCGTGACGCTAACAGGTTAGAGGTGGCAGGGCACGGATTTGGATGCACTGTAGCTATGCCGAAAGGGCCCCTATAAGGCGGCCATCCTGGATGCAAGCGCGCCGCGCCGCACTGCACGGGTCGGGCGGGACTTTTCGATAGCGAGCACAGGGGATCTGTACCTCGAGCGGGTGGATCTGCTCAAGCACTCGTCGCGGCGTTATCGGCAGAATGCCGCAAAGGGACAGGGGGAGTGATTAACGTGCAATTGCAGCCCGGGGCGGCCTCCGGGCCGGTGCTGGCTAGGCGTAGAGGTCCATTTCTGTCTCTGCCGGATCCAGGCTGACCTTGCGCTCGAATGCCAGACCCAGTTTCTTCAGGACATTGACCGAGCCGATGTTGTCCGGCTCGACTAGGCCGATAATCCGTTTCAGGCCCAGCACGTTGCGCCCGTATTCCATCACCGGTAGAGAGGACTCCGTGGCCAGACCGCGGCCCCAGAACTCGGGCAGGAAGCGGTAGCCGATATCAATTTCGTCGAGTTCCGCCAGGTATTTGAGGCCGCAGAAGCCGATCAGCCGGCCGCTACGCTTGTTGATACAGGCCAGGCGGCCGAATCCGTGAATCTGGTAGTCGCGCAGCGGTGCCGATTTCAGTACAGCAACCGCTTCGTCCACGGATGTGAACGGGGCCTGGCCGGTGTAGCGCACTACATCCGCGTTGGCATTCAGCTGGAAGTATTCCTCCGCGTCGTCGAGGGTGAACTTTCTCAGCAGCAGTCTTTCGGTTTCTAACATGGGTTTTCCTTGCTCAGTTCAGCCCGCCTGGGGCGGACCATGGGCTGTGCGCGCCGCGCAGGTCTGTGTGCGGGTTTTCTGCATCGCTTTACAGGTAGTGGGGCTTCAGGTGTCGCGCGGGCAGGACTTTGTCTCCGCGGGGACGCCGCCGGAGCCGGACCAGTAACACTCTCCCAGCAGCGAGCAATAGCAGGTTTTCACGCTGAAGCGAATGCGCTCGCGGTTGATTGTTTCCCACAGTTCCCGGCTGGTATTGCCGTAGGGCAGCGTCATGAAGTCGAGGCTCGACTGGCCCGGGATAATTGAATTGACAACGTTACTGGTGATCATTGCCCCATCGATCTCGCCCATGTGGCCGCCCACTTCACTGAAGTTATTGGTAGCCGCGCGCAGGGTCTCGCGGTATTTGTCGTAATTGCAGCAGGTGGAGAGCAGCGAGTTGATATCGCGATAGGTTTCGCCTTTGTATTCGATCTCAAATGCCTGCACCAGCGCGGGACCGATACCGCTGTTCTTCAGTGAGAAGGTAATTTGCGGGCTGCGGTTGCCGGAATCGAGGTTGCTGTTCTCGAAATTCACCAGCGGCAGGGTCATGGCGTGAACCTGTTTTTCCGCAGCGTTTGCCTGCAGGTAGGTTGCATAAAAGGACGCGCCGGAAATCAGCACGGCGCATATAGCGATAAGAAGGTTGAGCCTTTCCTGGGTGAAAAATTTCATGGCAGTTTCTTAATTTTTATTGCCTTTGCCGGTTGTCAGGAGGCTCCGCCACTTGGCGGAGCCTCCGGGATCAGCCGAGCATGGGTTTAAGGAAACGTCCGGTGTGCGAGCGCTCGTTGTCGGCCACGTCTTCCGGTGTGCCGGTAGCGATAATCTGCCCGCCACCGGAACCGCCCTCCGGCCCCAGATCGACAATCCAGTCCGCAGTCTTGATCACATCCAGGTTGTGTTCGATCACCACGATAGTGTTGCCGTGGTCGCGCAGCCGGTGCAGCACGTCGAGCAGCAGCTGGATATCGGCAAAGTGCAAGCCGGTGGTGGGTTCGTCGAGGATATACAGGGTCTGGCCGGTGTCCCGCTTGGACAGCTCGCGGGACAGCTTGACCCGCTGCGCCTCGCCGCCGGACAGGGTCGTGGCCGCCTGGCCCAGCTTGATGTACGACAGGCCCACGTCCATCAGCGTCTGCAGTTTCTTGGCGATTGCCGGCACCGGGTCGAAGAATTCGCGTGCGTCTTCGACAGTCATCTCCAGCACTTCGTGGATATTCTTGCCCTTGTAGTGCACTTCCAGCGTCTCGCGGTTGTAGCGTTTGCCCTTACACGTGTCGCAGGGCACGTAGATATCCGGCAGGAAGTGCATTTCCACCTTGATAACGCCGTCGCCCTGGCAGGCCTCGCAGCGGCCGCCCTTGACATTGAAACTGAAGCGGCCGGGTTTGTAGCCGCGCGAGCGCGCCTCCTGGGTGCCGGCAAACAGGTCGCGGATCGGCGTGAAGATGCCGGTATAGGTCGCCGGGTTGGAGCGCGGGGTGCGGCCGATGGGGCTCTGGTCGATGTCGACGCACTTGTCGAAATGTTCCAGGCCGTGCACCGCTTTGTGGGACGCTGCCTTCAGTGTGGTGGCCTTGTTCAGCGCCGTGGCCGCGAGCGGATACAGGGTGGCGTTGATCAGCGTGGACTTGCCGGAGCCAGATACGCCAGTGACGCAGGTGAACAGGCCCACCGGGATTTCCAGGTTGACGTCTTGCAGGTTGTTGCCGCTGGCGCCGTCGATACACAGCATGTAGTCCGGGTCGGCGACATAGCGCTCCTCCGGCACGGCAATTTTCTTCACGCCGGACAGGTACTGGCCGGTGAGCGAGCGCTCACACTGGGCCACCTCGTCCGCGGTGCCAGCCACGACCACTTCGCCGCCGTGCACGCCGGCACCGGGGCCGATATCCACCAGATAATCGGCACTGCGGATGGCGTCTTCATCGTGTTCGACCACGATGACTGTGTTGCCGATATCGCGCAGGTGCGTGAGGGTGGCCAGCAGGCGCTCGTTGTCGCGCTGGTGCAGGCCGATGGAGGGCTCATCGAGAATGTACATGACGCCGACGAGACCGGCGCCGATCTGGCTGGCGAGGCGGATACGCTGGGCCTCACCGCCGGACAGGGTCTCGGCACTGCGGTTCAGGGTCAGGTAATTCAGGCCCACGTCCACGAGAAAGCGGAAGCGGTCGCGCAGCTCCTTGAGAATCTTATCTGCAATTTCTTTCTGTGCGCCCTGGAACTGCAGCTGGTGATCGAAGTAATCAAACGCATCGCCCACCGGCAGCCCGGTGATCTGCGCCAGGGTGCGGTCGTCGACAAACACGTTGCGCGCCTCGCGGCGCAGGCGCGTGCCCTCGCAATCCGGACAGCTCTGGGTGCTGAGGAATTTCGCCAGCTCGTCGCGCACCGACTGGGATTCGGTATCGCGATAGCGGCGCTGGAAGTTGGGGATGATGCCCTCGAAGGTGTGCCGGCGCACGGTGACATCGCCACGGTCGTTCACATAGCTGAAATCGATCGGCGTATCGCCGCTGCCGTGCAGGATTACGTCGCGATCGCGCTTGCGCAGCTTCGTCCACGGCTTGTCCAGGTCGAAGCCGTAGTGCTCGGCCAGGGAGTCGAGCATGTGGTAGTAGTAGATGTTGCGCCGATCCCAGCCGCGGATGGCGCCCTCGGAGATGCTGCTCTCCGGGTCGAGGATCACCTTGTCTTCATCGAAGAACTGCTTGACCCCGAGACCGTCACAGCTGGGGCAGGCGCCGGCGGGGTTGTTGAACGAGAAGAGTCGCGGCTCCAGTTCATTGAGTGAGTAATCGCATACCGGGCAGGCATGTCGCGCGGAGAACAGGCGCTCGTCCTGCTTGCCTTCCATAAAGCTGATCGAGGCGATGCCGTCGGTCAGGTTGAGTGCGGTCTCAAAAGACTCGGCCAGGCGCAGCTGCAGGTCTTCGCGGACCTTGAAGCGGTCCACCACCACTTCGACCGTGTGCTTCTTGCGCTTGTCCAGCTTGGGGGTGTCGTCGAGGTCGCAGACCACGCCGTCGATTCGTGCGCGCACGAAACCGTCGCGGCGCAGCTGCTCGAATACGTGCAGGTGCTCACCTTTGCGGTCGCGCACGATCGGAGCCAGCAGCATAACCTTGGTGCCCTCCGGCAGCGCCAGCACCTGGTCCACCATCTGGCTGATGGTCTGGGCCTGCAGCGGTTCACCGTGATCCGGGCAGCGCGGCTCGCCGACGCGGGCGAACAGCAGGCGCAGGTAGTCGTAGATCTCGGTGATGGTGCCGACGGTGGAGCGGGGGTTGTGGGACGTGGACTTCTGCTCGATGGAGATCGCCGGGGACAGCCCCTCCACCGTATCCACATCGGGCTTTTCCATCATCGACAGGAACTGGCGCGCGTAAGTGGACAGCGATTCCACATAGCGCCGCTGTCCCTCGGCATAGAGGGTGTCGAACGCGAGGGAGGACTTGCCCGACCCGGACAGTCCGGTGATCACGATCAGCTTGTCGCGGGGAATATCCAGATCGATATTCTTCAGGTTGTGGGTGCGCGCACCCCGTACATAAATCGTGTCCACGCTCTACCTGCTAACGTTGGCCGGAAAAACCGGCAAGTATAAGCCAAAGTGCCGGGCCCCATCCAAAACCGTTGGTTGGCGGGAGGCGGATGGGCGTCCACACCTGCTCGCGTTGCACTGATACGATGGTTTCGTAGGACCGCGCGCCCGACTGTGCCAGAATTGGTCCCATTGCATAAAGTTAAATACAGATTCTCCGACATGATTCCAGTGATTCTCTGCGGCGGCACCGGCTCGCGCCTATGGCCGCTCTCCCGCGAAGCCTACCCGAAACAGTTCCTGCCGCTGGCCGGCAACGAGACGATGCTGCAGGCCACGGCGAAGCGCCTCGACGGTCTGCCCGATCTGCAGGCCCCGATTCTGGTGTGCAACGAGGCACACCGGTTCGCCGCAGCCGAACAGCTGCAGGAAATAGGCCGCGCGCCGCAGTCGATACTGCTGGAACCCTGTGCCCGCAACACCGCACCGGCCATTGCGCTGGCGGCTCTGGCTGCGCTGGAGGAGGGCGGGGATCCCCTGCTGCTCGTCCTTCCGGCAGACCACGCGGTGGCCGATGTATCGGCTTTCCAGCAGGCGGTGGCCCCGGCGGCGGAGCTGGCGCGGCAGGGCAATCTGGTGACCTTCGGCATAGTGCCGACCCGCGCCGAGACCGGCTACGGCTATATCCGTCGCGGCGAGGGACTGCAGGCGGACGCCTGGAGAGTGGCCGAGTTTGTCGAAAAGCCGGACGCGGAGACCGCGGAAGGCTATCTGGCCAGCGGTGAATACAGCTGGAACAGCGGTATGTTCCTGTTCCGCGCATCGCGCTATATCGAGGAGCTGGGCGAGCACCGGCCGGACATGCTCGAGGCCTGTCGCGCCGCCTATGCCGGCGCCGCGCGGGATCTGGATTTTACCCGTGTCGACGGCGACGCCTTTGCCGCCTGCCCCGATGACTCGGTGGATTACGCGGTGATGGAAAAGACCGAATCCGCCGCTATCGTGCCGATGGATGCCGGCTGGAGCGACGTGGGTTCCTGGTCTGCCCTGTGGGAACTGGCCGAGAAAGACGAAAACGACAACCTGCTGCACGGCGACGTGCTGGCGGAATCCTCCGACGGCTGTCTGGTCCGCGCCGACAACCGCCTGGTGAGCCTGCTGGGGGTCAGCGACCTGGTGGTCGTCGACACTGACGACGCGGTGCTGATCGCCGACAAGCATCGGGTCCAGGACGTGAAGAAGCTGGTGCAGCGCCTGAAGCTGGACCAGCGCAGCGAGGCCCAGAGCCACCGCAAGGTCTATCGCCCATGGGGTTACTACGATTCCATCGACGGGGGGCCGCGCTTCCAGGTGAAGCGCATCGTGGTAAAGCCGGGGCAGCAGCTGTCCCTGCAGATGCACCACCATCGCGCCGAGCACTGGATCGTCGTCCGCGGCACCGCCAAGGTGACCCGGGGTGAAGAAGAGCTGCTGATCAGCGAGAACCAGTCCACTTATATCCCGCTGGGGGTGGTACACCGACTCGAGAATCCGGGCACCATCCCGCTGGAACTGATCGAGGTGCAGTCGGGTAGCTATCTCGGTGAAGACGATATCGTGCGTTTCGACGACGATTACGGCAGATCCTAGCGCAATATCCGCATTCGCGTGGGCCCGAGCGGCGCTGATACAATGCGCGCCCGATAACGTTGTACTTGGGATCACCCTATGAATCCTACTGAACGTCGCGCCCTCGCGGGTCTCGCTTCTCTCTATGTCTTCCGCATGCTCGGCCTGTTTATGGTGCTGCCGGTGCTGACGGTATACGGTACCGGTTACCAGCACAGCACGCCGGCGCTGCTGGGCTTTGCCCTCGGCGCCTACGGTCTGAGCCAGGCCCTGCTGCAGATGCCGATGGGCACCCTGTCCGACCGGCTGGGGCGCAAGCCGGTGATCTACATCGGCCTGCTGCTGTTCGCCCTGGGCAGTGTGGTGGCCGCGCAGACGGACTCTGTCTACGGCCTGATAGCCGGGCGTGTGCTGCAGGGCTGTGGTGCCATCGCCGCGGCCACTATGGCCCTGGTGGCGGACCTGACCCGCGATGAGAACCGCGGCAAGGCCATGGCGGTAATCGGCGCCTCCATCGGCGTGGCGTTTATGCTGGCGGTGATTATTGGTCCGGCGCTGGCCGGCGCCGGTGGTTTGTCGGCGATATTCTGGGTCACCGCGGTAATGGCGCTTGTGGGAATACTGATCGTGTGGCGGTTGGTGCCGACACCCCCTCCGGGAGAGCGCCATATCGGTGTGCGTCGTGGCAATTTCCGCAAGCTACTGCAGAGCCCCGGGACCTGGAAGCTGGTCGGCGGGGTGTTCTTCTCCCACCTGTTGCTGACCTCGCTGTTCGTGCCGCTGCCGCTGCTGCTGGTGGATCGGCTCGGCCTACCCAGTGCCGAGCACTGGCGGCTGTACGGCCCGCTGATGGCGGGCGCCTTCCTGATAATGCTGCCGTTGATGCGCATGGCGGAGCGCAGTGGGCGCGTACCCCAGGCCCTGGGGCTGGGGCTGCTCGGCCTGGGCGCGGGTAGCCTGGCTCTGCTGCCCGGGTTCGGCGGTGCCGCCATGATTGCCCTGCTGGCAGTGTTCTTTATCGCCTTCAACCTGCTCGAGGCGCTGTTGCCGGCGCAGCTGACTCGCGCCGCGCCCCCCGAGGCCCGCGGCGCCGCCACCGGCCTCTACGCCACTCTGCAGTTCCTTGGTACTTTCGCCGGGGGCAGCCTCGGCGGTGACCTGTTTGGTCACGGCGGCGCCAGCGCAGTGGCGGTGATGGGCTTTGTCGTGCTGCTGTTGTGGGCACTGCTGTGGTGGCTGTTGCGGGACCACTCCCCCCAGACGCAAGCCGGTTAAACGGATTGCGGCGCACCGGTCAAATTGACGTCTTAATAAGCAGCGGCGTCTGTTGTATGCTGCTGGACAAAAATACACTGCCCGTTTCCCGGGCGGTGTTGTTCAACCCAGCATTTTTAACCCGCAGGCGGTCGCTTGCCGGGTTAATATTCAGCAGTTTTCAGATTATCGGCCCGGCTCAAAATCGGGCAGCAAGACACGACTAGGAGAAGGCCATGGCCCGGGGTATCAACAAAGTAATTCTGATCGGCAATCTGGGCGCAGACCCGGAAACCCGTTATATGCCGAGCGGCGGGGCGGTGACCAACGTCAACCTGGCGACCTCCGAGAGCTGGAAGGACAAGCAGACTGGCCAGCAGCAGGAACGCACTGAATGGCACCGCGTGGTGTTCTTCAATCGCCTGGCGGAGATCGCCGGCGAATACCTGCGCAAGGGCTCCAAAGTCTATATCGAGGGTTCCCTGCGCACTCGCAAATGGCAGGACAAGAATTCCGGCCAGGACCGCTACACCACCGAAATCGTCGCCAGCGAAATGCAGATGCTCGATGGTCGCGGTGAGCAGGGTGGCGGCTTTGGCGGCGGCCAGGGCGGTTACGACCAGCAGCAGGGTGGCGGTTACGGCCAGCAGGGTGGTGGCTACCAGCAGGGCGGTTCCGATTCCTTCAACCAGGGGCGCTCCGCTCCCTCGCCGATGGCGCCGTCCAACCAGCCCGCAAGCCAGCCGTCGAACCAGGCGCCTGCCGGTGGCTTCGACAACAGCTTTGACGACGACATTCCCTTCTAAGTCGCTCTATCACCGTGCCAGAGCATCACACCGGCTACCAGCCGGATTCGGTGGCCGTCATCGGCGCCGGCAGTGGGATTGACGGCGCGCTGCAGAAGCGCCTGCAGCGCGTTGGCTTTCGTGTGCAGTTGCTGGGTGTCGATCAGCTCGAAGAGCTGCGCCCCGGTGCGATTGTGATCAATGTCAGCGCCTGCGCCGGTGGCCAGGCCATGGGCGAGGCGCTGCGTGTATGCCGCGAGCTGGCCCAGAAAGACTGCTGCCTGCTGCACCTGTCCTCCTACCAGGTCTTTGCCGGCGGCGCGCGCAAGCGCTACGACGAGGAAGATGAGCCGGCGCCCAGTTCAGAAGCGGGGCTGCAGTGGCTCGCCTGCGAGCAGGCGCTGGTGGAATGCAGGACCCTGAGCATATTGCGCCTCGGCTGGATGATTGACCGCAACGAAGACGCGCTGCTCGGGCGCATATTGCGCGGTCTGGTGGCGCGCCAGCCGATTTCGCTGGATGACCAGAGTCGTGGCAGCCCGGTAACCGTCAACGACCTGACCCGGGTCGTGGTGGCGATGGCGCAGCAGCTCGCGAGCGGTGCGCCCACCGCGGGCATTTATCACTACGGCGCTTCCGATACCTGTACGGCTCTGGAGTTTGCCCGCGAAGTAGTCGAGCGGGCACAGTCTTTTTATGACGAAGATCTGGAGGTGCAGCTGAGCGCGCTGCCCGAGGAGGAGGATGCCAGTGTCGTCCTCGCCTGCGGCAAGGTGCGCGATGTGTTTGGCATCCAGCAGCGCAGTTGGCGCCAGGGACTCACCCGCCAAGTCGAGCTGTGGCTCGAGCGGCTGGACAACGATTCCTAGCGCGCGGTTAGCAGTTACTAAAGTCTCGCGGCAATAAAAAAGGCGAACCCTGTGCGGGTTCGCCTTTTTTGTGTTGGTCGGCGCTGTTTCTCCGACCGGTCCGCCTGGGTCGATCAGACCTTGTCGAAGATCAGGCAGGCATTGGTACCGCCAAAGCCGAAGCTGTTGGACATGGCACGCTTGACCTCGGCTTCGCGCAGTTCGGTGACCAAGTCCATGCCCGCGGCGGCTTCATCGCGATTTTCCACATTGGCGGAAGCGGCGATAAAGCCGTTTTGCATCATCAGCAGGCTGTAGATGGCTTCCTGTACGCCGGCGGCGCCGAGGGAGTGGCCGGTCAGGGATTTGGTGGAGGCAAACGCCGGTACCTTATCGCCGAAAACTTCACGTAGCGCCTTCAGTTCGGCCACGTCGCCCACCGGGGTCGAAGTTCCGTGGGTGTTGATATAGTCGACGGAGCCCTGCAGGCCATTGCCGTCGAGTCCCGCCAGGGCCTGTTGCATGCAGCGCACCGCTCCTTCACCGCTGGGGGCGACCATATCGTAGCCGTCTGAGGTTGCGCCGTAGCCGGTCAGTTCGGCATAGATGGTGGCACCGCGGGCTTTCGCGTGCTCCAGCTCCTCCAGTACTACGCAGCCGCCGCCGCCGGCGATCACGAATCCATCGCGATCGGCATCGTAGGGGCGCGAGGCCCGCTCCGGGGTGTCGTTGTACTTGGTGGACAGGGCGCCCATGGCGTCGAACAGGTGAGTCAGGCTCCAGGCCAGCTCCTCGCCACCGCCAGCGAAGACGATATCCTGTTTGCCCATCAGAATCTGCTCGGCGCCGTTGCCGATGCAGTGTGCACTGGTCGCGCAGGCGGAGGAAATGCTGTAGTTGACGCCCTTGATCTTGAACGGCGTCGCCAGGCAGGCGGAAACGGTGCTGCCCATGACCTGGGGCACGCGGAAGGCGCCCACGCGGCGGACGCCCTTCTCCTTGAGGGTCTGCGCGGCCTCAATGATCTCGCGCGTCGAGGTGCCACCGGAGCCCATGACGAGGCCGGTGCGGGGATTGGAGATGTCGCTCTCCTCGAGGCCGGACATGGCGATGGCTTCCTGCATCGAGATATACGCGTAGGCAGCGGAATCGCCCATAAAGCGCAGATGCTTGCGATCGATATGATCCTTGAAATCGATGTCCACCGGGCAGGCCACCTGGCTGCGCAGGCCCAGCTCCCGGTACTCCTCCTGAAAGCGGATGCCACTGCGGCCCGCCTTGAGGGATTCGGTCACCTCTTTGGTGTTGGTGCCGATGCAGGACGCAATGCCCATGCCGGTAACGACTACCCGTCGCATAGTGATCTCCAGTAAAGCTTTTCGACAGTGTACTTTGTTATTTTTGTTGGGACTGGTTCCGAACGGACTTATCTAAGTTACGCCAGCCCGGCGCGACTTAGAAATTGTCTGTACGGGTGAACAGGCCCACGCGCAGGTCTTTGGCGGTGTAGATCTCGCGACCATCCACAGAAACGGAGCCGTCGCCAATACCCATCACCAGCTTGCGCTCGACCAGCCGGCTCATCTGGATATGGTAGGTAACCTTCTTGGCAGTTGGCAGTATTTGACCGGTAAATTTCACTTCACCGCAGCCCAGAGCGCGGCCCCGGCCGGGATTGCCTTTCCATGCCAGGAAGTAGCCAAGCAGCTGCCACATGGCGTCGAGCCCCAAACAGCCGGGCATAACCGGGTCGCCGGGGAAATGGCACTCGAAAAACCACAGATCCGGGTGAATATCGAGCTCGGCGATCAGTTCGCCCTTGCCGTAGGCGCCGCCATCCTTGGAAACGTGGGTGATGCGGTCGAGCATCAACATGTTGGGGGCCGGCAGCTGGGCGTTACCCGGGCCGAACATCTCACCGCGTGAGCATTCCAGAAGCTCTTCTTTGGTGTAGCTGCTTTTTTGAACGAAATTACTCATTTTGTTCCCGTTTTTGGGTGTTCGCGCCACATGGTATGGGCGTTTTTGCAAGAGCGGGCATTCTAAAGACTGAGGATAGCTTGTCCAGTCGGTCATGGTGCTTTTTGTGACCCGCAACTGGAACAATAGTCTGGCTTTAACCTGTCCTATGTATTGGTTTTGATCATCTGGCACGCGAGTTGCTGACTTTTTATTGGGTTGGTGCACTGTTTTTGTCCGCTGGCGCCAGCTGTAAGGGCCTGTGAGTGAAGGCTGTAATCAAATTGTGGTAACTTGCTGAATCCGGCGCGGGGGAGCGCCGTCAAGAATTCTGTTGGGGATAAAAAATGTTGAAAAAATGTCTTTTCCCGGTGGCCGGTTACGGCACCCGCTTTCTGCCGGCCACCAAGGCCATGCCCAAGGAAATGCTGCCGCTGGTCAACAAGCCACTGGTGCAGTACGGCGTCGAGGAGGCCATTGAAGCCGGCCTGACGGAAATCGGTTTTGTGACCGGTCGCGGCAAGCGCGCCATTGAAGACCATTTCGACACCAACTTTGAACTTGAGCACCAGATTTCGGGTACAGGCAAAGAAAAGTACCTCGACAGCGTGCGCCGGGTAATCGACAAGGCGAGCTTCTCCTATACTCGCCAGGGCGAAATGCGCGGTCTCGGCGATGCAATCCTGCAGGGGCAGCGCCTCGTCGGCGACGAGCCTTTTGCCGTCGTGTTGGCGGACGACCTGTGCCTGAATGAGGAAATCGGTGTGCTGGCGCAGATGGTGCAGCTGTACAAGCAGTTCCGCTGCAGCATCGTTGCCGTTGAGGAGGTTCCGCAGGAGGATATCCACAAATTCGGCGTAATCGCCGGTAACGAAATCAAGCCGGGCCTGTACCAGGTCACCGACATGGTGGAAAAGCCGGCTGCGGAAGACGCGCCCAGCAATATGGCGATTATCGGCCGCTATATCCTGACGCCGGATATTTTTGACCTGATTCGCGAGACGCCCCCGGGCAAGAACGGCGAAGTGCAGATTACCGACGCATTGCTCGCCCAGGCCCAGCGCGGCTGCGTGCTTGCCTACAACTTTCAGGGGCGCCGCTTCGACTGCGGTTCCGTGGATGGTTTTATCGAGGCCACCAATCACGTTTACCAGAATGTCTACCTGCCGGCGCAGGCCGAGCTGGAAAACGCATAAATATTGTTGAAGTAACTACAAAAAAAGATGGAAGAGATGGCAGAACTGACCTGTTTCAAGGCCTACGACCTGCGTGGCCGCGTCCCCGATGAACTGAATACCGATGTGGCTTACCGCGTGGGCCGCGCCTTTGCCCAGTTTCTGGGAGCCCGCCGCGTGGTCGTCGGACACGATATTCGCCTGACCAGCGGCGAGTTGACCGATGCGCTGGTCAACGGCCTGCGCGATGCCGGTGCCGATGTGTTTCACATCGGTGAATGCGGTACCGAGGAGGTCTACTTCACCACTTTCCACAGCGACTTCGACGGCGGTATTTGTGTGACGGCCAGCCACAATCCGATGGATTACAACGGCATGAAATTCGTGCGCGCAGGCAGCCGCCCGATCAGCGGCGATACCGGCCTGCTCGACATCAAGCGTCTGGCGGAAGAGAACAATTTTGCGCCGGTGGAAAAGCGCGGTGAATTGCACACCTTCGCCCACCGCGACGATTTCGTGCAGCATTTGCTGGGCTATGTCGACGCCGCGACGTTGAAGCCGCTGAAGCTGGTAGTCAATGCCGGCAACGGTGGCGCTGGCGCTGTCGTCGATGCGCTGGCACCGCACCTGCCGTTCGAATTCGTGCGGGTGCACCACGAGCCGGACGGCAATTTCCCCAACGGTATCCCCAACCCGATCCTGCCGGAAAACCGCAGCGCTACCGCAGAGGCCGTCCGCGCGAGCGGTGCCGACTTCGGTATTGCCTGGGACGGTGATTTCGACCGCTGCTTCTTTTTCGACGAAAGTGGCGATTTTATCGAGGGTTATTATGTGGTCGGCCTGCTGGCCGAGGCATTCCTGCGCAAGCACCCGGGCAGCAAGGTAGTGCACGACCCGCGCCTAGTGTGGAATACCCAGGACATTGTCCGCGCCAATGGTGGTGAGCCGGTCGAGAGCAAGACCGGTCATGCCTTCATCAAGGAGCGCATGCGCAAGGAAGACGCCATCTACGGCGGCGAGATGAGCGCACATCATTACTTCCGCGACTTCGCCTACTGCGACAGCGGCATGATTCCCTGGCTGCTGGTGGCCGAACTGGTGAGCAGCAGCGGCAAGTCACTGTCGCAACTGGTGGGCGAGCGCATGGCCGCCTTCCCCTGCTCCGGTGAGATCAATTCGAAGGTAGCTGACGCGGCGGCACTGCTGAAGCAGGCGGAAGAAAAATACGCGCCGGATGCGGAGAGCGTCGAGCATGTGGACGGCCTCAGTGTCGCCTTTGCCGACTGGCGTTTCAATCTGCGTATGTCCAACACTGAACCGGTGGTGCGGCTGAATGTCGAGTCCCGCGGCGATGAGGCGCTGATGCAGGCCAAAACCGAAGAGCTGCTGCAGATGATTCGCGGCTGAAGCGAATTACTGAGCAAATCTTGAAGGGGCGAACCATTGAGTTCGCCCTTTGTATTTCTGGCGTTGGTGTCTGGTGTTTTGTCCTAACTCCGTCGCAGCATAGTCCTAGGTGGACCATACCAAAACCACAGTAAATGCATCTCCGGACCGAAAGCGCTCACTGCGCTCGCGGGGCCGCCACGGAACTATCCAAGGTGCACCTACAGAGCGCGTAGCGAAAAGGGCGGACACAGGGGCCGCCCCGCAGATCCAGACCTTGGCTCTTTACACCGTCCGCTCTACAGCAAAGCTCGCCAGTTGCTGCAAGGCCGCCTTCTGTTCGCTGTCGGCCAGGAACGCCAGCTGGTCCTTGGCATCGTTCACCGCCGCCCGCGCTCGCTCCATGGTGTAGTCGAGCGCGCCGCAGGCTTCGATGGCCTCGACAATCTCGGTCAGTTTGTCCGCGCTGCGCTTTTCGATGGCGTCGCGCACCAGGGCGGCCTGCGCTTCAGTGCCATTGGCCATGGTGTAGATCAGCGGCAGAGTGGGTTTGCCTTCGGCCAGGTCGTCGCCGACATTCTTACCCAGTTCCTCTGCATTGCCGCGGTAATCCAGCGCGTCGTCCACCAGCTGGAAGGCCAGCCCCAGGTGGCGGCCATAGAGTTTCAGTGCGGTGCGCTCTCCGGCGGCGCAGCCCGCCAGGACTGCAGCGGTTTCACAGGCGGCCTCGAACAGGGCGCCGGTCTTTTTGTGGATAACGGTGAGGTAGTTATCCTCGCTGACCTCTGGGTCGCCGGCATTGACCAGCTGCTGCACCTCGCCCTCGGCGATGGTGTTGGTGGTGTCGGACAGGATGGACATGACGTCCATGTCCCGCAGTGCCACCATCATCTGGAAGGCGCGGGAGTAGAGGAAGTCGCCCACCAGCACCGCCGGTGCGTTGCCCCATTTGGCGTTGGCGGTCAGGCGGCCGCGGCGCCGGTCCGAGGTGTCGACGACGTCGTCGTGCAGCAGCGTGGCAGTGTGAATAAACTCGATGATGGCCGCCAGATCGATGTGCTCGCGGCCATTGAAGCCCGCGGCGCGGGCGCACAGCAGTACCAGCAGCGGGCGCAGGCGCTTGCCACCGGCTTCGACCAGGTAGTGGCCGATATTCTCAACCAGGGGAACGTCGGAATGCAGCTGGTCGATGATGAGCTGATTGACCGCGGCGAAATCGTCGGCGGCGACCCGGTGGAAAGGCAACATGCGAGGCTTCCTTATACTTCTGTTGGGGGCTGGTGGCGGCCGTTTCGGAAGGGCCCGGTACGGCGGCGGCGCGCTATTGTATCAATCTCGTGAATTGATTAGAATCTGCGCCCCACTTTGGCTGGCCCTTCGCCGGCTGGGGAACTGGTTTTTAAACTACACGGCGCAAGCTCCCGAAATGCGGGGCAGTGACTGCCCGGTTTTATGCCGGCAGTGCGAGTCTCTCCCGCTGCTTCGTGTCGTCCATCTCGGAGCATGAGATATGTACGCTGTAATTGAAAGCGGTGGCAAGCAGCACCGCGTAGAAGAGGGCGAAGTCCTTCGCCTGGAGAAACTGGAAGTCGCCACTGGCGAGTCCATCGATTTTGACAAGGTGCTGATGGTCGTCGACGGCGACAAAATCAACATCGGCGCCCCCGTAGTAGACGGCGCTAAAGTGACTGCCGAAGTGGTTAGCCACGGCCGCGGCGAGAAGGTGAAAATCATCAAGTTCCGCCGTCGCAAGCACTCCATGAAGCGTCAGGGCCACCGTCAGTGGTACACCGAAGTTAAAATCACTGGCATCAAGGCATAAGCAGAGGAGTAACGACTCATGGCACACAAGAAAGCTGGCGGTAGTACGCGCAACGGGCGCGATTCCGAAAGTAAACGCCTGGGCGTGAAGCGCTTTGGCGGCCAGTCTGTTCTGGCAGGCAACATCATCGTGCGTCAGCGCGGCACCAAGTTCCACGCCGGCGTAAACGTTGGTATGGGCAAGGACCACACCCTGTTCGCGACTGCGGACGGCGTTGTGAAGTTCGAGGTGAAGGGCCCCAACAACCGCAAGTTTGTTTCCATCGAAACTGCTTAAGCGATTGTCTGGTCCGATCCGAAAAGCCCCGCCCCGAGCGGGGCTTTTTCGTTGTGAGGCGGCCGGGAGCCGCTGTCCGTATACACTCGTATAGAGAGAAGCAACCGCCGCGGCGGTGGAGAGAGCATGAAATTTGTCGATGAGGCGCCCATCTACGTACAGGCTGGCAAGGGGGGCAATGGCTGCCTGAGTTTCCGCCGCGAAAAGTTCGTCGAAAAGGGCGGTCCCGACGGCGGCGATGGCGGTGACGGGGGTTCCGTTTACCTGGAGGCCGACGAGTCTCTCAATACCCTGGTGGACTACCGCTACCAGCCCCGCTACAGCGCCGAGAGTGGCCAGCCCGGCCGCGGCCGCAACTGTACCGGCGCCAAGGGTGAGGACCTGGTATTGAAGGTGCCGGTGGGCACCACTGTCATCGACGTGGATACCGGTGAGACGCTGGGCGATATGACCGAGGCCGGTGAGCAGCTGCTGGTGGCCCAGGGCGGCTGGCACGGTCTCGGCAATACCCGTTTCAAGTCCAGTACCAACCGCGCGCCGCGCCAGACCACCAACGGTACCCTCGGCGAAGAGCGCAATCTCAAGCTGGAGCTCAAGGTGCTGGCGGACGTGGGTATGCTGGGGTTGCCGAATGCGGGCAAATCCACCTTTATCCGCGCGGTTTCGGCGGCCAAGCCCAAAGTGGCCAACTATCCCTTCACGACACTGGTGCCCAACCTCGGCGTGGTGCAGGTGCAGAGACACCGCAGCTTCGTCATTGCGGATATTCCCGGGCTGATCGAGGGTGCGGCTGAAGGTGCCGGGCTGGGTATCCGCTTCCTGAAGCACCTGACCCGCTGTCGCGTACTGTTGCACCTGGTAGACCTGGCACCGTTTGACGGTTCCAATGCTGTCGACAATGCGCTGGCAATCGAGCGCGAACTGGAGGCGTTCAGTCCCACGCTGGCGGCACGCGAGCGCTGGCTGGTACTCAACAAGACCGATCTGGTCCCGGCGGCGGAGCTGGAGCAGCGCTGCAACGAAGTGGTCGAAGCGCTGGGCTGGCAGGGGCCGGTTTTCCGGGTTGCTGCCATTCGCGGCGAGGGCACCGACGTCCTGTCGGGGCGACTGATGGACTACCTCGAGGAACGCAAGGAAGAGGAAACCGCCAATCCTGAGCTGGCCGAGGCGGAACTGGAGTCCCAGCGCCAGATGCAGCGGGAGGCGCGCGAGCGCATCGAGGAGCAGCGTGAGGCCCAGCGCGCCAAACGGCGCGCAGCGAAAGGGCAGGATGACGACGAAGATTGGGACGACGATGATCACGACGTCGATATAGAATATCGACCCTAATCAACACGGCTGGGCAGAGGTATTGCCCGGTTTTATCGCCCCCGCCATTGTGGCTCGGGGCGGCTCCAGGGGAGGGAATCGGTGCAAGCTCGGCAACAGCTCGCCGCCAGCCGGCGCTGGGTAATCAAAATCGGCAGTGCCCTGCTGACCGACAACGGCCGTGGGGTCAACCGCGCGGCCATCTTCAATTGGGCCGAGCAGATTGCCGCGCTGCGCAGCAACGGCATCGAAGTGGTGCTGGTCTCGTCTGGCGCCGTGGCCGCCGGCATGGATCGCCTCGGCTGGCGCCGCCGGCCGGAATCCATCCACCAGCTGCAGGCCGCCGCCGCAGTTGGCCAGAGCCATCTGGTGCAGGTCTACGAGCAGGCCTTCGGGCAGTTTGACTGTCGCACCGCGCAGATTCTGCTGGATCACGACGATCTCTCCAATCGCACCCGTTACCTCAATGCCCGCAGCACCCTGCGCACGCTGCTGTCTCTCGGCGCCCTGCCGATCGTCAATGAAAACGACACCGTGGTCACCGACGAGATCCGCTTCGGTGACAACGACACGCTGGCGGCGCTGGTGGCCAACCTGGTGGAGGCTGATGCACTGCTAATTCTCACCGATGCCGATGGCCTGTTTACTGAGGATCCTCGCGACAATCCCGCGGCCGAATTGATCGCTGAGGGCTCGGCAACTGACCCGAGACTGATGGCCATGGCCGGCGGTTCGCGCAGCGGTCTCGGCCGCGGCGGCATGAGCACCAAGGTTCGCGCCGCACAGCTGGCGGCCCGCTCCGGTGCCTATACGGTGATCGCCGGTGGCGTGCTGGATGATGTCATTGAGCGTGTCGCCGCCGGCGAGCCTCTGGGTACGCTGCTGCTGCCGGACGCAGATCCGCTTGCGGCCCGCAAGCGCTGGCTTGCCGGGCAGCTGCAGGTGCGCGGTGCGCTGGTGCTCGACAGTGGGGCTGAAGCGGCGCTGCGCAGCCAGGGCAAGAGCCTGCTGGCGGTGGGTGTGAGGGAAGTGAGTGGCCACTTCCGCCGCGGCGAGCTGGTTTCCTGTCGCAATGCGGCGGGGGTGGAGATAGCCCGCGGGCTGGCCAACTACGACAGCAGCGAGACCGCACGCATACTCGGGCAGCCTTCGGAAAAGTTTCTCGAGCTGCTGGGTTATCGCGACGATGACGAGTTGATTCACCGGGACAACCTGATTCTGCTCTAGCAGGTAATCGCCCGCTTCGCGGAATCGGGCGATGGCATTTTTTGGGGAGGGATAGCGATGTTTTCCACAGCCGAATGGCTGGTGTTCGCTGGTGCGGCGCTGCTGATGGTGCTGACGCCGGGACCGAATATGATCTACTTGGTCTCCCGCTCCATTTGCCAGGGCCGGAGAGGCGGGCTCGTTTCGCTGCTCGGGGTGGTGGCGGGATTCCTGATGCATATGTTCGCCGCCGCTGCGGGCCTGACGGCGCTGCTGCTCGCGGTGCCGCTGGCCTACGAATTGCTGAAATGGGCGGGGGCTGCATACCTGCTATGGCTGGCCTGGCAGGCGCTGCGCCCGGGTGCCCGCTCCCCGTTCGATCCCCGGCCACTGTCGCCGGACTCGCCGTTGCGGCTCTTCTCTATGGGTTTTCTGACCAACCTGCTAAACCCCAAGATCGCGGTATTCTATCTGGCCGTATTCCCGCAATTTATCGATATCGAACGGGGATCGGTGTTTGCGCAGGGCGTGCTGCTGGGCGCGACGCAGATTGCCATAAGCTTTGCCGTCAACCTGATGATTGTGCTGTTCGCGGCAGGTATCTCGCGCTGGTTTGCCCGCAAGCCACTGCGGCTGGCGCTGCAGCGCTATGTCATGGGGTTTGTGTTGGCGGGGTTAGCGGTGCGCCTGGCTGCTGAACAGCGGCGCACCTGAGCGGGCAAATGAAGGAGGAGACTAGGGTTGCTCGCCAATAATTCCCGGCGCCGTTTTGTCGAACTGGAGTGATATTTATTAATGGCGGCCTCTCATGAACAGCTGGATAAGTTGCGCATTTCCCTCGGTCGGATAGCGCTTATCCCGGATGACGCCTGGCGCGCCGCCGAGCCGTACTTTAGCGCTCGCCGGCTGGAGTCGGGGGAATGTCTGCTGCAGGCGGGAGAGGTGGCGAGCCAGCTGTTTTTCCTCACCCGGGGCCTGGCGCGCTTCTACTACCTGGACGCCCACGGGCGGGAGTTCAACAAGACCTTTGCCGGACCCGGCCAGGCGCTGGGCAGCCTCGCCGCGCTGGTGGACGGCGAGCCGTCGCCGTTTTTCGTGCAGGCGCTGCTGCCGAGCAGCTGCCTGGCGATCGGCTATCGGGAATTTCTGACGCTGGCGGCGGCGCACGAAAGCTGGCGCGCGCTGCAGTTGCGCTTGCTGGAACAGCTGGTGATCAAGAAGGAACGGCGCGAGGCTGATTTCCTGTGCCTGTCCGCCACCGAGCGCTACCACCAGTTCCTGCGGGATTATCCCCGCTTTGCCGATGCCATTCCCAACTACCATATCGCCTCCTATCTAGGGGTTACCGAGGTAGCGCTGTCGCGTATCCGCCGGCGGCTGAAATTAACCGCGGTTAAGGATTCCGCCGGCGATTGAGTGGATTCTGAGTCTCCGTACAAACAGGAGGCACATGATGAAACTGAGCGAAAATACTGTTTTGATTACCGGCGGCAGCGAGGGTGTTGGTCTGGCGCTGGCCAGGGCGCTGATTGCAAACAACCGGGTAATCGTCTGCGGGCGCAGCGAGGAAAAGCTGCGCCGCGCCAAGGCGCAGCTGCCCGGCCTGCACACGGAGGTTTGCGATGTCACCGACGCCGCACAGCGCGACAGCCTGCTGTCCCGCCTACGCGGCGACTTTCCCGAACTCAATTTGCTGATCAACAATGCCGGCGGCAAGTGGCCCTGCGATTTGCTTGATCCCGCCTGTTCGGCGGCGCTGGTGGCGGATATGGCGCTGAACTTTACCGCGCCGGTGGCGCTGACCAGCCAGCTGCTGCCGCTGTTGCGCGAGCGGCCCCGCGCGGCCATCGTCAATATCACCAGTGGTCTCGTATACCTGCCCAAGGCGGAGCAGGCCTTTTACTGCGCGGCCAAGGCGGCGCTGCACTCCTACAGTCGCAGTCTGCGCTGGGCGCTGCGGGATTCCGCGGTGTCTGTGTGTGAGGTACTGCTGCCACTGGTGGGTACCAATTTTCACCGCGGCCGGCCGCCGCGGAACCTGCGGGCGATCAGCGCCGAGCGGGCCGCGGAGCTGGTCCTGAAGGGGGTTGCCAGCGGTGCTCGGGAGCTGCGCCCGGGAAAATCGGCGCTGGCGCGCTGGCTGGATTTCCTGGCGCCCCATCGCGGCTTGGCCGCGGTCAACGGCTGAGGGGGTGCTTGTGGCGAAATACACTGTCTTTATGCACCTGAACGCGACCCGCCATTGGTTGTCCCTCAGCCGCGAGCAGCGCAATGCCTTTTTCGGCGGCGAGGTAGCCGGGATTCTGGCCCGCTACCCGCTGGTGCGGGTGCGTTTCTACGACGTGGAAGCTTTCAGCGGCCGCTGCAGCGATATCGCGGTCTTCGAGACGGACAGCCTGCGGGACTACCGCTTTGTGATAGATGCGCTGCGGGATAGCGAGGTATACACCCGCCCCTATTTCGAGGTGGTGGACATATTCCCGGCGGTGGAGGATGGCTTTGAGGAGTACGAGCGACAGCTCGGGGATTCTGCCTGAGTCGGCAACTGCTGGGCAGATACAAAAAAGCCCCGCAATTGCGGGGCTTTTTTGTATTCGCGCGAGGCGTCTACTTGAGTCGCTAACGCTTAGGCAGCCAGTGCCTTGATCTGCGCGTTCAGGCGGCTCTTGTGACGGGCGGCCTTATTCTTGTGAATAATGCCTTTGTCAGCCATGCGGTCGATGACCGGCACTGCTTCCGCGTAGGCGGTCTTGGCTTTTTCCGCATCACCTGCATCAATGGCCGCAACTACCTTTTTGATGTAGGTGCGCACCATGGAGCGCAGGCTGGCGTTGTGATTGCGGCGCTTGTCGTTCTGGCGCGCGCGCTTCTTCGCTTGAGGTGAGTTGGCCACCGGTTGCTCCTGTCTGGAATCTCTAAATCTGTAACTAACAGGCCCTGGGGCCCGATTGGGACGCGACATTATCCCCACAGTTGGTTGTTTGTCAACCTAATTGGTGCCCAGCTGCGGCATTGTGTGTGGCTGGCCGTCCGCGGCTGAATGCGCGCTCCCGTCCCCCCGTGTCCCCTTTGCGCCGGGGTGCGATCGTCACTCAGGCGGGCAGTTCGAGCGTGAACACGACGCCGCTGCCATCCTCCCGGTTGGCGGCACTCAGGTGCGCCCGGTGAAAGTCAGCGATCAACCTCGCGATATGCAGCCCGAGCCCCAGGTGCCCGGCCTTGCCCCCGTCGGCACGCACCGAGACCAGGGAGTCGAACAGTTTCTGGTTGAAACCTTCCGGCAGCAGCGGCCCGTCGTTTTCCACGGCGATCTGGTAGCCGCCCGGTTCTCGGCGCGCCTGCAGCTGAATCTCGCTACCCGCCGGCGCGAAGCTGCAGGCGTTGTCGACCAGTTTGTCGAGCAACTGCGCCAGCAGTTCCGGGGCCCCGTGGGCGGGCATCTCGCCGTCGGGCTTGTGCAGGGTGATCTGGTGCTGCGGATGGGCGTCACCGTAGCTCTGGCTGAGTACGTCCAGCAGGTCAGCCAGGTCGAAATCTTCCGTCTCCGCCTGCTGGATACTGGCTTCCAGATGGCTTGCGGCGGCCAGGCTATTGAGGATGCCGGAGAGGCGCGCGCTGCCCTCCATTGCGCGCTCGGCATAGCGGCGCCCGTCTTCGTCCAGCTCTCCGGCGGCCAGGTTGTCCAGAGACGAACGCACCACCGCCAGCGGTGTGCGCAGCTCGTGAGACAGCTTGCCAGCCAGCGTGCGCAGGTACTGGTGGTAGTGGTCCAGCTCGCCCAGCAGGCTGGCAAAGGCCCGGTTCAGGGCGCCGAGCTCGTCGCCCAGCCGGGCGCGGGGGAAATTGCCGCGCAGCTTGCCGGTGGCGTCCACGGCATTGCGCGCAGCCCGGTGCAGGCGGCGAATGCGCCAGGACAGCCAGCTGGCATAACCCAGTAACAATAGCAGCGCCGTACCCGCGGCCGCGCAGCTGATCAGCCACAGCCGGTGTGCAGCAGATTCGGTCAGGGACTGCACTGCCGCACCCGACTGCAGTGCGATGACCCGCCCCAGCAGTGGCCGTTCGACGATATCGTCGGCGTGGGTGACCACCGGCACGCTGGCGACACCGATCCGGTCTTCATTGCTGCTGCGGAACCACTGTTCGGCGGTTGTGCGGTTGTCAGTAACGGATTCCGGCAGCCCCTCTGCGGGCAGTGGCGGCAGCGCGACCCGATCCAGCAAGCGGCGGTAGAGCCAGTCGCGCAACCAGTGTCGCGCTGCGCCGGCTTCACCTTCGGCGGTTGTTGGCTCTGGGTTAATATCTCCGGTGCCGACGTGACCGCTGCTGGCCAGCAGGAAACCCTCGCTGTCGACCACTGCCAGACGCAGTTGCGGCCGCGCAAAATGTGCCAGTTCCCTCTGCAGATCCGGCAGCGGTTGCACCAGTTTGCCGGGGTAGCCGTCGGTGGGGAGCGTCGTGGCGGTGCGTCGCGGGGTACCTCCATCGCTGTCGGCGCGGTCCTGTACGGTAATGGCCAGTTCGCCCCCAGTGAGTTCATAGGGCAGTGCCAGTTCCAGTTGATAGCCACCGGAGGACGATGTCCACCGCCCGCGCAGTCGTAGTTCGCGCTCGAAGTCGCCGCGCCGGTAGTTGTGCCACAGTGCGCTGGCGACGCCTTGGCTGGCTACTGGCAGTGTGTAGTGCCGACCGCCGGTATACAGCTCTACGGCATCGCCGCTTGCCAGCAGGCCGGTGCGCGGATCCTGGTAGGCCGGAGTGTCGTCGGCCACGGTTAGTAACAGGTACACGCGGTCGCCGTCGCGGCCGAGTGTGACCCGGGCCAGGGAAGCGCCATCCGCGTCGTCGAGCTCCCGGGGCTTCAGCTGCCAGGGGCGCCAGTCGTCGCCGTAACCGTCCAGCATTGGCGCCTGGGGCAAGGGATTGAGATAGAGCTGCGCACCCGGTGGCCGACCCTGGCGCTCCGGATCCGGCGCGATCAGCTGTGGTGCGCTGGCAAGACGCGCGGCCACGGCGCTGGCCGTGGCTTCCAGAGCCTGCATCTGTCCCTGGGCGAGGGCATCATCGACCTGTCGCAGGTACTGGCAGCCGGCCCAGGGCAGGGCCAGGGCGACGAGACTGACGAGCAGGAGTTGGCGGCGGAGCTTCATCGGCGCTATTTATCCCCAGCGGCGGCCGTCAGGCCTGCCACCGGTAACCCATGCCATAGGCGGTGCCGATGGCGTCGAAATCGGGGTCGATCACCTGGAATTTGCGTCGGATACGCTTCACGTGCGAGGTGATGGTGTTGTCATCCAGTACCACGCGGGCGGCCTCCATCAGCTGGCCGCGGGATTTGACGTGGCCGGGGCGTTTGGCGAGCGCGTGCACGATCCAGAACTCGGTCACGGTGAGATCGACGGGTTCGCTGGCCCAGTGGCAGTGCAGGCGGGAGATATCCAGTTCGAGCTTGCCCTGGGTCAGGGTTTCACCGGCGTCACTCTGGTCGCGCAGTACGCTGACCCGCCGCAGCAGCGCATTGATGCGCGCCTGCATGTGCGGCAGGGAAATGTCTTTGGTCAGGTAATCGTCGGCGCCCAGGCGCAGGCCGGAGATGATGTCCAGCTCGGAATCCCGTGCGGTCAGGAACAGGATCGGCAGTGTCGGAGCCATTGCGCGCAGCTCCCGGCACAGCTCGAACCCGCCCTCGACTTCCGCGCCCAGTCCCACATCGATGACCGCCAGGTCCGGCAGTCGCTGGCGAAAGGCCTCCAGGGCCTCCGGGCGGGCGCTGTAGAGATTGACGTGATAGCCGCTGCGACGCAGGGCATCGCGGTAGTTCTCGGCGATGGCGCGTTCGTCTTCAACAATGGCGATGGTGGCGGTCATGGCGGGTCCGAATATTTTTTATACGATGTTGCTGGCGCAGAATCATGCCGCAAAACGCTGGTCAACGCCAAAAAAAGGCGGGCATTTGAGGTGCCCGCAAAGGTATGGAGAGCGTTACAGGGGAGAGTGCCGGGCGCCGGATTTCCCGACGCCCGCGGGATAGTTAAAAGGTGCCGGCCATGGATTCCGGCAGGTTGAAGTGGATGTCCACCCGGCGCTCCAGCGCATAGGCGTCGGCGTCGCCGCGGGGGGCTTTGGATTGGCTGGCGCCCAGGGCGCGGCGGCTGATGCGAGTCGAGTCGACACCGTACTCTTCCAGGGCCCGCTGGACGCTGAGGGCGCGCTGATCGGACAGCACATTGTTGTAGCCGTCGCTGCCGCGGGGATCGGCGCGCCCTTCGAGGCGCACATTCAGGTGCGGGTGGCGGCCGAGGAAATCGGCGAGGGCGGACAACTGTTGCATCTGGCCCGGCTGCAGCTGGTCGTCACCAGTGGTGAACAGCAGCTGGAACTGCAGGGCGTCGACCGCGAGTTGGTTGGCGTCATTGGCGGAAAGGTGGGCCGCGTCCAGTTGTTGGGCCAGGTTGCCGAGTTCGGTGCGGCTCTCAGCCAATTGTGATGCCAGCATATCTGCCTCTTCTGCGTGTTTAATCTGCTCGCCCAGCCAGGCTCCACCGAGGGCGCCGGCGATGAAACCTACCGGCCCACCTACTGCGGCACCCGCGATGGCGGAGCCGGTAAAAACGGTGGCCTGCTTGGCCGGAGTCAGTTTCGATCCTTGAAACTCTGGTTTAGTTTCAGTTGCCTGGACGCCAGTGGTAATCAGGGAACCCAGAGCTACAGCGGTCAGTACTTTTTTCATTGGTCCATCTCCTTGCGGTTTTGCTTCGCGGATTGCGTGTCTCGTTGGGGCCACCTCTGTGTTCCGGCCCGGTCGAGAGTTATTTAAAATCCGCAAGGAGGCACTAGCATGGCGCCAGTGTGGCCAATTTCAGTGAAATTGTGGCGAAATATGGCAGGTGCGCCCGGCGCCTGAACTCAGTTCAGCGGTGACGCTGGCGGTAGCGCCGGTCGCGGGGAGCGTCGATGCGTACCCTGATCCGCTGGGGACGAGGCCCGAGCACTACCGCGACATACAGCAAAAGAGCCAGCGCCATAGCGATAAACAGTGCGTTGATGGTCATCCGTCATCTCCTTAGGCCACCAATCCCTTAAGGCCCGCCACAATCTCATTCTGAGTATAGTTTCGTCCGCCGGGCTCGGCAGGCATCCGCAGGGATAAAAAGGCGGGGTCTAATTGCGTTAGACTTGCCGGCCACTGATCTTTACGAACACGAGAATTCCGCCTTGTCGCAATCGTCTGCAAACTCCGAGGAAAAACCGGCTACCGGCCTGCTGCGCGGCAGCTCAGTGGTAGGCGGCGCCACAATGCTATCGCGCGTCGCGGGACTGGTGCGGGATATGGTGTTCGCCCCGCTGACCGGCGCTACCGGTGCTGCCGATGCCTTTTTCGTGGCGTTCAAGATTCCCAATTTCTTTCGCCGGCTGTTTGCCGAGGGCGCCTTTTCCCAGGCGTTCGTGCCGGTGCTGGCGGAGTATCGCCAGAAGGGCGGCGTGGCCGCCGCGCGCGAGCTGAATGACCGGGTAGCCGGTGCCCTGGGGGGCACGCTCCTGTTGGTAACCCTGGTCGGTGTGGTCTGCGCTCCACTGATTGCTGGCGTCTTTGCCTTTGGCTGGTGGTGGGATGGTGCCGAGCGGGAGAAGTTTTCCCTGGCTACGGAAATGCTGCGGATCACCTTCCCCTACCTGATGCTGATCTCGCTGACCGGATTTGCCGGGGCGATCCTGAACAGTTTCGACCGGTTTGCGGTGCCGGCGCTGACACCGGTGTTGTTGAATCTGGTGTTGATTGCCGCAGCCACCGTGGCGGCCCGCTGGTTTGAGCCGCAGGTCATGGCGCTGGCGTGGGGCGTGCTGGCTGCCGGTGTGCTGCAGTTGTTGTTCCAGTTGCCGTTCCTGGTGCGCTATGGACTGCTGCCGCGTCCGCGCTGGGACTGGCACTATCCCGGAGTGCGCAAGATCCTGCGGTTGATGGGGCCGGCCATCTTCGGGGTGTCGGTCACCCAGATCAGCCTGATGCTGGATACGGTACTGGCGTCCTTCCTGCCCACCGGCAGTATTACCTGGCTGTACTTCTCCGATCGCCTGACGGAGTTGCCGCTGGGGGTGTTCGGCGTTGCCGTCGCCACAGTGATACTGCCGAACCTTTCGCGCCAGTTCGCCGGCAAGGATCCGCGCCGCTTCCGCCACACCCTGGACTGGGCGCTGCGCAGCGTGACTTTGATCGCTTTGCCGGCCACCGTGGCCCTGTTTGTGCTGGCGGAACCCTTGCTCACTACCCTGTTCCAGCGCGGCAAGATGACACCGTTCGATATGCAGATGGCCGCCTGGTCACTGCGCGCATACTCCCTCGGGCTGCTGGCGTTCATGCTGATCAAAGTGCTGGCGCCGGGATATTTTGCCCGCCAGGATACCTATACACCGGTGCGTTTCGGCCTGATTGCCATCTCTGCGAAGATGGTACTGAGTCTGCTGTTCGTGATTCCCCTCAATTACTACTTCCGACTCGGTCATATGGGGCTGGCACTGGCCACGGCCTGCCAGGCCGGGATCAATGCCTGGTTGCTGTACAAAGGGCTGCGCCGAGACGATGTCTATGTCCCGGAAGCCGGCTGGGGCGCCTATCTGCTGCGCCTGGTGCTGGCCAACCTGGCAATGGTGGCGGTGCTGCTGACAGCCCTGTATTACTGGCCGGAGTGGAGCGGCTGGCCCTGGTGGGAGCGGGCCTGGCGGATGGGGGCGCTGGTTGCTGCAGGTGGGGCTACTTACCTGTTGGCTCTGCTGGCCTCGGGACTGCGGCCGCGACATTTCCGCGCAACCAGTTGAGTGGAGCGTTTTTGCGACGTATCCGCTGGATTCCCGCCACTGACCGATACCCCCGAATCCGCTATACTGCGGCGCTCGATTTTGTGAGTATGGGAATGCCGCAGTGACCCAACAGTGGGAACCGAAGCGCGAACTGATCCGCGGGTTACACAACCTGCAGCCCCGCCATCGCGGCTGCGTTGCCACCATCGGCTCGTTCGACGGTGTGCACCTGGGGCATCAGGCCATTATTGCGCAGCTGCGGCAGCGGGCCTCGGAGCTTGGTGTGCCAGCGGTGGCGATCATCTTTGAACCCCAGCCACATGAGTACTTCTCCGGTGAAAAGGCACCGGCGCGACTGATGCGTTTCAAGGAGAAGGTACTGGCACTGTTTGCGGCGGGTGCCGACCGGGTGCTGTGTCTGCAGTTCAACGAGAAACTGCGCAGCCTCAGTGCTGAAGACTTTGTCCGGCGCGTCCTGGTTGACGGCCTGGGAATCCAACACCTGGTGGTGGGCGACGACTTCCGCTTCGGCTGCGACCGCAGCGGCGACTACCAGTTGCTGCGCAGGGTCGGTACCGAGGCCGGTTTTACGGTCGAGGATACGGCGACGGTGGAAATCCGCGGCGCGCGGGTCAGCAGTACGCGAATCCGCGCAGCGCTGGAAGACGGCGATTTCGAACTGGCGGAAACCCTGCTCGGCAAGCCCTACCGCATAACCGGGCGCGTGGCGCCGGGGCGGGCACTGGGGCGCCAGCTGGGCGCGCCGACCGCCAATGTGCGCCTGCACCGCTATCGTTCACCGCTGGTGGGCGTATACACGGTGCGCACTCGCGCGACTGACGGCAGTGATATGGCGCCGGGCCGCAAAGTGATCGACGGTGTGGCCAACGTAGGATTCCGCCCGACGGTGGAAGGCGAGGGCGCGCAGCCACTGCTGGAAGTGAACCTGTTCGATTTCGACGGCAATCTGTATGGCCGTGAACTGGCGGTGGAGTTCTGCCACAAGCTGCGCGATGAAGAGAAGTTCGCGTCCCTGGACATCCTCAAGGCCAAAATCGCCCAGGATATTCGCGATGCCAGAGCCTGGTTCGCCAAGCACGCTTAGGCAGCGCTGAAGACAACCAATTATTTTCAAGTCTCGAGCTGAAGTAGACACCCAATGACCGATTACAAAGCAACGTTGAACCTGCCCCACACCGAGTTTCCCATGCGCGGCAACCTGCCGCAGCGGGAACCGGACATCCTGAAAAAATGGCAGCAGGGCAAACTCTACGAAAAGATCCGCGCTGCCCGCGCCGGGCGCGAGCAGTTTATCCTGCACGACGGCCCGCCCTACGCCAACGGCGATATCCATATCGGTCACTCGGTCAACAAGATCCTGAAGGACATCATCGTCAAGTCGAAAACCCTGAGCGGCTTCGATGCCCCCTATGTGCCCGGCTGGGACTGCCATGGCTTGCCGATCGAGCACAAGGTCGAGCAAAAGGTCGGCCGGGCCGGTGTCAAGGTGGACCACAAGACTTTCCGCCAGAAGTGTCGCGACTACGCTGCCAAACAGGTCGAGGGACAGAAAAAAGACTTTATCCGCCTGGGGGTGTTCGGTGAGTGGGACAACCCCTACCGCACCATGGATTTCCAGTTCGAGGGCGACATCATCCGCGCCCTCGGCCGCGTCGTAAAAAACGGCCACCTGGCCCGCGGTTTCAAGCCGGTCTACTGGAGTGTGGTAGGCGGCTCGGCGCTGGCCGAGGCGGAAGTGGAGTACCAGGACAAGACCTCTTACTCCATCGATGTCTGCTATCCGGTGACCGAGGATACCGCGCTGGCGATCGCCGATGCCGCCGGCGGCCACGCCGGTGACGGCCCGCTGTCTGTCGTAATCTGGACCACCACACCCTGGACGCTGCCGTCTTCCCAGGCGGTTTCCGTCAACGCCGAGCTGGAATATGTGGTCGTGCAGACCGGCGACCGACGCATCCTGGTCGCCGAAGAGCTGAAAGACGCGGTGCTCGAGCGCGCGGGGCTCGAGGGCGAGGTTGTGGGCCATATCCGCGGTGCCGCGCTGGAGCACATGAAGATCCACCACCCGTTCTACGACAAGGAATTGCCGATCATCCTCGGCGATCACGTCACCACCGATGCCGGTACCGGCTGCGTGCACACCGCGCCGGACCACGGCCCGGACGACTTCCTGGTGGGCAAGAAATACGGCATCGAGACGCTGAACTACGTCGACGACAACGGCGTTTACCGCGACAGCGTGCCGGTCTTTGCCGGTGACCACGTGTACAAGGTGGACGACAAGATCGTCGCGCTGCTGGAAGAAAAAGGCGTATTGCTGCACCAGGGCAAGCTGGTACACAGTTACCCGCACTGCTGGCGCACCAAGACACCGCTGATCTACCGCGCCACGCCGCAGTGGTTTATCAGCATGCAGCAGAACGACCTGCTGGATCACGCGCAGAAAGCTGCCGACGCCGTGCAGTGGATCCCCGGCTGGGGCAAGGCGCGCATCGATGCGATGCTGGACGCCAGTCCTGACTGGTGTATCTCCCGCCAGCGCACCTGGGGCGTGCCCATCGCGCTGTTCGTGCACAAGGAGACTCACGAGATTCATCCGGACACGCCGGCGCTGATGGAGAAGGTCGCCGCGAAAGTCGATGCCGAGGGCATGGATGTCTGGTTCGACCTGGATCCGGCGGAGCTGCTCGGTGACGAGGCTGACCAGTACCAGAAAGTGACCGATACCCTGGATGTCTGGTTCGATTCCGGCGTAACCCACTACGCGGTACTCGAGCGCCGCGACGGCCTGCGTTTCCCGGCTGATCTTTACCTGGAGGGCTCCGACCAGCATCGCGGCTGGTTCCAGTCCTCCCTGAAGACGTCCATCGCCATCAACGACTGCGCGCCCTACAAGCAGGTGCTGACCCACGGTTTCACCGTCGATGCAGAAGGGCGCAAGATGTCCAAATCCATCGGCAACACCGTGGCGCCGCAGGACGTGATCAACAAACTGGGCGCCGATGTGCTGCGCCTGTGGGTGGCCGCCACCGATTTCAGTGGCGAGATGGCGGTTTCCGATGAAATCCTGAAGCGCACCGCGGATTCCTACCGCCGCCTGCGCAATACCGCGCGTTTCTTCCTGTCCAACCTGGCGGGCTTCGATCCGGAAAAGGATCTGCTGCCGGAAGGTGAACTGCTGGCGCTGGACCGCTGGGCACTGGACAAGGCTGCGCGCCTGCAGGACGAAATCATCGCCGCCTACGACAGCTACCAGTTCCACCAGATCTACCAGAAGCTGCACAACTTCTGTGTGGTGGAAATGGGCGGCTTCTACCTGGATATCATCAAGGATCGCCAGTACACGACCAAGGAAGACAGCGTTGCGCGCCGCTCGGCGCAGACGGCGCTCTACCATATCGTGCAGGCGTTCACCCGCTGGGTGGCACCGATCCTGAGTTTTACCGCCGACGAACTCTGGCAGTTCATCCCCGGTAACAAGGGCGAAAGCATCTTTGTCGAGGAGTGGTACCCGCTGCCGAAACTGCCGGCGGATGCAGACAAGGGCGCCGACTACTGGGTGGCCATCGCGCAGGTCAAAACGGCGGTCAACAAGGTGCTCGAAGAGCAGCGTGCAGCCGGCAATATCGGCGGATCGCTGCAGGCGGCGGTCACCCTGTACGCCGACGAGGACTTGCGGGAAAAACTGCTGGAGCTCGCCGACGAGCTGCGCTTCGTGCTGATCTGCTCATCCACCTCGGTACAGCGGCTCAGCGACGCCGCCGGCGCCGAGGCCACCGAGCTGGCGGGCCTGAGAGTCTCAGTCAGCAAAGTGGATCACCCGAAATGCGCGCGCTGCTGGCATTACCGCGCCGATGTCGGTGCGGATCCGGCGCACCCGGATATCTGTTCCCGCTGCGTGGACAACGTAACCGGCAAGGGCGAGGAACGCCACTATGCCTAAGCAGGGCGGCTTCAGACTGTTCGCACACCCCTGGCGCTGGTACTGGCTGGCGCTGCTGACCATCGGTGTAGATATCGCCACCAAGGTGTGGGCGGTGGAACAATTCCGCTTCGGTCCGCCGCTGCAGATCATTCCGGGACTCCTGCAGTTTACCTACGCGGAAAACACCGGCGCGGCGTTCAGTTTTCTCGCCGATGCCGGCGGCTGGCAGCGCTGGTTTTTCGGCCTGATTGCACTGGGATTCAGCGCATTGGTCTGCGTGTGGCTGTGGCGCCTGTCGCCGCGCAAACGCTGGGAACCATTTGCACTGGCGCTGATTCTCGGCGGTGCCCTGGGCAACCTGTGGGACCGGGTGCTGCTCGGCTACGTGCGGGATTTCATTTCCGTCTACTACGGCAGCTGGAGTTTTCCAGTATTCAATGTGGCGGATATGGCGATCAGTATCGGCGCCGCCATGCTGGTCATTGAATTGCTTTTTTTTGCGGAAAAAAGCGGTAAAGACGGCGATAAAGACAACGACGCGAAGAAGGGTGCAGAAGTTTAAATGGCGAATAACGTAATCGGCGAACACAGTCACGTGACCCTGCATTTCAGTCTGAAGCTGGACGACGGCACCGAAGTGGATTCCACCTTCAAAGGGGATCCGGCTTCTTTTACCGTCGGCGACGGCAGCCTACTGCCCGGTTTCGAGAAGGCGCTATTCGGCCTGGAAGCCGGCGACGAGGCGGAAATCGAGATTCCGCCGGAAGTCGGCTTCGGCCAGCGCAATCCGGCAAATATCCAGAAGGTGCGCCGCGATCACTTTTCCCCGGAAATCGAGCTGGAGCCGGGGCTGGTGATATCGTTTGATAACGGCAGCGGTGAGCTGCCGGGCGTGGTCCGCGAAGTTGGGGAAGAGGAAGTCACCGTCGACTTCAATCACCCGCTGGCCGGGCAGACGCTGAATTTTCACGTAAAGATCATTGAAGTGGCATCGGTGAACTAATGACTGCAATCCGCCTCGCCAATCCGCGCGGTTTCTGCGCCGGCGTCGATCGCGCGATCGACATCGTCAACCGCGCCCTCGATGTATTCGGTGCGCCCATTTATGTGCGCCACGAAGTGGTCCACAACAAGTTTGTCGTGGATTCCCTGCGCGAGCGCGGCGCCGTGTTTGTCGACGAGCTTTCCGAAGTGCCGGACGACGTCATCGTGATTTTCAGCGCCCATGGGGTTTCCAAGGCCGTGCAGCAGGAAGCCGCCAGCCGCGGGCTCAAGGTCTTTGATGCCACCTGCCCACTGGTCACCAAGGTGCATATGGAAGTGAGCAAGTTCAGTACCGACAGCTCCGAGTGCATCCTGATCGGCCACGCCGGCCACCCAGAGGTGGAGGGCACTATGGGTCAGTACGACACCAGTGGCGGCGGCGCCATTTACCTGGTGGAAGATGAAAATGATGTGGCCAAGCTACAGGTCAACGATGAAAACGACTTGGCCTTCGTGACACAGACCACGCTGTCCATGGATGATACCGCCAGGGTGATCGATGCCCTGCGTGCGCGCTTTCCCAATATCCGCGGGCCGCGCAAGGACGACATCTGCTACGCGACGCAGAACCGCCAGGATGCGGTCAAGCAATTGGCGTTAGAGAGCGACTTGGTGCTGGTGGTCGGCAGCCCCAACAGTTCCAACTCCAATCGCCTGCGTGAACTCGCCGAGCGTTGCGGTGCGACCGCAAAACTGATCGATGGCGCCACCGATATCGACCCCGCGTGGATTGCCGGCAAGCAGTCTATTGGCATCACCGCCGGTGCCTCCGCTCCGGAAGTGCTGGTGCGCGAGGTGATTCAGCGCCTGCAGGAACTGGGTGCCGAATTGCCGCAGGAAATGGACGGGCGGGAGGAAAATATCCGCTTTTCACTTCCCAAAGAATTACGCTGACAGCGGTGGTGCCACTGGGTGCCACCCGCTTCCTTGCAATACCCGCGCTTTAATTTTCCCTTTTATATTTCCGCTGAAGGCAACTTGCCGCCGGTCGCGCATGGCTGACCGCCTGTCACTTGGAAAATAGATCGACGCCAGTAACACATCAACTCCTCTCCCATCTTCTAATCTCTCTGCAAGTTGTAATAACGAAAACCGACAGGGCTCCGTCGGCGCGGAAAACGCTCGCAGTTTCCTTATTGCAACGCACGAAGCATGTCGCCGGGAAAAGTATCCATCGGCTCTGGGTTCAAGCCCCAAAGTAACCGAAAACTCCAAGTGCACCGGTGAACGTGCAGCCCGTTTAACGATTTTCGCGAAGGGACCTGACGATGAAATCCCATGCGGGTGCAACCCTGATCGAAGTGCTGGTAACGGTGTTGATACTGGCAGTCGGTCTGCTGGGACTTGCGGCCACTCAGACGATGAGTCTGAAAAATGGCAACAATTCACACCAGCGTTATTTCGCCGCATTGGCTGCCGAGGAGATGGCCGACCGCTTGCGCGCCAATCCGGAGGGAGTGGCGCTCGGTGCCTACGATGGTGCCGAGGTCAACGGCGAAGAGAGTGTGATTAATTGCCGTACACCAAGTCCCCGCTGTACCGCACGCCAGCTCGCATTGATGGACCTCTACGAGTGGGGCCAGGCAATTAGCACCAATTTGCCCGCAGGCGCTGGAAGAATAAGTCGCGACGGCTCTCAGTTCACGCTTACCGTCGATTGGTCAGAGCAGCCCACCGGTACCAATCGTGGCAGCAACCTGGTGCAGGCCGACGAATTTTCCTTTGCGCTGGAGGTGGAACTGTGAAGATGGCTTCGGTGTGGCAACAGCGCGGTCTGTCCCTGATTGAATTGATGATCGGGATACTGCTGAGTGCTGTCTTGTTACTGGGTGTGCTGCAAATCTTTGATAGCAACCGCAATACCATGCACATGCAGAACGCATTGGCCCGGGTACAGGAGAGCGGTCGATTTGCGATGGATTATTTGATTCGCGAAATTCGCATGGCGGACTACTGGGGATGTAAACCGACCAAATCGAGTATCCGCAATCATCTGGACACCAGTGACCCCGATTACGCCGGCTATAACCTCGATAGTTTTCTGGTTACCAACGCGATCAGGGGGCAGGACAATGCCAAAGGACAAACAGTCGGGGGCCTGCAAGTAATCGAAGGGTCCGACATGCTCGTGCTGGGCGGCTCCGCGGACGCCTGTCAGGGCACCGGTCGCATGGTGCCGAGTGTCAGCGCCGCCGCGCTGCAGGTTTCCCCCGAATGCTCCGTTGAGCCGGGGCAGATAGTGCTGATCGCCAGCTGTGACAGCGGTGAATTGATGACCATCACCAATGTGCAGGGTGGCGGCTCCGGAAATTCCGGCAAGAAAACCATCGTGCATGAAACCGGCAAAGATGCTGATCACTGGGTAAAAAATGCCAGCAAGACACTTCAACGCAAATATGGTGCAGAAGCCCGTCTCCTCACTCCCTACCTCAAGACTTTTTTTATCGCCAAAAACGAAGATGGTGGTTCATCCCTGTTTGTGAGTGAAAGCGGTGCGGGCACATATGAACTGGTTCCCGGCATCGAGGGCATGCAGATCTTGTATGGCTGGGATGCCAACGGGGATGATGCAGTGGATACCTGGGGCGAGGCCCAGGCGGATGCGGCAATCATGCAGAAAGTCATCTCTATCAAGGTGCAGTTGCTTGTGGCCAGTGATGAACGGGCAACGACAGGGACACGTGATTTTACCGACCTGGATGGCAAAAAAAGCACCTACTCCGATGGCAAGTTAAGAAAAACCTATCTGGGGTCCGCCAAGATACGCAACCGGGGAAAAATGTGATGAAAAAAGCTTTCGCACAGAAGGGCGCAGTGCTGATCGTTAGCATGATCATCCTGTTGGTTTTGTCTCTGATCAGCGTATCTGCAGCGCGAACAATTCTGCTACAGGAGAAAATGACGTTTGCGTCCCGAGACGCGAAGGTGGCTCTGGAGGTGGCGGAGGCGCTGGTGCGGCAGGGCGAGAGCGAAATCGAGAAAATGGAGACTACCGGCAATTTCTCTCCAGAAGCCAACGTGAGTTGGCTACACGAGGAGGGCGCCGGACTGGACAACCTGGCGGATGCAGCCGGCTGGTCCGATACCAACTCGAAACTGATCAAAGTTGAAATGGGGAGCGGCGACAAAAAGCAAAGCATGTACGGCCGCGTGTTTATCGAGATGGCCGGAACCGCGGAACAGGTAGATCCCTCTGGGAATATCACGATCGAGGGGTACGGGCAAACCACCGGAGGAGGCGAAGTGCAGGTATTTCGCGTGGTCGCGCTGGGCTACGGCATTTCCGGCTCCACGACGCGTATGGTGATCAGTCACTACGGCAAGCGCTTTTAAGTGGAGCTGAATATGAAAGGAATCATTCCCCGCGGCCGGTTCCAACAGGCCACTCTTTCGGCCTCGCTTGGTTTTTCCGTAACTCTGTCGATTTGTGCCGCTGCCGATCCGCTGACACTCAGCGATGCGCCGCTGCAGTCGCTCGGCAAAACCGAGCCCAACCTGATGCTGGTGCTGGATTCTTCCGAAGCCATGGCCACCAATACACTGTCAGATGGCCAGACCCAACTGCAGGCGGCCAAGCAGGCGGCAGTCAATGTGGTCAACAGCGTGAACAATGTGCGGGTCGGCGTGGCACGCCTGAATCGCACTAATATAACGAATGTGGGGGGAGATGGTGGTGCCAGTGACGATGACGGGGCCCTGGTCCTGAAAAACCTGACCAGTCTTTCCGAATCGGGCGCGCGCCAGGATATTATTTCGATCATCAATGCCATCGACGGTAGCGGATTCGCGCCACTTTCTGAGGCGCTGGCCTCGATGGGGCGCTACTTCACTATTGGTTTCGATCCATCGGGACAGCTTGTTGCGCACCCGGACGGCATTGCATCGAGCGGTACCAGTGCAGAGATTTTCGGACCGGAACCGAGTTATGCGGCCGGCCTCAGCTCGCCGACCGGCAACAATCTACCCGTGCAGGAATACTGCCAGAAAAGTACCTTGGTAATGTTGACCGAGGGAGTGCCGACCAAAGATAGAGACCTTTCCGCCAATACTTTTCTTGAAGACTATGACGGTGACTGCACGGACGTGGAAACGCCCTGCTTAACCTTCGACCGTAAACCGAATGAAATCTACTCGTCGGATGGCGGATCCGACTATCTGGACGATGTTGCAGGTGCTCTTTATGACATCGACCTGCGCCCGGACCTGACCGATCCGGACGATCCCGATCAGAAGAACAACGTGATCAGTTACTTCATCGGTTTCGGGGATAACCAGTTGCTTGCGGACGCGGGGATAAACGGTTTCGGCGGTTTCACAATCGTATCCGACACAGCTGCGATGGAAAATGCCCTCAGCGAGACGATCAACTCCATCTCCAGTTTCGTCGGTACCCAGTCATCAGTTTCCTTCAATACCACGACACTGGAATCGGGATCCGTTATCTATTCGGCGAAGTTTGATACCGATGACTTTAGCGGTCGCCTTTTTGCGCGCTATCTGGATCCCAATACCGGCCGGATTGATGGCACCCAATGGGAGGCTTCAGAATTGCTGGCCGGGCGGACCTCCGTCGGTCGCCAGATTCTGACCTACGTGGATGGCCAGGGAGTGCCGTTTACGCGAAGCAGTCCCATGGCCAACCTGGGCACACCACAGCGGTTGGATCTACAGGTGGATGCCAGCGACGGCTCCACCGATGACCCGGATGGACTCTGGGATAACCGGCTTGAATATATCCGCGGCGACACCTCCAGCGACAGGCTGGACGGCTTCCGCACCCGGGGGCGGTTTACTGCTGGAATCAGCGTGGGCAGGGTGAAATTGCTGGGCGATATTGTGCACTCCAGCCCCGTCTATGTCGGCGCGCCGGATCTCAGCTGGCCGTCGACCTTTGGTACGCCGGACGCTACTTACGATCAGTTCACGCTGGACTTCCAGAATCGCGCACCTGTCGTTTATATCGGCGCCAATGACGGCATGCTGCACGGCTTCCTGGCCGATTCGGGCGATGAGCTGTTTGCCTATGTGCCGAAACTGGTCGCGAGCACCGACAGGGCGAATGGCCTGCACTATTTCACCTCCTCCGTTTATACACACAAATACTATGTGGATCTCACACCCGCGGTATCCGATGTTTTTGTGGACCCCCAGGGTGGTGGCAGCCCTGAATGGATCACGCTGTTAGTAGGCGGGTTGCGGGGTGGTGGCAAAGGCTATTTCGCCCTGGATGTCACCGACCCGGCATCCCTGACCGAAGCGAATGCCGACAATGTCGTGCTCTGGGAGTTTGATGGCGGGGACGATACCGATCGCGCAAACCTGGGATTCAGTTACTCCGAAGCGAAAATCGCCAAGCTGAATAATGGGGAGTGGGCGGTTATTTTCGGCAACGGATACAACAGCGACAACGGCGTGGCCGGTCTGTTTATCGTCTATATCGAAGCCGGTGCCGACGGCACCTGGCAATCCGACGACTGGCTGTTTATATCCACTGACGCCGGCACCGTGGACGATCGCAAGAACGGCCTATCCACGCCGCGGCTGGTGGACCTTGATGGGGACAGTATCGTGGACCGTGCCTATGCCGGTGATCTGATGGGTAACATGTGGGCCTTTGACCTCTCCGGTAATAGAGACAGCCAATGGGACGTAGTGGGTGGCCACCCGCTATTCAAGGCCCCGGGAGAAACCATCATGGCGGCACCGTTGATTGCCGAAAATACCGCGGTCACCGATGGTGCCTCGCCCAATGTGCTGGTGCTGTTCGGCACAGGGCAGTACCTGAACAAGGGTGACCTCGTCGACCAGAATGCGGGTGCCTTCTATGCAGTATGGGACAACGGCGACACGGTTTCCGGGGCTTCGCTCACCGAAGGCGATCTGGCCGAGCGCCTCGTCGAGACAGTCGGCAGCGGGCGGAAATCCGACCCCGATGATCCCGAGATGGACTGGGCGCAACAGCACGGCTGGTATATCCGCCTGGACAGGGGAACCGGCAATTTTGCCGGTGAGCGGGTAGTGACCTCGCCGGCCTTGAGGGGGAATACGCTATTTTTCAATACAATCATTCCCAATCCCGACAGCTGTTCATCCAGTGGCACCGGCTATCTGATGAGCCTGGATTTCACGTCCGGCCTGTCGGGTACTGAAGCGGTGGCAGATTTTAATAATGATGGCGAGATCGATGAGGGGGATGTGGGCTTTATCGGCAAGCTATTCGAGCCCTGCATCGGCGCGCATTGCAAGGAGGGAGACGGCGACGATGGTGTCGTCAGCGGCGATCCGGGGATGCCGGGACAGCCGGGCTTTGTCGGCGATGTCCGCTGTACGCCCGGCAGTAATGGCGGTGTCGTCTGCGATGATATCCGGGTGAGTGTCGCTAACCGCAGTGGTCGTATTGCCTGGGAGCAGGTGCAGCCGCGATGACTGTGAAAGTGAAAATAAGGGACACAAAATCGAGGCATTTTCACGAACTATTGAATTGCGAATGAACACCCCAATTGATGCCGATCAATCCACAGGTGGGACCTCGCTCTGGTTTTGTCTTTAATTGGCAGAATTACCTCTAATTTTGGTCTCTAAAAGATGGTATTACCTAGCACGATGTTTTCCCCAATACGATTTCGTTCGTTTTCAAAACGATAGTGCCGATAGAACCGTTGAATTCACTCTCGATTGGATTCTTCTCCAGTAATTTCGTGAGCGTACCAATTACGGAAGTGATGCTGAGTCTTTAGAAATTTGGCACGGGGATGCCGCAGAATAATCAAGAGTGGAACGAGGGTTTTAACTTCTTCTTGCCATAAACCCCTTATGATTTGAGCCAATCGGTCCACATAAAATTATCAAATTTATTTGTCTAATTATTCCTTTTGCGCCCTTTTTTAAGGAAATGTTCCTGCCATTTGTCAATCTCTCGATGCCGCCCGTCGCCGGTTGATGAATTTTGTGACTGTTGCACTGTCGTCAGTATTGCCTCCCGTTATATAAATGCACATTCAAGCCAATGCTATGGACAGCATTGTCGCCCGTCGAGCGCGATATTATTTATGGACAAATATACCAAGTCAGCAGGATTCACGTTGGTGGAGTTGATGATCACGATTGCGATTCTGGCAATTGTGACCGCTTTGGCCGCCCCTTCTTTCAGTGAATCCATCCGTCGCAATAAGCGAATCTCCTGTACCAATCAACTTGTCGGCACTCTGCAACTGGCTCGGAGCGAAGCCGTCCGCCGTGGGCAGACGATCACGGTGACCGCACCTAATGGCATTGCACAGGGCATTACCGTCTACCGAGATGACAACGCTGACGGCGACGCCGACAGTGATGAAATCATTCAGCTCAGCGGTCGTTGTAACGGACCGGATGTGGTCGTCAGTAGCGGTGATATCGAATTCAGTTATACGGCCGACGGTCAGACCACGATGGCCAGCAGTCTTGCCATCGACATCTGTGATACGGAAACATCAGGGGAAAGCGGCCGCAAAGTCAGCGTACTAGTCAGTGGGGTTCTGCGCAGCAGTCCGTTTACCTGTAGCTAAGGAGAGCGAAAGATCATGAACCATCAACGAGGGGCCACGCTGATCGAAGTGCTGATCACTGTCTTGGTTATGTCCGTAGGCCTGCTGGGGCTTGGCGCCACGCAGATGATGAGCCTGAAAAACAGCAACAACGCCAATCTGACTTATTTTGCTTCCCTGGCGGCTTACGATATTGCCGAACGCATGCGGATTAATCCGCTGGGAGTTGAAAACGACGCCTACGATGCCACCAATGTGGACAACAGTCAGACGGCGCAGACCTGCCTGAGCGGAATCTGCAGCACGCTGCAATTGGCGGCCATGGATCTCTACGAGTGGGGGCAGATGCTTTCCACCAATCTACCCGAAGGCAAAGGCTCTATCGCCGTTGACGACGATGGCGAAGCCACGATTACCGTGACCTGGTCGGAGCAGCACACTGGCGAAGATTACGGGCAGTCCACCGGTGGTGCGGTGGATCGAACCTTTGAACTGGTGGTGGAGCTCTGATCGATGCAATTTCTGGAAAAGCAACGCGGTCTTTCGTTGATAGAATTGATGATCGGTATCCTGCTGTCGGCCGTGCTATTGCTGGGTGTGTTACAGATCTTCGACGCCAATCGTCGCACTCACAGCCTTCAGGAATCGCTGTCGCGCATTCAGGAGAGCGGTCGCATGGCTACCGATATGTTGTCGAAGGAGTTGCGTGGAGCAGCATTTGACGGCTGCGTGGTGGACCCGACTCTGCTCGTGAACAATGCCGACACGATATTCGATGGCGACTTTGTCAGTGGCACTGATAACGTGACCGGCACCGTGACACTCGGTGGCAAAACCGTGGAGCCGGGTACCGACGTCCTGCGTGTGCGTGGTGCGCTGGATGCCTGTGGTGGCGAAGGACGTATTGCGGCCAATATCAGTGGCACCCAGGTTGAGATCGAAGGCAGCTGCAATGGCATCAAGGCCGGGGACTATGTGATGGTAGCGAGCTGCCGCGCCGGTGATATCACAACCGTCGCCAGCCTGGTGGGTTCCCCCACGATCCTGACCGTCGACGATACCTTTTCCAGTCTTTACGATGCCGATGCCGCGATCTACCGCCCCTATGTTCGCGATTATTTTATCAGCCGCGATACCACTACGAACCTCCCCGGACTGTTTGTCCGGGAAAATGAAGCGAGCAGTGCCCAGGAATTGATCCCCGGTGTGGAAGACCTGCAAGTGATATACGGGCGCGATGCCGGTGGCGGTGACGATATTGTCGATATCTGGGGGGCACCGCCAGCCAATGCCGTGGAGAGCGGGCAGGTTGCGGCGATCCGTATCCAGCTACTGGTGGCCGCGGACGAGCGCAGCGGTGCCAAACAGCTGAAGTACACGCGGTTGGGAACAACCGTCCAGATCTCGGCACCGGACGACGGGCGCTTGCGCAAGACATACAGCGCACTGACCAAACTGCGCAACCGGGGGAGCCGCTGATGAATAATTTTTCTCTGGGGCGCCAGCGCGGTGCCGTGCTGGTGATCTGCATGATCATTTTGCTGATGCTGACGCTGATCGGTGTGTCCGGTGCGCGCAGTGTCATTCTGCAGGAAAAAATGACCTCTGCATCGCGGGATGCACAGCTGGCATTGCAGGTGGCAGAGTCTACCGTGCGCGCAGCGGAAAAAGATGTCAACGGGCTTGTCGATACCAGCGCATTTTCTGCGTCCGGTACCGATGGCTTGTATACCGAGGGCGACGCACCTGCAGATCTTTTTGCGGCGGCGACCTGGAATGCCGGAGTCAGCCGCGATGTCACCATCACCATGGACGGTAAAACGTTCACCGGTCACTACTTTATCGAAATGGCGGGAGAAATCGATCCGGAGGCAGTTGCCGGGAAAACAGAAGTGGCGGGGACTAATAACGTGGTTGCAAGCAGTGGCAATATAAAGGTTTTTCGCATTGTCGCCATGGGGGAGGGACTCGCGAAAACCGAGCGCGTTATCGTGACCCATCACGGAAAGTTGCTATAAGGAAGTGCAATGGAAATTCTAACTGGCTCGCGGATACGCGGGCTTTCACTTGTCGTCGGCTCTTTTGCGCTCAGCTCTTCGATACTTGTCAGTGCCGAGACAGCACCGGGCGCAGTGGCCGATGTGCCGCTGGTCACGCAGGGCGGTGCTAAGCCGAATCTGATGATCATGCTGGACTCATCGGGCTCCATGGGTAACAAACTGGATAGCGGGGAAAAGCGAACCGATGTGGTAAAACGTGCGGCAAAAGGCCTGGTTGACAGCCTTGGCGATGGAAGCATGCGTGTGGGATTGTCGAGGTTTAATGGCAGTGAAGGCGCGCGCATCTTGTACAACCTCACATTGCTGGATTCGACAGAAAAAAAGAATATCAAAGACGGTATCGACGATATCCCCGCCAGCGGTGTGACGCCACTGGCCGAGGCAGCATCGGATATCGGGCGCTACTTTACCTACGGCTATAAGGCCTCCGGCAATCTCGCCCTGCATCCCGAAAACTCTTTCAAACAGACAGAAGATTTCAAGTCGGTCAGTGATATATTCGAAGACCAGCCGGATTTCAAAAGCGGCTTAACCGCACCTTCGCAATCCGTTCAATATTATTGTCAGAAAAATTTCTTCATGCTGCTGACGGACGGTGAGCCAAATGGAGACTTCGATGTCAGCGACGCGTTGCGGGATTATGATGGAGACTGTACGGCAACGAGTGACGATTCCGACTGTCGCACGCACTATAGTGGCAAGGGATCCGACTATCTGGACGATGTCACCACGGCGATGTATGACATGGATCTGCGCCCCGACCTTGATGGCCCCGATGCCAGCAATCCGGTAAAAAACAATGTGTCGTCATACATGGTCGGTTTTGCTGAGGGCTCGCTGGCCAACAACCCGCTGCTAAAGAGTGCCGCCGAACAAGCCGGGGGCAAGTTTCTTTACGCTTCCGATAGCGATGCGCTGGAGACAGCGTTCCAGTCGATTCTTACAGATATCTTCTCGAAGGTCGGTGCTTCTTCAGCGGCCTCATTCAACGCCACATCACTGAGCAGTAACTCGGTGATCTATCTGGCCAGTTACAATAGCGAGAAATGGTCCGGTAGTCTGGTAGCGCGAGAATTCGATCCGGTCACCGGAAAATTCAATAGTACGGATAAGTGGAGTGCCCAGACACTCCTGGACAGTCGCTCGGTGTCGACACGGTTGATTTTGACCTCGGAGGACGGCGTCGGCAAAGAGTTTGAGGCTGGACTGATCGGCAGTGATCCTACCGATCCGTCGACACCGCAACAGGCAGACCTTGATATCAATTCAGCCTCGGCCAGCAACGATGGACGCGGAGACGAGCGACTGGATTATATCCGCGGTGTGCGTACCAATGAGGGCACGGACAGCAGTGAGTTCCGCCTGCGCGATACTGCGCTCGGCGATATCGTGAATTCGACGCCGACTTTTGTCGGCGAGCCGAACTTCAATTATCCGGATACGGATCCGTTCGGCGATGTCAATGATCGCTATTCTGATTTTGTCGCCGCCGCGGCGAACCGCGATCCGATTGTCTACGTGGGGGCGAACGATGGCATGCTGCATGGATTTGATGCAGATACCGGTGAAGAGAAGATTGCCTACATTCCGGAGTTGGTACTCAGTACCGAGGCAACGGAAGGACTGCACTATCTCACCAGCCAGAACTATGGCCACAGGTTCTACGTCAACCTGACCCCGACGGTCGCCGATGCGTTTTTTGATGATGACTGGCACACGGTGCTGATTGGTGGTCTCGGAGCCGGCGGCAAAGGTTATTTTGTTCTCGATGTGACGGACCCGGATGATTTTTCCTCCGGCAACGCCTCCCGAATCGTGATGGACGAGATAGGCGCGGATGATGACGATATGGGCCTGTCTTTCAGTCGGCCGAAGGTTGCCCTGCTCAACAATGGACGTTGGGCTGCGATTTTTGGTAATGGCTACAACAGTGACAGTGGCAAAGCAGTCCTATATATCTATTACTTCGATAACGGCGATATCAAAAAGATTGATACAGGTTGGACGGACTCGAGTGGAAATAATGAGAAGAACGGCTTGTCCACGCCCTCGCTGGCCGATACGAACGGCGATGGCGTCGTGGATCGGGTCTATGCCGGTGATGTGCAAGGCAATATGTGGGCCTTTGACCTGTGCAGCCTGACCAATGGGGTCTGCTCAACGGCGGATACCAGCTGGAGCAGGGATTACGGCGGCCCGCTCTTTACCACGGGTACCAATACGGAGCCGGAGCCCATCACCACGGCGCCCCGTATTGCCAAGAACACTCAGGTCCCCAACGGCCCCTATCCGAACCTGCTGGTCCTGTTCGGATCCGGTCAGTACCTGAACTCAGATGACCTGCAGGATACTGATGCCATGGCTTACTATGGCGTCTGGGATAAAGGGGACGACGACCTGGATTCTAGCGACCTGGTGTCGCGGAGCTTCTCCGTACAGAGTGGGCAGCGTACGATGAGCCTCGCAGCTGATCCTGTGGACTGGAGTGGTGGTGAAAATGGCTGGAAAATACCTCTGCAGGGGGGCAGCAACGGTTTTGACGAGGTGACCGGTGGGGAGCGGGTCATCACCGAGTCTCTGCTACTGGGCAGTGTCCTGTTTTTTAATACCGCCATACCCAGCACTGCGGTATGCTCTTCGGGTGGAACTGGTTACCTGATGAGCGTCGATTTCCGTAGCGGATTGGCCCCTGAAGTGGCTGTCTATGACGGTAACAACGATGGTGTGATCGACGACGCAGATAAGGGCTATGTTGGTGAATTGGCCAGCAGTCTTGGAGATGATGGAGAACACGGTGGGGGCGGTATCCCCACTGATCCGGCAATAATTCGCAAATCTGACGGTAGCGGTGCCAGTCGTAGTGGCGGTTCCGGTCAGTTTTGTATTAATGTCAGTGGCGAGCCGGATTGTGGCCCACGCGAATGGTACGTGGGCAACCGCGAAGGGCGCCTGTCCTGGCAGGAAGTCAGTCCTTTCTGAGGGCAGATTTTCACGCTGGCTGTCGCCACATGACCGTTGAAGAATAAATTGGAGAACTGATAGTGAACTTTATATCGGCCCGAACCCAGCGCGGCTTTACCCTGATCGAACTGATGATCGTGGTGGCGATTGTTGCGATTCTGGCGGCGGTGGCCTGGCCCTCCTACCAGAACCAGGTGCGCTCTTCCAACCGCGCCGATGCCCAGGGCGCCCTGATGGGGCTGGCCCAGGCGATGGAGCGGCATTTCACCGAGACCGGCAGTTACAAGGGCGCGGCCAGTGGCGGTGGCGACACGGGTGCACCAGCGATCTTCCCTACCGAAGCACCACTCGATGGCAGCCGCAAGTCCTATGACCTAAAAATTACCAGCGCCGATGGAACCTCCTATCTGCTTACAGCTACCCCCAAGAGCACGGGCGTGCAGAGTGGCGACGGTGACCTGACCCTGAGCTCCACTGGCGAACGCTTGTGGGATGAAAAGGGTAGTGGCACTACCAAACCTTGGTAATCCCTCCCTGTTCTAGCCTCTGACGCCGGCACCCCGCCGGCGTTTTTGTATCCACAGTGTCAGCAGCTAAGGTCGTCGCCGGTGCCGTCCTCGGCAATGCCGTCTCCGTCACCGTCGCGACCGAAATAGGGGCGGCCGCTGTAAAAGAAGACCAGAATCCAGCCGGATTCTGCGTTGTGGTCCGGTGGGCAGTAACTGATATGTCCGGAGGCGTTCAGGCGCCCATCCGGCTTGTAGCGCAGTTCATCGGCGATACCGCCATAGAATGTGAGCTCGCTCCCCGCCGGTATGCGCGACAGGTGTTGCAGGATTTCTTCGTCAGCGTCCCGCGCGCCGTCCCGATCACTGTCCAGAAACATCATGCCGCCCCTATTCCAGCTTTCGACACAGTCGCGGTCGTTGACGCTTCCACAGACAACCACGTACGCCTGGCGGGCTACGGCCATGGTGCGGGCGTAATTCAGACTGCCGAACAGCTGGCGGGCGGCCTCTTGATTGCGATGGCGTTCGATGAAATCACTCATCGAGGGCAGAGCCGTCGCGGCGATGATTCCCAGCAGGACTAACGTCACCATCAGCTCAACCAGGGTAAACCCGGAATCCGTTCTACACATTTTCACGCTGCAATTCCTTTGCTGAGCGAATCCCGTTCAGCATACAAGGATCTGCCTAAAAACCAATCACAGCGCATTACAGCAGTCGCCAGCGCTACCGATCAGTTGCTGATCGCGCTGAAATTGAAAATGTGAACTCCGTTCAGTTTGTCGCGCCGTTTGTCGAGTGGGTTGCGCCGCTCGTCGTCGGGCGTGCAGGTGACATATTTTTTTTTGTGCATCGCACGTAAATTAGTAACCCGGTACCACTGTCATGGTTGCATGGCAAACAAATTGCCCAAAAGGTAAGCAAATGCGCAAGGCCCGCCAACTGGCTCCCGGCTTTACCCTGATCGAACTCATGATTGTCATTACGATCCTGGCAATCGTCATCGCGGTCGGTGTGCCCTCATTTTCACAGATGATCCGCAAAAATCGTTTGGCCGCTGCGACCAACGACCTGGCCGGTGCACTGCAATATGCACGCGCGGAGGCGGTTCGCCGCGGTCGTAGTGTGCAGGTGGCGGCCAAGTCCGGCGATCTCGCCAATGGCTTGCGGGTCTGGTTCGATGACAACGGTAATGGCAGCTATGACGATGGTGAAACCCTGCGTGAATTGGCTGCGCCAGCGACCTCCATCGACCTCAGCGCGGAGAAGGATGGCAGTGCGGCCACCAACCTCAGCTTTTCCTATACGGCGCAGGGTGCGGTCAGCGGTGGTGGCAACGAGCTGAAAATCAATATCTGCGATGGCGTCGATGACGGCCGGCAGCTAAAGCTGCTCGCCTCCGGTGTCTTGCGTCTGAAATCCGATGTGACCTGTAGCGGAGCTTGAAAGTGAAATCACAGCGCGGGGCGACCCTGGTCGAAGTGTTGATTACAGTCCTGATCATGGCAGTGGGGCTGTTGGGACTTTCTGCCACACAGGTGATGAGCCTGAAAAACAGTAACAACTCCAATCACCGTTATCTGGCCGCCCTCGCGTCCCACGAGATGGCTGAACGTTTGCGGGGCAACCCGAGGGCGCTGGAGCTGGGCAGCTACGACGGCGAAACCGTCGATGGCACTGAGACCAGCCAGGACTGCAGTGTAGCCTGTACGCCGGCGCAGCTGGCCAAGTTGGATCTCTATGACTGGGGTCAGGTGATCAGCACTAACCTGCCCGGTGGCACCGGCTCGATCAGTCGCGCCGGGCAAGTGGTAACCCTGACCGTGAACTGGAAAGAACAACATACCGGGGAAAATCAGAGTACGGCTGCAGGAGGCGCGGAAGACGCCTCGTTTGAACTGGTGGTGGACCTGTAATGATGAATCACATGTTGAAACAGCGGGGCCTGTCCCTGATTGAACTGATGATAGCCATTCTTTTGAGCTCACTGCTGCTGCTGGGCGTGCTGCAGATTTTCGATGGCAACCGCAACACCATCCGCATGCAGAATGCCTTTGCCCGCGTGCAGGAAAGCGGCCGGTATGCCATGGATATGCTCACCCGCGAGGTGCGTATGGCGGACTACTGGGGCTGCGCGCCGGATAAAGGCAGTATTCGCAACCACCTGGATACGTCGGATCCCGACTACGACCCGAATGTCCAGGACCAGTACGGCGCCGACGGTATTTTAGGGCAGGACAATGTCAGCGGTGTGAGTATCGGCGGGGTCAATGTGATCGATGGCACCGATATCCTGACCCTCAGCGGTGCTTCTGACGCCTGCGGCGGTACCGGCCGCATGGTGCCCAGCGTTACCGCCGCGTCCTTGGCGGTGACACCCAATTGCCCGGTAAAGGAAGGGCAGATCGTGCTTATCACCAACTGCCAGAGTGGCGAGTTGATGACCATTACCAACGTGCAGGATGGCACTGGAGGCGATTCCGGTAAAAAGACCATCGTGCATAACACCGGCTCGCTGACGGTCGGTTTTGTGGAAAATGCCACCAAGAATATGCAGCGCGAATATGGCGCCGACGCCAAGGTGTTGCTGCCCTATCAAAGAAAGTATTTTGTCGCCGATAACAGCGACGGCGAGCGCTCCCTGTTTGTCAGTGAGGACGGCGGTACACCGCAGGAACTGGTGCCGGGCATCGAGGACCTGCAGTTACTGTTTGGTCGCGACACCGATGATGACGATGTGGTGGATACCTGGCAGCCGGCGGTGGCGGACAAGACGCAGATGGAGCAGGCGTTGACAGTCAAGATCGAGATGGTCGTCAGCAGCGACAATACCGTGGGTGCGAAAGATTTCACGGTGACGGATATCGACGGCGAATCCACCACTTACGGCGATCGCAAGCTGCACCGGGTTTACCTGACCACGGCCAAGGTGCGCAACCGGGGGGCAATGTGATGCGTTTAGCAAGTCGACAGAAGGGGGCGGTACTGGTTGTCTGCCTGATTGTGCTGATGGTACTGACGATGATCGGCGTCTCCGCAGCGCGCACGGTCTTGCTGGAGGAAAAAATGACTTTCGCCTCCCGCGATGCAACCGTGGCACTGGAAGTGGCGGAGGCGCTGGTCCGCCAGGGTGAGGTATACGTCGATGGCCTCTCCACCACCGGCGATTTCGACAAGATTAACTGGCTTCATACCGAGGAAGGCGGGCCCGACAATATGCTCGACAGCGCCACTTGGACTAACGCCAACTCCATTGAGCGCGAAGTCGATATGGAAGGGGCAGATGGCCAACCTCTGAAAGGCCGAATTTATATCGAATTATCTGGGAATGCCGATAAGGAAGATCCGGCTGACAGTATTACCGTGGGTGGTTACGGACAATCCACCGGCGGTGGTGAGATCAAGGTGTTTCGCATAGTCGCACTGGGGCAGGGTATCGCCGACGGGACTGAGCGCATCATTGTGAGCCACTACGGAAAGCGGTTTTAAACGTCCTATGAAAAACAAACTGATTACGCGTGCTCTGCTGAAGCCTCTGCTGTGCGCTTCCGCCGGTTTTTCCCTGACTTTCGCCACTTGCATCAGTGCCGCGCCGCTGACCCTGTCGAAGGTGCCGTTGCAGGCAACCGGCAAAGTCGAGCCCAACCTGATGATCCTGATGGATTCGTCCGGCTCCATGGCCTGGTATGTCGATCATAATTACACGGCTGACGATCCGGCGGACAGCCGCCTGGGCATTGCCAAGACTGCGGCAAATACGGTCGTACGGGGTCTCGGCGAATTGCGTGTGGGTCTCGCCCAGTTCAATAGCGGCGACGGTGCCGAGATCCTGCAGGGGCTGACCAGTATTTCTAAAACCGGCGCCCGTGAGACATTGATCAAGAAGATCAACGCGATCCAAGCTGGCGGTTCCACGCCGATTGCGGAAGCCGTAGCCGATGTCGGGCGCTATTTCGTCGAGGGCTATGAAGGGCAGCAGGTCACCTTGCATCCGGGCCAGACTAATGAGAGTAAGATGCTTGCCAAGCAAGTCCTTGGAGGTGGGCCGCTGTACGCTACTGGTGTCACGGTGCCCGGTACCGGCAGCAACTCCGCAATCCAGGAATACTGCCAGAGCAATTTCATCCTTGCGCTGACGGATGGCATTCCCAACGGGGATTCCGCGCGCACGACTTATCTCGCGGATTACGATGGTGATGGCAACAGCGAGGGCGACGACGCACTGGACGACGTGGCCTCGGCGCTGTACGACATCGACTGGCGCCCGGACAAGACCAATCCCCGCAATCCGGACCACAAGAACAATATCACCAGCTACTTCATCGGCTTCGCCGATCCGGCGCTGGCCGACAACCAGCTGCTGAAAGATGCCGGGGCGCAGGGCGGCGGCAGTTACCAGTTCGCTTCCAGCGCCGACAGTTTGCTGAGCTCACTCAACGATGCGGTAAATTCGATTTCGAACTCTATCGGTACCCAGGCGTCGGTCGCATTTAACTCCACTTCGCTGGATATCGGCTCGGTGATTTACTCGGCCAAGTTTGATACCGCCGATTTCAGCGGCAAGTTGCTTGCGCGATCGCTGGACCCGGATACCGGGCGCATCGCGTCCGAACTCTGGGAAGCATCGGAAGAGCTGACGAAACAGACTGCCAGCAGCCGCGAGATCATCACTTACCTCAATGGCAAGGGTGTGCCCTTTACCGCAGACGTCAGCGGCGTGGACACCAGCAGCCCCGACTCTCCACAGGAACTGGATCTGAAAGTCGAGGACGCCGATGGCTCCACGAACGACGCGGCCGGATTGTGGCAGTCGCGATTGGCCTATATCCGCGGCGACAACAGCCTTGACGGCCAGAGCGGACTACGCCAGCGCGGCAAATTTTCTACCTTCGATGCAGTCAGCGGGCCCAAGCTGCTCGGGGATATCGTGCACTCGACCCCCATCTACGTGGGCAAGCCGGAACTGGACTGGCCGGCAACTTTTGGCAAAAACAATCCCTACGCGCAGTTCGCCATCGATGAAGAAAACCGCACTCCGATGGTTTACGTAGGTGCCAACGACGGCATGCTGCACGGCTTCAACGCCAATACCGGGGCCGAAGTATTCGGTTATATCCCCGGGCTGGTGGTGAATTCCGACCGCTATGCGGGGCTTCATGCATTCACCAGCGACAAGTATTCCCACAACTACTATGTCGACCTGACGCCTGCGGTGTCGGATGCTTACATCGATCCGAAAGGTGGCAATCAGGCGGAATGGACCACGGTGGTGGTCGGCGGACTGCGTGGCGGCGGCAAGGGCTACTTTGCGCTGAATGTGACGGACCCCTCCAGCATTAACGAGTCCAATGCCAGCGACCTGGTGTTGTGGGAGTTCGATGGCGGTGACGCCACCGATCGCGCCAACCTGGGTGAGTCCTATTCGGAAGCGCAGATCGCCAAGCTGAACAATGACGAGTGGGCGGTGATTTTCGGCAACGGCTACAACAGCGACAACGGCGTCGCCGGCCTGTTTATCGTCTACCTGGAAAAGGGGGCCGACGGCCAGTGGGACAGCGGTGACTGGAAATTTATTTCTACCGGCAGCGGCACGGTCGACGGGCGCAAGAATGGGCTATCGTCACCGCGACTGATCGATGTCGACGGCGATAGGGTTGTGGATCGTGTCTATGCCGGGGACGTGATGGGTAATATGTGGGCGTTCGACCTGAAGGGAGCTGAAAGCGGCTGGAAAGTACTGGGTTCCAAACCCCTGTTCACCGCCGGTGCCAATGCCGGTCAGCCGAATCACGCGATCCTGGGCAAGCCGCTGGTAGCGCGCAATACTGCCGCGAGTAACGGCACCGACCCCAATCTACTGGTGATGTTCGGTACCGGGCAGTATCTCAATGGCAGTGACCTGACCGATAATTCCGCGGGTGCTTTTTATGCCGTATGGGACGACGATTACACAGATAGTAACTCCTCCCTGACCGTTTCCGACCTTGCAGAGCAAAAGCTGACCAGTGATGGCAACGGGCGCATGATCGACGCCAGTACCAGTACAACCGTCGACTGGACCCAGCACCACGGCTGGTATATGCAGCTGGAAACCGGCAACGCCGGCGCTATCGATTCCGCGGGATATGCCGGGGAGCGAGTTATCTCCGGAGCCACGCTGCGGCGGAATACACTGTTCTTCAGTACCGTAAAACCCAATGCCATGCCCTGTGCGTCGAGCGGTAGTGGCTACCTGATGAGCCTCGATTTCCGCACCGGACAGGCCGGCGATGACGGGGTAGCGGACTTCAATAACGACGGCAGCATCGACCAGAAGGATGCCGGTTATGTGGGCATGGAATTCAATGCCTGCATCGGCGGAAATTGCGGCACTGGCGACCCCGGCGACGATGATCCGGGAATGCCCGGCCAGTCCGGCTTTATCGGCGACGTGCGCTGTACCCCGGGCAGTAATGGCGATGTGATCTGTGACGATATTGAAGTCGGCGATGAAGAGCGCGAAGGGCGATTAGCCTGGGAGGAGCTGACGCCGGGGTATTGATATGAGGTATCGACCGGGCAGCGGGCTTCCGCTGCTCAGTCTTCCAGCCCGAGCTTCTTGAGGCGGTAACGCAGGGAGCGAAAACTGATCCCCAGCTTCTGCGCCGCCGCGGTCCTGTTCCAACGCGTGGCGTTGAGGGTGTCTTCGATCGCCCCGCGTTCAATGGTTTGCAGGAAGTCGTCCAGCGAGGCGTGCTGGCTCGGATCGAACTGGCCGGGATAACTTTCGCCGGCTTCGTTCTGCAAAGCCCGTTGCTCGGTTGCCACCGATGAGGCTGGCTTTTGAAACTGAAAGGTATCGTGATCCAGCAACAGGTCTCCCGCGCGAATTACCTGCTGGTCACACAGGGTAAATGCCCGCTCCAGGATGTTTTCCAGCTGGCGGACATTGCCGGGAAAAGCATAGACGCGCAACGCGGCTAGGGCATCTTCGGCGAGCCGTGGCGGTGCGACACCGGCATTGCTGGCGATGCGCTGCATGATCGTTTCCGCGAGCAGTGGGATGTCTTCCTCCCGTTCACGCAGCGGCGGCACGGCGATTTCGATGACGTTGATGCGGTAGTAGAGATCACTGCGGAAGCGGCCCTCCGCGACTTCCCGCGCGAGGTCTTTGTGGGTGGCGCTGAGCAGGCGCACATCGATGGGGATTTCTTCCGTCGCACCGATGGGGCGGATGCACTTTTCCTGAATAGCGCGGAGCAATTTTACCTGCATCTCCAGTGGCAGATCTGCCACCTCATCGAGAAACAGCGTGCCGCCGGCCGCGCTTTGCAGCAGCCCGGGTTTGTCCCTGTGGGCACCGGTGAAACTGCCTTTTTTGTGTCCGAAAAACTCGCTCTCCATCAATTCCGCCGGAATGGCACCGCAGTTGATCGCCAAGAATGGCTGATCGGCCCTGGGGCCCTGCGCGTGAATGGAGCGCGCGGCCAGTTCCTTGCCGGAGCCAGATTCGCCGCTGATGTAAATGGGGGCATCACTGCGCGCCACTTTGGCGATCTGTTCGCGCAGGCGACACATGTTTTCCGCGCGGCCGATCAGCAATTGTCCCGACGCCGCCGACTGCGGTTCGTTACGCTTGTCTCGCAGGCGCAGGGCCAGCTGGACGAGACTGCGCAGTCGCTCCAGATCCACCGGCTTGCTGACAAAGTCGAAAGCGCCCAGTTTGAGCGCGCTGATGGCGGTATCCATATTGCCGTGGGCGGTGATGACGGCAATCGGCATGTCGCCGCCGCGCTGCCCCTGGATATGTCCTACCAGTTCAAGGCCATCGCCATCGGGCAGGCGCATGTCGGTTAGGCAGAAATCGAATGTGTGTTCGCGCAGCAGGCGATACGCTTCGCCGAGACTGTCTGCCGTATGGCAGCTGACGTCCATGCGCCGCAGAGTCAGGGTGAGCAGTTCGCAGATATCCGGTTCGTCGTCAACGACCAGGGCCAGTGGTTGCATGTATCCGTGCGCTTTTATTGTTGGTTTGCAAAATTCCCCAACCAGCGATTATGGCAGAAATTACCAGCTATTTGGGGGATGCCGGGGCGGAATCTTTTTCTAATTTTTGTCGAAACCGCGTTTAAAAAACCCGATTGGTATGGGCGAATTCGACTCGGAAGCAACTTTTGTTTTCATCATTGCGGCAATAATAAAGATTGGCCTGGTTGGCCTCACACAGTTCGCGGGCGATATACAACCCCAGGCCGCTGCCACCCTGGCCGGTGGTAAAAAACGGCTCAAAGATGCTGTCGCGGTGTTCCGGCAGTACGCCGCGGCCGCTATCCATGACGTCGAGCACGGCGCAATCGCGTTCACGATTGTGGTAAACGGTGATCTCCACTTCGCGCCGGCCGGTGGCGATGTGGGAGTGGTGCAGGGCGTTATTGCACAGGTTGGTCACAATCTGTGCAAGCTGCTGCGGGTCGAAACGTGCCGTCACCGGGGATGGCGGCAGCCGCAGCCGGATTTGCGCATCGCGCGGCGCGCCAGCGTGAAAGTCGGGGATGAACTGTTCGAGCCATTGCCCCAGATCATTCAGGAGTGGCACTGAAGCGCGTCGGCGCGACAGTTGCATCACATTCTCGACGATCTGATTTACGCGCTGGCTGTGCCGGCAGATGATTTCAGTCAAATGCCGATCCTCGGGGCTCAGGGACTTCGATTCCGACAGTAGTTGCGCCGCATGGCTGATGGCCCCGAGCGGATTGCGGACCTCGTGGGCAATCGAGCCGGTCAGGTGGCCGAGGGAGGCGAGTTTCAGTTTCTGCGCGGCCTGGGTGAGTTTGCGATTGTCCTCGACAAATACCAGGGTGCTGTCGCCGCGGTCGCGGCGCAGGTTGGCAAAGCTGAGCCGCAGTTCACCGCCGCTTTCTGCATTCAAGAGAGTGGAACCGTGGGCGGGGTCGCGGCGCCACTCGCGCACGATCTGGTGCAGTGCTGCCTGACGCCCGCCTCCGGGCTGCAGTTGTTCGCCCAGCAGTTGGCGCGCGGCCCGGTTGATCAGCTCCGGCTTGTTGGCGGAATCCATCACCAGCACGCCGGTGCGCATGCGCTCGACGATCTGCTGTGCCAGGCGCTGCAGGTGGGCGGCCTGGCGACTTTGCTGATCCGCGCGCAATGTGGCCGTGCGGATGCGGGCGGACAGGTATTGCAGGGCGCTGACGGTGGCGAACAGCAGTATGCCGAGACTACCGGCCGAAACGATGTCCTGGGTGTCTGCATGACCGGCCAACAGGCCGTAAAGCTGCTGGCCGATCACGGCGATACTGGCCACGGCGGCGAAGAATGCGCCCATGCGGCGATCCAGCAACATGGAGCCCACCGAACAGCTGATCAACAGCAGGTATCCGAGCCCCGAATTGAGACCGCCGCTGGCGTGAATCAGTAGCAGGAAGGCAAAAATATCGCAGCCGAGTATCAGTCCCACCTGCCCGGTATTGGTGTGGTAGCCGACGTGCCGCAGATGCACCAGCCAGCCAAAATTGAGCGCGGCGTAGGCGATGGTGGTTTGAAGGTAGAGTCCGGGTGCGCTGTTGCCCACCGCGCCTTTGCCGATATCCGAGACGAAAATGCCGAGCAGAATCAGCGCCATGGCGACGCGGTACAACGCATAGATCCGCAGCAGTTCGTGATGTTGTAGCGACTGTTCGTCGGCGGTGGTTGCTGCGCTGGTCAAGGTGGGAGTTCTCATTGTTGTTATCGCGGACTTCGGGCCTAACTTCTTCACGCACGCGCGATACCGGAACGATCTCGCGATACAATAGAGGCTCGACAGGCCCGAGGTTCGAAGATGTCTACTTTGCAGTTAGTGCTGGCACAAATCAATTCTCTGGTCGGGGATATTCCCGGCAATACCGCCCAGGTGATCGAGGTCGCGCGTCGCGCGCACCGCGAGCACGGAGCGGATCTGGTGCTGTTTCCCGAATTGACCCTGTGCGGCTATCCGCCGGAGGATCTGCTGTTACGACCCAGCATGCAGCGCCGTATCGATGCGGCGCTGGCTCAGCTGGTCGCGGCAGAGCTGCCCTGCGCCGTGCTGATCGGCTATCCCCGAGTGGTGGCCGGCAAAGTATTCAATATGGCCGGGTTGATCGAGGCGGGGGAGCTGCGGGCGGAATACGCGAAACAGCAACTGCCCAATTACCAGGTTTTCGACGAAATGCGCTATTTCGTCCCCGGCGACAGGCCCTGTGTCGTCGATATCAAGGGCATCCCCACGGCGATCACTATCTGCGAGGACATCTGGCACCCGGAACCGGTAGCTCAGGCCGCGGCCGCAGGCGCCCGGTTGATGCTGAATATCAATGCCTCACCGTTTCACCGCGGCAAGTCCCAGCAGCGCCTGGAACTGCTCGGCAACCAGGCCCGTGCCGGCTGCATGCCGGTGGTGTATGTGAACTGGTTTGGCGGCCAGGACGAGCTGGTATTTGATGGTGGTTCCTTCGCGGTCGATGCTCAGGGCAAGCTCTGTGCTCGGGCACCGGAATTCGTCGAGCACCTGCTGCCGCTGCGTGTGAACCATCGCGACGGTGAGGTAGCGCTGGAACCGGGCGAAATTACCCCGGCGCTCGAGGATCTCGCTTCCATTTACTCGGCTCTGGTGTTGGGCGTGCGCGACTACGTCAACAAGAACGGCTTCAACGGCGTGGTATTGGGCCTGTCCGGCGGTATCGATTCGGCGCTGACATTGGCCATCGCCGTGGATGCGCTGGGCAAGGAGCGGGTGGAGGCGGTGATGATGCCGTTCCGCTACACCTCGGATTTGAGCAAGAACGATGCCGCCGACCAGGCGCAGCGGCTCGGTATTCACTACCGGGTAATCAGTATCGAGCCGATCTTCGATTCTTTTATGGCGTCGCTCGCCGAGGAGTTTGAAGGTACAGCGCGGGATACCACCGAGGAAAACCTGCAGGCGCGCTCCCGCGGGGTCCTGCTGATGGCAATTTCCAACAAGAAAGGAGCCATGGTGCTCACTACCGGCAACAAGAGTGAGCTGGCGGTGGGCTATGCGACGCTCTATGGCGATATGGTGGGTGGCTATAACGCCCTGAAAGACGTGCCCAAGACACTGGTGTTCCAGCTGGCGCGCTACCGCAACACGCTCGGAGAAGTGATACCGGAAACGGTCATCACCCGCCCGCCCAGTGCAGAGCTGGCGCCGGACCAGGTGGATTCCGACAGCCTGCCGGATTACGACGAGCTGGACCGGATTCTCCACCTGTATATCGATCAGGACCACAGTGCGGCGGAAATCATAGCGGCCGGCTTTGCCGCGGAGACGGTGGAACGCGTGGTGCGCCTGGTAGACAGGAATGAATACAAGCGCCGCCAGGCCGCAGTGGGGGTGCGAATTTCCGAGCGGGGATTTGGTCGCGACCGGCGCTACCCGATCACCAATGGCTGGAAAGCGGGCGAATAGGCCCGCGACTGAATAAAAAAACGGCGCCACTGGCGCCGTTTTTTTATTGCTAACCGGACTCGCTTACATCAGCTCGGGCGGCATGGGGGCGTTTTCCGGACGGTATTCCGCGTTGTACAGCTTGCGGGTATCGAAGCCACGGGGGTCGGACTTCTCGAACAGACCGAGGGTCAGGCGGTGCAGGATGCTGCGGCCGCTGGCGCCTTTGTAATAGTTGTAGTTAAACGAACCGTCCCTGCGGAACGCCGGGTGGTTCGGGTAATTGGTGCGCAGCACGTTGAGCGCGTTGGCTTCCAGTTCCGGCATTTCCAGCAGGTGGTAGCCCTCTACCATGGCCGCCAGAGCATCGGGTACCGCCGGCGTCTGCTGGAAGTTTTCCACCACGTAGCGGCCGCGGTTGGCAGCGGCAAGGTAGGCGCCGCGCTTGAAGTAGTAGTTGGCCACGTGGATTTCGTAGCGGGCCAGCAGGTTGCGCAGGTGAATCATGCGCTTCTGCGCATCTGGTGCGTAGCGGCTGTCCGGGTAGCGGGCCATCAGCTGGGAGAAGTACGCAAAGGACTCGCGCGCCGAGCCGGGGTCGCGGCTGGTCATATCCGTGGGCAGGAAGCGCTCAAACAGGCCTGTACCCTCGGTAAAGGAGGCCAGTCCCTTCATGTAATACGCGTAATCGACGTTGCGGTGTTGCGGGTGCAGGCGGATAAAACGGTCCGCCGCAGCGATGGCCGCATCGTTGTCGTAATTGCGGTAATAGGCGTAGATCAGTTCGAGCTGGGCCTGTTCGGCGTAGTTACCGAAGGGGAAGTTGTCCTCCAGGGCGCGAAAGTTCTTGATCGCAAGGTCCCACTGGCTGGATCTCAGCTGTTTTTGTGCCGCCTCATAGAAGGCTTGCTCGGTGCGGCTGCCGGTGGGCAGGCCCTCTTCAGATTCATCGGTGCTGGCGCAGGCGACAAGGATCGCGGACAGTACAACCAACCACAGGATTTTCGAAGCCTGCATAGCCCCTCGCTCTATCATTATTACTCTCTACCTTTAAACTAGCCGCCAATTATAGGTGATCGGCGGCCCGCCATTTAACCACAGTCGCGGAGCTGCCCAAAGTGTTTGAAATTGATCAATGAATGAACAGCTCGAACTTGATATCGAAGTCCCGGCAGAATTGGCCGGATTGCGCTTAGACCAGGCGGCAGCGGAATTAATTCCCGACTATTCCCGCGCACGCCTGCAGGGGTGGATAAAAAGTGGTCAACTGACCGTCAATGGCGCGACTGCGAAGCCCAAGGACAAGCTGTTTGGCGGCGAGCGCCTGAGCTTGCGCGCGGAGCTGGAGCCCCAGGGAGAGTGGCTCGCCCAGGCGATCGACCTGAATATCGTTTACGAGGACGACAGCCTGCTGGTGATCGACAAGCCGGCGGGCCTGGTCGTGCACCCGGCGGCGGGCAACCCCGATGGCACCCTGTTGAATGGCCTGCTGCACCACTGTCCGGCGCTGGAGATGATCCCGCGCGCCGGTATCGTCCACCGGCTGGACAAGGACACCAGTGGCCTGATGGTGGTGGCCAAGACGCTGCCGGCGCAGACTAGCCTGGTGGCGCAACTGAAAGAACGCAGTGTCAGCCGCCTGTACGACGCTATAGTGCAGGGCGTTCTCAGTGGCGGCGGTACCGTCGACGCGCCCATCGGCCGCCACCGGCAGAATCGCCTCAAGATGGCCGTGCTTGACTTCGGTGGTAAGGAAGCGATCACCCACTACCGGGTGCAGGAGCGCTTTCAGGCCCAGACATTGGTGCGCTGCAAACTGGAGACCGGTCGCACCCACCAGATCCGGGTACATATGGCCCATATCCGCCATCCGCTGGTCGGCGACCCGCTCTACGGTGGTCGCCCAAGGTTGCCGGCAGAAGCGCCCGCCGAGCTGGTGCGCGCCCTGCAGACCTTTCCGCGCCAGGCGCTGCACGCCGCAGAACTGGCGCTGCTGCACCCGCAAAGCGGCGAGGAAATGCACTGGTCTACACCCATGCCGGCGGATATGCTGCAACTGCTGGCCCAGTTGCGCGCCGGCTCTCACGCGTGAACCGCAAACTCGCCGCCCGCGGCGACGACCAAGGATACTGAATGGCCGCCGAGCACTACCTGATCCCCGACTGGCCCGCTCCCTCTAATGTGCGCGCGGCCACCAGCCTGCGTACCGGCGGCCACAGCGCCGGTGCTTACGCGTCGTTCAATCTGGGTAGCCATGTGGACGATGATGCCGATGCAGTCGCGGCCAATCGCCGGCAGCTGTGCGACGAGCTGCAGTTGCCCGCCGAGCCCCAGTGGCTCGAGCAGATCCACAGCGACCGGGTAGTAACGGCCCGGACCGATGGATTGGTGCGCACCGCCGATGCCAGTACCGCCAGCACTCCCGGCGCCGTGTGCGCGGTGCTCACTGCCGACTGCCTGCCGGTGCTGTTCTGTGATCGTGCCGGTACACGTGTGGCCGCCGCCCACGCCGGCTGGCGTGGTCTGGCCGGCGGCATACTGCGCGAGACAGTGGCGGCGCTGGACTGTGCGCCGGAAGAATTGCTGGTCTGGCTGGGCCCGGCCATCGGTCCGCGGGCATTCGAAACCGGTGTCGACGTGCTGGAAACCTTCTTTGAGCATGCACTGGACGGCGAGCACACGGAGGCTATCGCCCAGTGCTTCCGCCCCCATGTACAGAAACCGCTGCATTTTCTCGCGGATATTTACGGCCTTGCACGTGCCGAGCTGCGGCAACTGGGCATTGCCGATATCTACGGCGGTGATCGCTGCACGGTCAGCGAACCCGATTACTTCTATTCCTACCGGCGCGACAGAATCACCGGCCGCATGGCCTCACTGATCTGGCTGCAGGCATCCTGACCGGCCGGGGCATGCGCCCCGGCAGAATCCTTTAAACACGGTGCCTGGCTGTGCCGGTGGCCTTCACCGAATCTCGGCGCATAGATCTCGATCACAAACGTCGCCGTCAGCCGATTGGCCCGCGGATTGTTGCGCCGATTGATCCAGATCATTGAAAACTCCCCGAGCGCCCCTATTTTATTCATGCGTTTCCCGGCCGCACTACACTGAGAGTACGGCGCCGAAATGGCGCTTTTATGTTTCTCGTCGCCGGTTTCCCATTGCCTTGATTGAGGGGAGAATTTTTCCATGCGCATTGATCGAATGACTAACCCACTGCAGGCCGCGATTGCCGATGCGCAGTCCATTGCCGTGGGGCGCGACCACAACCAGATTTATCCGGAGCATCTGTTGCAGGCGCTGCTAAACCAGAACAATGGCAGCGTGCCCGCGTTTCTTTCCCAGGCCGGTTTCAATCTCAACGGCCTGCGCAATGATCTGGCCAAGCGCCTCGACAGTTTGCCGACGGTGAGCTCACCCACCGGCGATGTGGGTATGTCGCAGGAACTGATGCGCCTGTTCAATCTGGCGGACAAGCGCGCGCAGAAAAATGGCGACAGTTTTATCGCCAGCGAAACGGTACTGTTGGCGGCGTTTGATTCGGCCGCCGGCGAGATCTCCAAGATTCTCAACGCCAATGGCGACGTCAAACAACTGCAGGCCGCCATCGACAAGGTACGCGGTGAGGAAAAAGTCGACGACCCCAATGCCGAAGAAGCCCGCCAGGCGCTGGACAAATACACCCTCGATCTCACCGAGCGCGCGGTGGCGGGCAAACTGGATCCGGTAATCGGTCGCGACGACGAAATCCGCCGCACCATTCAGGTACTGCAGCGCCGCACCAAGAACAACCCGGTGCTGATCGGTGAGCCGGGCGTGGGCAAGACCGCCATTGTCGAGGGGCTCGCACAGCGCATTGTCAATGGCGAGGTGCCCGAGGGTCTGAAAGACAAGCGACTGCTGTCACTGGATCTCGGTGCGCTGTTGGCCGGGGCCAAGTTCCGCGGCGAATTCGAAGAGCGCCTGAAAGCGGTGCTGAACGAGCTGTCGAAACAGGAGGGGCGAGTCATCCTGTTTATCGATGAACTGCACACCATGGTCGGCGCCGGCAAGGCCGAGGGCGCGATGGATGCGGGCAATATGCTCAAGCCGGCGCTGGCGCGCGGCGAGCTGCACTGCGTCGGCGCCACGACACTGGATGAATACCGCAAATATATTGAAAAGGACGCGGCGCTGGAGCGGCGCTTCCAGAAAGTACTGGTCGACGAACCCACCGAAGAGGACACCATTGCCATCCTGCGCGGACTGAAGGAGCGCTACGAAGTGCACCACGGCGTGGATATTACCGACTCGGCGATCATTGCCGCGACAAAACTGTCCCAGCGTTACATTACTGACCGCCAGCTCCCGGACAAGGCCATCGACCTGATCGATGAAGCCGCGAGCCGTATCCGCATGGAAATTGATTCCAAGCCGGAATCCATGGACAAACTGGAGCGCCGCCTGATCCAGTTGAAGATCGAGCGCGAGGCGGTGAAGAAAGACAAAGACGACGAGGCGACGAAAAAGCGCCTGGCCAAGCTGGAAGAGGAAATCCAGCAACTGGAAAGGGAGTACTCGGACCTCGAGGAGGTCTGGAAGGCGGAAAAGGCGCAGCTCGCCGGCAGTCACGATATCAAGGAAAAGTTGGAGCAGGCCAAACTGGATATGGAGGCCGCGCGCCGCGCCGGCGACCTGACCCGTATGTCCGAATTGCAGTACGGGGTGATTCCGCAGCTGGAGCAGCAGTTGCAATCAGCAGGGAGCGACGAGCCCAGCGAAGAACCGCGCCTGCTGCGCAACCGCGTCACCGACGAGGAGGTGGCGGAAGTGGTGTCGCGCTGGACCGGTATCCCGGTTTCCAAAATGCTCGAGGGCGAGCGGGAAAAACTGCTGCGCATGGAAGAGGCAATGCACGGCCGCGTAATCGGACAGGACGAGGCTGTCAGTGCCGTGGCCAACGCGGTGCGGCGCTCCCGCGCCGGCTTGGCCGATCCCAATCGGCCCAACGGTTCCTTCCTGTTTCTCGGCCCCACCGGCGTGGGCAAGACCGAGCTGTGCAAGGCGCTGGCGCAGTTCCTGTTCGACACCGAAGACGCCATGGTGCGCATCGATATGTCGGAATTTATGGAGAAGCACTCGGTTGCGCGCCTGATTGGTGCGCCCCCCGGCTATGTCGGTTACGAGGAAGGCGGCTATCTCACCGAAGCAGTGCGGCGTAAACCCTATTCGGTGGTATTGATGGACGAGGTGGAAAAGGCGCACCCGGACGTATTCAACATCCTGCTGCAGGTACTTGAAGACGGGCGCCTGACCGACGGGCAGGGACGCACGGTAGACTTCCGCAACACCGTGGTGGTGATGACGTCCAACCTGGGCTCGGACCTGATCCAGAAATACGCCAGTGCCCGTGATGAAGATGAACTGGACAGCGAAATTCACTACCGGCAGATGAAGAGTGCGGTAATGGATGTAGTTGGCGATCATTTCCGACCGGAGTTCATTAACCGAATCGATGAGGTAGTGGTTTTCCACCCGTTGGCGAGATCCGAAGTACGCGCTATCGCCGAGATTCAGCTCGACCAGCTGCGCAAGCGCCTGGCGGACCGCGATCTCAAGCTGGAGGTGTCGGAAGACCTGCTGAACAAACTCGCCGATGTGGGCTTCGATCCGGTCTACGGTGCCCGCCCGCTCAAGCGTGCGATTCAGATGTGGCTGGAAAATCCGCTGGCGCAGGATGTCCTGTCGGGGAAATTTGTCCCCGGCGATACCATTCACGCCACGTTGGAAGGCGACAGGGCGGTATTCAACAAGTAGCTGTGTGAAGTGGCTGACTGGCGGCCGATTCCGGCCGCCAGTTTTCTTTTCCCTATTCTCTAACTCCCGTTCCCGAATTTTTCTCCATTCATCTTTTCTCCACCGCGCAGGTGCCGAGACTTGCCTATCCTGTCTGCGACGGATTGCGCGATCGGTCGGCGAGTTTCTGCGCCCCGTGCTCCCGTCGAGGATCTGCGCGACGAGGAAACGGAATTTTTTGTGGCTGGTGTGAAACGTGTCATCAACAAGCCGATGCTGTGGATGTTGCTCGGCTGCCTGCTGCTGTTCGGCGGTGTGTTTGCCTTCAAGATATTCGGCAAATACATGATGAACAAGGCGTTTGACAATATGCCGCTGCCGCCGGCGACGGTAACGGCGGCGCCGGCGGAATTCCAGACCTGGCGCCAGCAATTGTCGGCGGTGGGTTCCCTGCGTGCAGTCAACGGCGTGGACGTCACTACCCAGGCAGAAGGTGTCGTCAGCGCCATTCACTTCGAGTCCGGCGACCGGGTAAAAAAAGGTGTGCTGCTGGTGGAACTGGAGGCGAAACCGGAAAGGGCGCAGCTCAAGGTGTTGCAGGCGGAGTTACTGCTGGCGCGACGCAACAACCAGCGCACCAAGGAATTGCACGCGAGAGGTGTCACTACGGATGCGGATCTGGATGCTACCCAGAGCCAGCTCGAGCAGGTGCTGGCGAGTCTGGAAGTGCAGCGGGCAACCATCGCCAAGCGGAATATCGTCGCGCCTTTCTCCGGCCGCCTGGGGGTGCGCAAGGTCGATCTGGGCGAAAATGTTAGTCCCGGTGACCCTGTGGTATCCCTGGTACAGCTGAATCCGATTTTCGCGGATTTCGCCGTGCCCGAGCGCCACTTTGCGCGGGTCAAGCTGGAGTTGCCAGTCTCTATCCATACCGGCGCCTTTCCCCAGCAGGCATTCCCTGGGCGGATTACCGCAATTGATCCACAAGTTGATCCAGCCAGCCGCAACTTTCTCGTACAGGCAACCCTGCAGAATCCCGATCAGAAGCTGCGCCCGGGCATGTACGCGGACGTCACAGTCGATCTCGCCGGTGAGCGGCGCGTACTTGTGGTGCCGCGCACGTCCATTCAGTTTGCCCCCTATGGCAATGCGGTATTCGTTCTGGTCAAAAACAAGCAGGGCGATGGCCTGGTTGCGCAGAAACGCGTGGTGAAACTCGGTGAAGAGCGCGGCGACCTGGTGGAAATCCTGCGCGGCGTGAAAGAGGGCGAACAGGTGGCCACCAGTGGCCTGCTCAAACTGCGCAACGATGGTGCGGTCATCATCAACAATGCCAACGAGCCGCCGGCGGAGAAAAATCCGCAGCCGGAAAACAGTTGAGTCCAGCGGGAGCCGCGCGTGAATTTTACCGAAATATTCATTCGCAAGCCGGTACTGGCCTCAGTGGTGAGCCTGTTCATTCTGCTGCTCGGGTTGCGCGCCGCCACCCAGTTGAATGTGCGCCAGTACCCGAAACTGGAAAATGCGGTGATTACCGTCAGCACCGTGTATGTCGGGGCCGACGCGGATCTGGTACAGGGCTTTATTACCACGCCGCTGGAGCAGGAAATTGCCACGGCCGACGGCATTGATTACATGGTTTCCACCAGCGTGCAGGGCGTGTCGACCATCCAGGCCTATGTGCGCCTGGACTACGTGGCCAACGATGTGCTCACCCAGGTTGTGGCCAAAGTTAACAAGCTGCGCAGTGAACTACCGGACGAATCCGAGGATTCCACCGTGGAGATGGCGGTGGGGCAGACGGTGGCGGCCATGTATCTGTCGTTCTCGTCGGACATCCTCGATAACAACCAGATCACCGATTATCTCACCCGCGTGGTACAGCCGAAGCTAACGACGATCGCCGGCGTGCAGCGCGCGCGTCTACTCGGCAACCGCACTTTTGCCATGCGCATCTGGCTGCGCTCGCAGGACATGGCCGCCCAGGAGGTGACGCCGGCAGATGTCAGTGCCGCGCTGAGGGCGAACAATGTGCTGTCGGCGGTGGGCAGTACCAAGGGCACCATGGTCACCTTGGAAATCTCCGCAGATACGGATATCGGCACGGCAGAGGCCTTCCGTCAGTTGGTCGTGCGCGCCGATGGCGATCGTATCGTGCGTCTCGGCGACGTGGCCGACGTAGAGCTGGGTTCCGAGTCCTACGATACGTCGGTCACTTTCAATGGCCGCTCCGCTACTTTTATCGCGGTGGAGGTCGCACCGGATGCGAATGCCCTGGATGTGATTCGCGTGGTGCGGGACAAGCTGGAGAAGGAAATCTTTCCACAGCTGCCCCAGGGCATGAAGGGTGAAATCCCCTACGACAGCACCGAGTATATCCAGGACTCCATCAATGAAGTCGTCAAGACCATCATCGAGGCGATACTGATTGTCATCCTGGTGATCTACCTGTTTCTCGGCTCGCTGCGCAGTGTTGTCATCCCTGCGATCGCGGTGCCGCTGTCGCTGGTCGGGGCGCTGTTCCTGATGTTGCTGATGGGATTCACCATCAATCTGCTGACGCTGCTGGCAATGGTGTTGGCCATCGGTATCGTCGTCGACGACGCGATCATTGTGCTGGAAAACGTGCACCGGCATATCGAGGAGGGCATGGCGCCCAGGGATGCGGCGATCCGCGGGGCGCGTGAGTTGGCGTGGCCGGTTGTAGCGATGACCACGACGCTGATCGCGGTGTACCTGCCCATCGGGTTTCTCGGCGGGCTGACCGGAACTCTGTTCGTGGAGTTCGCCTTTTCGCTCGCCGGTGCAGTGCTGTTGTCCGGTGTGGTGGCGCTGACGCTGTCGCCGATGATGTGCTCGAAGATTCTGCGGCCACACAAGGGCGGCGGTAATCGCCTGGAGCGATGGCTCGAACACCAGTTTGATCGGTTGCAGCACGGCTACCAGCGGAGGCTGCACGGGGCACTCGAATACCGTTTTGTGATTCTCGTGTTCGGGCTGATCGTGTTGGTGAGCTGTTACTTCCTGTTTATCGCGTCGCCGAGTGAACTCGAGCCGAAAGAGGACCGCGGCCTCGTACTGACCATTGCCTCTGCAGACTCCTATGCCACTATCGATTACCTGGAGCACTTTACGCGGGAACTGAACGTCATAGCCGAGCGTCACCCGGAGGTGGAAAACCTGTTCCTGCTCAACGGCGTCGGCGGCGCCGGCAATGCCTCCAACAGTGCCATCGCCGGCTTTGTACTCGACTCCTGGAACAAGCGCGATAAAGACACCACGCAGATGCAGAACATCATCAGCGGGGAAGTGGTGCAGATTGCCGGGCTCAAGGTGGCGGTGGTGGTGCCCCCCAGCCTGCCCACGGCCGGCGGGCGCCTGCCGGTGGAATTTGTGATCGGCGCTACCGAGCCGATGGAAAACCTCGCCAGCTACTCCAATGAAATCATGGAAAGGGCTTTGGCCAGCCGCAAATTCATTTTCGTCGACTCGGACCTGAAGATCGACAAGCCCAAGCTGGAAGTCATGGTCAACCGCGACAAGGCCGCCTCTATCGGCGTCGACATGGCGGATATCAGCCGCGAACTCGGCGGCATGATGTCCGGGGCCTACGTTAACCGATTCTCCCTCGACAACCGCAGTTACAAGGTGATCCCGCAGGTGGTGCGTCGCGAGCGTCTGACTGGCGAGCAGCTGGAGCAGTACTACATACGCGCGCGCAACGGCGATCTGGTCCCGATGTCGACACTGGTAACCCTAAGGGAGACGGTGGAGCCGCAACAGCTGAAACGCTTTCAGCAGCTCAATGCGGTCACCATTTCCGGGGTACCGCGCCCGGGTATCACTCTGGGTGAGGCTCTCGGTGTGCTGGAGCAGGCGGCCCGCGACATTCTGCCGCGGGGTTATTCCATCGACTATGCCGGGCAGTCGCGCCAGTACAAGACCGAGGGCTCGCAACTGGTGGTCACTTTCTTCTTTGCGCTGATCGTGATCTACCTGGTGCTGGCGGCCCAGTTTGAGTCCTGGCGGGATCCGCTGATCATGCTGGTGACGGTGCCGATGAGTGTCTGCGGCGCAATGCTGTTTGTCAGCCTCGGCCTGACGACGCTCAATATTTACACTCAGGTGGGGTTGGTGACACTGATTGGGGTTATTTCCAAGCACGGCATCCTGATCGTGGAGTTTGCCAATAAATTGCAGGAAAGCGGCCGCGACAAGCGCGCGGCAATCGAAGCGGCAGCCGCCATTCGCCTGCGCCCGGTATTGATGACGACGGCGTCGCTGGTGCTGGCGATGGTGCCGCTGCTGCTGGCGGCCGGCCCCGGCGGCGGCGCCCGCTTTGCGATGGGGCTGGTGGTGGCGACCGGGATGACCATCGGCACCCTGTTTACCCTGTTTGTGGTGCCGGCGATGTATCTCTACCTGGGGCGCGATTATCAGAACGAAAAGGCGCACGATGATGCAGGGGAGGGCCCGTCGCCTCAGACGGTGTGATGCAGATGGCCGTGTTTCAAATCGTGAGAGTTGGGGGAGGGGCGGTTGCCGGTACTGGCGCCCGGCAACCGTTTTGCGGCTAGCAGTTGATCTGGATGGCCTGCTGCGCGCGCTGGATGCGCGCCTGGCGCTCCTCTTCCGGCAGTACCCGCATCTTGCCGTCGCTGCCAATCTCGCGCACGCGGGCATGGGTATTGAGTTCCTGCAGGTTGGACTGCGCCATACGGCAGCGCTGTGCCCGCACGGCCTGCTCGGCTTTACTCATCCCAGTGTCTGCTTTTTTCTGTTCCGGGTTGGCGGCAGGCGCTGCGGCTGTCGTGTTCTGCTCGAGGGCTTCAGCATCGCTATCCTTCTCTGCCTGTAATGCCTGCTGCTCGGACTGCCACTGCTTGAAGCGGGCTGATTTGGGTTTTTTGACCACTTCCACCTCGCCTTTTTCCGGTGGCTGTGAACCAAAGTGCACCACCCCCTGGTCGTCCACCCACTTGTAGATGCCGTCGGCCTGGGCGGAAATCGCCAGGCTCGAGATCAGAATCGCGACAGCGATGCGCATTGGGGACCCTCAATCTGCTTTAGATGTTGTAATAGTTACTGCCATTGTACCGGTCTGCGACTGCTTGCCTACAACCGCTTTAACACTTTCGCCAATCGCCTCTGCCTCTCTATTGACAGGCGGGGCTCAGTTTGGAGAATCAGGCCATCACTCGGCGAGTAGATGTATCCGCACACCCCGCGGCCCCGTTTCTATCCCCCGGCGAGCCAAACGCTTGCCCCACCCTGCCGAGACGGCTCTCCCCACCTGGAGGCCTGCAAACCCCGTTCAGGACACCCGATTGCCCGGTGCGGGATTGGCGCGTTTAACCCCTGTCGATGAAGTTATCCTAAAAATCGACATGAATATGCGCTACAGGCTGATATTTGTCATCAATTTCCTTTACAATCGCCATCTGGCTTCTCGTCAACTGGCGGTTTTTGCCTTTTTGCGTGATGAATATCCTACCAAACAGGAAAAATGAGGGGGCTTCAGTGGAATTACTCTCCGGCGGCGATATGTTGGTTCGCGCGCTGCAGGATGAAGGGGTCGACCTGATCTTCGGTTACCCCGGCGGATCGGCGCTGCATATCTATGACGCGATCTTTCGCCAGAAGGAAATCAAGCATGTGCTGGTGCGCCACGAACAGGGCGCGACCCATGCGGCGGATGGCTATACCCGCTCCACCGGCAAGACCGGTGTGGTGCTGGTGACCTCTGGCCCCGGGGCGACCAATGCGATTACCGGCATTGCCACTGCCTATATGGATTCGATTCCTATGGTGGTGATTTCCGGCCAGGTGACTTCCGACAAGATCGGCGAGGACGCCTTCCAGGAAACAGATATGGTCGGCTGTTCACGGCCGATCGTGAAACACAGTTTTCTCGTGAAGCGCGCCGAGGATATTCCCGAGGTCGTCAAGAAAGCTTTCTATATTGCCAGCACCGGACGGCCCGGCCCGGTGGTGATCGATGTACCCAAAGATGTCACCAACCCGGCGGACCGCTTCCCGTACGAGTATCCGGAAAAGCTGCGCATGCGCTCCTATACCCCCGCGGGCAAGGGCCACAGTGGCCAGATCCGCAAGGCTGTCGCCCTGTTGCTGTCTGCCCGGCGGCCGGTGATCTATGCCGGCGGCGGTGTCGTGCAGGGCAATGGTGCCGAGCTGCTGACCGCGCTGGCACAGCGGTTGAATTACCCGGTGACCAATACCCTGATGGGGCTCGGTGCCTACCCCGGGAGCGACAAGCGCTTCCTGGGCATGCTCGGTATGCACGGGACGTTTGAGGCCAACACGGCCATGCATCACGCCGATGTCATTCTCGCGGTGGGTGCCCGCTTCGACGACCGTGTTACCAATACGCCGGGCAAGTTCTGCCCCGGTGCCAAGATCATTCATATCGATGTGGATCCTGCCTCCATTTCCAAGACCATCGTCGCCGATGTGCCGATCGTCGGCACGGTGCAGTCGGTATTGGGCGAGATGTTGGAGATGCTGAAATCGTCGGACGACGAGCCGGATCAGTCGGCCATTGTCGACTGGTGGCGGCAAATCGACGACTGGCGCGAGCGCCACGGTATCTACGCGGCACCGCGCTATCGCACCGATGGCGAAATGATCATGCCGCAGGAAGTGATCAAGGCGGTCTACGACATCACCGAGGGGAACGCCTTCGTCACTTCCGACGTGGGGCAGCACCAGATGTTCGCCGCACAGTACTACCTGTTCGACAAGCCGCGCCGCTGGATCAATTCCGGTGGCCTCGGGACCATGGGCTTCGGCCTGCCGGCGGCGCTGGGGGTGAAGATCGCGCACCCGGATAGTGAAGTGGTGTGCGTAACCGGCGAGGGCAGTATCCAGATGTGTATCCAGGAACTGTCGACGGCCACGCAGTATCACCTGCCGGTAAAAATCCTGTGCCTGAACAACCAGGCCCTGGGCATGGTGAAGCAGTGGCAGGAAATGCAGTACGAAGGGCGCCTGTCGAACAGTGTCTACGAGGAGTCGCTGCCGGACTTCGTCAAGCTGGCTGAAGCCTACGGCCATCTGGGGATGAAGATCGAGCGACGCGAGGAGCTGCACGACAAGCTGCACGAGGCGTTTGCGATCAAGGATCGCACTGTTTTTATCGACGTCTACGTGGATCCGTCTGAGCACGTTTATCCCATGCAGGTGATGCCCAACGGCTCCATGCGGGATATGTGGCTGAGCAAGACGGAGCGGACCTAGGGAAGTAAGACGATGCGCAGAATAATTTCAGTTCTGATGGAAAACGAACCCGGTGCTCTGTCCCGCGTGGTAGGACTGTTCTCCCAGCGCGGCTACAACATCGAAAGCTTGACGGTGGCCCCTACCGAGGACGCCACCCTTTCGCGCCTGACCCTGGTCACCATCGGCAACGATCACAAGATCGAGCAGGTCACCAAGAACCTGAACAAGCTGATCGATGTCGTGAAGCTGGTGGACCTTACGGAAGGTGCGCATATCGAGCGCGAGTTGCTGCTCGTGAAGGTGCGCGCTACCGGTGCGCAGCGCGATGAGGTCAAGCGCAGTGTGGATATTTTTCGCGGCCAGATCGTGGATGTCACCAGCAATATGTATACGGTGCAGGTAGCGGGTACTGGCGAAAAACTGGACGCTTTTTTACAGGCCTTGGGCGAACACACCATTATGGAAGTCGTGCGTTCCGGAGTGTCGGGCATAGCCCGTGGTGAAAAAGTCTTAAGTATTTGATTGAGTGTAAATAGGAAGCGAATGATGCAAGTTTACTACGATAAAGATTGCGACCTCTCTTTGATTCAGCAGAAAACCGTGGCCATCATCGGCTACGGCTCACAGGGTCACGCCCACGCCAACAACCTGAAAGATTCCGGTGTGAAGAATGTCGTGGTGGGTCTGCGCAAAGGCTCCAGCTCCTGGGCCAAGGCGGAAAAGGCCGGTCTGCGAGTGGCGGAAGTCGCCGATGCAGTAAAAGACGCCGACGTCGTTATGATCCTGACCCCGGACGAGTACCAGGCGGCCGTTTACCGCGAACAGGTGGCGCCGAATCTGCGGTCGGGTGCCGCCCTGGCCTTCGCTCATGGCTTCAACGTGCACTTTGAGTTGATCGAGCCGCCGAAGGATGTCGACGTAATCATGATCGCGCCGAAAGGCCCCGGCCATACCGTGCGCTCAACCTACCTGGAAGGTGGCGGCGTGCCGACCCTGATTGCGGTCTACCAGAGCGCTTCCGGCAAGGCCAAGGAACTCGCACTGTCCTACGCCTCTGCCAACGGTGGCGGCCGCTCCGGGATTATCGAGACCAACTTCCGCGAAGAAACCGAGACCGACCTGTTCGGTGAGCAGGCGGTGCTCTGCGGCGGTGTCTCCGCACTGGTTCAGGCCGGTTTTGAAACCCTGACCGAAGCGGGTTACGCGCCGGAAATGGCCTACTTCGAGTGCCTCCACGAACTGAAGTTGATTGTCGACCTGATGTACCAGGGCGGCATTGCCGATATGCGCTACTCCATCTCCAATACTGCGGAGTACGGCGATTACGTGACCGGCCCGCGCATTGTCACGGAAGAAACCAAGGCGGAAATGAAGCGTGTCCTGAAAGACATCCAGACCGGTAAGTTCGCCAAGGACTTCATGCTCGAGTCCCTGGCCGGGCAGCCGCGCCTGAAAGCGGAACGCCGTATTGGCAGCGAACATGAGATCGAGCAGGTGGGCGCCAAGCTCCGGGATATGATGCCCTGGATCAAGGCCAACAAGATTATCGACAAGACCGAAGGCAACAGCTGATCTTGTAAGTCGGTGAAAAAAGCGGCGGGGGTAACCCCGCCGCTTTTTTTGTGTGCGGGAAATGGTGCCCGGCGGCCAAGTGGCAGCGACGCTTCGTGCGCACTATTGTTAATCGCTGTACACTCGCCCGCGGCAAAACGCATTTATGGAGAAGCTATGAGCGATAATCGGGAAGCCAATAAGCGCGAAGGCCAGGCCGCCCCTGCGGACAGCAATGCGGAAGAGATCCGGCTGCCGGTCGACGAGCATGTAGAGGAAGAGGTTTCCGCCAGTGGCAAGAAGGTCCGGGCCCGCGGCGTTTACCTGCTGCCCAACCTGATTACTACCGGCGCCCTGTTCAGTGGTTTTTACGCCATTGTTGCTGGCATGAACGGCAATTTTGAAGCGGCGGCCATCGCGATATTTGTCGCCATGATCCTCGACGGGCTGGACGGCCGGGTCGCCCGGCTGACAGATACGCAGAGCGCCTTTGGTGTCCAGTACGACTCCCTGTCCGACATGGTTTCCTTTGGCCTCGCGCCGGCGCTGGTTTCGTTCAGCTGGGCGCTGGGGCATCTCGGCAAGTTTGGCTGGGCGGCGGCATTTCTCTATGCCGCCTGTGCTGCGCTGCGGCTCGCCCGTTTCAATACCCAGGTAGATACGGTAGATAAAGGCGTCTTCATCGGGCTCGCCAGTCCGACAGCGGCGGCCATCGTCGCCAGCATGGTCTGGGCGGGGCACGACGTTGAGGTGGGAACCGGCCTGTCGGTCATCGCTGCGCTGGTGACCCTGGTTGCCGGCCTGTTGATGGTGTCCAACTTCCGCTACTCCAGCTTCAAGAAGCTCGACTTCAAGGGGCGGGTGCCCTTTGTAATGATGCTGGCCGTCATCCTGATTTTCTTCCTGGTGACCATAGACCCGCCTCGAGTTCTGTTGACGATTGCGATCGTCTATACCTTTTCCGGCCCAGTCATGTGGGTGTTGGAGCGGCTGCGCAGCCGCCGGACAGATGCCGCCTCGGAGTCACGTGAGGAAGCTGCAGGTGGGCAACCTGAGCAGGGCGACAGCAAAGAAAAAGAAGAGGGCGATTCCTGATCGCGGAAACTTGGTGTTTCACGTCTCGTGATACTAAAGTTACAGATGAGGGACCGCAGTAACGTGGGGTCGCACAGCGGCTCTTCCTACCGGCTGGAGAAAATCCTCCCAAGAAGGGAAAAAGTGCTTGCGCGGTAGTGTGCAAGCT
>NZ_JACZCR010000056.1 GCF_014904735.1 Microbulbifer hainanensis | reverse complement strand
GATCCCTTGCCGAACTCAGAAGTGAAACGCAACATCGCCGATGGTAGTGTGGTGATTCGCCATGTGAGAGTAGGTCATCGTCAGGCTTCTAAATAAAAGAAAGGGCCACCCAATCGGGTGGCCCTTTTTTTATTTACGAAATTTAACCCGGACCTGCTGCCGAACATCGGTGAGAGTAGGGTGAGGAACGGTTGCCGCAGGCAACGCAAAGCACTGCTTTGCGAGTGACGAACGCCTCGCCAAGGATGGCGAGGCCGGGGCCAGATCGAACGCGCAGCAGTCGCGCCACGGATGGCGACTCAGACGTCTGCAACCACTGCATAAAGGCTGGAGCGCCAGCCCGGTTCAAATAAAAGAAAGGGCCACCCAATCGGGTGGGCCTTTTTTTATTTTGGATACGGTGAATTGCTGTTACTACCATGCAGCGCAACGCGCTGCCATGTGAAAACCCATGCACCGCAGGTGCGAAGGTTAGGGCGCCGAAGGCGTCGCGTGCGATGGCGAGCGCAGTTCGACACCCAATGTAGGTCATCGTCTCTCGGGCCTGCCGGGCAGGGGCCAGACCGAACGCACCGCAGCCGCGCCATGGATGGCAACTCGAATGCCCACTGCCACTGCATACAGCCCTCTAAGTTAAAGAAAGGTTGTCCAATCGGGTGGCCCTTTTTATTTTGGATACGATGAATTGCTGTTACTACCATGCAGCGCAACGCGCTGCCATGTGAAAACCCATGCACCGCAGGTGCGAAGGTCAGGCGCCGAAGGCGTCGCACAGCGATGGCGAGGCCGGGGCCAGACCGAACGCGCTGAAGCCGCGCCACGGACGGCGATTCAAATACCCGCAGCCACTGCATGCTAGCTCCCAAATTAAGGGCTTTCCGAAGAGCGTCCTTTTTTATTTATAAAATCCAACTCTGAATTGCTGCAGAATAATTCGAGAGCTGGGTTAAACGTGTTTGCTCCAGAGCATGTAAAACATGCTTGGCGAGCTGCGAACATGTTACCTGGGCGCGAGATGGGAAGGGCCTGATCGAACACGCAGCCGTGCTGTGGACTGCAAGGTAAATACCCATCGCTTTTGCATAAAGGCTCCTGGCAAAGTCACCCAATAGGGTGGCTATTCTTATGCAGGAAAAAAATCCTCCCAAGAAGGGAAAAAGTGCTTGCGCGGTGATGTGCAAGCCCGTATAGTTCGCGCCCTCGCTGCTTGAGAAGCAGTGAGGAGGCAGCTCCAAGTGATTGATTTTCTTAAGAAAATTTCTCCAAGAAAGAGCTTGCCAAGGTCGGAGAGGTCGCTATAATGCGCGCCACTTCAAGGGTCGCCGGAGACGGTGATCGAGGGTTTCAAAAGCGCTGTTAAGCGGCTGCGAAAACCTCAAAAAAGTCTGCCAGAAAGCGCTTGCTAAAGCAGACCGGATGTGTAGAATACGCGTCCCACAGTTAGGGCCTGGCGC